>CAWHZU010000036.1:0-376568 GCA_963833885.1 uncultured Actinomycetota bacterium | reverse complement strand
CCTCGATCCGGTCAGGCTGCAGGTCGAGCACAGCGAAGCCGAACCGGGTACGGTGCTGGCCGTCTTCCCGCACCGTGCGCGTGCTATGCCAGGTGATGACGGGCGTGCTGCCGGGCGGCGGGTCAGGGTCGGGCAGGACGGGGACGCTGCCGTTGCCCAGACACCGCGGGTGGCGAACGCCGCGCGCTGCCTGGTAGGTGATCGCCCGGTGCTCATGTCCCCACCACCACGCTGTGACGCGGTTGGCGTTCAGTACCGGTGCGAGCTTGGCCGGGAGCGTGCTGCCGATGTCGGGCTTGTCGTAGAAGGACACCAGCTGGTGATGACTGAACAGCACGAGCCTGCGGGCTGACTCGGCGGCGGTCGCAGCGACGTAACCGCCCTGGGGGTCTTGCAGGACCGCAACCTGCCCGGCGGAGGTGACGTCGGTGTCCCAGGAAGTGTCAAGGCCGATGAAGTCCCAGGACGGTGAGCGCAGCCGGAAAAAGCTGGTCGGCTCGCCGTCGGGCGACCGCTGATGGCGGAAGCGGGGATCACCCAGGACGGTGCGGAAGTAGCCGAATCCCCCGCTGTACATGTCATGGTTGCCATTCAGGGACCAGCAGGTCACGCCAGCGTCGGCCTGCTGCAGCGTGACTGGCCACAGGTCGAGGAATCGCCGCTGGTCCTCCGTCTCCAGCCCCGAGTAGTAGATGTCACCGAGGTGGATGACATGCACCTGGCGGCCTGCAGCAAGCGCCTCGCCGGTCTCTTCCTGCATCCGGGCTGCGACGTCGCGCGCCCGTGGCAGGGCCGTGCCCCAGTCGCCAACGACTACCAGCCGGGCGTCGTCGGCCAGATCCTCATATTCGGCAGGCGTCTCGTTGAAGGGCACATTGCCATCGGCCAGGCGCCCCAGGACGCCCTCCGCGATGAACACATACCAATCGGGATCGTCTGGCATGAACGAACCCGGCGCGATGTGCAGGTCACGTTCAACGGCGCGGACGACCCTCGTCAGCAGCCCCGGGTGCTCATCCGGGTCCGGAGCTCCCGCGTCGTCCAGCGCCTGCTCAATATAGCTCTGCACCATGCTCACCAGCGGAGCACGGGACAGATAGGGAACGCCGCGCGGCTCGCCTCCTGAGGACACCATCGAGTCGATGTCCGGGGACAGCAGCGCGGCGATCTTTGCCCGCGGGGGATCATCTCCGGGAACTTGGACGGCCGCGCGCTCGATCACCTCCTCCAGACGCGGGTCGCCGAGCGTTTCCCGGATCCGCTCGACGTAGGTCCGGACGGCGTCCCTATCGCTGGCATCCCGTCGCATCCCCTGGGCCCTCCTCGTCGGTAACGGGGACACTAACGGCTGGCGCGGCGGCACGCTACAGCCGCCCGCCCGGCTAGAAACGGCATCGTGAGGCCGCCGATAACCAAGCGGGTCCGACGGTGATGATGCAAATGCGCCGATCACCAGATCTGCGCGACCCAACTAGGGATCATCAATGACCAAACGGCCACGCAGATCGGCGGCTCGTGCGTCAACCTGCGCATGCAAGGTGACGCAGCTGTCCCTAATCTCCTGGTGCCCTTCGGTCCGCCTCGCCCGCGGCGGAGCAGAGTGCCGCCGATGACCGCGCCGACGGCGAAGATGCCGGCGGTCCACCAGAACGCGGTGTCGTAGCCGTGCACCAGTGCCTGCCCGGTCAGGGCCTGGCGGCCAGTCAGCCGGGCCGAGGCGAGATGCGCCGCGGTGTAGGCGATGACGGCAGCGGCGAAGATCGTGTTCAGCAGTGAGGTGCCGACCGAGGCGCCGAGCTGCTGGCCGACGGTGACCGTGGCGGAGGCGACGCCCGCGTCCTGGGGGCCGCGCCGAACGTGCCGGCGTCTCGTGCCCTTCGCTTTTCGGGTGATGTGGTGAAGTGGTCAGCGCACGCCAGCGCTGCGCGCCTGGGCGGCAGCGTCGGCGGGCGTGCCCGGGAAGGGCTCGCCGTGGCCGGGCAGTAGCAGGCCGGCATTGATGGCGCCGAGTGCCGTCAGCGACGTGAGGGCCGCGCGGCTGTCGTGCGTGAATGCGCGCGAGGAGACGGCGGGCCCGCGGTAGCCGGTGATGCCGTCATAGGTGACCAGGGCGTCGCCGGTGAACAGGAGCCCGCGGTCGGCGAAGAGGTAGCCGACGCTGCCGGGGGTATGGCCCGGCAGCGGGACCACGCGCGGGTGGCCCGGCACCTCGTCAAGCAGTCGGTCACCGTCCACGGTCCGCGGGTCGGTGACCTTTGAGCCTGTGAAGCCGCCCATCCGGCCCATGTACGCGATCGCGCGCAGCGTCGCGGGCCGGCGGATGAGGTAGGGGAGTAGCGAGCTTTCTGGCTTGGCCTCCCGGCTCGCGGCGCGCGCACCCCCGGCGAGCCCGGCAGCATCGCGCTCATGCACCCACACGTCGGCTCCGGCCTGCCGGGCGGCGGCCGCGACCCCCGTGTGATCGGGGTGCGCGTGGGTCAGCAGGACCGCGCGGATGTCGCCGAGCGAGTGGCCGGCGCCTTCCAGATACGACCGGAGCTGCGGAAGGTGCCCGGGCAGCCCGCCGTCGACCAGCACGATGCCGCCGGGTTCGTCCAGGAGGTAGAAGTTGACCTCTACGTCACCGAGCCGGGTGACGCCCGGGGCGGGCGACGGCGCCGTCGACCGGTGCGAGGCAGTGCTTGGCATGGCATCCTCCAGGTGAACGTCGACGGACGTCGGGGGCCCGCATAATTAGATACTGACTACTGTAACGAATTCTGGAGCACACTATGCCCGCGCCCAGGACCTACGACGCCAGCGGCCGGCGCGAGAGCGCCGCCCGCAACCGCGCCGCGGTCCTGGCGGCCTGCCGCGAGCTGCTGTTCCGCGACGGCTACCACCGCATGACGGTGCGCTCGGTGGCCGGGCAGGCCGGCGTGTCGCCCGAGACGGTCTACAAGGCCTTCGGCGGCAAGCCAGGGCTGATGAAGGCGCTGTGGGACGTGACGCTCGCCGGCGACGACCAGCCGGTGGCCATCGCGGACCGCCCGCAAATGCAGGAAGTACGGTCCGCCGCGGACCCAGCGGAGAAGCTGCGCCGGTGGGCCGGGTTCGTCCGTGGCGCCAACCAGCGGCTGGCACCGCTGTACGGCCTGCTCGCCCAGGCCGGCCCCGAGGTCACCCAGCTGCTCGCCACGACCCAGCAGGAACGGCTGACCGGCGTCCGCGCGCTCGTCACGCACCTGGCCGACGTGGGCCTGCTCGGGCCCGGGCGTGACCCCGCAACGGCCGCCGACGCCTGCTGGGCGCTGACCGGGCCGAGGATGTTCCTCGACCTGACTACCGACCGCCGCTGGCAACCCGGCCAGTACGAGGACTGGCTGACCGGCATGCTCACCGCGAACCTCCTCGCGCCCGCCAGCCACGCAACGGCACCCAGCCAGAAAGACGCCACATGACAGCGACACGTCACTGCGGCTTGGCTGTTCAAGTGATTGCGGCCAGGTAACGGGGATCGCTGAGCCGCCCGGGGCTGCTTGACGTGGGGTTCGCCGTGCTCGCCGCCCCGCCGATGGGCTCAGCCATCTTCGCCGACATGATCTCCATCGGCCACCTCAACTCCGTCCGCCGCCATCACCCCGCCCCTCCACCTCTAACGCCCCGCCTCGCGCATCCCCGCCTGTGGTGTCCGGGACTCCTGGATCGTCAGCTGCCGGTGACTCGGTCCAGCC
The DNA here is from genome assembly GCA_963833885.1 of uncultured Actinomycetota bacterium. Classification (GTDB taxonomy): domain Bacteria; phylum Actinomycetota; class Actinomycetes; order Streptosporangiales; family Streptosporangiaceae; genus JASHPR01. The sequence continues at coordinate 372,855 of CAWHZU010000036.1, read as the reverse complement.
ACTCGGATAGGAGCGCGCGTTCGGCGTCGCTGAGGGTCGCGAGGTCGGGCACGAGGGTACGGAACGTGACAGCGGCCGCGGTTGCGCCTTCCTCGGGGAGGGCGGGCGCGTCGGTCAGGATCGTCTGCATCACCGCGTCGTACATCGCGTCCGCTAGGCGGGGGTCCCGGTCCTGCGGCGCCATGGACAGGAGGGTGAACACGGTGCCGGTGCTGGCGGCGTGGAAGAGGTCCACGGCACGGCGCTCCGTCACCCGGAGACGACCGGTCGCCGCGAGGCGGCGCACTCGATTCCGCAGTACCTCCATGCCCGCGGCCGCGGCCGGCGAGCGACTGCCCCTGCCAGGGTCCGCGATCAGGGAGAACAGCGCGGCGTTGGCGAGGCCGAAGCCGACATGCGTGTGCCATGCCGCTCGCAGGACCGCGATCGGGTCGCCACTGTCGGCCGCGAGGGCCTTATCGGCGACGTAGGCGGCAATTACGTGCTCGGCAACGGCGTCCAGCAGCCCGTCCTTGTCCCCGAACAGCCGGTAGATAGTCGGCGCCTGCACGCCGGCCGCCATGGCGACGGCGCGGGTGGTGACAGCCGCCGCGCCCTGCTCGCGCAGGATCCGCGCAGCGACCTCCACGAGGTTCTCCCGCGTCCCGCGCCTGTCGGCGGACGTCCTTGTGTCCGGCACGTATCAACGATAACGCAGTGTTGATATCGATGCAATATCGGTGGTAGCGTCTGCTTGTTTCCATCGCTAACAGGAGGCGGACAATGATCGTCATCACCGGCGCCACCGGCCAGCTTGGCTCCCTGATAGTCGCGTCGCTGCTCGAGCGCGTTCCCGCCGAGGAGGTGGGCGTCAGTGTCCGCGAGCCTGGTCGTACCGCCGACCTCGCCGAGCGCGGCGTCCGGGTGCGGCACGGCGATTTCAGCGAGCCGAACTCCCTGGCCGACGCGTTCGAGGGCGCCACGCAGGTACTCATCGTCTCGGCGAATGAGCTCGGCGGTAAAGCAGTCGACGGGCATGCGGCCGCGATCGACGCCGCGCGCGCCGCCGGAGCGGAGCGCATCCTCTACACCAGCCACCAGGGTGCCAGCGCCGATTCGCTCTTCGCGCCGATGCCCGATCACGCCGCCACCGAGGGGCACCTCGCGGAGGCCGGAACGCCGTTCACGTCGCTGCGGAACGGGTTCTACGCCACCACCGTCCCGTTCATCCTCGGCCAGGCGCTCACGACCGGTGAGATCGTCGCGCCTGCAGACGGGCCCGTCTCATGGACCACGCCCTCCGACCTGGCCGCGGCGGCAGCGGTCATCCTCGCGGATCCGGGCCGGTTCGACGGCCCGACCCCGCCCCTGACCGCCCCGGACGCGTTCGACCTCCAAGACGTCGCCGACTTTCTGACGAAGCTCACAGGGCGAACTGTCCGCCGCACCATCGCCGACGACGACGAATGGGCCGCCGGACTTGCCGCGCACGGGACGCCCGAGGCGCTGGCAACGATGATGCTAGGCATGTTCCGCGCTGCGCGGCACGGCGAGTTCTCCGCCACCAGCCCAACCCTCGGCGACCTGCTCGGGCGTCCTGCCACGCCGCTCAGCTCGTTCCTCGAAGGAGTCGCCGCCGCACACTGAACGGAGCTGAGTGGTGCCTCGAGTAGAAGCGACGGGCTGCAAAACCGTCGGCTTTCGCCGGGGTCTTGGCATAAACGACTTGAAGCACCATCGGCGAGACCCCAGCTCACGGATCTAAAACACACCTGCGCTCCACCCAGGTCAGAGGCCGGTCGCGGCTCGGCGGCTCCCGCGGCCGGGTAGCGCCGCAAAGCGCAAGTGTCAATCTATTTTCGTGTCCGGAAAAGTTGCGGGGCACGAAAGTTCGAGTATGCTGACTGCGTGAGTGCGGAACCCGTGACTGCAGGCTCAGTCGAGCAGCTTGGCTGGCAGCAGCCGTTCCCGCGTCCGGAAGAAGCATCTGGCCTGCGCGAACGCAAGAAGGTCGCGACCCGCCAGGCGCTGGGGGAGGCGGCGATACGGCTGGCCGTCGAGCGTGGCCTGGACAAGGTGCTAGTCGAGGACATCGCCGACGCGGCCGGGGTGTCAGCGCGGACGTTCAACAACTACTTCGCTAGCAAGTATGAGGCGATCTGCGCGCTGCAGCAGGCCCGGGCTCTGCGCATCGGCGACGAGCTGCGCGCCCGGCCGCCCTGCGAGCCGCTCTGGGAATCGGTGACACAGGCCGTGCTGTCGCAGTTCGGCCCGGCGGACCGGGCGCCGGACAAGGACTGGATCGCCCGCATCCGCCTGGTCATCACCACGCCCGCGCTCGTCGGCGAGTACCTCAAGGTGCAGGGCATGGCGCAGTATCACCTGGCCGAGGCGATCGCCGAGCGCGCGGGGACCTCGCTGGAGACCGACATGTTCCCGCGGATCATGGCCGGCGCTGTCTCGGCTGCCATGCAGGCCGCGATGGAACGCTGGCTGCACTCCGAGCCGCCGGTGCCGCTCGCGCCCCTTATCCGCGAGTCGTTCCGGCAGTTCGCCGCAGGCATGCGCGAAGTTCTTCCGGCCGAAGCGGCCGATTCCGGCTAAGCACCGGCGGCCCCGTCGAGCCCGTCTCCGTTCCTAAGAATTCCAGCCCTGAGAGATTCCTGTGCTGATCCGCCTGCTGCGCACCTATCTGCGTCAGTACCGCAAGCCGCTTTCGCTCGTGCTGCTCCTGCAGCTCGCGCAGACACTGGCGACGCTGTACCTGCCGACGCTCAACGCCGACATCATCGACAAAGGCGTGATCACCCATAACACGCACTACATCGTCAAGACCGGCAGCTTCATGCTCGGCATTACGGTGGTGCAGATCTTCTGCTCGATCGGGGCGGTCTACTTCGGCGCCAAGGTCGCGATGGCCCTGGGCCGCGACGTCCGGCAGGGGATCTTCAGCCGGGTGCTGATGTTCTCCGACCGTGAGGTCAACCATCTCGGCACGCCGTCGCTGATCACCCGTACGACCAACGACGTGCAGCAAGTTCAGATGCTCGCGATCATGACGTTCACCCTGCTGCTGTCCGCGCCGATCATGTGCATCGGCGGGATCATCCTGGCGCTGAACCAGGACGTGCCGCTCTCGTCCCTGCTGCTGGTGGCGGTGCCGCTGCTTGGCGTCATCGTGGCGGTGATCATTTCCCGGATGCGGCCGCTGTTCCGGCAGATGCAGGTGCGGCTGGACAACATCAACCGGGTGCTGCGCGAGCAGATCACCGGCGTGCGGGTCATCCGGGCGTTCGTCCGCGACCCGCAGGAGCGGGGGCGGTTCCGCACCGCCAGCACGCAGCTGTTCGACGTCTCGCTCGGCGCCGGCAAGCTGATGGCGCTGATGTTCCCCTCGGTCATGCTGGTGCTGAACCTGTCCACCACCGCGGTCGTGTGGTTCGGCGGGCACCTGATCGCCGACGGGTCGATGCAGATCGGGTCGCTGACCGCGTTCATCACCTACCTGGCGCAGATCCTCATGTCGGTGATGATGGCGACGTTCATGTTCATGCTGGTGCCGCGCGCCGAGGTCAGCGCCGAGCGGATCATGGAGGTCATCGACACGGAGCCGGCGCTGGCCCCTCCGGTGACGCCGCTGCCCGCGGGGAACGAGCCCAGCCGGCTGGAGCTCCGCAACGTCGAGTTCCGGTACCCCGGCGCCGAGCAGCCGGTGCTGCACGACATCAGCTTCACGGCGCTGCCCGGCCGGACCACGGCGATCATCGGCGGCACCGGCAGCGGTAAGACCACACTGGTCAACCTCATCCCGAGGCTGCTGGACGTGACCGGCGGCGAGCTGCTGATCGGCGGAGTCGACGTGCGCGATCTGGAGCGGGCGGAGGTGTCGGCGGCGGTGGGACTGGTGCCGCAGAAGCCGTATCTGTTCTCCGGCACGGTCGCGACGAACCTGCGCTACGGCAACCAGGCGGCGACCGACGAGGATCTGTGGCAGGCACTCGACATTGCCCAGGCCCGGGATTTCGTCGAGCGGATGCCCGGCCGTCTCGACTCGCCGATTTCGCAGGGCGGCACCAATGTGTCCGGCGGCCAGCGTCAGCGGCTGGCGATCGCCCGCGCGCTGGTGCACAAGCCGGGGATTTACCTGTTCGACGACTCGTTCTCGGCGCTCGACTACGCGACGGATGCGCGGCTGCGGTCAGCGCTGGCAACCGAGGTGACCGGCGCCACCATGATCATCGTGGCGCAGCGGGTGAGCACCATCCGGCATGCCCACCAGATTCTTGTCCTGGACGCCGGCCGCATCGTCGCCCGCGGCACGCACGCGGAGCTGATGGACACCAGTGAGACCTACCGGGAGATCGTGCTCTCCCAGCTGACGGAGCAGGAGGCAGCAGCGTGAACGGGGGAGTCAACGGGGACATGCCAGTCAGCGGCCAGCCCGGCGGCGAGGCGGTCGGCGGGGCACCGGTGGACGGAGAACCGCTGAACGGGCAGGTACCGGCGGCCGCTGCGCCTGCCGGGGAGTCGCTGGAGGCCGGCGAGCGGGCAACGCCGAAGCGCGGGCCCGGCCCGGCGGCCACCATGGGCGGCCCGGCGCGGTTCATGGGCGGCATGTCCACCGAGAAGGCGCTGGACTTCAAGGGATCCAGCCGGCGGCTGGTGCGCACGCTCAGTCCCTACCGGAAGCTGACTGTCCTGGCGCTGTCGTTCGCGATCGGCAGTGTGACGCTGGCCGTGCTCGGGCCGCGGCTGCTCGGCGAGGCAATCAACGTTGTCTACTTCGGCGTCGTCGGGCATCACGGCGTCGACTTCAACCACGTTGCCCAGATCCTCGGTGTTGTGGCCGCGCTGAACGTCGGCAGCTCACTGTGCGCTCTGTTCCAGGGGCGCCTGACGGCCACGATGGTGCAGCGTGCCGTGTTCCGGATGCGCGAGGACGTGCAGGCGAAGCTGTCCCGGCTGCCGCTCAGCTACTTCGACCGCCAGCCGCGCGGCGAGCTGCTGAGCCGCGTCACCAATGACATCGACAACCTGCAGCAGTCCATGCAGCAGACGCTTAGCCAGCTGGTCACCTCGATGCTGACGATCGTAGGCGTGGTGACGCTGATGTTTGTCGTCTCGTGGGAGCTCGCGCTGATCGCGCTGGTGACCGTCCCGGCGTCGGCGGTGGCGATGCGGAAGATTGCCAAGCGGGCACAGCCGCAGTTCATCCGGCAATGGAAGTTCACCGGCCAGCTGAACGGCCACATCGAGGAGATGTACACCGGGCACGCGCTGGTGACCGCGTTCGGCCAGCGGGAGAAGGCCATGGAGACCTTCACCGAGCAGAACGAGGCGTTGTTCAACGCGAGCTACCGGGCGCAGTTCATCTCCGGGACCATCCAGCCGGTCATGATGTTCATGTCGAACCTGAACTACGTGCTGGTGGCTGTGGTGGGCGGCCTCCTGATCGCGGGCGGCTCGCTGACGCTCGGCGCGGTGACCGCGTTCATCCAGTACTCACGGCAGTTCAGCCAGCCACTGACCCAGGTCGCGAGCATGGCCAACCTGCTGCAGTCGAGCGTCGCCTCGGCGGAGCGGGTGTTCGCGCTGCTGGACGCGCGCGAGCAGGAACCCGACGCCGCCGAGCCGCCGAGGCCCGCCTCGGTGACCGGCCGGGTGGAGTTCCAGGACGTGAGCTTCCGGTATGCGGCTGACCGTCCGCTGATCGAGCACGTGTCCCTCACCGTCGAGCCCGGCCAGACCGTGGCCATCGTCGGCCCGACCGGAGCGGGCAAGACCACGCTGGTCAACCTGCTCATGCGCTTCTACGAGATCGACTCGGGCAAGATCCTCCTGGACGGAGTCGACATCGCGCAGATGAGCCGGGAGGAACTGCGCGGCCTGACCGGAATGGTGCTGCAGGATGCGTGGCTGTTCGGCGGGACCATCGAGGAGAACATCGCCTACGGCTCCTTCGGTGCCAGCCACGAGGAGGTTGTCGAGGCGGCGAAGGCTACCTACGTGGATCGGTTCGTCCGTACGCTGCCAGACGGCTACGACACGGTGCTCGACGACGACGGCACGAACGTCAGCGCGGGTGAGCGGCAGCTCATCACGATTGCCCGGGCGTTCCTTGCCCGCCCCGCGGTGCTCATCCTCGACGAGGCCACCAGCTCCGTGGACACGCGCACCGAGGTGCTGATCCAGCACGCGATGGCGTCTCTGCGGCAGGGCCGCACGAGCTTCGTGATCGCGCACCGGCTGTCGACCATCCGTGATGCAGACGTGATCCTGGTCATGGAAGACGGGCACATCGTCGAGCACGGAACCCACTCCGAACTACTGGCGGCCGACGGCGCGTACGCGCGGCTGTACCAGGCCCAGTTCGCCCAGGCGATGGCCGAGGTTGCCTGAACAGCAGCGCGGTCTGGGCGTAACGGTCTGCAAACCGTCGGCTCAGCCTACGCTGGTTCGAGCCCAACACCCGCCACTACCAGCGAAAACAGCCCGTGACCGGGACTTTCCCGGACTCGCGAGCTGTTGCTTTTCCCGTGAACCAGCATCAACGGGGTTTTGCATAAGCCTCAAGGAAGAGAGACGCAGGCGATGCCATTTTACGAGAGAGGTAATGTTCGCATCCGTTATGAGGAAGTTGGTAGCGGCTTTCCGCTTCTGGTTACGCCGGGCGGGGGTCTGAACTCGCGAGTCAGCAATTGGCCTGCCGCAGTAATAAACGCTACGGAAGCTTTCAAGAACGACTTCCGCTGCATAACAATGGACCAACGCAACGCCAATGGCGGCGAGTCTACTGGCCGCATCGCTGTCGATGATCCGTGGGGTGCGTTTGCTGATGACCAACTGGGGCTGATGAACCATCTCGGTATCCGCGAGTTCTTTTTTATGGGTTACTGCATCGGCGGCTGCTTCGCTCTTAAGCTCATGGAGCGCGCGCCAGACCGCATTGTAGCTAGCGTCATCTGCCAGACGGTCGGGCACCGGCCAGAGAACCCGGATGTCATGTACAACTCCGGCCGGGATGTCTGGGCTCCGGAACTGCTTGCCAAGCGGCCCGACTTGACCATGGCGACGATTGAGGCTTACCTGCATAATCTATATCGGCGCAACCCCGACTTCGTATACAGCGTTTCGCGTGACTTCGCGCGCTCGTGCCTGACACCGATGCTGGTTTTGCCGGACGATGGCCCTGCGCATTCGTACCAGGCGTCCGTCGACGTTGCGGCGCTGGCGCCGAATGCCACATCGACGGTCTACCCCTGGAGCGAGCCGCCCGAGTTGAAGACCAGGATAATCAATGAGGTGCGCGTGTTCCTCCGGAGCCACCAGCCTCGCGAAATCGCGGCTCAATAGATCTGCGACAGGGAGTAACGGTCTCGTACCGCCAGGAATTGCCTGCCGCGGGAGTCCGCGGCAGGCATCCTCTGTCGACCGTGCCAGTTGCTGCCTTAGTACTCCAGCCGTAGATCGTGATCTTCATGCCTGAGTGGCTTGTTGCCGGTAGTGGCTGGCCTGGGATCGGGCCTGGTGGCGGCGCCGCCAGTCGGACCAGCCGAGCCGATGGGCGGCATCGTGGGCGGGTCGGACAACGAGTGTGATGAACAGGCGCTGGATCTCGTTGCAGGTGAGCGGAATGAGGGCATCGGGTGCGGGGCGGGTGTGCTCGTCTGCACGTACGACGGCGAGGAAGGCGTGCGCGAGCATGGCGAGGGTGACCCAGCGGGACCAGGAGGTATAGCGGCGGACCTGGTGCTCGTCGAGTGCGGCCAGGCCCTTGCCCGGCTGGAAGAACTCCTCCACCCGCCATCTTGATCCAGCGACTTGGACCAGTACGGTCAGCGGCACGGACGCGGGCGAGTAGCAGCGGTAGCAGGCGAGTTCGCCGGTGCTGCGGTTACGGCGGATCAGTAGCTGACGACTCCCGGGGCGGGGGTCGGCGAGGTCGATGACTGCCCAGTTGCAGAAGCGGTGGCCCTTGGCCCCGGCCCCTGTGGAGAGCTTCTGCCAGGCCCGCTTGGGCACCTTCTTGGCTAAGATGTCCGCACGGAACTTCCCCGCTTCGGTGGTGACTTCGTGCGAGCGGGCCACCGCGAGGACGTAGCCGGTGCCGCGTTCCTCCAGTGCGGTTCGCAGCTTGAGGTTGCCGCCGTAGATCTCGTCGCCGGCAACCCATGCGGCCTGGTGGCCGGCGTCCAGGAACCGGGCAACCATACGAGTGGCCAGTTCCGGCTTGGTGGCGAAGGCGGTGTCCTGGTCGAGTCCGGCATCCCGGCAGCGGTCAGGGTCGGAGGTCCATGAACGCGGGACGTACAGTTCCCGGTCCGCTGCCGCGTGCCCGCGCCGGCCGGCGTAGAGCAGGTAGACGGCGACCTGGGCATTTTCGATCCTGCCCGCGGTGCCGGTGTACTGGCGCTGGACGCCGGCCGTGTCGGTGCCCTTCTTCACGTCCCCGGTCTCGTCAACCACCAGTACCGCCTGGTCGTCGTGCAGGTGGTCCACCACGTAGTCACACACATCGTCGCGGACCCGGCCGGCGTCCCACTTGGCCCGCCCCAGCAGATGCTGCATGCCGTCCGGGGTCCTCTCCCCGGCCCATCCGGCGATGGTCCAGCAGTTCTTGCGCGGCAGGTCCGGCAGCAGCCCGAGCACCAGCTGCCGTGCCCGGCGCCGGGGTTCGACCCGCGTGAACCGTCCAGCTATCCGGCTCATCAGGCCCTCGAACGCCTCCTGCCAGCGGGCAGGGCCTACGCTGTGACCTGCGGCCACCGCGTGATCGTTTGTCTTCACACACCGATGATCAACGGGTGGCCGCACCGTCTCCACAGCGCGTCAGGGTCGCGCAGCGTCCGCCCGCCGTTCTTGTGTCAGGAGGACATGTGCAGCGTGGCGAAGTCTGGTGGGTGGAGTTCGACGAGCGGCGGCCGGTCGTACTGCTGCCGGGAGACGACGCGTCCGGGATCCGGGTAATGCAGGTCGTTGCTCCAGCGGGTGTCGACATCACCGGCCTGGGCGTCGAAGTGGCAGTAGGCGCCGTGGAAGGACTGCCCTTTGAAGGGGTGCTGCGGTTCGCGTTCCCGCGTCCGGGCTTTACCCCTTGCACGTGGCTGACCACAGTGTCCCGGGACGACCTGATCGAGCGAGCGGGCGTTCTGTCCTCCGCGAAACTCAGCGAGATTGAGAACGCCCTCCGTCTCGGTGGACTCGGGTAGGCGGAGAAGGAACGGACGCCCGCGACGGCGTGGTCGGTCTCGTCCAGATGATCGACGCTGCCACCTGCCTCCTCTGCGCCACTCACGATCGACCCCGAAACCGTGTACCAGACCGTCGACCCCACGAACCCCTGGGCCATCTTCCGTGGCTACCTAGACGACGTCGCAGCCCAGGCCGCCAGCGCAGTCGTCCCCAATTGGATCGACCGGCTCGGGGGAGCCGACGTCTACACCCTCGCCAACGCCTACCAGATGGTCGAGTCGCTCCGGGTCGACTACGGCCAGCTCGGCCCGTTCGGAATCCACCCCTGACAGCCCGGACTGAGTCCACGGCCAGGCCGCATCCAGGCCCGTAGGTCGGCTGGCCGCCGGTCTCTACACCACGGCCGCACCGCCGCTTCCGGCCATCACGCCTCCGCCTGAGATGCTCCGCTACCTGATGGGTCAGCAACTGCCGGGGGTTCACGCGGGTGTGGACGGGATGGAGAGGCCAAGGATGGAGGTGAGAGCGCGGGTGAGCCAGGCTGCGGCGGCTTCGGGGGAGTCGGGGGCGCTGGCGTGGCGCGCGGCGACGTATAGGTCGGGGCGGACGAGCAGGACGCCGCTGTCGGAGATCTCGCGCAGCTCGGCCCAGGTGCCGTAGGGGTCCTCGATGGGCTCGCGGGGACCGATGGAGACGCCGGTGATCGGCAGGCCGGTCCGGTCGGTGAAGGCGGCCGCGGCGTCGAGCCAGGCCTGGCCGCCGATGCCGGTCCAGACGCTGAAGGCGCCGTGGCCGGCCAGGTCCAACGTCGACACGCGGTGCCCGGCGCGCGTGACCCAGGTATGCGGGAGCTTGCCGCCGGGCCATGTCGTGGGCTGAGCGTAGAGCTCGGGGTCGCGGGTGAAGGGGGGCATGGCGGTGCCGTCGGGGATGACGGCCGACGAGGCGTAGCGGTGATTGTGCTCCACACCGTGCGCGTCGAACTCGTAGGCCTTGTAGGCGATGGCCTCGCGGAGGTTCTCCCGGATCTTCTCGCCCTCCGGGCCGGCGGCAACCCTCAGCGCCAGCTGCCGGTTCAGCTTGGCGACGTCTGAGGTGTCGTCGACGTCCAGGGCGGCGACGATGCGCCCGGTGTCGGCGATGCTCTGGTTGGCCCGCTCGACGATCTGCCGGGCGATCGGGGCCCGCTCGGCGTCGTAGGACTCCAGCAGCGACGGCGCCGCCCAGCCTTGGACGACGGCGTGCAGCTTCCAGGCCAGGTTGTAGGAGTCCTGAACGGATGTGTTGGACCCCAGGCCGTTGGTCGGCGGGTGCCGGTGCACGGCGTCGCCGACGCAGAAAACCCGGCCGTGGGCGATGGTGGTCGCGAAATGGTGGTTCACCGTCCAGGGCAGCCGGGAGGTGACCCGCATCTCGAAGTCGTCGGTCCCGACCAGCTGCACGGCCAGCTCTCGCGCGAATTCGTCAGTGATCTCGGGCGGCCCGGCTGCTGCCTCGTAGCCCCACATGAGCATCCACTCATGCCACGGCTTGATCATCCGCAGAACGCCGAGCCCGACGCCCTCCTTCTCGGCGCCCGGCTGCAGCATCCAGTACAGGACCGACGGGCGGTGCGCGACGAAGCGGCTCAAGTCGGCCTCGAAGATGATATGCAGGGCGCCGCCGACGGCGCCGGGCCCTTCGAAAGGGAGGCCGAGATCGGCCGCCACCAGGCTGCGCGCCCCGTCGGCGCCGACCAGGTACTTCGACCGGATCGTATAGACCGCCCCGGTCAGGCGGTCCTTGACCTGGGTGGTCACCCCGGACTCGTCCTGCATGTGCGAGAGGTACTCCGTGTCGAAGCGCACCTTGGCGCCGCGGGCCTGGGCGGCCTGCATCATCACTGGCTCGGTGATGGTCTGCGGCGCGTCCAGCATCGTGCACGGGCTCTGCAACTCATAGTCGGCGTGTCGCCGGGTGTCGGTGCCCCAGGACGGAATCCGGCCGAGCTCGTCGCCGACCAGGCTGGTGCAGAAGGTCGTATTGCCCATGTATTCCCAGGGCGTGGCCTCGCGCATCAGCCGCTGCTCCAGGCCCATGTCCCGCAGGGTCTCCATGGTGCGCTGGTTGGTGATGTGCGCGCGGGGCGTGTCCGACAGCTGCCCGTACTTGGTCACGACCAGGGTCGGCGTGCCGTAAGTAGCCAGGAAGAGCGCGACCCCGGCGCCGCCGGGCCCGGACCCCACGACGAGGACGTCGGTGCCCACCGCAGGTTTGTCGTTGCTCATGGTCTACCCCCTGGCAGAATCAGGTGCTGATGTCGGGATGGGGCAAACGGTGCCCTGCCGACGAGGAACTGCGCATGCTGTACAGCCACAGCTGGTGGAAGCGGTGCAGGCGGACTGGCCGTGAGCTGGCTCGTCTGGCTAAAAACCAGATGATGCGTCGTTGGCGAGATCGCCGCGAGCTTAGCCACGGACGCCCCCTTCTGCCGACGCGGCCGTGAGCATGCTGCCGCCCGGCGTGCCGACGGGAGCGGCCCGGCTGTAACGGACGAGTGTTCGCATCGCGGCGTTGGGATCACGATGCCGGTGCGAATCGCGGCTGTCAAGACGCGCGCGAGCGGCGGGTCCTTGGCCCGCGGACCTGGGGGGTCCGACGACCCGCGCAGGAGCGGCAACATCACCTGGGCCTGGCTTCAGAGTACGGCGCACTGGCTCGCAGCCGCCCGCGAAACTCTCAGCTGGCAGTACCACTGTGCTGCGGATGGCCAGGTGAATCAGCCCTTGGCGCTGAGTAGGCGCCTGTCCGCTTCATCCGCCGTAGCACGACGGCTGGCCTTTATATGCAGGAGCCGCTGGCATGCAGGCAGTCGCCATGATGGTCGGCTGCCAGTCGGGTGAGCAGGCCGCGGAGCAGGTGTTGCTCTTGCAGGCTGAATGCTTTGAGCAGTTCGGCTTCGGTATTGTCGCGGGCACGGCTCACGCGGGCATGAATGCGCCGGCCGACAGTGGTGACTTCGGGGATGCGTGCGCGGCGGTCGTGCGGGTCGAGGCTGCGCACGACCAGCCCGTCTGTTTCCAGCCGGTCCAACAGTGAAGTGAGGGTGGTCTTGTCCAGCCCCAGCGCGTGACCGAGTGCCAGCTGGGTCCGGCCCGGCCCGGCGATCAGTGCCGATAGCACGATCCAGTCGCGCACCCCAGTGAGCCCTTGCGCCTGGGCCACCTGGTCGAGCGCGGCGCGCATCCGCTGCGCGGCGCGGTGCAGCAACCAGGTCAAGTCGGTGGGATGGGTGGTCGTGTCAGTCTCGGCGGATGGCTCCGCGTGCATGCCACAAGGATACCCGCGCCTTCAGCATTTTCTTGGATCGGATATTCTTGTGTCGGATCAAGTAGCTGGCGGCCCGATCCGGCGCCCGGGCGGTGTGTTGCGCCCGCGAAAGAGAGTGCGGGAGTCTTAGTGGAACTGGGCATCCTGTCGCTGGGTGACCTGCAGCGTGATCAGCGCACCGGCCGACGGCACCGGCCGGTGGACCGGATGGCCGAGATCCTCGGCTACGCCGTGCTGGCCGACCAGCTGGGCCTGGACGTGTTTGCTGTCGGCGAGCATCACAGCGAGCAGTTCTTCACCTCCTCCCCGGCGGTGGTGCTGGCCGCCGCCGCGGCGCGGACGGCCCGGATCCGGCTGACCAGCGCGACGACGCTGCTGGGGGTCGCTGATCCGGTCCGGGTGTATGAGGACTTTGCCAGCCTGGACGTGATCAGCCGGGGCCGGGCCGAGGTGATCGTCGGCCGCAGCGCGTTTGCCGAGCCGTTCGCGCTGTTCGGCTATGACACTGCTGACTATGACGCGCTGTTCGCGGAAAAGCTCGGCCTGCTGCTGGACATCCGCGCCGCGCCGGCCGTGACCTGGTCGGGCCGGTTCCGCCCGCCACTGGAGGCCGCCACGGTGGTGCCGCGGGCGGAGCAGGATCGGCTGCCGGTCTGGGTCGGCGTCGGCGGGTCGCCCGACAGCGCCGAACGCGCCGGACGGCTGGGCCTGCCCATGGTGCTGGGCTACATCGGCGGCACGCTGGCACACCTGCGGCCGCTGGTGGACGCCTACCGGGCAGCCGGGGAACAGGACGGGCACGCTGGCGCGCTCAAGGTCGCGATCTCGACGCACTTTCACGCCGGTGCCGACCCGGCCAGGGCGCGAGCGGTGTACCCCTACTACCACGAGTACCTGCGCCCCAAAAGACCCGGTGGACGCGGCTTCGTGGTGAGCCAGGCCGCCTTCGACACCGGCACCAGCCGGCAGGGAGCCATCATGATCGGATCGGCTGGCGAGATCACTGACAAGCTTGCCGACGCGGTCAAGACCCTCGGCCTGGACCGCATCTTCGCCCAGGTCGACTGGGGCGGCCTGCCGTCCGGCCTGGTCGAGGAATCCATCGCCCGTTACGCCACCGACATCGCGCCCGGCCTGCGCACCGCGTGACCTGCAGGGTTGGCAGAGAGCACGACTTCGACACGAAGGGAAAACGACATGCGTGATCTGATGCTGCTCGGCACCAGGCTTGTGCTCGGTTCCTACCTGGCCGTGCACGGCGCGCAGAAGCTGTTCGGGTCTTTCGGCGGCCCAGGACTTGAACGTGCCGGGGCCGGATTCGACCGGATCGGGCTAACTCCGGGCAAGCCCATGGCCGCCCTTGCGGGCGCCACCGAACTCGGCGGGGGTCTGCTGACCGTTGCCGGCGTCGCCGACCCGCCCGGACCGCTGGCGATCATAGGTGCCATGACGGTGGCGTCCGCGACCCACCGCGCCAGCGGGCCGCTCGCGGCCAACCGCGGATTCGAGCTGCCGCTGACAAACCTGGCCGCCGCCGCCGCGCTGGCGGCGGCCGGTCCAGGCCGGTTCCGGATCGGGCCGCCGCTCAGTCGGCGGCTGGCCACGGCGGCCGTGGCAGGCGGCGCGGTCCTGGCCGCAGCCTCGCTCGCCAAGATGCTCACGGCAGCCCGTGACAGCGTCGGCGCAGCCCAGCCAGCACCCCCCGCGGCATCCGCGCCTGACGCTGCCCCGGACACCGCACCGGGTGCCAGCACCCAACCCCACGCCGCACAGCCCTGACGAATGGGGCCGTTTAGCTGTGGCCTGAGGTAGCGGGCGCTCAGCGTCTTTCAGCACGAAGATGTGGCCAGCAGGGGAGATCACGGCCATGGTCCCCGCCGGACAGCCACTCCTCGCAGTACCTCACGGGGGTCCCATTAGCGTGGCAGGCGACACCTGAGGAAGCTCACCCCGTTAGGAACCCAGGTTGACTTCACCCTGAGCTGAAGGGCTAGCCAAGAATCGGCTACAGCCTCCGGCGGTCGGAAATCAGCCGTCGGATGCTGTAGCCGATGATGAAGACGATCACGCCGATCAGAATGCCGCCACCGAGGGAGAACAGAGTCGGCCCGCCGGTCGCGTAAGAGATCGCGATCCAGAGCGCAGCGCAGATAACCGCAGAAAGAAGTGCACTGCCGAGGGTCGTTTGCAGGAACTGGCGAAGACCGCTCGGAGATCCAGATAGCGGGGGAGTGACGTTGTCAGCTGGTGCATGCATGAGAGGCCTCGGTTCCTTCTGCTGGCCCTTGGAGCACCCCAGGCGGTCAGCGACAGCCGGGCCCCGCTGTGTCTACAATCGACCCTATCTCTGAATCAGAAATCTAGCAAATAATTTCTAGAATAATCGAGCCATTTATATGCAGCCGAGGCCGTCCGCTGGCTCTCCACGAAGGCTGCCGGTCAGCGTCAGACCCTCGGTGCGTAGCTGGTCGCTGCAGGAGCGGAGGTCCGCTCTTCGCCGGCTCCGCAGACATGATGACTGGAACCCCGTCGGCTGCTGTGCAGCGCACGATGGCGAGCGCGGTTGCGGGGCCTAGAGGCGACGAACGCGCGCCACGACGATGCGATGTCGTCACGAGGCAGAAGAACTCACCGCGGCAGCCTGCTTCGCTATCTCGTTGGCGCGCTCTGTGGCGTAACGCTTGTACTCGGCCCGGATCAGGGCGGACACGTTCCGGTCGTACTGCGACGTTGCCGCGGCAAAGCCGCTGTCTGCAGTAGCGATCTTTGCTGCTATCTCGTCCAGCGTCAGCGTTGCCATGCCTGCATCATCGCAGCAACGCGTCGATGCGGGCATCGCATGGCTGAGACTGCGGCGCCGGCGCAGGCGCCTGCCGCGAGCGTCCGGCGTCCGGTGCCGCATCTTCTACGCTGGCGCGGACGGAGAAGACATCGGCCAGGCCGCTGACCGTCAGGAACCGCAGCACCTGATCTTGCGGCTCGGTGAGCAGCAGATCACCCCCGGCGCGCCGGGCTTGCCTACACGCCAGGACCGGCGCCGCAGCGCCGCTGGAGTCGATGAACTCCAGGGCCGCCAGGTCGGCGACAATCACCAGCTCCCGGGCCACGGCGGCCATGAGGGCAGCCGCCAGACTAGCCGCATCTGCTACGTCAAGCTCGCCGCGCAACGCGACGACTGCCTGGCCGCCGCTTCCGCCGGTACTCCATTCCGCGCTGAACATGCGCCCGCCTTCCTGCTACGCAGCAAGGCGGGGTCCTGACCTGCGGCTAATTCACCAGTTCTGACAAGAACAGTACGCCGAATGCCTTCTAATGTCCGCTCCGGATGTCTCCCGTCAGGTGGTGGAGTTTCTAGGCCGGCCGGCAATGTGGCGCGGCGTGGTCTTCGGCGGTGCCGGGGTCTTCCTGGTGGTCGCCGCGGCCAGCTCCGGCCCGGACCAGGCCCAGGGCCTTGACGGGTCGCTGTGCAAGATCGCGACGACGCCGCTCGGTCCGGATAGCGCGCTTGCCGCGCTGGTACCGGTGCCTGCGGTGCGACTCGTGGGTGGCGCTGCGCCTGCCGGAACGGCCCAGGGTGCTGCACCCGCCTTCGCGGGAGGAGACCAGCCTGCCGTTGCGGGGACGGCCGCTGCGCGACCGGTACGTCCTGCGGCTGACCGCCATCGACCGGGTAGACCTGCAAGGCGGCCTGGGCGGCCCGTCAACAACAGCAATCACGGCATCGTTCACGACCTGCACAATCTGTTCGCGATCAGCATTGCCAACTTGTACGTGGCCGGAGCGGCCATCGCCTGCTGATCGCCAAGCGGCTGTTCGGGCTGCGCGGCGGCGGCAAGGCCGAGCGGGCCGAGCACGAGGAAGACACCGGCTGGGCGCCGATCGAGCGCGCCACGCCTGCCGCTCGCCCCGCAGGAGCGAAAGCCCCATTCTCAGCAGACGGCGCCACGGAAAGCAGAACTAAAACTAACCAGTGAGGCAACGCCTGGTCCGCCCGGCAGCAGATGAAACGGGTGCTGCTGGACATCCCCGGCATCGCGCCACCGGCTGGGTTGAACCACGCTCAGCCCGCCCGCCGCCCGGCCCGGCGACGAAGCATGCCGTGAGCTGCTTGAGGTGCACTCGGCGTTCAACGGGCCGCAGGACGAGGATGAGTTCTTCGCCGAGATGATCGCCCGCCGGCGCCTGGTGATCCGGCTCGGCCTGGACCGCGACGGGCGGTCAGATGCAGTCCCCTGCCGTGTCCGGGCAGCTGGCTGGCCAGGCGGGGACCTGGCCACTAACGCTGCTCGTCGACCGGCGAGTCTGCCTCGGCTACAGGCTGCGATGGTTACGGCGTGCCAGCGGGTGTCGATGTGAGAGCCTGCTCCAAGTCAGTGAAGTGAGGGATTACGCGGGCAATCCCGGTGATCTCCAAGATCCGCAGGACATTGCCACCGGGGGTTACCAGCCGTAGCTGCCTTCCCTCGGCCAGTGCCCGCTTGTGCGCCAGCACCAGCGCGTGAATTCCCGCAGTGTCGCAGAACTGCGTTTGGGCCATATCGACGATAACCGGCTGCCCTTGCGTGGCTGCTTGGAGCAGTGCCTCCCGCAGCGCGGCGGCGCTGGTGATATCGATCTCCTCGGGCACCCTCACCACGGGCACGCCTCGGACCATCTCGATCGGGTATGTGACGTCAGTCATCTGCGTCCTTCCAGGGGCCGGATTCGCGGCCGAGGGCTGCCAGCGCTTTCGTGCCTACAGGGCCTCCTGTGCTGCTGGCTCGCGCCGGGCAATGAGCAGGGCGATATCGTCGCGGGCGGGCTGGCTGCCCACCAGGGCTGCCATGACCGCAGCGCAGGCAACCTCTGGCGGCTCCGCTGGGATCGCCTGACAGAGCCGGGCCAGGCCCTCATCGATTAGCTCGCCCGGTCGCTCGATCAGCCCGTCGGTGTAAAAACACAGTAGGGTGCCGGGCGTTACGCTCACGGTGGTTACCTGCCGTCGCGGACTTGGGACGATGCCGATCATTAGCCCTGTTGGGATATCAGCTACTTCAGCGGGCTGCCCCGGGCGGGCGATGACCGGGGGGAAATGACCGGCCAATGAGACGCGCATCTGATCCAGCGACGGATCGAAGATCGCGTACAGCACAGTAGCCAAGGCGTTCGGTTCGAAGTGCTGCATCTTGCGATCCAGCCTGGACAGGACCTCGGCCGGATCGTTGGTCTCAAGGGCATAGGCTCTCAGCGCGCTGCGCATCCGGCCCATGATCACCGCCGCATGCAGGCCCGACCCGGCCACATCGCCGATCACCATGCAAAGCTCCCCGGCGGGGAGGCTGAACACGTCGTACCAGTCACCGCCCACCACGCCACTGCCCGGGACGTAACGGGCGGCCATCTTCGCTCCATCGACAACCGGCAGCGCTGAGGGCAGCAGACTTCGCTGCAGCGCGGTCGCCGCGATCCGATCCGTCTGGGCCATCATGGACTGCACAGCCACCGCGGCCCGGTCGGCGGCCATCTGAAGCAGCTCGGTGTCCTGAGAGGTGAATTCCCGGCGATGCAGCGAGCCGACATGCAACACGCCGATCACCCGGCCGCCCGCCACCAGCGGCACCCCCATCATCGACTGAATCCCCTTGGCCCACAGGATCGGGTTCAGCACCGTGGTGTGATCAACACGGTCGAGGATGACCGGCCGGCGCTCGGCGGCGATGCGCCCGGCGAATCCCCGGCCCACTGGGATCAAAACGCCTTGGCGCACCTCCTCCTCCAGCCCGGCCGCCGCGGTCGCGATTAGCTGCTTGGAGGAATCATCGAGCAGGAGCAGCGCGGCAGTGTCGGTTCCCAGAATGTCTCTGGTACGGGCGAGCAGCTGGGCCAGGAAAGCACGATCATCCAGGTGCGACAACGCCGCATCGGTGATCGCCTGAATGTCCCGGAGCCGCTCTTCCAAGGTCAACGGGTCTGCACGAACTGTCACCTCGACACCTCCTCACCTGGGCGCTCAGATGCTACTCGCAGGGCGCCGATCCTGACGGCCGGGACCGCGACCGGGCGAGCACCGCATCAGCGTCCTGGTCGTGGAAGCCGATCGCCAGACCCGCCTCCTCGGCCAGGAAGTCGACCCTCCCTCCGCAACAAGACCCGCGCCTCGGAGCACATGCGCCACCAGCTGCGGCAACGCGGTCGCGAGGATGACCAGGTTCTGGTGGGTCAGGCCTGTGCCGACGTCTGGCGTGTTGGAGGGGGGAAGTCTGCGGTGGCGGCGCTGGTGACGAAGTTGCGGGCGACGTCGGTGAGTCGCTGGTTGCTGTTGCGGGCGTAATCGCGCAGCAGAACGAAGGCCTGGTCCATGTTGATGCTGCGGCGCTCGGCGAGTTTGCCTTTGGCCTGCTCGATGACGACCCGGCTGTTGAGGGCTCCCTGGAGTTGCTCGGCGACGGTCTCGCTGCGGCGCACGTTCCGCTCATGGAGCAGCCCGATGGTGGCGACGTCGGCGAGTGCCTGGCCGATGCGCAGCTCCGCCGGGTCGAACGGGCCGGCGGCGGCCCGGAACAGGTTCAGTGCGCCGATGACCTGGTCCCGCAGCCGCATCGGCAGGGCCTCCACCGCCAGGAACCCGGACCCGGTCGCGGCGGCGGCGAACCGGGGCCATTGCTGGCCGGGACCGGCGAGATCAGCGGCGGTGACGGGCTGGCCGGTGCGGAAGCAGTCCAGGCACGGTCCCTGGTCGTTCTGGATCTGGAACAGCTCCAGCAGCCCGGCTGCCTCGTTCGATGATGCGGCGACGCGCAGCTCACCGCGCGGGTCGGCCAGCATGACCCCTGCGGCGGACGCCGATAGCAGAACGATGCTGCGATCGGTGAGCAGGTGCAGGAAGTCGATCACGTCGAAGTCGGCGACCATCGTATCGGCCAGCTCGACGAACGTGTCGGATAGCAGGTCGGCGTCCATTTAAGTCACCCTCTCGCCGGTGGCCGAAGCGATTTCAAGCGGCCGGTCAGGGACTCGGCGCGGAGTCCTGAGCGTCACAGGCCGCCGTCAAGCACTGGGTCCGCGTCCGGGTCTGCGTCCGGCCGCAATCGCAGCCGCCTGGCGACGATGTCGCTGGCCACGTCGGCTAGTCTCCGGTCCTCAGAGTAAGCGTAAGCCCGCAGCCGGACAAAGGCCTCCGCGGCAGTGACCCCGAGCTGCACGGTGAGTATGCCCGTGGCCTGGTCGATTTCAGCGCGATGCATCGCCAGGTCCGGGGACTGCCCGTCCAGCCACGCGCCGTCTATGTGGCCGTCCTCCGGTGCCGCGCCGTCGCTGAGGCCGTCGAGCAGCAGCATCGTGGCCATGTCGGCAAGAACGAGCAGGTCACCGAGCTGGCCGTCACGCAGCGAGCCAGGTGAGCGGCGGTACAGGCCCAGCACACCCGCGCGGATCGCCCCCACGATCAGCGGGAATGCGAAGACCGCTCCGGCCCCGCCCTCGCGTGCCTCCGGCGTAAACGCCGGCCAGCGGCGGCTGGATTCGGCGTCACCCAGGTCGGCGGCAAGGACAGGCGCGGTCGACGCCAGCACATCGTGACACGGTCCCTCTCCCAGCGTCAGCTGCAGCTCCGCCAGCCGCTCGCAAACCGGGTCCGTCGTGCACATCAAGAATTCCGGCTCCTCATCCCGCGCGGCAGCGACCCACGCCCCGCTCAGCTGCCCTGACCCGGCAGCGACCGCGCAGACGTCCGCGACCGAGGCCCGCGCGCCGCGCGCTGCAGCATGCGCAGCCAGCTCGCCCCACATCTCGAGCCGCCGGTCAGCCATCGGCATAGCCGGGCACCGCCGCGGTCCAGACTCGGTGATACCGGGCCCTCTCAGGGAAATCCGATGAGGCTCCAAGCGCCCGGTTCGCGATCACCTCGATGACCCGGAAAGCGCCGGCAGCCCCGCAACCGAGCATCCGGGCCGTTCAGCCCGCCGGGAAGCACCTGCCACCGGGCTCCCTGCGATGCCCGCAACGAAAGCATCCGCGCTGGCATGAACGCCAAACACCGGATGCCGCGCCGTAAGGGCCGCGATCGCCGACGTCACGCCGACCGAACTGGTGATATCAAGTTCCCCGCGCACGGCCGCCACCGCGTACGCGTCGCGCACGCAGACACTGAGTTCCAGGGTCACGAGAACCACCCTCTGCCGTAGCAGCCAGGGCGGGGTCTCGACCCGAACAACCAGTACCTAGTCGCCTTGCAGGCATCATAGCCCGCATCTACCACGGGTTCCGCTTCCCCGGCCAGGCAACGCGAACGCCAAGCCAAATACCGGCGATCCAAAACGCGGCGCGGCGAGCCGGCAAAAACGGGTGCCGCCCAGACCTAGCACGGCCAGGCCCGGATGCTCGGAGCGGCACGCCCGGGTAGGGGATGTTCTGCCCGTAGAAGCCGGTGACGGCGGTGGGAACAGCGATGATGGCCGCCCATACGGCGAGTTCTTTCGTGATCTCGTTGCCGCTTCGTGGATGGCTTCGGCCCGGGTGCCGGTCATCAGTTGCCCGCCCGGCTGCGGGGGAGTGGGGCCACAGCGGGCGGCAAGGTTCGCTAGGAGGCCACTGAATAATCGGGTGCTGCGATAGTGCGTTTGCCGGCAGTGTGTTCGATGGCCTGGGATGATGGGTTCATGCAGGGCAGAGAGCGGGCGGACCGGCAGCTGCTGGACGCGCAGGCGCTGGTCGGGCACCTGGTCCCTGAGGGGAGTATGTTCGCGTTCTTGGCGGGGCACCGGGGTGAGCTGTTCACCGGGGAGGACTTCGCGGACTTGTTCCCGTCGGGACGGGGGCGCCCGTCGGTGCCGGCGAGCGTGATCGCGTCGGTGATGGTGCTGCAGGTCCTGCATGATTACTCCGACGCCGAGGCGGCGGAGGCGGCCCGGTGTGATCTGCGGTGGAAGGCGGCGTGCGGGTTCCCGCTGGATCATGGCGGGTTTGATCCCTCCACTTTGGTGTACTGGCGGCGGCGGCTGGCGAAGTCTGATCGCCCGCACCGGCTCAGCGAGGCGGTCGCGAACGTGATCGCGCAGACGGGGGTGCTGAAGGGCCGGCGTCGCCGTGCGGTGGACTCGACGATCCTGGCGGATGCGGTGGCGACGCAGGACACGATCACTCAGCTGGTCGCCGCGATCCGCCGGGTGGCCCGGGTGGTGCCGGGGGCGGCGGGACAGATCGCGGAGCTGTGCACCGGGCACGATTACAGCGCTCCGGGCAAGCCGCGGATCGACTGGGATGACCCGCAGGCGAAGGACGCGCTGGTCTCGGCGCTGGTGAACGACGCGAACGCGCTGGTCGCCGTGCTGGAAGGCGGTGACCTCGATGAGCAGGGCAGCTCCGCGGTGGCGCTGCTGGCGCTGGTCGCCGGGCAGGACGTGGAGCCTGCCGAAGGCAGCGACGGCACGGACGGGCGGTGGCGGATCGCCCGCAAGGTCGCCGAAGACCGCGTGATCTCCACGGTGGACCCGCAAGCGCGGCATACCCGCAAGTCGCCGGAGAACCGCCGTGACGGGTACCGCGCCCACGTCGTGGCGTGCCCGGAGACCGGGCTCATCACCGGCGGGGAACTGACGATGGCCGCGGGAGAAGAAAACAGCGACGCTGCGGTGGCCGCAGTGTTGCTGGCAGCTGGGGACGAGACTGCCGGGGTCTACGGCGACTCGGCTTACGGCACCGGTGACCTGCGCGCCGCACTGCAGGACGCCGGTCACACGGCGGTCATCAAGCCCCGGCCGCTCAAACCCGCCGTCGAGGGCGGGTTCACCCTGGATGACTTCACCGTCGATGAGGCCGCCGCGACCGTCACCTGCCCGGCCGGCGTCACCCGGCGCATCAGCACCCGCCGTAACGTGACCTTCGGCGCGGCCTGCCGCGGCTGCCCGCTGCGTGCCCGCTGCACCGCGAACAAGACCGGCCGCGCCCTGATCCTGCACGAGCACGACGCGCTGCTGCGCGCTGCCCGCCGCGACTGGGCAGCCCGGCCCGGGCTGCGTGAGGACTACAAGAAATACCGGCCCAGCATCGAGCGGGTCATCTCCCAGGTCGCCAGCCGCGGCGGCCGGCGCCTCAAGCTCCGCTACCTCGGCACCGCCCGCAACAACGCCTGGCTCAAGAACCGCACCGCAGCCCTCAACCTGCGCAACCTCATCAGCCGCGGCCTGGCCCGCGAGAACAGCGCATGGACACTGGCCTGACCAGCAGGCCAGCACACCCCAGGCCCGGTTGCAGCCAGCCCTCCAAGCCTGCAAGGCTGACAGCAGCGGGAAGAGCGACCACTCCGCCGGCCCGAAGGGGCCTGGCTCACCGCCGCACAGACGGCCTTGCCGGCGCTCTTCCCGCCCCAGATCACCCTTTGTTCAGTGGCCTCCTAGCTGAGGGCGAAGATGCGGGTTGCGTTGCCCCCGAGGACCGAGTCCCGGTCCTCCGCGTTGAGGAACCCGAAGGCCTCCACCGCGGCCTCGAGCGCTACTGGCAGCGGCGGCGAGTCGGTCCCGAACAGCACGTGCCCGGCACCGAAGACACCCAGGTCCATGGCGATGGGGGTGACGCCGTCGGCGGTGGTGTCGACATAGAGTCTCTGCATGAGCTCCGAAGGCGGGGCAGTGCAGCGGGGCGCGGTGTTCGGCATCGCTGGGCTCCTGGCTGCATGGCTGGACTTGCCAGGCGCTTCATCCCAGTGCTTGGGCTGCCAGGCGAGGTCGAGCCGCTTGCCGAGCAGGGCAAGCGCGCCGCCGGAACTCGCACCGATGATCCGGACGCCCGGGTGTTGCTCCAGCCGGCCGGACAGCACGATGGCGGCTAGCCCCATCGTGACATCACAGTAGCGCCCGACCATCTCTACCAGGCCGTTGTCACGGACGCCCTGGCAGGTTGCCGGGCCAGTGCCGGGATGCAGCAATATCGGGACGCCCAGTTCCTCGGCCATCGCGAAGAACCCGTCTGCGCGTGGCGAGTCCAGGTATTCGCCCTCGATGCTGGTGTTGGCGATGATGCCGACGAAGCCGTCGGCGCGCACTGTCTCCGCCGCTTCTGCCAGTCCGCGATCGTCGGCGAACGCATTGCACCATGCGTAGGCCCGGAGATGTTCCCGGCGTTCCCGGGCCACAGTGGCGAGCCAGTCGTGGAAGGCGCGCAGCTGGTCTGCGGGCTGGCGATAGGTATCCAGCCCAGGAACCGGGACCATCGTGGCCGCACCGGCGGGGCTACCGACGATCGTGAGGCCGATACCCGCGGCTGCCTTAGCCTCGATCATCGCATCAACGTCCCCGAGGCTCGGCGGCATCGGGTAACGGGCAAGGAGACTGGGATGCGCGATATGCCCGTGGATGTCGATGATCACCGGTCTACCCGGCCCCTCTCACGGCGGCCGCGGGCTGGTCGTGCCGCTGCGCCGCCAGGCATCGCATACTGTGCGCCAGGAAGAAATCCCCGATGGCGGTGGGGCTCGAGATATCCCGCGGTACCCCGAGAAACTCCGCGGGCAGTTCCTCCAACTCCCGGATGGCCCGCCGCCTGGCCATGTGGCGTAAAGCCGGGTTTGACTTTCCAGGTTACGGCGGCGAATTGAGACATGAAAAGCCTCTCGAATCTGGTTCTGCTGCTCTGGGCTGATCCTGTCACCGTCATGCCCGTTAACCCCTCGCTGTAGTCCGCCAGCACCATGGAACCGCTTGTGCGACCGAATCTGCGAACGCGGCAAGAATGAACAGGTCTTCTCAATGCGCCAAGCTGGGTGGCCGTGAGGCCCGTCAAAAGCCGGGCCCGGCCGGATCCTGTGCCGCTCGAAAATAGGATTCTGGGCTGAATCCAGCGGCTTCCCTGATGTCATGCGGCTCCCAGGTACTAGTTGATCAGGCCGTTCGGGACGGACTCGGCGGATCATCCGACGCGCGCCGGCAGGCGCGGAGCATCTGGCGCTATCGCCCGTCTGACCAGGGGGGAGTAGGGTGTGGACGTTGCTCCGGACCCCGGCGGCTGACATGTCCGTTGTTTATGACAGCTTTGCAAGGGTCTGGAGTTTTTTGTGCACTTGCCGGTGTCAGCTAGGCAGATCCTGTGGCGAGGGCGACCGCGGTACGCGGCCGCAGGGTCGCAGAGCACAGCACTCCTGCCAATTCGTTTCCGGGCATGTCGAGGGGTAAGGGCGGGAGCTGTTTTCAGCCGGTGGCCGGGTGCGGCACTCACTGCGAGAACCCAATGGCCGGTGGCATTGATTTGAGCGAATGAGCTGTTGGGCCTGGACCCTGCCTGGCTGCTAGATCAGGAGGGAAGGCCATGTTCAACGTGGAACTGAGCGCCGGCGACTTCGGCGGTCACGCCGTGGTCGCCTTGCGAGGCGAGTTCGACGTTGCCGACGTCCCGGCCGTCGAGTCACACCTGATCGCGGTCGTAGCGGCATGCGGGCCGCTGGTAATTGTGGACATGGCGGGCCTAGCGTTCATCGACTGCTGTGGGCTGGGCGTGCTGGTGCGCGTGCAGAAATGGATTCGGGCGAGCGGTGGTGACATGTCTCTGGCCGCCCCACCGCAGCATGTGCGCCGGATTCTGAGACTCACTGGCCTGACCGGCGTCTTCCCGGTGTATCCCAGCGTGGCACACGCCGCGGGCGGCGCGAAGCCAGGCCAGGCCCGGCCGCGGCGCCAGGCCAGCCCATGCCGCCGCGGCTGCCCGTTCTGGCGAGCGCCGGTAGCTGGTACGCGGCCCGCGCGCCGGTTAACGCTGCCGCCGACCCGGGCCGGTTTAGCTATAACTAATCGGCTTAACCATGACTAGATGGCCTCGCCGATGAGTTCACCCGGGGAGGGATCAGGCTGCCAGGGTGTGGGGCTGGTCTTGTCGCGAGCGTCAATCCGGTGCAGCAGGTCGTTGAAGTCGGTGCGGGTGAAGATCCAGCTGAATGGTCTGGCGACAAGCGGCCGGTCGGCGGCGCGTGTGCCAGCGTGGCGGCCTCGGCCTGGCCCGCGGCAGTGGACACCGGCGAGGCTCGCGCTTCGCGGGGCGTCCTTCAGCCCGGACTGCCGGCCAGCGGCGAACCGGCAAGGCCACTCGCGGAGTGTGTCCGTGCACACCCGCCTCCGGGGCGGTCACGGCGCTGGTCTTGCCGGCGCCCCACGGCTATCGCCGATCCTGGCCGCGGCCGGTCACGGTAATGGTCGATGAGTGATGGCCGACGGCAACGTGGGCGGTGACGACGATCCGTCGGACGCGGATGCGGCCCAGGGCGATCTTCCGGCCGCCGACCATGATGATGCCCGTATTGCTGGCGACGCCCAGCCGGTCCGGTGCATTAAGCCGAGCAGCTCCGCAAGGCTGCCTGGTGCTTGTCCAGGGCGGCGAGCTCCTTGCTGGCGGCGAAGGACTCCTCGATCGTCCAGCGTCGGCAGGCGACCTTCACCAGCGCGCTGACCGGCATGCTCTGGGATGAGTAGGCGCGACAGAGCACGTACTCGCCGGTCGTGCGGCTCCGTTACCGGGGTCCCCCCGCGACCCGTCTCTATAGGTAGAGAGCGCGCGATCTCCCAGAAATCGAAGGGCGGAAGATGGACGAGAGGTTGCATTCCATGTTCAGGAACGAAATGTCCTCACAGGCAAGGCCGTCCCTTGACGGTATGCCTGAGGAGGTACTGGCCAAGGGGCGGCGTGCCCGGCGCGCACGCACTGCGAAAATCGCGTCAACAGCGTTCGCGGCGGTGGCGGTCGGCATCGTTGCTGTCGCGGTAGTGGTGCCGGCAATCGGGCCGGGTCATGCCGCCGCGGCGCACCTTGGGGCGGTGGCTAAGCCCGCCCATCCGGGCCACCCGGTCACAAAGCCTGACCCGCAGACCGCGCCCACCGGCGGCGGAACCCCCGCGTCTGCGGAGGTGATGCTGACCAGCGCGAACCCGCTGGTCCACATCCCGCAGCCGGCGGGCCCCAAGGCGCCAACGACGGCCGCGGCTGTCCTGGATGAGCTGCTGAAGTTGCTGCCCCCTGGGGCCACGAGCAACTACGCCCTCTATCAGGACCAATATCAGACAGGTGCGCAGGTCTACCTGGATGGCGCAGCGGGGCTGGGAATGATCCGGATCTTTCTGTACAACAAGTCACTGAATATAGATGCGTGCCATAGCTCCGCGGCGTCGGACTTCATGCAGGTCTGCGGCGCGCTGCCGGGCGGCGCGCCCGAAATTATCACGAAGATCCCGGGTAACTGTGTTGAGGCGCTGGCGATCGATGTCGATCACGGAGGCGGCACCGTCGTCCAGATCGACGTGCCCACGTGCCTGGCCTGGAACGGTCAGGCCAACCCGCCGACACCTATGGCGATCACCGCCGCTCAGGCAGAGCAGATCGCCGCGAACCCCGCTTGGGGGGCGACGCAGATGAACGCCGCCGTGGTCAAGGACGCGGCCCGTCGGTTCACCGACGTACCGGCCGGAAGCTGAGCGCGCGGGCCTGTCCCGTTATCGGGGGCAGGCCCACGCCGGTTGCTGAGGCAAAGGCAGGTGCGAGCGCGGGAGGTGGCAGTGCGAGAGGACGGCGAGTTCGTCGCTTTCGTGGAAAGGTCGGGGACCCGGCTGTGCGAGACCGCTTTTCTGCTGTGCCGGGACTGGAATTTCGCGCAGGATCTCACGCAGATCACCTTCATCAAGGTTTACCTGTCATGGCGGCGTATCAGGCACGATGACCCATACCGCTACAGCAAGAAGGTGCTGCGGGCTTATCTCGATCACAAACGGCTCAAGAGCTCGGCCGAGCTGCGGACCGATGCGGTACCGGATCGGCCTGCGGCGGCTGACGCGGCGGAGCTGCGCCTGACGCTGCTGGACGCTCTCGGACAGCTCAGCCCGCGGGACCGCGCCATCATCGTCTTGCGCTATTGGGAGGATCACAGCATCCAGACGGTGTCGGAACTGCTGGACCTGTCGCCGGGAGTGGTGAAGGTGCAGAGCATGCGGGCGCCGGCCAGGTTGCGCGTCCTGCTCGGTGAGGACGAGGCTCCTCCGCCTCTCCCGCCTGAACCTGGGGCCCGGTGTGCGGTACCGCTGCCGCCTGAGGCACGGTCCCGCCGCTGAGTACGGGACGGCCGGTGTGGAAGAGCCCGCCAAATTGCTCATTGAGTTTGGCGAACGCCGCCGCTTCGGACCATCTGGATCACGCCCATCCGGTACGCCTCCTCCGCGCCCCAGTGGTCGCCGGTGAGCATGTAGCTGGCGACCCGGATGTCGGCCACTAGATGCAGTTCGTGGCCCATGTCCCAGGTATCGCCATGGACAACCGCGATCAGGGGTTTGCTGAGCTGCTGGGTCCTGGCAAAGGGATCGAGCATGCCATCCTTCACCGCGAACGGCGGCTCGCCGGTCTTGGCCAGGGGCGCGAAGGCATCCACGTCGATGCCGCGGGAGAAGTTCTCGCCATGGCCGAAGAACACCGCGGCCCGCAGGCACGGGTCGTTGTCGAAGTCGTAGTACGCCTTGGCCAGGCCGAAGAACGCGTCCGGGTCGAACCGGTTGTAGCTCTGGGGCCGGTTGACCCCGATCAGCACGATCTGGCCGCGCCGCTCGACGGTGATCTTGGCCTCAACCTCGGAGCGGGTGCCATAGTTGGTGACATGAGCGAGATTCCGCTCGGTGACGAGTCGGGGGAAGTCGCCGCCGCCAACGTAGACGGCAAAGCCAAGCTTGACGACGAAGCCGAAGCCGAAGCCGAAGTCGAAGCCCAGCTTGACGCCGAGGCGGAAGCCGAAGCCGAGGTTGAACCTGAAGCCGAGGGTGAGCTGTAACCTCAACGGTTGCCTACAAGATCATCGCGCAACCTAGTCCGGGGGACGAGGGGCGGCTGTGCCCAGACGCTCCCGCCACCAGTCAACCGAACGATGCGAAGAGCCAGTGCAAGAGTCTCTCGATCGAGCTCCTCGGCGAGCTGGGCGATGACGACCATGCGATTCGCGAGCCATTCGCCGCCGGGTGTCAGCGTTCAGCATCACCGCGGCCCATTGACCGAGCACATCATCAGCGTGTCCGGCAAGGACGGCAACCTCGTGCGCTGGCCTGGGCTCGGTGGCGGCCGAAGTCGGGCTGGCCGGTCAGGGCGGCTCTGCTGAAGATGGCGGCGAGTTCTGCTGCCTGGGTTCCTTGGCCTTCCCGTTCGGTCTGGACGGGCGGGAACACTGACCGGATGCCGTTCAGCAGTCCGGCCAGGGGTGGTGCCGGGTGGCGGTTGGTGACGGACAGTGCCTGGCTGGAGACCAGGGCCAGGATGGCGAGGACGCTGTCGAGGCATTCGGCGGTACGGTGCTGGCTGCGGTAGGCGCCGAAGGTGGGCGTGGCGATGTCGTTTTGGGTGTCGTTGATGGTGGCAGGCAGCAGGGTGGGCGCGGCCAGCGCCCGGGCTTCTTCGACCAGTCCGGTCGCCACCCAGCCGAACAGATTGGTGGCCCCGCCCGAGGCCCCGGGGATGAAGCCGGCCGGGGCGAGCAGGTGCGGAAGCCCTGAGGTGGCGCTGTGCATGGCGGTGACCTGACGCTGCGCGACCAGGGCCAGGTCGGCCCAGGAGGCGGTCAGCCAGTTGATGGCGGGGGCGGCCGCGCCGTTGTGGAAGCCGCCCGTCGACAGGACGCGGCCGAAGGGATGCCCCTCGCTGGCGGGCAGGTACACCGGGTTCTCGGTGACCGAGCCGAGGGCTGTGGTAGCGGCGTGAGTCACCGCCTGGACGGCGCGCTGGGCCTGACCCAGGACTTGGGGAAGGATGCGGTAGCTGACCGGCGCCTGGTGGGCCAGCCGGCCTGCCGTGACCGCGCCGCGCAGATGCCCGCGCAGGTGATGCAGGACTGTGCGGTCTGCCTCATCGCCCCGCAGGTCGTCAAGGGCCTCATCGTAGGCATCTAGCGGGGCGGCGAGCGCCTCGATCGACAGCGCGAAGATCGCCTCGGCCAGCCGCAGCCGGTGCCCGGCGTGCAGGGTGACATCGGCGGCCAGCGCGGTGGCGCACGGAGAGCCGTTGATCAGGGCCATGCCCTCGCCCTCCACCAGGTCGCCGGCGTCCACGGCGGCCATCACATGCATCAGAGGCAGGATCTCCCCGGCGCCGCTCTGCCCGTCGAGGGGAACGCGCGGCAGCGGGCGATCGAGCAGGGCGGCTACGCGCTGGGCGAGTTCAGGTCGCACCTTGGCGTGGCCGCCGATGAAGTCGGCCAGCCGGGCGAAGACGATGCCTCTGACAACACGCTCATCAAGGCAGTCCCGGCCGAAGCCCCGGCCCACCCCCCGGAAGCGGCGCGCATAGTCGCGCAGTTCGGCCGGCGGGATCGCTGTGCCGACTTCCACGCCTGGCCGGGTGGTCACCCCGTAGATGAAGCCGCCCGGGTCTGCGCGCAACAGGCGCTCGAACCCCGCGCGGGCCTCACTCATGACCCGTACTGCGGCCGGGCCGATGACGACACCCTCACGATCAACGGTGACCCGCCGGAACGCCTCCAGCGTGAAGTCCCCCGGCGCACCGGCAACAACGGTCATTTCTCCTCCTGGCGGCCACGAGGCAGGCACGGCCGGATGCGGATGCCGGGCCAGGCCTCACCGCGAAGTCCGGAACCCACAGGTGGTCCCAGCCGGGTGCCGTGTCGGCCAGTACCGCCATCTCGATCAGATCGCGCTGCGTCAGCGCCGCAGGGCCGAGCCTGGACGGCAGCTGCAGACCGACCTGCATTCGAGCCCCTTTCCCGATCGTCATAATAGAGATACGCCCAAGGAGGTGCTCATGCCCGTGTTCCCCCCGCTTGTCGGCCCCGAAGAACTGCTGGGTCTGCTCGGCGACGAGCGGCTGCGGATCTTCGACGCCACCGTGGTCCTGAGCCGCGCGGTGGCCGGCGGCCCGTATGTCGTTCAGAGCGGACGCCCGGGCTACGAACGGGCACACATCCCGGGCGCCGCGTTCGCCGACATACCCGGCGAGCTGTCCGATCCCGCCTCGCCGTTCGCGTTCACGGTGCCCACCGCTGAGCACTTCGCCGCGGCCATCGGCAGGCTCGGTGTATCCGATGACGCTCATGTGATCGCGTACTCGCACGACAGCGTCATGTGGGCGACGCGGCTGTGGTGGCTGCTGCGCTATTTCGGCCATGACGCCGTCAGCGTGCTGGACGGGGGCCTCACGGCCTGGCAAGCGGCGGGCGGCCCGGCCGAGCCAGGCACCCGGAGCTATCTCCCGGCGTCGTTCACCGCCCGGCCGCGCCCGGAGCTGCTCGCCAGCCTGGCGGACGTCAAGGAGATCAGCGAGGCCGACAGCACCTGCCTGGTGAACGCGCTGCCGGAGGAGGCGTTCCGCGGTACCGGCCCAGGTGCCTACGACCGGCCGGGCCGCATCCCCGCGAGCATCAGCGTGCCGTGGGAAGGCTTGCTCGACCCGGAAACGGGCCGGTTCCTGCCGCCGGGCCGGCTGGCCAGCGCTCTGGCCGCAGGCGGCGTGCGCGCGGACAAGCCGGTCGTTGCCTACTGCGGGGGCGGCATCTCGGCGACGGTCGACCTGTTCGCACTGTCGCTCACGGGACGCGGCGACGCACGCCTGTACGACGGCTCGCTCACCGAGTGGAGCGCTGACCCGGATCTTCCGCTGGTAACTGGCTGAACCCTTTCGGTGCCCTGTAACGCGCCGCCGGGTGGTTGTCGGCGACCCTCGGCTGACCTGGCTCGCCCAGATACCCCGCAGCGTGGCGCCCTCGTAGTCCGGCCACACCCGGCCACGCCGCTGGAGTCTCTACCAGCCCGGCACGGCCACGAATGCGGCCAGCCACACCGCTCCAGCCAGCATCACCACCGTGGCCACAGTCAGCACGGCTGCCCATGCCACCCGCCACCATGCAGCCCGGCACGCGCGGCCCGCCGCCCGGACGGCCCGGGCCGGCCCAGCGGCTGCACTGGATTCGAGGCCGGTCAAAACGGGCTCAGCCCCATCCGGTTCCTCGTGGCGATCATCTCGCCGGCGTGGCTGCCGACATGGCCGAGGAGCGGCCAGCGCACCAGCCAGGCCGCCGGCCTGCCCTGCCACATCCGGTGCAGCCAGCCGAACTCGCCGGGTGCGATACCGGAGCGGATCAGGGCGCTGCCGGTATCCGGGACGGCGTCGAGGTCTATGGCCGGGCCGGCCAGGAACCGGCGGGCCCCGGCCAGGACGTCATCGAGATATCGGTCGACCTGCTCCGGTGCAAGCTCGTCCGCCCAAGACGGGGCTGCCTCCTCGACGCCGATGCCAGGGCCGGCTTTCGAGACCAGGGCGTCCAGCCAGGCGGCGCGTTCTGGCCCTTGCTCCCGAGAAAGCACCGCAAGGGCCAGCGACGCGTGTCGTGCGGCATGGAAGGTGTTCCACAGGATCGGGCTGCCGCCGCCCGGCCGCTCCCGCCGCCGGGACGGCGGGACGAGCTCGAGCACCTGGGTGCGCAGCCGGGTGGCGATGTCGTCGATCTCACCCACCAGCCACTGCGAGAGGTCCGCGAGACGCTCCTTGATCAAGATTTGCGGGTTGGGGACCAGGGTCCTGGTGGGCGGCAACCGCACGCCATCGATATTATATATAAATCCGACTTATATAATAGACTTGCCACACGCGCTGCCGCCCGTGACGGGCGCCGGGCGCTCAGGTCAGGGTGCGGTCCCGGTGACGTGGCTCCGCGTCCCCGGGCAGGGCGAGGGCGGGCGGCAGCCAGGCGAGCTGTGATCGGTTGGCGCTGGTGAGCGCGGTCGCTGATACGGCAGGGCCGGGTGTCTGATCTGCGGGATCCTTGTGGCGGATTTGTGCCTGTCCCTGACGAAACCGGGTGGGCCTATGCGCGGACAGCGGCGAGCTCAGCGAGTTGTAGCACTGACTGGCGAATAATGTCGCGCTGTTGGTCGAGGCGGTGGGCCTCGTGGTCGGGGATCTCGACGTGCACGGAGATCTCAGTGCCACTGCCGGATGGCCGAAGTCGCCAGTCAAAGCAGAGATCGGAGACCAGGCATGAGATTTTCACGGTGCCGTTTTCCTGGCTTGTCTCCAGACCTTGCGGCATCGGAAAGTCGGGATATCCATCCGGGTACATGACGTAGTCGCCGACGTCACTGCCTGTCTCCACTGACCCGGTACCTGCCCACCACAGCGGAAACTGGGCTGGGTCATATAGCAGTTTCCATACTTCTTCCGGGGGTGCGGTGCTGACTGCGCTCTGGTCGAAGGTCCGCATCGGTTTACTCCTGGCTTGCGGCGTCGGGGTTGTGCGGAGGCCGGGTGTCGGCCTGCCGGGCTCCGGTGCCGAGCCTGGCACCGCGGTCCTTGGTTCCTGTCTTGTGGTCGCGGAGCGCGGCTAGCTCGGCGGTGACGATGGCGAGTTCTCGCGCGGGCTCCACGAGCGTGCTTACGGGCGGTCGGCCGAGATCAATGAGCGCGGCAACGTAGTCGGCGCCGGTTTGAGCACTGTCTTGCGTTCGCGCGATCCGCTGCCATCCGGTCACGGACTCCGCCAGCCGTTTCTCGGCCAGGGCGGCAGCCCCGCGTGAGGACGCGATGAGGCC
Source organism: uncultured Actinomycetota bacterium (assembly GCA_963833885.1). Taxonomy (GTDB): domain Bacteria; phylum Actinomycetota; class Actinomycetes; order Streptosporangiales; family Streptosporangiaceae; genus JASHPR01. Next base: position 339,856 of record CAWHZU010000036.1, on the reverse strand, counting down.
CTGCATCCGACTCATCCACGCGACCAGGGCGGCGGGGAAGTCGCTCGGAGTGACTGGCTCGAGCGCGACGTTTCTTAGCTCCGCCTCCGCCAGGTCAGCCTGCCCGGACAGCGCCAGGGCTTCCGCCAGCCGCAGACGTGTAGCAGGTCTGCTCACCGGGGCATGAAGATCCAGAGCGCTCTCTAGCGAGGCCACTGCAGCAACAGGATCCGCATCGGCCAGGGCGAGCAGCCCGCGTTCCTGGCAGACCAGACCGTCCAGCTCGGGCAGACCTACCCGGTCGCAGTATCCGGCCGCCGCGTCGCACGCCTGGCGTGCCTCAGACAGCCGGTCCAGCCTGCGCAAGATGGCCGATCGCGCCACCTGCGCGTAGACGCTGAGACGCAGCAGCCCGTTCGGCGCGACCAGAGGGAGGCACCGGTCGGCGAAGTCCAGCGCCCGGCCGAACTCACCCGCACACGCAGCCGCGCTCGCCGCGTTGCTGAGGCAGCTGTAGGCCATGTCCGGGCGCCCGGCCCGGCCCGCGGCGGCGCTCGCTGCGATCAGCGGACCGAAGCTGTCGGTGAACCGGCCCGCCCTGATCAGCGCGTGCCCGCGCGCCACCCCGATGTCGTGCGTGAGCAGGTCGCCCGTCCCGTCACGATCGAGGATCCGGCCGGTCTCGGCAAGCAGCTCGTCGACCGCGGCCTGCTCGCCAGCGACCGCTTCGGCCCAGGCCTTGCCGGCTAGCGCCTCTGCCCGCGCGGAGAGATCGGATGCAGGATCGCGATCCAGCACGTCGAGCGCGTTCTGATAGGAGCGGCGTGACTCGCGAGGATGGCAGAGACCGCCGCGGAGCCACCGCCCGCGTCTCAGCCAGGCGCTGATCAGGGCCCCGGCGTCTTGTGGCGATATCTGCTCAAGTGCGCGGTCGAAGGCATTGTCGGAGGACTCGAGCAAGCCGCGGAACGCCTCGACCTCCGCGAGCTCGACCAGTAGGTCGGGGTCATGTGGCTCGATCGCCGTGGCCTCGGTCAGGAAGTCGGCTGCCTCGGTCATTGCGGCCACGGAGCGTGCGTCTTGTGCGGCCAGGATCAGGTAGCTGACGGCCTGTTCATCCTGGCCGGCCAGGATGAGGTGCCGCGCGATCTCCGCTGCTCGCAGACCACGGCGGGAGCCTCGTGTGTACTGAGCACGGGAGTCTGATGGCCGGCCTTGATTACGCAGCAACTGGGCGAGCTCGTGGTGCAGGCGTGTCCTGATCGGGTCGGGGATCTCCTGGTAAACCGCGTCGCGCAGCAAGGCATGCCGGAATCCTGTTTGCCCGTCGGCGGTTCTCAGCAGGCCTGAACCGAGGGCCTCGGCTGCCGCGCGTGCCGGGTTCTGGAGCGGGAGCGAGGCGACCTCGGGACGGTCCAGGTCACGTCCGGCGGCGGCGAGGAATTCGACGAACACCCGTGCCTGGGCCGACAGACGGCTGATCGCCAGCCTCGCTGCGCCACTCAGCCCGGCGGCCAGGTCAGCGCCGTCTCGAGCGACGGCGCGGGCGGTCTCGACGGCGAGCAGCGGGCTACCCGCTGCCAGCCTCACGATCTGCTCGACGGCCTCGGCTGGCAGGTCGGCCGAGGCCTTGATGAGACGCCGTGCGGCGTCGTCCGCAAGCGGCCGCACATCGATGTCCGCGACGAGCGCGCCCCGCGAGCGCAGTGCCCCAAGCACGGCGTCGAGGTCCTGGCGCGATGGCAGCCTGCGGCGCGTGAGGATGAGAAGCACTGGCGTGCGACTGAGCCGCCGTCCGGCGTAGGCGATCAATTCGAGGCTCGCCGTGTCCGCCAGGTGCAGGTCCTCGAAGGCCAGCAGCAGGGGAGCCCGCCGCGATACCCAGGCCAGGAACTGCACGACGGCCTCGCACAGCCGGACTCGATCGAGCTGAGGATTAGCGCTGGCTCGTGTCGCCAACCCGGTATCTGCCTTTCCCGGGGCCAGCGCCGGGACGATCCTGGCCAGGTCCGCGGTCCAGGCCTGGACCTCGGGCGGGTGACCGGCCATGCTCACGAGATCGCTGAGTGCGTCGGTCCAGATGGCGAACGGCGATGCCCGACCCGGTCCGGCTGCTGTGGTTCCAGCTATCAGGACGTTGGGGACGGCCCGCCGTGCCGTGGCCTGCAGTTCCTCGACGAGCCGGGTCTTGCCAATGCCACCCTCTCCGTCGAGCAGTACGGCTCCGCCGGAGCCACCCCGCGCCGCCCGCCAGGCTTTGACCAGATCGGCGAAGTCCTGCTCTCGTCCTACGAGACCTCCTGCTGCTGGCTTGACCGCCTGCTCCGAGGCGCTTGAGCCGCGATGAGCGTGCAGGGAGGCCTGGGCGGGCCGGCTGGCTGTGCGGCGAAGCTGGCTGACCAGCGCCATCGTCTCCCCGGACACCATGATCCCGAGTTCGCTGTCCAGCCGCTCCTGCAGCTTCTCCAACGCCTCCAGTGCTGCTGGCGCATCACCAGCCCGCACGAGGGCGCCGATCAGGTCAGCTCCGGCCGACTCATCCAGTGGGCAGAGCGCCGCCCGGCGCCGCGCCCAGCCGGCCGCGGCCGCCAGGTCGTCCGCGGCGGTGGCCTGTTCCATGAGGTCCCGAAGCGCGGCGGCGATATCGCGGCGGAGCTCTTCGCGGGCCTCGACTACCCAGTCATCGTCGAGTTCCTGCAGCAGGTCCCCACGGCACAGGTCGAGCGCGGCCCCGGGCTGGCCTTGCGCGATGAGCCGCCTAACTTCCTGCAAGTCCACCGAGAGACCGTCGGCTGCGAGGGTGACGGTCTCGCGGTCGGTGACCAGGTACGAGCCGAAATCGGGCCCGAGCGCCGAGCGGAGGGCCCAGATGGCGCTTCGGAGGCTGGCCCGCGCGCTGGCGTCGAGCACGTCCGGCCAGAACTGCCCGGCCAGCCGGGACCTGGGATGACGGCCGGGGTGCACCGCGAGCCAGCCCAGCAGCGCCCTGACCCGTCTGCTGGCCGGGAGCGCTGCCTTCTTCCCGGCTAGCCGCACCTCTAGCTCGCCGATCACGCGGATCTCAAGCATGGCTGCCGTCATTGTAGGCGGCATGCCCCTGGTCAGGGCAGTTCCTGGCCTGCCTTAAGTGCTCCTGCCTGGGCTTTGACGGTCCGTTGACGGTGCCAGGGAATCGTCGTGCTCGGAGTTCGAAGAGCACGACGATCAGGGAGGCACCAGATGAGCACCGGCGAGATCACCAGGACCGGCCAGTCGTTTGATCCCGAGGCGCTGCGCCGCGGCATCGAGGAACGCGACGCCACCACACTGCTCGGCCTGTATGCCGAGGACGCCGAGCTGCAGGTCGTGGACCACAACGACCAGCCCAGCAACCCGAAGGTTATCCGCGGCCGGAGCGCGATCGGCGAGTACTTCGCCGACGTGTGCGGCCGGGACATGACGCACAAGATCAGGCGTCTGGTGGTCAGCGGGAACAATGTGGCCTTCGTGCAGGCCTGCCGTTACCCGAGCGGCGCGCAGGTCCTGTGCATCGCCGTGCTTGACCTGAAGGACGGCCTGATCACCCGCCAGTCCGGCGTCCAGGCCTGGGACGAGTAACCGTCCCAGGGCCCGGCACTACCAGTCCGACATCAGGAGCAGGGAGAAAGATCATGTCCACAGCAGAGCACAAGGACTTCGCCAAGGCTGATGAAGTCCGCACGTTCACTAACGGCGAAGTGGAACTGCTGCACATCGGCGGCAGCGAAATCGGGCGGCTGATCCTGCAGCCCGGCTGGCGGTGGTCCGAACACGTCAAGCCGCTCGCCGGCACCGACCTGTGTGAAGCACCGCACTTCCAGTACCACGTGGCCGGAACGCTGCGGATCGAGATGGCCGACGGCACCCAGTTCGACGCCGTTCCTGGCCAGGTGACGGCGCTGCCTTCAGGCCACGATGCGTGGGTCCTCGGTGACGAGCCAGTAATAGTCGTCGACTGGTGGGGTGCCAGCAACTACGCCAAAAGCTGACGCACCGGCAGGGCACGGGCTCACCAGTGCCAGACCACCCGGTGAGCCCGTGCCCTTGGCGACCCCCAGCTGACGAGGTGAGCTGGCTCAGGGGTTTACAGGGTCACGCCGGTCAGTCCGGCGCAGTATTTGAGTAGTTGGTCCTGGATGTTGGGATCGCGGGCGGCGGGGTGTGCCGTGCGGGGCTTCTGGTGATAGAAATAGCCGCCCGTCACCGTTGCGTCCGGATCCGGGCTGACGGCGAGCCATGCCTGGGTCACCGGGGCGAGTGACATGTCATCGGGTGCGCCGGGGCCGCCCATTTTGGTGGGTACCCAGCCAGGCTCGAGCGCATTCGACAGGACCCCGGTCCACAGCCGCGCGACGGCGAAGGCGAGCACGACGTCGAACAGCTTGCTGTCGGAGTATGCCTGCGAGCCGTTCCAGCGGCGGTGTTCCCACTGCGGATCGGTCAGGTCGGGATCCCCGCCGCGATGCATGCCTGAGCTGAGGTAGACCAGCCGGCCAGGCCGCTCGATCAGGCCGGTCAGCAGGTACGGCGCGAGCACGTTGATTGCGAAAATGTGCTCCAGGCCGTCATCGGTGCGGATGCGCCGGGGCTCCCGGTAACCGACCCCGGCATTGTGAATGACCGCGTCGAACGGGCCGGCCGCGTTGGCCTGTTCGGCGACCTGCCGCGTGCCCGCGATGCTGGACAGGTCGCCGACGACGACGGCCCTGGCCGCGGGGAAGGCCGCACGCGCGTCCTCGGCTCTGGCTGCACTGCGGGCATGCAGCGTGACCGAGTGGCCGTCGTCGGTCAGCAGCCTGGCGGCCATCAGTCCCAGGCCCTCGGTGGAGCCGGTGATGAGCACGCGTGACATGAGCAACTCCCTTCAGACAAAAAGATAACGACGAACAGGTTGGCGAGCCTTTGCTGGGGCGCGGGGCGCCTGAGTAGACCATCGCTCGTCTCGCTAGCCTCGTTCCTGCCAGGGTTCCGGTTGGTCAGCCGCGCAGGTGCTCCCGGGTGGCGTGCATCAGTTCGAGGGCGCGGCCGACGTGGTCGCCAGCCAGCTTGCCGTCGCGCTTGACCACGTCGCCGCCAACGATCACCGTCTCAACGTCGGCGGGACCCGCTCCGAGGACCATGACGGCGACCGGGTCGCCGAACCCGTCGAGATGCGGGGATCGCATGTCGATGACCGCGATATCGGCCTGTTTGCCTGGCGTGAGGGTGCCAATCTCGTTCTCGAGGTGCCACACCCGGGCACCGTCGACCGTGGCCAGGCGCAGCATGTCCCGCTGGTGCAGGTCCACAGCCGGGACCTGCTTGCCGCTGGCCAGGACCGGCGCGTTGGCCCGGGACCGCTCCGCGGCCAGCGCCAGGCGCATCTCGGAGAACAGGTCGTTGCCGGCGCTGCAGATGGTGTCGATGCCGAAGCCGGAGACGATTCCCCGGCTAAGGGCTGGCCCGGTAGCGGGGAAGGTGCCGAACTGCATCAGCATGTCGGTAGATGGCGTGATGGTCACCGTGCCCTGGGTTTCGGCGATGAGGTCGAACTCCCGGTCGGTGAGCATGTTGCCGTGCACGTAGTTGACGTCGGCTCCGAGCAGGCTGCAGCGCTGCAGGGCTGTGATCGCGTCGGCGGTGCCCGCCATGCCCACGTGCACCGAGATTGGCAGTGCCAGGTCGCGGGCGAACGCGTAGTCCTCGGCATTGCGCGTGGCACTGGTGAAGCAGGGCCCGCGCAGCGCCATGCCCATCCGCAGCCGCCCGTATGTGCCGGAAGCGAAGTACTGATCGCGCATGCGGCGCGCGTCCGCCGGGTGCGGCGGGTTGGGATCGTCGGTGGCCGGACCGGGTCCGCCGTAGAGGAAGTAGCCGCGGATCCCTGAGTCCCGCAGGCCCCGCAGGTCCGCGTCGGCGTGCGCCGGGGACTGGTCGTTGTGCGCCCAGTCGGCGACCGTGGTGATGCCCGCGTCAAGAGCCTGCAGGGCGCCCCACATTGTCCCTGCGTACACGTCTTCGGGGGAGTGCTTCAGCGAGATGCCGGTCAGCACGGCGGGCCCGTACCCGGCCCCGGTGATCTGGGGCGTGTAGCCGCCGATGGCGCCCTGCCAGACATGACGGTGAGTGTCCACCATGCCGGGGATCACGAGGCGGCCCGCCGCGTCGATCACCTCAGCGGCTGCGGTCGTGGGCTCTAGATCCGCGCCGACGGCAGTGATGATGCCATCTGCCACGAGGACATCGCCCGCGGGCAGGTCGCCCAGGTCCGGGTCGACGGTCACGACGTGGCCGCCCTTTATCAGCAGTTCTCTCGACATGATCTCTCCCTTCTCTACGTCAGGAGCCAACGGCGGCGCGGCTGACTGGCGCGTTGACCTTCTGCTGTGCTGGTGCTCATGTCTTCCACGTTCCGGTGCCGGCGTGCCTCCCGTCCAAGACCTGTTGACGCGCCTGTCATACCGTGGAGGTATCAGGGATGGGAGGAGTCCATGGCTGACGTCGACCTGCGCAAGCTGCGCTATTTCGTCGCCGTCGCGGAGCAGCTGCACTTCGGCCGGGCCGCCGCGGACCTGCACATCGCGCAGCCGGTGCTGTCCCGCCAGATCAGGGCGCTGGAAGATGAGCTGAAAGCGCAGCTGTTCGTGCGCGACAGGCGGACGACCGAGCTGACCCCGGCGGGCCGGCAGCTGCTCGCCGACGCCGGGCCGCTGCTGGCCAGTGCGGACGCGCTGCGCCGGCGGGTTACACGCGCGGCTCGCGTCCCGGACCCCTTCACGATCGGGTTCATGCCTGGCCTCATTGTGACGGAGGCCGTCCGCGCTCTGGCCGGCTGCCACCCGCAGCTGACCGTGAATGTGCTGCGTACCAGCTGGGACGACCAGACCGCTGTCCTGCATGACGGACGGGCCGACGTCAGCTACATTCGCCTGCCCGTCGACCAGAGCGGCCTGCAGATCCAGGCGCTGCTGGCCGAACCGCGAGTGGCGGTGTTCCCCGCGGGCCACCGGCTGGCCGGTAAAGACACGATCAGCATCGCCGACCTCGCCGATGAGCATCTGCTCCAAGATCCCGACGCCGTGCCCGAATGGCGTGACATCGCCGCCGAAATGCGGACCCGGGCACGCCGCAGCGCGCCCGTCTTCCGCACAGTCGAGGAGAAACTCGAGCACGTGGCCGCCGGTCACGGCGTCGTCTTGCTGCCGCTGTCCACCGCGGTCTTCTACACCCGCCCCGGCGTCGCCCACAGCCACGTCGGCGACATCCCGCCCAACCAGGTGTGCCTGGCCTGGGACGCCACCCGGCGCAGCCGGCTGATACAGGATTTCGCCGCCATCGCCGCGGATCACCCGCCCGTCGCCAGCCCGGCCGAACCGGGCAGCCGGTAGGGCTAAGGCGCGGAATAGGTCATGGTCCATGCACCGCGGTCACCGGGCTGGTATTCGTTCCCGTCCCAGGGTGAACCGCAGATGTGCAAGTGGGCGTACGGCGTGCCGGCGAACATGACCATGGTGCCGCCGTCCCGCATGACGGTGCCGATCCCGGCCGCCTTCGCGTTGAACGGCCAGATGAGCATCCAGTGCGGGCCGATGGGGATGGCGGGACTGGTCTGGTCGAACGGATCGGTGAAGCTGTGCTGGGTGGCGCCGTTGAGCATGTAGATCAATCCAGGCGAGGAGTTGGTCGGCGCCGGCTTCCGGGCCATCAGGTCCTTCATCCACACCATGCCCATCGGATCCGCGCACATGTCCGCCGCGCCGACGATGTTTTGGTCGCCGGGGATACAGATCCACTCGTTGGTGCCGGGACGAAGGACGGTCATGCTGCCGTCCGTCCCCAGCTCCGCGACGGTCGCTTCGCTGGTGACACAGGACGGGCCTGCGAGCATGGCGCGCCTGATCTTCTCCTGCTTGATGCCTTCGGCCATGATCTGGGAGTTTGTGTCGGCGTTCATAACGTCCTCCAGGCTCCTTTTTCGCGGCTGGTAGTCCAACGAATTGCCGGTGTGGCGATGAGACGCCGCGGATGTCCTGATGTCTAGCCGGTGCTGTCCCGGGGTTGCGCGGCGGAGAGCTGGGCGATCTGGGCGCGGGCGGCTGCGACGAGTTCGGCGTTGGTGTTGGCGTGACCGGCCAGGCCCCATCCGCCGTCGGGTGCCTCGGTGAGCAGTACCCAGGTCCGGTCGGTCAGGGCTGGGTCGTCGGCGGCCCCGGCGATGAGGTCGGTGAACTGCCGGACGACGGCGAGTTGCTTGTCGCGGTCGAGCGCGCCCGCGTTGGTGAGGACCTGAACCCGGACATAGGTGCTGTCGCCGTCCACGTTGGACAACGAGTCGGCGCGCAGCTCATGGATGAACGCGGCGGTGTTCTTGCGGAACATGGGGATGTCGGGTACCTGCTCGATGCGCATCAAGGTGCCGGCCAGGTCCGCTGCCAGCTTGTGCTGGTCGGCGAAGGTGCCGGCGGCAGCGTAAACGTCGATCATCGGCATTGTGTAGCCCTTCCTGTTATCTGGCGGTGGCGCTGGCGGCTGCGGCTTCCTTGATCAGATTTGTGACAGCTTGCGGATTGGAGACCATTGCGAGATGGCCCGACGCCACCTCGATCGTTGTCGCGCCCATCCGGCTGGCGAACATCCGCTCGGCGTCCGGCGGTATGGCCTGGTCACCGGTCGCGACCAGGTACCACGACGGTCGCGACTTCCACGCGGGCTCACCCATGACGTCCTCGAACGTGCTCATCGAAAGGGCCTGCTGTACCGCGAACAGGACGCGAGCTTTCGCCGGTTCGACGTCGGCGGCGAAATGGCCGACGAAGTCCGCCTCGGGCACCCATCCGAACCCCTGATCATCGACGATCAGGTGGGCCAGCGCGGGTTGCGGTGGTCCCGCGCCGAGGAGCGCGCCCAACGACTCCCCCTGCTGGAGCGCGAACGCGGCGATGTACACGAGCCCGGCGACCTTCGGTTCATCAGCGCCGAGGGCCGTGATGATCTGCCCACCGTAGGAATGGCCCACAAGAATCGTCGGGCCGTCCTGCCGGCCCAGGACCTGCCGCAGCCGTGCGACATCGGCAGCGAGGGAGGTCTCGGGGAATTGGGGAGCCGTGACCTGGTAGCCGTCTGACTGGAGGGCCTTGATGACGTCGCTCCAGCAGGATCCGTCGGCCCAGGCGCCGTGCACGAGGATTATGTTCGGCAGCTCGCTCATCTGGACTCCTATGGTGGGCGGCGATGCACGCTCCACAGTGCCCGGGCCGGGCCGGGCTTCGCTTGAGTCAGGTGACTCGTTCTCAGGGTTCGCCAGTGGCGTGCCGGAGAGCGTCCCGCAGCTGTGCGCGCCCGGCGATCTCAAGCTTCGGGAAGATCCGGTACAGGTGGCCGCCGATAGTGCGGTGCGAGAGGAAGAGCCGCTCTCCGATCTCGCGGTTGGTCAAGCCCTGAGCGGCGAGCTGGGCGATCTGCAGCTCCTGGGCGGTGAGGCGGTCTCGGGCGTCAGGAACCCGCCGTCCGATCCGTTCGCCCGTCGCCCGCAACTCGTGTCGTGCCCGCTCGCTCCAGCGCGTCGCCCCCAGCGCGTCGAAAAGCGCGACGGCGTCCCGGAGGGGCTGACGCGCCTCGGCGCTACGGCGCCGGCGGCGCAGCCACCGACCGAAGGAAAAGAGCGTCCGCGCGCGCAGGAACAGATGCCCGCTTGCGTCTTGTCCCAGCGCCACGGCGAACAACGCCTCCGCTTCGCGGTCGTCGGCCAATAGCGGCCTCGCGCTCGTCAATCCGGCGACCAAGATCGGCGGCTGCGCGCGTCTGGCGACCTCCTCCAAATCCAGCAGAACTCCGGTCAACCGGCCGGAGTTTCCGCTGTTCACGCCCGCTTCGACCAGGTCAAGCACCACCGGCCAGCGCATGAAGCGATGGAATGCGGGCGCGGATTCGTCGAAAATCGGCCATAGCTGGCGGAAGGCATCGTCGTGGCGTCCGTCGCCGAGTGCGCTCGCGGCCCGCGCCATGTGCGCCGGCGCGAGCATGGGCCCGCTGTCAGTGGCCACGAGCATCTGCTCCGGCGAGGCGAGCACCTCGTCAAGGTGAGCGTCGCGCCCCCGCAGGCCTTCAACGACTGCGGACAGCAGCTGACTCGTGACCCCGAACTGCGGCTGGCGGGTGTCAGCGGCCAGCCTGGCCGCCTCCGCGGCGGCCGCGGCTGCCGCACCCCAGTCGCCCGAATAAGTGGCTGCCCAGGCATAGTGAACGAGGGCCTGGGTGAGCATCCCCAGCCTGCCCTGCTCCCGGAGACGATTGACCGCCCGGCCAAGGAGCCGTGCCCCCAGCGCGAAATCTCCGGCCTTCTCTGCCGCGATGCCGACGTACATCGCGCCAAGGGGATCGGCAAGCTCCTGCGGCTCGATCCCCGAGATACGCTCGAGGACCGAGGGACCGGTCACCTCGGGGTGAGCCATCGCCATCACCGCCAGCAGGCGGGGATCGTCGTCAGCGGCGCCCATGCCCTGCGCGGTGTCTACGAGATAGCGCCGAGTTCGGTTCTGAGTACGCGTCCACCAGCAGCGATGAGCGATCGGCACGAGCGAGCGCAGCGCCATGTCCGCGTCACCGCCCGAGAGCATCTGGCCGGCGATGCTGACGAAGAGCCTCGCGGCCCCTTTCTCGAACCAAACGTCGCCGTTGATCATCTGCCTCAGCCAGGCGAGGCGTGCCGTCTCCAGCGGTTCGAGTTCTAGCGAGTCGGCCTGCTGCAGCAAACGGCGGGCGACATCCGCAAGCCCAAGTTCGTCGGCCACTTCAGCCGCCCGCACCAGGCGCTTGCCTTTCCTTCGCGGCTCCGCCGTCAGCGCCGCCGCCCGCTCAAGCGCCGGGGCCGCAACCGTCATAGCCCCGCGCCGCCGCGCTGCCTCGGCGTAATCCTCGAGGTCAGCCGCAAGGTCCTCGTCACACCCGACCGCGGCCATCGCCCGATGCCACAACTTGCGCTCTGGATCAACAACGACCTCGGCCAGAGCTGCATACGTCGCGATTCTTTGCGCCACGGTTGCCTTCTGCCGCAGCGCCGATCGGATGAGCGGATGACGGAAGCGCAGCTCCTGAGCATCAATCTCGACCAAGCCAACCTCGACCGCCGGGTCGACCGCCGAAACCGAAACGACGTTTCCCGCGACCGCCGCAGCGCAGCGGACGACCTCATCGAGCGAAGCCCGCCCGTCCAGCGCCGCGGCCAGCAAGCAGGCGCGCGTGTGCGCGGGCAACTCGTCGAGCCGCGCGGTGAACGCCCGCTCGAGCCGCACCGTCAAAGGCAGGGCCGGGAACGACAGCTGCTCGTGAATGCCCGCTTCCGGTGGCAGCGAACGCGCCAGTTCGACCAGCGCCAGCGGGTTCCCGGCGGCCGCTGCGAGGACCCGGGCCCGGACGACCGGATGGAGCCCCGGCGCTCCGCGATCCAGCAGGTTGGCCGCTGCCTCGGCGCTCAGCCGCCCCAGCTCAATCGTGGGCAGCCCACCCTCCGCCAGTCTCGTTGCATACCCAGATCGAGCCGCAGCCAGGAATGCCACTGGTTCCAGCTCCAGCCGTCGGGCAATGAAAGCCAAGGCTCCCAGGGAGGACTGATCGAGCCAGTGCGCATCATCCACAATCAGGATCAGCGGACCGGACTCCGCCGCTTCGCAGACCAGCTGATGCGCCGCCAGCGCCACCCGGAACAGGTCGGGCTCAAGGTCGCCGGCGATGCAGAACGCCGCCTCGAGCACGCGCCGGGGCCGATCGGGCAACATCTCTCTGATCCCGAGGATCGGTTGAAGCAGCTGATGCAACCCGGCAAACGCAAGCTCGGCTTCCGACTCGACACCCGTGGTCAACAGCGATCGAATCCCCGCGGCATCGGCGCGCAACCGTGCGTGACGCAACAGCGCTGACTTACCTATTCCCGGGTCGCCACGGATGAGCAGTGCATCGCCACCGCGCCCAAGACGGTTGAAGATCGCATCGATGCGCTCCGTCTCGGCCGACCGCCCGACCAATTCGGCCGCGGGCTCCGCTCCCGTAGCCACGATCACCAGCCGAGGATAACGCCGACCGCTTGGTCCGATAGGTGTCTGACAGGCTTTCCTGTCAGCTGATCGCGCCCGCCGGAAGCAGCGCATGAACGCCCCAGGACTGGTTCGCCACCTGCGTGATCCTCAGGTCGAGCACCGGGCTGGCCAGCGCCAGCGCCGTTGCCTTGGCAACTCCGTAGCTCGCCTGCAGCCAGGTCAGCATCGCGTCGAGTGCGTCGCCCATTGCCGCGTTGAGATCCGGGCTGAAGCCAAAGGTGATCTGGCCCGCCGGAGTTTCCGCGTGCACTCCTGGAACCGGCCGCTGCGTGACCAGCTCGAGCTGAAGCTCGGTCGTCATGCCGCACTCGATGGCGGTGCCTGCCACCTCTCCGTCGCCCTGGGCAGCATGGCCGTCGCCAATGCTCAGCAACGCACCAGGCACGGCAACCGGCAGGTACAGGACCGATCCGGCGACCAGTTCCTTGCAGTCGATGTTGCCGCCGCCGACGGCCCGGGGCGGGACGGTGGAGTGCTCGCCCGGCTCGTCCCAGGCGACGCCCGTCACGCCGTGGAACGGGGCTATCCGCACCGTGTGCCCTAGGTCGCTGGTAGCTACTCCCGCGTCCGCGTCAATTCGCCAGAGCAGCCAGGCGGGCGGGCCCTCGTGCAGGCCGAGCCGCCTGGTCAGCGGGGTATCGCGGCCCGCGGCGACGGTGAAGCCCCAAGGGTCGGGCCGAAGCGATACGAAGCGCACCGCAAGCACCTCCCCTGACGCCGCGCCGCGGACAGCGATCGGCCCTGTCAGGCAATGGCCGCGCTGCTCGCTGAGCATCGTCGGCGCCTTCTCGCCAGGGAACGTCTGCGGCCGCAGGTGCCCAGACGCGTTCAGTGAGCGCAGCACGATCGTGTCGCCGGGATCGACGGTCAGTACCGGCGGCAGGTCACGGGAGAACACGTCTGCTGTCGTCGACGGCGACGGGCCGAGCTCGTGGCGAGTCATGCAGCGATCTTCCCCGCTGGGTTGTGCTGCATCACAGCTGGGATCTCATCACGTCGAACTCGGCGCCTGGCGAGGATGGGTCGAAGCCGTGCTCGATCAGCCAGCGGGCCGCCCGCAGGCTTCGCAGCGACCACCATGCGCGGATCACGTCGAGGTCGACGTCGGTGCCGTAGCCGGCGACGACGTCGCCAAGGTGCTCCTGGTGTCCGAGCGTCAGGCTGGCAAGGTCGTACAGGGCATCGCCCTGGGCGGCCTCGGACCAGTCGATCACGCCGGTGATCTCGTCACCGTTGACGAACACGTGGGCGATGTGCAGGTCGCCGTGCGTGAACACCGGTGTCCACGGCCGGAGCGCAGCCTCGGCAACCCGGCGGTTGCGCGTGACCAGGCCGGCCGGAAGGACGTTGTTCGTGATGAGCCACTCGCATTCGCCGTCGAGCTCCGATGCGATCTCGTCGAGGCTCCGGCCGGGCCATGGCGGCAGCGGCGCGTCGTGCAGCATCCGTGCGGCGGCACCCGCCGCGGCCCACGCCGCCGGCGACGCGGCCGACGGCTCGCCGAGGCGGCCGAGTACTGTCCCTGGGAGGGCGGCGAGCGCGAGCACGGGCGGCTTGCGCCACAGGACCTCCGGAGTCGGGATCGGCGCCATGGCCATCGCCGCGACTTCGACGTCGGTGCGCGTCTGATCAGCGTCGATCTTCAGGAACGTGTCGCCGACGCGCAGGGTCGCGCGCTCGTTGTGGGCGACGACGACCTCGACTTCCTCCACGTCGGCCATCATCGCCGGATGACCACCGAATGTCGCCGGGTTTATCGCGTGCGGTTGGTACGTTCGGGGCAGCCTGGTGACGCGGAGGAAGATGCGATGGTAATGCCGTTGGCCGGCCGCGTGCCGGCGGCGGTGGCCGGCGGCCTGCTGGTGCTCGTAGCCGTGTACAGCGTCACCGCCACGCTGATTGTGTCCCGGCGGGTTAATAGCCGGCTGACGCGCTGGGTGGACCAGATGGTCGACTGGGCTTATCAGCAAGTGGCGGGGCGCTTCGCCGATCCGCATCGGCGAGATCAGGTTCGGGCTACCCAGGCGGCGGCAGTGCTGCTGGGCCAGCTGACGGCGTGGCTGCTGGTGGCGTATGCCGGGTTCGCCCTGCTGTTGTGGCCGTTCGCCAGCCGCGGTGTGGTGTCCGCCTTCATCGATGCCGGCTCCTCGCTGTTCACCCTCGGCTTCGCGGTGCCCGCCGGGGCGGTGCCGGCGGTGATCGTTTTCCTGGCCGCGGCGACCGGGCTGGTGATCTTGACCCTGCAGATCGCCTACCTGCCGACCCTGTACGCGGCGTTCAACCGCCGCGAGACTCAGGTGGCCCTGCTGAACGAGCGGGCCGGGATTCCATCGTGGGGCCCGGAACTGCTGGCGCGCACTTATTACGCGCTGGGAAGCGGGGTGTCGACTCTCGACACGATGCCGGATCTGTATGAGCGATGGGAAAACTGGGCCGCAGACGTCGCCGAGAGCCATACCACCTACCCGGTGCTGACCCGGTTCCGCTCGCCGGGACCGATGTCCTCGTGGGTGATCTCTCTGCTGGCGGTGCTGGATTCGGCCGCGTTGTTCCTGGCCCTGTCCCCGAAGACCGCGCCGGTGGTTCCGGCCCGGCTGTGCCTGCGTGGCGGGTTCCGGTGCTTCAACCGGATCGCCCAGGTGATGGGCTTCGACATTCCCGACGAGCCCGCCCCGGACGCCGGGACCAGCCTGACGTACGAGCAGTTTCTCGAGGCGGTGGCCCGGATGCGCGAGGTCGGCTTCCCGATCGAGCGCGACCCTGGCGAGGCCTGGCCGGACTTCGTCGGATGGCGGGTCAACTACGAGCAAGCTGCTTACGCGGTGGCCGCCGAGGTCTATGCCGTGCCGGCGCTGTGGTCAGGCCCGCGCCGGCACCCGATGTCGCCGATCCCGCCAAAACGTCCCAGACCCGGCCGCCCACCAAAGTAATAAACGGCGTTCCGCGCGGACGGCGACTGGCTGGGGAGAGGGCTGTCACCGGCTGCGATACCCGTCAGGTATCGGGAGGGCTCAGCAAGTATTGGACTCGTGCTCAGCGCGGGGGTGGAGTGGAAGGCTCTAGCTCTCGATAACGAGGTGACGCCATGAAGTCGCTGTCCATGCCGCCCGCTTGGCAGGGGCCGCTGCCGGAGGCCACGCCACCGTCGGACATGGCCGTCTACCAGCTGCCAACGGGCAGCTATGAAACCAGGGCTAGCTTCGCGTTCAAGGGCGGCTCGTTCCGCGATAAGCGCTCCTTCGCAGCTACGGCGATCCTGGTTACCCACCCAGAGGGCGATTTCCTGGTCGATGCGGGCTTCGGTGCCGACATTGCGGCCCACGTCCACGCGCAGCCCTGGTTTGCGCGCTCTCCTTACCAGGCGACCGGCACCGCCAGCGAGCAACTCGACTCCAGCGGCTACGACCGCCGCAGGCTGCGCGGCGTGCTGATCACGCACTCCCACTGGGACCACGTGAGCGGCCTCGACCAGCTTCAGGTGCCCATCTGGGCTAATGCGGGCGAGCTGCGATACGCGGCGCAGGCCCGCGACGGGAGAGTGTTCCGGACGGTTTCCAAGGGTCACGAGATCCACGAGTACGAATTCGGCAGCGCGCCGTATCTCGGCTTCCCGTCGAGCTACGACGTGCACGGCGACGGCTCGGTGGTGGTCGCTCTGGCGGGAGGCCACACAACGGGTTCCGTGATCGTTTTCGTCACGTTGCCGACCGGCAAACGCTATGCCTTTATCGGCGACGTGGCCTGGCAGCTCGAGGGTGTCCGCCGGCCGGCTGAACGGCCGCTCTTGATGCGTAAGCTGGCCGACGTCGACCCCGGCCAGGTACGCGAAGACCTGCTCCGGGTTGCCTCGTTCGCGGGCCTGATGCAGGTCGTGCCCGCCCACGACCGCACCGCCTACGAGGGGATTCCGGAGCTGGCCGCCCGGGCCGGGTCATCGGTCTCCTAGGGCGCCGAGCCGCCGGCGATCCAGTGCTGGAAGACGGCGACGTGCTCAGGCGGCCATGCCCCGTCGCAGGGCATGAGCAACCGTAGCGGCCAGAGCATCTCCCAGGCGGAACGATCGCCGAGCACCCGGATGCCATGCGAGTGAAACCGCCGTGAAACCGGGATGAATCCCGCTGCGTGCACTCTCAATGTCATCGCGGCCGCGCTCTCGGCTCGCGTCCGGCACTGGAGAAGAAGGGCAACGGCCATCCCGATGACGGCACAACCGATGACAGCACAATCGGACCAGGCGATCCACGTTCAGGGCTTGGAGAAGGCATACAAGAAGGTGCACGCGCTTCGCGGCGTGGACTTCGACGTCGCGCGGGGCAGCATCTTCGCCCTGCTGGGCTCCAACGGCGCGGGCAAGACCACGGTCCTGAACATCCTCTCCACGCTGCTCGAGCAGGACGCGGGGACGGCCACCGTCAACGGCTTCGACGTTGCCGCGCAGGGTGCGCAGGTGCGGGAGTCCATCAGCCTCACCGGGCAGTTCGCGGCCGTGGACGAAATCCTCACCGGGCGGGAGAACCTGGTGCTCGCGGCGCGGCTGCGGCACCTGAAGGGCGTCGGCAAGATCGCGGATGACCTGCTGGCCCGCTTCCAGCTCACCGACGCGGCGCAGCGACGGGTGTCGACGTATTCCGGGGGCATGCGCCGCCGCCTGGACATCGCGATGAGCCTCATCGGGAATCCGCCGGTGATCTTCCTGGACGAGCCGACGACCGGGCTCGATCCCCAGGCGCGCCTCGAGGTGTGGCAGGCCGTCAGGGAACTCGCCGGGCGGGGCACGACAGTGCTGCTCACGACGCAGTACCTGGACGAGGCCGAACAGCTCGCCGACCGGATCGCGATCCTGCACCAGGGGCGCATCATCGCGAACGGCACCCTCGCGGAGCTGAAGCAGCTCCTCCCTCCCGCCAAGGTCGAGTACGTCGAGAAACAGCCGACCCTCGAGGACATCTTCCTCGCCATCACCGGCAGCGACCGTACCGGCAGCAGCGACAGCGCGCCCGTCGGCGACCGCACCGAAAGATAAGGAGTAAACGATGAACACGCATTTCTTCGGCGACACCGCCGTCCTGCTGGGACGGTCCATGCGCCACATCACGCGCAGCCCGGACACCATCATCACGACCGCCATCATGCCGATCGCCTTGCTGCTGCTGTTCGTCTACGTGTTTGGCGGCGCGATCAAACACGGGTCGGAAGCGTATGTGACCTACCTGCTGCCCGGCATCCTGCTCATCACGATTGCCTCAGGCATCTCCTACACCGCGCTCCGGCTCTTCACGGATATGCAGGGCGGCATCTTCCAGCGATTCCAGTCCATGCCGATCGCACGGTCGTCCGTACTGTGGTCGCACGTGCTGACCTCGCTGGCCGCCAACCTGATCTCGCTTGTGGTCGTCGTGCTCATCGCCGTCGCCATGGGCTTCCGCTCGGGGGCCGGAGCGCTGGCGTGGCTCGCGGTCGCCGGCATCCTGTTCCTGTTCACCCTGGCGCTGACGTGGATGGCCGTCATCCCCGGGCTCACCGCCAAGTCCGTGGACGGCGCGGGCGCGTTCTCCTACCCGCTCATCCTCCTGCCGTTCATCAGCTCGGCATTCGTGCCCACCGCCACCATGCCCGGACCGGTACGCGCCTTTGCCGACAACCAGCCCGTGACATCCATCGTTGACACGATCCGCGACCTGCTCGCTCAGCAGCCAGTCGGCGCCAGCGTCTGGACCGGCCTCGCCTGGTGCCTCGGCATCCTCGTCGTCGCGTACGCGCTCGCCATGGTCACCTACCACCGCAAGATCGCCTGACCCGGCTGGGAAATGCGCGTGTGGGCGACGGCAGGGAACTGGTCCCTTACCGCCGCCCACGTGCAGCTACCTGCTCAGTTTGCCCGGCCGTCTCCTGATGGCCGGGTGTGTGTATCAGCAGCCGTCGTACGGCGCCCACGGTGAGGTCCCGTCCTGGGCGTATGCCGTGGCGAACACCTGGTTCTGCTCGGCGGCGGATGCATTCCCGAAGTCGGCGGGGTTGCCTCCCGCTGCGACCCAGGCGGAGTAGCTGAACTGGTAGAGGCCGTAGTGGCCACTTCCGTTCATGACCTGGGCGTCGCCGCCGCTCTCCCTGGAGATGACGCATTCCTGGAAAGAGCCCCCCGACGCGGCTGGCTCTGCCGGCGCGTCCTGGACGGCCGCCGTTTCCGTTGGCGCTGATGACGGTGCCGCGGCGGGGACCACGGTCGGCCGGTAGGACGCGGCCAGGCGAGCTGCCGACGCCGCGGACGGTATGCGCAGGCGCTCGCCTGGGTTCAGCAGATTGGGGTTCTCCCCGATGACTGCCCGGTTGGCCTCGTACAGCCCGGGCCATTCGACCCGGTACCGGGCGGCGATCCCGCTGAGGGAATCGCCTCGGCGGACGACTATCTCCGCCGGGGGCCTGGCGGCTGCTTCGCGGTGAATCTCTATCGCCGCGAGCGTTGCTGCCGGGTGGATCATGGATCATCCTCTCGTGGGCTGAGAGCAGGATCCGCATCCATCACGGCGCAGCCGGGTCAGGGGTCTGCCATCTTGCTCTCATCTCCGTTCGGCGTTCCGGGCGAACATATACACAAGTCCCGACGACGCCAAATTCGGTCGACTTTCCCGGCGCGGTTACCGCACCGCGCCAGCCATTCCGGCGGCGCCCTTAAAACGGGTGGCGGCATGGGCGGCGGCAACACCCGCCACCGCTTTGACCTCGAAAAATGCCGGTATTACCGAAGCGGAAAATTATTCCCGATTGGCCAGCTCAAGGCTGATAACGTGATTTATCTCATAACGGGCTGCAGGGAGAATTTCCGGGCCATTGGCAGCGAGGTGGCTGACGGTGGCAGCAGCGCGCGCTGCGCTGCGGAAGCTGGGCGTGCCGGCTGACCCTAGGGAGAGCAGCGGGTGCCTTGCGGGCGTGCGCCGACGCGAACTGGCGGGCAGTCGCGGGATCGGCGGGAGCGCAGCTGAGTCCGGCGGGTCCGTGCCAGGATGTGACGGTGCGTCGGCTAAATGGGCATGTCATGAGGTGTCAGACAGGCCGCCGCGTCGTCGCGATCGCAGTCGCCGCGGCCTTCGTCGCCGGCTGCGGAGCCGCATCCACGACCAGCGTGCACCGCAGTGTGCAGGAGAGCACGCGGGAGGCGGTGCCGGCCAGCAAAGGAACGGCGCGAGCCACGGTCGGACCGGCGCCGCACGTGCCGGCCGCACCGGTCATGTCAACGGTCGTTCCCGGTGCGCCGGACTGTCCCATGTTCCCGGCCAACAACGTGTGGAACACCAACATCTCCAAGCTGCCGGTGGACGAGCACAGCGCGGCGTGGCTGGCGAGCATGGATTCGTCGACGACCTACCTGCACCCTGACTTCGGCCCGAATGCGGGGGGCTATCCGTTTGGCATCCCGTTCACCGTGGTCAGCAGTTCGCAGCCGCTAGTCAAGATCAACTTCCAGTATGCGAGCGAGAGCGACCAGGGTCCTTATCCGTTCGGCCCTGATACGCCGATCGAGGGTGGCGCGCAGGCTGGCGGGGACCGTCACGCCATCATGGTGAACCCCAGCACCTGCACGCTGTATGAGCTGTGGGATGCGCATTACTCAGCGAACGGCTCGACGGCGGGCTCGGGGGCCATCTGGCACCTGAGGTCCAACCGGCTGCGTCCTGCTGGCTGGACGTCAGCGGACGCGGCGGGCCTGCCCATCCTGCCCGGCCTGCTGGACTTCGCTCAGGTCCGGGCGGCGGTACGGACCGGAAAGCCGATCGAGCACGCGATCAGGTTCACCGCGCAGGTCACCCAGGCGGCTTTTCTGTGGCCTGCCCGCCACGACGCGAGTTCCGACCTGAGCCCGGACGCGCCGCCAATGGGCGCCCGGTTCCGGTTGAGGGCAAGCTTCCATGTGGCGCGGTTCTGCCAGGACTCCGAGCCGTACTGTCGTGACGCCAAGGCGATCTTGGTGGAGATGAAGAACTACGGCCTGATCCTCGCCGACAACGGAAGCAACTGGTACTTCCAGGGCAGCGCCTTCCCGCAATGGCCAGACGCTCTGGTGTCCCTGCTCAAGGGGATACCGGCGGGGGCGTTCCAGGCTGTTGACGAGTCCTGCCTGATGGTAAGGCCTAACTCTGCAGCGGTGAGCGCGAAGCCGGACTGCCCGATCGGCTGACGCGAGTGCGGTGCACAGCCGGGTTGATCCGGCCCTGCCTTCGCGCGCCGTGTCCTTTCTGTCGGTGGCGTACGTCACCATGTAGTGGTGGTAATCGGAGCCACTGAGCCGGTGCACGGTCAAGGTGAACCGCAGCCATTCACCCACCTGAGCGTGCCCAACGCCGACCTTTACCGGAGCGTGCTGCGTACCTTCGCGCGGGCGAAGGAGCGCTTCATTGTGCATCTGCGGCCGGAGGACGTGGCGGCTGACTTGCAGATCGGCGCTGACGAGCAGCTCAGCCAGGCGCTGGAGCAGCTCACGGCGTGGGGGAACCTGCGCGCGGATGTCGACACCAGCCGCGTCACGACGGTAGAGGACTTCCACCGCAAGCGATGCCTGTACCAGCTCACCGGCGCCGGGCAGGCGGCCGAGCAGGCCATCGCGTTCTACGAGGAAGCCATCGGCCGGCGCGGCCAGCTACAGTCGGTTGCCCTGGCCGACATCGCCGACCGGCTGCGATCGCTTCGGGTCCTCGCTGCGGACCGCGATCCTGACCCGGCCAAGGCGCACTTGCTGCTGCTGTCCGTTGCCGAGCGCTTCTCCTCGCTGGCCGACAACGCGCAGGCGTTCATGTCCGCGTTGCGGCGCGCGATCGACTTCTCGGACGGGGACGTCGATGGCTTCCTCGCCTACAAGGAACGCCTGATCGACTACATCAACAGGTTCATCGCGGACCTGGCTAACTCCGGCGCCCAGATCGCGGTGCTGCTGGGCGACCTGGAAGCCGCCGGCCATGACCGGCTGCTCGAGCTCGCCGCGCGACGCGAGGCGGCCGACGCGATTCCCGAGGGTGAGGACACCGCCGAATCCCTGTCCAGGGCGGAGAAACAGGCCGTGGACGCGTGGCGGAACCGGTGGCGCGGGCTGGACGACTGGTTCACGTCGCGCGACGCGGCGCACCCTTCACAGGCGCGGCTGCTGCGGCAGGCCGCCGTAACCGCGATCAAGCAGCTCATCGATGCGGTAGGTCTGCTGAACGAGCGGCGCTCGGGGCGGTCGGATCGCTCGGCGGACTTCCGGGCGCTCGCCCGGTGGTTTGCCGAGGCGCCAGATGAGGACGCGGCCCACCGGCTGTGGCGGGCGGCGTTCGGCCTGTGCCCGGCACGGCACCTGTCCGTTACTGGCGAGACCGCCGATGCCTGGCAGGACCTTCCGGCGGGGACGGCGTGGCGAGACGCCCCGCCGATTCGCATCTCCCCGCAGCTCAGGAAGACCGGGGCCTACGAACGGCGCGGCAAGCCCAGCCAGGTGCGGGACAGGTCAGCAGAGCGGGAGTTCTTGCGCAGGCAGGCGGAACGTGAGGCGGCCGAGACCGCCGCCGCCCGGCGGCGTCTGCGAACGGCCGGCCCGACGTTGCTGTCCGATCTCGGCGTGCTGGACCCGCAAGCGTTCCGGCTGTTCCTGGCGCTGCTTGGGGACGCACTGGCGGTCCGCACGCCAGGTGACACAGAGGTGAAGACCGTGACGAGCGACGGCACGCTGGAAATCCGGCTCTCCCTGGTCCCGGACGCCGCAGCGGCGACGATCCGCACCGCCAATGGCACGCTCACCGGCCCGGAGCACATCATCGAGATCACGGACCTTGCGCCGCGAGGGTGTCATGATCCCGGCTGAGGAGCAGGCACAGCGCCGGGCCGCGCTGCGCGCTTTGCTGGCCAGGCCCTTGCTGATTGCTGACACCGACGGCGAGACACTGGTCCTGGTCCGGCGGCACCTGACCGAGCTGCGGGACTGGCTGAACCGCGAGACCGGATGGCGTCTCGCCGCGGACTCGGAGACCGCCCGGCTGTTCAAGACCGCCACGACGCTGTCGGACGCGTCTCACCCAGTGCGCGGGCACAACAAGGAGCCATTCAGCCGGCGCCGGTACGTCACGTTGTGCCTGGCCCTCTCGGCACTCGCCCGCGCCGATACGCAGACCACGCTCGGCAGCCTCGCCGACGAAGTACTGACGGCCGCCGCCGAGCCGGAGCTGGCCGCTGCCGGGTTCACGCTGACCCTGGACAGCCGGGCGGACCGGTCCGATCTGGTCGCGGTCGTCCGGCTGCTGCTCGGCTGGGGGGTGTTGAGCCGGGTCGCCGGGGACGAGGACGCGTACCTGTCCGCCGGGACCGACGTCCTCTACGACGTGCACCGGCCGGTGCTGGGCGTGCTGCTGTCCGGCGCCCGCGGGCCGTCTACCGTGACGGCCGAGACCTTTGCCGACCGGCTCGCGGGGCTGACCGCGGAACCAGTCGCCGAGAGCGAAGAGCTGCGCAACCAGGCGCTGCGCAGGCGGCTCACCCGGCGGCTGCTTGATGATCCGGTCGTGTACTACGACGAGCTCGACGAGGACGAGCGCGTCTACCTGCTGTCGCAGCGGCACGCGATCACCCGGCGGATCGAGGAGGCCAGCGGGCTGATCCCCGAGATGCGGGCCGAGGGGATAGCGATGGTCGACCCGGAGGACGAGCTGACCGACGTGCGGATGCCCGAACAGCGCACCGACGGGCACGTCACGCTGCTTGTCGCGGAGTACCTCGCGCGCCGGCATGAGGCCACGCTCGACGCGCTGCACGCCTTCGTGAGGCAGGCGGCCGCCGAGCACGCCTCGTTCTGGCGCAAGGGCGTGACGGAACCGGGTGCGGAAGCGGAACTGCTCGCCATCGCGCTGGAGAAGCTGCTCGCGCTGCGCCTGGTTGAGCTGGACAAAGAGACGGTCCGCAGCCGGCCGGCGATCGCACGCTTCGCCTTGGCCGAGCCGACCATCCGGGAGACGAGAAAGGCGACAGCCGATGCTGCCAGTGCCCTCTTCTGACCGGTGGAAGCCGCTGCGGGCGGGCCTGGTCGACATGTTCTACTACGACGCCGAGGAGTTCTGGTTCCACGATGGCCGGCTTTTGCTGCGTGGAAACAACGGCACCGGCAAGTCAAAGGTGCTCGCGCTGACACTGCCGTTCCTGCTGGACGGCGAGCTGGCCCCGCACCGGGTGGAGCCCGATGGTGACCGGCAGAAAAAGATGGAATGGAACCTGCTACTCGGCGGCAGGCATCCCAACTCGGAGCGCCTCGGGTACACCTGGCTCGAGTTCGGCCGCCGAGCTCCCGGCGGCAACGCAGAGTTCCGCACGATCGGCTGCGGGCTGAAGGCTGTTGCGGGCCGGGGCATCGCGCGGCACTGGTTCTTCATGACCACGCAGCGCGTCGGCGAGGACCTCCATTTGCTGCCGGCCAGCCGGGTGCCGCTCACCCGGGAAAAGCTGCGCGAGGAGATCGACGGGCACGGGCTGGTGTACGACCGGGCCACCGACTACCGGCGGGCCGTGGATGAGGCCTTGTTCGGGCTCGGCGAGCACCGCTACGAGTCGCTGATCAACCTGCTGATCCAGCTCCGGCAGCCGCAGCTGTCCAAGAGGCCGGACGAGAAGTTGCTGTCCCGCGCGCTCACCGAGGCTCTGCCACCGCTCAGCCCGGGCCTGGTGACAACGGTGGCCGAGGCCTTCCGCGGCCTGGATGAGGAACGCGACGCGCTGCGGGCGCTGCGGGAGGCCCGTCAGGCCGCGGACGATTTCCTGCGCTACTACAGCAGGTACGCGATGACCGCGGCCAAGCGGAAGGCCGCGGGACCCCGGCAGGCGCAGAGCCGGTACGAGCAGCTTGGCAGGGATCTGGTCGCGGCAGACGAGGCGTTCAGCGCCGCCGACGCGCAGCTGCGGATGGCGCGGGCAGAACTGGAGGGTCTCGAGCAGCGCCGGATCCAGCTTGACGCCCGGCGCGAGGCGTTGCAGCAGGACCCGGCGATGCGTGACGCCGAGCGGCTAGAGCAGATGCTCGGCGAGGCCCAGCGCCGGGACAAGACGGCGCGAATCAGGGAGCAAGACCGCGACAGGCTGGCCGCCGAGGTGCGGAGGCGCTGCGACCGGGCCGATGAGGCCGCGGCACGGGCGCAGGCGGCCCAGGACACGCTCGAGGCAGCGCACGCCCGGGCCGCGGCGAGCGCAGGTGCGGCCAGGTGCGAGCAGGGTCACCGCGCGGCCGCCGACGGCTGGGAGCGGGATCTGCCGCGTGCGCGGCGAGAGACCCAGGTCGTCGCCGGCCGCCAGGTAGCTGCCGTGGGCCAGCTCGAGAGGCTGCTCGCCGAAGCCGCGGAACGGCAGCGGGAGCTGCGGCAGGCGCGGGCCGAGGAGTCCCGGCTTGCCGCTGAGCTGCAGCTCGCGGCGGAGCGGCTGGCCAGTGCAGAGCAGGCAGCCGGGCGGCGAGCGCGCGACCTGGCCAGCACCTACCGGTCCTACCTCGCCGGGCTGACGGAGCTCAAGGTCGCCGACCCCGACGACCTGATCGACGCCCTGGAAGCGTGGGCCGTGACCGGGGACGGCGCCAACCCGGCGTCCGCCGCCGTCGACGACGCGGCCCGCGCGGCGGGCGCCAAGCTCGGACGCCTGGAGGCGGGCCTGTCGGCGCGTCGCGCCGAGCACGCCGAGCACGCCGTCGGCCTGGCGGCGGAGATCGAGCGGCTGCGGGCGGGCGGCCATGATGCCCCGCCGGTGCCGCACACCAGGGCACCCGGCGTTCGCGATGATCTGCCCGGCGCCCCGTTGTGGAAAGTCATTGACTTCGCGCAGGGCGTGCCGGACGAGCATCGGGCCGGGCTCGAGGCCGCGCTGGAGGCGGCCGGGATTCTCGACGCCTGGGTCACGCCCGACGGAAACCTTGTCGACGGCGATGTGACCGTCGTGTCCGGGCTCGCCCCCGTTCCCGGCCCGTCGGTCGCGAGCGTCCTGGTCCCCGCGATCGACTCCGGCGACCCCTCGGCTCGGGCGCTGCCGGCGGAGGCTGTGGGCGCCGTCCTTGCCGCCATTGGGCTTGGCGGTCCGGGCGGGACCTGGGTAGCCGCGGACGGCCGCTGGGCAAACGGCGTGCTGAGCGGTGCCTGGCAGAAGGACAGCGCCGGTCACATCGGCGAGGGAGCACGTGAGAGCGCGCGCCGCGCTCGGATCGCGCGGCTCTCCGAAGAGCTGGCGCAGGAGCGGACGGCGATCGCTGACCTCGACACGGAGCTGGCCGAGCTAGCTGTGCGCCAGGGCCGGCTCGCGGACGAGCATCGCGCGGTGCCACCGGACGCAGGGGTGCGCGAGGCGCACACCGTCGCCGCTGCGGAACGCCGACGGCGCCGCGAGCTGCGCGAGCAGCACGCTGAGGCCGTCGAGGTCTCCAGTCAGCGACAGGGGGAACTTGAGGCCGCGTTCGCTCAGACCGCGGAGTTCGCCCGGGATGTCGGGCTGCCCGCCGAGCCCGAGGATCTCGCCGAAGTCAAGGCCGGTGTGGATGCCTATCGGCTGGCACTCGCCGGGCTATGGCCGGCTGCCGAGGCGTGGCAAGGGGCTGCCCGGGCCGCGGGCGAGCTCGCCGCGGAGCTGGCCGAGAGCCGGGAGCGCCTGGACGAGGCGACCGGCGCCGCGGCGACCGCGCAACTGGAGGCGTCGGCTGCCCGGGAGATGTACGAAGCGCTCCGCGAGACCGCCGGCACGGCGGTCGACGAGCTGTACCGGCAGCTGGCGGAGGTCCGCCAGGAGCTGGAACGGCGGGCCGGCGCCGAGAAGGCCGTGCGTGCCGTCGAGCAGCAGGCACTCGGTGACCGGGGGAAGGCCGAGGGCGCGCGGGACACGCTGCGCGAGCAGATCGACGAGGCCGGGCGGCTCCGGGACGCCGCCGTCGCGGAGTTTCAGTCGTTCGCCGCCACCGGGCTGCTGGGCGTCGCGTTGCCGCTCATCGAGGTTCCCGACCTCACCCAGCCGTGGGCGGCAACGCCGGCCGTGCTGCTGGCCCGCACCGTGAACGCGGGACTGGAATCGACGGACGACGCGGACAGCGCCTGGGACCGGGTGCAGAAGCGGGTGACCGAGGAGCACAAGCTGCTGGCCGATGCGATGGCCCGGCACGGGCATTCCGCGGGATTGACCCTGAGCGAGGGCATCATCGTCGTCGACGTGGTCTTCCAGGGCCGTAGCCACGACATTCCCGGGCTGGCCGCGGCGCTCGGCGAGGAAGCCGACCAGCGGGCGCGGCTGCTGTCCGCCAGGGAGCAGGAGATCCTGGAAAATCACCTGCTCAATGAGGTGGCGGGCACGCTGCACGAGCTGGTCACGGCGGCGGAGGCCGAGGTCGGGCAGATGAACGAGGAGCTGCAGTCCCGCCCAACGTCGACCGGGATGAGGCTGCGGCTGATCTGGCAGCAGGCGCGGGATGCGCCGGACGGGCTGGACACGATCCGAAACAAGCTCCGTCAGACCATCGACGCCTGGTCCGCCGACGACCGTGCGACCGTGGGGGCCTTCCTGCAGCAGCGCATCGCCGCGGAACACGCCGACAATGCGGCGGCCGGGTGGAGCGACGCGCTGACGACGGCGCTGGACTACCGCAGATGGCACGAATTCGTGATCCAGCGGTTTCAGGACGGGCGGTGGCGTCCGGCGACCGGTCCGGCGTCGGGCGGTGAGCGGGCACTGGTTGCCTCAGTCCCGCTGTTTGCGGCGGCCTCGGCGCACTACAAATCGGCGGGCAACCCGAACGCCCCGCGGCTCATCGCGCTGGACGAGGCATTCGCCGGGGTCGACGACGACTCGCGCGCCAAATGCCTCGGGCTCCTGGCCACGTTCGACATGGACGTGGTCATGACCAGCGAGCGCGAGTGGGGCTGCTACCCGGAGGTACCCGGGCTTGGCATCTGCCAGCTTGCCCGGCAGGACGGTGTCGACGCGGTGCTGGTGACGCCATGGCGGTGGGACGGGCGGGAACGCCGCCCCGCTGGGCGAACGGGGTAGGGGAGGTGGGTGGGGTGACCGACACCGACGACAGGCTGCGCCGCCTGCTCGGCGTCGAGCCGGTCGCGTGGCTGGTGCGGCGGGCACGCGACCGGCTCGAAGCCGGCCGTCCGCTGTCTGGGACGGTCACCTTGCCCGCGGCGACGTTCGAGCAGCGGCGCGCGGTTGAGCGGCTGACCGGACGGGCAGCCCGTTCCGGCGCGTCGCTATCGGTATCGCTGGCCGAGGTCGACCGGATCCTGCGCGACAGCGGCACCGCGCCAGGCGGGCTGGCCGAGGCGGTGACGCTCCTGACGGGTCCGCTCCGGGACCTGGGCCGCGAGCGGGCCGACCTGGCGGCCGCGTGGAGCGCCGCGTTCGCGTCCTTGGATGCCGCGGTCAGCGGCCGTGACGAGCTGTGGCCTTGGCGGGAGTGGCTCGACGCCACCGGCGTGGTGCGTCGTCTCGCTCCCGAACCCGGCCAGGCCCGGCTGCTCCTCGCCCAGGTGGCAGCCGTGCTGCCGCGGCTGCCTTCACGCAGCATCTCCATCGGCCGGCTCGCCGCCGAATGCTGCGGTGACGCGCACGCCCTGGATGACGGGCGTCCGGTCGCCACGCTCGTGCTGTCGGCGGTCCGCGCGCTGGCCGGGCTGCCGTTCGCGGCGGAGGGATCCGCCGATTCCCGCCGGGCGGCGTGGGCATCCGCCGGAGTCCACCTCGACGAGCTGTCGTCGCTGGCGCTCTGTTTCGGCCTGCCCGGCGACACGCGGACAGGCCTCGGCCGGGTCCTGGCGTCATGCCGCGAGGCGGGGCAGCCCACGGTGCTCACGCTTCGTCAGCTTCGCTGCCATGAGGAGCCCGTGCGCGTCCCCCGGGTGCGGATATGCGAGAACCCCGTGGTGGTCGCGGCTGCCGCTGACGAGCTCGGTGCGCGATGCCAGCCGCTGGTCTGCGTCGGCGGCCAGCCTTCGGCGGCCGTGTGGCGGCTGCTAGAGCTGCTCACGGCCGGTGGCGCCCGGTTTGACTACCACGGTGACTTCGACTGGGGTGGCGTCCGGATTGCCCGTACTGTGCTGCCGCGGGTGCCCTGGTCTCCGTGGCGGTACGACCACCAGGCCTACGAAGCCGCAGTGTCGGCGGCACATCCGCTGACGCCGCTGGCCGGCGAGCCCGTCGCGACGCCATGGGACACGGAACTCGCCCCCGCCATGAGACACCGCAACGTCCGCATTGAGGAAGAACTCACGCTCGATCTCCTCCTCCAGGACCTCGGGCGCTGAGGATATGGTCAGGCTGTCGAGGGCAGCCCATTTCCAGCTTCCTATGAGCCGTTTGTGAGCTGTTCGGCGATCTGGGTGAGTGGCTCGGTAGTTCGTTGGGCGCGAGCCATCAGGACAGCGCCTTCGGCCGCGCATACCAGCAACGTCGCCTGTTGCTGGGCGTCGCCAGCCGGCATCCCGACCTGCTGGAAGAGGTTTGCGAGGGCATCGCTGGTAGCCGCGAAGGCTGCTGCGCCTCTGTCGAGCATGTTGGCGTCGTGGCCACCAGTGACGATGCCCGCGACCGCGCAGCCGGCATGAAAGTCGGTGGCTTCGAGTACCCGCCGCCAGATATCGAGATAGCCCCTGACAACATCGTTCGGGTGCTCCGGAGCGATTGCCTCGATCTGGCCTTGCATCCACCGGGTGGAGTGCTCAATCGCGAGTTCGATGAGTTCGGTGCGCCCGCGCGGGAAGTAGTGATAGACGGAGCCGCGCGGCGCGCCGGTGCGGGCCAGTACCTCGCGGGTAGCCATGCCCTCCAAACCCCGCTCGGCGATCAGTATCCAAGCAGCCTCGATCATGGCGTCGCGCACGCTCTCCGGCACCTGTCCATTCTCCCGCCGACCGCTACCGGCGGGGCGCCGCCCGCCGATTGACATATGCTATGTGACATAGCATAGTGCTTGCCATGCCGGTGAAGTCGCAGCACACCTGGAGGCATCCCATGCCCGGAACGCCGTTGACTGTTGATGTGTATGTCGCGCCGATGCGCCCCTTCTCCGGGGCGTCGGGCGAGGCGGGCGACCAGCCGATGTGGTCGCCGATGAGCAGCACGCTGATCGCCGGTGAGGAGGAGGCGATCCTGGTCGACACACTGGTCGCGTTCGAGCAGGTCGACGCGCTGGCCGAGTGGGTGCGCGGGTTCGGCAAGCACATCACCGGCGTCTACATCACCCACGGCCACTCCGATCATTGGATCGGCCTGGCCCAGCTGCAGAAGCACTTCCCCGACGCGAAGGGCATCGCGACACCCGAGGTCGTCCAGCGCGCCCAGTTCGAGGCGACCGACCCCGGCCTGTCTGCCTACTGGCGCAGCAGCTTCCCGGGCGAGCTGCCGGCCGAGCCCGTACTGCCAGAGGCCCTGACCGGCGGCGAGTTCGAACTCGAGGGCCAAGTGCTGCGCGCGGTCTCGGTCGGCCAGGGCGACACCGAACACTCCACTGTTCTGCACGTGCCCTCGATCGCCCTCGTGGTCGGCGGCGACGTCGTCTACAACGGCGTGCACATGATGACCGCAGAGACCGACGAGCGTGGCCGAGAGGCATGGATCGCCAGCCTCGACAAGGTCGCCGCGCTGAACCCGAAGACCGTGGTCGCCGGCCACAAGAGCGTCGGTGCACCCGACCTCCCTGAAAGCATCGGCGCGAGCCAGCAGTACCTGCGCGACTTCAGCCGCATCCTCAACGAGGGCGGCAGCGTCGAGGACATCGTTGCCGGGATGCTCAAGCTCCACGGCGACCGCGACAACCCTCGGACCCTCTGGCACTCCGCCCGCCTCGCCGTCGCCAAACGGCGGCTGACCTGGCTGCGGATCGCGCTGACTATATTTGGCGGGGTGCGGCTTGGCGGTTCCGCGGTGACCGGCTCCGCGACGGCCGGCAATGATGCCGCCCTCGTGGGCCGGGAGGAAGAGCTGGCCCGGCTGAGGGAACTCGTTGCCGCGCCGTATGCGGAAAGCCGCGCGCTGCTCCTCCTTGGCGAGTCCGGCATGGGCAAGACCCTGCTCGTTACGCAGGCCGTGCGGGCGGCCAGGGCGGCGGGCATGCGGGTGCTCGCAGCTGCCGGCCGGGAGTCAGAACAGGACCTTGCGTTCGCCGGGCTGCATCAGCTGCTCCGCCCGGTGCTGAGCCGTCTTTCATGCCTGCCGGCCCGCCAGGCTGACGCACTGCGCGGGGTATTCGCGCTTTCGGGTGTTGCCGCGTCCCCGGATGCTCTGCTGGCTGGGATGGCCGTGCTCACCCTGCTGTCCGTGGTGTCGGACGAAGAGCCACTGCTGATAGCCGCCGACGATGCGCAATGGCTGGACCAGGCCTCACTCGACGCGCTCTCCTTCGCCTCGCACCGTATGGCAGAAGAGCGCGTGGTGCTGCTGGTCAGCGCGCGCGGGACAGTGCCGCCGGCGGGCTTCGAGCGCGAGCTCCCGCAGCTGCTGCTCGGGCCGCTGCGGCTGCCGGACGCGGGTCGCCTGCTCGACGCGCAACCCTGCCCGCCGCGCGGCCGGGCCCGGGAACAGGTGCTTGCGCAAGCGGCTGGCAACCCGATGGCGCTCATCGAACTGTCCAGGCTGATCGCGTCCGACCCGGACGCCGGGCGCCGCTGGGCCACCGAGCCGCTCCCGCATGCCGGTCAGCTCACTGCCATCATGGCCGCCCGGTACGCAGCCCTGCCGGGCGCAGCGCGAACCGCGCTGCTGCTCGCCGCGGCCGCCGACAGCCCGGACCTGTCCGGGCACGTTGCCGATCTGAGCATTGAGGCGCTCGCCCCCGCCGAAGCTGCGGGGCTCATCCGGCTGGATAGCTCGGGCTTGCAGTTCACTCACCCGCTTGCGCGATCAGGGGCCTACTACGGAGCCCCGTTCGAGGAGCGTGCGGCGGCGCACATGCAGATCGCGGCCCGCCTGCGCGGAAGTCACGACCGCTATGCCTGGCACCTGGCTGCCGCAGCACTGGGACCGGATGAGCACGTCGCGTCGCTACTGGAAGACAGCGCAGCCGAGGCGCAGCGCCGCGGCGGGGCCGCAGCGGCGGCGCGCACGATGGAACGCGCTGCCCGGCTCAGCCCTGAGGACCTCGACAAGGCAAGGCGGATGCTGGCTGCCGCGGATCTCGCCCATGCTGCCGGGCAGTCCGACTGGGTGCGGGAAATGGCGAGCAGCGTCCTGCCGCTGACGTCGGACCCGGACCTGCGTATTGCCGCCCGCCAGAAGATCGGCTGGTCGCTGGTGTGGTCGAACCAGCACGCCGAGGCTCTCGAGACCCTGCTGTCTGTCGCCGCCGACGCACGGGTCAGGCGACCAGCCGTTGCCTGGGATGCAGTCGGGATAGCCGCGACGATCGCGCACCAGACCGGGCTTCCCGGCGCGCGGGCAAGGGTACGCACTGCCCTCCGCGACCTGGAGACCGCAGGGGCAGCAGCGCCAGGCATTCAGGACCCGCAGGACAGTCGTGCTGACGGGGCCCGGCTGTGGATCCGGGCATGCACGGACCCGTTCGGCAGCCGTGCCGAAATACTGCCGGACCTGCACCGGATCGTCGCCGGGCCGCTCTCCGACCCGGCCAAGGTAGGCGGCGCGGCCTGGACGCTGGACGAGACAGAACTTGCCGTACAGGTGCTGCGTGAGGCCCTCACCGAACTGCGTGCTCCCGGCGTCCGCGGCTCTAGCGGTGCCGTCCTCTCGGTTCTGGAATGGGCATGTCTCGACAGCGGGCGCTGGGACGAAGCGCTCTCAGCGGCCAGGGAGGCCAGCGATATCGCGGCGGCCTACAAGATGGAGACCGTGGCCGCAAGCGCCGACCTCGTGACCGCTACCGCACTGGCCCTGCGCGGCGAGCACGCACAGGTACCCTCGCTGCTGGCCCGCGTGCCAGCGGCCGTCGATGAGAGTGTGTACCGCGGATTCGCCGCGAGGGTCCGGCATGCGGCTGGCCTCGCCGCGTTCGGTCAGGGTCGTCATGTCACTGCCTATGCGCAGCTCAGCCAGGAGTTCGCAGCCGACGGCACTCCGCTTCATTACCAGTTCTCCTACTACGCGATAGCCGACCTCGCAGCTGCGGCCGTCCGCGCCGAGCGGCGCCTCGAAGCGAAGACCCGGCTAGAACACGCACTGGAAGACGTCGGACCTCCGCTCGCGCCGCGATTGACGCAACTCGCCGCCCGCGCACGCGGGCTCCTGGCTGACTGGGCCGAGGCCGAAACCCATTTCGCCGCTGGCCTGGCAGATCCGGCCGGCAAGGCATGGCCGTTCGAGCGGGCACAGCTAGAGCTGGACTACGGCGAATGGCTGCGCCGCCAGCGGCGGATCAACGATGCCAAGCCTCTCCTCGGATCCGCGCTCGAGGCATTCGGGCGCCTTGGTGCGGAGCCGTGGACACGCCGTGCGGAGTCCGAACTACGCGCGTGCGGGGTAGCCGCCGCGGCCAGGCCTGCCCCATGGGGGCCACTGAACGGGCTCACGTCGCAGCAGCGCGAGGTCGCCATCCTCGCCAGCCGCGGCCTGACCAACGGCGAGATCGCTGACCGGCTATTTCTGTCTCCCCGCACGGTCGCCTCACATCTGCACCGCTCCTACCCCAAGCTGGGCATCGCCGGGCGCCACCAGCTACGCGACCTCGTCGAGCAGGCAGCGACGTCGCAGGGAAGCGAATAACCGCCTGACGCTGGTTATGGTGTGCGCTGCTCGGTTTCCTTCGGGCGCTCTGACCGGGCCGCGAGGGCAGTACTCAAGAGCTCGCCATCACGTCTCGGGGCCGAGGAGATCGTAGGCCGCGACCCACAGCGTGTACGGGTTAGCCAGGTCCGGGTAGGCGGTCGTCATCCGGTCGATGAGCTCGGCCGGGGCCGTGCTGCGTTCTAGCGCGGCTTCGAAATCGGCGACGTAGCGGCGGCATTCGCTGACCTGGCGGCGCGCGTCGTCGTCCGGCGCCCGCGGGTTCCGGTGGCCGGCGATGATGGTGTCCGCTTCCAGCGCAGTGACGGCATCCAGCGCATGCACCCAGCTGGCGCGGGTGTCGGGCGTCGATCGCATCAGCCACATGTGGGTCTGGTTGTAGACGACGTCCCCTGAAACGACCAGGCTCAGGCCGGGAACGTGGACGACGGATGAGTGCCCGGTGTCGGTGGTTCCGACCGGGATCACCATGGCCTCCGAGCTGCCGATCGGGATCGTGGTTCCCGCCAGTGCCGCAGGCGTGACGGGCTCGCTGGTGAGCTGACCGGGGAAGAACCCGCCCCAGACCTCCATGTACGCCGCGGAGACCTGCTCTTCCATCGCCGCAATCGACTCGGCGAGCGCGACCGGCCTGGCTCGTGGGAAGGCCGCCAGGATCTGCGGCAGCCCGAGGAAGTGGTCCGCGTGGGGATGCGTGATGTAGACATAGCCGGGATCGGCGCCCCGGGACTTCACCCACGCCGCCAGCTGTCTGCCTTCCTGCTCTGTGATCAGGCAGTCGACGAGCAAGGCGCCGCCGTCGTCGCTGATGAGAGTCGACGTGGATGGCGGCCACGTTGCCGGGCCAGCGGCCTGCTCAAATCCGGGTACCGCGCTCGGGATCGGCTTGGGGTCGACAATGAAGACATCGAAGTCAAGGCTCATCGCTTCATGCTCGCGGGGCGCCGCGGCGGCCGGTATCCACAAGATGACTGCAGCTGCTGTTGTGAGTGCAGTCAACTTGCGGGGCCTAGATGCCCGGCGGGTGCATCCTGTTCGCGGATCCAGGCAGCTGCAAGCGTGGTCCAGATTTCGGCTTCCCCGGCGTTGCGGGCCAGGCCGAGGCTGTGCGGGCCATGAGCGAACATGTGCACGGCGTGGGAAACATTGCTGGCGGCCAGCGCCGAGGCGAGCAGATATGTGTGCTCCGGAAGGACATAGGGATCCTCGGCCGTGTGCCAGATGAAAAACGGTGGTGCGTCGGGCGTCACCAGTGCATCTAGCGATGTCGACCGGCGTAGCTGCGGGCTGGCATCCTCCCCCAGGAGAATCAGCCGGGCAGGCCGGTAGGTCTCTGTCTCCATCGACGTGATGGCGTAGCAGAGCACGGCGAACTGGACGCTCTGATCGGGAGCTGCGCCTGGTGAGAGCGCGGCCAGCCCGGCCAGGTGGCCGCCCGCGGAAAACCCCATGAGCCCTATACGCTCGGCACCGTCGGCGCGGCAGCGGCTTATCTCCGCCCGGAGCGCCTGAAGCGGCGCCGGATGCCGGACCTCAAGGGGATAGCGAAACACGCTGGCCTGCACGCCGATACCGGCGAGCCACCTGGCCACCGGCTCGGCTTCGTGCTGAGCATGCTCCGCATACCCGCCACCGGGCAACACGATCACGTGATCGGCCATCAGGCCATGTTCGTCCGCCGAGGATCCCGCGTGAATCCGCATGTTGACTGCACCTCGCTTCCATGCGGGCCCGGGTGATACCGCTGAAACCATGGCTGTAGCCGCCCGCTGGCCGAACCGGGCGAGGGACAGATCAGGATCAAGGTCAAGGCCGCCGGCAAAGCGGCGCTGGTGCCGTGAATGACCATTGCCGGGGCGTGGGTTCTGCGCTGGAGCTCAGGACAGGGTAGGCTCACGGTCGGCGCGGCGAGGTCGCGTCGTGACACCACGGATAAAAGGAATTGAACTGATGGCAACCGGAACAGTGAAGTGGTTCAACGCCGACAAGGGTTTTGGTTTCATAGCCCCCGATGACGGGACGGCGGACGTGTTCGTCCACTTCTCCGCGATCACGGGTTCCGGCTACAGGTCGCTGGATGAAAACCAGAAGGTCGAATTCGACACAACCCAGGGCCAGAAGGGACCGCAGGCGGAGAACGTCCGCCCGGCCTGACGCAGTACACCCTGCGTCCTCCCGCGGCGCGCTGGTTGAAACAGCCGTCCTTCTCGCCGTCGGGGCCCAACACCTGCCACCAGCAAAGTTCCAGGTCAGTACTGGTTTCATAGATCTGGGACTTTCGCTGGCGGGTGCTCTCTTGCTGGGGTCGAGACGGGTCAAGACCTATGGCTCGCCCGGGAGCCGGAGCTGGAGTGGCGCGAGGGTTATCTGGTCGATGTTCGGTGCCGTACTCGACCGAAGATCCTGCCCGATGCCCTGGCCCGAGTAGATGACTCCGATGGTGGTGCTGTCCCAGTTGTACTGCGGGTTGGCGATGAACTTGATTGTGTTGGCGCCGGCCCGGAGCCTGACCGGGATCGTGAGATTCCAGAACTGGTTCCAGTCGAAGGTGTTGGCGAAGTTGACGTGGAAGGTGGGCGCTCCGTTGACGCTGATGTCGGCCGGGGCGGTCATCAGGTCCGGGTTGTAGTGGTTGGCCACTAGCTGCTGGTTGTTGGCGAACCGCACGGTCATCCCGTAGGTGCCGGCCGTCGGGGCATGCACGGTGAAGGTCAGCGAGTTCGCCGGGCCGTTGCCGATGCCGGTGACGACGCCGCCGTTGGCCTGGCTGTAGCTGTTGTCGACGTGGGCGGTGCCGGTCATCGCGCCGTCCTCGGCCGGGTACGTAGCGAGGTGCGGCTGCACGGCCGGGCTACTGGCGTCGACCGGAGTGACAGTCAGCTTGTCGAGGGTCACCTCACCGCCGGAGCCGGTGACCACGACCTTGTTGATGCCTGCGCTGAGATACACCCGGTCGGTCTGGGCCGACCAGTTCCGTGTGCCGCCACCGTTTAGCCAGCCTTCGAGCGGCAGCGTGTTGACCGAGGCACTTGCCGCTCCCGCGCCCTTGTCGCGGAAGGCCAGATCCGCATAGCCGTCATTGGCGGAGTAGACCCAGAAGGTCACGCTCTGGCCGCGGTTCAGGTCGACGGCGCCCGCGCCAGACTGCCCCTGTGCGCGGTAATCCGTAGTGGCGCCGCCGCCCAGATCGGCCTGCTCGGCCTCGTAGATGGCGGAATTCTGGACCGCCGGATCGTCGAGCTGAAGATCGATCTTGTTGATGATCGCATCGCCGTTCGTGGCGGCGCCGTCCGCCCCGGTCGTCGACAGGCTGATCTGATGGCTGCCCGCCGTCAGGTGGACGGTGGTGTCGGCGTGGTTCCAGATCACCCAGTTGTAGCCGACCGGCAGCCACACCTCCTGCGGGCTGCCGCCGTCGACTCGCACGAAGATGTTGGTCGGGCCGAACACGTCGGAGGCCGCCGAGTCGCTCCCGTCGAATATGGACAGGTTGTAGTTACCTGTCTGCGGCACGTTCACGCTGAACGTGATGACCGTGCTCGAGCCCGTCCGCAGGCCGCCCACGTCCTGTTCGCCGGCGGTGGCGTAACCGCCGAGGTTGCTGGGCGTGCCTTCGGTATTGATGTTCCAGCCGGTGCCGGTCATGGTGGCCTGCGCCGCCAGGTAGCTGTGCAGCCAGGTGGCGTCCGTCGGAGTGGCTGAGCCGGTTCCTCCCGGGGCGAGGATGACCTCGTACGCGTCCATCGTCGGCGGCACGGCCGGGTCGGAGATGATCGTCCCGTTGCGCCCGTTGCCGGAGGAGTCGATCACGGTGGCGCCGCCGGTCTCGTCGAACTTGTAGTCCGCGACGTTGCCGTCGCCCGGCTGCCCGCTCGCGAGGGTGGCGATCTGGGCGGCGCTCAGCGCGCTGCTGTAGATGTTGAAGTCGTCGATCTCCCCGTCCAGGTAGGGGTCGGCCGGGTACTGCGAGTGCCCGATCCAGTCCTGGGTGGTGTCACCGAGATCGGCCGGAGTCAGGGTCATGTCGGTGTTGGTGCCGACCGCCGTGCCGTTGACGTAGAGCGTCCCGGTAGTACCCGAGAGCGTCACCGCCACGTTCGACCAGGTGTTGAGGGGCAGTTCGCCGGTGCCGTTGATCTGCTGCTCACCGCCAGCGCCGCTGGTGGTGATCGCGAACCGCACCGGGCCGCCGCCCGCGTTCAGGGTCAGGAACATGTAGTCGTTGGTGCCGGTGCCGAAGTCGAACACCCGCGACCAGGCGGTGTCCGCCGAGGGATTGACCCAGGCCGAGATCGTGAAGTCGTTGACGCCTTGCATGATGCCGGACGGCAGGCTGACGTATTCGTTGTTGCCGCACAGGGACACGGCGCTGCCGATCTTGCCCTGGACGCGGGGCCCGGTGGCGTCACACGACGCGGCGTTACCGCCGGCGCCGTCGCCCTGGTCTCCGTTGGTCACCGGAAGCGTGATCGAGCCGTCCGCGCCCACCGGCACGTCACCGTCGAACGTCCGGGTTGGCTCGGCCGCCGCTCCGGTCATGCCGCTCCACCGGTCCTGCAGGATGGTGGCGTGCACGGTGTTGCCGAAGATGGCCGGGTCGATGTCCTTAACGGTCACGCCCTCTGGCCCGGCCGGGCCGCCGCCGAGGATGATGCGCGCCTGCCTCTTCGCCTTGTCGAGCGTGGCCAGGCCCTGCAGCGTGTCGTCGGTGTTGCCGTCCGGCGTGGTCACCGCCACGGTGCTGCCGCTCATCGAGGAGTACCAGTTGTACAGCCACCACTGGGCGTTCGGGATGTTCTGCTGCGCGACTGAGTCGCCCAGGGACCCGTTGATGTTCCAGTACGCAAGGTCCCCGTCGACCTTCTCCGTCTCCAGCGCCGAGAGCCACGCGACCATCTGGCCGGGGCTGGTCAGCTGGTACCGGGCCGCGTACTCGTCGATGTTGATCGGCAGGTGACGGGTCATCCCGACCGTGGTCTCCAGCGCCCGGTAGGCCGCCACGTCGGTGCGCACGGTCGATGCGACGGCCAGTTCGTGCCAGGTCATCACGTCCGGCAGGCAGTTGTTGGCCATGCAGAATTGCAGGAACGAGCCGAGTGCCGCTGGGTAGAACCCGCTGAGGTTGGGCCCGGCGATCCGCGCCTGCGGCCACAGGCCCTTGATGAAGTTGTAGGTCTGCAGCCACTCGGCCTCGAACGCGGCGAGTGTGGTGGGGTTGGTGGTCAGGCCCGCGAACCAGTTGCCGTCCGGCTCGTTATAGGGCACCAGGACGATGCGGTTCGCCTGCGGCGAGTTGATGACCTGCTCGATCTCGGTCTTCATGTAGCCCTGGTACTGGGCGTAGGTCGTGCGTTCGTACGGGAAGTCGCGGTACACGTCGGTCATGTAGATGTAGATGCTGCGGCCGCCGCTGTCGAGGAACGGCTTGGCAATCTCGAGCGCGTCCGAACCCGGGTGCTGCTGACCATCCTGGGCCTTCGTGTCCGTGGTCTTCAGCCCCATGCCCTCGATGAGGTTGTTGCTCGGCACGCCCTGGTCATAGATGCCGTACAGGCTCCCCGACGCGCCGCCATCGAACGGTCCGGTGGGGGACCCGAGATCGACGACAACGTCATTCGGCGTGGTGGTGGTGCCGCTAGTGGTGGCTGCGGCCGTTGTGGTGGCTGCGGCGGTCGCGGTGGCCGTCGTGGTGGCTGAGGCGGTCGCGGTCGCGGCAGCGGTGGTAGCGCCTCCCGGTGACGCCATGCCAAGTGCCAGTCCGGACGCGGCCAGGACGAGAGCGGTGAGGTAAGCGCTGACACGCACGGGTTTCATGGCTGCTCCCGAACAGACGTAGCGGCTTCCGCGAGACATCTGGGCTCGTCGACGACCCCATGGGGAAACGTTTCCTCACCCAATATTGCCGAGAATGTCCCGCTGCCGAAGGCGCGTCAAGCCGCGGCTGTGGGCGTTATCTAACCGTTATCAATCACCCGCATCCCGCGACTCGTTCATGATCGCGGTGGGTTTTGTGTCGCATATGCAAAAAACCCGCCGCGATCATGGGACAGCACGTTGGCGGCCAGTGCCCGTGAGCCGCAGCCATCCCGGATTCCGCGACGCGCGCCTGCCGATGACACACTCACGGCATGACCAGACGACGGCCGGCCACGCTGGTCGAGGTGGCCAAGCGGGCCGGCGTGTCACTGACGACCGCCTCGAAGGCGATCAATGGCAAGAACCGGGTGTCGGAGGAGACGCGGGCGCGCGTCATAGCCGCCGCGCAAGAACTCTCGTTCACGCCCAACCCGATCGCGCGCGGCCTGATCACCGGACGGAGCAGCACCGTCGGGGTCATCATCGCCGACAGCATGACCCACCGCTTCGCCGTGCCGGTCATGCTCGGCGCCGAGGCCGCGCTCGGCGAGATCGACCTCTCCATGATCACTTGTGACGCCCGGGGGGACCGGGCCCGCAGCCTGGAACTGGCCCGGATGCTGGCGGCCCGCAAGGTGGACGGCGTGCTGCTCGTGGGCGACAACAACGTGGTCACCGCCTCAGTAACACGCCACATAGACGTCCCGGTGGTCTACGTCTACGGCGAATCCGATGATGCGAGCGACGTCGTGCACATGCCCGACGACCAGGGGGGCGTCGGGCTGATGGTGGACCATCTGGCCGCCGCTGGCCTGCGGCGCATCGTCCATCTCACCGGGCCGCGCCACACGACCGCGGTCACCAACCGCGTCCATGGCCTCTCTTCTCGCTTGCGCAGCCACCAGCTGCGGCTGGCGGCCCCGGTCGTGTACGGCGAATGGTCCCAGCGGTGGGCCCGCGCTGCCGTCACCGCTCTGCTGGAGAAGGTGCCGGATGTCGACGCCGTGCTGTGCGGATCCGACCAGATCGCCTCGGGCGTCCTGGTGGCCCTGGACGAGATGGGCCGGCGAGTGCCAGACGACATTGCCGTCACCGGCTACGACAACTGGAGTGTCTTTGCCCTGGAGACCGAGCCTCAGCTGACCACCATAGACATGAACCTCGAGGCTCTCGGCGCGGCCGCGGCCAAGGATCTCTTCACGATCATCGATGGCGCCCCGAGCCAGGGCGGTGTCCGGCGGCACGCATGTGACCTGGTAATTCGCGGCTCCAGCGTCCGCTGAGCACTGTCATTCCAGACGTTGCCGAGTTCTGCTGGGAGGCCAGCTGACCTCGGCGGCTGCATGTCCGTGCAGTACTTCGGCGCTGGCCC
Source organism: uncultured Actinomycetota bacterium (assembly GCA_963833885.1). GTDB lineage: Bacteria > Actinomycetota > Actinomycetes > Streptosporangiales > Streptosporangiaceae > JASHPR01. The sequence goes on along the minus strand of CAWHZU010000036.1, from coordinate 299,857 downwards.
TAAACATTAGGAAACTTTCCTAATAAGCTACATCTGACCATGCTGCACCCGCATTGGCAGTAGCCCACCGGTCCGGTCAGCCTTGCTAGCGGTCAGGAGATGCTATGCAACCTCGATTCCGGCTGGCTATGGTCGCGACGGCGGCCGCCGCATTGCTCGCCAGCGCCCCAGCGGCGGTGTCGGCGGCACCCGCGCACCACTCGCCCGGGCTGCGCCCCCTGCCGAATCGTCTGTACGCCCCGTACTACGAGTCCTACCTGGCTCCCGACACGCCCAGCATTACCGCGACGGCTAAGGCGTCCGGCGCGAAGTTCATGACGATCGCGTTCATGCAGTCCAAGGGGACCAAGTCCTGCGCGGTGGACTGGAACAGTGCGGCCAGCCAGCCGCTGAGTTATTACAACGCCGACATCGCGAGGCTGCGCAAGCTTGGCGGAAACGTCATCCCGTCCTTCGGCGGATACAGCGCCGACACCTTCGGCGCGCATGATCACGGCACCGAGATCGCCGACTCGTGCACGAGTGTGCCGAAGATAGCGGCGGTCTACGAGCAGGTGGTGCAGACACTGCGGGTGACCCGGCTGGACATGGACGTCGAGTCCAACGCGGAAACCTACGCGGCCGGCATCAACCGGCGCGACGAGGCGATCGCGATCGCGCAACGGTGGGCGGCCCGGCGCGGGATCCGGCTGCAGATCCAGTTCACGCTGCCGGTGGAGCCGGACGGGGTGGAGTCGGCCGGGGTATCGGTGCTGCGGAACGCCATCGCCGACGGCGTGCGGGTCTCTTCGGTCAACATCATGGTTTTCGACTACTACCTGCCGCACGAAGGCGTCATGAACATGAGCAAGACCGCCATCACGTGCGCGAATTCCGTGCATGCCGAACTGGCCAAGCTGTATCCGCATCTGAGCTCGCGGCAGATCTGGCGGATGGAGGCCATGACGATGCTGCCGGGTATCTCGGACTTCGGCAAGGACGAGACCACGACGGTTCATGACGCCCGGGTAATGCTGGCGTTCGAGCAGAAGATGCATATGAACTTCCTGTCCATCTGGGCGATCCAGCGGGACAGGGAAGGGCCGAAGAGCTGCGTTGGTCAGTCGGACAGCAACACATGCTCGGGCATCAAGCAGGCGCCGTGGGCCTTTGATCACGCGCTGGCGCCCTTCACCCAGTGGTTCCGCTGACGATCGGTACCACCTGCATCACCTGAATGCCGGGCGGGGCATCATGGGGGTGGGGAGGGAGGCCGAGCGGTGGATCCAATCGATTCGACCAAGCCGAACATCGCGAGGGTCTGGGACTACTGGCTGGGCGGGAAGGACAACTTCGCGGTCGACCGCGAGCTTGCGGAGAAGCTGCTGGAAGTTCACCCGCCGTCCGCGCAGATGGCCCAGGAGAACAGGCGCTTCCTCGGGCGCGCGGTCAGCTACGTGGCGGCCCGCGGTATCTGGCAATTCATTGACGTCGGCGCCGGCCTCCCGACCGCACTGAACACCCACGACATCGCCCAGCAGGTCAGCCCGCGGGCGCGGGTTGCCTACGTGGACAACGATCCGATGGTTATCTCGCATGCCCGCGGCCTGCTTGCCAAGAGTCCGGGGGTTATCGCCGTGCCAGGCGATTTGCGTGAACCGGAGCGCATTCTCGTCGATCCGGGGCTAGCGGAGCTCATCGACCTGGACCGGCCCAGCTGCGTGATTCTCTCCGGTGTCCTGCACTTCCTGGATGCGAAGGCCGCCCGCGAGGTGGCCACTGCCTTCGCCCGGGCGATCAGTCCGGCCAGCTATCTGATCATCTCTGTCGGCTCCGGCAACCAGGCAGAAGGCAAGAACTTCACCTCGGCCTACAGCGCCGCGCGGATCTTCATCCACTCACCTGGTGAGGTACTCAGCTTCTTCGACGGCCTTGAACTGGTGCCCCCCGGCGTGGTCTCGGTGATGAGCTGGAACGGCGACGGCCCACCGCCGCATCGCACGCCGCCCACAGCGACGTTCGTCGGTGGTGTTGCGCGCAAACTGAGGCCCTAACGGGAGTGAGCCGGGGCGCCCAGCTTGCCCAGGCTGCCGGGGTCTTCATCCGGGCCAGGCTCGGGGTAGATCACGGACGCGACCACCACCGTGCGGGTGCCTTCCGGGGCGTCGGTGGCCTCCCGCTGGTAACGGCGGATCAGCTCCTGGTGGTCGGCGATGAGCTGGGCGGCTTCCTCCCTGGTAAGCGTGAGCGTGGTCCGTCCCCGGACCCAGGTCCCACGGCCCCACTCGCCCATGGCCTGGCGGGCGGCGCGGAACCGGTTGAAGCCCTCCAGGGCGTCCGCCCAGGCCGTCGGCCGTAGCCCGGATGCCTCCGCCTGCGCCTCGATGCCGAGTCCCTCTCGGGGGATCCAGACATGCTGTGGCGAGACCTCCCACCACCGCTCCCGGCCCTGCCCGCGGCCGGCGACCTCGCGCACGAAATCGTGCTCGGCCAGCAGCCGCAGGTGATAGCTCATGATGCCGCTGTTCTCCCCCAGGTCACGGGCCAGCGTTGTGGAGGTGGCCGGGCCGGCCTCGTGCAGGCGGCGCAGGATCCGCTGCCGCATCGGATGCGCCAGGGCCCGCAGTTCCTCGACGTCCCGCACTTCGCGGGGCTGCAGTGGCTCGCTCATGACGCAAGGATAATTGTGCATGGATTTCCATGCAAGTATTATTGGGCACCACTGCGCCTTGAAGCTGCGGACCGGGTTTGCCGTCTATAGCGCTGTCGCCAGGCTGGTTTTGGCGGCCTTAGCCGGCCGGCAGCTGGTAGCTCTTGATGCCCTTGCGCGGGTTCAGCTCGATCAGCGCGCCCTGCAAGATGCCGTCTGCGTACTCGCTGCCAGGATTGATGCACAGCGTCTTGCCGATCTTGACTGCGCCGCGTGATTCGTGGATGTGCCCGTGCAGCGAGAGCATCGGCTGATGCCGCTCGATCACGTGGCGGACGGCAACCGACCCGACCGACTCCATCAGGATCGCCCCGCCCTTGACCACGGGCTTGAGCGAGCTATCGAGCACCGGCGCCTGGTCGATCGCTGTCCCGGCCGGCGGGACATGCAGGTTGAAGACCGCCCTGGCCGGATCGGGCACCTGGCTGGCCAGCTTCTCGATGTGCTGGTCCAGGTCGTCCTCGTCCATCTCCCTGGGCGAGTCCCACGGGGTCCGGTTCGACCACCCGCAGGAGATCATCGTGAACCCGTCACCGAGGTCGATCAGCTGGTCCTCGGGGTCGGTCAGGACGGCGGACTGGCCCAGGTGCTCGCGCAACTCGGGAGGATCGTCGTTGCCGGTCATCACGTACAGCGAGACGCCGGTCCCGGCCATCTTCCGCTCGGCCCAGACCATCCACCGGTCCAGGCTTTCGAGCATGAGCTGCAGGAACACCCGGTACACCGCGTCGCGGTCCTGCCAGGTCTGGTCGAGCTCCTCGTCGGTGGTCCGGAACGGGTAGAAGCCGGTGTCCCGGATCTTCGCCTCCACCTGGTCGAGCTCCGCGGCGCTGAGTACCTTGTCGCCGGTGAACTCGCTGGCCACGTACCCGCCGTCGCGGGCCACAATTGGCACCACCGCCTTGCCGGAGACGTCACCGCCCATGACCAGGGTGTCCGCTCCGTAGAACCTGGCCGCGTTCAGGAACTTCCGCCAGCAGACGTCGGAGCCGTGGATGTCGGATGCGAAATAAATGGTGCGCGTCACCTGGCGACCCCGCCCATCAGTTGGGTGGTATCTCGGCGAACGTCTGGGTGAACCGCATGCCCTGGTGCTTGCGGTACAGCCGGACGCCGATGTAGTAGACGACGCCGATGGCGGGCGCGGTGAACGCCTCCACCATGGGCTTCAGGCCGAATGCGCCGCCGAATCCGGTGTGGAAGGCGACATAGATGACGAATCCCCAAGAGATCGCCGAGATCGCCGCCACGATCGTAATGACCGGGACCGTCCCGACCCTGGCCCTGGCCCAGCCGGGTCCCTGCCCGTGCATCTGCGGGCGCCGCCACGGCATGGCCGCCGCGGCCAGCGAGACGATGATGAATGCGACGCCCATCACCGCGATGATGTTGAGCAGGTACGCGCCCAGGCCCTGGTAGATGTTGAGGTAGTTGAGCAGTTCGACGACGCACCCGACGACCACGGTCGCGATCACAGGGGTGTGGAACCGGTCCGAGACGGTGGTCAGCTTCTCGGGCGCGAGCCGGTCGAAGGACCAGGCGAACATGTTGCGGGTCCCGAGCAGGAAGCCGGTCGGCGTCCACCACAGGATCGAGATGACGAAGCACAGAGCGACGAAGACCAGCAGCCACTGCGGCCCCGGCAGGAAGTTCACCAGCGAGGGCAGGTAGGGCAGGAACTTCAGGTTCCAGTGCGACGCGCCGCCGCCGAGGCCCATGAAGATCGACGCGCCAAAGAACTTGAAGCCGAAGTACCTGTAGATCAGCCCGACGCCGGCGACGTAGCCAATGGCCGACACAACCAGCGCACCCAGGATGGACGTGGTCGCGGTGCGGCGAACATTCCTGATCTCACCGGCAAAGTAGCCGGTCCACTGGAAGCCGGTGTACACCTGGAAGCAATAGATCATCCCGAACAGGGTGGCGGTCCAGCCGATCCCTCCCGCTGAGCTGAAGCCGAGGCCGCGTGCCTTGCTGATGATCGCGTTGTAGGTCGTGCCCGAGTGCGCGTTCCAGCTCGTGACGAAATGGCCATGACTGCCGACCGCCAGCAGGATCAACCAGATGATCATGCCGAGCCAGACGATCGCGAAGGTCACCACCATGTACCGCGCGACGGCACGCACCCCGAAGACCATCAGCAGGGTGAATGCCGCGGTGAGGACCGTCGCGATCACCATCATCTCGCCGTTCGAGGGGCTGGTCAGTGCCGAGGAATGCCAGCCGGCCACGTAAGCGAGCGCCGGGCCCATCACCGAAAGCATGTAGGTGAAGTTGAACGCGATCCAGGTCAGGAACACGAAGGTAAGCGAGAAGTTCACGAAGAAGCCGAGGAACGGGTTCAGCGTCCTGGACACCCAGACATAGTCACCGCCGGATCTAGGCATGATCACCGTGAAGTACAGGTAGACCAGCCCGCAGGTCAGGACCAGCGGCGTCGCGAACAAGAATGACAACAGCATGTTGGCGTGCGGCCAGAACATTGGCGTGAACGCCATGACCTCGGTGATACCGACTGGTATCAGCACTGCCGAGAAGACGAGATTGAACGCGTCGAAGGCGCTTAACTCGCGAACTAAGCCGGTCGCGTTCCGCACGAAAAGAGTGCGTCCGCCGCCAGGCGGCTGCGCTCCCGCGCGCTCTCCTGTCGTGGTCACCTGGGTCCCTTCTTCCTCCGGCGCGGCCGGTGCGGACACGGGCTGGGCAGCGCCTCGCGGCGTGGGGTAACTGCACCGCATCGCGCTATGAACGGAGTGTCTAACCGATATGCCAGCTTTGCAACGGCACCGCATTCCCTGATTCGGGCCGCTGGTTCAAATTGAGAACACATGTGTCCGGTCGCCGGCGTACGGATGCATTAAGCCGCTCATGGCCTTGGACGCTGCAGTTAGGGAGCGAAGCCGATGACCACCGTTGACGCAACCCCCGGCGGATCCGCCTCGACACAGGAAACAGCCTTGATCGGGCCCCTGGCCGGCGACCCCTCCATCTTCGGGCTGGCCAGCTTCATCGCCGGCTCCGTGGCGCTCGGCCTGGCCCTGGTCGGCGTCGTGCCGGCCGGCGTGCTCGGCGCCCCCCTCGCGATCATCCTGGCGGCCACGGCTCTCGGCCTGCTCATGGCCACCGTCTGGTGTGCGATCCTTGGCCAGAGCGCGGTGGCAGCCGTGTTCGGCATCTTCGGCACGTTCTGGCTCAGCTACGCCGTGCTCGTGCTCGGCCTGGACCATAATTGGTTCGCCATCACCGTCACCGCTGTGCTCGCAACGGTAAGGCTGTTCCTGCTCACCTGGCTGATCATCATCGTCATGCTCACCCTGTCCACGCTGCGCCTGCCGTCTGCCTTCACCGCGGTGTTCGCGCTCGTCGACCTGGCCCTGCTCCTGCTGCTGCTCGGCTGGGAGCAGACCTCGGCGGCGGGCGTCCCCTCCTCGGGCTTGATCAAGACCGGAGGCTACGTGGTGCTGGTGTTCGCCGCGCTCGGGGTCTACCTGTTCTTCAGCGCGTCCCAGGCGGGCACCGGCGGCAAGCCGCTGCCGCTCGGCCGCCCGCTGATGCACTGACCCCGCAGGACGACCGGCTCAGCCGGCGGATTAAGTGAAGCGGCGTCGGCGGCCGCTCCAGACATCACGGCCCGGGGCGGGCAGGAGCGCGCCGCCGGCGGGCAGGTCGGCCGGGTCGACGCCGACGCCGAGCAGCGTGCGGGTTACCGCCTGGGCGGTGTCGAGCAGGTCGTCGAGGGCGCGGGCCAGGTGCACTCCGGTGACCGCGGTGAGCGCCGGGTCGTCGTGCAGGGACTCCAGCACGCTGCGCCGGATCAGTTCCTTGAGGAAGGAGGCGGTGGTGCCGTCGGTGCGCTCGACGGCGAGCTGCACATCCTGCTCGGTCAGCGCCAGGGGCACGTTCTGGCCGTAGAGCCGCAGCAGGCGTTCCCGGGCCGGGGCGTCCGGCAGGGCGATCTCCACCGCGACGTCGACCCGCCCCGGCCGCGCGGCCAGCGCCGGCTCCAGCAGGTCGGCCCGGTTCGTGGTCAGCAGGAACAGCAGGTCGGCGTCGGGGGCCGCTCCGTCCATGGCGTCGAGCAAGTCGAAGAGGACCGGGCTGGAGGCCGGGCCGCGCGAGCGTTCCTCGGCGACCAGGTCGACGTCCTCGAGCACGATGACAGCGGGCAGCAGAGCGCGGGCAAGGTCGGTGACCGCGCCGACGGCGACCAGGGATCGCCCGGTGAGAACCAGGCGGGTGTAGCCCGTCATCCGGCCCAGCAGGTAGCGCGTGGTGTGCGTCTTGCCGGTGCCGGGCGGCCCGTACAGCAGCAGACCGCGCTTGAGGTGCTGGCCCACGTCAAGAAGCGCCTGCCGGTGGTCGGCCACTCCGAGGGCATGCCGTTCGACCCGGTCCAGCGTGGCGGCGGGAAGCACGACGTCGTCTCTGGTCAGGCCGGGCGGCCCGGCGAAGGCCAGGATGACCTGACCCATCGGGTTCAGCGATACGTCGAGCAGGTGGCCGCGGTAGACGTTCAGGTCGGCGCGCAGCTGGTCCAGCTCGGCGAGCAGCCGCTGGGCCTCGCCGACCGGCAGCCCGGCGACCTCGATCAGCAGGCTCTGCTGGTGCTCGCTCGGGCCCTGGATCATCACCACATAGCGGCCGCGGCGATCGGTGACCAGCAGCAGCGCCAGGCGCAGGCAGCCGAGCGTCGATCCCGGCCCGTTCGGGAGGTCGGCCAGCGCGGGGGCGGTCAGCCGCAGCGGCGGCAGCCCGTCCCCCGCGACCAGTTGCTGCAGCGACAGGCCCCCGTAGTGCGGCGGCATCGCGATACCGCGGACCTGCACAGCCCGCCCCGGGCGCGCTGACCAGGCATCCACGGCGGTCTGCACGTTGACGTGCTCGAACGCGGCCAGCTGACGCGTTACCACCGAATGGTGCACGCCATCGGGGCCCAGCGACTCGTGCACCACCGCCGACACCTCGTTGACGTCGTGGACGGCAGCCGAATGGACCCAGTCCAGGAAACCACGGAACGCTGTCGCGAACTCCCGCGCCTGATCCCCGGGTGCCTGATCGGGCATGGCCTGGACCTCCGCTTCGGTGGCCGCCGCCGACGGCCGGAACCGCAGCCGAGCCTACGACATGAGAGCCGACGCGCAGATCGACCGCGATGACTGACATCAGCGAGGATGTCGGCGTTGCGACGATGGGCCGCGGTGCGGGCTTGTGCGCATACGTACGCGGATCTGATGGATAGTTAGATTCAAACTAGCACGCAGGCAGTTACAATCTAACTCTGATACAGTTAATATCAGTTCTACTGACTGAAGGTATTGGAGTTACACGCATGTTGTTTCGCGCTCCGGAGCTGGACACGCGGGAGCTGAAGGTCCTGGCTGATATAGAGGACCTGAAGAACCGCTTGCGCCACCAGCTGTACGAGCCGCGCCGCTGGTATGGCCCGCTCAGGCGGCTGTCGGCCGCGCGGGCAATCCAGGGATCAAACAGCATCGAGGGCTTCGATGCGAACCTTGAGGACGCGGCCGCCGTCATCGTCGGGGAGGAACCTCTTGACGCAGACGAAGAGACCAGGCTGGCGCTGAAGGGCTACCGCGAGGCGATGACCTACGTGTTGCAGCTCGCAGCCGACGAAGACTTTGCCTATAGCGCACAGCTGCTCAAGAGCCTGCACTTCATGATGACGAGCTACTCCCTCCATAACAGGCCGGGCCGCTGGCGCGCAGGCGCCGTCTACGTTCGCAAGGAAGAAACGGGCGAAATCGTCCACGAGGGTGCGGACATTGACCAGGTACCGGACCTCATCGACGAGCTCGTGACCAGCCTCAACGCCCCAGGTGACGCCGGCCTGGTGCAGGCAGGGACCGCGCACCTCAACCTCGCAATGATCCACCCTTTCAGGGACGGCAATGGCCGCATGGCCCGTTGCCTGCAGAGCCTCGTCATCGCCCGCGGCGGAATCCTGGCACCGGTGTTCATGAGCATCGAGGAATACCTCGGCCGCAACACGCAGGCGTACTACGACGTGCTGAGCGAAGTCGGCCGAGGGTCATGGCAGCCAGGCAACGACGTCCGGCCGTGGCTACGGTTCACCCTCACGGCACATCTGCGCCAAGCCCGGACGATGCTCATCCGAGTCAGGGAGACACAACGGCTGTGGGCAGACCTTGAGCAGCTCACGCAGAAGCGGGATCTCCCCGAACGGATGCTGCCGCTTCTGTACGACGCAGCGATGGGGCTCAGAGTGCGCAACGCTACCTACCGCGCGAGCCTTGAGGAATCCGGAGAAGAGCCGATCACCGAGCAGACCGCCTCACGTGACCTGCAGCGCCTCGTTCAGGCGGGGCTGCTTGTCCCACGGGGACAGAAGCGCGGCAGGCTCTACGCGGGCGCCCCGGCCGTGACAGGACTACGCCAGGCAATCATCGCGTCACGCGACCCGCGCAACGACTCCGACCCGTTTGGCGACTAAGAAGACGTGCCCGGCGAGCAGCCATCAAGCCCGGTCAGCCGGATGGCTGGGCCGGGCGCGTGGGCAGGCCCGCTGCCTGCCAGGCCTGGAAGCCGCCGTCGAGGTCGGTGGCGTCACGCAGGCCAATTCGCCGTAGCGAGGCTGCGGCGAGGGTGGAGGCATAACCCTCCGAGCACATGACGATGATCCGCGCATCGGGCCGGGCGAGCGCGGGAATGCGCGCCTCGCTGCGCGGGTCCAGCCGCCACTCCAGCACGTTGCGGCCGATGATGATCGCCCCCGGGACCTCCCCTTCGGCCATCCGCTGCTCGGAGGGCCGGATATCGACCAGCACGGCCCCGTCGGTGAGGACCGCGAGCGCGGCCTCAGGGCGCAGCCGGGCCAGGCCGCCGCGGGCCTCGGCCAGCAGCTCATCAATGCTGGGCGCGTCGGCCGGCAGCGAGTCGGAGGTCAGCCCGGCGGCCGAAGCCGAGGCGGCGGCGAGCGCGGTGCCGGCGCCGCCGCGGCCCCGTGCGCCCTCCGGGCCGTCGACCGCGACGGTCTCCCTGGCGATCAAGCCGTAATCGGTGGCGGTGTAGTACGTCATCGCCATCAGCGGCGGCGAGTACGCATGAATGCTCGTCGCCGACCCGCCGCCACCATGCGCGACGTCGTGGACGTGCGCCGGGCCGAACGCCACCGCCTCCCCAGCGAGCAGCCACCTGCGGGCGATCCGCCGGCCGCCCGCGCCCCGGTACTGCTCGACCAGGCCGCCCTCGGCCGCGGCGAACGACCCGGACGATCCGCCATGGTCATGCCAGTCGGTGTCCTGGCCACGTTCCCAGGCGAGCAGCCACACATCGCAGGAGTTGGACCGGTGCAAGGGCAGATACCAGCGCACGTCCGGGTCCCGGACGACCAGATCCGCCCACAGATCGCGCCGCGCCGCCAGGCCCGACGTGATCGCGCGCAGCTGGGCGGGCGCAAGGCGCCCGGTCGGCGGCACCAGGCCGCCCAGCACCTCGGCGACGGCCTGCTGCCGCTCGGGGGTGACACCGCAGCCGGGTTGCAGCCCCGGCCCGGTCTGCGCTCGCTGCTGGACGCCCACACCGGTTGTTGCGCTAGTGGCAGTCGACACTCGACCTCCTGGTAGTGCTGTGATCAGGTTCCCGCCGCCACGGTGAGCCGTGCCGTTGCTTGGTGTCAAGAGGGTGCCCGCTGATGGCCCGCATTCTGGGAGCCGGCGACTTTCTTGACAATGCAGATCGATTTTATCGATAATCAGTGCGGCCCACTGCCCCGCGCCCGGAGGTCCGGAGTGTCCCTCAGCTCGCTCATCGCAGATACCCGCAAGGCCGTCGCCGACGATCGCTCGAACGCGCAGGCCGTATTCAGCGCGCAAGGAACGCTGGTCGGCGTCACCGAGGTAGACGTGCGGACCGGCGCGCATACCTTCACGGTGGACGAGCCGCCCGCGCTCGGCGGCGAGGACGTGGCAGCGAACCCGGTTCAGTACGCCCTGGCATCGCTGGGCTCCTGCCAGGCGATTACCTACCGGTTCTGGGCCGAGCAGCTGGGCATCAGCTTCGACTCGCTCACCGTGCGGGTAGAGGGTGACCTCGACGTCCGCGGGTTCTTCGGGTTCGACGATTCGGTGCGCCCGGGGTTCTCGGCGATCCGGGTCGAGGTCGCGGTGAGCGGGCCGGAAAGCCCGGAGCGCTACCAGGAGCTTGCGGCGGCTGTGGACGAGCACTGCCCGGTCCTTGACCTGTTCAAGAACCCGGTGCCGGTGACCCGCACGCTCGCCCCGGCCAGCTGACCGCCGGCGACACCGATGAGGCCGAACGGCTCATCCCCGATGCGGTGTCAGAAGACCTGTCGATACCGCAAGACGTCGCAACCGCGGCCGAAGTGGCCAGAAGCATCGGAGCGACCGGGATAACGCTCGCCGCCGTCGACGTCGGCGAAGTCGGCGAGCAGGTGGCATGGGCCCGCTCCGTCCTGGCCGCCAGCGAGAACCAGCAGGCATAGATACCCGGTCCACCTGCGCGGCCGGCCCCTCGCGCAGGTCGATCTCGCCGGCCAGCGCGCCGTCGCCTTGACCTGCGCCGTGACCAGGGCTGCAAGAAAAGCATCAAGGCGAGTGCAAGGCGAGTCGGCCAGCCTGACCACATGGGCAAGGGCGTGCACGTTCTCCAGCATCGGCACCGGGCGACGCGGGAGCCGAGGAGGCCGGGTTTCAGCTGCCCGGGCTGCGGAGCGACCACTGCAGACTCGTACCTGATCCGGATCGGCTGCTGCGGCACCTGCCTGCAGCCCACCGGGCTGTGCTCGGTAGGCCGGGACATCTCGCTGTCCGGCATCGCGCTGGACATGGGCGAGCTGTGCAGCGCCTTCGGGGTCGCGCTGTGGGACTTTGACGGCATCGGCCGACGCCTGGTCTGCCGCCTGCACGACCTGGAGCTAGCCGATCGCCGCTACGTATGGATCCAGGGCACCCGGGCCGGGCCATGACCGGAGAGCTGGCCGGCGCAGCAGCGGGCGCTGTCCTCGCGACCGGCGTAGCCACATACGTCGGAGTCAGGCTCCACCGGCGAATGCCCATCGTGACGTGGCGGGCGTGGGTCGCCGGGTTCCCGGTGAGGCCGGTCGCCTGGACGCTGGCCACGGCGGTCACGCTGACGCTGGCCGCGACATCCGTCGTCGCGCTGGTCACCACCGTCTCGCGGCACGATCACCCGGATGCGGCGGCCAACGGGGATCCCCCCAGCCCGGCGGCTGTCCCCGCCACCACCTCAGACCCGCCCCGGTCACGACTCACCCGGTCTGCGTCGTCGGCTACGCCGGCCATCTCGGCCGGGTCAGACTCTCCGTCGCCGCGTTCGAAAGACCCGTCCCGCTCTCCTTCGCCGGGCCACCGTTCGTCCCCCCGTCCTCGAGTCCCACACCGGTGTCCACGACGTCGACGCCGGCGTCGACGCCGACTCCGACCCCCACCCCGACGCCGACCCCCACGACGTACCCGTCCCCGACGGCGACTCCGACCCCCACGACGTACCCGTCCCCGACGGCGACTCCGACCCCCACGACGTACCCGTCCCCGACGGCGACCGCGTACCCGTCCCCGACAGCAACGCTGTCCCCGACAGTTAGCTCATCGCCATGACGGCTTGGGTGATCGCCGAGACCGGGGCGTTCGTCGCCGCGCCGACCGCGGCGCTGACCTTGACCGTGGCTGGCACCCGGGCATGCCTGGTTGCCGTCACCCGGGCCCGCGGGCGCCAGCGCCAGATTGCCCCGCCCCGCCAGCGAGCCGGCGAGCCAGTAATGCTCCTCGCGGCACCGGTAGCCGCACCGGCCGCCGAACTGGTCCCGGTGACCGTCGGCACCATGCCGCAGGCACGCCCGGGTCCCCCGCGCTCGTGGCGGATGCGCACGTGGGGCGGGTTGCCTGCCGTGTTCTGGCGGCTGGTGATCACGCTGATTCCCGGACGCGGCCTGGCGTGCCTGTACCTGGCCCTCGCCTATTACGCCGCTCGCGCACGGCACCTGGACGCCAGCCAGGTAGCGTTCGTGCTCGCCGCATTCGGTATCGGCTGGGCAGCCGGGCCGCCGGTCGCGGGATGGGCCGCCGACCGGGTCGGGCCCAGGAAAGTGATAGTCGCCGGGAACATAGCGGCCTGGGCCGCGTACACCGCTGCGGGGATGGCCCGGAGCGCCGTCGCGCTGGCAGCGGGGGCGGCGGCGGTCGGCCTGGTATTCGAGATGTGGCGGCCTGCCGCCCAGTCCATGCTGGCCACTGCCGCGGTAGACGAGATCCAGCGCAAGCGGTGCATGACGCTGCTCACCTGGATAATCAACGTGCTGCTCAGCGTCGCTACCCTGGCCGGCGGCGCCCTGGCCGCGTACGCCGGGTGGGGATGGCTGTTCGTCGCGAGCGCGACCGGTGCCGCCGCGTTCGCGGCACTGGCGTGGCTGCTCCTGCCACGGGACAGACCCCGGCGGCACGTCCGGGCACCCAAGCGCGGCAGTCTGGCCGCGGACCCGCTTCTTTGGACGTTCACGTTGCTGACCCTGCTGATCCTGACCGCCGGACAGCAATCGGTGTACGCGCTGCCGGTCCGGTTCGCCGGCACTGGCATCGGGCCACTCGACTACGGCCTGATCGCCGCGATGAACCCGCTGACCGTGGCCGTGCTCCAGCCGTTCGCCCAGGGCTGGCTGGTGCGCCTCCCGGCGGTGCCGCTGTGCGCGGCGGGGATGGCACTGATCGGCATCGGGATCGCGGTCACCGGGGCCGGGACCGGGCTGGCCTGGTACGCGGGGACCAGCGCGATCTGGACGCTCGGCGAAATCGCCGCCGCGGGCCTCGCTCCCGCGATCGTGGCATCCATCGCCCCGCCCGGGCGGGCCGGTGCCTACTTGGGTACGTGGGGTTCGGCCCTGGGCTTGAGCACCCTCACCGCGGCCGTGGCAGGTGACGCCGTGATCGGCGTCGGCGGCTTGCCCCTGCTGTGGTCCTGCTGCGCAGCCGCGGGCCTGGTCGCCGGCGTCGGATGCGCGTGCCTGGCCCGTCCGGTCGCCGCCCGCCGCAACGGGCAGATTCTGGCGCCCGGTCGCCTGGTCGGCGACCGAAGGTGATCACGATGAAATCTGCGAGTGATCCGCTCGCCATGGGATGAGTTGCAGCTTGCGGCGCGTGCGCCAGCCCGCGCCGCCCAGACGAACGGCCGCCAGGTTCCGGACCGCGCCGGGCGGCCGTTCCCTTTGCCCACCTAATCCCTGTGGCTGCTCGGCCTCGCCGGCCATCGGGCGATCCTCCCGCTTGCCGAATCCGCCAACCTGGGCACCGACGCCGACGATGACGGCCGCGCCACCTGCCAGCGTCGCGATGTTCGGCGTCTCGGAGAGCGCGATCCAGGTCCACAACGGGCCGAGTACTACCTCCAGCAGGAAGATCATCGCCATCTCCGAGGACGGAATGAACCGTGCCGCAGAGATGAAGAAGATCGCCCCGAGCCCGATTTGGCCACACCCCAGCAGGGCGAGCCATCCGACGTCGGCCCAGGAGACGCGGCCGAACTGCGCGAACGGCGCGAAGACGATGACGACCAGCAGTTGTGCCAGGGCCATTGCAGGCGCCATGGACACGCCGCGGTACCGGCGGGCGATGACGATGACGAGCGCGAACGCGACACCTGTGAGCAGCGAAAGGCCGTCGCCGAGAACCGGGCCGCCGCCCGGTGCGCCGACCATCACGATGACACCGCCCAGGGCTACGGCCATCGCGCATGCCGTGCGCCAGGTGAGCCGCTCTCCCAGGACGACCACGCCGAGGCCGGCGGCGACGAGGGGAGCGATGGACTGCAGAACTAGGACGTGCGCGACCGAGGTGTAGTTCAGCGAGATGATGAACGCGGAGTTGGCGACGGCCATTGCCCCGGCGGCCAGGAGAGCGCCGCGCCGGGTTACCGACGCGGCCAGGAGAGCGCCGCGCCGGGCTACCGACGCCACGGGTCCGGGCTGTGTGTATGCCGCGTAGCCCGCGAGCGTTATGAACCCGAAGACGCCACGCCCGGCGACCTGGGTTGCCGCGTTGACGTGCAACTGGCGCTGCAGGATCCCGGCGGTCGACCACGCGACAGCCGCCAGCACCGCGTAGATCAACCCCAGCCGGCGATCGCTGATCCGCCAGCGGTTGCTGGAACTTCGCCGCTCAGCCTGGCCTTCGCCGTCCCGGTGCGCGGGCGGGCGCACTTTCACGTACGCGGATCCGCGGTCACCTCGGATAACCCGTCACCGTAAGCGCCTCCGCTGCATGTTCGTGCCGTGCAGAGCATACGGTCACCGCGCATGTGTGATCTGGCCAGGTGCGGGTAGACCGGGTTGCTCCGCGGCACCCTCGCTTGCTTTAGTACGCATTGCTTGCTAAAGTTAGCAAAGTTATCCGGAACCCGAGGAGCGAATATGAACACCTTGACCAGGCAATACAGCACGGTGGCGAACCAGGCCCGAACCGCGGCCGAGAAGACCGCGGACCTCTGGGGCCAGAGCGCGCGGACGCTAGCGGACCGCCTTCCTGAGCTGCCGCAGATAGACCTCGTCCCGGCGGTCGAGCGCTATTTCGACTTGGTGCAGCGCACGGTAGACGTGAACCGCCGTCTCGCCGTTAGGTGGGCTGAGGCCACGAGCGCGCTGCCCGGTGCGGTACGCGAGCGGGCCGAGTCGGTCGGCGAGGTCGCGCGCGGCAAGGCGGCCACGGCCGAGCAGTCCGCTCACGAGCACGCTGAGCGGGCGTCGCATGAACTGGCCCGTGAGGCCCGCAAGATCGAGCGTGAGCAGGGGAGGAAGGCTCACACGATGGCCCGCGAGCGCTACGAGGGCCTGACCAAGGCTGAGCTCAGCGACCTGCTGGCCAAGCGAGGCCTGCCCAAGTCGGGCAATGTCGACGAGCTTGTCGAGCGGCTCGTCGAGGCGGACATCAGCTGAGGGCCGTTCCTTCAACCAGCCCCGAGACGCCGTCGGGCCCGGCCGGACAAGGTCTGGCCCGGCCCGACGGGCTCAGGCTCACTAGCGCGAGCCTGAGGCGCACGTAAATTGGCTACTTCACGAAATACCAGTTTTCCGGGTTGATGCTGAGCGTCGGGCTCTGCGGCGCTGCGCCCTTCAGGTTGCTGGCGATCTCGGTCAGCTGGTAGGCGGCGTCCGGCGCCCACTCCACTGGAAGCTGGGGCGTCATGTAGTCCTGCCAGTTGTACATGTACTGCAGGTTGCCGCTGCTCAGCGTCTTGTTGATCAGCGCGTCGTTGGCGTGGTCGCAGTACCCGCCGAAGTTGCTGATCGCGCCGCACATGAACACCTCGTCACCGGTGGGCAGGAAATCCGGCGAGTACGACCAGCCGTTACCGAAGCTGACCATGTCCCAGTTGCACGGGAGCTTCGCGACCACGCAGTTGCCGGCCACCGAGCCCAGCTGGTTGAACGTCTTGGGCTCGAGGTTCAGCTTGATCCCGATCGACGCGGCGTTGGATTGCAGCTGCGTCACCTCGGACTGGACCCACGAAGTCCCGCTGGCATACAGGAAGGCGAAGCTCAGCGGCTGCCCCTTCTTGATCCCCGGACCGCACAGGCTGGGGTTGGCGCAGGTGGACACGCCGTTCGGTACCACGTTCCAGCCGTGGCTGGCCAGCAGGCTCTTGGCCTTGCCTGGGTTGTACGGGAACGGGTCGCCGTCCCGTTTGGCCTGCGGGGACAGGAACTGGGTCGCCGGGGTGCTGCCGACCGGCCCGACCGTGAGCTCGCCGTATCCGCGCAGCGGGCCCTTGATCACCGCAGCCTGGTTCATCAGGTACGCAAGGGCCTGGCGGAAGTACAGCTGCTTGATGATCGGCCCGTTGCCGGTGGTGGACTGGAAGTTCACCGTGTAGTAGCCGATCCCCCACGCGTACAGCGGCGCCAGCGTGTAACCCGACACCGGATTCGCGCCAATCGCCGCGTTGGCCGGCTTGGCCGGGGCGTTCTCCGGGGGCAGGTACCCGTAGTCGATCTTGGTGCTGGAGCTCGGCGAACGCAGCACGTCATACTCGGCCGAGTCGGTGGTGAACGGCACCTCCTGGAACGCCGCCAGCTTCGGCTTGACCGGGCCGGAGTACTTCTTGTTCGGCACGAACGTGATGTGCCCGTCAGCGTTGAACGCGCTCAGCCGCCACGGCCCGTCCACGATGCCCCAGATCGGCGACGTGACGTAGCCGGTCACGTCCTTGGACTGGTCGTTCAGGTAGTTGTAGACGGCGGCGCAGTCGCTGACCGTGGTGTCGCAGCTGGACGGCCCGGACGCGGTCCGGTCCCACGCCGCCGGCATGGGCGTGACCTGGCTCAGCTCGTTGTACTGGAACCAGGTCGGCGAGTACGCCTTGTCCATCACCATGGTCAGCTCGGTCGGGCTGACCACCGTGATGTCCTTCACGTTCTGCGGGAACCCGTTACCCAGCCCCCAGTCCTGGGGCACGGCCAGCAGCATGTTCAGCCAGAACTTCACGTCAGACGCGGTGACCGGGGTGCCGTTGGACCACATGTAGTGCTTCAGCGTGATCGTGACCTTGGTGCCGTTGAAGGTCGGCGGGTTGGCCAGGCTCAGCGAGTTGTTCACTGTTGGCTGGGCCCCGTTGCCGAACCAGTACAGCGGCCGGTACATCAGCCAGTCCAGATCGAAAATGTTGGTGTTGCTGGCGTAGACGCTGCTGGCGAACGGGAAAATGTAGTTGGGCGGGGTCGACGGCGCCTCCGCGTATACCGCCGTGCCGCCCTTGACCGGCGCGCCCGATGACGCGCCGCTGCCCTGCTGGTGCTGCTGCAGGCCCCCGCGACCAGGGCAAGCGCTGCCGCGCCCAGGGCCGCCGCGAGCATCCTGCCGCGCCGCCTGAACCTGGATCTGCCGTGCCGCTCCGTGGACGAGCCCATCGCTGCATCTCCTTAGCTCGGCGGACCCGCACGCGTGCCGACGCCGGCCGATGGCCGCACCACGAGGGTCCCGCCGCTGGCCCAGGCCGCCAGCGGGCACAGAGGAATAACGTTTGTCTTCGGCGAGTATGGCAGTTCTACCGGATGCGCTCAACGCCAGGCGAGCCGCTACTGCGCCCAATCGGCGGCAGTGATGCCGTCGGCGTGACCGGCCGGCCACTGGACCAACGTCCTCATCGGTTCCCGGCTCTCGGCCGGTAGACGTGGATGGCGGTGCCACCTGGAAACCTGCGAGCCTCGATCAGGTCGAGCCGCAGCGGCCCGCGGAGCGCGCTGAACAGGCCGGCCCCGTGGCCGATCGCCACCGGGTGGATCACCAGCCGGTATTCGTCGATCAGCCCATCGCGGATCAGCGCGTCGACGAAGGTTGCGCCGCCATGGGCGAGGATCACACCACCGGGCTCACGCTTGAGCCGGCCGATGTCCTCAGCCAGGTCGCCGTCGGCAATCCGGCTTTCCGCCCACTCGGCCCGGGTCAGCGTCTTCGAGAAGACCACCTTGGGGATCTCGTTCATCACGTCGGCGTACACGCCGGTAGTGTTCGGCCACACCGACGCCATCTCCTCATACGTCGCCCGGCCCATGATGTGCGTGCCCGCTTCACGCAGCGACGCGGCCTTCCACGCCACGACCTCCTCGCCCTCCGGCGGAAGTCCCCAGTCCTCGTAGCCCTTGGACCCGTGGACGAATCCGTCGAGGGTGACGCCCATCTGCAGTACCACCGGCCGCATGGCAGGTCCCTTCGTCATGGCTCTCGCTGAGCGATCCGTCGCTTGCCGAGATACAGACGCACGCCGGGCCAACTCTCATCGCTGCCGGACGGAAGCAGCTCCAGTGCCGGAACGGGCCGTGCAGAGCTTTGCGTAGCGGCCGGGGGTCATGCCGAACGCCGCTTTGAACGTCCGGGTGAAATGGGCCTGGTCGGCGAAGCCAGCCTCGGTCGCCGTATCTGCCAGGGGCCGCCCGTTCCGGATCCATACCCGGGCCACGTCGAGGCGCCGCATTACTGAGTATCGGTATGGGCTGGTCCCGTATACGGCGTGGAACTGGCGCGCGAACTGGTAGCGGTCCAGGCCCGTGACCGCCTCCACCTCGCTCGATTGCACGATCGTCAGCCGGCTCCGCAGGAAATCGCGGCCACGCTCGACGGCGGCCAGGTCGACCCGGCCGGGCAGGGCGGCGCCGGGCCCGATGGCGCTGAACCGCCGGAGGCCCTGGGCCAGCCGAAGCACCAGTGCGTCGAGCGCCAGCGGCTCGGCCGCATGAGTGAACGCCGTGCGCACCACGCGCGCGAGGGCTGGGTCGTCGATCACCGGGGGAGCGAAGGGCAGCGGCGCCGAGTGCCCCGTGATGGCCGGCAGAGCCGCGGCGATCCGGTCCGGGGTGACGTAGATCTGGCGGTAGCCGAACAAGCCCGGCCCCTCTGCCCTGCCGTCGTGCAGTTCGTCGGGATGCAGCACGAAGACCTGTCCGGGGAGGCTGTGCTCAACCGTGCCCCGGTAGCCGAACGCCTGGACTCCCTCCTCGGTGACGCCGATCGCGTAGACATCGTGCCGGTGCCGGCTGAACGGGCTGCCCCGCAGCCGGGCGCGGAACAGTTCCACCCCGTCCACCGGCCTTGCGGCGTCCACCCACTCATCTGGCTCACACGAATGTTCAAGACCAGCGCCGCTTGCATCACCCAGGCTGAGGGCCGCCATAGATCCAATCTACGGAGCGCCGCGCATGGAAGTGATGCATGACCCCGCCCAGGTGATCGCGTTTGTGACGTTCTCCGCGGTTGTCGCCGGCACCCCCGGCCCCAGCAATGCGCTGCTGACCGCCGTCGGTGCCAGGGTTGGTGTGCGGCACGGTCTGCCGAGTCTGCTGGGGCAGGTGACGGGGATGGGCGCGATGCTGTTCGCTATCACCCTCGGGCTGGGCAAGGTCCTCCTCGCTCATCCGCTGGCCCTCGAGGTCCTGAAGTGGGGCGGGGCGGCGATGCTCTGCTGGATGGCCTGGAAGATCGCGACCGCGGCGCATGCCGAAGGGGCTGCGAACGCACCTGCCGGGTTCCTCGGCATGGCGGCCTTCCAGTGGATGAACCCCAAGGGATGGCTGATCAGCGTCGCTGCCATCGCGACCTTCCTGGACCGGCGCGCCGGCGATGCCCTGGCCCAGGCGGCCATCTTCGCGAGCCTGTTTATGCTGGCCGCCCTTCCCAGCTGCCTGCCGTGGCTGGCTTTCGGCGCCGCGTTCCAGCGCTTCCTGCGGTCGCCACGTGCCTGGCGCATCTTCACCGCCGCCATGGCGGCGCTGCTGGCCGCGTCCACAATCCCGCTGGTCTGGACCGGCGTCTGACCGCTCGCGGTCAGGTGCCGGGCATGGGGCGCGCGATGTATGCCAGCAGGTCGCCCGGGGCTGCGGCGAGGCTGCCCAGCCCGAACGCCAGCACACCAGCGGCAGGAGCCAGAACCTCCCAGACCGTGTCCCCGAACGCGTCCTCCACCCGGCCAAGGCGAGTGCCCTCGACCACCGAAGCCCCGACGCCAACCTCGGGAAACCACAGGCCGGGACGGTCGCTCAGCACGCCCGCCACCTCCTCGTAAATGGGCAGATGCGGCCGGGCCGCCCCGTCCGCGGGGAGACCGTCCGCGGGGAGAATGCCGGCCAGCGCCGCCACCCGGAGCAGGCCCTGCCGCTGCACATCGGCCTCCGCTTGCGACCAGCGGCCCTGGCCGCCAATCTCAACGAGGGCCGCGGCGACCCCGGCGAGCGCGGCCTGGAAGACGGCAGATCCCTCGAGACTCTCCTCGAGGATGCGGGCGACGTCGAAGCAGTCGGCCACCGCCCGGCCCTGCTCGCTCAGCACGCCGTCCGGTCCCGCGGCGACACCCGCGAACGAGTCGAGCACTTCGGGCAGGTCACCGCAGTGGCAGTCGACGTAGTAGTCAGCCCGGCCAAGCAGGTTCTGCGAGAGCCAGGCGGCAAGCCGCTGGGTGGGACCCCCGGCCGGATCGCCGGGGAACGACCTGTTGAGGTTCTGGCCGTCGAGCGGGTTGACGAAGGCCAGCCGCTTCTCGAAGGCGACCGGGCTGGACTGCAGGCAGGCTACGACGGTTCCCCGCATCCGGGCCGGATCGAGATCGCGGATGAACTGGCGGACCGCCACCATGGGGACGTACTCTCCGCCGTGGATCCCCGCGGTGACCGCCAGCACCGGGCCGGGCTCGGTCCCGTGGGTGATGGCAACCGGCAGCGCGACGGTGTCCGTTCCGAGGTTCACCTGACAGTAACCGCGGACCTGCGAGCCTGGCTGAGCCTCCAGATTCCCGAGGACGTAGTGCGCTGGGGCGGTCACCGGCGCTCGTCCTGCGGACTCGCAGCGTTCAGGGGAAGCATGTCGATGGCATCCTTTCCTGGCAGGAAACGCGCTGGATTCATGAAGCTGATGTCTGTGGCCGTCGTGCCTTCCGTGATCAGGTCGGCGGCGACGGCCCCGAGCGAGGACGCCATCTTGAATCCGTGACCGGAGAAGCCGACCGCAACGACGACCCCGTCCATGCCGGGCACGAACCCGAGCAGGCCGGTGTCGTCGACCGTGTACCCGTCGGCGCACAGCACCGTCCGCACGGGGCGGGGCGCCAGCGCGGGCAGGTAAGTGCTGACCCAGGATTGCACCGTGTTCAGATGGCCAGGATCCCAGGTGATCGGGCGGGCCATCGAGGTGACCTCGTCAAGGTAGATGCTGGCCGCCACCTTCATGGTCCATCCGTCGCTGCTGGGGAAGCCGTAGAACTGGGCATCGCGCGAACTGCGGATGAAGGCCTGCTGCCCGCCGCGGGCAAGCAGCCCGTGGTCCGCGATGGGGAACCAGGTCAGTATCTGGGGAAGCACCGCCAGGTGGGTACCGAGCGCTTCGCAGACCGGCCCGGCGCCGGTTCCGGTGGCCACCAGCACCCGCGGAGCCCGGATCTCTTCCTGATCCGTGCGGACCAGCCACCGGTCACCGTCGCGTTCCAGGGCCCTGACCTGCCGGTTGCCGAGGAACGAGGCTCCGCGGTGCTCGGCCTGCCGGAGAGCCGAGAACACCGCCCGCTCGCTGCGCAGGAAACCGCCCTCGGGATCGAACAGGGCCACGTCACCGTCGCGGATAACGTGCTGGGGCAGCCGGCGGCGAGCCTCCGGCCCGGCCAGGACCTCGAAACTCAGGCCCCGCTCCCGGCCCGCCCGCAACAGGGCAGCATGGTCGGGGTGATCGTGATCCATGATCGTCACCACGCCCGTGATCGTGAGCAGCTCGGTCCCGCTGACCGCCTCGAGCTCGCGCCACAGGTCACGGGCGCGCTGCAGCAGCGGCGTGTAATGCCCGCCCTCCGCATAGACCATGCGGAACAGACGTGACTCGCCCGCGTAAGCCGAGAACGGCCCCGGGATCATGAACCGATCCACCGCGATGACGCGCAAGCCCCGCTCGGCCAGCTGCCAGCTCGCCATGCTCCCCACCGAGCCAGCGCCGATAACCGCGACATCCGCATCTAGGATCGTCATCGCCCGCCCCTCGAATCTGACCCGAACAGTCCGCTTGCACCTTATCGGCCCAGGCAGGGAAGCTAAGCAGGTGGTCCTGTTCCTCCTCGATAGTGCCCATCTGGCTTGAGTTGGCGATGGGGAGTCGCACATGGCGGTGGAGGATGCCGTGTCAGCACAGTTCGCCGCCGAGATCTTGTACAGGAAACTTGTACCTCTCTGGTACCATGATCTCGTACACAGGAGACGGAGGTGGATGCAGTGGCTGTCAGCGCCAGCGAGGCCCGCTCTCGCCTGTTCCCTCTCATCCAGCAGGTCAACGACGACCATGTTCCAGTGAGGATAAGTTCCAAGGCCGGCGACGCTGTCCTCATGTCTGCTGAGGACTTCGACTCGTGGCAGGAGACCATCTACCTGCTGCGGTCTCCCGCCAACGCGCAGCGACTGATGGAGGCCGTTGCCCGGGATAAGTCAGGCCAGCCGACCGTCGTCAAGACCATGGAGGAGTTGCAGAATCTGGCGGGCGAGTAGTGAGAAGCATCCACTTCGATCCCGACGGCTGGGAAGACTTCCTGTACTGGCTGGGTGCAGACCGGAAAATGGCGATACGGATCACGCGGTTAATCGCCGAGATTCAGCGTGATCCATTCGTTGGGATAGGTAAGCCTGAGCCCCTGAAAGGGGATCTGTCAGGCTACTGGTCGCGCCGTATCGACGACGAACACCGGCTCGTCTACCGGGCCGACGACAAAGAAGTAAAGATCCTCAAGGCTCGTTATCACTACAGCTGACTGCCTGATGTGGTTCGGGGCCGTGTGAGTCGATCTGGCGCTGGGCGTCGGCGAGTATGTGCCCTATGTCGCGGCCGAAGCGTACGTCGCAGGGGTGGCTGACTTGCCCCGATCGGGCGTTGGCGGCCAGTTCGGTGAGGGCGGTCCGCAACGGGACTACCGGATCTTCGGTCTCGGCCGGACAGACTGACCGGCCCGGTTCTCCCCACAGATACAGCTCGGAGAACTCTGCATTCTGCGGCTGGTCCAGGGTCACCGTCACGGTGCTGGTCACCCCGGTGTCGTGGTGCAGGACGAGATGAGTGATGTCGCCCCGGCCGGCATCGGCGGCGACCGAACGCACCGGGCCGAGGCTGGCCCACAGCAGTGAGAGCACGTGCGGGCCGAGATCCCACAGCCCGCCTTTCTCCTGGCGCCATGGGGTGTTGAACGGGCTGCCCGGTCGCATGGCCGAGCCGAGCCAGACCGCGCAGCCGCCTGCCCATCCTCTGGCCGCCAGCGCCTCGGCCAGCCAGGCCCGCACGTCGGCCTGAAACCGGCCGGTAAAGAAGACAATGGATGCAACCTGCGCGCTCTCCACCGCATCGGCGAGGGTGTCGGCATCCGCCGGTGAGATGGCGATCGGCTTTTCCAGGAGCAGGTGCTTCCCAGCGCGGGCCGCGCGGGTGGCGATCGGGACCTGTACGTCAGGTGGCACGGCGAAGGAGACCGCGTCGACGCTGGCCAGGAAGTCAGCGAGGTCGCCGTGCGCCGTGGCGTCGTAGGCGGCGGCCAGTTGTCCCGCGGCGCCGGAGTTTCGGCCCCAGACCGCGGCGAGCTCGATGCCCTCCGTCGAGGCGAGCGCGGGGGCGTGCGCGATCTCCGCCCAGTGGCCGGTACCGACCAGGCCAAAACGCAGCGGCCGGGTCACCGCATCGCCTGGCATAGACGTGTATCCTGCCATGCCCGGCCGGCTGGTGATGGGGTCAGTCAAAGCCGAGCCCGCTTCGGCCGGTTTCGTTGAGGTCCCGGGCACCGAACCGGTCCGCCCACGTGCTCTCGTAGTGTTCTTCGGGGAAGTCGCTGGGGCTGGACCCGGTGCGGAAGGCTTCCCGGACGCTGGGCGCGTACTGCTCGTTGCGCTGGCACCAGGGTGCGGCCGGGATGTACATGACGTTTCCCCAGCCCTGCTGGTTTGCCACGGGCGCCACGCTGTGAATCATGTCGCAATGCCACCACACCGAGTCGCCGGCCTGGACGTCGGGAATGCCGGTGAGGGCCGGCCGGAGCGGGTGGTGCCATTTTTCGCCGGCCGGAAACGCCTGGCCGATGGCGACGCCGCACATGTCGTCGTCGGGGACGTCGGGAAGGAGCGGGCGCAGCATGAGGTAGGCCATCGCACCGGGGATGGGGACCGTATGCAGCACGCCCTGGTCATGAGCCATGTCGGACATCGCAGTCCAGCCCTGGAACGTGCGGAAGGCTGAGCACATCGTGCTCGCGGGGTACTGCGGTGCGGTGGTGAGGTGCGCCGCGTCCCAGGGGTCGTATTGCTCGACGGTGCCGTCGAACAGGTGGCGGAACGCCCTCTGGTAGCCCTGGGTCATCCACAGGTCGAGAGAGCCCGGGTCGAGGTGGGGCCCGAGGCCAGCGGAGTCGGTGCCCGGCGGCCGGCGCCGGATCCGGTCCGGATACAGCAGGTACCGGGCCGGGTCGAACCACTGCACACCGTCGGATTCGTGCTTCCAGAGGCCGTTGAGGAACGCCTGCACCCGCGCCATCCGGTCATGCTGCCGGGCCTGCATCTGCGCCGGCGACCAGTAGATGGGGTAGATCTCGGGCTCGGACTCGACGCTGGCGAAGAAGTCGTCGGCGGGGCCGCGGTACTGCTTGAAGAACTGGTTGCCCTCGACGTAGTCCATGAAGTTGCGGTCCCAGGCCAGCGCCTGGTCGCGGTCGAAGTGCCCGCGGACCACCAGGCAGCCACGCCGGTGCAGCAGCGCCCGCGTTTCCGCGGAAACGCTGCCGGACTCGATGTCCGCGTAGTCGATGACCGGCCAGACCGTGTCGCCTCGCTCGCGCGCCGCCACGATCTCGCCGACCTCCGCCGTCAGCTGCTGCTCAACGACTCAAAGACCTCCTCGACGGTGCGGCCCGAGGCGGCGATACGAGCCCGCAGGGCGGCCTTGACCTGTGCGATGGCGGCGGGGATGTCCGGCGGTGCCTGCTCCCAGTGCGGCAGCGGGGGCAGCGCGGCGGTCTCGGGCTGTGTCACGGCAACACTCTTTCTAGGAAGGCTCCCTTACTTAGACGGACTATAAGAGGCTGCAGCTTTCCAGGCAAGGTCCCTTACTAGAATTCGGCCGTGAGCCCGCCCAAGCCTTCGCCAGAACTGCTCCGCTCGCTGACCGACGAGCACGTCCTGCGCGCGCTCATGCGGCAGCGGCGGCTGACCCGGGCCGAGCTGGCCATCGCCACCGGCATGTCCAAGCCGGCCGTGGGCGAGAGCGTGCGCCGGCTGGCCGAAGCAGGAGTCGTCGCGAACACCGGCGAGCGGACAGCGGGCGGCCGGGGCCGCGGCCGCGTCGGGTCGTATTACGCCCTCGCCGCCAGCGCCGGCACCGCCTTGGCCGTCAGCATCGCTCCCGAAGGCGTCGTGGCCGAATGCGTCGATGCCTACGGCGATGCCGTTTCCCGGGCCGAAGACAAGATCGACAGCCTTGCCCCGGCCGAGCGGATCGGCAAGGCGCTGCGCCGCGCCGCCGCCACGGCTCGGAAAAACGCCGGAGCGACCCCCCGCCTGGCGGTTGTCAGCGCCGCCGGTCCGGTGGACCGGGCCACCGGGCGGCTGATCCGGCTGCCCGACGAGCCCTTCCTGCTCGGCGAACTCGATCCCGCCAGGATCCTGGCCCCGTACGTCGACGGCCCCGTCGTCGTAGACAACGACGTCAACTGGGCGGCGCAGGCTGAACGCGACAACGCCCCCGCCCCAGACCTCGGCGATTTCACCTATGTCTTCCTGGGCGACGGACTGGGTGCCGCTGTCATCAGCGACGGAACGGTCATCCGCGGGCATGCTGGCTTCGCCGGCGAGATCGCGCACCTCATCACCGTCGGCCCGCAGGGGCAGGCAATGCGCCTGATCGAGGTGTTCAGGGTCCTGGATCTGAGGAGGCCCGGCTCCACCGCCATCGACGTCGACCGCCTCCTCGCCGCGGCGACCGGCGCGCAGCCGCAGGCCGCGGCCATACGCCAGATCCTGAGCCGGGCCGTCAGCGGGATACTCGCCGCCGCCGTGGCGCTCGCCGACTCGGGGCTTATCGTCGTCGGCGGCTCCTGGGGCAGCCACCCGCTGATCCTCGAGGCCATCGCGGCGGAGGCGGCGCGCCTGCCCCGGCCCATTCCGATCCAGGCCGCAACGCTGACCGATGAGCCAGCCCTGATCGGAGCGCGAACCGACGCTCTCAGCCGCCTGCGCTCACACATCGTTGCCGCCGCCGTCAGGTTGCCGACTCTAGGAAACGCGTGACGCCGTGGTCGCGGGCGAACGGGTACAGGCGGGGCATCTCGGCGGCCAGGAAGCGCGCCGGGACGTCGTGAAAGCTGCCATGCCGTTTGATGTAGCTCATCGTGGCGCCGCTGCCGTCGAATGACTGCAGGAGAGCGTCGTGCTTGCCGTCGAATTCCAGCGGGGCGACACCGGCGCGCTCGCAGGTCGCCCGGTCGAAGGTAGGGCTTACGCTGACCCAGCGGCCGCCGAGGAACAGCTGGGTGTAGCCATGCCAGGCGAAGACGTCGGTACCCATCGCCGCCAGCAGCCGGGGCGAGGCGAGGTGGTTGCGGACGTCGGCGAAGCCCAGCCGGGCCGGGATCGCGGCGGCGCGGGCCAGCGCCGCGCAGAGCGAAGCCTTGCCGACGCAGTAGCCGTGCCCGGCCGCCAGCACGCTGCTGGCGCGGTAGATCTCCAGGTCCTCAAAGTCGCCGCCCCGGTATCGCAGGTCGCGGGCAAAGTAAAAGACGGCCTGGGCCGCCTCCGATACCGCGCTGGCGCCTGAGCACAGCTGACGTGCCTTCGCGATGATCAGCGGGTGGTCGCTGTCGACGTAGTCGGCGGGGGCTAGATACGCCGCTGCCGCCGCGGTCCGGACCTGGCCCGCCGATCGGCTGCGGGCCTGGCTGCTGGCTGCCATGAGACAGCAGCATCGTCCGCTCCGCTGCCGGTGTCTTGCACGAACCGGCCGTCTTTTCGTGCCTTCGGGAGGTCGATACTGGGCACATGGCGGTCCCCCTGCGGCCGGTCGCTGTCCTGTCCCGGGCTGCTCTTGCGCCAGCGGTCTCGTCTTACCGCGAGTTCGGGCCGGCTCCGGCGGTTGCGCGTGCGGTGGCCTGCACCTGGCAGGGCATTCCAGGGTGGTCGCGGACGATGCGGCTGTTGCCGGACGGGTGCCTGGACCTTGTCTGGGACGGGCAGCACATGCGGGCTGTGCGCCCGGCAGCCCGCCAGGTTCGGCGGGCCGTAGGCGAGACTGCGGTGGTCGTCGGTATCCGGATCCAGCCCGGCTGGGCGGGTGCGATCCTGGGCGTGCCCGTGCGCGACCTCCCTGATGTCGCCGACCTCGCCGACGTGTGGGGCACGACGGCCGTCATGCGCCTCGAGGCCGTGCTTGCTGCGACCGCGACCACGGCGGCAGCCCGGGCCGCTCTCGGCGACCTGGCCGTCAGCCAGCTTGCCCGTTCCGCCGGTCCTGACTTTCGAGTCCTGGCTGCGGTGAGCGTGCTCGCACAGCGCTCTGCCACCGTGGACGATGCCGCCCACCGGGCCAGCCTGAGCCCCCGGCAACTTCGCAGGTGTTTCGATGATCACGTCGGCCTGTCGCCCAAGACATTGCAGACCATCCTGCGGTTCAACCGGTTCCGGGCCTGGCGGGCGGCATCCGGGCAGGTGCCGGCCTCGCTGGCCCGCGCCGCCGCCGAGTGCGGCTATTACGATCACGCTCACCTGTGCCGTGACTGCGCCCGCCTGGCCGACGCGACACCTACGCTCCTGCTGGCCGCAAGGTAACCGCGGAGCATCAGCCGGCTAAAGGTGGCTGGTGGGCGTCGCCCCGGCTTCGGCTACCGTGGCCCTGTGAGCAGTGAGCGAGTGCCCGGCGGGGTAGTGCACAAACTTCCCGCGGATCTGCGCAACGCACTGATCGCCAATACCGCGGCGCTGGGTGCCTGGACCGACATCACGCCTCTGGCCCGCAACGAGTTCATCTGCTGGGTCGAGGATGCCAAGCAGGAGACGACCCGGGAACGCCGCATTCGCCGGACCCAGGAGGAGCTGGAGGAAGGTCAGCGCCGGCCCTGCTGCTGGCCGGGGTGCAGCCACCGCGAGCGCAACGGCAGATAGCGGTCGCGTGCCCTGCCGCCGGTTGATGGCCTGACCTCATGGGAACAGAGCTCACTACCCTGGCTTCATCAGACATCGAGGGCTTCGAGCGCGACGGCTACGTGGTGGTCCGGCAGGCGTTCTCGCCCGCTGACGGCCGCGCCATGGAACGGCGATGGTGGAACGAGCTGGAAGACGCGCACGGCATACGTCCCGACGACCGTTCCAGCTGGCGCCCGATCGTGGGCGACCTGAAAGCCGCCAAGCGCGATCCCATCCAGGCCAGGATCCTGACCGGCCGGGTGCGCGGCGTCCTGGACGATCTGCTCGGCGAGGCCGCCTGGCCGCCGCCGAGAGACTGGGGCCGCCCTCTGGTCACCTTTCCCGGGCCGGGCGCCTGGGACGTGCCGACCGGGAACTGGCACTGGGACAATCCCTGTGAACTGCACCTCGATCGCCCGAGGGCGCTATTCGTCGTCAGCTTCATCGGGTCGGTCACGCCGCGAGGCGGCGGGACCCTGATCCTTTCCGGGTCACCCCGCCTGCTGCTCGAGCAGGAACGTCGGCTTCCCGAGAGCCAGCGGCGCGATTCGATCGCCAGGCTCCGGGAACGGTTTCACCACTCTCACTCCTGGCTGATGGCGCTTACCGGACTAGCGCCGTCACCTGCCGACCGGATTGCCGCGTTCATGGACGCCGAAACCACCGTTGAAGGCGTACCCCTCCGAGTAGTCGAATTGACCGGCGAGCCGGGGGACATGGTCTTCTGCCACCCCGTCATGGTCCACTGCGTCGCCCCGAACCGTGGCGCGCGGCCGCGCTTCATGCGGATCAAGACGCAGATTCTGACCCACGAGGGCCGTGTGCTGAGCGACAGACTGTATCGTCCGCCCTCAAAGTAACGTTGCCGGTAATGGACCTGCGCTCGCTTCGCTACTTCGTGGCGGTCGCCGAGGAGCGCCACTTCGGGCGCGCCGCCGCTCGCCTGCACATGACCCAGCCGCCGCTGAGCCGGGCGATCAAGCAGCTCGAGACCGATGTCGGTGCCCCGCTGCTGCACCGCTCGCCGTCCGGGGTCACACTCACGCCCGCGGGGGCCGCGCTCTACAACGAGGCGCGCGACCTGCTCGAGCACGCCGAGCACGCCCGCGCCCGGGTCGCAGCGGCTGCGGGCACGGCGACCTTCACGATCGGCACGCTCGCGGACAGCGGCGAGGAGGCGGGCACCGGCCTCGCCGACGCGTTCCGCGAGCGTAACCCGGGAGTTCAGGTCCGCGTCCGGGAGGCGGACCTCACGGATCCGACCACCGGGCTGCGGGCCGGGCTCGTCGAGGCCGCCCTCACCCGGATGCCGTTCGACCGCGCCGGGATCAGCACCCGGGTACTGCGCTCCGATCCGGTCGGGGTTGTCCTGCGCGCGGACGACCCGCTCGCCGGCCGCGGCAGCCTGCAGGTGCGGGACCTCGAGGAACGCCCGTGGTTCCAGTTCCCTGAGGGCACTGACCCGCTATGGCGCGCTTACTGGAACGGGGCGGCGCCCGGCGGCCCGGTTCGCGACGGACCTGTGGTGCGCACGGTCGGCGAATGCGTGCAGGCTGTTCTCTGGAACGGCACGGTCGGACTGGCGCCGCTGACTCCGCTGGGCCACGCGTGGCCACCAGGGCTCACCGTGGTTCCGCTCGCCGACATGGCACCCAGCCGCCTCGTTGTCGCCTGGAACAAGGCCGACGCCAACCCGCTGATCCGCTCGCTCACCCAGGTCGCCGCGGCAGTCTACCGATCTCGCCCGGCCGGCTAGCGGGGGCCATCAGGCCGCGTGCAATGGCCGCGGTTCGGGTTGCGATAGTCAGATTATCGGTATATAACGTCGGCATGAGCGAACGCCCTCTGCATGAACCGACGTTCCTGATGCTCACGGCGCTGGCGAAGGGCCCGCAGCACGGCTACGGGATCATCACCGATGTTGAGCACATCTCCGGCGGCCGGGTCAGGCTCAGGGCAGGAACGCTCTACGCCGCGCTGGACCGGGTCGTCGCGGAGGGTCTCGTCGAGGCCGACCGGGACGAGGTAGTGGACGGCCGGCTGCGCCGCTACTACCGGCTCACCCAGCGCGGCGACGACCGCCTCGCCGCGGAAGTCGCACGGCTCCAGCACAACGCGGCCGTCGCTGCTGGGCGGCTCGAGGTGCGGCGGCGGGCGTTCGGGGGCCTGGCGTGACGGCCGCCGGCGGGCTCGAGAAGTCCTACCGGCGGCTGCTGCGCTGGTATCCAGCGTTGTACCGGCACCGGCACGAGGAGGAAATCCTCGGAGTGCTGATGTCCGCCGCCCGGCCCGGGCAGCGCCGGCCGGGCGCCCGGGAATCGGCTGACCTGGTGTGGTCGGCGCTGAAGATCAGGATCCGGATGGCTACGCGGAGCGCGGGCAGCCAGCCGTGGGCGGCCGCGCTCGCCCTGGCCGGCGTGCTGCTCCCGCTGCTCATGCTGCTGCTGAAGCTGACCTTTTTCCTGGAGGGAGGCGTGCAATATGGCTTCGGGTCGCCCGCTGACCTCCTGATCGGCGCGTACGGGGAGCCCGGCTCCTTCGCCCGGAGCTTCCAGCTCAACCCGTATCCGATCGCGTTCACGGGCAACGTGACGGACGCGCTCACGGCCGGCCCCGTGCCCGCCCTCGCGCTCGCCGGTCTGGTCTGCCTGGGGTGGCGCCGCGCCGCCGCCGCCTTCGCCGCGTTCGTCCCGCTTGCCTTTCTGGCGATCTCGCTGACCAACGGCTACACCCTGCTCGCCGCCCCGCGCGTGGACGTGACCCTGTACGCGTACGGGCTGGAGGCGCTGGTCCTGCTCATCGCCCCCAACGAACCGCGAGGCTGGCATGCCCTGCGGTGGCGGCCCAGCGCCCTGCTCGCCGCGGCCACCGTGGCGGCCGCGATCGGCATGCACGGGGGATTGCGGTCCCTGCTCCCTGCCCGTCCGGTGAATCCCGCCGCCCTCCGCCTCCGCCTGCTCCGCGACCCCCGCCTGTTTCGCGATTATCTGGCCAGAATCCCGCACGGCTTCATCGACCGGCTGTTCGGAGTCGGATTGGGCGGGTGGGGGGACTGGCTGCTGTACCAGGGCACGCTGGTGGCCGTCATCGTCGTGGCACTGACGATCATGCTGGTGAGCTCGCCGGTCAACCGCCGGGTGCTGTATCTGCTAGGGATACCCTTCGCCCTGGGAGCGGTCATCTACCTGTGCAGCCTGACCAACCCGCCGCTGCCGGGAGCGGCCGGCAACGCGCTCACCGCTATCCCGGTGCTGCTGACCCTGCTGGCGGCGATGGCGCTCGTGCTGGCGAACAGCCGCCCGGCCGGCCCGGATTCCCCCAGCCACCCGGCGGCGCCCGCGGACTAGGGCCTGTCGCATAGATCTTGGGTTCTGGCTTGGTGTAGATCGTTCCGGGTGGGTGGTCTGCTGAATCGTCATGACCTGACCGATGAGAAATGGCAGCGGCTGGCGTCTTCTTCGGCCCCGGGGCGGGCGTCACGCCCGCCCGGCGGCGCCGCGGGACCAGCTGACGAAACTATCTCTCTCCCTCTTCCCGGCTGCGTAGTGCGTTCACGAGCTTGCGCCAGCCTTTTGCGATCTGCTGCCCCTTCCAGGCTTGCGCTTCCGCCATCCCCGCCGCCGCCTGTCGGAGACGTGTTGGCGTCTCGGCCGCAGGGGCGGGCGCGTCAGCCTGAGTCTCGTGCTGCCGATCGGGGTCGTCCTCGGCCGTGGTGAACGGGTGCATGACTTCCTCCTCGGTGGCGGGCCTTCTGTGGCCGCCACCCTTGAGGTTCGCCGTAAGGCACACCTCACCGCATCGGCCGAATGCCTTATCTCCGCCCCGCCATGGGTCTTGGGCGCGTTATGTAGATTGATGTGCCTGTTCACTAGCCACCGGACATTCCGTCGCCTAGAGGGCCGCCGCGGCTGAGCCAGTCGTTTGGCGCCGGGCCGCGCCCGGCGCTGGAAGTACCCGGCTTCGCCGGTCAGGGCACCGGCACGCTGGGTGAGCCCAGGCACACGTCCACCGGCGGGACCGGGCCGCTGGGCGGGCCTCCGTCGTCCGGCAGCGTCCCGGCCAGCGCGTACTGCAGCAGCTGGCCGGTCAGCAGCGCGGTCGCGCTGGAACCCGCGCCGTCGCTCGGCTCGAAGATCCCCGAGCCCGGCGGCTGCTGAAGCGGCTCGCCGGGGTAGACGAACGGGGTGGACCCGGCGCCGTCGCCAGCCGGGTTTGGCCAGCCGCAGCCGTTATCGTTCAGCGCGTTGGCCGCTGCCTTGCCGACCGCCAGCACCAGGTCTGAGCCTCCGCTCACGTCTGCCCAGGCCGTGGCGAAACTGCCGGTGACGTCGCTGATGGGTAGCGCGAAGCTGCGCGCCGCCGCCACCGCGACCGCCATGCTCGCCCGGTCGGCCGCGTACAGCACGACCGGGTAGCCAGCCGGCAGCGACGCCCCAGCCGGCACGGCGCTGATCATCTCGAACGTCTCGGTGAGCTGCTGCCCTCCGGCGGCCGCGGTGATCGGGATCACGTAACGCCTAGCGGCCAGGGAGCCACTCAGCCTGATCACCAGGTGAACAGTCCTGGTGCCGCCCGCCGCGACCGTGACGGCGCCGCTGCTGGGCGTCACGGTCAGCCCGGCCGGCGCGCTGGCTGACCAGCGCACCAGGGCAGGTGAACCAGTCCCGCCATGGATGAGCAGAGACGTGGTGGCGGTCTTTCCCGCAGCGGCGGTGACCGCGCTCGGCTGGCTGGCCAGGAACGGCCGGCCGCCCGGCCCGGCGCCGGGCAGGCCAGCGACCGCGCCGTTGATGACGTCGTTGTCGACGTTCACGCCTCTGCCGCCCCAGGTCTCGTCGTGGCCGCCGTAGTACTGGTGCAAGCGATGGTGGCCGGGCCAGTCGGCGTTGGGCAGGTACGGGTCGGTGAGCACCGGATCGCCGGTCCAGTCGGCAATCCACACGTCATCCGGCCGCGGGTAAGACTGGCTGGCGTACTCGGCGGCCAGGTCGGTGATCCCGGAACCGGCGCTGGAGTAGACGCCGGACAGGTAGCCCGCGGCGTGCAGCCCCTGCGTCCACCCGCCGAGAAAGGTCAGCACCGCATGGGCGCAGGAGGTGTCCGAGCTGTCGTAGCCCTCCATGTCGAAGTAGATCGGGCTGCCAGTGCCGTAGCTGAAGCTCTGCGCGACGGCGACCGCGCTCGCGGCCTCGGCCTGTCCCTGCGCTGCGGCCTGGGCGGGGTTGATGGTGACCGCCCCGGTGATGCCGGTGCACGGCGCCTGCGGGCCGACCCAGATGGGGATGAACTGCCATCCTTCCGCCGCGATCTGGCTGACCCATGTCGTGTTGAAGTTTCCGTAGCTGCACGCCCAGTTCACCCCGCCGAGGTACGTGCCGGCGACCCGGTACGGCGATGACAGCCAGGCGGTCATCGTCGCGACCGAGGGCGCGGTGCACGCGTCAAAACCGAGCCCGCTGGTCACGTCGCCGGTGAGCTCGGACGTGCCGGACACAGCACTCTGCTCTTTGCCGGAACGCGGCGCCATGGCCGGTTCCGGTGCCGTGGCGCTGCCCGTCGCCGTGGCCGGTTCCGGTGCCGTGGCGCTGCCCGTCGCCGTGCCGCTTTGCGCGGCGCTGGTCATCCGGGCGCCCGCAAGGATCGTCCGCACCAGAGCCTGGTCGCTGCCGTAGCTGGCGGTGACCAGCACACCCGGGCCCGGCGCCGCGACCTGGACCGTGTGTTCGGCCGAGTCGAGTCCGGACACGGCGTGCGGTAGCGTCCCGGTCGGCAGGGCCGTGGTGTTGCCGGGCAGCACCACGGTCCCCGGTGGCAGTTCGCCGGACGGCACGGCCGGCTGCACGAGCACGGCCCCGGTGCGGCCGTACGCCCGGGCTGGGCAGCGCTGACCCGTGCCGGGTGTGCCCAGGTACACCGCGTGCTGGTTGAACAGGACACACCGGGTCGGGTCCGCGGCCAGGTTGTAGACCGGCCATGAGGCAGGCACGTCGATCTCGTAGCCGTGGTAAGTCACCGTGCGCATCGCTCCCGGCGCGGCGGTTCCCCCGCCCGGCGGTGACACCGCGGCCGACGCGTTCGGCCCGCCGGCCAAGGCCAACTGGGCTAACGCGATCGCCGCGGCCGCCGCGAAGGCGCCGCCCGGGACCCGCCGACGGGGTGCCGCGAACGCGCCGCCCCGGACTCGGCGACGGGGCCGTAGGCTGCGGCGGTCGGCTCCCAAGCCCTGCTCTGCCATGCTGGCCTCCCTGTCGCCCGGGATCGAGGCGTGATTAAGTTACTGATTTTGAGTTGTTTCGGTCAATAGATGACGGCTCCGATGCAGCGTGCCCGGCGTCCGGGATATCCGACACTCGGGAGGTTGTGTTACCAGCCGGGGACTGACTACAAAGACATGGCGGGTTCGCAACAGCCTGTCGACATGATCGTGGTGACTTTTCCGGCGTGCCAGCCAAAAAGTCACGACGATCATGAACGGCTGCGACGACGAGAGGGCGCCGATGGCAGACATCGCTGGGGGAGGCGCGCCGTTGTTCGCGCCGCCTCGCGTCACCGCCGAGCGCGGCGAGGCGGTTGTGCTGCGGTCCGCGGAGCCGCTCGCGGAGTACCCGGTGTCCGTGCTGCACAGCGTGCGGGAGCACGCCCGGCTGGCTCCCGATCGCGTCATGATCGCGGAGCGTGCTGGCAGTGACTGGCGGCGGGTTACCTACGCCGAGGCGGTGGTGGCGGCCGGCGCGATCGGGCAGGGTGTGCTGGAGCGGGGCCTCGGCCCCGCCCGCCCGCTGCTGATCTTGTCCGGGAACAGCGTGGACCATCTGCTGGTGACGCTGGGCGCGATGACCGCGGGGGTTCCGGTGGCGCCCGTCAGCGTGGCGTACTCGCTGCAGAGCCACGACCACGCGCGGATCCGGGCGATCGCGGAGCTGATCGGGCCCGGCGCGGTGTTCGCCGAAGACGCCGACGCGTTCGGGCCTGCGCTCGACGCGCTGCCGGGCGTGCCGGCGATCGTCAGCAGGGGCGGCCGCCCGGGGGCGGAGCCGCTGTCCGCCCTGATGCAGACGGAGCCAGGGGCGGCGGTGGCGGCGGTGTTCGCCGGCTTGCGGCCGGAGGACTTGGCGAAGATCTTGTTCACCTCGGGGTCGACCGGCACTCCGAAGGGGGTGCTGAACACGCACCGGATGCTGGCGGCGAACCAGCAGATGATCCGGCAGGCGTGGCCGTTCCTGGCGGTCGACGCGCCGGTGATCGTGGACTGGCTGCCGTGGTCGCATACGTTCGGCGGGAATCACAACGTGAACATGGCGCTGACCAGCGGCGGGACGCTGTATGTGGACGGCGGGCGCCCGGTACCGGGGATGTTCGCCCAGACGGTCGCCAACCTGGCCGACGTGCCGCCGACCATCTACTTCAACGTGCCGGCCGGGTACGCGCAGCTGGTGCCCGCACTGGAAGCGGACCCGGAGTTCGCTGGCCGGTTCTTCTCCCGGCTGCGGCTGATCTTCAACGCGGCGGCCGCGCTTCCCCCGGCGCTGCGCGAGCGGCTCGCCGCGGTCGCGAACAGGACGACCGGGCATGAGGTCACGGTGACCGGCTCGTGGGGCGCGACCGAAACCGCTCCGGCGGTCACGTCCGCGCATTACCCGTTCACCGACGCGCGCTGCATCGGGGTGCCGCTGCCCGGGGCGGAGGTCAAGCTGGTCCCGGCCGAGGAGGGCGGGTACGAGATCCGGGTCAAGGGCCCGAACGTTACGCCAGGGTACTTGGCCCGGCCGGACCTGACCGAGCAGGCATTCGACGACGACGGCTTCTACCGGACCGGCGACGCGGTTGCCTTCGCCGACCCGGGTGACCTGAACGCCGGGCTGGTCTTCCGGGGCCGGATCGCCGAGGACTTCAAGCTGGCCACCGGCACGTTCGTCCGCGTCGGAGCCGTACGCACGGGGCTGCTTTCGGCGATCCCGGTGCTGGCGGACGCGGTGCTGGCGGGGGAGAACCGGGACTATGTGTGCGCGCTGGCGTGGCTGAACCCGGCCGAGGCGCGGGCGCTCCTCGGCGAGCAGCCCGAGCCGGACGGCGAGCTGATAACCGACGAGGGCCTGCGGGTGCACCTGGCGCGTGCGCTGGCCGACCACAATGACGCTGCGGGATCTGCGGCCCGCGTCCAGCGGCTGGCGGTCATGGCCCGGCCGGCCAGCCTCGACGACGGTGAGATCACCGACAAGGGATACATCAACCAGCGCAAGGTGCTTACCCGCCGCGCTGCGCTGGTGGACCTGCTGTACGCCGACCCCGCGCCGGCCGGCATCATCACGGCGGAACGGCCTGCCGGCGCGCCGGTTACGTAGGTCATCGCTGAGCGAGCCGCGCCTCGGCTACGCGTGGTACAGAATCACGGCCGCGGCCCGGAACAGAAATATGATCGCGATCAATTCGGCGGCAATGGCGAAGATCAGAAGCCGTACCTTCAGGTTGTTGGCGGAACGCATGGCGGCTATGAGCGCCACCTGGAGTTCGGCGACGCGCAACTCGCCGATCTTCGCCGGTGCGGCCCTTAACCGCGCGTCTACCAGCTTGGCGAGCCCGCGAGCAGTCGGTCTCGTCCGCCATGGCCGTCTCCCGGTCGTCAGCTGACTCCATTGTGCGCAATAGGCGCGGCCATTCCGGTCAGCGCTTTCGTCCGACGCCGACCAGGCCCCCACCCTTGCTAGGGTTCTCGGGCACGTCGGCCGGCGAGTCCGGGCGCCATAGCGGGGTGTAGACAAGCCCCGGCTCCACGAGATCGAAACCGTCGAAGAACCGCATGATCTCCGCGTGCGAGCGCAGGTTCATCTGGGTGGACACGCTGCGGTTGTATACCTTGCTGGCGGCCTGCGCCATGGTCGGGTTGCCCTCGTCGGTGGCATGGCCTATCACCAGGTAGCTGCCGGGCGCGAGCGCGTCGCGCAGTGTGGCCACGATGCGCCACGGGTCATCGGCGTCGGGGATGAAGTGCAAGACGAGCATCAGTAGCAGCCCGACCGGCTGGCTGAAGTCGGTCAGCCGCCAGGTGTCCTCGTTCGCGAGGATCTTGTCTGGCTCGCGCAGATCGCCGTTGATGACCGAGGCGTCAGCGTTTCCGGCCAGCAGCGCCCTGCTGTGCGCGATCGCAACCGGGTCGATGTCGGCGTAGACCACCCGGGAGCCCGGGGCGGCCTGCTGGGCGACCTCGTGCACGTTGCCCTCGGTCGGGATGCCCGAGCCGATGTCGAGGAACTGGCGGATGCCGGATTGGGTCAGGAACCGCACCGCCCGGCCCAGGAAGGCCCGGTTGGCCCGGACGAACACCCGGACGTTGGGCTCGACTGCGGCGATCGACCGGGCGACGTCCTGGTCGGCGAGGAAGTTATGCCGACCGCCGAGCCAGTAGTCGTAGACCCGGGCCACGTTCGCCCGCTTGGTGTCGACGCCCGGCGGTACCCAGCCCGGCTCGTCAGCCGTCACAGCCTGCCTCCTTTTCCTGCGCCGCGGACGCCGCAGCGATAGCGGCCAACGCGGCCTGGATCAACGGCTAACGAATGCCCAGCATCACCCTTATTCTATTGGTTGATGCGATACATTTCGTATTCGCACGATATCGCAGGCTGCGGGTAATGGCTGCTAATAACGAACCACCTGGAGGGTCCGCGACCCAGCCGGTGCTCCCACGGCGCCGCGAACCGGACCTGTCCGGCCTGGCCACGTTCAGCCTGAGTCCGCAGGGCCGGGTGATCTCCTGGTCGCTGACCGCGACCGCGCTGTTCGGATACCGGGCGCAGGCCGCCATCGGGCGTGACGTGTGCGACATCCTGATGACCGGCCCCGGTCACCGCGAGCTGGTCGGGCATGCGCTGGCCGAGGCGGCGGCGGGCCGGGTGCTCACCGCGACCGTGGCTGGCGGCTCCTTAGGCGAGGGCCGGTTCGCGATCCGCTGGGAGCCGATGACCGGGCCGGGCGACACCGTTCTGGTGATCGTCCAGAGTGCCTGGCCGCAGCCCAAGCCCGGCTGGCTGAGCGAGGCGGAGGCCCGCATCGGCAGCAGCCTGGACCTCACCCGGACCGCATCCGAGGTCGCCGCGGCCGCCGTTCCCCGGCTCGCCGACGCTGCCGTCATTTACGCGGCCGAGCGCCTGCTCGCCGCCGACGACCTTGCCCCGCCCCCCGCCAGGCACGAAGTAGCGGTGCGGCGGCTGGCAGCCTGCCTGGCGGGCCACAGCGAAGCCGTCACCGGTCGCGTGCTCCCGCATGGCGAGGTCCTCGTCCTCGACGCGGACGCGCCACGCGCGCAGGCGATGGCGACCGGCAAGCCGGTCCTGTCCACCGAGCTGGACCGCGAGACAGCCAAGCGGCTCGCCAGCCGTGACGGCGGCCTGCGGGTCGCCGCGGGCTATACCTCGTTCCTGGCCATGCCGCTCGTGGCGCGCGGCGTCGTCGTCGGCTGCGCGATGTTTGGGCGCACACCCGCCAGCCCGCCGTTCAGCCCCGGTGACCTCAGCCTGGCCGGGGAACTGGCCTCCCGCGCCGCGATCAGCATCGACAACGCCCGGCTGTATGACCGGGAACGGCGGACAGCACGCGCGCTGCAGCGGGGCTTGCTGCCCGGCCGGCCGCGGGTCCCCGCAGAGCTGGACATCGCGCCCTTCTACCAGCCCGTCGGAGGCAACGTTGTCGGCGGCGACTGGCACGACATCGTGCCGCTACCCGGCGGCCGGGCAGCGCTGATCGTCGGCGACGCCATGGGACACGGCCCCGAAGCCGCCACGATCATGGTGCAGCTGCGCACCGCAGCGCACATCCTCGCCCGCCAGGGTCTGACACCCGAACAGCTGCTGAGTCAGCTCGACGCCGTCGCGGCCGACATGGACCAGACCGCGGCAGATGCGGCCGCCCCGCCGTTCGCCACCTGCGTCTACGCGGTCATCGACTCAGCCGACAGCTCCTTCACCGCGGCTCAGGCCGGCCACCTGCCACCGGTGATCGCCCTTCCCGATGGCACCACCCAGGTACTCGACTTGCCGCCTGGCCTGCCCCTCGGCCTGGGTACCGGGTCCTTCCAGAGCGTGAAGATGCGTCTGGAACCCGGCGCGACCATCGCCCTGTACACCGACGGGCTCATCGAAAGCCGCTCCCGGCCCATTGACGACGGACTGGCTGCGCTGCGCACCGCGCTGGGCTCGGCCCTGAGCCAGCCCGGCCACCTTCTCGACGCCGCCTGCCACGCAGTTTCCCAGGAACTGAAGCAGCATGGCGAAGACGACATCACCCTGATGCTCGCCCGCCTCCGAACGCCCCAGCGCTAGGCGCGCGCGAGGACGAGCCGGAACCGCGGGCTGCCGTCTGCGCGTTGGCCCAGAGCCGTCAAGGGCACCGTCGTCACGGTGAACCGGGATGCTGCCAGGTCGGTCCGGAGGGCCTGCAGCGGGCAGGTTCGGTAGTACATGACGAACGGGGGACGCCGCACGGCATTGCGGGCCCGCATCGCCACGTCGAACCCGAGCAGTGCCCAGTACCAGCGCGAGGCGATGGGCGGCGGCGCACCGATCGGGAAGGCGAAAACCCCGCCCGGCCGCAGCGCCCGGTGCACGCCGGCGAACAGCGCGGGCCGTTCGCCGGGCAGGAAGTGCCCGAGCGCCCCGAAGCTGACCGCCAGGTCGAAGGCCCCGGCGAAGGGCAGGGCCCGGACGTCGGCCCGCAGGGTCTTGGCGTCCGGGTGCGCACTGCGCGCCATCGCGAGCATGCCCGCGCTGAAGTCGACGCCCATGATCGGCTCTTGGCACAGCAATTCCAGGACCCGCATGCCCGCGCCGGTGCCGCAGCACACGTCCAATCCGCGCTTGAACGGGCCGAGCGGGCGCAGCGCGTCGGCTGTCGCGTCAAGAACGGCATCGGGGGTGCGAAAAGGCGTGTGGTCGAACTTCGGGGCAAGCAGGTCGTAGCCGCCCTCGACCGAGGACAGCGCTTGCCTCGCCAGTTCGCGCAAAGACGGGCCTTCAGGCGAGAACATCGGCCAAGGGTACTTCTTCCCCGGCGCCGAGGCCGCAGCGTGAGGCCGGAAGCTACCTGGTCAGGTGCCCTCACGTTCAACGACGAGACGGAGGCCAGCCTGCACGAGCGCCCACCCGATCCGCTGCCGGACCATCAGGGCTCGTTTGCTGGATAAAACGGGCCGCTGATGGCCGTTCGCCGCCGCCATCAGCCGCTCCGCGGCGCGCTGGCTGGCGAGTGCTTGCAGCAGGACGAGTTGCATGGTGGCTAGTCCTTTCGGGAGCCTGGGCAGCTGGCCCGGCAGCGACATGAGGCGTCTATGCAGGCGCGGGCTCGGGCCTGACGAACGGCAGCTGGACCTCGAAAACTTGCTGTTCGATCTCGGCAAGGTCGTCCACTTCGTTGATCCATATCTCGCGGCCCGGCCCGCGGGCCTCGAAGCCGTGCGCGCCGATCCACTGGAACAGGTCGTGATAGACCATCGGGAAGATGCCGGCGGCACGGCCGCTGCGCACGGCGGCGACCACCTCGACTTCGGGCAGGTCAAGGTATTGCGCTGGCTCAGGAATCTCGGCTGGCCGCTCAGCGACGGGCAAGGCCAGGTAAACCGTGATCTCGCCGCCCTCGTGATCTTCGTAGAAGATCATGAAGGGCCCCGTCACCTTGGCCAGCTCCGCGATTGCCAGTTCATCAAACTGCAGGCGCGAGCGGTTGACGATGGGGACTATGTTCTCCACGCCGAAGGCCGGGGCTGTTCCGGCAATGGCCACGACGCCCATGGCCGGAATCCTTTTCATGGTGATGTCATCTGCTGGCATGGTGCCCTCCTGTTCGATGTAGCTGAGCCGTGCTTCGACCTCGAGCAGCTGGTTCTTGTGCGCTTCGAGTTCCTGCTCCAGCTGCGCCCGCCGCAGCACGAGCATTCCGCGCAGTTCCTCGGCGGTGATCCCGGTCACGAGCTGCCTGGACTGCGCAAGAGAGAGCCCAAGCTCCTTCAGCGCGATAATCCGGTTGAGCTGCCCCAGCTGGGATGGCACGTAGCAGCGGTAGCCAGTTTCCGGATCCACGCTCGCCGGGTGCAGCAGCCCGATCTCGTCGTAGTGCCTGAGCGTGCGAACGGACACCCGCCCGAGCCTGGCGAACTCGCCGATGCTGACCATGACACGAGCTTGCACCCCTCACGCAACGTGAGAGTCAAGCGCTGGCCAATACCGCCGCCGGAATTTATGGCCTCCGTGAGCGGGGTATTAGCGCTGTGCGGGTATGGCGGCGCTTCGCATTGCTCGCCACGGACGGGCCGGGGAGCGTGAGAGTACGTCGCTGTCTGATGCCCGTCGGCAGGCGGGCCTGGGGGATTACATGGGGGACATTGGCCGCCGCGAGGTACTCAGCGGGGCCGGGAAGCTGGCGATCGCGGCCGGGGTTGGCGCGCGGCTGGGCGCAGTCGGTACGCGGCCCGGGGTCGGCACCGCCACCTTCCGGCGGCTGCAGCCGGACTGGGCGGCGCTGGCCCGGCGGCTGAACGGCCGGCTGCTGCGCCCAGGGGACCAGGGCTATGTGACCGCGGGCCTGCCGTACAACAGGCGTTACGCGGCGGAGCGGCCCGGCGGGGTGGTGCTGTGCGCCGACGTCGCCGACGTGCAGACCGCACTGGGCTGGGCGCGCCACTATGGGCTGCCGTTCGCGGCGAGGTCCGGGGGGCACAGCTACGGCGGCTACTCCGCAAGCCGAGGGCTGATCATCTCGCTGGCCAAGATGAATTCGGTGCAGATAGACCGCGACTCGCTGACGATCACCCTAGGGCCCGGCGCGCTCAACCGGGACCTGTACGCCGGGCTGGCCGGCACCGGTGTCGCCGCGCCGAGCGGCCGGTGCCCGACCGTGGCGATCAGCGGACTGCTGCTCGGCGGCGGTTTTGGCTTCAGCAGCAGGCACCTCGGCCTCACCTGCGACCAGCTGCTCGAAACCGAAGTCGTGACCGCATCGGGCGCGGTGCTGCGGGTCAGCCCGCAGTCCCACCCGGACCTGTTCTGGGCGTGCCAGGGCGGCGGCGGGGGCAACTTCGGGATCAACACGCGTTTCGTGCTCCGGGCGACGCCGGTGGGAGGGGTGTCGGTCTACCGGCTCGAGTGGGACTGGCAGCACGCAGCCACCGTGCTCGGTGCCGTGCTGGACCTGATGCCGACGGCCCCGCACTCGATGTCCTGCCGCGTCGGTCTCGACGTCACCGGCGGCGGGCCGGTGGCCGGCGGGGCCCCGCGGCGCAGCGTGTCAGCGCTCGGCCTGTACTTCGGGCCCAGCGCGGAGCTGACGGAACTGCTGCAGCCGGTGCTCAAGGCCGCCCGGCCGTCGGATCAGCTGATCGAGGACCGCACGTACGTGCAGGCGGCGGCGCTGCTGGCCCGGGAAGTGCCCAAAGGCAGCTTCACCTCGAAGTCCCGGTACCTCGACCGCCCGCTGCCCGCCGCCGGGATCGACACCGCCATCGGCTGGGTCGAGCGCTGGCCGGGCAGCTCCAACGCCTCCGGCGCCGGAGCGACCCTGTTCGCCTGGGGAGGTGCGATCAGCAGGCGGTCGGCCACCGCGACCGCATTCGTGCACCGCCACGCCGCGTTCCTTATGGACAACGAGGCCACCTGGCTGAACCGGGACAGCCCGCGGGTCATCAGCGCCAACCTGGACTGGGCCGCCGGGCTGTACGCCGCGCTGGCTCAGTACGGCAACGGGCAGGCCTACCAGAACTTCATCGACCCTGCGCTGCGGGACTGGCAAGCTGCGTACTACGGGCAGAACCTGCACCGCCTGACGGAGGTCAAGCGCCGCTACGACCCCGACCGGGTGTTCCGTTTCGCCCAGGCCATCCCCGCGGCCAGGTAGAGAACCGGCTGATCAGATCTCTACCAGGACCGGTGCAGCAGTACCTCATAGCCATCGTCACTCCACTCCTGACCGCCTCCGGCTGAGACGAGAGGGCGCAGTGCTTCATCCGCCAGCGCATCGGACGGCCCGGCGGAATCGAACAGCAAGTCGCCGATGGCACGGAACTCGCCACGGTAGAAGAGCAGAGGCTTTTCTCCTGTCATCTCGATGTCGCACACGTAGCCCAGCACGATGACGTGGTCGCCCGCGTCATAGACCCGCCAGGGCTCGCAGTCGATGTAGGCAAGGCAATGCTCGAGCCTGTGCACGAACGGTGTTTCCGGCATGGCTGGTTAGTAGGTCTCAGCGGCCTACCAGCGGTCACCTAACGTGATGGCGAAGACGTTGATCACGGGCTTCCAGCGCATCGTCCACCAGGTGCGGCCTGTCCCGGTCGGGTCCAGGCTGCGAGTCACAAGATACAGGCACTTCAGCGCGGCCTCCTCGCTATAAAGTGGCCCCACGCCCGGACCGCGCGCCGGTAACGCTGCATTCAGGGATTCGATCGCGTTCGTGGAGCAGATCACCGTCCTTATTTCGGTGTCGTAATCGAGGAACGGGATGAACTCGTTCCATGCATTACGCCACAGCCGTATCATCGCCCCATACTTATCACCCCATTTCTGTTCAAATTCATCCACCTGCCGCGGCCGCCGCATCCGCGTTCGGCGCTGTATAGATCGGCCTGATGTCCCGCTTGATCGCGTCGGAATCCCTCCGGGAAATGAGCCGGAACGTGTTGCGGATCAGATGGATAATGCAGGTCTGGACGATAGCCAGCGGCCACACGTTCCCCGCCACCTCGGGCAGTCCTTTCAGCCCGTCGCACACCAGGAAGAACACATCCATGGCGCGCGGTTTTTCAGGTCGGTGAGCACGCTCATCCAACCGTTCGGCGTCCCGAGTTGGCTCAAATTAGTG
Source organism: uncultured Actinomycetota bacterium (assembly GCA_963833885.1). GTDB lineage: Bacteria > Actinomycetota > Actinomycetes > Streptosporangiales > Streptosporangiaceae > JASHPR01. Next base: position 255,665 of record CAWHZU010000036.1, on the reverse strand, counting down.
CGCAGGTTGGCTGGTTGGGCGATACCTTCGGGCTTCGGCAGAGGTCCTGGTCACGAGTTGCGGGTCGCGGAGCCGGCCGGATGTGAGGTTGGAGCCCTGCAGTTGCCGTTGGTGCGGGGGGATGTGGCGGCGTGGCCCGGTGCCTGCGGCAGATGCCGAGCGCACCGGGCCACGCCGGGTCAGGTGAGGCTGTCTACCTGGTGTACGTCGCCGCAGGGGACGCCGAGCGCGGCGTGGTGGGCACGGATGGCTTGTTCGTCGGGCCCGTCGAGCAGGCAGTAGACCTGGGCGTCGTCGTTGTGGTACAGCTCGATCTGGCGCACGCCGAACTGGTCGGCCCTGGCGTGGCGGGCGTCGTCGGCGATCTGCGCGATCGCTTCGGCGGGCAGCTTCAGGTCTTGGTGGAAGTCCATATATTGGGGCATGTGGTGCTCCTGGCTGTGGTGTTGCTGGCCGGCAACGGCGGCGGATGGGCTCAGGCGCCCGCGGTGGCCGGGTGGCGCCGGGTGGTGCGGGCGCGGTCGAGCAGCACAGCGGCGGTGGCCGCGAACAGCGCGGCGCCGATGGCGATCAGGGCGATCTGCCAGCCGGGCATGCCGACGGCGGCGACGGTGTGCACGAGGACCGGGCCGAGGGTCTGGGGCGCCGGCTGGTGTATGTGCGCGGCCAGTGGTGCACGCAGCACCGCCGTGCCTGCCTCGCCGCCCGGGGGCTGGAAACGCCCGGCGGCGGCGAACGCGGCGGGCGCGGCACTGGCGATCCCCAGCCAGGCGCACGCCAGCCCGGCCATGGCGATGGTGAGACGGCGGATGTGGCGGATGCGGTTCATGATGGTCTCCTTCGGCTCGTAGCGCGATCTGTCAACCGACAGTGTGGGCAGCCCTGCGGCGCGTCCGCTATCCGATGATCTACGGATACCCAGGCCGGTGATGCCCGGCGTAGCGTGAGGTCATCAGGAGCAAAAGGGGGGGCCCGCGATGAGCACTTCGGTGAAGGCCAGCGAACACGATCTGCGCGCCCTGGCGGCCATCGTCAGCCAGGACCGCTCTGACCTGCCGGTTGGGGAAGGGCTGCTGCCGCCCTCCCTGTTGGCCGACCTGATGGCGCAGATCCCCTGCGAGGGGATATCGCTCGAGCACTACGACACCGGGCGGCAGGTTCATAGCTGGCTGCAGGGCAGCGACGCCGCCGACGACGACGGGGTGCCCGAGGACTGGGCTCAGGTGTTCTGGACCCATTACTGGGATTGCCAGCTCTGCGCCTACCCGGTCCGGACCGGTGACCTGCGTAGCGTCGTCAAGGCCTCTGACTTCTACTCGATGCGGCAATGGCACAGCACCGGCATGTACATCGACTGCATCCGGCCGCAGGGGATCGAGCACCATCTGATGGTGGCGCTGCCCGAGCTGCCGGAGCCGGCCGCGGATGCCGGGCGGTATCTGCGGCTGGCCTTGCACCGCGGGCCCGGGCCGGACTTCTCCGAGCGTGACCGGGCGCTGCTGGTGTTGCTGCGCCCCCACCTGTACCAGGCCTACCTCGATGCCGAGCGGCGCCGCGACCCGGCCCCCCGGCTCACCCCCCGCCAAAACGAGCTGCTGCGCCTGCTGGCGGCCGGGCACACCAACAGCCAGATCGCCCGGCGGCTCGGCATCTCCGAGGGAACCGTGCGCACCCACCTGGAAAACATCTACGGCAAGCTGGGCGTCTCCAGCCGCACCGCCGCTGTCACCCGGGCCTTCCCCGGCCGCGTGGCGTAGAACCGCCGGGCCAGCAGGCCATATTGCCCCCAGGTCCAATCATAGCCCTGCCAATACACCAAGCCGCGGACACCAGCCGGGCATGCAATCCGGCGTCAAGGCAACCAGAATTAGTGCGCAAAATCCGCTCAGGACAAGGACAAAGTCGCAGGTCAGCGAGAAGGGCTGTGGTGTAACCCATTGTCGTGAGCCAAGTCAGGTTCCTGATGGACAACGAGGCCACCTGGCTAAACCGGGACAGCCCGCGGGTCATCAGCGCCAACCTGGACTGGGCCGCCGGGCTGTACGCCGCGCTGGCTCAGTACGGCAACGGGCAGGCCTACCAGAACTTCATCGACCCTGCGCTGCGGGACTGGCAAGCGGCGTACTACGGGCAGAACCTGCACCGCCTGACGGAGGTCAAGCGCCGCTACGACCCCGACCGGGTGTTCCGTTTCGCCCAGGCCATCCCCGCGGCCAGGTAGAGAACCGGCTGATCAGATCTCTACCAGGACCGGTGCAGCAGTACCTCATAGCCATCGTCACTCCACTCCTGACCGCCTCCGGCTGAGACGAGAGGGCGCAGTGCTTCATCCGCCAGCGCATCGGACGGCCCGGCGGAATCGAACAGCAAGTCGCCGATGGCACGGAACTCGCCACGGTAGAAGAGCAGAGGCTTTTCTCCTGTCATCTCGATGTCGCACACGTAGCCCAGCACGATGACGTGGTCGCCCGCGTCATAGACCCGCCAGGGCTCGCAGTTGATGTAGGCAAGGCAATGCTCGAGCCTGGGACCGTTCGGCGTCTCGCGGAACTTCAGGTCGAGGTTGGGCTGGGGTCGACCCGAGAAATGCAGTGCATGATCCCTTTGCGTTGCAGCGAGCACGTTAACCGTGAAGGGTCGCTTCCGGAGGAGCATCGCCGCCTGTGCGTTCTTGTGAAGGCAAGCCAGAATCAGCGGTGGATTGAGTGATACCGACGTAAAGGAGTTTACGGTGACCCCGAAACGCTGACCGTCGACCTCGTACGTCACGATGGTCACGCCGGTCGCGAAATGGCTAAGACAGGACCGCAACTCCCGCTCGGTCGGTGCGTCTTTCCGCATCCCGGAACCGCGCCGCCGTGCGCTACCGGTCTGTGTTCTTGCGCTTGGGCATGACGCTGACGTCACTGGGATTGATGAGATCGGGAACGGTCCAGCCGTTCGTGTCGTACTCGCCAAGGCAGGTCTCCACGAAGTCGGTAAACTCCCCGGTCAGACCGCTCGCAACCGCGGCCACGTAGGTGTCGAGGCGCGTCAGCTCGTAGCTTCCGGCGTAGTTGCGCTCATACAGCTCGTGACGGCTGCCGAACTCGGTTCCGAGAGCGTCCCAGATCAGCTTCATCACCTTGACCCGGGATTCGGCCGAGTTCCCGTTCGAGCCTCGCACGTACTCGCCGAGGTACTTGCTGATCTCCGGCACTCCCCAGTCCACGGCATTCGAGTTGGAGTAGATGAGCGCGCTGGCCAGGTCCTGCTGGAAGATCTCCTTAACCCTCGGATACGCCTCCGCCATCATCACCCGGTAGACCGTCGCAGCCTCGACATTTGGCACGACCGTTCCGTCTGTCCAGGGAGTGGGCTTGTTCACCATCGCGTTTACGAGGCTCCAGAACAGGTGACGGTACATGATTACCTCACCGATTCTCGTCTGCACGCCGCGGAAGTCCTTGGCACCAGTCATCTCGAGCCCCTTGATGAGCAGCCCGCAGAGGAAGTCGAGCTTCACGGAAAGGCGGATGCATCCCTGCAGCAGAGCGCGGAATATGAACCCGGAGCCGTGGTAGAACTCGTTAGCCTTGTCGACGTCGTAGCAAAACACATTTTCCCAGGGCACAAAGACGTTGTCGAAGAGGTAGATCGAGTCGTTCTCGTCCATGCGGCTGGAGAGCGGGTAGTCGAACGGGCTTCCCGTCGTAGCGGCGGCGTACTCGTAGGACGGCCGGCAGATCAGCTTCACGCCAGGAGTGCCCATGGGGACGGAGCACATCACCGAGAACTCTTTGCTCTGGACGGGGAGAGGGCCGTAGATCCCAACAAAGTTGTGGTGACAGAAGGCAGAGCCCGTTGCGACGACCTTTGCGCCGGACATGATGAGGCCGCCATCGACTTCCTTCTCGACGTGCATGTAGACGTCCCGGACCTTTTCCATGGGCCGGTTGCGGTCGACGGGCGGGTTGACGATCGCGTGGTTGAAGTACAGGACCTTCTCCTGAGCCTCCTTGTACCAGCGCCTGGCGTTGTCCTGGAACGGCGCGTAATACTCCGTGTTTGAGCCCAGGGTGGAAAGGAATCCTGCCTTGTAGTCAGGGCTGCGACCGAGCCACCCGTAACTCATCCGGGCCCACTCCGCGATCGCGTCCGCGCCGTGCTGCAGGTCCTCGACGCTGTACGGGGCGCGGTAGAACGCGTGGGTGAACCCGTTGTTGCCCGTGTCGGTCGGGACGATGATCTTCTTGTTGCGCGACGGGTCGTGGAGTGAGTCGTACAGGCGGGCCACCATCCGCGCCGTGTTACGCAGCGCCGGGTGGGTGGCTACGTTCTCGACCCGCTCCCCGTAGATCCACACCTCACGGCCGTCGTCGAGACTCTCGAGATACTCGTCGCCTGTCAGCGGACGGGACGTTGGCTCATCCGCAGTCTGCGCGGCCGTCTCGGCTCGTTCCGTCATGTGAACCCCTCTCACCTGGCTGCGCGGGCGGCGCCGGCCGTCCCGATCGGAGACCTCGCACTCTTCGCCCTCTGGCTTTGTGTACAATAATGTATTCATTGCTGCCAGACAAGGCTTCCCCGCTGCCGAGATGGGGGCCCGCGGGGTTTCTGTCGCAGGTGGTGGCGCGGAGCGCTGCTGGCGGAGGTGATGGCACGCTGGCGCTCCTGGCCAAGGTGGTGGCTCCCCAGTACCCCTATCGAGGTCGCGGCCCCATCGCGCGAGCCATGGCCCCGGACTTGGCCAGCTCGCTCATCTTGTTCCGTGTTGACCTGAGGTGCCGCCGAACTTCCCGGGCGGCACTCGTCTCGACCCCGGCCACGAGGAGCTCAAAGATGGCGCGGTGCTGCCTCGCCGCCCGCACCCGGAAGTCCGCGTCGAGGCTGGTGGCGAGGCGCACGTACGGTTCCGACTGGGTCCGAAGTGACTCGATCAGGCTCTCCAGCCGCGGCATTCCGCTGGCGGTCGCTATCGCCATGTGGAACGCCTCGTGGCGGGCGAACCAGTCGTCGGTGGGCTCGACGGTCGAGATCTCCTCGATCAGGAGTTTCAGCTGCTCAGCCTGCTCCGGTGTCATGCGGGAGGCTGCCCGGCGGGCCGCGAGGGCCTCCAGCTGCTCTCGGATGTCGTAGATCTCGAAAAGCTCTTCCACGGAGGGGCGAAACACATAGACGCTGCGCCCCTCCTTACGGAGCAGCCCTTCGACGACAAGCTCTGCGATGGCTTCCCGCAACGGCGTCCGGCTGATGCCCAGGTTGGCCGACCATTCCTCCTCCCGGAGCACGTCACCACCCTGCAGCTCACCCATCCGGATCGCCCGCCGGAGCTGGCTGATCGCGTATTCACGGGCCGTCTCCCGTACCCCGCCCCACTCGCTCCCGATTTCGCGGCCCGCGCCGCGCACTGGGTTCTCGTTGATCGCCGGGTCCTCCTCTGCCGATAACTGCCTTTCACCGACCTGCCGCGGTCGATGCGTGCTTACGTCGTCCTGACCAGGACGAACGGACCCGCGCCTACGGAAAAGCCGGCGCTGCGCAGGGCTGAGCGCTGGCTCGACTGCTGGGAAGCTAACACCACTCGCAAACAGGCGTGATGCTTGCTGCAAAGGGTCCGGGCATTCCGGCACGGCCGACCCGGTGCCGTCGGCCGCCACCACGAGATCCGCCTCGACGGTACTTCCATCGCTGACCTCACGGTCCCCCAGGGATCCGCACCCACTGCCTGCCCACAGGTGTACCTCATGCGGCTTCTTCCCGGGAATCCCCCTGGCAGGGAACCTGAGGACGCTTGCGCGTCATACCGCCCTGGCGGACAGGCCAGCGGTCTTGCGGCGTACGTGGACCCCGCCCGTCGCGTCAAGGCTGAGAGGCCGGCACCCCCCTTCCGGTACACGTACTTGTGTACATGGTCAAGATGAGTCAACTGCTGCGTGACCAGGTTCAAGCCGCACACGGCTGTGATCAGGTACGATGCGCTCGCACGAGGCATCGTTCGCGATCGCCCGGTCCCGGCATACCTTGACCTTGTGTACAAGTTAGTGTACAACACCGGACAAGGAGCTGGTGTCCATGGCTCTTGCCCCTTGATCGTCAGGTGCGCTGCAGCTCTTTCGGGGTCAGGTGGTGAGGGCAGCCAATCAGCTGATGTCGCCTAACGAGCGAAGGGTGCAAGCGATGAATGACCCTCAGTCCGCGAACTCGGCCGGCGTCGCGATCGTTCAGGCAGTGGATGCCGTTGGCAAGATCGAGACTCACGGAGTGGAGTACATTCCCGAGCGCGATCGGCACTCCAGCCCCCGCAACATTTTTTACATCCTCATCGGCGCGAACTTGACCTTCGGCCTTATCGTTCTGGGCTGGCTGCCCTTCAGTTTCGGGCTCGGCTGGTGGGCCTCGTTCTGGTCCATCATCGTAGGCGACGCGGTCGGCGCGCTTCTGTTCGCTCCGATGGCCCTGCTCGGCCCGCGGACAGGAACGAACGGGCCGGTAAGCAGCGGTGCATTCTTCGGGGTAGTGGGCCGACTTATCGGGTCGGCCCTTGCCATCTTCATCGCCATCGGGTTCTACGCGCTGACGGTCTGGACCGGCGGCCAGATAGCCGTCTATGGTGCGCACCGGCTATTTGGCCTGCCCAGCGGGAACCTCGAGCTGGGAATCGCGTACGCCATCATCGCCGTCATCGCGATCACCGCCGCGATCTATGGGCACGCCAACATGCTCTTCGTGCAGAAGTTCCTGATTCCCACGGTCGGCCTGCTGATGATCATAGGCTTCATCGTGCTCGGGCCGAAGTTTAACGCTGACTACGCCGGCGGCGACTACCTCCTCGGCGGGTTCTGGCCTACGTGGGCTCTGGCGGTCACAATCTCCGCCGCGGCAACGTTCGGTTACGGTCCCTTCGTGAATGACTGGGCTCGCTATATCTCGCGGAAGAAGTACAGCGACAAGTCCATCTTCCTCTGGACCGTCGCGGGTGGCTTCTTCGGCCTGACCTTCCCGCTCCTCTTCGGCGCGTTCACCGCTGTGGCGATCGCAAAGCCCTCAATTCCGTATGTCAGCGGACTGGTTCAGATAAGCCCAATCGGCTACCTGGTGCCGCTGATCATCCTGGGGATTATCGGAAGCCTGGGCCAGAGCACGGTTTGCATCTACAGCAACGGACTCGACTTCTCCTCGATCTTCCCAGCCCTGAAGCGAGTCCCGGCGACCATTCTGCTGAGTGCCATCGGCGTTCTGTTCATCTTCCTCGGCACGCTCGTGTGGAATGTGGAGAACACGGTATCCGGCTTCGTCTCGCTCTTCGGAGTCCTCGCGGCCCCGTGGATATCAATCATTGTGACCGGCCACTTCCTGCGTCGTGGCTGGTATAACCCCGATGACTTGCAGGTCTTCAACCGCAGGGAGCGCGGCGGCATCTACTGGTTCACCGGCGGACTCAACATCCGTGCGTGTCTCGCCTGGGTGGTCGCCAGTACGGTCGGGCTTCTGTTCCTGGACTCGAGCCTCTACGTGGGCCCGTGGAGCGCCCTCGCTAATGGAATCGACCTGAGCTGGCTCAGCGCGACCTTTATCGGAGCGCTGGTGTACCTGGCGGCGACGCTGCTCTTCCCGGAGGGCCCGGCGGTCTCAGGTCGCCAGAGCGGCACCGGGCGGGCCGCCAGCGAGGCCGCAGATGCAAGCCCCATCGGGCTCGCCGCCGACGGAAGCGGGCGTGAGCTGTGACGACGGCGTGGACTCTGATCTCGAATGCCGCCGTCGCGGACGGGACTCGCAGTGCAGCGACCGATCCGACCGGTGTCCTGATCGAGGGAGACCGTATCAAGGCGCTCGGGTCCGAGGAGGAGTTGCGGGCGCTGGTCCCGCGGGAGGCTGGCGGTTCCCTGCGGGTCACGGACGCCCGGGGCCGGTATCTGATGCCGGGCCTGATCGACGGGCACTGCCACATGACCTACGGCGACAGCTACACGCAAGAGGAGCAGGATCTCTACACCAGCGTCGAAAGCCGGACGCTGAGGGCAGCGTGGAACGTCAAACGCGTGCTGCGAGCGGGCGTGACCAGCCTGTCGCAGCCAGGGGGCAGCTATTACATCGGTGTGGCGCTTCGCGACGCGATCGCATCGGGGATGGTCCTCGGGCCACGCATGCGCACGGCCGGGCGGTACATCACCACCAGCAACGGCCTGACCGACTGGTACCCGGAAGACGTCGGAGTGCCGGATGGCAGCATCGGAACGCTGGCGAACACGCCGGCCGCGATGATCGACACCGTGCGGCGCCAGGTGAAGAACGGCGTTGACTTCATCAAGCTGGCCGACAGCCCGTTCGGCGAGTATCAGGCGTTCACCGGCGACGAGCTCAAGCAGATCGCCGACCTCGCCCATCAGCTGGGCAAGAAGGTGACGATCCACGCGAGAGGGTCCGCAGAGGTCTCCGCCGCCGTTGCCGCGGGGTTCGACTGGATCATGCACGGCAACATCATGACCGACGAGGTCGTGGAGGAGCTGGCGTCGTCAGGGATACCGCTGGTGCCGACGCTGCTCCTGCTCGCGAACTCCGCGGACTTCGGTGAGCTGGTCGGAACGCCGGCGCCCTTCCGGGGCGGTTGCAGGCGAATGCTCGACAAGACCGCCGACACGCTGCACCGCGCCCACGCGGCCGGCGTGAAATTCGCGCTCGGAACCGACACCGGATTCGCTGTCACACCTTACGGGGAGTGGCACGCCCGGGAGCTCGAGCTCCTCATGGAGTACGCCGGGCTCTCGGCCCAGGAAGCACTGCAGGCGGGAACCGTAAACGCCGCGCGGACCGTCGGCCTGGAGGGCCAGGTCGGCGAGGTGCGGCCCGGGATGCTGGCGGACCTGCTCATCGTGCGTGAGAACCCGCTTGCGGACATCCGCAGCCTGCAGCGGCGCGAGAACATCGAGGCCGTATTCGTGGGCGGGAAACAGGTGGCCTTTGACGGCTCGGAGGAGACTCCCTGGCCGAACGAGCGGTCGATCACTTATGCCAGCGACACGCTCAGCTACGAGATGGTCCATGACGGCGCGCGGCCACCGCTCGAGCAGTCCCTTCCGGTAGCAGGCTCACCCCGCAACATCGCGAGGGAACTGGCTCACGAGATCACGAAGGCTGGCTCGGCTGCCACCGAGTCCGGCCGCTGAAGATGCTTCTGCCGGACAGAACTGAGCCCATCGCCGACGAGCCGAGGGAGCAGCTGTACCAGTGATCTCTTATCCATACGGCGTCGGGGATGTCGTCGTCCGGGTGATCGAGGAGGGCTCTGGCGATCAGGTCGCCCTGCTCCTGCACGGCGTCGGCGCCCGAGCGGATCGCTGGCGCCACAATATCGGTGTCCTCGCCGCCGCCGGCCTGCACGTCTACGCGATCGACCTGCCCGGACACGGGTTCTCCGCGAAGGGTGACTTCGACTACTCGGTCAATGGGTACGCCTCGCTCGCCCTGCGTTTCCTCGACTCCGTCGGCGCCGCGCGGTGCGTGCTGGTTGGCACCTCACTTGGCGGGCACATACAGGCCGCCGTGACCTGTCGCGACCCCGCGCGGGTGACCGCTCTCATCTTGGTCGGGACCCTCGGCATCACCGCGCTCGGCGAGCAGGGACGCCAGGCCGTGGCGAACTCACTGCTGGACGCCAGCGTGCCGGGTGTCCGCGCCAAGCTGACGCGCGTCATTCATGACCCTGCGCTGGTGACAGAGGACTGGATCCACGAGGAGTCGCTGATCAACAGCTCACCCGGGGCGAGCACCGCGTTCGGCTCCCTGGCCGACTACTTCCGGAGCCGGATCGACGACGACACAGTCGGCGAGCGTCTCGCGCAGCTGGCCGAGCTTCCGCCGACGCTGCTCGTGTGGGGCGCCGAGGACCTCATCGTGCCGCCCGCCATCGGCCAGGAATCACGGCGGATCCTCGGGGCTGGTGTTCCGCTCGCGATGATTCCAGCCGCCGGTCATGCCCCCTATCTGGAAAGACCCGAACTGTTCAACGACGCCGTGCTGGCCTTCCTGCGGGAGAAGGGGCTCACGGCGCAGGAACCACCGCACTAGAGGGCCCAGGAACCACCGCACTAGAGGAGGCACGCTGATGTCAGGTCAAGGCCGGCGAGAAATCTTCGTCGACGGGGTGCACGAGCCGATCAGCCACTACACCCACGCCGTGATCTGGGGCGACGTGGTTTACGTCTCCGGATGCGTCGCCGCAAACGGCAGCGGCGAACTCGTCGGCGGAGACGATGCTGCCGCTCAGACCGAGCAGGTACTCAAGAACCTCGCGGCGATCCTCGAGGCGGCAGGCAGCAGCCTTGCCGCTGTCTTGAAGGTGACGGTCTACCTGACCGACATCGATGACCGCCCGAAGATAAATCCCGTCCGCCAGCAGCACTTCGGGGACGCACGGCCGGCCAGCACTCTCATCGAGATATCACGGCTGGCACTTCCGGGTGCGAAGGTGGAGATTGATGTCATCGCCGGCATCGGCTAGCCCCCGCCCAGACGACGCTGCTGGCAGCCAGACCAGGCAGCCCGGTTATGAGTACCCCCGGGACGCTCTCATCGTTGGCGGCGGCCTTGGCGGCCTCTTCGCGGCGACGGCCCTCGGGCAGCGCGGATGGTCCGTGCGGCTGCACGAGCAGGCGCCCGACTTGCGAATGTTCGGCGCCGGGATCTGGCTCTGGGAGAACGGGCTCCGGTCGCTGGAGGCAATCGGGGTGCTGGATGCCGCAGTCTTCCGCGGCCAGCGGATGTCGGCATGGGAGATCCGGGACCACCGCGGCAGGCTGCTGCGCAGAAGGGAAACGCCGCCGTACGACCGGCTGATCGTCCCGCCCCGCGCCGATCTCTACGAGGCGCTGAAAACAGGCGCGAAACAAGCCGGCGTCGAGATCGTGACGAGTTCCCAGGCGCTGCGGGCCGACCCAGACGGCACCGTCTACTTCGCCGGCGGCTCATCCGAGCGGGCCAGCCTGGTGGTGGCCGCAGACGGCCTGCGCTCGAAGCTGCGGGAATCTCTCGGGCTGACCAAGAGCAAGCGCGATCTGGGCAACGGGGCGATCAGGCTGCTGATCCCCCGCCTGCCCGGCGAGGCAAAGGACGTTGCCGAAGAGCACTGGTCCGGAAGCCGCGGGCTCCTCTACAACCCGTGCAGCAACGACGACGTGTATCTCTGCATGGTGTGCCCGAAGAGTGACGCGGAAGGCCGGCAGCTCCCCGTCAACAAGGCCAGCTGGTCAGCCAGCCATCCCGCTCTCGCGTCCGTCATCGGCCGAATCGGGTCAGAGGGCAGGTGGGACAATTTCGAGACCGTAGACGCCACCCGGTGGTCGGCGGGCCGGGTCGCGGTCGTCGGCGATGCTGCCCACGGGCAGCCACCCTGGCTGGGACAGGCCGCGAACCTTGCCTTCGCGAACTGCCTCGCGCTGGCCGAGTTCGTGTCGGGCATCAGCAGCATAGAACGGGCGCTTCGCGCATGGGAGCGCGCATGCAGGCCCGTCACCGACCACACGGAGCGCTGGACGAACGCCTACGGCAGAGTGGTCGGAATGTGGCCAGAGTCGCTCGAAGACGTCCGGTCGCTGGCCGTAGGTGCTTTTGTCCGGGCGCCCTTCATCGAGACCATGCTGAACCGGGCCCAGCGGTCCAATTTGCGAGGCTTGCTCGGCCTGGCAACTCACGGCATGACCCGCGGGTACACCAGCGAATAACGTAACCAAGCAGCGTCATGGGAGGAACTTCCGCATGCAGTTGGTGAGCTATGAGGGCGGATTTGGCCGGCTAGACAACGACGCGGTAATTCCCCTCGGCCGCGACATCATGGATTTCCTGGAAACCGGCTCTGCCGATGGTGATGGCCCCGAGCGGAGGACGCTTGCCGAACTGAAGTTGCGCGCCCCCGTGCCGAGGCCAGGCAAGATCATTTGCATCGGCCTGAACTACGGCGACCATGCAGCCGAGACCGGGCTTGCCGTTCCGGGCGACCCTCCGCTGTTCTGCAAGTTCGCCAACTCGGTCGCGGATCCCGGTGCCACGGTGAGGGTGCCCCGGTGTCACGGACCTTGACTACGAGGCGGAACTCAGCGTCGTTATCGGAAGAACCGCGAGATGTGTTTCCTCAGCCGATGCGCTCGATTACGTGGCGGGCTATGTCTGCGCCAATGATGTCTCGGCACGGGACCTCCAGTTCCGCACTAGCCAGTGGACCGCCGGGAAGGCCATAGCCAGTTCCTCCCCATGGCCCGGTGCTGGTCACCCCGGACGAACTGGGGGATCCGCAGAAGCTGCCGATCAAATGCTGAGTCAATAAGAACTGAGGCAGGTGGCTCTACGCTGACATGATCTTCGGGTGCCGAGCTGATCGGTACATCACTCAGACACACCCTAGAGCCAGCAACGTCCAGATAGCACACCGAGCAGCGTAGAAACAATCACCCCTAATATCTCACTGAGTTTCTCTTTTTCTTTCTTTTTTGGGTTTCTTTTCTTTTTTTTTTTTCTTTTTTTTGGCACTGAATAATGCGGTGGTCTTGGGGCGGGAAGAGCGCCGACAAGGCCGTCTGTGCGGCAGAGAGCCTGGCCCTTTCGGGCCAGCAACGTGGTCGCTCTTCCCGCCGGGGCCAGCCTGGCAGGGATGCGGGGGTGGTTGCAAGCGGCCGCTGGTGCCTGCCGGAGGTGGTCAGGCCAGCACCCATGCCCCGTTGTCGCGGGTGAGACCGCGGCTGATGAGGTTGCGCAGGTTGAGGGCTGCGGTGCGGTGCTTGAGCCAGGCGTTGTTCCTGGCGGTGCCGAGGTAGCGGAGTCTGAGGCGCCGCCCGCCGCGGCTGGCGATCTGGGAGATCACCCGTTCGACGTTGGGGCGGAACTTCCGGTAGTCCTCACACAGCCCAGGCTGAGCTGCCCAGGCGGCGCGCGCGGCGCGCAGCAGCGCGTCGTGCTCGTGCAAGATCAGCGCACGGCCGTGCTTGCTGGTGGTGCAGCGGGCGCGCAACGCGCAGCCGCAGCATGCGGCGCCGAAGGTGACGTTGCGGCTTGCGGTGACCGGCCGGGTGACGCCAGCCGGGCAGGTCACGGTGTGCGCGGTCTCATCGACGGTGAAGTCATCGAGGGTGAACCCGCCCTCGACCGCAGGCTTGAGCGGCCGGGGCTTGATCACCGCCGTGTGCCCGGCCTGCCTGATTGCCGCGCGCAGGTCCCCGGTGCCGTAAGCGGAATCGCCGTACCACTCACACGGCGGGCCGCCGCCGGCGGCCTGGCCAGCTAAGAACTCCCCGGCGATGGCGGCGTCGCTGTTCTCCTCCCCGGCTGCCCGGGTCAGCCGCTCACCGGTGATGATGCCGGTCTGCGGGCAGGCAGCCACGTGGGCGCGGTAGCCATCACGGCGGTTCTCTGGTGACTTGCGCGTATGCCGCGCCTCTGGGTCCACGGTGGAGATGACGCGGCCCCCGGCTACCTTCCGGGCGATCCGCCACCGTCCATCGGTCCCGTCCGATCCCTCAGCGGGCTCGACATCCTGCCCGGCGACCAGCGCCAGCAGCCCCACCGCGGAGGCGGCCCGCTCACCCAGTTCCCGGTCTTTCAGCGCCGCCACGAGCGCGTTCGCGTCGTTCACCAGGGCCGAGACGAGCGCGTCTTTGGCCTGCGGGTCGTCCCAGTCGACCCGTGGCTTGCCCGGCGCCGAGTAGTCATGCCCGGTGCAGGCCGCCGTGATCAGCTCCGCCGCCCCGGGCACTACCCGCCCCACCCGGCGGATCGCGGCGACCAGCTGGGTCACGGTGTCCTGGGTAGCCACCGCATCGGCCAGAATCGTCGAGTCCACCGCCCGGCGCCGGCGGCCTTTCAGCACACCGGTCTCCGCCACGATCTTCCTGACCGCGTCGCTGATCCGGTCCGGCCGCGCTGACCCGGCGATCCGCCGCCGCCAGTACACCAGCGTCGAGGGATCAAAGCCCTCGTGATCCAGCGGGAACCCGCACGCCGCCTTCCATCGCAGGTCACAGCGGGCCGCCTCGGCCGCCTCAGCGTCGGAGTAATCATGGAGCACCTGCAGCACCATCACCGAGGCCATCACGCTCGCCGGCACCGAGGGCCGACCCTTCCCTGACGGGAACAGGTCCGCGAAGTCCGCGTCATCGAACAGCTCCTGGCGATGCGCCGCCAAGAACGCGAACATGCTCCCCGCCGGCACCAGATGCCCGACCAGCATCCCCGCGTCCAGTAACTGCCCGTCCGACCGCTCCCTGCCCTGCATGCAACGATCATCCCAGATGACCGGATACCTGCCAGCAGCACACTAAGCCAGGCATCCCCTTTATTCAGTGCCCTCCTAGAGCACGGTGTTCAGTCGACCAGGTCGAGCGCTGCGCCGATGATCGAGTCGGTATCGATGTGGTGGTAGCGGTACACGTCTTCGAGGTCGCCCGACTGGCCGAATTTCGTCACCCCGAGGTGCGTGGCCGGCACCCGTCGGACACCCGCGAGGAACGCCAGCGTGTGCGGGTGGCCGTCCAGCACGGTGACCATCGGCGCCGCCCGGTCGGCCGGGAGGATCGCGTCGAGTATCCAGTCCGGGCAGTCCACCAGGCCCCGGCGGGCCTGCACGGCCTCGAAGAGCAGGCCGGGGCTGGTGACGCACACGACGTCAGCCGGCTGGCCCATCGCGGCGAGCCGGTCGGCCGCGGCCAGCGCCTCCGGCACGACCGCGCCCATCGTGACGATCGTCAGGGCGGGCTCGTCGGCCCGGCGCAGCGCGTAGCCGCCGGCGACCACGTGGCGGCGGCGGCGCTCCCGCCCGGCCGGGTCCTCGGGCACCTGGGCCGCGGTCTGGTCGACCGGCCTGGTGGACAGCCGCAGGTACGCCGACTTGCCGCCGGGACGGCCGATCTGGGTCATGGCCGCGAGCAGCGCCCACTGCGCGTCGATCGCGAAAGCGGGCTCGTACGCGACGCACTCCGGCTGCTCGAGCCCGATGGACGGGGTGGTGATCGACTGGTGCGCGCCGCCCTCCGGGGCGAGCGAGACGCCCGACGGCGTGCCCACCAGGATCGACTGGCCGCCCGCGTAGCAACCGAACGACCAGGGCTCCAGGGCCCGTCCGACGAACGGGTCGTACAGCACGCCGATCGGGATCAGCGGTGCCGCCCACCGGCTCCAGGTGGCGCCGAACTCGCCCATCGCGCCGACGAGGTTCACCTCGGCGATGCCCAGCTCCACGTGCTGTCCGGAGGGCCGTTCCCGCCACTGCAGCAGCGTCTCACTGTCGTCGGCGAACCAGTTGGGCCGCTCGGCGTGGGACCAGACACCGACCTTGTTGACCCAGCCGGCCAGGTTCGTGCTGGAGCTCACGTCGGGGCTGATCGTGACGATCCGCTTGCCCACCTCGGGAGCGGCCCGGTTGAGGTCCAGCAGGGTGCGGCCGAGCGCCGCCTGGGTGGTGCCGGTGCCGCGCGGGGTGTGCCCGAGGTCGGCCGGGACGGCGATCGGCGGTGCTGCGGGCACCGGGGCCCGGCGCAGCCTGGCCGCCGCCTCGGCGCAGGCCAGGGCCTCGGGGCTGCCGGGCGGGAAGCGTGCCCAGGGGTCGGCCAAATCGATTCCGGAACGGGTCGCGAGCTGCGCAAGCTGCTCCGCGGTCAGCAGGGACGAGTGGTTCTGCGGGTGGCCCTCGGTTGCCAGCCCGTACCCCTTGACCGTGTAGGCGAAGATCACGCTGGGACGCGTGTCGTCGATGGCGCGCAGCGCCGTGTCCAGCGCCCGCAGGTCGTGGCCGCCCAGGTTCCGGAACGCGGACATCAGCGTGTCGTCGGGGAGGCCTGCGATCAGCGCGCCGATCGCGTCGGCGTCCGGGCCACTGGGCAGGCTCGCACGCAGCTTGCCGGCGGGCAGCCGCAGTAGCCGCTGGTATTCGGGGTTGGGCATCTCGTCGATGCGCCGCCGCAGGGCATGGCCCCCGGGCCGGGCGAAGAGCAGCTCCAGCTCGTGGCCGTACTTGGCGGTGATGACCTGCCAGCCCGCCGCGGCGAACATGCCCTCGATGCGGAGGATCCCGATGTTGGGGACCACCCGGTCGAGCGACTGGCGGTTCATGTCGACGATCCAGACGACCTCGCCCAGCTCGGCCACCATCGGGTCGATGATCGCCTCCCAGCAGGCCCCCTCGTCGAGCTCGGCGTCGCCGAGCAGCGAGTACTGGCGGCCGGTGCCGCGGACGTCGCCGGCCACGTCGGGCCCGAAGTGATGGCTGACGTAGCGGCGTGCGATCGCACCCCATATCGGCGCGGTGGCGCCGATGCCGACCGAGCCGGTGGAGTAGTCGGCCGCGTCAGGGTCCTTCGAGCGGCTCGGGTAGGCCTGCAGGCCGCCCAGTTCGCGCAGCCGGGTCAGGTAGGACGCGTCAAGGTTGCCGAGCAGGTAATTGATCGCGTGCAGCATCGGCGACGCGTGCGGCTTGACCGACACCCGGTCCTCGCCGCGCAGGTGGCGGAACCACAGCGCCGTCATGATCGACGCCATGGATGCGCTGGACGCCTGGTGGCCGCCGACCTTGAGCCCGCTCGGGTTTGGCCGCACCTTATTGGCGTAGTCGACGATCGCGGTCGACAGCCAGAGCGCACGCTGCTCGATGGCGCCAAGCACCGCGAACTCCTGGCCGTCGGCGGCCGCCGCGGGGTCGGGACCAGGCATTCGGCCGGCGTACGTGGCCTGGGCCCCCGTCGGAGTGGTCATGGGTGCCATCCTCGCCGCACCTCCCGCGGACGTCTACGGCACATTGGCGCGCTCAGCGCAGTTGGCCGAGCTTGTCGGCGGTGGCCTGGTCGGCTGGCAGCAGCACGGTGAGGTGCTGCTGCTCGTTGCTGGAAGCGGTGAGCGCGATGATGTCGAGGCTGAGCGGTCCCGCGGTCGGGTGCCGGTAACTCTTGCGGTAGCCGCGGAATCGCGCGGTCGGGTGCTGCTGCCAGAGCTCGGCGAACTTGGGGCTGGCTGCGGTGAGGGCGGCGACGAGCTCGGGGCCGCGGGGGTCGCCGGGGTACTGGGCCAGGCGCGCGCGAAGCTGGCCGACGAGCTGGCGGGCCTCGTCGGGCCAGTTGACGATCAGGGAGCGGGCCGGGTCGGTGGCGAAGAACAGCCACAGCACGTTGCGCTCGGCGGGCGGGCGGGCGTCAAGGCCGCCGTGCAGGAAGGAGTAGGTCTCGTTGTAGGTGAGCAGGTCCCACCAGGGGTTGACGACGAAGGCGGGACTGGGGTCGAGGGCCTGAACGAGACGCCGCAGGGTGTCGTCGACTTCCGGCGGCCCGACGGTCTGGGCGGGCAGGGCCTGGCCTGCCACGGTGAACAGGTGCTCGCGCTCGGGCGGAGTCATCCGCAGCACGCGCGCCAGGCTCTCGATCACCTCGCGGCTGACGGTGATGTGGCGGCCCTGCTCGAGCCAGGTGTACCAGGTGACACTGATCCCGGACAGCTGCGCCAGTTCCTCCCTGCGCAGCCCGGGCGTCCGCCGCCGGGGGCCCGGCCGCAGGCCGACGCTGACCGGGTCGGTGCCCTCACGCCGTGACCGCAGGAACGAGGCGAGCTCCTCTCGCTGGACCATGTCTGTCATCAGATCACCTCGGCCGACGTTGTCACTGGTGGCATTGGTACCAGTATAAATGCTTGCCTGTACCAGGCTAATGAACGGCAGCAGGCTGGTGGCCATGGATAATCAACGGTCGAAGTGGCTGGTGTTCGCCTGCGTGGCGATCGCCCAGTTCATGGTCATCCTGGACGTCACGGTCACCAACGTCGCGCTGCCCGTCATCAAGGTGCAGCTGCACTTCGGCAACGCCGCGATCGGCTGGGTGGTCACCGCATACGTGCTGACGTTCGGCGGGTTCCTGCTGTTCGGTGGGCGCGCGGCCGACCTGTTCGGGCGGCGCCGGATGCTGCTGGTCGGCATGGTGGCGTTCACCGTCTGCTCGTTCCTCGTCGGGATCAGCCCGGATCCGGCGCTGCTGGTCGTGCTGCGCGGCGCGCAGGGCATGTCCGCAGCGCTGATGTCGCCGGCCGCGCTGTCGATTGTGCTGGCCACCTTCGGCGACGGGCCCCAGCGCAACCAGGCCCTCGGCTACTGGTCGACGATCGCGACCGCCGGCGCGGCAGTCGGCCTGCTGCTCGGCGGCGTGCTGACCTCGTACGCGGGCTGGCGGTGGAACTTCTTCATCAACGTGCCGGTCGGCGTGGCGATGAACGTGGTGATCGCCCGGGTGGTGCCGGCCTATGCGCCCGGGGAAACCCGGGCCAGGCTCGACGTGCCCGGAGCATTCCTGGTCACGGCCGGGCTGATGGCGGCGGTGTTCTACTTCAGCCAGTCCCCGGACTGGGGCTGGGCCAGCGGCCGGACGCTGCCGGCGCTGGCCGGTTCGCTCGCCCTGCTGGCGCTGTTCGCCGTGAACGAGCAGCGGGTGCCCAGCCCGCTGGTGCCGCTGGCCATCTTCAGGAACCGGAACCTCTCCGGGGCCAACGCGGCGATGGCGGCGGTCTACGCGGGCAATCTCGGCATGTTCTTCCTGATCACGCTCTACCTGCAGCTCGTGGAGCACTACAGCGCGATCGGGACCGGACTCGCCTTCCTCCCGGTCCCGGTGGTCATGAGCCCGGTAGCCGCCCAGATGCGCCGGCTGATCGCCCGCCACGGGTACCGGCGCTACCTCATCCTCGGCCCGGCCCTGGTGGCCGCCGGCATGGCGTGGGTCTGCTTCCTGCCCGTGCACGGAAACTACTTCCTGCACCTGCTGCCGGCCCTGCTGGTGATGCCGGTGGGCTTCGGCATGAGCTACCCGTCGGCGTACGCGGCCGCCACCTCCGGGGTGCCGGCCCGCCAGGCTGGCCTCGCCTCCGGGCTGATCACCACCGCGCAGCAGATCGGCGGCGCGGTCGGCCTGGCCGTCATCTCCGCCGTCGCGGCCAGCTACACCGCCTCGCTGACCCGCGACTCCGGCCCGCAGGCGCTGACGTCCGGTTACGACCTGGCCATGGCCGTCGCGGCCGGGTTTACGTTGCTGGCCTCGGTCGTCGCGGCCACCGTGATCCGGGGCAGGCTCTCCGGCCCGCTGGTCCCGGCCGGACCGGCGGCCGCCCCAGAGCTTGCGCAGCACTAGTGGCTAGTGCAGCCCGCTCCCGGTCCGGTAGGCACCACCAACGCTGCGCGACGCGTAAGGTGGCTAGCTGCCGACGGCCGCCGGGTCGTCGAGTGCCTGCTCGAGCCCGGTCATCTGGAACCAGGCACAGCCCAGCGCCCCGGCCGCCATGTCCAGCCGGGCGATGCCCAGGTTCGCATCACTGAGCGGGATGGCGCACTGATCGCGCTGACGCCCGTACTGGGCCAGCGCTGCGTCCAGGTCGCCGCGCCAGCCGGCCACAACGGCTGAGGCCAGCAGGTCCGCGTCGCGGAAGGCATCGGCGATCCCCCGGGCGATGAGGGGGTCCTTGTGGTGGCCGGCGTCGCCGGCCAGCGCCCAGCCGGGCCCTGATGGCGTCCGGAAGAAGGTGGGCAGGGCTGCCGTGCCGCGCAGCCGCTCAGCGATGACCGCGTCGGCGAGCAGGGTGGCCAGCGCGGGACGCGACCGCAGCTCGCTGACGTAGGCGGCCAGGGGGTCGCGGCGGAATGCGGGGTACTCGCCGCGTGGCCCTTGCACGAAGGCGAGCGCGAGCCCGCCACCGACCGGGAAGATGCCGAAGAACCTGCCGGGTTCGAGCCAGGCGTGCACGTCCGCGGCCGGGCAGCCGCGCCAGTAGGTGTAGTAGCCGAACGTGACCGCCGGGTGGTCATGGTAGGTCTTGGCCCCGGCCAGCCGGGCGATCCGGGAGTTGCGGCCGTCCGTGCCGATCACCAGGCGTGCGCGACGGTCCCCGGCCGAAGTCGTGACTCCGGTGACTCGTCCGCCCTGGCGTAGCAGGCCGTGCACGGACACCCCCATCTCGACTTCGGCCCCCGCTTGCGCGGCCGCGGTCAGCAGGATCGGGTCAAGCACCGTCCGGCGCGGTGCTATCGGAGCGGTGCCCGGCTCGGGCGCCGGGGCGTGCTGTGGCTGGCCGCCCAGCCACAGCACCCGGTCGCCGAGCCGGGGACAGCCGGTGGCGAGCACGGCGTCCAGCACGTTCCACCGGCGCAACCGGGCAACTCCCGCCGGCTTGATCAGATGGCCGGAAACTACGTCGCCCAGGTGCGCAGATCGCTCCAGGAGCCGTACCGAGAGCCCGGCGCGCGCCAGCAGCATGGCGGTCGGTGCTCCCGCGCACCGGCCGCCGACCACCACCACGTCGTCGGTCATGCCGTCCATACGTGGAACTGTGCCGCCCCGGTGATGGGCCAGCGTCCCTGAGTTCAGGTATTTCGCGGGGCCAGGGCGGCAAGCTCGGCGCGAGACGACACGCCCAGCTTGGTGAACACGTGCTTCAGATGAGTCTCCACCGTGTACCGGGACAGGAACAGGCGCTCGGCCACCTCGCGGTTGGCCAGGCCACCGGCCACCAGCTGGGCCACCCGCCGCTCCGCGTCGGTCAATGCCTCCCAGCCGGTCACGGGGCGCCGCGGCCGGGCCGCCGGCACCGCCACCACCCGCTGTGCCGGAGGTCCGGAGACCTCGGCGACGAATTCGGCCATGGGAGACAGGACGCCACTGACGTCCCCGACCCACGGGAGATGATCGCTGCCCTCCAGCCCCACCAACCGCGCTCCCCTGATGCCCCTGGCCAAGAGCTCGGCCTCGGAGAACGGCACGAAATCCGACCGCCGGTGCACCACAAGGGCGGGCACGGCCACCTCAGCCAGGCGGCTCCTGACATCGGTGACGGTCAGCGACTCCACCAGTGCCCTGATCATGGCCGGGCTCGCCGATGCCCGTTCGAACACGGCCCGGTCGTGGCGTGCCAGCTCACCGGCCAGCGTCGGGGCGAACATCCCCAGCGAATCCCCCTGGCCCCACTGCCGCGCCATCACCCGAAGCTGCCGCATCACCCGGCCGGGCGGGCGCCGCGGCGAGGTGCCATAGAGGATCAGCGCCCGCACCGATCGCCGATGAGCTGCGGCCAGGGTAATGGCGATCGGGCCCCCGTCGGAGAAGCCCAGCACTACTGGCCGCCGGCACCTGGCCGCGGAGCTGACCGCCATCAGGTCGGCCACGCGCTGATCCAGCGTTGGCGACTCGGCCACCGGGTCAGACAGCCCGGTGCCGCGCTTGTCAAACCGCACCAGCCGGCAGAAGGACGACAACGAGCGCACGAATCGGCGGTAGCCGGGGTCTCGCCACTGGATCTCCAAGTGGGAGGTCAGCCCCGGGACCATCACCAGATCGGGCCCCTCACCGATCACCTGATAGGCAATGCGAAGGCCCCCCGACTTGGCGTAGTGCGTCTCGGGTTCCATGTATGAGCGATTCTCGCGCTGCTCGCACCAAAGCGCGACAATGACCAGCCTGCAGATCTCCGGTACTCCAAGTGGATAGCCAGATGGCTGCGAGCCATGGCCGGTAACCGTAGCCAACAATTGCAGCCGTCCGTCCCAGACTCGCTCATCTTCCGGCCGAGACAAAGTTGTCCTGTAAACTAAATCGGTGCCCGATAACGTGAGGAATAGGTCAGGAGCGGTGACGCTCCCGGCACACGTGAGCGGGCTGAAGGATGGCGGAAAGCTCGCTGGGTCTGTTGCTCAGCGTCTCCAGATGATGATCGCCGCCAAGGGCTTCCCGGTGGGGCAGGTCATTGGCACAGAGCCGGGGCTAATGCTGGAGCTTGGCGTCAGCCGCGCGGTTTTTCGTGAGGCCGTCCGCCTGCTCGAGCAGGATGAGGTGGCGCAGATGCGCCGCGGGCCGGGTGGCGGCCTGGTTGTCACGGCCCCCCGCGCGTCATCGGTGGCGCGAGCCGCGGCTCTTCACCTTCAGTTCTTCGGCGCTGGCGCGGACGACATATTTGAAGCGCGGACCGCGCTGGAGTTGCAGACCGCCGACCTGGCGGCGCAGCGCATCGACGAGAAGGGCATCGACCTGCTCCGCGCTGCTCTCGAGGAGGAGGCCGAGCTGCAGGATGAGAGCGGCCATCTAGGCTCGAGCCGCATCCACCTGGTCATCGCCGAGCTGACCGGCAACCCGGCGCTGCGCCTGTTCGTGGAGGTGCTGGCCCTGCTCACGCCCGGGATCACTCCGGCCGACCCGACCGTGGCCGCTGCCCGCCAGGCGGATGTCCGGCACGTACATGGCCGGATCGTTGACGCGATCGTCGCCGGCGACAGCTCCGTGGCCCGGCACAGAATGCTCCGCCACCTCCAAGGCATCGGCTATTACCTGCAGGAGATCGAGCGTCGCCCCGCGCCGCGCGAGCCTGAGTGATCCGCGGGCAGCAGGCGGCGAACACGACGCCAACCGGAGCGACGATGGCCGTCGGCCAGCGTTACCCGGCGTCCCAGAACGCGCAGTGGTGCCTGGCCGCGAAGTCCGTCTCGACCCGCGGCCGCGGCGGAACGAGCGACAGCACCTGGGTGCCGTCCGCGCCGAACGCTGGCCAGCCCGCGGCACCGGACGCCGGGTTGCCGCTGGCCGTGAAGTTCGCCCAGGCGGCCCGCATGGTGGCCGCCAACGCCTGCTGGTCGGGGCTGAGCGGTTCCTGGAGTGGCGCGTCTGGCAGGTCGAACAGGTAGGGGAACTCGGACTTGTGCGTCGCCACGGGCGGGCCGGTCAGCGGCGGCGGATAGCGGAGCGGCGCGTTGTCGTCGTTGAACTCGTAGGCGAAGGTCGGTACCCACTTTGAGGTCCACCGGTCGATCTGCAGCGCCGGGCACGCGAAGTAGGCGTCGCTGAGCAGGGTGCTGAAGGCGACCGGCGGCGATGGGTACGCGCCGAGGGGGTACTCGGCCGCGATCACCGCGGCCCGCACGGCGGGCACGCTCAATACCGTGGCGATCACGCGCTGGTAGCTCTCGGCGGTCACCGGCTCGCACATCGGCACGAACCAGCCGTCGACGACGGTTTCGGCACCGGTGACGAAAACCCGCTCCTCATCGTGGTTCGTCCCGTTGAGGATTGGCACCCGGGCGAACCGCCCGGCGGCCAGCGCCGTCCCGAGCGACTCCTCGAGCACCTCGCCGTCGACGACGCCCGGGATCGCCGCGCCCGGGAAGCTGCTCACGAGATCCGCGACCGGCAGGCGGCGCAGACCGTGGGCCGTCTGATCCGGGCAGCCCGCCTTGGCCGCGAAGGCCTCCCCGTCGGCCTCTGCGGCGGCGAGAGACTGCTGGGTCAGCGCGAAGGAACCGCTTTGCACGATCGCCCGGTGGAATAGCCCATGAGAACCGCGGGAGACCATGTGCGCGAGCACGGACAGGCCGCCGGACGACTGGCCCGAGATCGTGACGTTGTCCGGGTCACCGCCAAACGTGCGGATGTTGTCTTGCACCCAGCGCAGGGTCGCCTGCTGGTCCATCAGCCCGTAGTTACCGGACGGGCCGCCGGGCCGCGATGCCAGCGCAGGGTGGGCGAGGAAGCCGAGGGCGCCGAGCCGGTGGTTGGCCGTGACGACCACGATGCCGAGCGCCGCCAGTTTGGTGCCGTCGTAATCCCGGCCCGCGCCGAGCGTGAAGCGGCCGCCGTGGATCCACACGAGCACTGGCAGGCCACCTTCGCCGCTCCCCAGCGTCGGCGTGTACACGTTGAGGTACAGGCAGTCCTCGCTGGTGGGACCCGTCAGGGCGGGATTGTCCGGCTGCGGGCTGCTCGGCCCGAAGCGGGTGGCATCGCGGACCCCCTGCCAGTCGGCGGGCGGGCGCGGCGCCCGCCAGCGCAGGTCGCCGGTGGGAGGAGCGGCGAAGGGCAGCCCGCGGAAGCAGTAGCCGCCTCCGGCCATGACGCCGCGGACGGCGCCGTTGTTGATGGTGACGGTCGGGGCGGCGTCGTTAGGCACAACCCTCGGCGTCCCCGCGCGCTGGTCCGGTTAACCTTTGTGCGCTATGGAGTTGCTCAGAACGGGCCGTCTGCTGCTTCGCCACTGGGATGAGTCTGACGTCGAGGCGTTCTTCGACGTGTACTCGCGGGAAGAGGTGGCGCGCTGGCTCGGCGCGCATCCCCGCAAGCCGGTGGCCACGATTGCCGAAGCACGGGAGCGCCTGGGCCGCTGGCGCGAGCACGAGCGCGGTCTTTCGCCGCCATTCGGCCTGTGGGCGATAGTCCCGTACGCGGCAGGCACGGTACCGGGCGAGCTTGGCCAGCCGGTGGGAACGCTTCTGCTGCTGCCGCTCAGCGACGAGGATGGCCCCACGGGCCTGGTGGAAGTGGGCTGGCACCTGCACCCAGAGTTCCAGGGGCGGGGGTTGGCGACCGAGGCTGCGCGCGTCGTCCTCGCCCTGGCCGGGAGCACCGGCATCGACGAGGTGCTCGCGCTCACCGACCTGGACAACACCGCCTCCCAGCGGGTGGCCGAACGCCTGGGCATGGCTGACGAGGGTGAGACCGATCGCTGGTTCGGCGAGACGATGCGTCAGTACCGCAAAGCCATAGGGCCCCTCAGTCCTGACCGGCCAGCGAAGGTTGTCGCTAGCCCACTTGGCTATCTGGTCGAGCGCGGGCATGAGGGCCCGGCCTCGTTCGGTCAGCTGGTAGATGACAGTTACCGGGGGACCGTCGCACACGGTGCGGGTGATGAGGCCGCCCGCGGCCAGGCTCGCGAGCCGCTCGGACAAGACGGAGTCGCTGATCCCGCCGATACCGCGGGACAGCTCACGGAATCCGGCAGGCCCGTGCGACAGGTGGCCGAGGATCACCGCCGTCCACCGCTTGCCCAGGAACTCGAACGCACGGGCCAGCTGCTCGGCGGCCGGCTCGCACTCCTGCGCCGAGACGTCGTCAGCGGCCATGGCACGCTCCTGACGGAACATCCATGCCAGCGGCCACCGCGTGCCCGTCCCCCCCCTCAGGGAATATCTACTTCGATTCTAGAAGTTACTAGCATCAGGATAGCTGACGTTGGGAGTCTGGTCATGGCTGACCACGGGCACGATCTCGTCTTCGGCACGTTCATCACCCCGCAGAACGAGGAGCCGCACACGCCGGTCGCCCTTGCACAACTGTCCGAGCGCTCAGGCCTGGATCTGGTGACGTTCCAGGATCACCCGTACCAGCCCGCGTTCCTCGATACCTGGACCCTGATGTCCTACGTCGCCGCCAGCACGGAGCTGATCAAGATCTCCGGCAACGTGATCAACCTGCCGTTGCGGCCGCCGGTGCTGCTCGCACGCCAGGCCGCCAGCCTGGACCTATTGTCCGGAGGCCGGTTCGAGCTGGGCCTCGGCGCGGGTGCCTTCTGGGACGCGATCGTGGCGATGGGCGGGCCAAGGCGGTCGCCCTCGGAAGCGGTGGCCGGCCTGAGCGAGGCGATCGACCTCATCCGGGCCACCTGGGAGGCCGACCGGCGAGGCGGCATCTTCGCCGACGGCCAGGAGTACAAGATCCGCGGCGCCAAGCGCGGCCCGGCACCAGCCCATGACGTGTCCATCTGGCTCGGCGTCCTCAAGCCGCGGATGCTGCGCCTGGTCGGGGAGAAGGCCGACGGCTGGCTGCCCAGCCTGTTCTACCTCAAGCCCGGTGACCTTGAACGCGGCAACGCGATCATCGACGAGGCCGCCACCGCGGCCGGCCGGGATCCGCGCGAGATCCGCCGCCTGCTGAACATCGCGCCGGAGCACGCCACGGTCGACGGCCTGCTCCCGTACGTCCTGCGCGACGGCGTATCCGCGTTCATCCTGGCCAGCGACGACGCCCGGGCGATCCAGACCTGGGGCGAGGAGGTCGCGCCAGCGCTCCGGGAAGCCGTCGCCCGCGAGCGAGAGGCGGCCGGCACGCGGTCCGGGCAGGTGGTGCGGGGCCCAAAAGCCCTTGAGCTCCGGCGTGGCGGCATCGGCTACGACGCGGTGCCAGCCGCGCTGCGGGCCACGGCCGTCGAACCCGGGGACAAGGCGTATCCCAAGGTGCGCTCCACGTACATGCGCTCGGGCAGCCCGGGTCTTGTGCTGCGGCCGGGCACGACGGCGGAGGTCGCCGAGGCGCTCGCTTTCGCCCGTAAGCAGGAGGTCCCGCTTGCTGTGCGTTCCGGAGGTCATGGAATCAGCGGACGGTCCACCAACGACGGCGGGATCGTCATCGATCTTTCCCGGCTCGACAGCGTCAGCCTGAACGGCACCCGGGTCCGGGTCGGGCCGGGGGCGAGCTGGGGACACGTGGCGCAGTCGCTCGCGCCATCCGGCCTGGCGATGAGCAGCGGCGACTACGGCGACGTCGGGGTAGGGGGACTGGCCACGGCGGGCGGGATCGGGTTCCTGGTCCGCAAGTTCGGGCTCACGATCGACCACGTCACCGGCGCCGAAGTGGTGCTGGCCGACGGCCAGATCGTCCGCGCCGACGCCGACGAGAACCCGGACCTGCTGTGGGCACTGCGCGGCGCCGGCGGCAACTTCGGCATCGTCACCGCTTTCGAGCTAGACGCCTACCCGGTCGGCAACGTGGTCCTCGCCCAGATGGTCTACGACGCCTCGGACACGGCCGCGCTGCTGGAGCGCTGGGGCAAGCTCGTCGAGGCCGCGCCGCGAGAGCTGACCAGCTTCCTGTACGCGTTCGCCGGGCGGGGCGGCTCGCCGCCGGCCGCCCAGGCCATCACGGTATTGGCCAATGACGACACCGACGCCGCCGTGGCTGCGCTGACCCCGCTGCTGTCGGTCGCGCCCGTGCTGGACCAGCAGGCACAGGTCCTGCCGTACGCGGCGGTCGTGGCGCCGCACGACGCCACGCACTACGGCGGGCAGGCCGAACCGCTGATCAGCAACGGCCTGGCCGTGCACCTGGAGCCGCAACTGAACGAGGGCATCGCGGCCGGACTGCGCACCGGGGCGGCCCCGTGGGTCGCGATCCGCGCGGTCGGCGGCGCGGTCAACGACGTCGACCCGGACGCCACCGCCTACGCGCACCGCCATCAGAACTTCAACGTCTCCTCCGTGGGCGGGGACGCCGGCCGCTTCCACGCCCACTGGGACGAGCTGCGCCACCACCTGGACGGCCTCTACCTCAGTTTCGAGACGGACCAGCGCTCGCAGCGCCTGCATGACGCGTTTCCCGGCAGCACCCTCGCCCGGCTCCGCGAGCTGAAGGCCACCTACGATCCCGAGAACGTCTTCGACCAGAACTTCCCGCTCCACCTGCCTTCGGGAAAGGCCCTATTTTAGAAGGGGGATGCTTATCTGCTGGGTGTATATGTCGGCTTTACTCCAGAAGCCGGGGTCGTAGCGAAGGTATGCTTGGACGCCAGCCTCCAGGGTCGTGCATGTCGCTGGGCAGCGCACTATCAGCGCGACCCGAAACTCACCGGCTAGGGCGCTCTTACGCACGAACCACTCCGGCTTCGGGGTGAGCCCGCCGCTAAACTGAACTTTGATCTTTCGTATTGTGCCCAGCTGGAACTCCCACGGTCCCAATTCGAGGTCAACAGGTATCGGAAGGTGACCTATTACAGGGACAAACCGCAGCGCTTTACTAACAGAGAGCGTGACCTTACCTGGCAGCAGAGCCTTCTGGTCAACGTCGCTGTGCGGGAAGCCGTCAAGGGTTATGGAGTCCTCTGCCCTAGTCTCGTCGCCAGGTTGGGATAGTGCAACGATGAAGCGAAGAAGCGTCACTTTTCCCTTCGGTATGATCATGTTCAGCCCAAGTTCGGCCTTGAAGTAGCGGTACTTAGCGTCGTGACGTTTCAACATGACGACATCCGATGCTGGCGCTACCTCCAGACGGACTGCCTTGATCTGCTTCCGGGCAGCAGGGTCGTCAACCTTACCGAAGCCGCCAATGTGCCCCTTGGCCAAATTGATTTGCCCAGAGGCGAGTCGATACCGGAAGGCCCGGTGACTCGAGTTGACCCTGGCGGGTGTCGGCTCGGCGTATGTGATCTTAAGTGGCATCCATTGATTACTGCCTTTGGTGCCCGGCGCATGACCTGGAGAGGACGGCATGCCGTAACTATGGCACACCAGGTGTCGGGGCTGGCTTCGGCAGCAGCCGAGTCCGCATGCCTGCGCATCACGGCAATGCTTACCCGGACAGAGTGGGACCGTTCTTGGCCTCCTGCTTCCGTGCCCTGGCGGCCCGGCGCGATGCGCGACTAGCAAAGACCGTGGCGATCAGCGTCGCCACGGTCGCAAACACACGGCTTCTCCGCCGTCTGGCGTCAGGGGCCTCGACCTTGAAACGGCTGAACCTATCTGAGGGATCGGCGTCGCCGGCGTGAATCCTAAGCTTGTGCACGCGGCCAAAGTTGGTAAAGCCGTGCCTTGACCAGACCTGGAGCAAGTAGTATTCGTCGCTGCCCAGGGGCTCTTTCGATACCTCGCACGGGATGAAGAAATGGTAAAACCTGTCGCCGACTCGTTCCGTGATTTCCTCGCCGGTTCGCCAGGCCTCGCGCCACTTCCCGTTAAGCTCCAGCAATTCGCTGTTCTTGAGCTCTATCCTTTCGCGGTTGCCAAGCGTGTTCTTCTTCCCGATTCGCCATAGCCGCGACTCTAGGTCCGCTACCTTGCCCAGTCCGAGGTTCTCGATCTCCACCCTGTAATGAACGAGTGTTGTCTTGCACTCCTGGCAGGTGGTCTCATAGTTGATGGGTGACTGCTCTTTCTGCAACCCTGATCGAGAACAGAAGTACCAGCCGTCAGGGAGTCGTTTCCACCACTTGATGGAGCGGAATCCCACCTCCCAGGTGAGCCGCAGACTTGGTTTGATGCTGAACAGCAGCCACAGCGATATCAGCGACCCGACGACGCCGATGATGACATTGACAACGTCAGCGCCCAGTGACATGCCGCCCCCTAATGGGCCATGTCGCAGACACTACCGGAGAATCTGGTGCACCCTCGGCGCACCATCCGGATGTCCTCGCGTGCGTGAGCCACACCGTCCAGGACCACAAAACCCAGCAAGCCGCTCGGCCCCCTGCGCCCCGGCGTCAGGGAGACCACCGGGCGGCGAAGACGGCCCGGGTCGGCCATGGGCAGCAGAACAGTACCTGCCGGGCCCGGGATGACCCGGATGCGTGCGGGATGAATCTCCGGGTTGAACCGGGGCTGATCCCGATTGGCGCGGGCAGCCGGCGGCGGCAGTCTTGAGGTGTCGGCAAAACCACTACGACACCAACGGAGAACGATCAAAATGTTCGCGCTCATCGCCCTCGTCGCCGTCGCCATCATCGCCATCATCATCTTCAGCGCCGTCGTACACCTCCTGTTCTCGCCGTGGCTGCTGCTGCTGGCGGGCGTTGGCATCCTGGCCTGGATCAAGCTCCGGCCGCGCCGCTCGCACCAGTAGTCTGGCGGCACGCCCGCGGTTGGGAGCTTGATGACCCGGCACCGCTTTCACGGAGATCCGGCCCGCTTCGAGGTGGTCGCGCGTTTCATAGCCGATCGCTTTCCGGGTGCGCGGTACGTCGCTGACGTGGCCGGCGGCCAGGGAATGCTGACCCGGATACTCCGCAAGCGCTTTGGCTTCGAGGCGGAGGTTGTTGATCCGCGCGGCTGGGCGCTGAAAGGGGTGCCGGCCAGGGCCGAGCTTTATACGCCGGCGATGGCCGACTATTACGACCTGGTCGTGGGTCTGCACCCCGACCAGGCTCTGCGGAGCGTCGTCGAATCTGCGGCAACGGTGGCCGTGCTGGTCGTGCCGTGCTGTAATTTCTGGGCCCGCGACCGCCGCCTAGGGCGTGATGAGCTAATCCAGCAGATCAGCGAGTTCCACAATTCTCTCGGCGGCATGTCGGAACGGGTGACGCTCGAGTTCAGCGGCCCGGCGAATCATGGGCTCGTTCTCAGGCCGGGTGTACCTGGCATGCCGCGTTATAGTGTTTCAAAGTCAGTTTTCCGTGAGAATATGCCCACGAGCACGTGCACGAATTAGGCACGCGGTCGGCTGTTATGACCTCGCTGGGCGTGCCGCTGCGCCGCTCGGCGCGGCCTGGCTGATACGGCAGGGGAGTTCCGACCAGAGCAAGAGCGGGCCCCTCGGTCTTGGCTTCCTGGACAGCCCCGTCAGGGAGCGCCAGCCACTCCCGTGGCCTGGCGCCGGATGAGACCTCGGCTGGTACCGGGCGCTTGAAGCGCACCCTAGCTCCGGGGATTTTGTCACTCGCCCGGCTGCTCTCCATGTCATTCAGGATATCCGCCGCCGGCTAATGATCACCACGCTAAGCCGCAGGGACAGGTCGGCCGGATACCGACTGGGTCGGCCACCTGCAGCGGCTGATTCTTGTGCAAGAGTGGCCCTGGGGCAGGTCGCCACGGGGCGGCTCGCTGAGCGCCCGCGCAAGCCAAGAGAGGGAATCACCATGGCCGCTCGACCCGAAGTAGTCGCGCTGCTCACCGACTTCGAGGTAAAGGGCGACGGCGCCGACCAGCGATTCGTGCACCGCGACGGCAGGCCCTTCACCGCCGAGGAAACCGACCTGATCGGCAGCACGACCGACGAAGACATGCGCGCCGCCGCCGCTCGGCTGGCTACCGTGCCACAGCGCCTTATCGAGATGGTCACGCCCTACCTCCCGGGGGTCGGCGAGGATAGCGGAGACCCGCCGACCACCGGCTGAGGGCGTCGGCTCGCCTGCTAGTCGCCGGTCGCGCCGTCGAGCTGCTCCCGGATGATGTCGGCATGCCCGATGTGCCGGGCGTGCTCCCGGATGATGTGCACGTAGATCCAGCGCAGTGATACCTCGCCCAGCTGGTCATGCGGCACCGTCTGATCCAGCGCGAAGTTCGCCGCGATCTGCCGGGATGCCGCGCAGGCGCTGTCGAACTCGGCGATGACGCCGGCGATGGTCTGGCCAGCAACGTCCCAGCTCGGGGCGTCACCGCGGGCGTTCCCGGTGATCTCCTCGCGCGGCCTGCCGCCCAGGTAGTGCTGGAACCAGTTGCGTTCCACGGCCGCGGCGTGCCGGACCAGCCCGAGCATGGTGGTCAGCGAGGGCACCAGGCGCCGCCGGGCGTCCTCCTCGGACAGGCCGCGAAGCTTTCCGCTCAGCGCCTTGCGGTGGTACTCGAGGAACCCTTCGAGCGTCTCCCGCTCTCCGGCTACGGCGACCAGGTCTTCATCTGCCAGTGGCGAGGTAGCTGTCACCACAAAAAGGCTACTGGATCCCGGAACGGACGGATGTGATGCGCTGGGTGTTGAAGCCGAGCCAGTGCATCCGGCCCAGGTAGCGTGCGTGCTCCACCTTGAGGCAGCGGTCCATGATCACCGTCAGGCCGCCCTCCTCGGCGATCCGGGCGCCGTCGGCGTTGATCACGCCGAACTGGCACCAGAGCGTGCCGGCGTGGATCGCCACGGCGTCCCGCGCGATCCCTGGCAGCGCGTCCGGCGCGCGGAAAACGTCCACGATGTCCACTGGCTCGGGGACGTCCAGCAGGCTCGGGTAGCACTTTTGCCCGAGGATCTCGGTCTGGCGCGGATTGACCGGGATCACGCGGTAGTCGTGCCGTTTGAGGTAGTAGCCGACGAAGTGGCTGGCCCGCAGCTCGTTGTCGGACAGGCCCACGATCGCGATCGTCTTGGACGTGAGGAGAACCCGCTGGATCGTCAGCGGGTCCTGGTACCGGGCGAGATCGGTCATGCCGTCGCTACCTTCTTCTGCGCCGTGGCGGCGACGAACGTGAAGCCCTGTTCCAGATCCCAGATCAGGTCCTCGACGGACTCCGTGCCGACCGACAGCCGCACGGTCCCCGGCCCGACACCGGCCGCCCGCAGCTCGTCGTCGCTCAGCTGCCGGTGTGTCGTGCTGGCCGGGTGGATGATGAGGCTCTTCGCGTCGCCGACGTTCGCCAGGTGGGACCAGAGCGTCATGCCCCGGATCAGGTCCTGCCCGCCGTCCCGGCCGCCGGCGCAGTCGAACGAGAACACCGCCCCGGCGCCGCGCGGCAGGTACTTCTCCACCAGCGGCCGGTACCGGCTCGACGGCAGGCCGGGGTAGGTCACGTTAGACGCCAGCTCATGGGTCCTGAGGTACTCCGCGACCACCATCGCATTGTTGACGTGGCGTTCCATCCGGAGCGAGAGCGTCTCGAGCCCCTGCAGGAACAGGAACGCGTTGAACGGCGAGAGTGCGCCGCCGAGGTCGCGAAGGGTCTCGGCGCGGAGCTTCATGAGGTACCCATACGTTCCGAATGTCTCATGGAACTGCAGGCCGTGGTAGGCGGGGGACGGGTCCGCGACCACCGGGAACCGCCCATTGGACCAGTTGAACGTGCCGGCCTCGACGACGACGCCGCCGATGCTGGTGCCGTGCCCGCCGATGAACTTGGTCGCCGAGTGGATCACGATGTCGGCGCCCCATTCGATCGGGCGGCACAGATACGGCGTCGCGAACGTGTTGTCCACGATCAGCGGAAGGTCGCTGGAGTGCGCGATCGACGCGACAGTCTCGATATCCAGCACGTTCCCGGCGGGGTTACCGATCGTCTCGGCGAAGAACGCCTTCGTGTTCGGGCGGATCGCGTCCCGCCAGGCATCCGGGTCGTCGGGATCGACCCACGTCAGCTCAACGTTCATCTTGCGCAGCACGTGCTTGAACTGGTTCACCGTCCCGCCGTACAGCGCCGAGGACGAGACGATGTGGTCACCCGGCTCCAGCAGCGTGAACAGCGCGGCGGCCTGCGCCGCGAGCCCGCTGGCGAACGCGACCGCACCGCAGCCGCCCTCGAGGTTCGCCACCCGCTCCTCGAACACCGCGACGGTCGGATTCATGATGCGCGAGTACGTGTTCCCGTACTCCTGCAGGTTGAAGTATGCCGCCGCCGATTCCGGGTCCTCGAACACGTAACTGGTCGTCTGGAAGATCGGCACGGCACGCGCTCCCGTGTTCGGGTCGGGCCGTTGCCCGGCGTGCAGCTGCCGCGTCTCGAACCCGAAAGCGCGCGCTTCCTCGGGCCGCGAGCCATTGTCGGTCACGTTGGATCCTTCCTCGTTCCCAATCTCGTCTTCCCCACCCATCCCTCCCCGCCCCTCACTCGCCTTCGGCCAGGCTATGCATGCCCAGGAACCGGCGGATAATCGGCGTCTGCCGCGCCTCCTCGAGCAGGAAGCAGTCGTGGCCGTAGGGCGCCTCGATCACGTGGAGTTCGGCGTGCTTGCCGGCCGCGTGCAGCGCGTGGGCGATCTCCTCCGACGCGGACGGCGGGTACAGCCAGTCGGAACTGAATGCGATCAGCAGCGTCCGCGCGGAAACGCCGTCGAGCGCCCGCGCCAGCGACCCGCCGCCGTACTGCCGCGCGAGATCGAAATACGTCAGCGCGCGCGACGTGTAGACGTAGGTGTTGGCGTCGAAGCGCTTGACGAACGAGTCGGCCTGGTGGCGCAGGTAGCTCTCGACCTGGAACTCCGGCTCGGTGATCGTGTAGCGGATGTCGTCGGCGAACTGCAGCCGACGGCCGAACTTGTCGGCCAGCGCCGGCCCGGACAGGTAGGTGACGTGGCCGACCATCCGTGCCACGCCCATGCCCGCATCGGGCGTCCGGCCCGTGCCGTAGTAGCGGCCGCCCTGCCAGGCCGGGTCGCGCAGGATGGCCTCACGCGCGATCGCGTTCCAGGCGACCCCCTGCGGCTGGAGGGCGTGCGTGCTGGCGATCGGCACGATCGCATCGACCTGATCGGGGAACAGGATCGCCCACTCGAACGCCTGCATCCCGCCGAGCGAGCCCCCGGCCACGGCCGCCAGTCGCTCGATCCCGAGTGCGTCCAGGAACGCGCGCTCGGTCCGCACCATGTCCGCGACGGTGATCACGGGAAAGTCCGGCCCGTACGGCTTGCCCGTCGCCGGGTCGATCGATGACGGCCCCGTCGTCCCGCGGCAGCCGCCAAGCAGGTTTGTGGAGACGACGAAGAAGCGGTCGGTGTCGAATGCCTTGCCCGGGCCGATCATCCCGTCCCACCAGCCGAGGCCCTTGCCGGCCGTGCCGTCGCGGTCTTCGGCCGCGAACCCGTCGCGCGTGCTCTCATCCGGTGGTGTCTTTGCGAAGCCTGCCGCGTGGGCGTCACCGCTGAGCGCGTGGCACACCAGGATGACATTGTCACGCTGCGGTGCGAGGGCACCGTAGGTTTCATAGGCGACGCGAATAGGATGTAGTTCTCGCCCGCAGTCGAGCCGTACCGGCTCCGGCAGGTCAAGGTATTGCGTTTCGACTGTGCCGACCGAGCCGGCCGTGAGCGTCGAGGCTGGCTCCGCCATGGGGGCTATCGTAGCTTGCCCTGGTCAAGGTATTGTCAAGCATCTTGGTGGGGAATCGGGGATAAGAGCGAAGGGACATGAAATGACTACCGTCACCAATGGGGTTAACGTACAGGCGCTGCTCGACGCGCGCGAAGTGCTCAAGGGCGCGCCCGAGGCAGCCCAGTTCACCTGGCGCGCGTCGGCCAAGTGGCAGAGCGGCGTGCACAGCCAGATCAAGGTACAGAGCTTCTTCGGCCTCGGGCAGGAGCAGAACCACAAGGAAGAGTGGAGTTTCGAAGCCGATCACCCCGAGGTCTTCGCGGCCGAGGACAACGGCATCACGCCGATCGAGTACCTCCTCGTCGGCTTGGCGAGCTGCCTGACGGGCGGCATAGCGTCCGTCGCCGAGAACCGCGGCATCCAGCTGCGCTCGGTCGAGTCCACGGTCGAGGGCGGGCACGATATCCGCGGGATCCTCGGTGCCGACAGCGACGTCCGCAACGGCTACAACGACATCAAGGTGACGTTCAACATCGACGCGGACGCGTCGCGGCAGGACATCGAGGCGCTGGTGGCCCAGTCGGTGAAGCGCTCGGCCGTGTTCGACGCCCTGACGAACCCGACGGACGTCACCGTCGAGGTCGCCTGAGCGGCCGCGCGGCGGCTCGTCCGACGCGCGCGCTCCAGAAAGCACTGAGGTCCAGCCATCGAGCGCTTTACCACGGTCGTCATCGGCGCGGGGCACGCGGGCCTCGCGGCAAGCCGCTTCCTCGGCGACCGGTCGATCGATCACGTCGTGCTCGAGCGCGGCGAGGTGGCGAACTCCTGGCGCCGCGAACGCTGGGACTCCCTGCGGCTGCTCACGCCCAACTGGCAGAGCCGCCTGCCCGGCCTTCGCTATGAGGGGCTGGAACCGGACGGCTACATGACGATGGGCGAAGTGACCGAGTTCATTGAGCGCTTCGCCAAGGTCTCGGCTGCTCCGGTCCGCACCGGCGTGAATGTCACGTCGGTGCGGCTGGCCGACGGCGGATACCGCCTGGCGACCAGCAGCGGCGAGATCCACGCCCGGACCGTCGTCATCGCGAGCGGCGCGTGCAACCAGCCTGCGGTGCCGGCGCTGCGCGATGCGGTGCCCCCGTCCGTCGAGCAGCTGACGCCATTCGGTTACCGGCACCCCGCCCAGCTCCCCGACGGGGGAGTGCTCGTCGTTGGAGCCTCGGCGACCGGCCTTCAACTGGCCGCCGAGCTCCGGCAGTCGGGCAGGCCGGTAACACTCTCGGTGGGGGAGCACGTGCGGCTGCCACGCACGTACCGCGGGCGCGATGTGCTGTGGTGGATGGACGCGTCGGGCGTCTGGGACCAGAGGTACGACGAGCTCGAGGACCTCACGCGGGCCCGGCGGCTGCCCTCACCGCAGCTCGTCGGGACTCCCGAGCGGGCGACGCTCGACCTGAACGCGCTCACCTCGATGGGCGTCGAGCTGGTGGGGCGCTGGGCAGCAGTGCGGGACGGCCGCGCGCTGTTCTCCGGCGGACTGCGCAACATGTTCTCGCTCGCGGACCTCAAGATGGTGCGCCTGCTGGACACGTTCGACGAGTGGGCCCAGACCAGCGGGCGCGACGCAGAGGTCGGCCCTCCCGAGCGCTTCCCGCCGACACGCGTGCCGGAGTCGACGCGGCTGCAGCTCGACCTGCAAAGCGGCGAGATCCGCGCGATCGTGTGGGCAACGGGTTTCCGGCCGGACTACGGGTGGCTCGACGTGCCCGTGGTCGACGCCAAGGGCCAGCTTCGCCACGAGGGCGGTGTGGTGGACAGCCCGGGGCTGTACGCGCTGGGGCTGCCCGTGCTGCGGCGCCGCAAGTCCACGTTCATCTACGGCATAGAGGACGACGCGCGCGAGGTGACCGATTACCTCGCTCGATACCTGGCCGTGCCCGGGTGATCGCCTAACTCTGAGCGTCCCGGGGGGAACCCGGCCGCATCGGCTCTGCCCGGATGCGGCCGGGGTCCTGTCCCGTCGTGCTCAGTTGTAGCTAGTCAGGTCGGCCACAGTGCTGCCCGAGTCCACCGTGGCGCCCGTGCCGTTGATGATGTGCTCGATGGTTCCGGTGCCGCCCAGCGAGACGGTGACCATGTCGTGCCACTGGACCCCGGATGAGGTCGGTGAGGTGAGCGCGTTCGCGCTGACCTCGCTCGGGTTCACGTCGAAGTAGCAGTACACGCCCAGGCCGTAGGCCTGGAAGCTGGTCACGCTGCTGGCGACGGCGATCGAGGGATAGCCGTCGGAGGATCCGTCCATCCATGCGGACTGGCTGGGCGGGTCGTAGGGCATCTCGCTCTGGTAGAAGTAGTCGGCTCCGCCGTTGCCGTTCCACTGGACCTGCACGGCCTGGTAGTGCTCGACCGCGAGCCCGTACATGGTGACATCGGCGCCGTTGACGACCAGGCCGTTGGCGGCGGTATTGGTCGTCCAGCCGACCGTGCCGCTGTTGCCATGGTCCGCCCGCCACAGCCACAGGTCATCGCCGACGACATTGTCGCTGTTGATCTGCAGCGTCTGGGTGGCCGAGCCGACGGTGGCTCCGCCGATGCGGGCGAAGACGTCGGACAGGACGGTCGGGTCGGAGGCGTGGCTCGCGCTGGAGCCGGGTGGGCCGATCTGGACGAGGACGGAGCTGTTCGTCGTGCCCGCGTCGAAGATCAGTCCGCCGATGCGGATGCCGTTGACGTCGGCCGTTTGCAGGATCGTGTCGCCGCTGTTCGACACCAGCGTGGCCAGGCCGAGGCCGAGCACGACGGTGTCGGGGTTGGTGACGTCGATGGTGCCGTTGATCTGGTAGACGCCGGGGGTGAACAGCAGGTCCTGTCCGCTCGCCAGCGCGGCGTTGATCTGCGTGACCGTGCTGCTGGGCGTCGCGATGTAGAAATCGCTTATTGGCACCAAGGCCCCCGGCGTGTTTCCGTTGGCCCAGGAGACGCCCTGCGCGCTCGTCCGGTTCGAGGGCACGAACACGTCCCAATTCCCGGACGAGTCGATGTACAGGTACGGCTTCTCGTCGACGGTCGGGGTCTGGCTCACCGTCGTGTCCGGCGGGCTCGGGAAGCTCTGCGCCGGGACTCCGGTGCTCCCAACGAACACCATGTTCCAGTTCGAGCCGGTCCAGCTGCCCAGCTGGTCGTTGCGCATCAGGAACTGCTGCTGGGTGCCCGAGTTGACCTGACCGGTGACTATCGAGTCGCTGATGAAGCCGCCGGACGACCAGTTGCTGGTGGTGTTGCCCGACGTGTCGTCGTCGAGCACGAGGTTGCCGTCGATGTCGACCCGGCGCATCGGGTCGGCCTGCGAAACCGCCCACTCGGTGCTGCCGGAGGACGGGTCGATGGTGATGTTCTCCACGCCGCGCCAGAAGTTCTCCGTCGCGTTCCCGCCGTTCCAGGCGGCGTTGGCGTAGATCCCGCCGCCGGTGATCACCGTCTGCGTCGGGCTCTGCCCGAGGCCGACGACCTCGGTATAGAAGCCGACCGGCACGGTGACGTTGTAGGTGCCGGGCTCGAACATCAGCTCATAGCGCTGCGTGCCGAACTGGTTCGACTGCTGCGTGGCGTAGACCTGGTTGATGTCGTCCTGGATCGTGGTGGTCGACATCGAGGTGCTGAACACGTAGACATTCGGGCCGAGGTTCGGCGCGTTGCCGGCAGGCGGCGCCCCGCTGGGCAGGGTCCACTGCTGGTTGGAGGTGTCGGCGCAGGCCCAGATCTGGACCTGGGTGCCGGAGCCGCCGTATCCGGTGTCGTCGAGGCACTTGCCGGAGTTGGGGTTGATCAGTTCGCCGTTGGATTGCGGTTCCCAGACCTGGGCGCCGGTGCCGTTGCAGTCATACAGGTCGACGGTGGTGCCGTTGGCGGTGCCTGCGCCGTCGACGTCCAGGCACTTGCCCAGCACTTCGAGGGTGTTGTTGGACTCCACCGTCCACTGCTGGGCGTTGCTGCCGTTGCAGGTGTAGACCTGGATCGGGTTGGAGTCCGCGGTGCTGGCCGAGCGGTCGTCCAGGCACAGGCCCTCGTACCCGACGATCGGGCCGGTGGCGGCGGCGGCCGCGGCATCCGCGGCATCCGCGCCGCGCGCTTGGTGAGCAGCGGCCGCGCCGAGGCCGAGAACGAGGGCTACCACCGCGAGGGCGGTGAGGAGTTGCCGCTTCACGGCAGATTCCACTGCTGGTTGGAGGTGTCGGCGCAGGCCCAGATCTGGACCTGGGTGCCGGAGCCGCCGTATCCGGTGTCGTCGAGGCACTTGCCGGAGTTGGGGTTGATCAGTTCGCCGTTGGATTGCGGTTCCCAGACCTGGGCGCCGGTGCCGTTGCAGTCATACAGGTCGACGGTGGTGCCGTTGGCGGTGCCTGCGCCGTCGACGTCCAGGCACTTGCCCAGCACTTCGAGGGTGTTGTTGGACTCCACCGTCCACTGCTGGGCGTTGGTGCCGTTGCAGGTGTAGACCTGGATTGGGTTGAAGTCCGCAGTGCTGGCCGAGCGGTCATCGAGGCACAGGCCCTCATACCCCGTGATCGCGCCCGTGACCCCCGAGCCGCCACCGCCGCCGCTGCTCCCGGTGATCTCGTTGAAGATCGAGGAGTACTGGTAGCCGGTGGGCTTGTCGTAGCCGTCGACCTCCCAGAAGGACAGCTCCGCGACGCCGTTGGAGGCGGCGAAGCTTTCCAGCGATGAGGCATTGGAGGTGGAGAAGTAGGTGCCGTCGTCGTTGGTGCCGGCGATCGGGGTCAGGCCCATCATGCCGTAGGCCGCCGAGGTGGAGATCCCGTACAGGCCCGAGAGCTGGCTGGCGGTGCCCTGCGCGGCCGATTCGGCGTCCGCGAGGTCGTTGGACCCGGCGCCGAAGTCCATCGTCATGATGTTCACCACGGACACCTTCACGCCCTTGGCCTGGGCGTCCTGCAGCAGCGCGTACTCCGACCCGGTACCGGTGGGCAGCCCCTGCGGGGAGACGGCGAGGGTGAAGTCGACCTGCACCGACGGGTCCTCGGCCTGCAGCGCGGCGAGCGCCTGGTCGCGCAGTGAGGTGGCGGCGGTGTCCGACAGCACGCTGCCCTCGATGTCGAAGTCCAGCCGGGTGACGCCGTAGGTGTTCACCACGTTCTGGTAGGCCGCGGTGAGCTGCGAGACGCTCGTGCAGGTCTGCGCGAGCTCACCGCCAGACTCGCCGCCGAAGGAGATGATGACGTTGCCGCCGGAGGCCTGAATGGCGCTGATCTGCGAGGCGAAGGCGCCGACTCCGGAGCCGTCGTCCTCCCACTCCGGCGTGCAGCCGGACTGCGGGATGAGGAAGGCCAGCGTGTAGTACTTCAGGCCGGTCGCGGCCTCGTCGGCGGCCATGTCTCCGGCGTCCGACGAGCCGATCTGCAGGTAGGGCGCGGCGAAGTGGGCCGGGAAGGCGGACCCGGCCGCGGCGGCCGGGCCCGCGGTGGCGAGCGTGAGCCCGCCGGCTGCGAGCGCAAGCCCGCCGGCTGCAAGCGCGGTGGCGGTGATCAGGGCCAACGCGCCCGGCCGCAGTTTCGTGGGGTTTCTTGGTGTACGCATGCTGAGCGGACGCTCCCTTCGGCCAGGCGGCCCGGCGGGGAGGGGGGTGACCCGCCGGGGAAGGCTAGTGCTAGCCTTGTTTCTGAAACAAGAAAGAAACTTACCTGTTACAGATTGCAACAGCGCGCTCGTATGGCGTCAAGACGGGTGCCCATTATTGATATTTCGTTAAGGTTTGCCTAAGAAGCTCTTACAGGGGACCGTTGAAACAAGACTCAGTTTCAGAGCTTGTTACCGGGACAGGCCGGGTAACCGTGCGCGCCATCGCGGCAGAGACCGGGCTGTCGATCGCTACCGTCTCCCGGGTGCTCAACGGCGGCGGCAACGTCGCCTCGGACACGCGGGAGCGGGTGCGCCAGCTGGTCGAACGGCTTGGCGACCGGGCGCCCGAGCCACGCCCGAGGCCACAGACGCGGGCCACCCGTCCGCCTGTGTTCGTGCGCTGCCCGTACTTGCTCACCGACTACTTCGGGCACATTGTGACGTCGATCGCCGAGACACTGGCGCTGCACGGCCAGAGCATGCTGCTCGACGCGGGCGATGCGGTGGCTGGGTCCACCGTGGTGCGCGAGTTGCCGCGCCGCGGCGACGTGTACGGCGCGCTGCTGATCCTCCCCCCGGAACCCTCCGCCGACCTCGAGGCGCTGGCCGCGCACGGCTACCCGTTCGTGGTGGTCGACCCGCGTACCGCCGTGCCGCGGGGCATGGTATCGATCTCGGCGGCGCACTTCTCCGGTGCCCGGGCCGTAACCCGGCACCTGATCGAGCTCGGTCACCGCCGGATCGGGG
This sequence comes from uncultured Actinomycetota bacterium, assembly GCA_963833885.1. Taxonomy (GTDB): domain Bacteria; phylum Actinomycetota; class Actinomycetes; order Streptosporangiales; family Streptosporangiaceae; genus JASHPR01. The sequence goes on along the minus strand of CAWHZU010000036.1, from coordinate 215,054 downwards.
TGATCACCGGGCCGCCGTACTGGCACACCCGCGACGACCGGGTGGGCGGGCACCTGGCCGCACTGGCCGCAGCCGGGGTGCTGGGCGACCCGGAACTGATGAGGTACGGCGAGCCCGCCACCAAGACGGGGGTGCGGGCCGGCCGGGAGCTGCTCGAGCTGCGGCCGCGGCCGAGCGCCGTCGTCTGTTTCAACGACAAGGTCGCGGTAGGGGTACTGGAGGCGGCTGCGGCGCGCGGGCTGCGGGTACCCGAGGACCTGTCCGTCGCGGGCTTCGACGACATCGACGTCAGCCGGGCCACCACTCCCCGCCTCACCACCGTCCGCCAGCCGCTGCAGGAGATGGGCCGCACCGCCGTGACGATGCTCATGCGCCAGCTCGACGGGCACGCCCACGAGGCGCTGAGCATGGAGCTGGGGACGCGCCTGGTCGTGCGCGAAAGCACCGGCCCGGCGCCCGGGTCAGACTAGGCGCGTGCCCGGGGTGCGCCGCGGGGATCCGCGGTTGACTTCGAGGCGGCTTGAGGTCTTAACCTCCCCAGCATGAGATCTACCGCGCAGCGAAAGTCGGACGCCCTCGACAAGCTGCGCAACGACCAGGACGTATGGGTCGCCACCGCCGATGGTCGCGGTATCGCCCATCTCGTGCCGCTCTCGTTGTGCTGGCATGACGGCCTGGTCGTTGTCGCGGTCGAAGCCAGCAGCCGCACGGCCCGCAACGCGTCCGCCTCGGGCCGGGCCCGGCTGGCACTGGGCCCAACACGAGACGTGGTGATGATCGACGCACAGGCGTCGGTCGTCGCGCGCCGGGACACCGGGCCGGCGATCGTCGCCAGCTATCGCGAGCGAACGGGCTGGGAGCCTGGCTCCGACGGCGGCAACTGGGTCTATGTTCTGCTAAAGCCGGCCAGGATCCAGGTGTGGCGAGAGGTCGAGGAGATCGCCGGGCGCACCGTCATGAATGACGGGACGTGGCTTGCCTGAGGCGGTACCTGGCTCAATCGGTGGAAGGGGCTGTCGATGACAGGCCGACGGGTTCCTATCGGAACGGTCGCTAACTCCTACGGCGTGCCGGCGACGACGCTGCGTTACTGGGAGGACCTCGGCCTTCTGCCGCCCCAAGAGCGCAGCGGCGGGCAGCGCCGCTACGATCCGGACGCGCTGCGCCGCGTCATGTTCATCCGGATGGCCAAGCAGTCCGGGCTCTCCCTCAACGCCATTCGAGCCCTCCTGGCCGGTAACGATCATCACGGCCCGACCTTCGACGACTGGGCACGGGTGGCTCGTCAGCAGCTGGAGGTCATCGACCAGCGCGTGGACGAGCTCAATCGCCTCAAGGCCGCCATCGAGGAGTGCCTCGCGTGCGGATGCCAGCAGCCGCAGCGCTGCAGGCTGCTCACGCTTCCGGCCATCGACTGGTGCACCGACTGACGGGGCCCGTCCGCGTATGCTGAATCCGGCAGGCACGCCTGCCGGATCCGAGCCGCCGTCAGCCCGGCGCTGGGGGCGGCGCGTACGGACAAGAGCGGCGCAGCCCTCGCGTGAGTTCTCCTTCTCCTTCCATCGTGATCACCTTTAATGGTGGCTAGGCGCCGGGACGAGGCCACCGGACTGAGGGCACGATGTCTCACGACAAGATCAAGTCAGCGACCCGCGAGCGCATGACGGTGACCGGAGAGCCGTACGCCGCCGCCCGGCGCGAGGTCATGAGGGAGCATCAGGCGGCGAGCGACACCCGCCGCAGCGAACTGGCGGACGCGACGGCCCACAATCCGCTGCCGGGCGGGAGCATGCTGCTATGGATCAACGGCCCGTGCGGGGTGGGCAAGACCGCGACGGCGTTTGAGCTGAACCGGCGGCTGCCCGGCAGCGTGCTCTGCGATCCCGAGCACGTCGGCTATGGCATGCGCCGTATGCTGCCGCGGTCGCTGTGGCGCCGCTGGCAGGACATCCCCGCCTGGCGGCACTCGGTGCTGGAACTGCTGCGCATGACGCTGGCCGGGCATGACGGGCCGGTGATCGCCCCGGGGACGCTGGTGAACCTCGACCACTTCCAGGAGATCATCGGCGGCCTGCGCGGTGACGGTGCCAAGGTGCACCACTTCTCACTGCTTGCTGAGCCCGCAACCGTGGTGCGGCGGCTGCGTGCCCGCAGCCTTGGCCGGGAGCCCAGGACCCAGCCGTGGGAAACCGAGGTCCTCGACGAGTGGCTGGAGCAGCTTCACCGGCCCGAGTTCGCGCAGCACGTTCACACCGATCACCGGACCATCGCGCAGGTGGCCGACGTCGTCTCCCGGTCGGCGGGACTGACGATCACGCCGTCTACCGACGGCCCGGTGCGTTCCTGGCTGCACCGCTACGCGACGACCGCGCGAAGCATCCACTGGGGCTAGGGGGCCCGAACGGGACGCGTGCCGCCCGGTCTATGCGAGGCGCAGGACGCAGGCGGACGGGCAGCGGGGGAGGGTGACGGTGAGCACGCCCGGGCCAGGGTCCCAGCTGGCCTCCGCCCCGGCTTGACGCGGGTAGAGCACCTCGGCGGTGACGTGCGTGCCGCGCAGGTGCGGCACCGGCAGTGTGATCTGTGCGGCATCGGTGCCCGGCTGCGGGCCCCGGCGCCACACGGTCAGGTAACTGGCCCCGGGAGAGCGCAGGCCGAGCGCGATCCAGGGATCTTCCCAGCGCGGCAGGCCGAGCGGCCAGAACGGCGTGGACCCGGCGATCTCGGGCCGGATGACCTCCTTGTACACCCGGATCGCCGCCGCGACCATGCCCCGTTGCTCGCCGCTCATGCGGTCGACGTGGCCGGACAGGTGGACCCGGCCCAGCATCGCGCCGGCCATCGTGAACGCGATCTCGTCGTTGCTGAACTCGGGCTGCGGGTAGGCCCACACGGCGGCTTGCTCGGGGGTGATGGCGGCCGGGGCCGCCGCGGCTATCGGCGGGTAGCGGAGGAATTCCTGCTGGTCGCTGGTGGACTGCAGCTGCAGCCGGGCGAGCAGTGCGTAGTCGGTGCGCATGCCGCCGGACGAGCAGTTCTCGATCACCAGCGCGGGATGCCGGTCGAGCACCGCGTCCAGCCAGTCGAGCTGCGCCCGGTTCGCTGCGAGCAGGCCCGCGCCTGCGCTCAGGCCGCCGCTGTCCGGGCCGGGCGCGATTGAGATGTTGTAGTCCAGCTTGAAATAGCCGACGCCCAGGTCACCAACGAGGAAGTCCACCACCTGGTCCAGCTGCTTCACGGCGGCGGGATGGCGCAGGTCCAGGTGGTACCGGCCGTGCTCGACGATGCGCTGGCCGCCGCGCTGGAAGAAGGCCTCCGCCGGAAGCTCCCGGGCGACCTCGCTGTTGACGCCCACGACCTCGGGTTCGAGCCACAGACCGGGCACCATCCCGGCGGCGGTGATGCGGTCGAGCACCTCGGCCAGCCCGCCGGGGAACCTGGTGAGCGAGGGCCGCCACGCGCCGACCGTGTCCCACCAGCCCTCGTCGATCTCCGCATACCAGCCGGAGTCGATGCAGAAGTACTCGGCGCCGACCTCGGCGGCCGCGGAGATCAGCGGCAGCAGGCGCTCCGTGGTCGGGTTCCCCATCAGCGTGTTCATGTAGTCGTTGAAGATCACGGAGAGACGGCGGCCGTCCTCGTGCGGGCGCCTGATCGCGCGGCGGACGGCGGTCAGCTCGGCCACCGCGCCGTCGAACCCGCCCGGGCTGACCGCCACGCTGGCTGGCACGGTGGTGAACACCTCGCCCGGGCCGAGCGTGACCCGCCAGTGGTGCTCGGTGTCCGTGGGGCCGAGGAGGGCGAGGTAGGCGCCGCTGACCGCGCCCTTCGGGGCGTGCCTGCCGTGCGGCCCCGCGCCCCCGGCGACGCCGTGGCGCGCGCACTCGCCAACCTGCCAGTGCCAGCTGCCGTTGTGCTCGATCTGCCAGGCCCACGCGTGCCCGGTCCGCCGGTTCACGACCGCGCCCGCGGGCAGGTACCGGCCCGACGACCAGCTTCCGGTGCTGGTCACGCCGAAACATCCCCGCGGGTCGGCGCCGAGCGCCCGGCGGTTGATGTCGGGCAGGGCGTCGCGCAGCGGCCGGAGCTGCCAGCGGCCCTCGGCCATCCAGTCGTTCTCGGCCCACATCAGATCCAGGTCCGCGAGATCATCGGGACCCGGCCCGGTGCCCAGGCCTCCGAACAGGAACGAGCTCACCGACTGGACCGTGACCGGCCGCGCGCCACGGTTCTCCAGCAGCACCCAGGAGCGGAGGCCGCCGCCTGCCCCGCTGGTGGCCAGGAACCGGTAGAACACCTCGGCGTGCAACCCGGTCACCGGGTCGTCCAGGTGCACGCGCAGCTCCTGCCAGGACCCGCCCACGCCGCGCTCGCCGTGACCGGCGTAGCGGAATCGGCTGCCCGCTTCGGACTCGCAATACCGCCCGCCCGACCATCCGCGCCCCTCGCCGCTCACGATGACGTCGAGCAGCGGCAGCGCCGCGTCGTGCACCAGAGCCTGAGCGCCCAGAGAGTCCCGGGCCGACAACCGGGTGAGCCTGGCCATCCCGTCGGGGCCTACCTCGATCCTCAGGTCGAGACCCGTGTCGGCCAGCCCGCTGATCTGCAGGAGCCGTTGTGTTGCAGCCAAGAACCCCTCCCCGTCGACGGCGGCACCATCGCGGGTCCCGGCGTTCCGGCGGCATTAAATCGTGATGTCTCAGTCTCTTGACGGCATAGATGTGAACGTTCACAATTCTGCCATGGTTGTGGCAGATGTCACAAGTGGCTCGGATCAGCGGCCCGATGACGCACGCGAGCGTCGCGTGCGGCCGGCCAGCATCCGGGACGTGGCCGCCGCGGCCGGGGTCTCTTACCAGACCGTGTCCCGGGTCATCAACGGCCATCCGAGCGTCCGCGGGTCCACCCGCGCGGTCGTTCAGGCGGCGATCGAGGAACTCGGGTTCCGCCCCAACCGGGCCGCCCGGGTGCTGCGGGGCGGCCTCGCGCGCTCGGTCACGGTGCTGACGCCGAACACGACGCTGTACGGCTACCAGGCGGCCCTGCAGGGCATCGAGGAGGCGGCGCGCGCCGTGGGCTTCGCCGTCGGGGTCCGCGTCGTGGAGCCGGCCCCGCCCGAGGAGGTGGCCGAGGCGGTGCGAAGGGCCATCGAGCCCGGGGGCGCGTTCATCGTCATCGCGTATGACCAGGCCGGGACCATGGCGCTGGAAGCCGTCCCGCCGGACATCCCGATGGCGGCGATGGTCGAGACGCCGGCCCGCGATCCGGGCCGGGACCGGCCCTGGGTGTGGCTGGACGACCGGAGGGCGGCGATCCAGGCGACCCGCTACCTGCTATCGCTGGGCCATCAGACAGTGCACTACCTGGCCATCCCGTCCTCCACGCGCACCAGTCAGCGGCAGGCCGGCTGGCGCGAGGCCCTCAAGGAGGCCGGGGCGCCGGCGCCGGCCCCGGTGCAGGGCGGCTGGACCCCGCGGTCCGGTTACCAGGCCGGGCAGGCACTGGCCTCCGATCCGGAGGTCACCGCCGTGCTCTGCGGCAACGACGACCTGGCGCTCGGCGTGATGCGAGCGATGCACGCGGCCGGGCGCGCCATCCCGGCGGAGGTCAGCGTCGTCGGATTCGACGACACGCCGGTGGCTGAGTTCCTGACACCACCGCTGACCACGGTGCGCCTGGACTTCGCCGAACTGGGCCGGGCCTGCTTCGCCATGCTCATGGCGCTCACGGAGCAGAAGGTTGCCCTGCCCCGCTCACGGCGGCTCGAGCCCGAACTGATCGTCAGGGAGAGCGCGGGTCCACCGCCAAAGCCGCGCGGGTCCGGTCCGACCCGCGCGGCAGGCACTTGATGCACACCCCTAGGAAAGGAGCATCTCGTGATTGAGAAGATATACGCCCTGCGCCGTGGCCGTCCGCACGGCCCCGACCGGAGCGTCGGCCGCAGGCCCGGCCGGAGCCGGGCCAGACGCGCCCGGGCCGCCGTGCCCGCGGCGATCGCCGCCTGCGCCGGGCTGGCCCTCGCGGCCTGTTCGGGTCCCGCCGCGTCGTCGGGCGGCGGCTCGTCGTCGGGAGTGGTGAACCTCACCTGGCAGACCATGTGGTCGGGCAACACGCTGACGCTGCTCAGCCAGATGGTCAGCAAGTTCAACGCCACCCACCCGGGCATCCACGTCACCGAGTCCAACATCCCGAGCGCGACCGGGGACGCCAAGCTGCTGTCCGAGATCGCGGCCGGCGACCCGCCGGACGTGTTCACCGAGTGGAACCCGGTGCTCGGCGAGTACGCGGCGGACGGCTCGATCCAGTCGTTCAAGCCGTACCTGACCGGCTCGTACGCGGGCCTGGAGAAGTGGCTGTACCCGATCGCGCTGCAGGGCGGCGAGTACAACGGGACGCTGTACGCACTGCCGATGTCGATGAACTCCTGGGCGCTCTACTACAACAAGTCGATGCTGAAGGCGGCCGGGATCTCCGCGCCGCCCACCACGCTGGCTCAGCTCTACACCGACCAGGCCAAGGAGTGGAAGATCTCCGGCAGCAAGCTGGAGCAGATCGGCTTCTACCCGCTGTATGAGTCGGCTGGCTCGCCCTTCGAGTACTTCGGCAGCTTCTTCGGCGCGGTCAACTGCTTCAGCTCGGGCGGCCAGTACGACCTCGCGAGCTGCGCCGGGGCCAAGTCCGAAGCGAGTTTCTTCGCCCAGTACGACAAGTACCCGTACTCCAGCGTCGACGGCATGGAGACCGCGTACGGCTCGGTGGCCGGCGGCGACGACGACGCGTTCGTCGCGGGCAAGGAAGGCTTCACCATGGACGGGCCGTGGGAAGGCGCGCAGAACATCCCGGTCACCAACTCGGCGATGGTCCGCAACTTCGGCGTCGTGCCGTTCCCGAACTCGGTGGGCGGCCCGAGCACGTTCGGCCAGGGCAACTACAACATCGTCCCCAAGGGCGCGGCGCACCCGAAGCAGGCGTTCGAGTTCATCGCGTGGCTGGCCGGCTACCAGAACGAGGCCTTCAACTCCCAGATGGACCCCAAGGGCGGCTGGATGCCGGCCTCGCCCACGGTGGTCTCGCAGCCCGCATATAAGGCGTGGCTCAAGGCCAACCCATGGCTTGACGTGTTCGTCCAGCAGATGTCGAGCCCGCTCTCGGTGACGCCGAAGCTCACCAAGACCGAGTCGGAGTTCCTGACCGCCGAGGCGACGGCTGCCGAGGACATCGCCGAGCACAGCAAGACGCCGCAGCAAGCGCTGGTCTACATCGACCAGCAGGCCAACAGCGGCGCGGGCGGCTAAGCCTGGCTGAGCCCGCCGGCGGAGCATTCCGGCGGCGAGCAGGAGGGGTAGAGGTAGGCATGCAGACGGCAACATCCCCGCCGGCCCGGGCGGGCGGGGCGAGGCGGGCAACCCGGGTGGGCCGCGCGATCCGGTCACCCCGGGGCCGCCGGCTTCGGCTCGGGCTGCTGTTCATCAGCCCGTGGATCGTCGGGTACTGCGTGTTCTACCTCTACCCGTTCCTGGCCAGCCTCTACTACAGCTTCACCAGGTTCACCGGGATCGGGAACCCGGTGTTCACCGGGCTGTCCAACTACTCCGGCCTGCTGCACGACAGCATGTTCCACACCGCCGTCTTCAACACCGTCTACTACACGGTCATCGAGGTGCCGTTCTCCACCGCGGTGGCGCTCGGGCTGGCGCTGCTGCTGAACATGAAGGTCCGCGGCCAGGCCGTCTACCGGACGCTGTTTTACATCCCGTCCATCGTGCCGGTGGTGGCCTCGTCGCTGATCTTCGTCTGGATCTTCCAGCCGTCCTTCGGCATCGTGAACGCGCTGCTGTCCGACGTGCACATCACGGGCCCGGCGTGGTTCTTCTCGATCACCTGGTCCAAGCCGACGTTCATCCTGCTCGGGCTCTGGGGCCTGGGCCAGCCGATGGTGATCTACCTGGCGGCGCTGCAGGGAGTGCCCAAGGAAATGTACGAGGTGGCCGCGCTGGAAGGGGCCAGTGCCTGGTCGCGGCTGCGCCGCATCACGATCCCGATGATCAGCCCGGTCATCCTGTTCAACGTGATCTTGTCGCTGGTGCTGTCGATCCAGTACTTCACTCAGGCCCAGGTCATCGAGAGCCCGCCGGGCAGCCCGGGCACCTCCACGATGTTCTACGTCACCTACTACTACCAGCAGGCGTTCCAGGACCTGCACCTCGGATACGCCTCGGCGATGGCGTTCCTGATGTTCGTGGGCGTCCTGATCGTCACCGTCGTGCTGCTGCGGACATCGTCGCGCTGGGTGTACTACGAGAACGAGAACAGGTGAGCGGCATGCAGACCGTGCCGACCCAGGCGCCAGCGGCTCAGGCTCCGCCAGCGCCCCGGCCCCGCCCGAAAAAGCGCCGGACCTCCGCCGCGTTCGGCGCCAGCGTGAGCAAGCACACCGTGCTGATCGTGCTGTCCGTTATGTTCGCGCTGCCCCTGGTGTGGATGGTCGGCACGTCGTTCAAGACCGCGCAGCAGGCGCTGCAGCTGCCGGTCGTCTGGTGGCCGCAGCCGCTGGAGTGGCGCAACTACCCTGACCTGTTCGCGGCGCTGCCGTACTTCCGGTTCTTCCTGAACACGTTCCTGTACGCCGGGATCACGATCGTGGGCGTGTGCATCTCCAGCAGCCTGGTCGCCTACGGCTTCTCCCGGCTGCGCTGGCCCGGCCGGGACGCGGTCTTCTACGCGATGCTGATGACGCTGATCCTGCCGTTCGTCTGCACGCTGATCCCGTTGTTCGTCATGTACAAGCGGTTCGGCTGGATCGGCTCGTACCTGCCGCTGGAGGTGCCCACGTTCTTCGGCAGCTCGGTCTTCAGCACGTTCCTGCTCCGGCAGTTCTTCATGACGATCCCGCAGTCGTACTCGGAGGCGGCGCGCATCGACGGGGCGAACGAGTTCTACATCTACAGCCGGATCATCCTGCCGCTGGCCAAGCCGGCCATGGCGGCCGTCATCCTGTTCCAGTTCGTGTACTGCTGGAACGACTACCTGGGCCCGCTGGTCTACATCAGCAACCAGAACTCCTACCCGCTGTCGCTGGGGCTGGCGCTGATCCTCGGCGACTACACGACGAACTGGGCCTGGGTGATGGCCGGCGCCACCGCGGCGACCGCCCCGATCGTCATCTTGTTCTTCCTCACCCAGCGCACGTTCATCCAGGGAATCACCCTCACCGGCACGAAGGGATGACGCCAGTGATCAGCGGCATCTTGGGAACCAGGGTCTTTGCGTGGCTTATCACCCTGTTCAACGCGCTGGCCCTCAACCTGGTGATGATCGCGGCGTCGCTGCCGCTGGTCACCGCGCCGGCCGCGATCAGCGCGGCGTCTGCGGTGCTCGACCAGTGGCGGCGCGAGGGCCAGGACCAGGTGGTCCGCCAGTTCATCGCCGAGTTCCGGGCCCGGTGGTCGGTGCGGGTGACGCTCGGGGCCGGGGTCCCGCTGGCCGCCGTGGTGCTCGGCGCGGCCGAGATCCGCTTCTTCGCGCGGGAGGCAACGCTGGCCGGGCGGGTCGGGCTCGGCCTCGGCGCGGCCGCGCTGCTGATCACCCTCGCCGCACTCGGTTATGTCTTCCAGCTCACCGCCGACCAGCCCGGCCTTTCCCCCGTGGATCTGTGGTCGCAGTCGGCGCGGCTGGCGGTCCGGAACATCCTGATCGCCGGGCCGCTGTCCGCGGCCCCCATCGCCGGCCTGGTGGTCCTCACCGTGCGCGATCCGTTCGTGCTGCTTCTCGGCCTTCCCGTCTTCCTGCTGCACGCACTGAAGCTGATCGCCAAAAACGGTCTGCGCCGCCCGGCCGAATCGCCCACCGCCGGACGGTAATCAGACTCGTCCATAGGGGCCGGAACGCGACGCGCCGCCAGCCGGGCAGCCTCCGGCCGGAGTCCGTCGTCCGCGCGATAAACTGCTTGCTGGCAGGCAATTAAATCCCGGGGCGATGGGAAGTGTGCGATGGCCGCCGAAGAGGCTTCGCCGGCTCGGCCAGCGGGCAGGGGCACGTTCTCGTCCCTGTCCTCGCGCAACTACCGGCTGTACTTCTTCGGCCAGGGCGTCTCGGTCAGCGGCACCTGGATGCAGACGGTGGCCCAGTCGTTCCTGGTCCTGCAGCTGACGAACTCCGGTACGGAGCTCGGCCTGGCCACCGCGGCGCGCTTCGTCCCGATCTTTCTGTTCGGGCCGTGGGGCGGACTGGTGGCCGACCGCCTCGACAAGCGGCGCCTGCTGTTCGTGACGCAGACGCTATCGGGCCTGCTCGCGCTGGCCTTCGGGATCCTGGTCGGAACGCACGCCATCCGGATGTGGATGGTCTACCTGCTGGCCCTCGGCCTGGGGTTCGTCAACGTCTTCGACAACCCCGCACGCCAGACCCTGATCACCGAGCTGGTGCCGCGGCCGCTGATGCGCAACGCGGTGACCCTGAACTCGGTGATGATAAACATCGCCCGCATCTTCGGGGCGTCGCTCGGCGGGATCATCGCGGCGGTGCTCGGGCTTGCGCTGTGCTTCGACCTGAACGCGGCCTCGTTCGGGGCCGTCCTGCTCAGCCTCGCGCTGATGTCGTCGGCGCAGATGTTCCCCGGCGAGCGCGAGTCCCGTGAGAAGGGCCAGATCCGCGCCGGGCTGTCCTACGTCCGATCCGAGCCCGAACTGCTCATCCCGCTGCTGATGGTCGCGGTCATAGGGGCGCTGGCCTGGGAGTTTCCGATCAGCCTGCCGCTGGTCGCCCGGTCCACCTTCCACGGCGGCGCGGGGACCTACGGCGTGATGACCGCGGTGATGGGCGCCGGGGCGGTGGCCGGCGGCCTGATCACCGCGTCGCGCAAGCGGGTCCGCCGCCGCGGCCTGGCGATCGCCGCGATCGGCTGGGGCGTGGCCATCACCGCGGCGGCGCTCGCCCCCAGCCTGCCGCTGGAGTACGTCGCGCTGGTCTTCGTCGGCTACGGCAGCATCTCGTTCAATGCCCTGGCCAAGACGGCGCTGCAGCTGTCGTCCGCGTCGGCGATGCGCGGCCGCGTGATGGCACTGTGGGCCGTCGCCTGGCAGGGCTCGACCCCGATCGGCGGCCCGCTCGTGGGCTTGGCCGGGCAGGAGCTCGGAGCCAGATGGGCTCTGATCATCGGCGGGATACCGACGCTCGCGGTCGGCCTCGTGACCCTGCCGGTTCTCGCGCAGGTCGACCGGAGACGCGCCGAGCGTCGTCTCCGGTCGACCCAGTCCGATCCGGCGCTTGACTCATAGGCCGGCGGCGCCTGGACCCGCCTGGTGAGCGGGGGCCTGGGCCAGGGCCGGGGCGGCGTCCTGGCCGGCCGTGCCTTCCGCCGTGGCCTGGCCGGCCGCCGGGGAACCGTCGGCGCCCTCGGTCACCGGGGTGTTCCACAGTTCCTGTATCCGCCGCCGGGACGGCAGCAGCAGGACGGCCACGAGCGCGGCGACCCCGAACAGAATGGCCGACACCGTGAACGCCACGGTGTAGCCGTGCACGGCGGCCGTCGCCGGGGCCAGCGCCCCGGTGTGGTGCGCGGCGAGGTAGCTGGCCGTCGCGGTGAGCGCCAGCGTGCTCAGCGCGGCGGTACCGACCGAGCCGCCCACCTGCTGCATGGTGTTGACCAGGGCAGAGGCCACGCCGGAGTCCCGGCGGGCTACTCCGGTGGTAGCGGTGTTGATCGCGGGAGCGAAGATCATGCCGAAGCCGAGCCCGAGGGCCAGCAGCGCGGGCAGGATGCTGACGGCGTAGCTGGAGGTCACGGTGAGCTGGGTCAGGTAGGCCATGGCGCCGCCGCCCAGCACGGTGCCGGTCACCACGAGGGCCCGCGGCCCGACCCGGGGGAGCAGCAGGATGCTGGAGGTGTTCGACGCGAGCAGGATGCAGGCGATCATCGGCAGGAAGGCCAGGCCGCTGGTCACCGGGCTGTAGCCCTTGATCTCCTGCAGGTAGTAGGTGAGGAACAGGAACACCCCGAAGACTGCGATCCCGGTCAGCCCGACCGAGAGGTAGGAGCCGCCGCGCGCCCGGTTCGTGATCACCCGCAGTGGCAGCAGCGGGTGACTGACCCAGCGCTCCGCGAGCACGAACGCGGCGAGCAGGACCACGCCGGCGACGAGCGAGCCGACGGTCAGGGCGGCGGTCCAGCCGGCCAGCTCGGCGTGCGAGAAGCCGTACACGATCGCGAACAGCCCAGCGGAGGCGAGCACGGCCCCGAGCCAGTCCATCTTCGGAGGGTTGGCCGGCGGGTCGCTCCGCATGTAGATCAGCGCTCCGGCCACGGCGATCGCGGCGAAGACGAGGTTGACGTACAGGGTCCAGCGCCAGGAGAAGTACTGGGTGAGGACGCCGCCGAGGATCAGGCCCACGGCGCCGCCGCCGCCGGCGACGGATCCGAACACACCAAACGCCCGCCCGCGCTCGCGCGGGTTGCGGAACGTGCTGACCAGGGTGCCCAGGGCGGATGGCGCGAGGATGGCGCCGAAAACGCCCTGCAGTGCCCGCGCGGTCACCAGCATCTCGAACGACACCGCGGCGCCGCCGAGCGCCGAGGACAGGGCGAACCCGACGAGCCCGATGATGAAGACCCGCTTGCGGCTGAACATGTCGCCGAGCCGGCCGCCGACCAGCAGCAGGCTGCCGAACGCCAGGGCGTACGCGGTCACCACCCACTGCCGGTCGCTGTTCGGGAAGCCGAGAGCGTGCTGGGCCGATGGCAGCGCGATGTTCACAATGGTGGCGTCCAGCACCACCATCAGCTGGGCGATGGCCACGATGACCAGGATGAGCCAGCGATGGTCGCTGTCAGCGGAACGCTGGGCGCCGGTGACGGATGTTACGGATGACATGGTGAGCTGGCCCCCATCGGAGATACCTGGAATGTTCGGGTCGTGAGCTCCGGACGTCCGGCGGTCATGCCGTCACCGCGACCCGGTCCGGCGCGGCGGTGAGCTTCTTCGCCGCTTCGTCAAGGCTGTCGAGCAGGCGCAGCAACGCCGCCCGGTCGTCCTCGCTCAGCACACCGAAGATCTGGTCGAGCATGCGCTCCCGGGTGGCGTTCGCCACGTCCAGGCAGGCCTCGCCCACTTCGGTGATGGCCACGAGCTTGGCACGGCGGTCGGTGGGGTCCGGCCGGCGCTCGGCCAGGCCGGCCCGCTCCAGCCCGTCAACGATGTCGGTGATGGAGTGCGGCGAGAGCCCGAAGCCGGTAGCCAGCGCGTTCTGCCGGACCGGCCCCTGCTCGCGCAGGCGCCGCAGCACCTTGGTGCGGGCGATGGACAGGCCGCACCCGCTCATCTCGTCGTTGACCGCCCGGAACATCCGGTGATGGACGGCGAGATACCGTTCGCCCAGCTGCTCGGCTGTGATCATCGCTGCCTCTGGCATCCTCTGCCGCCGATCTGCCTCTGCCACCGATCCGCCCGTGACAGGCATTACGTTGATGGACGTCATAATGAGGAACCTCACGGATTTATTCCGCGCGGCAGGTCGTGATCTCGCCATCTCCGGAGGCCGGGCCGGCCGTCAGATTGCTCGGCTCTTCGCCTCGGCCCGGCGCAGGACCTCGAACGAGAACCGGTCGCCCCGGTAATAGTCGTGGGAGTACAGGACAGGAGTCCCGTCCCCGGCCAGGTGCACCTGGACCATGAGCAGCCACGGCAGGAACGGGTCGAGCCCGGTGACCTCCCGGACGTCTTCGGGGAGGTGGCTCGCCCGGAAGATGCTCGCCGAGGAGGTCGGAGTGAGGCCGGCCTGCTCAAGGTGCACGAACAGCGACTCCCCCCACGCCTGCGTCAGGCTCTCCGGAACGAGCTCGGCCGGCAGGATGTCGACCGAGTAGATCAGCGGCTCGTCCTCGGCCAGGCGAAGGCGTTCCAGCTGCACGACGGAGGCATCCTCGCCCAGGCCAAGCTGGTCGCGCTCGTCCGCCGTCGGCTTCCGCGTCTGGACCGACAGCACGCGGTTGGCGACGGTGTATCCCTGCGCGGCGAGCATCTCGGTCACGCTCTCCAGCCGGGTAATCGGCCGGAATACCGGCGGAGCAGACGATACGAACCGCCCTCGGCCGCGCCGGACCTGGACGGCGCCTTCGCTTTCCAGCTCCTTGAGCGCCTCGCGGACCGTGGTCCGGCCCACCCGGTAGGAGGCCGATAGCTGTTCTTCGGACGGGAGCTGCTCCCCGCGCCCGAACCGTCCGTCGGCGATGCCCTCGCGCAGCAGGTCGGCCAGGCGTGCCGCGAGTGGCCTGTTATCGGTGACCACCGGCGTGATGTGGTTCAGTGAGTCCTTCCGCGCCATCACCCAAGCATGCCGGTCGGAAGAACGGCTCGTGTTAATGGGGCGACAAGTTGCAAGGCTCCCCAGAGCCCGGCGACGTCCCCGAGTTCTCCGCGCAGGACCTGCACGCCTCCGCGCTGGACTTCGAACAGGTGCCGGTTCATCTTGGCCTGGATCGCGGGAATCAGCCAGGCCGCGTTCTCCGGGCTCATCACCCCGCCGCCGAGCACGACGGCCTGCGGGTTGAGGACCTGGACGAGCGAGGCGATGGCGGCGCCCAGGTGCTCGGCGACCTTGCCGAGCACGGCCTGGCACGCCGCGTCGTTGCTAGCCGCAGCCTGGAACACCAGGTCAGCATCGACCTGGCCGCCGCGAGTTTGAGCAAGCCGGGCGAGCGCCGGGGATTCGTTCTGGGTGAGCAGGGCCGCGCCGAGCCGGCCGATCGCCGCGCCCGAGGCGACGGCTTCCAGGCAGCCGCTGTGCCCGCAGGCACACGGCGGGCCGTCCGGCACGATGGCCATGTGCCCGATCTCGCCCGCCAGGTCCTGGTGGCCGTGCACGAGCGCGCCGTCAATGATGATCGCGCCGCCGATTCCGGTGCCGATGGTCAGGCAGACCAGGTGCGCAAAGCCCTTCCCGGTGCCCTGCCAGGCCTCGCCCAGAGCCGCGCAGTTGGCGTCGTCGTCGATCAGGACCGGGATCCCGCCGAGCCGCTGCGACAGCCGGTCCGCGACCGGGTAGTGCTGCCACAGCAGGTTCGGGGTGAAGTGCACGACGCCGCTGCGGCGATCGAGCGGCCCCGGCACCGACAGCCCAACCGCCGACATCGAGGGCAGGCCGGGAAGCCGCAGTCCGGTCAGCGCCCGGGCGATCCTGTCCACGATGTCGTCGGGCCCGCGCAGGGCGTGGGTGGAGAGCCGCTCGGTTCGCAGGATGTCGGTGGCGGAGGCGACTCCCGCCACGATCTTCGTCCCGCCGACGTCGACGACACCGAAGACGTTCTGCCCGGCGGCCTGTGCGACGCTCTGCCGGGGAGTCATGTCCCAGGGTGCGCTGCTGTCCAGGTTGGCCTCGGTCATGTCCTGCCCGTTGCGGTCGTCGCGGCCGGCCCCTCTCCCTCGACGCTCTCGGCCTCGGCGTCACCGCCGGTGGCCAGCAGGAACGCGATCCGGTCACCCAGGTGATCCGGCCGGCTGCGGAGCGCCAGCCCGATCCCGATGCCGGCCACGAGGAACACGAAGATCAGGATCGTGATCAGGTTCAGCGGCCACGGCGGCCACGGCCAGACCGAGCCGTAGATCGGCAGGAACACGATGACGATGCCGATCACCGGCGCGATCAGGTGTTTGAACAGGTTATACCGGACCTTCCCGGCAGCGCGCAGCCGGCGCATGTACACAATCAGTGACAGGCAGGCCAGGATGTAGAGGATCAGGATCGGGATCGTGCCGAACTGCCCGACGTCGGCGTAGCCGCTGGGATAGGGGCCGACGGCCAGGCCAACCAGGAGCGACAGCGCCAGTGCGGCGAAGCCGACCAGGTTGATCGCCCGCGCCGGCGTCCGGAATACCTTGTGGGTCCGGCCAAGGCCGCCGGGCAGCACGTCGTCGCGGCCCATCGCGAACAGCACCCGCGTGGAGGCGTTGTTGCAGGCAAGGCATACCGCGAAGGCGCTGACGATGCCGGCGATGTTGACCGCGACACCCAGCCCGGAGCCCACGTACTTCACGGCCAGGTCGTACATCGGGGTGCCGGACGCGGTGGCGAACGCCGCCCCGCCGTGCGGCCCGTAGCCGATGGCCAGGGCGTAGGAGGTCAGCAGGAAGAACAGGCCGCAGCCGATCACCGCGGCCCAGATCGCCCTGGGCACGTTCCGCCGCGCGTCGCCGGTCTCCTCGCCCAGCGTGGCGGCACCCTCGAAGCCCACGAACGTCAGCATCGCGAACACCATGCCGAGGAAGATCCCGTTCCAGCCCTTCCCGTCGGTCGCCGACGGGGTGAACACCGCCGCGGTGTTGCCGTGCGCGCCGCCCGCGACCAGGATGCCGATGACCACGATGAGGATGATCAGGCTTTCCGCTCCGACCACGGTCAGGTCGGTGCGCATCGATGTGCGGATGCCCCGGGTGGACAGCAGCCAGATCGCTATCGCGAACAGCACGGCCCAGACCGACCAGTTGACGTTCCAGCCCAGTTCCTCGCGCAGCGTTGACGACGTGAAGTACGCCGCCGCCAGGAGGTTCTGCGGGTAGAAGACGAAGTAGCCCGCCATCAGCAGCCACCCGGACACGAACCCGGTGGTCCGGCCGAGCCCGACCGCGTCATAGGCGTAGAAGGAGCCCGCGTGCGGCACCAGCCGGGCGAACTGGGTGATGGTGCCCGCGATGAACAAGCACGCGATCAGCGACATCAGGTAGACCAGCGGCACAGCGGCGCCGGCATGACTGGCCACGACCTGCGGCAGGAAGATCATCCCGGCCGCGGGGGCCATGATGGCGATGGACATCACCATCGCCGATGGCACGCCGATGGATCCGGCGCGCAGCTTGCCAGGTTCTTCCTGTCGGCCGGCAGATTTCCCAGCGTCAGGTTCCGAGCTCATCCGGACCGCCCTTCTGAGAGGTAGTGATCTGGCCGCTCTGAGAGGTAGTGATCTAGCCGCCTAACTGGCGGTAAAGAACTGCCTTACGGCGTCGGCGACGTAGGCAATGTCGTCGTCGGAGTAGCCGGGGAAGACAGGCAGCGAGAGGATCTCCGGTTGCAGGCGCTGGGTGACGGGGTAGTCCCCGGCCTGCCACTTGCCTTCGTATGCCGGCTGTTCGTAGATCGCCTTCGGATAGAAGAGGCCGGTTTCCACGCCGCGGGCGGAGAGGTACTCGGCAAGCTCGTCCCGGCGGGGCGTCCGCACCGTGTAGACGTAGTAGACGCACTCGGAATCGTCCGGTTCGGCCTGAGCCGCCACCGGGGTGCCGGCCAGCAGCTCGTTGTACAGATGGGCCTGGTGCCGCCGCTGCGCGTTCCAGGCGTCGAGCCGCGGCAGCCGGGTGGCCAGCACCGCGGCCTGGATCTCGTCCAGCCGCTCCTGGTAGCCGATGGTCAGGTGGGTGTACTTGCTCTCCTGGCCCATGTACCGCTGCCGCCGCACCGACGCCGCCACGGCCGGGTCATCGGTCGTGAGCGCGCCGCCGTCCCCCATCGCGCCCAGGTTCTTGGTCGGGTAGAAGCTGAAGCAGCCGGCCGCGCCGAAGGTGCCGACCCGCTTGCCGTGCAGCGTGGCGCCGTGCGCCTGCGCGGCGTCCTCGACGATCGCGAGCCCAGCCGACGCCGCGATCCGGCTCAGCGCGTCCATGTCACACGGCGCGCCGAACAGGTGAACCGGCAGCAGCGCCGCGGTACGTGACGTGATGACCGTCTCGACGGCGGCGGGGTCCAGCGTGAACGTGGCTTCACCGACGTCGGCGAGCACCGGAGTGGCGCCCAGGTAGGAGATGACAAAGACGCTGGCCACATACGTGTTGGCGGGCACGATGACCTCGTCGCCTGGCCCGATACCCAGGGCGTCGAGCGCCAGCCAGAGCGCGGCCGTCCCGGAACTGACGCCAACACAGTCGCCGGTGCCGATGTAATCGGCGAAGGCCCGCTCGAAGGACTCGACTTCCTTTCCTTTGGTGAAGGTGTACCGGCCGGAGGCCAGCACCTTCTCTACCGCGGAGCGGATCTCGTCCGCCTGCTCCGCGTAGAGCCGCTCGAGGTCGTCGAGCGGGACAACGCGCCTTGTCATGGTGAATCCTCATTTCCAAGATCGCTGGCTGTCCTGGCGGTTGGGGCCGGGCCAGCGGCCGGCCACGGCCTGCCAGAAGGACCGGGCGGACCTCTCGTCGGGGACCAGCGGATTAAGGGCGAGCGCACGGACGGCCAGTTCCGGGTCCGCGGACAGCGATGCGCGCCGGGTGAGCTCGTCTGCCTCGGTGAGCTGCAGGGTCAGCACCTTGAGCTCGGCGGGGATGTCGGGAACCGGCAGCGGCTTGACGCCGTCCCGGCCAACCTCGGCGGTCACCTCGACGGCGGCGGACGGGCGCAGAAAGGGCACCAGGCCGTTGTTCGGGAGCTGAACGACGAATCTCCCCGGTTCGCTGCCGCCCAGCAGGGTCGCGATCACCGGCGCGACGACCTCCGCGTACCAGTGCGGGTTGCGTTCCGCGATAGCGGCGTCGCCGCTGGCGGCATCCCCGGCGCGGTACCGGTCGAGCACGGCGGCTTGCAGATTCAGCAGGTCGTCGGCACGCGAGCGGACCGCAGGCGCGGCGGGGCGCAGCGACGGATCAACGTAGTAGCGCAGGTACGGACTGGCGACGACCCCGGCACGCCGTGCCCACTCCGCGGCGGGCCCGCCGCCGGCGGCCCGGCCGGCGAGCTCGGGCAGGCGATCACGCCCGCCGTCGTCCTCGGCGGCTACCACGGCGCTTGCGTGGTTCGTGCCGAAGAAGTGCGGGCGCACCGCTGGCATGATCCGGTCGATGGCCAGGGTCATCGAGACCGGGATGTCGCAGAGCGAGATCGCGCGAAGCGACGTTTCCGCCGCGAGCGCGGACAGCACCAGGCCGGCCGGGTTCGTCAGGTTGACGAACCAGGCATCGGGGGCCACCTCACTGACGGCTCTGGCCATCGCTCTGACAACCGGCAGAGTGCGGTAGCCGAGGGCGAACCCCCCAGCCCCCACGGTCTCCTCGCCGATCATCCCGAACTCGGTCGGGGCCTTCTCGTCCCAGGCCCGGCCGTCCAGGCCGCCGACCCGGACCTGGTTCAGCACCAGATCGGCGCCGCGGACCCCGTCTGCCACGCTGCTGGCGGTGACGATCCGCACACCGGGATTCCGTCTGGCCGCGGCTGCCGCCACGATCTGCAGCTTGTCGTGACTGCGGCCGATCAGGCAGGCGCTCAGGTCCGGGCCCAGCCTGGCCAGCTCGTCAATCAGCTGCGGGGTGGCTATGCCGCTGCCGCCCAGAATTGCGATCTTCATGGTCGGCTGCTCTGCCTGCGGGAACTCACGCACCGAGCCTAAGATCTCAGTTAGCCATCAGTCAATAGACGACAGACGTCAGACGTCTGTCTTGAGTCGCATCGGGCCTGCGGCCCGGCGACCTGATCGGCTAGGCCTGCTCGAGGACGTCCGCGACGATCGCCAGGAAGCGGTACACGGCGTGCACCATCCTGGTGTAGGGCGCGATGGCGAAGCAGATCACGATCGTCGCCAGGTGGGCGATCAGGATCAGGCCGTAGGCGGGGGTGTCCCGGAACACGAGGGTGAGCATGCCGGTCAGCGCCAGCAGGCCGAGGCCGACGATCAGGCCGTAATCTCCCACGCTGGGTGGCGGGTCGTCGCGCCGCTTGAGCATCATCAGCCCGGCGCACCCGGCCAGCATGCTGATCCCGCCGGCCGTGCCCAGGATGACCGGGGCGGACAGCAGCGGGTAGGGCGGGCCGATGCCAAGGACGTCCTGCAGGAACGCGGCCGCCAGCGTGGCGGCGAAGCAGGTTGCGAAACCCCAGGCGACGGCCCCGTGCAGCCGCCGCCGGGCCGGCGACGGGTCATCGCCGGGGTAGGGGCATTCGGCGCCGCCGCCGCGCAGGTACTCCAGGCGGGCCGCGCGGCGCAGCGCCGTGGCCAGCGCCCTCAAGTTGGCGAGATCACGCAGCGGCCCGTGCGTGTCGTGCCAGTACCCGGTGAGCGCGCGGAGCATGACCGCCGCGCTCCAGGCCGTCGGCAGCGCCACGGTCACGAGCAGCGCCGGGTAAGGGATGACCTGATACGGGCCGCGGTGGCGCAGCAGCGCGCCGATGCCTTCGGTGACCGCGACCAGGGCCAGCAGGGCGGCGGCGACACCGATGGCCGCCGTTGCCCGGGCGCCCCGCCCGTCCCGCCAGGCCGGCCGCAGCCAGCCCGGCGACGGAAGGTAGTGGCGATAGCTGGCCTGCCGCACCGCGGTGAGGATGGCCGGCGGGTCGACGGCGAACTCGTGCGGCGGCGCGTACATACAGGCCTGGAAGCAGGCCCGGCAGTCATGGCAGAGGCTGGCGAGCTGGGTGATGTCGCCGGTCTCCAGCACGGTGCGGCGCTCCAGCGCGGGGAACACCGCGCAATAGCCTTCGCAGTACCGGCATGAGTTGCAGATGTTGAGCTGCCTCTCCGCCTCGGCGAACAGGTCATCAGGGGTGGGCATGACGCGCGGCCTCCGCTCCGGCGATGCGGCCCCAGACGTGCCCGATGGTCAGCCCGAAGCCCGCGAGGTAGCCGGTGGACAGGATGTTGCCGGACATGATTTCCCCGGCCGCGAACACGTTGCGCATCGGCGTGCCGTCGGTGCACAGCACGCGGGCCTGCTCGCTGACCGCGACGCCCAGGTAGGTGAACGTGATGCCGGGGCGCATGGCCACGCCGTAGTAGGGCGGGGTGTCGAGGGGCTGGGCCCAGTGGCTCTTGGCCGGTCTGATGCCCTCGGTCGCGCAGTCGTCCAGGCCGCCGGGATCGAACGTGCCGCCCGGCCGGATCGCCGCGTTGAACTCGCGGACCGTGCTCGTGACGGCGCCGGAGTCGAGGCCGAGGGCGACCGCGAGGTCCCCGACCGAGCCGGCCTCGGCCGGGCGGTACATGGGCGGCAGGAACAGCCGCCGGACCTTCGCGTCCCAGATCGAGTACGCGATCTGGCCGGGCTGGCCGGCGATGTTGCGGCCCCAGATCGCGTACCGCTTTGGCCAGAGATCCTCGCCCTCGTCGTAGAACCGGCGGCCGCGGGAGTTGACCACGATGCCGAACGGGATCGAGTCGAGCCGGGTGGCGATGCCGCCGTCGAACCGGGGTGACCTCGCGTCGATGGCGACCGAGTGAAAGCCCCGTTCCTCGCCAGCCCGGGCCGCGCCGTGCGCGTAAAGGGCGGCGAGCACCAATCCATCGTTGTCCCTGGAACCACGGATGAGGTAGTTGTCGGCGGCGTCCCCCCAGTACCGCCGGAGCCAGGCGATGTTGGCCTCGAACCCGCCGCTGGCGCAAACCACGGACCGGGCCCGAAGCGTGCCGTCCCCGGTGACCACCGCCGTGCACAGGTCGCCGTCCATGACCAGGTCGCCGACGGTGGTGCCGTAGCGGACCGCTATGCCAAGCCGTGCCGCGGTCCGATGGTAGGTGTTGATCAGGGCCTTGCCGCCGCCGAGGAAGAACCGGTTGGTCCGGCCCAGGTGCAGCGTGCCGGTCAGCGGCGGCTGCCAGCGGACCCCGTGCTCGGTCATCCACTGCGGCACAGTCTCGGACTCCCGCACGGTCAGCTCGGCGAGCTTCTCGTTGCCCGGTCCGGTGCCGACCCCGCACAGGTCCTGCCACAGCTCTTCGAACGGGTACGTGCCCGGGCTGCAGGAGTCCGCCTGGCCGTGCACGCAGCGGAGGTTGCGGGTATGCCGGGTGTTGCCGCCGCGCATCGCCGCCTGCCCGCGGTCCAGAACGAGCACCCGGCCGGTCAGCCGGGCAGCGGTGAGGGCGGCGGCAAGCCCTGCGTTGCCGCCGCCGATCACCACCACGTCCCACGGTTCGCTGTCAGCCAGGTCAGGCTCCTGTGGGCACGGCGGGCTCGGCCGGTGCGGCCGGAGCCCGGTCGGCGACGTCGGTGAAGTAGTCGGCCGGCGCGGTCTGGTCGGTGCCTTCCCGCGTCTTGAGCGCCTTGAGCGCCATCGTGACGCCATACGACACGAGCAGGTTCACGACCACGCCGATGAAGCCAATGTAGATCTCGACGTCGGTGTGCAGGCCGAGATGGCTGAGCGCGAACGCGGTGCCGCCCCAGTGCGCTTCCTTCTCCGCCACGTCGGGGGTGAGGTAGAACGTCCAGACGGAGACGATCATCCCGGCCGCCCATCCGGTGATGAGCGCGCCGCGGTGCAGCCACCGGCTGTACAGCCCGATCATCACCGACGGCAGCGTCTGCAGGATGATCGCGCCGCCGAGCAGCTGCAGGTCAATGGAGAACTGCGGGTTGATCAGCAGGATGAACAGCAGCGCGCCTGCCTTCACCAGCAGCGAGACGATTTTGCTGACCTGGGTTTGCTCCTGCGGCGAGGCCTGCGGACGCAGGTACTCCTTGTAGATGTTGCGGGTGAACAGGTTGGCGGCGGCGATCGACATGAACGCGGCCGGGACCAGCGCCCCGATGACGATCATCGAGAAGGCGAGCCCGGTGAACCAGGACGGGAACATGTGCTGGAACAGGCTCGGCACGACCGTGTTGGTGTTCGGCTTGCCGTTGGTCCCGACCAGCGGCTTGATCTTGCCCGCGATGGCCATCACGCCGAACAGCGCGATCAGCCCTAGGACGAAGCTGTAGATGGGCAGCGCGGCCAGGGTTCGCTTGACCACGGCCCGGTTGCGTGTGGTCAGCACCCCGGTGACCGAGTGCGGGTACAGGAAGATGGCGAAGGCCGAGCCGAGCGCCAGCGTGATGTACTGCCACTGGTTGCCCGCGGTGAGCAGGCTGGCGGTGCCCGGAGGGGTGGCCTTGAAGTGGGCGTTGTAGCTGCCGAAGATGTGTCCCCAGCCGCCCAGCCGGATCGGGATGTAGAAGATGGCCACCCCGATCACGATGTAGACCAGGATGTCCTTGACGAACGAGATCAGCGCGGGCGCCCGGACGCCGGACTTGTAGGTGAACGCGGCCAGCACCACGAACGCGATGACCAGCGGCCATGAGCCGCTGATGCCCATCGTGGCCAGCACCGCCTGGATGCCCAGCAGGTTGAGGGCGATGTAGGGCATCGTGGCCACGACCCCGGTGATGGCCACGGCCAGCGCCAGGGTGGGCGAGTCGAACCGGGCCCGGACGAAGTCCGCGGCGGTCACGTAGCCGTGGGTCTTGCACACCGACCAGAGCCTGATCATGATCAGGAACACGAGCGGGTACTCGATGGCCACGTACGGCAGCGCGTAGAAGCCGATCGCCCCGGACCCGAAGAGCAGCGCGGGCACCGCGACGTACGTGTAGGCGGTGTACAGGTCGCCGCCGACGACGAACCAGCTGACCCAGCTGCGGAACCCGCGGCCGGCCAGGGCCCACTCATCCAGCGAGACGCTGGTGGCCTTGTGCCACCGGCTGGCCATGAAACCCAGGACGCTGACCGCGGCGAACAAGACGATGACGATGGCGAGCTCGGTGCCTTGCAGGGGCATGTCAGCTCCTCCGCCTGGTCATCACGAAGACGATGCCGCTGACCGCCGCCGCGAGCAGGGTGAACAGCAGCTGGAACCAGAAGAAGAACGGGAATCCGAGCAGGTGCGGGTTGTCCCGGTTGTAGATGACGGTGATCAGCGGCAGCAGGATCGGCAGCAGCAGCAGCCAGTTCCACGGGCTGCGGTCGGTGGTGGTCGGATGGATCAGGCCGGGCGGCGAAGGATCCTGCGAGTTGGACGCCTGGGTCATCGTCGGCTCCTTACTCAGTGGCGGGGTTAGCCGGGTCGGGCCAGCCAGTTACTCAGTGGCGGGGTTAGCCGGGTCGGGCCAGCCGAAGCTGGGCTCCGGGTGAGGCAGTGGGGGCAGGTCCCAGGTGGCCGCGGACGGCTGGGCCGCCGCCGCCACCGGCACGTCGATGACGGTCGGCAGCCCGGAGTCGAGCGCCGTCTTCAGCGCGGGGCCGAGGTCGCCCGCGGTCTCCACCCGTAGGCCCTGCGCTCCCATGGACCGGGCCATCGCCGCGTAGTCCGCCGAGTACGGCGCGCCCGTCGCGGCGTAGCTGAACGTGGTGGCCAGCTCGCGCCCGGCGCCGAAGTAGCCGCGCTGCTGGTCGCGAATGGAGATGTAGCCCCCGTTGTTCCAGACCAGCCAGATCGCCGGGATGCCGTATTCGACCGCGGTGGCCACCACGCCGGGCAGCATCAGGAAGCCGCCGTCGCCGACCACCGCCACCGCGGGCGTGTCCGGGGCGGCCAGCCGGGCGCCGAGCACGCCGGCCATGCCGAAGCACATGGACGCGAAGCCCCAGCTCTGCAGCAGCGTGCCGGGTCCCCCGGGCCGCCATTCCTGGACGATCCAGTTGTGGTGCACGCCCACGTCGCTGAGCAGGATGCCGTCGTCGGGCAGGACCGCCCGCAGGTCGGCGAGCACCCGCTGCGGCCGCAGCGGGGTGGCTTCCGAGCCGCGGTCCGGGGCGGTGTGCCGTTCCCACTCTTCGGCCCAGGCCGCGATGTCGGCCCGCCACTGGCCGGTGTCCGGCGTGACCACCAGCGCCTCGCGCAACTGGCCGAGCACGTCCCGCGGGCTGGCCACCACGCCCAGCGTGACCGGGTAGTTGCGGCCCAGCTCGGCCGGGTCGGCGTCGATCTGGATCAGCCGGGTGGGCGGGATCGTGTAGGTGTAGCCGGGCAGCCAGGAACTGGTGGACCGGTCGTCGAAGCGGGTGCCGAGGGCGAGGATCACGTCGGCGCTGCGGGCTGCCCGGTTGGCCTGGTAGGTGCCGTTGCGCCCGGTGGCGCCGAGATACAGCGGCGACCGCGGGTCGGCGGCGCCCTTGCCCAGCGGGGAGGTGACCACCGGGATGCGGGCGGCGGCGGCGAACGCGTCGAGTTCCGCGGCGCCCTCGGCGTTCAGCACGCCGTACCCGGCCACGATCAGCGGCCGCCGGGCCGCGGCCAGCAGAGTCAAGATCGCGGCCACGTCGGTATCGGCGGCGGCGCACCGGGCGGAGATGCCCCGCCGCCACAGGCCGGGGTCGGGCACCGGCTCGTCGGAGGTCTCCTCGAACACGTCGAGCGGCACGTCCAGGTGCACCGGCCCGGGCCGTCCGGTGAGCATGACCGCGAACGCCTGCCGGAGCATCAGCGGGAGCTGGTCGGCCCGGGACGCCTGGAAGCTGCGCTTGACGTAGGGGCGCAGCACGCCGGGGGCGTCCGCCTGGTAGTGCCGCCCGGTCTCCTGGAATGGCGCCCGGTTGAACTGCGTGGTCGGCACGTTGCCGGTGATCGCCAAGAAGGCCGAGGAGTCCATGAGCGCGGAGCCGAGCGCGACCGGCAGGTTGGCCGACCCGGGGCCGACCGACGTGAACGTCGCCAGCGGCCGGTGCCGGATCCGGTAGTACGCATCGGCGATGAAGCCGGCGGCCGACTCGTGGTGCACCGACAGCGTGCCGATCTGCTCGCGCCGCTCGTACAGCGCGTCCAGCAAGCCGAGATCACCGTGCCCGCACAACCCCACCGCGTATGGCACCCGCTCCCGGATGAGGTATTCGGCAATGATCTCCGCGCCCTTCACGACAGGAGCCCTCCGTCGGTACTGATTGCGTATTAAGCAATCCATTGCATAATGCGCGACGGTATGGCAGCCTGATGTCCCCGTCAAGAGGGAGCTGGCACGCATGCAAGGGCTGCTGCAGGGCGCTACCGGGCTGCTCATCGACGGACGGTGGGAGCCGGTCGGCACCGGGCTCGAGGTGCTGGACAAGTACACGCGGCAGCCCTTTTCAGTGGTCGCCCGGGCGGCTCCGGCCGACGTGGGCCGGGCCGTCGCGGGCGCGGCGAGGGCAGCCGCCAGCCCGCTGCCGCCGGCCCGGCGGCAGGCCATTCTTGGCGGCGCGGCCGGGTTGCTCGAGGCGCGGAAGGACGAAATCTGCGCGCTCTACGTGGCCGAGACCGGCTTTACCCCGGCCGACGCGGCGACCGAGATGACCCGCACGGTGGCCACCCTGCGGCTGTCCGCCGACGAGGCCGTGCGGATCGCCGGAGAGGAGATCCCGGTCGCGGCCACCACGGGCAGCGAGGGGCGGCTGGCGTTCACCATCCGGGTGCCGGTCGGCGTGGTCGCGGCGATCACCCCGTTCAACGCCCCGCTGAACACGGTGGTGCACAAGGTCGGCCCGGCTCTCGCGGCCGGCAACGCGGTCGTGCTCAAGCCCGCCGAGCAGACCCCGCTGTGCTCGGTCGCGCTGGCGCAGACCCTGCTCGAGGCGGGGCTGCCACCCGGGTTCCTGCAGCTGGTGTGCGGGCCGGGGGAGACCACCGGGGCCGCGCTGGTGGCGGACCCGCGGGTCCGGTTCTTCACGTTCACCGGCTCGGCAGCGGTCGGCCTGGCCATCAAGCAGAACTCCGGGATCGCAAAGACGCACCTGGAACTGGGCTCGAACAGCGCCTCGATCGTGGCGGCGGACGCGGACCTCGGGCTGGTCGCCGATCTCGTCGCCCGGGCCGGGTACCGCAAGGCCGGGCAGGTGTGCACCAGCGTGCAGCGGCTGATCGCGGACGTCTCGGTGCTCGATGAGCTGGCCGGGCTGCTGGCCAAGCGGGTGGGCGCGCTGCGCGCCGGGGACCCCAGGGACCGGGCGGTTCAGGTTGGCCCCATGATCGCGCCGGCCGAAGCGGAGCGGGCGGAGTCCTGGATCCGGCAGGCGACCTCCGGCGGCGCCGCCGTGCTGGCAGGCGGGGACCGCGACGGAGCGGTGCTCGCCCCGGCACTGCTCCGCGACCCGCCGCCGGGCAGCCGGATCATGACCGAGGAGATCTTCGCCCCGGTTGTCGCGCTGGTCCCGGCGCACGGCTTCGACGAGGCGATCGGCATGATCAACGCGGGCGATTACGGCCTGCAGGCCGGGGTGTTCACCCGCGACCTGGACCGCGCCCTCCACGCCGCACGCCGGCTCCAGGTCGGCGGCGTAATGATCAACGACACGTCCAGCTACCACGCCGACGCGATGCCCTACGGCGGGGTCAAGAACAGCGGGTACGGGCTGGAGGGGCCACGGTACGCGGTCCAGGACATGACCGACCCGCGCATCATCGTGCTCAACCTGCGGGAGGGCGCGTGACGCTGCCGCTGTCCGGGTGCAGCTTCGGCTGGCTGCACTTGGCCCCGCTGCCCGACGCGCTGCGCGCGCTGGCCTCCCGCGGGTTCAGCTCGCTGGAGCTCACCACCGCGCCGCCGCACCTGTCGGCGCCGGGCGCCGGGCCGTATGAGCGCCAGGAACTGGCGCGCCTCCTCGATGATCTGGGACTACGGGTGACGTCGGTCAACCCCAGCTTCGCCGACATCAACCTGATCAGCACCAACCCGGAGTTCCGCGAGCTCAGCGAGCGCCAGCTGATCGCGAACATCGAGCTCGCCGCGGATCTCGGCGCGCAGTACGTGGTGGTCATCCCGGGCCGCCGCCACGCGCTGGCTCCGGCCCCGGACCGGGCGGCGCGGGCAGTGCTCGACCATGGGCTCGGCCGCCTGCTGGCCCGGGCCGAGCCGCTGGGGATCACGATCGCGCTGGAGAACAGCCCGTACGGATACCTCGGCCGGGCCAGCGACCTGGCCGAAATCGCGGCGCGATGGGACTCACCGCGGCTGCGCCTCACCTACGACGTGGCCAACGCGCTGGCCATCGAGGACCCGGCCGAAGGGGTGCGGCAGGCCGCGCCCTACCTCGCGCTCGCGCACGTCAGCGACACCTGGCGGGACAAGTGGGCGCACACCGTGGCGGGCACCGCCGAGGTCGACTTCGGCGGATTCGCCCGCGCGCTGACCGAGATCGGATTCACCGGCCCCACGGTGTACGAGCTGGTGGACGGCGCGGACCCGGAACCCCGGCTGCCTTGGCCGGGCTGGCCACGCTGGCCGCCGCGGGGTGGGCGCCATGAGCCTGCCCCGCCAGGTCGACGTGCTGGCCGCCGCAGGGTGGGCGCCATGAGCCTGCCCAGCCAGGTCGACGTGCTGGTGGCCGGCAGCGGCGCGGCCGGGCTCACCGCGGCGCTGGCGGCGGCCGCCAACGGGTCGAGCGTGCTGCTGGTGGAACGGGCGGAGCACCTCGGCGGGACCACGGCTCTGTCCGGCGGGCGGGTGTGGGTGCCCGGCAATCACCTGCAGGACGGCGACAGCCTGGCTGCGGCGCAGGGCTACCTGGCCGGCGTGTTCAGCGACCGGTACCCGGAGATGACCGAGACCTTCCTGCGCACCGCCCCGGAGATGCTGCGCTTCGTCGAGTCCCACAGCGCGCACCGGTTCGCCGCTTGCCCCGGCTACCCCGACTACCACCAGGGCCGGCCGGGCGCGACCACCGGCGGCCGGGCCCTCGACATGGTGCCGATCGGCATCCGCCGGCTTACCCCGCTGGCCGCGGACATCCTGAGCCCGCCGGGCTACCTGCCGCTCTCCTTCGCCGAATGGGACTCCTGGCGCTACCCGGGCCGGTACGACTGGGACCTGCTCCGCTGGCGGGAGCGCACCGGAATCCGGACCGGCGGGGTGGCGCTGGTCGCCGGGCTGCTCGACGGCGTGGTGCGGGCCGGGGTCCAGGTGCGGGCTGGCGTCCGGCTGACCGGGGTGCGGCCCGGGCAGGCCGAGCTCGCGCACGGGGAGCAGCTGACCACGGTCGCCGCGGCCGCGGTCATCCTGGCCACCGGCGGCTTCGACTGGGACTCCGGGCTTCGCGCCAAGTACCAGCCTGCGGCCCAGCGGGCCAGCGGCGCGCCGCCGACCAACACCGGCGACGGGCTGCGCATCGCCACCGAGGCCGGCGCCCGCACCGACAACCTGGCCGAGGGATGGTGGATGCCGATGCTGGCCATTCCCGGCGAGACGCTGCTCGGCGAGCAGTTCTACCGGTCGCTGATCCGGGAGCGCGGCCTGCCCCGGCAGATCATGGTCAACGCCGCCGGCCGCCGGTTCGTCAACGAGGCGCTGCCGTACAACGAGATCGGCAAGGCCCTGCACACCCAGGACGCGCCGACGTTCCTGATCTTCGATGAGGACTACCTGTCCCGTTATCCGATGCCGGGAATAAGCCTGAACGGGCCGCCACCAGCCTGGGTCGCCAGCGGCGGCACCATGGCGGAGCTGGCCGGGCGGATCGGGGCCGATCCGGCGGCGCTGGCCAGCACCGTCCGCCGCTGGAACGAGTCGTGCGCGGCCGGGGCCGACCCGGACTTCGGCCGCGGACAGGATGCCTACCAGCGGTTCTGCGGCGACCCAGAGGCCCGCCCGAACCCCAGCCTCGGCCCACTCGACCGGCCGCCCTACTACGCGGTGGAGGTGCTGGCAGGGACGATCGGGACCAAGGGCGGGCCGGTCACCGACATCAACGGCGTCGTGCAGCGCGCTGACGGCAGCCCCGTCCCCGGGCTGTACGCCGCCGGCAACGCGGCGGCGTTCTGGACCGCGGACGGGTACCCGGGTCCCGGGGCCACGCTCGCGGTCGGGATGACCATGGGATACCGCGCCGGGCGGCACGCCGCGGTAACCGTACGCTGACATGCATGACGACGGGCGCGGGCAAGGGGCTAATCGGCTCCCTGCAGCATGGCCTGCAGATCCTGGACATGTTCGAGCGCGAGCGGCCCGAGATCGGCATCGGGGAGATGGCCGAGCAGCTCGGCCTGCACCGGTCCACGACCTCCCGGCTGGCCGCGACGCTGGCCGCGGCCGGCTACCTGCAGGCGGCCGGGGAACCGGGCCGGTACCGGCTGTCGGGCCGGCTCGCCGCACTGGGTGAACTGGCCGTCGCGGGTGCCGACGTGCGGCGGACGGCCCTGCCGTATTTGCGCAGCCTCGTCCAGGAACTGGGCGAGACCGGGCACCTGGGGGTGCTGGAGGGGACCGAGGCGGTCACGGTCGGAGTGGTCGACGGCTGGCAGACGGTCCGGATGCACTCCTGGGTGGGCAAGCGCTCGCCCGCGCACTGCAGCTCGATGGGCAAGGCGCTGCTGGCCGGCCTGTCCGCGGCCGAGTTCGCCGCGCGCTACCCCCGCCGCCGCCTGGAGGCCAGAACGGACCGCACCATCACCGACACCCGCGAGCTGACCGGCCATCTCATCGAAGTGAGGAACCGTGGGTACGCGGTGGACCGCCAGGAGCTCGAGCCCCACCTGTGCTGCGTGGCCGGGCCGGTGTTCGACCGGACCGGGATCGTCGTGGCGAGCATCAGCGTCTCCGGCCCCGATTCCCGGATCGATGACAGCACGATCCCGGCCATCGCGGCCGCGGTATGCCGCACCGCCGGCCAGATCAGCGCCCGGCTCGGCGCCCCCCGTTCCATACCGGAGTGGCGTTCGCCGCCAGCCGGGGAGCTGGCCGGCTCGCAAGTGTGAACGACGCGGCGGCCATGGTGAAGAGCCGCTTTTAGGAACGCTTAACGCTCCTCTGAAGAAAGCCGCGCTTGTGTGCGGGGCCGGGTTTGGTCAGGCTAGACCCATGGGAGCGTGCGGGTTAGTCGTGGCTGCCCGTTAATGTTATCGGCCAATAGCGAAAAGGCGGAAAATATGCCACTGCCGAAAGCGGAGTAATGAAAGCAAGATCCCGCGCGATCGCCTCTCGTCGGCTCCTTGGTACACATTTTCTGGATGGCGCTGCAGAACTTCCCCTTTCCGGGCGGCAAGCCGATTTGGAACTCCGGCTCGACGGCGCAGCTCATGGCCTGATCGATACGACACACTTCGACGTGACGCGGTTTCCCCCGCCCGACTGGGCGCTGCCGGCGTTCGTCGGTGCCGCCGAGTCCGGAGCAGCCGCGTACACCGCGTACCGAGGCGGGCCCGACGTCCGCGGCCGGTGCGCCGATGCGATCTCCGCACTGCTGGACGTCGACGTCGATCCCGAGCGGAACCTGGTCCTGACGACCGGCACCCAAGGCGGCCTGTTCGCCGTGCTGAGCGCGCTCGTCGATGCCGGGGACCGGGTGGCGCTCACCGACCCGGAGTACTTGTTCGCCGAGCGGATCCTGCGTTTCCTCGGTGCCGAGGTGGTCCGCATACCCCTGAGGGCGGGTGGCGATCCGGGAGTGGACCTGCAGCAGCTGGAGGACGCCGCTATCCGCGGGATCCGGCTTTTCCTGACGTCCAATCCAAACAACCCGACCGGCACCGTCTACAGCGACGATACGGTCAAGGGAATTTCCCGGCTGGCCGCCGCGCACGACTTCCTGGTGGTCGTGGACGAGCTTTACTGCCGGCTCGTCTATGACGAGACCCCTTTCACGCACCTTGCCGCCGAACCGGAAATGGGCACCCGGACGGTGACGCTCCTGGGCGGGTCTAAGACCGAATCGCTCACCGGTTACCGGGTCGGCGCGGTGGTGGCCGACGCCGAGATCATCGACGCCATCGAACAGGTCATCGCTTTCAGCGCGCTCAGGGCGCCGGCATATTCACAGCATGTCCTTACCGGATGGCTGCACGAGGACGATGACTTCGTCCGGGAACGGGTGCGGCAACTGCGGATCATGCAGCGGCACGCGACGGACCGGCTGCGCAGCGTCCCCGGTATCTCGGTTGAGCCGGGAGCCGGCACCGCGTACCTGTGGCCCGACGTTTCCGGGCTGGGCCTGACGTCGCTCGATGCAGGGCGGCTGTGCTACGACGCCGGCGTCGTCGTGAGCCCCGGATACCAGTTCGGCCCGTCAGGCAAGACCAGGTTCCGAATGTGCTTCGCGCAGGACGAAGCCCGGCTGGATGCGGCACTCGACCGCATCACCGCCGCGCTGGCAGACGCAAGCTACCGAGAAATCCATGAGGAGGTTCCAGATGGCGGACGAGACGCTCAGTGACGCAATCGACTGGAAGACCTACGAGGTCGCTGCCGGGCTGGCCAGCGGCCACGTGCCGGTACGCATCGGCACCGTGGGGAACGGCAGCCCGGTCGGCGTTCTGATCGCGAGCGTCCATGGCGACGAGGGTCCGTGGAGCACGATTGCGATCAACCGCATGCTCGGCCGCGCCAAGGTGAGCGAGCTCACCGGGACGTTGCGGGTCGTGCCGGTCGCACATCCGCTCGCGACCGAGGCCGACGCACGGCAGACGGAGTTTGACCTCCTCGACCTGAACAACTCCTTTCCCGGCGATGAGAACGGCACGCATACGCAGCGTCTGGCGCGCCTGCTGGCCGCGAAGGTCCTCGACGGCTCGGACGTCGTCCTTGACGTTCATGGCGGCGGGAGCTGGAACGTCAACTGCTTCGTCTACCGCTTCCCCGGGAGTCATGAACTCGCGGACTGGATCCGGACGCCGCTGATCTGTGACGGCCCCGACCGCCCGACCAGCGTGACCGGGTACGCACGCGGGCAGGGCGCCACCGGCGTGTGGATCGAGTTGGGCGGTCGCGGCGAGTGGGAGGAAGAGCGGATCGAGGCCGTGGCCAGGGGTCTGCGGCATGCCCTCGGCAAGGCCGGGGTCATGACGCCGGTCGACGCCGAGGGAGCCGATCCCATCGTGGCCGGGGACAAGGTCGCGCTCACCACGAATTCTGCCGGGATCTACCGACCCGCGATCCGGGAGCGCGGAGTGGGCAGCGTGGTCGAGGCCGGCACGCTGATCGGGGAGCTGCTGGATCCCGTGACGAGCCAGGTGATCCAGCAGTTTGTGGCGCCGTACGAGCGGACCTGCCTGGCGCTGCTGCGGCCGACGATCGCGCGCATCGAGGCCCCTGGCAAGGTGGTGGCCGTGGCGGCTGATGTAACCGAGGCGACCCAGGGCTGACCGGGAGTAAAGGAGCGGATGTAGTGACGCAGATGGATGACCGGGTGGTGTTCCTGACCGGAGCGGCCGAGGGTCTCGGCAGCGAGGTGGCCAGGGAACTGGCGAAGGCCGGCAAGCGCTTGGCCCTGTTCGACGTGCAGGCGGAAAAGCTCCAGGCGTTGGCGGACGAGCTGGCATCGGTCACCGAGGTTCTGCCGCTGGTCGTGGACCTGGCCGATGCCACCGCCACCCAGCAGGCAGTTGACAAGGCAATCGAGCACTACGGCACGCCCCGCGCGCTGATCCACGACGCCGCGGTGCTCAAGGAGGTGGCCATGAGCGATGTCACCTTTGAGAACTGGCGGCGCGAGGTCAACATCATCCTTCAGGCCGCGTTCATTTTGTCGAAGGCCGTGTGGCCCGGGATGGTCGAGGCACGCAAGGGGAGCATCCTGTACGTTTCCTCGGGCTCGGCGCTCGGCGGGTTCGTGAAGGAGACGGCGTATACGCCCGGCAAGCACGGCCAGGAGGGCCTCATGCGGGTCCTGGCACTCGAAGGGCGGGAATTCAACATCGCGGTCAACACGATTACGACCGGCAAGGGGATCGACACGCCGATGTCCGCGGGACACTACACGCCCGAGATGTGGGTCGGCGCGGTGCACCCGTCGCGGCTGGCGCCCGCCTTCGCATTCCTGACCGGCATCGACGCGGACTTCGCGACCGGTCAGCGCTTCAACGCCTTCCAGATGTCGGAAGCGATGCGGTCCGTCGTCGCATGAACGCCGATATCAGCGTCCTGGTCTGCTCGTTCCTCGAAAAGGAGCAGGTGGCGCGCATCGCGGCTCATCCGGGCGTCGAGGTCAGCTACCGGCCGGACCTGCTGCCACAGCCGCGCTACCCATGCGACCATCATGGCCCGGCCCCGGCCCTGACCGCTGCGGAGCGGGCCGAGTGGACCGGCCTGCTGCGTCAGGCCGACGTCTGCTTTGACTTCGACTGGGAGGAGCCGGCTGAGATGCCGGCCCGCGCGCCCCGCGTGCAGTGGCTCCAGGCAACCAGTTCCGGGATCGGCCAGTTCATGGGGCGCACCGGCCTGGCGGGCTGGGACGCGGTGGTCACGACCGCGGCCGGCATTCACGCCCAGCCGCTCAGCGAGTGGGCACTGACCGGGATCCTGTACTTCGTCAAGGACGTGCCTGACCTGGAGGCCCGCC
Organism: uncultured Actinomycetota bacterium; assembly: GCA_963833885.1. Classification (GTDB taxonomy): domain Bacteria; phylum Actinomycetota; class Actinomycetes; order Streptosporangiales; family Streptosporangiaceae; genus JASHPR01. Next base: position 181,091 of record CAWHZU010000036.1, on the reverse strand, counting down.
AGGCGGCCCATCGATGGGAGCGGATGGCGATGGGCGGCCTGGCGCCGCGGCGCGCCCTCGTGGTCGGCCTCGGTCACGTCGGGCGCGCCGTGGCCGCTGCCCTGGGCGGGCTGGGGGTCGAGGTGTGGGGTGTGCGCCGCGAGGCGGGCACCGGCCCGGCAGTCGGCGTAACCCGCACCGGCACGACCGCCGACCTGCCGGAAATGCTCCGATCCTGCGACATCATGGTGCTGACGTGTCCGCTCACGCCGGAGACGTTCCGGCTCATCGGGGCGGCCGAACTCGCCGCGCTCGGCCCCGACGGCATCCTGGTCAACATCTCGCGCGGTGCGGTGGTCGACGAGTCGGCGATGATCGATGCCCTGCGTGAGCGAGCGATCCGTGGCGCTGTGCTCGACGTCGCCGAGTTCGAGCCGCTAGCCGCCGACTCGCCGCTCTGGGACCTCGGCAACGTCCTGATCAGCCCGCATTCAGCATCAACGCTCGCGACGGAGAACAGGGTCCTGGTCGACCTGTTCCTGCGCAACCTCGCGCTTTTCCAGGCGGGGAAGCCGCTGATAAACCGATACGACCCGGTGCGTGGCTACTGAGCGCCGGCCGCTGCCAGGCCTGGGGCGGCGCTAGCACATCGACAGCCGCACCTGGGCCGGGATCGCTCCGAACGACCGAGTCCGAGAACGACTCCTCGAGGGCCAGCACCGCCGCCTGCACGGCTGGACGCGTTCCGGTGGTAGCCCGCCAGACCGCGTAGACCTGGCGGGTGGGTGCCGGTTCCACGGGCAGCACGTGGACGGTGTCCGGCACGACTCCGCGACCCATCCTGGGCACCAGGGCGACGCCGAGTCCCGCCCCGACCATCGCGATCTGGCTGGCGTATTCCGCGACTCCATGGCCGAACAGCCGGGTCCCCGTGAAGGACTGAATGAGCAGGTCGTGGGCTACTGAGCCGGGCTCGTACAGCCAGACCTCGTTGCTCAGCTCCGCCATCGCAACCGATCCGCGCTCGGCTAGGTGGTGGTTGACATGAACGAGCACGTCAGAGATGTCATTGCCGAGGTGGCGCGCGCTCAGGCCGGTGGACAGGACGAGCGGCATCTCGAGCCAGTCGTGCACGATCGCGATGTCGACCGATCCGTCCTCGACGAGGGCCATGGCGTGATGCGAATCGGCTTCGACCAGATGGCACTTCAGGCGCGGCCAGTCAGATCGCAGCCTGCGCAGGGTCGGGGGAATGACCCCGCGGGTGGCCGTGGCAAATGCCGCCAGTGTCAGCGTCCCGGCAACCGTCTTGCGCTCATTCTCGAGCTGCGCCTGCATCTGCTCGATCTCGCTGAGGATGCGGCCAGCGGCCTCGGCCACTACCCGCCCGGCCGGGGAGAGCGTCGCCACGCGCCCGTTCTGCTCGACAAGGACCTGGCGAACGTCTCGTTCCAGCTTTGAGATCTGCTGCGATATGGCCGAGGGGGTGTATCCCAGGGCCCGTGCGGCAGCAGTCATCGATCCCTCGGAGGCCAGGGTAGCGATTGCTTGCAAACCCGAAATGCTAACCGTCACGTCGTTGTTATCTTCCTGGGATTCAAGCGTTATAAAAAGCCCTCTTGTCAGCCATCTGCGGCGGTCATCGTGCGGTGGTTAGCCGCCTCACGATCCGTTGTGGTGAAGCATGACCGCGGGCGGGTGCTGACAGGATAAACGCTGAGATGGGCGTCGTGAAGTCGCTGAACTGGTGAAAGTGCCGGGACCGCGCTTTCACGGCCCGGGCTGGCCCGCGGGCGGGCGCCTGAAACTGCGCCCCGCTGGCTCAGTCCGGCGGGCCGGACGCGGAAGCGACCGCCGGGGACGTCGCCGGGCGGGCACCGGCCTGCCCGCCCGCCGTCGCATCGTTCCTGGTAGGGCGCGCCCGCCAGAATGAGGTGCGCCCGATGGCGACCCTCGGGCCGGGCCGGAGTGGCGGCGCAACAACGCCCGGGCATCGAGCGGCCCGCTGCGGGCGAGTTGGCCATGATCGGCGGTCTGCTTTTAGAAAAGCTTAACGGTACCGTCAACGCATTGGAGCCTTGTCGGTGCACGGTGCCAATGCGAGAATCTAGCCTTATGGGACGCTATTCGAGTGATCCCTATCCTGAGTCAGGGAATCGGAGGTTGGCTAGCGCTCGGGGTTTTGTGCACGCGGTGATCGGCGCTTGCGCCAATGGCGGTGCAAGGCCTGCGTAGATATTACTCCCGAAATCCTTGACATCCATTTTGCATTCGCCAAATGGCGAGCACGACGCTATCACGGACTGACTTAGCTGGATTCACGCACTTGACGGCGCAGCACCGGCGTGGCGCGAGGCCAGACAGCCCAGCGGCGAAATCCCGAACTGTGACAGCGCGGGGAGGAGAAGAGGTTGACCCGGACCATGCGAAGAAAGATGTGTGCGGCCCTCGTCGGCGTTACCGCGCTGGCGCTGGCGCTGACGGCCTGCAGCAGCGGCTCGAGCTCGAGCAACGGCGGCTCGGCGTCCAAGCCACAGCAGGGCGGGGTGGCGACGTTCGCGCTGCCGCCCGGGCTGTACCCGAACTCGATCTTCCCGCTCGCCTCGCCCGCCGACGTGGCGAACGCCAGCTACATCTCGATCGAAAACTTCCAGTACCTGCTCTGGCGGCCGCTGTACTGGTTCGGCGACAACGGGCAACCCGGGTACAACGCCGCGCTCAGCCTGGCAAACACGCCGGTATACAGCAACGGCGGGAAGACCGTAACGATCACGCTGAAGCACAACATCCGCTGGTCCGACGGCAAGCCGCTGACCAACCGCGATGTCGAGCTCTGGATGAACATGCTGATCGCGAACCGGACCGACTACTTCAACTACTCTCCCGGATACATCCCGGACAACCTGGTGTCAGAGAGCTATCCGGCCAGCACTCCCTACACCTTCTCGCTCACGTTCAAGCAGGCTTACAGCCACACCTGGCTGCTGTACAACCAGCTCAGCGAGATCATCCCGGTGCCGCAGCACACCTGGGACAAGACGTCGACGTCAAGTCCGGTGGGGAACTACGACACCACGACCAAGGGCGCGCAGGCGGTCTGGAGCTTCCTGTCCGCGCAGAACGCCAAGCAGTCAACGTACGCGACCAACCCGCTGTGGGCCGTGGTCGACGGTCCGTGGAAGCTGACCGGATACTCCGGCAGCGGTGGAACGGTCACCTACTCGGCGAACGACTCGTACTTCGCCGGCAAGCCGCACCTGGCAAAGTTCGAGGAGTTGCCGTTTACCAGCGACACGGCGGAGTACAACGCCCTGCGCGCCGGGCTGGTCGATTACGGCTACGTGCCCACCGAAGATGCCTCGATCGCGATTCCGGGCTACAAGATCACTCCGTGGGTGCAGTGGGGAATCAACTTCTTTACCCTCAATTACGCGAACCCGACCGTGGGCAAGATATTCGATCAGGTTTACATCAAGCAGGCCATGGCTCACCTGGTGAACCAGCCGTCGTACATCAAGTCGATCCTGCAGGGCTACGGATACGCAGGCTACGGGCCCGTGCCGGCGAAACCCGCGAGTTCGTTCGCGACGAGCTACGAGAAGACTGACCCGTACCCGTACAGTCCGAGTGCCGCGGTCGGCCTGCTCAAGGCACACGGCTGGACGGTGAAACCGGGCGGCGCCTCGGTGTGCACGCGGCCCGGGAGCGGGAGCGATGAGTGCGGCGCGGGTATCGCCAGCGGCGCCGCGCTGAACTTCAAGATGCTGTACGCGAGCGGCAGTTCGAGCCTGACCAGCATGATGGCCGCACTGCAGTCCTCGTTCAGCCAGGCCGGGATTAAGCTCACGCTTCAGTCCGCGCCGGGCGGCACGGTCATCTCCACCACGTTCGGCTGCAACCCAAGCAACCCCAAGACCTGCCAGTGGGACATGGGCGACGCGGCCGTGAACGGGTTCAGCTGGACGTACTCACCGGGCTACCTGCCCACGGGTGAGGCCCTCTTCGTCCCGGACGCCGTCGCCAACCAGGGCCACTGGGACGACCCGCAGGCGAACAACCTGATCAAGGCGACCACGACGAACTCGAGCATGAGCGCCCTCTACACGTACGAGAACTACCTGGCGAAGAACTTGCCAGTGATCTGGATGCCGAGCGAGTACTACCAGCTTTCGGCGGTCAAGACGACGCTGAACGGCACCCTGCCGCAGGACCCCAACGTGCAGATCTACCCGGAGAACTGGTCCCTGAGTGGGTGAGTGAACCGGAGGCTGACAGCAGGGAGGAGGGACTCAGTGCTGCAAAGTAAGATTCCGTGGCCCGGAGGGGCGCGATGCGCGATCTGCATCTCGTGGGACATCGACATCGACACGACGATTCACCTCGAGCATCCGGACACGGGTTACAAGGAGTACGGAGTCCTCTCCTCCCTGAGGTACGAAGAGGTCGCCATCCACAACGTGGTGGAGGCGCTCGACGAGCTTGGCCTGAAGCAGACGTTCTTCGTCTGCGGGTGGTGCCTGGAGCGCTACCCCGAGGTCTGTGGCGAGATCATCAGCCACGGCCACGAGGTGGCACATCACGGTTATCTGCACGAACCGCCCAGCGAGCAGTCCCCGGAGCGAGAGTGGGAGCTGCTCGGCAAGGGCGTGGAGATCATCAAGCGCTTCACCGGCTCGGCCCCGCGCGGCTGGCGGGCGCCCTACGGCGCGTTCTCGGATCGCTCGGGGGCGTACCTCGCGAAGGCCGGATTCCGCTATGACTCGTCGCTGCTCAATGATCACGACCCGTTCCTGCTCCGGACGGAGAACGGGACGGTGCTGGAGCTGCCGATCGACATAACCATGAGCGACGCCCCGCATTACTCGCACGTTCCGCAGCTCGGCTACCCGATGTCACCGAAGCCTCCGCGGCAGGCCGTCGAGTACTTCATGAGCACCTTTGACGCCGCCTACCGGATCGGCGGGTTCGCGACCACGATCTGGCACCCGGAGATATCTGGTCGGCCCTCGCGGCTGCTGGCCTGGGTCGACATGGTGCGTGAGCTCCAGGAGCGGGGTGACGTCTGGATCGCTCCGCTCGGCGACATCGCCGAGCACGTGCTCAAGGTGTCGGAGGCGGGTGAGGTCGCCCTGCGGGAGGTGCGCCTGCCGTTCTACACCGGTCCAATTCCCGAGCTGGAGAGGGCATGATGCTCGGTTCGGCCAGGCCAGTGGTTCGTCGGTGACCCCGCTGCTCGAGGTCGCCGGGCTGCGCACGGAAATCCGCACCCGGAGCGCGGCAGTCCAGGCCGTGCGGGACGTCTCGTTCAGCATCGCCCCGGGCGAAACGGTCGGGCTGGTCGGCGAGTCCGGGTGCGGCAAGTCGATGACGGGGATGTCGCTCATGCGGCTGCTGCCGCCGGGCGGGCAGATCGCTTCCGGAAGCGTCAAGCTGGACGGCAGAGAGCTGACGACGCTGAGCGAGAGCGAGATCCGCCGGGTCCGCGGCAACAACGTCTCGATGATCTTCCAGGACCCGATGACGTCGCTGAACCCGACGATGACGGTCGGGGACCAGATAGCCGAGCCGGCCATCATCCATCGGGGGCTCAGCCAGAAGGATGCCCTGAAGCGCGCCGTCGAGGTGCTCGATCTGGTGGGCATGCCGAAGCCGGCCGAGCGCCTGCGGTCCTACCCGCATCAGCTGTCCGGCGGCCTCCGCCAGCGCGTCGTCATCGCCACGGCCCTGGTCTGCGAGCCGCAGTTGCTGATCGCCGACGAGCCGACGACGGCGCTGGACGTCACGATCCAGGGACAGATCCTGACGCTGCTCGACCGGCTCAAGGACGAGCTGCACATGAGCATGCTGCTGATCACGCACGACCTCGGGGTCATTGCCGGCCGGGCCGACCGGGTGATGGTGATGTACGCCGGCCAGATCGTGGAGTCCAGCGACACCGGCCCGCTGTTCGCGAGCATGCGGCACCCGTACACGCAGGCGCTGTTCGAGGCGATGCCGCCGTTGGTCACGGACCGGACCAAGGTGCTGTACAGCATTCCGGGCATGCCGCCGAGCCTGGTCTCGCCGCCGCCGGGGTGCGGCTTCGCTCCCCGGTGCCGGTATGCCAAGGACGAGTGCACAGCCCAGAACCCCCCGCTCGGCGGGGAGGACCCCGAGCATCCGTACGCGTGTTTCTTCCCGGTGCGCGGCCCGCACGCCGCGGTTGCGCCCGTGCCCGGCGAGGCAGCCGAGAAGGACCAGACAGAGCCGGAACGGGCAGCGCCTCCCCGTCTGGCCGTGCGCTCGGGTGAGGACGGTGCGGAACCCCCGAGCGGATCCTCCCGGCCAGCCGGAGCTCCGGTCGTGGTCCTCGAGCACGTCGTGAAGGAGTTCCCCATCCTGAAGGGGGTGCTGCAGCGCAGGGTCGGCTCCGTGCAGGCCGTTTCCGACGTCAGCTTCGAGATCGCGAGGGGGGAGACGTTCGCGCTCGTCGGGGAGTCCGGCTGCGGCAAGACGACTCTCGGGCGTCTCATCGTCGCGCTGGAGCGGCCGGATTCGGGCAGCATCCGGTTCGAGGGCGAGGATGTATCGAAGCTGCACGGGAGTCAGCTGCGCAGGAAGCGGCAGAGCTTCCAGATCATGTTCCAGGACTCCTATGCGTCGCTGGATCCGCGCGCCAGGGTTGCCACGACGCTCCGGGAGCCGCTGGTATCGCAGCACCTCGGATCGCGGCCCGACCAGCGTGCGCGGATCAAGGCGCTGCTGACCGACGTCGGGCTGCCGGAGTCCGCCATGACCCTCTACCCGCACGAGTTCTCCGGCGGGCAGCGCCAGCGGATCGGCCTCGCCCGGGCGCTGGTCCTGGAGCCGACGCTGATCGTGGCCGACGAGCCGGTGTCCGCGCTGGACGTCTCGATCCAGTCGCAGGTGCTCAACCTGATGCGCAAGCTGCAGGCCGAACGGGACCTCACGTACGTCCTGATCTCCCATGACCTGGCGGTCGTGCGGTACCTGGCGGACCGGGTCGGGGTGATGTACCTCGGCAAGATGGTCGAGATCGGCACGGGGGAGGAGATCTACGCCTCCCCGGCGCATCCGTACACATCGGGGCTGCTCGAGTCGGTCCCGGTACCCGATCCCGTACAGGAACGGGGCAAGCACAAGGATGCCGTCCGGGGCGAGCTGCCCTCAGCCGCGAACCCCCCTTCGGGCTGCCGGTTCCGTACGCGGTGCCCGTTCGCACAGCAGCAATGCGCCGACGTGGAGCCCCAGATGCAGCTGTTCAGCTCCGGCGGGCACCGGGCAGCGTGCCACTTCCCGCTCCAGCAACCGCTGAGCGTCGAGGTGACGGGGGCCGGTGGTCGAAGTGACTGAGGTCGGAGCCGAAGTGGCCGTGGCCGGGGTGGCCGGAGCCGGGGGAATGCCGGCCGGGGAGGGATCGACGTGATCGCCTACATCGTTCGCCGCCTCGCGCAGTCGGTCATCGTGATCTTCGGCGTGACAGTCATCGTGTTCGTGATCGTCCACCTGCTGCCCGGCGGGCCCCGCGCCCTGCTGGGGCCGAGGGTCAGCCCCGCGGTGGTGCACGCGTTTATCGTCGCCAACGGCTACAACCACCCCCTGTACATCCAGTACGGCGACTACGTCGGCCATCTTGTCCAGGGCAACCTCGGCTTTTCCTACACCTACAACGAGCCGGTCCTCACGCTCCTGCAGCGCAACTTGCCGAAGAGCGCCCTGCTGGTCGGGCTGGCCTACGCGATCGCCCTGGTCATCGCGATTCCGGTCGGGATGCTGCAGGCGCTGCGGCGCAACAAGCCGATCGACTACGTCCTGACCGGCGGATCGTTCGTCGGCTACTCCATGCCGGTGTTCTGGCTGGGCCTGCTCCTGATCGAGATATTCGCCGTGCAGCTGCACCTGTTCCCGCCGGAGGGACCGCAGGGCGCGACGGTCGGCGCGGTGCTTACCCAGCCCACCGCGCTGGTGCTGCCGGTCGCCACCCTGGCGATCCTGACCGTCGCGCTGTTCAGCCGTTATATGCGCTCGGCCGCGATCGAGAACCTCGTCCAGGACTACGTCCGGACCGCGCGCGGGAAGGGCGCGTCGCAGGTGCGGATCGTGTTCCGCCATCTGCTGCGCAATTCGCTGATCCCGATCATCACGCTCCTCGGGCTCAGCCTCCCGGTCACGATCTCGGGGGCCGTCGTCACCGAGTCGGTGTTCAACTACCCCGGGATGGGGCTGCTGTTCTGGACATCCGCGACAACCCATGACTTTCCGGTGATGCTCGGATTCACCGTGGTCGTGGCGATCGCCACGGTGCTGGGCTCGCTCGTCGCGGACGTCTTGTACGCGGTCGCCGACCCCCGGGTCCGGTACTCGTGACCGGCCCCGGCCCGGGCCGGCGGGCGGCCAGGCTCGCCCCGCTGCGGAAGAAGGGCTGACGAATGCTGGTCGGTACGAGCGGCACTCCCGGCGGTGAACTGCCGCCGGAGGCGCTGCCGCGCGACGGCGGCGAGAGCGGGGGCACGGGCGGCGTCTGGCGCCTGATCTTTGGCGTGTTCGTGCAGAACCGCCTGGCGGTGCTGGGCCTCGGGCTCGTCGTATTCATGGTGCTGTTCAGCTTCGTTGGCCCGCACATCTACGTGACCAACCAGATCCAGACCAACCTCGGCCAGGTGACGCAGCGTCCTAGCGGGGCGCATCCGCTCGGCACCGATCAGCTTGGTTACGACGTGCTGGGGCGCCTGATGGTCGGCGGGCAGTCCTCGCTCGAGGTCGGCCTCGCGGCGGCCCTGCTCGCGAGCATCGTCGGCACCGCGTGGGGTGCGATCGCGGGCTACTCCGGGAAATGGGTCGACGCGGTGATGATGCGGATCGTCGACTCGTTCCTGGCCATTCCCGCCGCTGCTGCTCATCCTCATGCTGGCCAGCGTCGTGACCCCGACCGTGCCGGTGCTGATCCTCGTCATCGCGCTGATCTCGTGGCTGGCCACGGCCCGGCTGGTGCGCGGGGACTCGCTGTCGGTCCGGACGCGGGACTACGTCCAGGCCGCGATCGCCGGCGGGGCACGCAACATCCGGATCGTGTTCCGGCACGTCATCCCCAACGTCATCGGCACGATCGTGGTGCTCACGACGTTCTCGGTGGCGGACTCGATCCTCCTGCTCGCCGCGCTGTCCTACCTCGGGCTGGGCCCTGCGCCCCCGGCGGCGAACTGGGGAAGCATGCTGACCAACGGCCTCAACTACGTGTACGTCGGGGACTGGTGGCTGATCTACCCGGCGGGCATCTGCATCGTGCTGACGGTGGTCGCCTTCAACTTCATCGGCGACGCGCTGCGTGATGCGCTCGAGGTACGCCTGCAGCGGCGATAGCACCCGGGGTAACCCGCGTGCTGGGGCGATGTGTCCCATTTGAGGTAGCCCGTCCCGGCGGGCTACCTCACTTTGAGTAGCCGGGGCTAACCCACCTAGGTGACGCGGCGTAATCAAAGCGATGTCACAGTCGGTGTCGGGGCAATCAAGCCCACCCGACACGCGGGCATTCGCCCGCCGGCCAGCCAGGGGGTAAGCCGTGGCCGAACCAGTACTTTCGCTCGCGGTCAACGGGCGGGAGCGGCAGATGAGCAGCAAGCTGATCCCGTTCCGCGTGCCCAGCCGCGCCGCAGGCCTCGGCGACGGCAGCCGCAGCGAACTGTCCTCGGTCGCGATCGTGGGGCTTGGCTACGTCGGTTTGCCTACCGCGGCCGCGCTGCACGGCGAGTGCGCTCAGATCATCGGGATCGACGTCAACGAGCAGCGGCTGGCCGAGATCGCCGCGCTGGAGGCCGACCTCGGCGAGCCGGACCGCATGCGCCTGAAGGAGGCGCTGGCCGAGGGCACCCTGGAGCTGACCACCGACCCATCGGCCGCCGCCGCGGCCGACACGGTCATCATCTGCGTGCCCACGCCGGTGGACGCCGAGCAGACGCCCGACCTGGCGGCGCTGCGCGGCGCGTGCGCCTCGGTCGTCAGCCACGCACGCCCCGGCCAGGTGATCATCCTGACGTCGACCACCTACGTCGGCACCACCAGCGAGCTGCTCACCGTGCCGCTGGCCGAGCGCGGCCTGGTGGCCGGGACCAACATCGGAGTCGCGTTCAGTCCCGAGAGAATTGACCCGGGCAATCCGGATCACCTGCAGCGGGAGACGCCCCGGGTGGTCGGCGGCGCCACCCCGGCATGCACCGCCAGGGCCGCCGCGGTGATCGACCGGCTCACCGACGCGGTGTACCTGGTCAGCTCCTCGGACGCGGCCGAGGCGACCAAGCTCTACGAGAACATCTTCCGCGCGGTCTCGCTCGCGCTGGCCAACGAGTTCGCCGACGCGTGCGGCGTGCTCAGGCTCGACCCGATCGAGGTCACGCTGGCCGCCGCCACCAAGCCGTACGGCTTCCTCGGCGTGTTCCCCGGCCCCGGCGTGGGGGGTCACTGCATCCCCTGCGACCCGCACTACCTGCTTTGGCAGCTGGGCCAGGAAGGCCGCACGTCCCCGCTGATCGAGCAGGCCATGCGGTCGATCACGCTCCGCCCGGACCAGGTCGTACAGCGCGCCGCCGAGCTGCTCAAGGCCGACGGCCGCGAGCTGGCCGGGTCGCGGGTCATCGTGATCGGCGCCAGCTACAAGGCGGGCGTCCGCGACCTGCGGGAATCCCCAGCGCTGACGATCATCGCGGGGCTGGCCGGTGCCGGGGCCGAGGTCTCGTACCACGACCCGCTGATCCCGGATCTGCGGCTGCCCAGCGGGGACTGGATGCATGCCGTTGCGGAACCCCAGGGCGCGGACTGGGATCTCGCGATCGTGCACACCCACCAGCCGGACGCGGAGTACTCGTGGGTCGGCGACTGCCCGCGGGTGCTGGACGCCACCTACCAGTTCGACGCCGCCCCGCACCGGACGGTGCTGTGAGGAAGGATGACGATGAAGGTCCTGCACATAATCACCGGTCTCGGGGTGGGCGGTGCCGAGCTTCAGCTCCGCTCGGTGCTGCAGCACACCCGGCACGATGCCGAGGTCGTCACGCTGTACAACCCCGGACCGGTCGCTGACATGATCCGCGCGGACGGCCGGCGGGTGCGCAGCCTGGGAATGACCAGCAACACCCAGATCTCCGCCTTGAACGCGCTCCGCGGGCTGATTGCCGACGGCGGGTACGACGTGGTGCACGCGCACCTGTACCGGTCGCAGATCTACGGTCGGCCCGCCGCCTGGCTGGCCGGGGTGCCGGTCATTCTGAGCACCGAGCACTCGATCGGGGAGACGCACCTGGAGCGCCGGGAGATGACGGCAAGTGTGCGCGCCCTGTACCTGGCGACCGAGGCCATGTCGGATATGACGGTCGCGGTGTCACCGGCGGTGCGCGAACGGCTCGTCAAGTGGGGCGTGCGGCCGCGGAAGGTCGCGGTCATCCCCAACGGGGTGGATCTCACCAGGGTCGAGTTCGACGCGACCGCGCGCGAGAAGGTACGCGCCGAGTTCGGCCTCGCACCGTCCGACTACGTGATCGGCGTGCTCGGCCGGCTCGACGCCACCAAGCAGTTCGACATGGTTATCGAGGCGGCCGCGCCGCTGCTCGGCGACGCCAGGCGGCTGCTGATCGTCGGGAAGGGCGATGAGCGGGCGCACCTGGAACAGGTGGCGCGGCGCTTCGGCGTGGCCGACCGGGTGATCTTCGCAGGCGAGCGGCACGACGTCGCCGCGATGCTGTCGGCGATGGACCTGTTCGTGGCCGCCTCGAAGCAGGAGACGTTCGGCCTGTCCGTGCTCGAGGCCCTGGCCAACGGCGCACCGGTGCTGTACACCACCTGCCCGGCGCTTGACGGCCTCGACGTGAGCCGGGCAACCCAGGTCCCGTCCAGCGCTGGCGGCCTGCGCGACGCGATGCTGGCGGAACTCGCCGCGGGGCGCCGGCCGGACCGGGCGACCGAGCCGGCCGTGGAGAAGGAATACGGCATCCAGGCCGTCACCTCCCGGATCGACGACCTGTACGAGCAGCTCGCATACCGGACCGCGTGGCGCACCAGACTGCGGCGGCGCCGCACATCGCGGCCGGCGGTCGGCCCGCCCGTCGCACAGGGGTGACGTGATGCGGATCTTCATCACCGGGGCCGCGGGGTTCATCGGCTCGCACCTGTGCCAGGCGCTGCTGCACCGTGGCCACGAGGTGGCCGGTCTTGACGACCTGAGCACCGGCCGGCTGGAGAACCTCAGCGCGGTGTCCGGCGATCCGCGGTTCCGGCTGGTCCGGGGCTCGGTGCTGGACCGGGCGGCGGTTGACGAGCTCGCGGACGGCGCCGACTGGGTATTTCACATGGCCGCGGCCGTCGGCACGTTCGTGATCAGGGACCGGACGCTGGACAGCATGCGCACGAACCTGCACGGCACCGAGAACGTGGTGGCCGCGTCGCACCGCAACCAGGCCCGGCTGCTGCTGGCCTCGACCAGCGAGATCTACGGGAAGAACGACAAGGTCGGGCTGCGCGAGGACGACGACCGGGTGATCGGCTCGCCGCTCAAGTCGCGGTGGAGCTACTCCGAGGCGAAGGCGATCGACGAGAGCCTGGTCGAGGCGTACGTCCGCCAGCGCGGCCTGCGCGCGACGATCGCCCGGCTGTTCAACACCGTCGGGCCGCGGCAGACCGGCCGGTACGGCATGGTCCTCCCGCGCTTCGTGCTGCAGGCGCTGCGGGGTGATCCGCTGACCGTGTTCGGCACCGGCAAGCAGGTGCGCTGCTTCTGTCACGTGCTCGACGTGGTTCCGGCCCTGATCAGGCTCGTTGCCGCGGACAGCGCGTGCGGGCGGGCGGTCAACTTCGGCAGCAGCGAGCAGGTGTCGATCGAAGAGCTGGCCCACCGGGTCATCGCGGCCACCGGGTCCGCGAGCACGATCAGGAACGTCTCCTACCAGGAGGCCTACGGCTCGGGTTACGAGGACATGCAGCGCCGCGTCCCGGACTGCGGGCTCGCCTGGGACCTGGTCGGCTTCCGCGCTCGGCGCAGCCTGGACGAGATAATCGAGTCCGTCATCAGCGATCAGGCCGCCTGGACTCCTGCGGTGGCGGGCGCCGCCAGCTGAGGCCCGGCGGACCCATGCGAGCGAAGACGGCCGGGCCATCCCAGCGAGACGCCGCGGGCACGTCAGCCCCCACCCGCCGCCGCCGCCCGTTCGCGCGCGCGTCAGTTCCTACCCGCCACCACCCGTTCGCACGCGCATCAGGCCCTGCCCGCCGTCACCCGTTCGCGCGCGCATCACCCCCCACCCCGCGCCACCCGTTCGCCGGGGCCGTGTGGCTGGCCGTCGTGCTGGCCGGAGCCCTGATCGCCGGTCTGGTGGTTGGCGTGCAGCGGCTTAGCGCACCGGCCCCCAAGCCGAGGGTCGTGGTGGCCTCGGTGCCGTACTGGAACATCCAGCACGGAACCGCGGCCGTGCTGCAGAACCGGCAGGCCGTCACAGAGGTCTCGCCGTGGATCTACGGTCTCGACAGCTCCGGCCAGATCGTCACCCAGTACCCCCCGGGCCAGGCGGAAACGATCGGCGCCGACATCGGCAAGCTGCGCGCGGCGGGCATGCAGATAGTGCCGAGCCTGGCGGACGTCACCGGGGGGCGGTGGTCATACCAGCCGGTGGCCCGGGTGCTGCACAGCCCGGCGCTGATGGCCCGGCAGATCGACGCGATCGCGGCGCTGGTCCAGACGAATCACTACGCGGGAATCGACATCGACTACGAGCAGCTGCGGGCCGGCGACCGGCAGGACTTCACCACGTTCTGCGAACGTCTCGCCGCGGCGCTGCACGCCAAGGGGAAGGTGCTCTCGGTCGCGCTGTTCGCCAAGACCAGCGACGCTGGTAACTCGCCGACCAACGTCGCGCAGGACTACCGGGCCATCGGCCAGGCCGCGGACCAGGTGCGGCTGATGGGCTACGACTACCACTGGGCGAGCTCCGCGCCTGGCCCGATCGCGCCGGTCGACTGGCTGCGCGACGTGCTGCGCTACGCCAAGACGCAGATCCCCGCCGGCAAGATCGTGCTCGGGATTCCGCTCTACGGCTACGACTGGTCCGGCGGACACGGCACGGTCGTGAGCTGGCTGCAGGCGCTCCGGCTGTCGCGGGAGTACCACGCTGCGCCGCGTTACGACACTCGGGCCCAGGCACCCTGGTTCACCTATACGGACCCGGCGGGCCGCGAACACACCGTGTGGTTCGAGAATGCGGCCAGTTCCCGGGCCAAGTTCGCCGTCGCCCAGGGCGCCGGGATCGGCGGGGTCTACCTGTGGATGTTCGGTTACGAGGACACCGGCACCTGGGCCGCGCTGCGGCAGGTGCTGCCCGTCTCCGCGCCGCGCGCCCCGTCCCCGGCGAGGTCGTCGCCATGATGCCGTGGTGGGCGCTCGCGATCCTGCTGCTCGGGGCGAACTTCGCGCTCTGGGGAGCGATCGGGCTGGTCAGGCTCGCCGAGTCGGGAACCCGCCGGTCACCGCCGGCGGCCGCGCGCGACGGCGAGCTCACCGTGGCCGACGTCGCCGTGCTCATCCCCGCGCACAACGAGGCCCTGGTCATCGGGGAAAGCCTGCGTTCGATCATGGCCCTGGTGCCCCGGCAGAACGTGCACGTGGTGTCGGACGGCTCCACCGACGCTACGGTCCAGATCGCCCGCCACGCAGGCGCCCGGGTGATCGAGACGAAGGAGAACGTCGGCAAGGCCGGGGCGCTGCAGGAGGCCATCGAGCGGTTTGGCCTGGTCCGGCGCTTCGCGCTGGTGATGCTGCTGGACGCCGACACCCGGGTGCAGCCCGGCTACTTCGGCGCGGCACTGCCGATGTTCGCCGACCCCAAGGTGGTCGCGGTGGCCGGCTGTGTGCGCACCGCCCTGGACCGGAAGCTGTCGCCCAGCGGGAACGTGCTGGTGGGCCACCGCACCCGGATCTACACCGTGGGGCAGCGGGCGCTCAAGTTCGGCCAGACCTACCTGCGCTCCAACGCAACGCCCATAGTCCCCGGCTTCGCCAGCCTGTACCGGACCCGGGTGCTGCCCAAGATCGACATGAACCCGCCGGGTCTGGTCATCGAGGACTTCAACATGACGTTCGAGGTCTACCAGAAGCGGCTCGGCAAGGTCGGCTTCAACCTCGGCGCGGTCGCGGTCACCCAGGACCCGGACAACTTCCGGGACTACGTCCGGCAGACCAAGCGGTGGGCGGTCGGGCTCTGGCAGACGGTCCGGCGGCACCCGCCCCGGGCGAACCTGTTCACGGCCATGCTCGCGCTGCTGCTGCTGGAACTGGTCACCTCCAGCGTGCTGTTCGCGCTGCTCCCGCTCGTCCTGCTGGTGCTGGCCGTGCCGGAACTGGCCGGGGGCGCGGCGAGCTGGCCCTGGTTCGCCGACGTCTACGCCGCGGTGTCCGCACACGTTCGGCTGACCACCGTGCTGTTCGGGGTCGTGCTGCCCGACTACCTGCTCACCTGTGCGGTGGCGCTGATCGAGCGGCGGCCGCGGCTGCTCCTGCTGGGCGTGTTCTTCCCGTTGCTGCGGATCGTCGACGCCATGATCGCCCTCTACTCGGTCCCGGTGGCCTGGCTGTCCCGGTCGTCCGGCCGCTGGAAGAGCCCGGCCCGCCGCGCTCCCGCCAGTCCTTGACCGGCGGGTGGAAGAGCCCGGCCCGCCGCGCTCCCGCCAGTCCTTGACCGGCGGAGGCATCGGGAAAGGGCCTATGGCGTGTAGCTGTAGCCCGCTTTGACCGCCGTGCAGCAGGAGTTGCCGACGGAAACCCCGCCGCCCCAGACGAGCACCTCTGACCCGGTCCAGAATTCCTGGTCTTCTTGCCGTCCCGGCACCGGCGCCTTCGGCCCGAGGGACCAGCTTCTGGTGGTGAGGTTCAGGCTGAGCGGGCGACCACCCGGGACCCCGTCTTCGATCGTGATGACGGAGGCTCCGGTCCAGATCCCGGTTCCGTTCTCCTCGAACGCCGCGGGCGCATCCGGGAGGCGCATCCAGCTGTCGGTCACAGGATCGTATGCGGCGGCGTCCTTCTGCAGGCCTGCCCCGCTGTCACCCCCGCCAACGACCAGGTACCTGCCGGTCCACACGGCCAGCATCGAATCGCGCTGGGCACTCCCGAGGGGAGACGCTGGCAGCGTCGACCATTTCCCGGTGGCCGGGTCGTAGGCCAAGCCCTCCAAACGGCTATGCGAATCCACCGACGATCCCCAGACGATCATCTCCTTGCCGGTCCAGAAGGCCTCACCGAACAGCGGCGCCTGCGCCGGAGCCACCGTCCCGGTCGTCCACGAGTTCGTCGCCGGGTTATAGGTCGCAGCGGCCAGCGAGCCGCCGCCATGCGCCCCGCGGCGGTTCCCGAAGAAACCCCACGCCACCATGACCTTCCCGGTCCACACGGCATAGCTGCCGCTCCCCGTGAGGTTGCCGCCGAGAGAACGCGGGATCGGCGCCAGCTTGCGCCAGGTGTTGGTTGCAGGGTCATATGCGGCACCATCGGAGGAACTGCCGGAGGTCCCCGAGCCACCGAAGATGAGCATGTCCTTGCCCGTCCAAACGCTCATCGGGAGGTCCTGGCCGACGAGCGGGCTGGCGGCGATCTTCGTCCAGGTCCGGGTCCGCGGGTTGTACCCGGCGCCGTCGCCGTACTGGGTCGTGTTCGAGTAGCCGCCCCAGACGATCATCTCCTTCCCTGTCCAGACGGCCGTGTATTCGCTCCGGGGAGCGATCGGGGCTTTCGGAAGGCGCGCCCACCCGGCTGGGCCCGGCGCGGTCAGCGGCATCTCCGGTGCCGTCGGGCGCGGGTTTCTCTCGCCACCGCCGGCCAGGGTGATCGAGGTAGCGATCACCGCGATGACCGCGGCGGCGGCAAGGACGGGGCTGCCGATCGTGACTGCGCGCCGTCGGCGCCGCCGCTGCCGGGCGCTGCGACCAGCAGCGGGCACGCTGATGTGCGACGGCGGCTGGTCCGCTTCGGCTTCAAGGGTGAAGAGCGTCTTCAGGTTGTCCTCAAGCATGGCCGGGCACCTCGTCCGAGCAATCGTTCCGGCCCACTGGCTGAGCTGTGACGGGCTGGATGGTGGTAGCGGGCTCTGGGCTGTGCACCAGAGTGCGCCGGAGGGTGGAAAGGGCTTTGGCGGTCTGGCTCTTGATCGTGCCGGGAGTACAGCCGAGCGCCTGAGCGGTCTGGGTTACGTCGAGGTCGCAGTAATACCGGAGCACCAGCACGGCGCGCTGCCGGGGCGCGAGGACCGTCATGGCAGCTTGCAGGTCCAGCAGGGCATCCAGGTCCGCCACCGGAGCCCGGATCTCAGGCGGCTTGTCGGTAACCCTCACCCGCCGTGCCCAGGCTGTCCGCCGTCCCCGGACAAACTCCCGGACGAGAATGGCGCGGACGTAAGCATCGGTGCTGTCAGCCGCGGCGGCCCGGTGCCAGTGCTGGCACAGCTTAGATAGCGCTGCCTGGACGAGGTCGTCGGCGTCATGCCAGTTCCGGCACAGCAGCAGGGCCAGCCGGCGTAAGGACGGGATGCTGGCAGCCGCGTATGCGGCGAAGTCATCGCCCTGTGCCGTAGTCATAGCAGGAGCCGAAAGGAGGTGGTCATGACTGCTTTGAAGCACCCGGCGCCCCATTCGGTTGCCTTTCGCCCTCCCGATTATCTGGCTGAGGAGGCGCTCTGTCCCGTCGGCGCCTTGAGCGAACGCTCGTCGCACAACCGCAGCCATAACCCCATCTATATCTAGACGAGATGCTTATAAAACGCCTAAGATTGTGAGAAACCATGAGCGAACGTTCGCTCATGCCGATCGCCCAGCGGAGGCCCGATGAAGACTGGCATGGGCAGGACATTGCTGAGCCGGGTTGCCGTCATCGGCGCACTGGCACTGGCGGGAGCGCTGCTGGTTGGCGGCAGCGCGGTCGCGGCGC
Source organism: uncultured Actinomycetota bacterium (assembly GCA_963833885.1). GTDB lineage: Bacteria > Actinomycetota > Actinomycetes > Streptosporangiales > Streptosporangiaceae > JASHPR01. The sequence goes on along the minus strand of CAWHZU010000036.1, from coordinate 163,162 downwards.
CCGGCGGAATCGCCCGGACCGTTGCAGCGGCCGCCGGGTCGGCCGCCGGTGCGAAGACGGCGGGCACTCCCAGCCCCTACATCTTCGTGCACGATCCGAGCATGGCCCGGGAGGGCGGCACGTACTACCTGTTCTCGACCGGGGACCCGGCGGGCGTGATCGGTAACGGCAACATCCAGATCCGAACCTCCCGCAACCTGCGCCAGTGGACTTACACCGGGACAGTCTTCGCCACCAAACCCGCGTGGATCACCACGGCGCTGGGCAACATTCCCAACCTGTGGGCACCGGACATCTCGTTCTTCAACGGCCTGTGGCACCTGTACTACGCCGGCTCCAGCTTCGGCTCGAACAACTCCGTGATCGGCCTGGCCACCACGCCGACGCTCGATCCCCGCAGCCCGCGCTACCACTGGACCGACCGCGGCCTGGTCTTCCGCAGCACCACCAGCGACGACTACAACGCCATTGACCCGTCGCTGGTCAGCACGGCAAGCGGGGGCAAGTGGCTGGTGTTCGGCTCCTACTGGAGCGGGATCAAGCTCATAGCGCTGGACGCGACGACCGGGGAGCCGGCCAGCACCTCACCCACCATCTACTCGCTGGCTCAGCGACCCGCGCCCGACGCCGAGGAGGGCGCGGGGATCACCTACCACGACGGCTACTACTACCTGATCGTGTCGTTCGACACCTGCTGCGCTGGCATCGGCAGCACCTACCGCATCATGGTGGGCCGGTCCACGACGGTGACCGGGCCCTACCTCGACCCGGCCGGCACGACCATGATGAACTCCGGCGGCATGGAACTGCAGGGCAGCGACGAAGGGATGATCGGCCCCGGATCGTCGTCGGTCTACACCGACGGCTCCCGGTCCTACCTCGTCTACCACTACTACGACGCCTTCGAGAACGGCGACCCGTGGGTGCAGATCCGGCCGCTGGTCTGGCTGCCCTCCGGCTGGCCGGTGACGGGCCAGCCGCTGACCCCGGTTCCCGGCAGCAGCATTCCGCTCGGCTGACCACAGACGTGCCGCGCCGCGGCCGGTCCACCCCCGGCCCTGTCCACGCGGCCGGCCGAACGCGGCCAGGACGACGTCCAGGCCACACCAGCGGATGGGCCGTGGTTAGCGGTTGGCACCGGCGTCGGTCACGCCGAGGGCATGAAGCACGCGGTGTTTCAGCGTGAGGTACTGCTCGGCGGCGCGCTTAGGCAGTCCGGACGGCCGCGGCATGGCGCGCGGCTGCTGAATCACTTCATGGCTGGCGAACTGCTCACGGGTCAGGTCGATCTCCGTTCCGTCCGGAAGGCGATTCCACCAGTGGACTCCTTGCCGGCTGCCATCAGCGCGGAGCACCTCGGCCACCAGCAGTTCGCCGCCGAGCAGGTCGTTGATCGTGAGCGCGGTCGTCCCGCACTGGCCGCGGGCGGGGTTCGCGGGGGACCAGTCATCGGCGTCGACCGGATCGCAGGTATCGCGTGCCCAGGCGGCGCGCACCGCGGCCTCGATGTCTTCGCGCGTGATCGATCCCACGCGAATATGCTCGCAACCTTGTCCGGCGCACCTCGTTACTTCGCCAGATTCGAGGCATCTATCGCGGATTCGCGTGGGTCAGCAGGTTGAGAGAGTGAGCCACGGAGGCGGTATCGGGGATCGGTTTCCTCTTGCAGCGTGAGGGTCGTTCGGGCAAGCTGAGCGGCACTATTGAATGTCCCTTATGCCGGGAAAGCGGGGCCTGCGAGGGAGGCTGCATGAAACGCTGGGTGGTTTGTGCGGCTTTAGGGCTGGCGGCTGCAGGCGGGATCGTTGCGCCGGGTACGGCCGGGGCGAGCAGTGCCGCGTGGTACCAGGTCTACCAGGCGCGTGTGTCCGGCTCGTTCTTCCAGACCGCGGCCATCAGCAGGAACAACATCTGGGCGGTCGGCGACACCAGCACCGCGGCGGGCAAGCCCAGCTACCGGCCGTTCGTCCGGCACTTCAACGGCAGCTCGTGGCAGGTCATCACGATCCCGCATGCCACGGGCTCCCGCGCCGACTGGGTGTCGGCGTCGGGGGCTGACAACGTCTGGGTCGGCGGGCTCAAGAACAGCCCGGTCGCCACCACCGTGGTGTACCGGTGGAACGGCGCTCACTGGGCAAAGATCCCGATGCCCGCGATGACGGCCCTGCAGGGTGTCACCGCGCTCGGCCCGGACGACGTCTGGGCCTTCGGGTCATCCGGCACCGTCTTTGACGACATCTTCCACTGGAACGGCTCTAGGTGGCGGTACTACCTCTCCAGCAACATCAACTTCATCCCCCAGGGCATGTCCGCGTCAGGACCAGACAACGTCTGGGTGTCGGGGTCCGCGTACCGCAGCTCAAAGGAGGTGGTGGCCGCCTACCGCTGGAACGGCCGCGCCTGGCACCCGGTCAGCGTGCCGCATACGGTGATCGACAACGCCGGCCCAGAAGTCACGGCGGTGTCATCCTCCAACGTCTGGCTCGGCTGGTATGACAACACCAGTACGCACGCGCTGCACTGGAATGGCCACCACTGGCGCACCGTGACCGTCAGCTACTACACCAACCCGACGGATATCGTCCCGGACGGGGAAGGCGGCTACTGGTTCGGCGCGCAGGCGATTTTGACCGGAAGTACGTGGACAACCGAGGAGCTTCCCGGGTTCACCGGCGGCTACGGCGACGTGACCCGGATACCGGGCACCACGTCTTTCCTGCTGGATGCCGGAGTGGAGACCGGCAGCTCTTCAATCCAGAAGCCAACGATCTTCCGGTTCGACCTCTAGTCGCCTGGCTCCCGGTTCTGCCTTAGAGCCTGTTGATAAAGGGTTTCATGTTGCCGCTAACTTAGCTGGTCTGGCGGCCGGCGTTGGCCGCCCCAGCGTGGGGTGGGTGGCTGGCCGGTCTGGTAGCGGGCCAGCCGCCTTGTCATCATGAGGACGGTGACCCAGTAGACCCTGGCCTCGTGGCTGGCGGTGTTACGTTCGTAGTCGCGGGCGAGGCGGCGCCATCGCATCAGCCAGCCGAACGTCCGCTCGACGACCCACCTGCGGCGGACGACCTGGAAGCTGTGCGCGCTGGTACGCCTGACGACCTCGACGGTGATGGCGGCGGCAGCCTTGGCGTACCGGGCTAGCGGCGCCCCGTCGTAGCCGCTGTCGCCCCACATGATCTGCAACGTGGTGAAGGCGTTGAACAGCTTGATGAGCAGGAGCTTGGCGCCGGCCTTGTCGCTGGCGCTGGCGGCGGTGACCACCAGGGCCAGCAGCCAGCCCTCGCAGTCGACGGCCAGGTGGCGGCCACGGCCGGTGATCTTCTTCCCGCCGTGGTAGCCGCTGGTGGCCTTGCCGACGGTGTCAGCGCACTTGACGATCTGGGAATCGACGATGCACGCCGATGGCTGCGCCGCCCGGCCCTGGTGCTGGCGCAGCAGTTCCCGCAGCCGGCGGATCAGCTCGGCCGGCAGCCCGCGGTTGTTCCACCGCTCATAGAACGCATACGCCGCTTCCCACGGCGGGAAGTCCACCGGGAGGGCTCTCCACTCCACGCCGTTCCTGGCCACGTATGCCACCGCGTCGCACATCGCCCGCAGGTCATGGACCATCGGGCGGCCCACTGCGACCGTCAGCTCGGCCATGGCCTGCCGTGCCCGCGGTTCCAGCACCGCCCACTGGTCATCGGTCAGGTCGGACGGGTAGCACGGGCGGCGGTCACAGCACCAGCAGCCCGGCGACGCGCAGGTAGTGGCGGCCCCGGCTGCGGCGGGGTAGAAACGCATGCAGGCCCCTGGCAGAAGAGATGGCTGGATACCTCTCGACTGCCGGGGGTCCCTTCGTCACCGGCGGCACCACGCCGCAGGCGAACGGACCAAGACGGTTACAACGGGTTCACCCCTGCCTTATTTGGCTCGCGTGAAGCGACCGCGGATGTTCCGTGAGTTCTGACCGCGCAGGGTGGCGGGGACCATGATCAATGTTGGTGGGAGATGACCGCACTGCGCGGTTGGCTGTCTGGCCTGCCGGGCTCAGCAGCTGGAGGATCGCTGGAGGGTGCAGGAGACGGAGGATGCCTCGGCGAGGCCGGCGATCGTGTGGTCGATAGTGCCGGCCATCCGCACCAGCTCGCGCTGCGGTCCGGCCGACAGTTTTGGCTGGTCGCGGCTCAGCGTTCGCGGACGGGCTGAACGAGGGACCGGCCTGCGCCGCATGACGTGTAATTAGACTAGGGCCGCGGGGAGCAGGCCGCGGAGCAGGTGTGACGGTAGGACGAGTCAGCCAGGGTCCCAAGTGGGATTTCCGGTCGCCCCCCGGCCGTTGGGTGGCGGTGCTGGCAACGATCGCCCTGGTCGCGGTGGTCACCGCCGTAGTGCTGACCGGCGGTGGTGGCCGTCACGTTGTTGTCCCGCCGAAGGTTCCGTCCCGGGTTGGCGGTCCCGGCGCCGTAGCCGACGGCGGCCCTGGGGACCGTGCTGCTCACCTGTGATTCGGCGAACTGGGTCCGCTCGGGCCGCACTGGCAGGTCAGGAGCCTGAGGGCGGGCCCGCTGTGGTTTGCCTACGGCCGTCAGGAGGGTTACGTGCACGACGTTGGCTGGCCCGGCGCGCAGTCTCAGGCGCGGATCCGGCTAGCGGCATGCCGGCGTGATGATCGCCTGCCCACGCAGGTCGGCGGATGGCCAGGTGACGGATTTCTGCCTGGGCTTTTCCATGGAGGCGGGCCGGGCGGCTCCGGTAGAGGTCTGGCCGTCGGCGTGGGTTCGCCCCGATGCGGGTGATCTTCACCTGCCCGCCCAGATCACATGACCACGATCTCCTTGCGGGGCGGGAAGCGGATCTCGATGAGGAGCCCGCCGCCCTCACCGGCATTGACGAGGAGCCGCGCCCGGTGGGCTTTGGTGATCGCCTGGACGATGGATAGCCCGAGGCCGAGACCGTCGTGCTGGCCGGTGCGGCTTGGGGCGATGCGCTGGAATGGCTCCAGCAGCCGGGCGATCTGGTCTTCGGGCACGACTGGCCCGGTGTTGGTCACGGTGAGCCGGCCGCTGCCCGCTTGGTCCTCGGTGGCCAGGTGCACGCTGCCGCCGGCGTGGTTGTAGTGGAGGGCATTGTCGAGCAGGTTTGCCACGAGTCGCTCGATGAGCTGCGGGTCGCCGAAGACCGGCGCCGGCCCGAGCGCGAGGCCGAGGTGCAATCCCGCGGCGGCAGCGGTCTGTGTGCGGGAACTGGCGATGTCAGCGGCGATCACGGCGAGATCGAGGAGCTGCTGGCGGTCCAGGCCGCGCTCGCTGCGCGCCAGGGTGAGCAGCGCCTCGAGGAGCTGCTCTTGCTGCCGCCCGTTGTCGATGACCTCTTCGCAGGCCGCGCGCAGCGCGCCGAGGGTGAGCCCCGGATCAGCCAGCGTGACCTGGAGCGTGGCCCGCTCCAAGGTCAGCGGCGCCCGCAGTTCGTGCGCGGCGTTCGCGACGAAGTGGCGCTGCGCCTCGAAGGCGGCCTGCAGTCTCTCGAGCAAGCCGTCGATGACCTCCCCGAGGCCGGTCAGCTCATCACGCGGGCCCTGGAGGGCGAGCCGCTGGCCGAGGCTGTCCTGGGAGATGTGCCGCGCCGTGTTGGTGATCGTGCGGAGCGGACGCAGGATCCGCCCGGCGACCAGCCAGCCCAGCAGCACCGAGGCGACGGTCATCACGCCCAGGGCGATGCCCGATCCCAGCAGCAGCGAGTGCAGATCCACGGTGCGTTGCGCCCCGAGCAGGCGGCCTTCGGCCGGCAGGCCGAGGCCGGCGGACTGATCCGGGGGCAAAGAGCGCCTGGCCGGAACGGGAACGCCGGCGAACCGCCGGATGGCGTCGTCGACCAGGACGTAGGTGATCGCCAGCAGCGCGATTCCCGACGCGAGGAAGACCGACCCGTACAGCAGTGCCAGGCGGCCCCGCACGGTGATGCGGGGATGGCGCATCCGCCGCAGCACCGCGGTCACCGCCGCCGGAACACGCACGGCGGCCTCACGTGATCCGGTAGCCGGACCGGGTGACCGTCTCGATGACCGGGGGGTCGCCGAGCTTGGCCCGCAGCCGGCTCATCGTCGTCTTCACTGCCTGGCTGAACGGGTCGGCCTCCTCGTCCCAGACCCGCTCCAGGAGCTCCTCGCTGGAGACGACGGCGCCGCCGGCGGCGAGCAGCACCTCCAAGACGGCGAACTCCTTCGGGTTGAGCGCGAGCTCCCTGCCCGCCCGGGTGACCTGCCGGCGGGCGGAGTCCAGCCGCAGGTCCCTATGCGACAGCACCGGGGCAAGCGCGGCGCCGGGGCGCCGCACCAGCGCCCGGATCCGGGCCACCAGCTCGCCGAAGTCGAACGGCTTGGGCAGGTAGTCATCGGCGCCCAGACCAAGGCCCTCGATCCGGTCGCCGACGGTGCGGGCCCCGGTGAGCATGAGGATCCGGGTCGCCGACCCCCCGGCGACCAGCGTCCGGCAAACCTCATCGCCGCCCACGCCGGGCAGGTCCCGGTCGAGCACGACGACGTCGTAGGGCGTGCTGGCGGTGTGCTCCAGCGCGTCGGCGCCGTCGAAGACGACGTCGACCGCCATGCCCGCCCGGCGCAGACCGGTCGCGACGATCGTGGCCAGCTTCGCCTGGTCCTCGACCACCAGCACCCGCACCGCGCACCCCACCTCCTTGTCGTCTCCCGGTCATCCCGGCCCGCAAGCCTGTCCGGCGCCCGGTGTCCAGGATGCCGCAACCGCGGTTGCAAAACGGTAACTGCGTTACAGGGATGCAACGGTGACCGGCGTACAAACGGGACGCATGAGCTACCCCCAGCGCAACGGTGAGCAGCACAAGACCTGGCACCCTGCTGGCCGGCCAGGGATCACCGGTGAATCGGGCAGGACTGTCGGCTTGGGACGAAGGGACGAACACGCGATGAACGACGGTAGCGGCGGGCGCGGTAGCGGCGGGCGCGGTGGGCTGGTGTGGAGGTGCTGGCGGCGTGCGGGGGTGCTGGCCATCGTGGCCGGCCTGGCCGTGCTGGCGGTGGGATGCGGCAGCGGCCCATCCCCCGGCCGGGGCAGCTACTCGGCGTGCATGCGCAAGCATGGCGTGACCGGCGCCGCCCTTGCTTCCCTGCCGGGCATGTCCTCGCGCACGTCCATGCCCACGTCCAGCCGCGGGACAACAGTCCAGGTTCCGGCCAGGGTGTCGGCGGCGCTGCAAGCCTGCATGCCGCTGGCACCGCTGCCGGGCCCGGGTTCTGGGCCGGGCTGACCTGCTCACCCGGTGACGGCGGTGGCCCCCGGGCCGTTGCCGTTGGCCGCCAGGCGGCCTGGGTCACGCCGCCCCGGATAGTTTCCCTAGCGGATCGGAGCGCTGGATGTTCTTTGTTACTTATGTGCGGCGCGAGTTGCGCCGCCGGATGCGCCAGGCCATCTTCGTCGCGCTGGGCCTGGCCCTGGGGGTGGGGCTGGTGGTCACCGTGGCCGCCGCCTCGGCCGGGGTGGCCAGGGCGCAGTCCGGGGTGCTGAGCACGCTGTACGGGGAGGCCACCACGGTGACCGTGACCGGCGGGCAGTGGCAGCAGCCCAGCAGGCTGCCGAAGGGCACCAGCACTATCGCGCCGGGCCCAGGTGGGGAGATCTGCATCCCCGGGGTCAAGTGCATCAGCGGGGCCGGGAAGACGCTGAGCACGATAGACATCCTGACCGAGGGGATCAGCGTGGCGAAGGTAGCCGCGGCGGCCCGGCTGCCCGGCGTGGCGGCAGCGGCCGGCGGGATCTTCCTGAACCAATCCTCGGTCTCGTGGCCCAAGAACGGCGCCAGCACAGCGCGGGGGGGCGGCCTCCTCCCCGGCGGCGGGCGGACGGGCGGTTACCCCCTGGAAGGGGTGGACACCGGGCACCCGACGCTGGGCCCTCTAGGCGGCGCGTCGCTGATCTCCGGCCGCTCGTTCACCGCGGCCGACGCCGGCGCGCACGTCGCGGTGGTGGACGCGGGGTATGCGGCCTCGCACGGCCTGCGGATCGGTTCGCACCTGACCATCGGCCTGACGACCTGGCCGGACCTGAGCATCAAGGGCATCCGGTTCACCGTCGTCGGGATCGTCCGCCAGGCGGCGGGCAGCAACCCGCCCAGCGTGTACATCCCGCTGAAAGCGGCCCAGGAGCTGCCGTGGATAAAGACGGGCCCGGCCAGCCTGCAAGGCAAGGTGACCAGTATTTACCTGGCCGCAGCCAGCGCCGCGGACGTCCCCGCGGTGACGCGGGAGGTCACCCGGCTGCTGCCGGGCACCAAGGTGACCAGCGCCAGCGGCCTGGCCAGCGAGGTGGCCGGGTCGGTGACCAGTGCCGCCAAGCTGGCCAACGACCTGGGCCGGTGGCTGGCGGTGCTGGTGCTGATCGCCGCGTTCGCCGTGGCCAGCCTGCTGACGATGGCCGCGGTGTCCCGCCGGGCCGCCGAGTTCGGCACGCTGAAGGCGCTCGGCTGGCGCACCAGCCGCATCATCGCCCAGGTGCTCGGCGAGTCGCTGGCCACCGGCGTCGCCGGCGCCGCCGCCGGGATCGGCCTGAGCTACACCGGCGCGGCGATCATCGCCGCGGTGACGCCGAGCGTGTCGGCAACCATCGGCTTGCCGAGCGTGTCGGCAACCATCGGCTCGAACGGCGGAGGCAACGGCACCCTCATCGGCGGCAGCCCGGTCCAGACCGTCGCCGTGCCGCTGCACCTCTCGGTCAGCGCCGGCATGATCGTGCTTGCCGTGCTCCTCGCGGTGGCCGGCGCTCTGCTGGCCGGCGCGTTCGGCAGCTGGCGGATCGCCCGGCTGCGGCCCGCCGACGCGCTGTCCCGGGTCGCCTGACCCCGGCCCGGCCCTTCCACGAACAGGAGAAAAACCCGTGTACCAGCTGACCAGCGTGGCCAAGCTCTACCGCAAAGGCCGCCGCACCGTCCCGGCGGTGCAGGACCTGACCCTCACCATCTGCGACGGCCAGTGGCTGGCCGTGCAGGGCCGCACCGGCCACGGCAAATCCACCCTGCTGAACCTGCTCGGCGGCCTGGACCGGCCCACCAGCGGCACCATCGAGCTGGACGGCACCAGCCTGGGCGCGCTGCCCGAGACCCGGCTCACCCGGCTGCGCGCCGAGAAGATCGGGTTCATCTTCCAGACCTTCAACCTGATCCCCACCCTGTCGGCCGCCGAGAACGTCGAGGCCGCGCTGATCCCGCTGGCGGTCGGCCACGCCGACCGGCAGGCCCGCGTCGCCGCGGCGCTGGACTCGGTGGGCCTGGGCGACCGGGCCGGCCACCTGCCCACCGAGATGTCCGGCGGGCAGCAGCAGCGCACCGCGATCGCCCGCGCCCTGGTCAAAGAGCCCAAGGTGCTGCTCGCCGACGAGCCGACGGGGAACCTGGACGAGGACACCCGCGATGAGATCATCGGCCTGCTGGAGCGGCTGTGGAGCGAGCGCGGCCTGACCCTGGTCCTGGTCACCCACGACAGCAGCCTCGCCCGCAGGGCGCAGCGCGTCGGCGTCATGAGCAAGGGCCGCCTCACCATCAGGCAGGACACCAGGCCCGCGCCGAGCCCCGGCAGCTCCCACGTGCCGCCCGCCCCGGTGCACGATCCGTCGGCATGAGCGCGGCGGGTGTGTGGGTGAGCCGGCAGGAGTCGGTGCCGGTCTCGGTGATGTTGCCGCCGAAGGTGAGCCGGTCCACGATGGCGGCCGCAGGGCCGGGGGGTCGGTGAAGGTTTTGGCCCAGCTGACCGCAACCCCTCCAGCGCGGTCGAAACTCACAAAAATCAACTTCCCGGCAACGCCGCCGCGGTCACCCCAGGCAAGCAAGGCGGTCAGCTACAACCAACAGAGCCACCTTCCCGTCATCCTTTATCAACAGGCTCTTAGAACAGACGCCGGCGCGGCCGGAGGTGGCCCCGCCGCCTACGACTGTGGGGTGAGGACGATGCGATGGGATGCACCGGTGTCGGCCCACGCCTGCTCGACGTCGGCGAGCGGCACCGCCCGGGCGTCGACGTCGATCCTGCCCGCGGCGATCGCCTCGGCCAGGGCCGGAAGCTCGGCGAGGTACTCGTGCCCGCCGACCGATCCCTGGCCGCTGCCGATGACAGTCAGCCGGGCTGCGCGCAACGCGGCCGAGGGGATCGCCGCGGTCGAGCCGGCGACGGAGCCGATCTCGACCCAGGTGAGCGGCTTGCTGCGGTCGGCGCGGACGGTGATGACGGCGACCATGGCGGCGGCTGTGGGCTCGCCCCACAGGTAGTCGAGCACCACGTCCACGTCGCTCGCGACCTCGCCGATCCGCGTGGCAGCGACGTCAAGCTCCCCGTCGAGCGACACGGTGTCGGCCGCTCCGGCCGCCCGGAGCCCGGCCGCCACTCCGGTGTGAAGGCGCCCCGCGACGACGATCCGGCTCGCGCCCAGCAGCTTCGCGACCTGGACGGCAATCTGGCCGGCGTTGCCGGCGCCGAGCACGAGCACGCTCTGCCCGGCCTGAAACTGGACCCGCTGCCGCAGCGCCACCCAGGAGGCCATCGCCGGGTTCATCGCGGCGGCAACCGCCACGGGATCGATGCCGTCCGGCAGGACGATGCTGCGGCGCGTGTCGATGACGGTCCGCTCGGCCATGGAGCCGAGCGTCGCGTCGGACGGGACGAAGTAGCGCAGCAGCCCGTCGGTGCCGCGCCCCACGCCGTCGACGCCCGGTACCAGCGGCAGTCGACCGGTACTGGTGTAGTGCGACCCGTTGGCTTGTGATCGGACACGCGGATGCAGCCCGGCCGCGAGCACGTCGACGACGATCTCGTCGTCACCGGCCGGTGACGGGTCCGGGAAGTCCCCGTAGCTGGGCGGGGCGTCGAACGCGGAAACGACTGCGGCCTTCACGATGACCTCCAGAATTAGTTTATAGTACCAACAATAATAGTTGTGATTACCAACCAGGTCAACTAGGCTTTGGGCATGGCACCCACCGAGCCGGCCGCCGAGCCGGCCGCAGCCAGCCAGCAGGAACTGGTCGACGCCCTGGTCATGACGTCGTTCGCCACGATGGCCGTGCTGAACAGGATCGCTGCCGAGCACGACCTCTCCCTGACCCAGCTGCGTGTGCTCGCCATCCTCCGCGACCGCCGCGTCAAGATGAGCGAGCTGACGAACTTCCTCGGCCTGGATAAGTCGACCGTCTCCGGCCTGGTCGACCGCGCCGAGAAGCGGGGTCTCCTGCAGCGGGCGCCCAACCCGCACGACGGCCGCGGGGTAGACGTGTTCCTCGCCCCGAGCGGAATGCAGCTCGCCGATCGCGGCGTAGCCCAGGTCGCACAGTCCCTGTCGCCCATGACCAGCGCGCTCACCCTGGCCGAGGGCCGCCGCCTGGCGACGCTGCTCGAGCGCATGCTCGAACACCGCTGATGTCTCACTGCCGGCCCGCTCCAGGTGCCGCGGCTGCGGCTAGGCCGCCGGGGCGCCGACGGCGGAGGCGAGCACCCGGCGGAACTCCACCGAGACCCGGTCGGCCCTGGTGTGCAGCTCGGCGGCTGGGTCGAGCGGGAACTCCAGGCCAGACAGTGCCCGCCGCTGCAGGTCCAGGTCCTCCTCGAAGATCGTCATCTCGTACTTCGCCGCGCTGTCCGCTTGTTCCGGGTCGGCCAGACCAGGACCGGTCACGGTCTGGTACACGGCGCAGGTCCGCTCGTCCTCGGGCGTGACGACGAACGTCAGGAACTGCCACCCTCCGGCGTCGAGGAACTCCAGGAGCAGGGTTGCCGCCAGCGGTGCCTGATACCGGTAGGTCATCCGGCGCCGCTGGACCGCGGGCCGGGAACCGTCGCGGACGGCCGGGTCGGTGAGGTTGGTGAACGTGTGCTCGCGAACCGCGGTGAACGACAGGCCGTGGCGTGCCACTTCCGCCCGCGGAATGGTTTCCGGGCCCGCGCCGCCGATCGTGGCCGCGTGCACGAACGGCAGGTGCGCCTCGTCGAGAAAGTTGTCGATCAGCATCGCGGCGTTGGCCTCGACCCGCAGGATCGGCAGCCGCACGGTAGCGACGCCCGCGCCCTCCAGCGACCCGCCCGGCGCCAGTTCCGGCAGCGCAGCGCGCGGCGGCAGCGGAGCCAGCCACACCAGGCCGTCATGCTCGGTGACCTCGGCCGCGCGGTGCAGCGCGGCGCGCGCCGGGATCTGCGCGGCGTCGCCGAGCGCCGGGATGTCGACGCACCGGCCATCGGCAGCGAACCGCCATCCGTGGTACATGCACTGGAGCGTGCCGTCGCTGACAGACCCGGCCGACAGCCGCGCCCGCCGGTGCGGGCAGGCGTCGGCGAACGCCACAAGGTCGCCGCCGATGCGGGCCAGTGCCCAGCCCTGGCCGCCCAGCCGGACGGGGACCGGCTCCTCGCCGAGGTCGCAGGACAGCGCCACCGGATGCCAGAACTCCGCCAGCGCCGGGTGTGCATTCGTGAACTCCGCAGCCGACATGTCCTTATCATCACCCACACTGCGGCCTGCAAAATCATCACCCATGCTGCGGCCCGCAGATCGGGGCGAGCATCTCCCGGGCCGCCGTCAGGATCGAGAAGTGCCCGTGACCGGGATGCAGGTGAAGCTGTGCGCCCGGTATCGCCCCGGCGTACAGCCGGGCGTGCTCGGCCGGGACCGTGGTATCCGCCTCCCCGTGGTGAACCGAGGTCGGCACCCTGATCGCGGCGAGCTGGAAACCCCAGGGCTGGCTCAGCACCCGCAGGTCCTGGGCGACGCCCTGGGTGCCGCGGCGGAACGCCTCGGTGTAGTTGGCGAGGAAGGCATCACGCATGCCCGGCTCGCCGATCGCCCGGCGGTCGGCGCCGGGCAGCTCGCTGGTCGCGAGGCGCAGGAACATCCGCGGGTTGGCGCGGGCCAGCGCGGCGAGCCGGCCGAGGAACCAGCCGCCGAAGGCGGGAGCACGCCTGGCCACCTCGAGAGACAGCCGCTCGCCGGTCGCCATCCCGCCGATCGGCCAGACCGGGGGCCCCAGCGCCGAGATGAGGGTAAGGCTGCGGACGCGGCCGGGGATCGTGGCCGCGCACGCCGCCGCGAACGGGCCGCCGGCCGAGATGCCCGCCACGGCCGCGGATTCGATCTGCATGGCGTCAAGAACCAGCTCCGCGTCCTGCGCCCAGTCCGCGAGCCTGCGCAGCCGGCGAGGATCGCTCCCTCCGGAGCCAGGCCGGTCCGGCACGATCACTCGCAAGCCCAGTTCGGCAGCGACGTGGGTGAACTGGTGTGCAGACAGGCGCGAATCGGCCAGCCCGTGGCACAGCAGAACCGGCACCCCGTCCGCCTCGCCAGCAACCTCGACGGCGATCACGCTGCCGTCCCCCCGGCTCACCTCCATCCCCCTATGCTCTCGCGCCCGCCGGTTACTGCCCGGGCGGGATGGCCTCACGCTGTCCTGATCATCACTAACCCCACGGCCCGCAGACAGGCTCCGTTAAACCCGAGATCAGCTGGGACGTCTAGACTGGACGCAGGCCGCTCAAGACCCTGGCGGCACATCTACCTGCCCAGCCAACGATGTGCCTCCGGGAGCGGTTCGATGCCAGACCAGCAAGAAGCGGGCTTCACGGCCGCGCCGTCCCATGTGGCGTCGGCGCCACCGCAGCCGCGGCGCGGGTCCGACTACGCCGAGCTGTCCCGTCAGGTGAAGCAGGCCGGGCTGCTGGAACGGCGGCGCTGGAGCTACACCTGGCGGATCGCGGTCGTAGTTGCCCTGCTGGCGGCCGGCTGGGGCGCCTTCGTGCTGGTGGGTGACTCTTGGTGGCAGCTCGCGGTGGCCGTGTTCCTGGGCGTCATGTTTACCCAGCTCGGGTTCCTTGGCCACGACGCCGGGCACCGGCAGATCTCCGGTTCCCGGCGGGTCAGCCGCATCCTCGGCGTGCTGCTCGGCAATCTGGGCATCGGGCTCAGCTACGGATGGTGGGTCGACAAGCACAACCGCCATCACGCCCACCCCAACACCGAGGGAGCGGATCCGGACATCGGGATGCGCGTGCTGGCGTTCACCGAAACACAGGCGCGCGCCAGCCGGGGCTGGTCCCGTGCGGTGTTCCGCTACCAGGCGTACCTGTTCTTCCCGATGCTGCTCGGCGAGGCGCTCAGCGTGCACGTCGCGGGCGTGCGCTCGCTGGCCAGCCGGGATTCCGGTACCAGGCCAGCGGAGGCGGCCCTGCTCGGCATCCACTTCGTTGGCTATCTCACCGCGGTGTTCCTGGTGCTCTCACCGGTGAAGGCCGTCGTGTTCATCCTTGTTCAGCAGGGGGTGTTCGGCGTGTATCTGGGCGCCGCCTTCGCCCCGAACCACAAGGGCATGCCGATCCTGAGCCCAGACGATCGCAGCGACTTCCTGCGCCGGCAGGTGCTCACCTCCCGTAACGTCCGAGGCGGCTGGCTCACCGACCTCGCCCTCGGCGGCCTTAACTACCAGATCGAGCACCACCTGTTCCCGTCGATGCCGCGTCCCGCCCTGCGCCGCTCCCAGCCTCTGATCATGGAGTTCTGCCGGCAGCATGGGCTCCCGTACTGCGAGGCCAGCCTCGTCGGCTCCTACGCGCAGGCGCTGCGCTACCTAGCGATCGTCGGCAGGTCCAGCGGCCTGGCCACGGTGCTGCCCGCCGAGGTGCAGTAGTTCAGCTGGGGCCATGAGCGCAGTCGGCCGCCTACCATGGCAAGCTCGACTCGCAGGTCGTCTGCGTGCCACTGTCCGCGTCCGTGCTGGTCACGGGGCCGCCGCCCAGGGTGCACTCCACGGCGGACCCGGTCACGCCGCCGGTACCCGTGTCCTTGGCGACGATGAGATATTTGCCGTTGTAGGCGATCGCCACATCCTCCTGGATGTCCGTCTGCCCGAGCCCCGCGTGCGAGAGGACGAGGGTGAAAGGCTGGTCTTGGCCCGCCGGGAGATACTGTGCGGAAAGGCTCCTGGCGCACGCGCCCGGTACCTTCTCCGCGTCGGTTTCGGGCCTCGGCGTTCACCAGGGATTGATCCCGCCCGTAGTGGATCGAGCTGCAGGAAGCCCTCGTTGCAGTCGACCCAGTTCTGGCTGATCATCAGCGAATGGCGGATGAAGAAATGGGCTGTAACGGCCGCGAGGACCACCACGGCCACGGCCCCCAGAACTAAGCGTCCTAACGACAGCACTCACGATGCCTGCTCGCCGCCGTTCATCATGGCGGTCCAGCTGTGGGGCGCGTCGTCGCCGAGCATGAGGTCGAAGATGTCTTCGGCTCCGGCTGCTTCGGCGGCGCGCGGGAACATGGCCTGCTCGTACTCGCCCAGCGCGGCCTCGACGTCGCCGGGGTGCGCGGCGATGGCCTGGCCGAGTTGGGCCCCGTCCAGCATGGCCAGGTTCGCCCCTTCGCCGTTCGGGGGCGCGAGGTGGGCGGCGTCGCCGAGCAGGGTCACCCGGGGCACCCGGGTCCACCGGTGCCCGACCGGGAGTGTGTAGAGAGGGCGCACGACCGGTGCGGTGTCCCTGTCAGTGATCAGCGCGGTGAGCTCGGGTGCCCACCCGCCAAATTCGGCCGCGACCCGCGCCGACACAGATGCGCCATCATCCACATCGGTGTCGGGGAGCCAGTCCTCTGGCTTCTTGAGCTCGGCGTAGGCATGCACAGTGCCGCCCCGTTCCCGGTAAGCCAGGAAGCCCTGGCCCGGTGCGAGCGCGAACATCGACCCGGCGCCGACCGCCTGCGCCGTGGCGCGGTGACGGGTGTCGGCGTCGAACAAGAAGGTCTCGACGGAGGTGAAGCCGATGTACTGCGGGGTGGCGCCGGACAGCAGCGGGCGGACCCGTGACCAGGCCCCGTCCGCCCCGATCAGCACGCTCGTAAGGGCGGTGGCGCCGTCGGCGAAGCGCAGCTCGTGGCGGCCCTCGCCCAGGGCCCGCACGCCGCTGACCTTGCGGCCCCAGTGCAAGACGCCGTCCGGGAGCGAGTCCAGCAGCAGCTGCCGCAGCTCGCCGCGCGAAACCTCGGGACGCTCGCCCGTGCCGTCGTCGGGCAGGTCGAGCAGAACAGTCCCGGTCCGGTCCAGAACCCGGTACGACTCGCGGCCGGGCAGGACGAGCCCCTGGAACTGTCCGGTCAGGCCGGCCGCCTCGAGCGCTAGCTGGCCATTCGAAGGGTGGATGTCGAGCAGCCCACCCTGGGTCCGCGCGGCCGCCGAGGCCTCCGCTTCATAGACCGTGACCGGGATGCCATGCATGTGCAGGACGCGGGCCAGGACCAGACCGCCGAGGCCAGCCCCCACAACTGTGATCGGTGCCGTCATCGTGCTCCCCCGAAACTCGTTGGATTGCTACTCCAACGACGCTAGCACACGTTTGGAGCGGCGATCCACGTGTGGCAGAATGAAGCTCATGGCGACCAAGGCCCGACGGGCCCCCCGGCGTACGGAGGCGCTGTCCAGGGACGTGATCGTCAAGGCCGCTACCGAGATTCTTGACGCTGAGGGCGAGGACGCTCTAACCCTGCGGGCGCTCACCGTGCGCCTGGCCACCGGATACGGCGCGATATATCACCACGTCGCGGACAGGGATGACCTGCTCGCGGCGGCCACCGACCACGTCATCGCCCGCATCGTGACCGACCTCGCCGCCGACGCCGAGCCCCGGCCAGCGCTGCGCGACGTCGCGGTTGGCCTGTTCGATGCGATCGTCGCCCACCCCTGGGTCGGTGCCCAGCTCAATCGAGACCCATTGCGGCCGGCGCTGCTGGACATCTACGAGAGCATCAGCCAGCAACTGGAGGCACTCGACGTGCCCCAGCGAGCGCTGTCCGACTCCGCAGGGGTGCTCGTGAACTACATCCTCGGTGTCGCCGGGCAGAACGCCGCCAACGCCCGGGCGCTCGCGAGCAGCGAGATGGACCGGTCAGCTTTCCTCGCCGCCGTCGCCGCACGGTGGGCGCAGCTCGACCCCGCCAGATACCCATCCGTGCACAAAGCCGGGACGCAACTGCTCGAACATGACGACCGCGAGCAGTTCCTGGCCGGCATCGATCTCATCCTCGCCGGCATCGAGACCGTGAACAGTGCGGCCAAGGACAGCTCTGCCCGGTAAGGGCCACGGTCGTCGTGCCGGGCGGGCGTCCCACCGGTAAGTGGTCCATGCGCAGCTGACACCGGTAGCCGGTGTCGCTTGGTCTTCTTGTTGCGTTTGATGATTCGGAGTGCGGGGCCAGGGCCCGGTTGTGACGTATGCGGGTCTGCGGATGCGATTGCGCGGTCAGCGCACGTCGACGTAGATGACCTCGATCGCGTTGTTTCCGTAGCCGAGGCGGTTCCAGGGGGGGACATCGGGCTGGACGTTGCCGACTACGTCGGTCGCGCGGGCGCGCAGGGTGTGCCGTCCAACCGTGGTCGCGTGCCAGTCGAACGACCAGTCCTGCCATTGATAAGGCCCCCTCGGGGGTTCGAGCTCTGCCATTTGCCAGTCGCCTTCGCCGGTGAGGCTGACGTGCACGCGCGTCACGGGGCCGGTGCCCGACCACGCCTTTCCCCGCACCGTGTACATGCCGGCGGAGATGGTCGCTCGGGGAGCAGGATCGGTGATGCGGGCGCGCACGCGCAACAACGTGACCGGCTCGTGCGGGCGATCGGCCCACTCGTACATGTAGTGCCCGACCTGGAACTCGCCAACGTACGGTTCAGTCAGGACTTGGATCCGCTTCAGCCATTTCACCGACGCGACCCCATACCAATGGGGCACGATGAGCCGGAATGGCGCGCCGTGGTCGGGGCTCAGCGGCTCGCCGTTCATCTCGTAGGCGATCAAAATCTCTGCGGCCGGGTCGGCCGCGTGAGTGAATGCCAGCGACCGGTTGAAGGTCATGTCTCCGAACTGGTAGTAAGGGCCGTGATCGGCGCCCTCGAACTTGACGTCGACGGCGTCGGCCACCGGACCCGCCTGCTCCAGCACCTGATGCAGGAAGGCGCCTGTCCAACGGGCAGTCGACACGGCGTAGCTGCCCCAGGGTTCGCCTATCGGCAACGGCGTCTGCCCGAGGCGCCCGTTACCGGCGCATTCGAGCGTGACGACCCGCTCGACAGAGGGCATGGCGCGCAGGTCTTCGAGCGCTAGCGTCCTGGGGTTGTCGACCGCGCCCCCGATCTCTAGGTTGCCGTCGTACGCTGGCAACGCGAAGTTGCTACGGACATAGTGGCTGCCGGTCGGTGTGATGTCTCCCACCAGTGCCTCCGGCGGCGCCTCCGCATTGAACGGCTCCGGCTGGATCATTGTGAGAGCCGCGCGCGCTTTTTCTAGGTTGTCTGCCAGCGTCATGTCTTCAGCCTCCTCGTCGATCGGTCGTTGGGTGCGTGGGCCGCGCGTCAATGGTCGGGATCGGAAAAGCTGGGCTCGCGGTCTTCGTTGAAGGCGCTGATGCCTTCGACTCGGTCGGGGTGGACGGCGGAGCGCCAGTGCGCCTCCATCATGATCGCGATGGCTTGCTCGATCGGCTCGCCCTGGCCCATCCGGACCGCCTGCTTGACTGCCTGCACGGCGGTGGGTGAGTTGCTCGCGATTTTCTCCGCGATCCGGTGGGCGGCGTCGATGAGCTCGTCCTGGGGATAGAGTTCGTTGACCATTCCGAGCCGGTGCGCTTCCTGTGCGCTGATCGGGTCGCCGGTCATCAGCATCTGCATGGCTTTGCCCGGGGGGAGTAGGCGCGGGAGCAGCGCTGGCGAGCCGCCTCCGGCGGCGAGGCCGACCATCGCTTCGGGCTGGCCGAAGGTGGCGTTGTCGGACGCGATGATGAAGTCGGTGCTCTGGGCGAGCTCGCAGCCGCCGCCGTAGGCGATCCCGTTGACGGCGGTGAAGATCGGCTTGCGCAGCTGGCGCACGGTGTAGAGAGTCCGGTCGAAGTCCTGGCGCTGCCGCAGCCAGTCCTGTTTGGTCATGTCTTTGCGCTGGCGCAGGTCGCTGCCGACGGAGAAGGCCCGGCGGCCGGCTCCGGTGAGGATGACGGCGCGGACCGCGGGCCGGATCGCGATCGTCTCCAGGATCTCGGTCAGGCGTGCTCCCATCGCCGTGGTGATCGCGTTGTCCGCGTGCGGCCGGTTCAGCGTGATGACCGCCACTCTCTCGTCCTGCGTGTACTCGACGAGCACGGGCAGGCCGGGTTCGTCGGCATCCGACGATGGCGGGCTGAAGTCGAGTGTCTTCCAGCGGTCGGTGCGTGCCGGGCTCGTTGCCATGTTGTCCTTCCTTTCCTGTTCAGCCGGTCCGGGTGTCCAGCTCGGCCAGCCAGCGCAGCGCGCGCAGGCCCGGCGCGAAGCAGTACTCCCCGCCGCGGGTGATCACGAATGGCGGCAGGCTCTGCAGCCGGCGGCGGATCGGCCGGTGGGGGATGGTGTAGGTGCCCGTTCCGTCGTTCGCTCCGGCGAGCGGGTCTTTCTCGGCGGGCGCGCCGATGAAGATGCCGTCGTTCAGCCACTGTGTCTTGACGAACTCGAACTGGCGCTTGGGGTGGGCTCCGGCGAAGACGAAGATGATGCCGCGGTCCGCGCCGTCGTCCTCGAAGACGCCTTCGGGGAGCATCGGGCCGTAGCTCGTGCCGAGCCGGAGCATGCGGTGGAGGCGGACGTCGACGCTCATCTCGTGATCGAGCGCGTCCCGGGGGTTTGCACGGCGGGCATGCGCGCCGGCGGGACATTTGAAGCCGCGCAGATCATCGGTGTAGCCAAAGCGGTTGTTGCGGCCCGGGTCCGCGCCGAGATCGGCATCGTCTTGCCCGGGGGATAGCGCGAGTGGCGCGCCGCTCTGCCAGCGGCCGACCATCTTCGCGCCGAGCAGCGCCTCCTCTTCGCGGCTGGCCGCTTTGGCGTGAAGGTACTGCCGGTATGCGGCCACCCGGGTGTGCAGTTTACGGAAAGCCAGGTAGGTGCCGTTACGGCCGAGGATCTCGGGGGTCGGCATCGGCCCCACGCTTCCGGTCTCGTCCGGGTAGCCGAGGATGAACTCGCCCGCCTTGATCGGCCGCTCGCCCGGGTTGGAGCCGGGGATCCCGCTCCCCTCGACCGCCGGCTGCCCGATCCCGTCCTTGAAGCCGAAGGAGGTTCGCCCCGTCGGGAGCTGGTAGCAGTCCTGGTGCCAGATCACCTCGACACCGGCTAGCTGCTCGTGCGCGCGGCGGGCCCGCTCGGCCAGGCTCTCCAGCCGGGTGGCGTCGGGCGCGAGCACCGACAGCGCCACGTGGGCCTCGGGGCTTCCGAGCGGCTTCTCCCAGTTCTCCGGGCTGCTGTCGCCAGCATCGCCCAGCTCCGCCGCGCGGGCCGCCATCCCCTGCCGGAACTCCGGCGCGAAGCTGGCGAGCGAGTCCTGGGGCACGCCCAGCGCCTTCAGCCCCTGATAGGTGAACGCCACCGAGACCCACGCGTTCCGTGCCGGATCGGATGAGGATCGGGCGGACTCGATCACCGGGAGCAGCCGCTCGACCAGCTTCCGCCCCGCCTCGCAGCTGTCGATGCGAAGCAGGAGGAACGTGCCGACGTAGGACGCCGGCCGCTGGTGAAACATTCCGGACTGGATGTCGTCGAGCTCGAGAGCGGTGCTCGCCGCGGCCGTCACGGTGTCCGCGGACGTTCGTTCACTGCACATGGCGGGGAGCCTCCGGGGGGTCGGGATTCGGGGGCGCCAGGTAGGGGAACACGCGCGACGCGGGCGTGGTCGCCTGATCGACGCCGTCGCGGATGACGGGCCCGTTCCCTGCGTTCACGAGCAGCGTGAAGATCGTGTCCATCACATCGTCGTTGAGCGCCCGGCCACCGCAGGTCCGGTGAGCTTCCCCGCGCCTGGCGGCGAGCTCGATCTCCAGGAACGAACCCTGCTCCGCGTACGGCATAGTGACGTCGACGACGAGGAAGTCCGCGAGGATGAGCTCGGTCAGCGGGTGCGCGCCGTCCTCGCGGGCCGGCCAGTCGGTCTTGCCGTCCAGGCTGTCCCAGAACGCGAGATTCGCGTTCAGGCGGGCCCGGTACGCGCCCTCGTAAGCGCGGCTGAGGTGAAACGCGTCGTCCATGTTGTACAGGTCACGGATCTCGAGGTCGCGGTTCACCGGGTCGAACTGCTTCGGTGCGAGCATCAGGTTGGGCACCTCGGGCCGCCCGACACGCTCGAGGCGGACGCTGAGGCTGCCGCGCGTCAGCGTCTCCGCGACCACGCCGACCAGCTGAGCACCGCCGGGGAGCCCGGCGCGGTCGACCTCGACCACCAGGCTGAGGACGTTCTTGCCGTCAAGGTAGATCACGCCCGGATCGGTGAACGCGAGCTTGCCCGTGGCGATCGTCTTCAGCGCCGCGGCCGCATCCATGATGAACGGATCCCACCGCAGGCCGGCGAACAGGCGAACGCCGTGGGCCTGGCCGCCATGCTCGTCGTTCACCCTGATCGAGACCGCCCGGCCGGTCGGCACCGAGCATGTGCCTTCTTGCCCTGGGTCGTTCGCGCCGTGTCCGCCCGCGGGGGCCGAGAACGCGCAGTCGATCACCATCTCTTCGCCGCCCGCGGCGAACGGCGCCCCATCCTCCCGGTCGCTCGCGGTGAGCGGCCGCAGCCGGAAGCGGTAGATCAGCCCGTCGGAGAAGACCGCCGACGGCGGCGCGAACGGCAGCGTGTTCAGCACCAGGACCAGACGGCCCGGGTGCTCGGGACTCGGGAACGCGTACAAGTCCGTGATGTCCGCGATCGGCTCGGCCGCGGCGCGCGGCCCGGAGATGTGATGCGACATCGCCCGCCTTCCGTTGGGTTCACGGTTCGCCCGCCGCAGCCCGCCTAAGCGTCTGCGGCCTCGTCAAGCAGCGGTTTCAGCGCGGGGTGCAGCAGCGCGTCCGCGGCACCGGGATCGTCGAGCACCTGCTGGAAGGCCTCGTTCACCCGCAGCGCCTTGCGGATCTCCTTCACCGTGCCGGGGTAATTCCGGGTGTAGGCTCCGGCGGTGACCTGGGCGCTCAAGATGAAATCCTTCACCGCGGTGAGGTCCGGGAGGCCCTCGTAGCCCTCGACGTGCCGGAAGATCGCATCGAAAAGCTGCATCGGCTTGGACGCGAAGTCCTCCATGTAGGCGTCCCACGGGCCATCGAAGCTCGTCGCGAAGAGCAGCCGCGTGTCCCCGTCGAACAGCACGAACCTGGCTTCGTGAATGACCGCGATCGGCAGGTCGTAGTCCCCTGGCCGGTAGCCGGCACTGTCCTGCAGCGCCTTGACCGCTTCCCGCAGGTCATTCTCGTGGCCTGGCCTGACGCGGAAGAACAAGCTGAACTCGCTCGTCGTGCCGACGTTGACCCCCGGACGGGGTGTTCCAGTTGAAGGTGTCACCACTTCGTCCTCCCATGGATCGGGCCCGCGTTCAGAACCGGCATTTCCGTGGCCGTTCGGCCCAGCAGGTTGGTCCGAGCCTTCACCGGCACCGTTCGCCTCCGGGCAGCAGTGTGCTTGCAAACCGCTGCGCGGGCCTCACCCTCACGGGGGTGACCTTGCGCCCTCCGGCCAGGCCGCCCCCAGCCCGGAGTCGGCCTGACGTCGACGCGACCGCCTCGATGACAAGCATCACCTGACCGCCAGCGCACTGCGATCAACCGATTGCTGACGGAACCGCCCACGACATCGACCGGCGACTCTGACGGCAAGGGCAGCAGTCGCCGTCAACCGAAGCAGACGTGCAGCGCAGAACATGCTCGTTAGCTACGCGCGTGCTGCATGCCTGCTAAAACTGAAAATGGTCTGCCCTCCCTAGCGGCAACTCGGGCCGTCTTCGGCGCGTCGTGGGAGCCATGCTGGCGGAAGGCGTTGCCGTGCACTATCACCTGCGCTGAACGACCCAACCACGGCGGTGCAGGCGCTGGACCGGATCGAAGGCCTGCTCCGCATCCTCGCGACCCGCGATCTCGAGATTGAAAACGTAACTGACAGCGGCGGCACCATCCGGGTCAAGCTGGTGCTGCCGACCTGGGACGAATACGTCGCCGTCGCACTCGACGAGATTATCGCCCTCCCCGGCCTGTTTCCGACCATCTCCCGCCGGCTCACACGGCTGCTCGACGACATCGCCGCCATCGCGCCGCCCGACCGCAGATCCGGACTCGAAGAGCGCCGCGCCCACGTCGCCCTACCCGCGTGACAACACGCACACGCTGCTCGGCGGACCCGTCGCGTGGTACAGCACATCGCCCGGCACAGGAGCGCGGTCATGCGGCCCGCACGCGCCTCGGCGGGATAGCGTGGCTGCATGCTAATCGCGTTGCTCGCAGTGCTCGGCGTCGATCTGCTGGTGGTCGTCGTCCTGCTGGCTGTCGTCCTGACCCGCAGGCGCTGGATAGGCCACCAGCCTGGCGCCTTCAAAGGAGCAATCCGGCTCATCGAAGGCGATGTGCCGGGGCTGAGGGCAAAGTGGAAGCGCGGCTACGGCCGCTGGGTCCGCGACATTCTCATCTGGACAAAGGCATCCTTTCTTTTCCGGAACGAACTAGCGATCCTTGGTCGCTAGGTTCATCGGCGTCTGCGGCTGTCAAAAGCGCCAGGTCACTGCTCGGACAGGATGGCCTCGAGTTCGGCCAGCGGGTCGCGGACGACGGGGCCCCGCGTCTCCACCCGGGCGCTGCGGATCGTGCCGCGGAACGGGAACGGCGCGGTGTAGCCGGTGCCGATCGCCGGCCCCCACTCGTAGCCGCAGGTGAGCCCCGCGCCGGCGCCGTTGAACCCGGACGGCGTGAACCGGGGGATCGCCCCGCGCCCGGTCTCCTGCCCGTCGCAGCTCAGCACGCCGGTGCCGCCCAGGCCCTCGTCCTTGGTGAAGGCGAACTCGATGCGGTGCTCGCCCGGCGGGACCGGCGCGGCCGACTCGACGGTGTGCCGCTCCTTCCCGTACAGGTTGTGCACGTAGCGAGCCCGGCCGCCGAGGATGTGCAGCGACCACCCGCCGAGCGCCGACCCGAGCGCGAGCAGCACGCCGTCGGCTGGCCCGGACTCCGGGATCGTCACGTCGACGATCAGCGCGTGCGAGCGGTTCCGCACATTCACCGCGACCGACTCCGGCACCTGGGCCGCACCGGGGAAGTAACGGAACACCTCGCGCGTCGGCCGGTGATCGGGCTTGGGGTGCACCAGGGCCCACAGCACCCTGTTGTCGAGCGGCAGCACCTGGTTGCGCTCCGCCTCCGCCCACCACAAGTCGATGAGCCGGCTCAGCAGCTCGGGGCGCTGCGCCGCGAGGTCCCGGGTCTCCGAGAGGTCCTCCGCGACGTGGTACAGCTCCCAGACGTCCGCCCCGAACGGCGCGTTCGGGTCCTGGTCGTCGTACAGCGGCCCGACCGGGTGGAACGTCACCGCCTTCCAGCCGCTTTGGTAGATGGCCCGCGAGCCGAACATCTCGAAGTACTGCGTGGTGTGCCGCTCGGCGGCGCGCTCGCCCCCGGCGCCGAGCAGGTAGCCGAAACTCACGCCGTCGACCGCGGTCTGCGCCACGCCGTCGATCTCGGCTGGGCAGTCGATCCCCGCGAGCTCGAGCAGTGTCGGGGCGACGTCGATCGCGTGCGTGAACTGGCCGCGGATCGCGCCGCCGTCCAGGGACCCGCGCGCCCACGAGACGATGTACGGATCGGCGACGCCGCCCTCGTGCACCTCGCGCTTCCACCGCCGGAACGGCGTGTTCCCGGCCATGGTCCAGCCCCACGGGTAGTTGTTGTGCGTGAGCGGGCCGCCGATCTCGGCAAGTTTGGCAAACATCTCTTCTGGGGGTGCCGGGGCGAGGTTGACCATGCGCACGTCGTTGATCGACCCGGTCGCGCCGCCTTCGGCGCTCGCCCCGTTGTCGGAGACCACGACCACGATCGTGTTGTCCAGGTCGCCGGTGTCGGCGAGGAATCCGAGCACCCGGCCGATCTGCTCGTCGGCGTGCGAGAGGAACCCGGCGAAGCACTCCATGAACCGGGCCGCGACGGCCCGTTGCGGCCCGGCGAGGGAGTCCCAGGCCGGCACCCAATCCGGCCGCGGGGACAGCGCCGTCGACGGCGGGACCAGGCCCCCGGAAAGCTGGCGGGCGAACGTCTGCTCGCGCCAGGCATCCCAGCCCAGGTCGAACCGCCCGCGGTAGCGTTCCCGCCAGCGCGTCGGCGGCTGGTGCGGGGAGTGGCAGGCGCCGGTCGCCAGGTAGAGAAAGAACGGCTTGCCGGGGTCGACCGCGCGCAGGTCCGCCAGGAACTCGATCGCGTGGTCGGCCAGATCCTCGGTGAGGTGGTAGCCATCCTGCATGGACGCGGGCGGCCGGACCGAGTGGTTGTCGTGGTACAGGGCAGGCACGAACTGGTGGGTCTCGCCGCCGTGGAAGCCGTACCAGCGGTCGAAGCCCCTGGCCAGCGGCCAGGTGGCGCGCGACGCGGCCATGTTCGTCTCGTCCTCGGGGGACAGGTGCCACTTGCCGACGGCGTAGCTCGCGTAGCCGGCCGCGCGCAGGATCTCGGACAGGTAGCCGTTTTCGCGCGGCGGCTTGCCCCAGTAGCCGGGATAGCCGATCGCCAGGTCGGCCACCCGGCCCATGCCGCTGCGATGGTGGTTGCGGCCGGTCAGCAGGCAGGCCCGGGTCGGCGAGCACAGCGACGTCGTGTGGAAGTTCGCGAGCCTGACCCCGCCGGCCGCCAGGCCATCGATCACCGGCGTCTCGATGTCGGAGCCGTAGCAGCCCAGTTGCGCGTAGCCGACGTCGTCGAGCACGACGAGAAGCACGTTGGGCGACCCGGGCGGCGGGGCCGGCTCCGGCGGCCACCAGGGTTCGGAGTCACGCCAGTCCCGGCCGATCCGGCCACCGAAATCCTGTGCCACGTCCTACGGCCCCTCTCGTCCTCGCTGGCTCGTCCCGCCGCAGCTCACCCGGCCGGCCACGGGGCGTCGCGTAACGGCCCCTTATAAGGTTTTCATCGCGTTTTCCCACCAGCGGTGGTTAATTTGAATCTGTGGCCTATGATCTCGCGGCACCCAAACCTGGGCGCGGCGCGGGAACCATAGCTCGCTACGTGATCGGCGTGGCGCTGGGCGTCGCCGTTCTGGTCATACTGTTCGGCCAGCGGGGCGATCTCGTCGCCGCGCGGCACGAGTTCCATCACCTCGCCGTCGGCTGGATCGTTGCCTCGGTGCTGGCCGAGGGCACGTCGCTGGCTGGCTTCGGCCTGCTGCAGCACCGCGTGCTGCATGCCGCCGGCACGCGCATGCCGCTGCCCGGCCTGGTGGCGCTCAGCCTGGCCAACGAGGCCATCGCGAACACCGTGCCGGCCGGGCCCGCCCTGTCCTGCGTCTACCGGTACCGGTACTACCGGCAGCGCGGCGCGAGCGAAGCCAGCGCCGGGTGGTGCGTCTTCACGGTGCTGATCGCGCAGGCGGTCAGCATGGCGCTGCTGTTGCTGGTCGGCGTCCTCGTGGCGATGCTCGCCAGCGCCAGCGTCGGCAGCGCCGGGGTCGCCGCGGTCGGCGCCGTCATCGTCATCGGCGGGCTGGCGGTTCTGGTCCGCCGGGACCTTGTGCTGCGGCTGGTCGGCGCGGCGGTGCGCGCCGCACAGCGCGTCACCGGGCACCCTCGGGAGGACCGCTGCGTGCGCATCGACGCGGCGCTCGCGCGGATGCGGGAGATCCCGCTGGACGCGCGGTCGACGGTCACGGTCGTGGTCATTGCGTCCGGCGTGTGGGCGTGCGATTTCCTGTGCCTGATCTGCAGCTTCGGCGCCATTCACGCAAGAGTTCCCTGGGGCGGCGTGCTGCTGGCGTACGGCGCCGCTCAGGCCGCCAGCGCGCTGCCGATCGTTCCCGGCGGGCTCGGCATCGTCGAGGGCAGCCTCGCGGTCATCCTGTCCGCATACGGCGTCGCCCGCATTCCCGCGATCTCGGCGGCGCTCGCCTACCGCCTGGTCAGCTTCTGGCTCTCGATCGCCGTCGGGTGGGTCAGCGTGGGGACGATCGCGTACCGGGCCCGCAGGAAGGGCCAGCGCTTGCTGCCGGAGAGCGAGCCAGACGTCGGCCCACCCGCGCCTGATGGCATCATTTGAGCAAATGGACTTACTGCGTCCCGTGCCGTGTGTTCCAATGCCTTACCTTCCGAGCCACGGGAGGGATGCACAGACAGCGGGGTGCCGACGTGTTCCACATCTACGAGGTCTTCCTCATCGTCAGCGGCATCGCGATGCTCGTCATGGCCGGCATCGGCAGCCGTCGGGGCGCCACGCTGAGGATCTGGAACGGCATCCTCGGAGCGGCCTTCACCATCTACGGCCTGTACCTTCTGCTCTTCTTCAAGGGCGGCCACTACTTTTTCTTCTTCTACGTGTTCATCCTGCCGATCCTCATGGTCGTCCGGTTCTTCCGCGACCGCTCCCGGCTGGGCGCCGCGCCGCGGGGTTACGGCCAGCCCCAGGGCTATGGCCAGCCACCCGGTTACGACCAGCCGCCGGGCTATGGCCAGCCGCCCGGTTATGGTCAGCCGCCCAGCTATGGTCAGCCGCCTACCTACGGCCAGACGGGCTACGGCCAGACGGGCTACGGCCAGACCGGGCTACGGCCAGCCGGGCTACGGCCAGCCGGGTTATGACCAGACGCCCGGAGACCAGCCTCAAGGGCCTGGCTCAGGCGAGCCGCGTTAGCGATTAGCCCTGTCCGGCCATCGCGCGGGCGAAGCTCACGTTCTCGGGCTCCTTGCCGTGCGTCGAGGGTTAGTTCGCGGGGGGCGGCAACGTGAGGCCGTGCGAGGATGCAACCCTCAGCAACGTTCCGAAGTCTGGCTGCGCCGGCGAGACCTCGCGGTCGACCTCGGTGAAGAACGAAGACCAGCCGCAGGGCCCCGGTCACGGCCAGCCGCGTCAGTGGTTCGCTTCTGTCCGCCAACCTGCGGACAGAAGCGAACCCATAATGCCGGTCGCGGCTGGCCGACCAGCCGCTAGCGATCTTCGCCGGGGGGCGGGAGTTCGCCGGGGTTGGCGCGGACGCGCTCCTCGATCGCTTCCTCGACGGCCTCGCCCATAGCGATGCCGGCCAACTTGAGGTCGCCGGCCCGGCGGCCACGGTAGACGGCGAACACCACGATCACGCCGACAGCCAGCCAGCCCAGCACGATGAACGGCGCCAGCGACACCGGCCACGCGGGCAGCGGGTTGACCGAGTAGTAGACCACCACGATCAGCGCGAGGCTCCCGACCGCCGGGACCAGGACGTGCTTCCACACGCTGAACTCGTCCGCGTGCTCCCGCTTGTAGAAGAGGTAGAGCCCGACGTTCGCGACGATGTAGACGAACGCCAGGGCGAACGTGAACCAGGTGCCGGTCACGTTGTAGACGTTCGCGACGCCGATGACGAGCGGCAGGATCAGGCCGAGCACCACGTTGATGCCGGTCTGGGTGAGCACCGCGTTCGTCGGGGTCTTGTACCGGTCGTTGATCTTGAGCAGGAAGGACGGCAGCGCCTTGGCGCGGGCCATGCCGTAAAGGAACCTCGTCGACGCGTTCGTGCACGCGATCGAGACCGCGATCGCGGAGTTGAACAGCGCGAGCAGCACGATCCACCAGGCGCCGCCCCAGAACCGCTGGCCCAGCACGAAAGCTGGGAGCTGGGCCGAGCCGGCGAATGAGGTCAGCCGGTTGGTGCCCCAGCCGCTGGTCTGGCCCCAGGAAACCAGGACCAGGAACACGCCCATGATCAGGATCGAGCCCATGACGGCCCGGGGAACGGTGCGCTTCGGGTTGGCGCTCTCCTCCGCGAGCGGCGCGGCCGCGTCCCACCCGGTGATCGCGAAGATCGCGAAGACCACGCCGAGGAACAGGCCGTGCGCGTTGCTGAACGTCAGCCAGTGGAGGTTCACCCCGCCGGGGCCGGGGCTGGCGAAGCCGTTGATGGCCAGGGCGAGGACGGTCAGCGCCTCGAAGATGCCAAGGATGATGAGCAACCTCACCGACAACTCGACCCCGCGCCAGGCGGTGTAGCCGACGAACAGGATCAGGAAGACCATGAACCACCACCACTCGAAGGTGATGTTGTACTCCGCTTTGAGCGTCGACTGCAGGGTTGACCCCATGAACGAGCCGACCTGCGCAATCACCACCGGGTAGAACAGCAGGTACACCCAGGCGACCAGGAAGCCCCATCGTCCGCCGAGCGACCGGGACACGAACGTGTAATAACTCCCGGTCGAGGACAGGTGCTTGCTGAACTGCGACAGCGAAAAGCCGAGGAACAGCGCGATGATGAACGCGCCGAAGTACGCCAGCGGCGCGGCGATCCCGGCGTTCAGCACGATGAACGGGATGGTGAACATGCCGGCGATCGCCGGGGCGATGCTGGTGACGGACTGCATCAGCACGCCGGGCAGCGTGATCACGCCCTTTTTCAGGGTCGCGCTGCCAGGAGGGCTCACGCCCGCTGACGTCGTGGATTCGGCCATGGTCTTGCCTCCTTGATGGGGGTACTGCTCCGCTTTAATGGCCGTGCAGGATCGGCCGTACGAACTCCTCGTAGGCGCTGGATGGCTTGGCTGACTCGTGCACCACTGCGCGGATGGCGCGGATCATGGCGACGGGGTCGTCGCTCTGGAAGATGTTGCGGCCCATGTCGACGCCGGCCGCGCCGTTCTCGATGGCGTTGTGCGCCATGGCCAGCGCGTCCAGTTCGGGCAGCTTCTTGCCGCCCGCCATCACGACCGGCACCGGGCAGGCCGCGGTCACGGTGTCGAAGCCGTCGTCGCAGTAGTACGTCTTCACCACGTGAGCGCCGAGTTCGGCGCAGATCCGGACCGCGAGCCGCAGGTAGCGCGCGTCCCGGGTGAGCTCCCGGCCGACCGCGGTGACCGCGAGCACCGGAATGCCGGCCCGCTGGCCCTCGTCGACCAGGCGGGTCATGTTGTGCACGGACTGGGTCTCGTTCTCCCCGCCGATGAACACCTGCACGGCGACCGCCGCGGCGTTCAGCCGGGCCGCGTCGTCCATGGCGACGGCGACCTGCTCATCGGACAGTTCCTTCAGGATGCTGGGGCCGCCGCTGGCGCGCAGCACGATCGGCACGCCGCTGGTCGGCGGGATCGTCGAGCGCACCATGCCGCGGGTGGTCATCAGCGCGTCGGCGAACCCCAGCAGCGGCACGATCGACAGGTCCACCCGTTCCAGGCCGGTGGTCGGTCCCTGGAAGTAGCCGTGGTCGATCGCCAGCATGACGGCGCGGTTGGTGGCCGGGTTGAAGACCCGGGCCAGCCTGCTCTGCATGCCCCAGTCCAGCGCCCCGGCGCCCTTGAGCTGGTTCACCTGCGGCCGCGCGGTCACCTGGGACTGGAACCGCGCGCCCTCGGTGAGGTCGTCGCTGTCGGCCATGATCACTTCCTCCGGTGGATTGCGTCGGTGCGGTCGAATACCTGCGGGTTGGCCACTGCGGCCGGGCGCCCGCCGGCCAGCACCGCCGCCACGGCGGCCGCCGCCTGGCGGGCGCCGCGGTCCAGGGTTTCCTGTGTCGCGCCGCCGATGTGCGGGGTGATGAACACCGGCGGCAGATCCAGCAGCGGATGCCGCCCGCCGCCCGCGGGCCGCTCCACGACGTCCAGCGCCGCGCCGGCCAGGTGCCCGGAGCGCACCGCGTCGGCGAGCGCGTCCTCGTCCACCAGCGACTCGCGCGCGGTGTTGATGAAGCCAGCGCCGGGCTTCATCGCCGCGAACGCCGCCGCGGAGAACATGTGCCAGTTGGCCGTTGTCGCCCGGGCGTGCACCGAGACCACGTCCGCGTCGGCCAGCAGGTCGTCGAGGCCGACCAGCCGCACGCCGTCCGGCACGCTGCCCGGGATCACCGGGTCGTGCGCGATCACGTCAAAGCCCAGCACGAGCGCACGCGTTGCGACGTGCCGCCCGACGTGGCCGAGGCCCACCAGGCCGAGCACGGTGCCCGGCGCCTCCCGGCCGATAAACTCTGCGCCCTCGTAGTTCGACTCGGCGACGGCGCCGCCGTCAGTGATGTGCCTGCTGGCCCGCGGCACGCCGCGGATCAGCATCAGCGCGAACGCGATCGTCAGCTCCGCGACCGCCTCGGCGTTCTTGCCCGGGGTGATCGCCACCGGGATGCCCCGCTCGGTCGCGGCCGCGACGTCGACGTTGACCGGGCCGCCGCGGGCACAGCAGACCAGCCGCAGGGCGGCCGCATCCAGCGCCGCCGCGCTCACCGGGGCGCCATGCACCACGACGACGTCGTGGCCGGGGACCGCTGCCGCGACCTCGGCTGGGTCCCCGGCGTACTCGTTCAGGCGCTTCTCAGATTCGGTCCTCGCCGGCTCGGCGTCGGTCCGGTCGATCTGCATCGTGGTGACGGTCACTGCGTCGCCGAGGCTCGCGAACGCCTCGGCGAAGTAGCTTGCCGGCATGAACGGGTCACCGATGGCAAGAACTCGCACGGGCTGGCCCTGCCGGGTCACTGCCGACCTCCTGGAACGGGAACGGGCTCGGTCGATGCGGCGGGCGGCGCGGCGGGCGGAGCGCCGAGCGCCGCGAGCATCGCGGCGAGGTTGCCGGGGGCGTCCTTGCCGTCGAAGATCGCGCTGCCGCTCACGACGATGTCGGCTCCCCAGCCGGCCACCTCGGCGGCGTTGGCCAGGCTCAGCCCGCCGTCGACGCCGACCAGAACCGGATGCGCCGCCGCGCTGGTGATCTCACGGGCGGCCGCGATCCGGCGGGCAGTGTTCGCGGCGGGCGCCTGGCCGGACCAGCCCGGGTTCACCGCGAGCACGAGCACGAGATCGACCAGGTCCAGCACCGGCTCGATCGCCTGCACCGGCGTGCCCGGGTTGATCGCGTAGCCCCGGATCACCGGCCGGACGTCGGCCGACAGCTGGGTCAGCTCCTGCATCGCCCGGTGCGGGTGGCGCCCCGACTCGGCGTGCACGGTGACGATCTCGGCTCCCGCGTGCACCACCTGGGCGAGGAAGCGCAGCGGCTCGGCGACCAGCAGGTGCGCATCCACGGGAATGCCGGTCGATGCGACCGCGCGGACGAACGACGGGCCGACGGTGAGCTGGGGGCAGAACGCGCCGTCCATCACGTCGATGTGCGCCCAGTGCGCCCGGCCGCGGATCACGTCCAGCTCCGTGCCCAGCTGGGTCAGATCCGCGGTGATCACGCCGGCGGACAGCCGCGGGCCGGTGCCCGCCCGGCCCGCCAGGGTCGCGGAGGGGCCGGTCATCCGGCGGCTCCCGCCGCCAGCGTCGCGGTGCGGCCGGTCATACCGTGGCTCCCGCCGCCAGCTCCTGGTTCCGGGCCCGGAACGCCTCGATGTTCTCCGCCCCGGTGAGCGCGCCGAGCTCGAGCTCGTAGTGGCGCTGCTCGCCGGGGGCGAGGTGGATGAGCTCGCCGCGCTTCCTGGCATCGAAACGCCCCGCGTCCCGGTTGGTGCCGGGCTCCATGGCGACCACATAGGTGCCCGAGCCAAGCTGCCGCCAGGTCACGTGGTGCGGCAGCCGGTCCTTGCGGTACCGCTGGTAGACGCCAAGGCCGGCGGCTGGGTTCAGCACGGCGGCGGTCACGTATCCGGCCGCGTCGGGCACCATGTCGTGCTCATAGCACTCCTCGACAAAGGCCGGCGGGGCCGGCCAGCTGCCGGTAGTCCGGCGAGCTGGCCTCGCTCACGCAAATGCCGGGGGGCGCGGGGTAGGCGATCTCGGCCCCGTCGTCGACGACGGGGAAGCCGACGTTGCAGTGGTACAGCAGCATGTGCGGGCACGCGGTTGCGCCGACATTGGTGACCGTGTCCGTGATCCGCACGCTGGTGCCGCCCAGGTCCGCCTCGATCCTGCGGTTCAGCAGCAACTGCTCACCGAACACCGCGGCCTGGAGAACCTCGGCCTCCGCCCAGAGCACGCACTCGTTGCCGGACCACGTGGCGCCGTATCCGGCCAGCCGGGCGGGCAGCCCGGTGTACCGGCCATGCAGGCCGTAGGTCTCGGTCGCGCGGTGCGGGTAGTTGAACACGGTCGCGTCATCGGTGCCGCCGAGCTGCACCGAGTCCAGCCCGCAGGTGGACACCAGCCCGCCGGCGAAGCCGCGGAACCAGCCGATCCCGGCCGGCTCGTGATACCAGGGTCCGGTCAGGCCGACCGGCGACCACCAGGCGAGCGGCCGGCCGCCGAGCCAGGCCCGGCCGATATCGAAGCCCCGGTCGACCAGCACCTCGAAGTCAAAGCCGGCCCCGGTGGCGAAGCGCAGCAGCCGGACCCCGCGCTCGGCGCCGTCCGCGGCCTCCACCAGCTGGACGCCGGCGAGCTGCTCGAGCCGGCCGACGCGGGCCAGCAACTCGCCCCGGGACCACTGGCGCCCCAACAGATAGACCACGCGTTTCGCCTCCGGCCGCCCGCGATGAGCGAACGCTCATAATCTGGTTATTTGCTCAGCAGTATGAAGATGCAGGCGCTGCCTGGCAAGAGGTCAGCTCAGACACGGTGGATTACCTGGCCCCCGTCCAGCGGGATCACGGCTCCCGTCATGAACGCTGAGACCGGAGAGAGCAGGAACGCGATCCACCGGGCGACTTCGTCCGCCTCGCCGATCCGGCCGAGTGGGACCTGCTCGGCCAGCCACTGATAAGCCGCCTCGAGGTCATCGGCCCAGGTCGCGTGGATGGGGGTGTCGATCGGGCCCGGGCCGATGCAGTTCACTCTGATGCCGGTTGCGGCCAGCTCCCCGGCCAGGCTGGTCGTGAGGTAGTTCAGCGCCGCCTTGGTCATGCCGTACACGGACTGGCCGGACAGGTGCATGGCCCCGGACGAGGAGCTGATGTTCACGATGGACCGGACCGGCGAGGCGGCCAGATCGGGCACCGCGGCCTGGATCAGGAAGTAGGGCCCGCGTACGTTGGTCGCGAGGTGCCGGTCGAAGTCTGCCGTATCCCAGTCCGCCAGCGGCCGGTGCCGGACGACGGCGGCGTTGTTGACGACGCCGTCGATGCGGCCGAACCGGTCCCGGCAGGCGGCGGCGATCCGGGCCGGGCTGTCCGGTTCTGCCATGTCCGCCGCGACGGCCAGCGCCTCCGCGCCCGCCTCGGCGACGACGTCGGCCTGTGCCTTGAGGGCGTCCTCGCGCCGGCCAACCAGCACCACGCTTGCCCCCGCGGATGCGAGCGCCGTGGCGGTCGCCGCCCCGATCCCGCTGCTCGCGCCCGTTACGATGATCGCCGCTCCGCGCAGGCCAAGGTCACCGAGAAGGCCGGGCGCCGGAATCGCTGCCCCTGTCATCGTCTGATCGTGCACCAACGCTCTGGGCATATGTCAAGACCCTGAGCGAGTGCTCATATGCCGGTCTTCAGGGACTTCCAGAAGAACCTCGTTCCTGGCCCGAGCGCGTCACGCAGTTGGAGGTCGGGCTCGTGGCCGCTGTCGGCGTCGAGTGCGTTCAGCAGTAGCGAACGTGCCGCTCGCGCCGGCCGGATCTGGCGGCTCACCCTATAGGGGGTGGTCCGGGCCCGTATGGAGCAGTGATACTTACCTTGTGGACTCCTCTGAACGACGGCGTTTGGCGGAGGGCCGAATGATCCCGCGCTCAGAGACGTGGGCCCAGGCCGCCGCCGAGCGCGCGATCGAGCTTGTGGTTTCCGCGCTCGATGTGAATGCACTGCTGGACGAGGTCGATCTGAACGCTCTGCTCGATCAAGTCGACATCAACCGGCTGCTGGACCGGATCGACCTGAACCGCCTGCTCAGGCGGGTGGACCTCAATGACGTCGTCGAGCACATCGACGTTGAGGCACTGGTCGAGCATACTGACCTCGGCGCCATCATCGCCGCATCCTCCAGCGGGGCGGCGAGCGATGTGCTCGACGTGGTCCGCGGCCAGACCGTCGGGCTCGACGAGTTCATCGCCCGCTGGATAGGGCGTCTTCGCCGCCGCCCATACACCGGCCCGCCCGGCCCGCCTGACAGGCTGCGGCCAAGGGCGGGACCATGACTGCGCGCGCGGGCGATGCCCTGCCCTCCGGGCCGCCAGCCGTCATCCGGGAGAGCCTGCAAGGCAAGTACTCCGGTTTCGCATCACGTTTTACCGCCTTCGCTGTAGACGTTGGGGCCAGTCTCGGTGTGTACATGCTCGCCCTGGCTGCCATCTCGTTCGCGGCCAGGGTGCTGACCGGCAAGGACATCACCTGGAACAAGGGCGACATCTGGGTGATCATCACCTATTCGGTCTGGGAGTTCATCTACTTCGCTTATTCCTGGGCCGCGAGCGGCAGGACCGCCGGCATGGCGTTGTTCGGCGTGAGAGTCGTGCGAGACGATGGCACCGACGCCAGCGCGCGCCGGGCGATCGTGCGCACACTGGCATTCCCGCTGAGCTTCCTGTTCCTGGGACTGGGGTTCGCCGGCATCCTGCTGGGCGGCCGGCGCCGGGCGCTGCATGACGTCATCGCCGGGACGGCGGTCATCTACTCCTGGGACGCGCGAGCGGCGCGGCTGCGGTTCCTGTCCAAGAGCTGATTACGCAGCCGCGTCCTGGCCGTGCCGGTTCTTTACCCGGCCTGCTCAGGCGGCTGCTCGGGCATCGCGTCCGCGTCCTCGATGCGGATCCGGGTGCCTTCTGGCTTGACCACCGTGCGGACCGGGACGCTGACCTCGAGGACTCCCTTGTCGTACCGAGCGGTGACGTCCGCGGCATCGACCTTGGCGGGGAGCCTGACCGCGCGGGCGAGCGATCCGTAGCGGAACTCCGAGCGATATGAGCCATTGTCCTGCTGCCGACGCTCGGCGCGGATGGTCAGGATCCGGCTGTCGACGGTGACCTCGATGTCGTTCTCCGGGTCTAGGCCGGGGAGTTCGGCCCGGATCACATAGCGGTTGTCCCGGATCGCTTCCTCGAGCCGGAACGCGTGGCCCGTCAGGAACGGCGGTGGTCCTGTCCACGGGGATTCCAGCCAGTCGGCCAGGTCCGGGAACATGGCGCGGAACCTCTCGGGCGCCTGAGGGCGGGGCAGCTTAGCCATGATGTCCCTCCATTGGACATAAAACGATGGTATCTGTTCTGGCCTAGCTGGCCGTGCAGACTGAGCCGGCTCTTCCCGCGGCTCCGCTCGGGCTGGCTGCACGGACCTTGCCTGCTCTTCCGGCCAGGCTGGCGGCGCGGATCCGGCGTGCCCGTTGGCGGTGGCTGGCGGCGCGGATCCGGCGTGCCCGTTGGCGGTGGCTGGCGGCGCGGATCCGGCGTGCCCGTTGGCGGTGGCTGGCGGCGCGGATCCGGCGTGCCCGTTGGCGGTGGCTGGCGGCGCGGGCTTAACCGTGTCCGCGTATCCGGGTATCCATCTGAGCACTTCAGCGCGGAAGGGCGCTTCGCATTCGAGCTGGCAGAGCACGCCAAGGCCAGTTGCCGATACCCGGTGGATGAGCACGTAAGAGGACGGCAGGTTGAGCCGCCGCAGAACGCTGGATGAACGCAGGGCAGATGTCTGCATTGTCTCGGTGCGCAGCCATTCGCGGCTGAACCTGAACGACTCCGCCTTGGACGGCTCGGCAAGTGGTGCCAGGAGGGCGCGCAGCGCTGTCAGGTCAATGCCGACACCCTCCCGTAGATAGCCGTGCGACCGGAACTCGTCCTCGAGTTTGGCGAGCTCGCCGTCTTCGTGCATGAGCCGTAGCACCCTTCCGAAGATGGGCGGGAAGCCGTCTGGCAGCCGGTCGACAGCGCCGAAGTCGAGCACGCCGAGCCTCCCATCGGCAAGTAGGCGAAAGTTGCCCGGGTGCGGATCCGCGTGCAGGAGCCTAACCCTCGCAGGACCCGAGAGCAGAAAACGGATGATCATGATGCCCGCCCGGTTCCGCTGAGCGGCCGTGCCGTCGGCGATGATTCTCGCGAGCGGGATGCCGTCAAGCCATTCGCTGACGAGCATGTGGTCGCTGACGGAGACCACACGTGGGACGCAGACGTCCGGGTCGCCGGCGTAGTAGGCGGCGAAGGCCTCTTGGGCGGCAGCTTCCAGCCGGTAATCGAGCTCCTCGGCCACCCTGTCCCGGAGCTCGGCGAGCAGCGGCTTGACGTCCAGGCCAGGCATGAACACGCTGAAAAGCCGGGCCAAGCGGCTCAGGTGGTTGAAATCGCTGATCAGCGCCCTGCTCGCGCCCGGATACTGGATCTTGACGGCAACCTGGCGCCCGTCGTGCCAGACGGCTCGGTGCACTTGGCCGATGGAAGCGGCGGCCGCAGGTTGGTCGTCGAACTCGGCGAAGCTGGCCCGCCACTGCTCGCCCATGTCGCCCGCGAGTACCTTGTGAATAGTCCGTGCAGGCAACGGCGGCGCGGATTCCTGCAACCTAGTGAGGGTGGCCCGGTACGGTTGGGCGATCTCCGGGGGCAGCGCGGCCTCGAATACGGACAGTGCCTGACCGAGTTTCATCGCGCCGCCCTTGAGCTCGCCAAGGACCCCGAAGACCTGATCTGCTGTCCGCCGCTGGATTTCCTGGGTCACCAGCTCAGCTGGCTGGCCGCCCAGGCGTTTGCCGGTTCCTAGCGCAGTCCGGCCTGCGAAGCCTGCCGGCAACCTGGCCAGTCTGGCCATGCGGGTGACAGCATGGCGGGGCAGATCGCTCATGGTCCCATTCTCCGCTGCGCCGGCCTAAAGTACCGCAGTGATCGAATCCATTCCAGTAACCGCCAGTTGCGCCGATCTCGAAGCGCTCTGGGCGGCACCGGGCGTCTTGCAAGGTGGCCCGGTAGGCGCGGAACTGCTCGCGGATACCGTGTTCGGCCTCGTCGGATGAGGCGGGTTGGCAAAGTTGAAATGCCGAGGCCTATAAGCCTGAACACGATGAGCGTCATCGCCGCGGTCACAACAGCCTGATGCGGCCTTTCCCCACCGGACAGTTCGCTGACAGGGCCACGGGATCGCCCAGGCGATGTAAACCTTATCCGCCATATCTCACCCCTGGTCGATGGCGGCGACGCGCGATGCGTCGACGGGATCTGGTCCTATTCGGGACCACTTCCTGATCCTCTTCGGGTCGTCGCGGGCTGTCGTCACCCTTCCCAGGGTGAATCCCGTCTATCCATGTGGCTTGGGGGGCACGGCAGCGCATTGGCCAGGCCGTTCATATGGCCGATCATCGTCGGCTTGGACACGTTTGGGTCGCCGTTGGCGCCGGCCAGCGGCAGGATCGTCGCGGCGATCATCGGCCCGAGCGAGGGGCCCGGGCCCAGCACCAGGATCCGCGCCCCGCCCGTGGCCGGTCAGTGCATGGCGAGCAGGTGGAACTGCCACGGTCCCAGGTCCACGAACAGGCCGGGGCTGGCCAGCTCGCCGCCGTCCCGCTCGAACGTGCCCTGGCCGAGGATGTCGGTGAGCCGCCAGCTGCGGCCGGGCAGGTCCGGCCAGTCCAGCGGGATGCGCGCCTGGGCTGGTTGCTCGGACAAGTTGATCACCACCAGGTGCCGGTCACTGCCACGGTTGCCGGCCCAAGACCAGGCGGCCAGGTTGGCGCAGGACTGATTGTCGGGCCAGCCGTCGGCCTCGAGCAGCCGCCACGCGCCCGTCCGCACACAGTCACCATCGACCGCTGCCAGCAGGCGACGGTACCAGTCGGCCAGGTCATGATCTGGCGCCTCATCCGGGCGCCGGGACAGGAACACCGGTGGCCGCACCCGGCGGCCCTCGAATTGTCCTTCGTGCCACAAGGCCGCACCGGGCAGCGTGGCGATGGCCACCGCTGCGGCCCGTTCGGCTTCGGCCGGAAGGCGGCTGGCGATGCGGGGCTCGTCATGGTTCTCCAGGAAGCGCAGCAGCCGGGACTGGTAGCTCAGGTCCGCCCGCAGGTGGCCGCGTACGGCAGAGGCGTCCAGGTCCAAGATCCGGTCATAGAGCCTCTTGTCGTAGCAGAAGTTGAAGCCCTGCTGCTGCAGCTCCCACTCCATGTCCCAGTAGGCCTCGGCGATCAGCACCGTCTCCCGGTGCCGGGCATGCAGCGCGCCGAGCACGGTCGGCCAGAACTCGGCGTCCGGCACGGGCCCGGTCCGCCCGCCCCACGTCCGGGCGAAGACACCGTTGGTCATCAGCATCGCCATATCGCAGCGGATCCCGTCGCACTGCCCGGCGATATCGGCCAGCACCTCCGCCGTCGCGGCGCGCAGGGCCGGGGAGAACGCGTCCAGCTGCACCACATCGGGCCAGGGCGGGAAGTACGGGTCGCGGCCGTGAGCCAGCACCTGCCCGGCCGCGGTCATCCAGCCCCCCGGGTCGGCCTTGATGTCGTCCGCATCGCCGCGGACGAACAGCTCCGGGTGGCTGGTCACCCACGGGTGATCCGGCGCGACATGGTTGGGCACGTAGTCCAGGACTAGCCGCGCGCCGCGCGCCGCCAGGGCGGCCCGCGCCGCGGCCAGAGCATCGGGGCCACCGAAGCCCGCGTCGGCGACGTAGCGGCGCACGCAATACGGCGACCCGATGACATCGGCGTGCCGCAGGTCCGGCAGCGCCGCGGCGAACGAGGCCTGCAGCTCGGCATTGCCGTTTGCCAGCGCTACTCCGGCCGGGCTTCGGTCCCACACTCCCATCAGCCAGACGGCGTCCACCCCGGCCGGGACGGCCGCATCCCAGTCCGCGGCGGCCACGCCCGCCAAGGTGACCGGGCGCCCGGCGGTCCGGGACAGCCCGTCCAGCCAGACCGCGGTGTTGATCTCATAGATCACCGGCTGGTCGGGCCACCCGGTCATCGGCCCGCCCCCGTCGCCGCGCTGTCGCCCGCTCGGACCATCAGCTTGTGGTGCACCGCCGCCTTGGTCCCGGCGCCGCCCGGGTCGACCGCCGCGGTGTCGCCATGCACAACGGCCCGGTCGATACCGTCCTTGACGTAGGGCGTTTCGTTGGCCGACCCGAACAACCGCTCGTTATTGGTCTCGTTCGCAGTGACCAGGATCGGCACCTTCTGGTCCGCGTAGAGCCACCAGGTTCCCAGTGCGCGGTGCTCGGCCCGCACCGCGCTGACCCTGCGAAGGCCCGCGAACATGCTCAGCGATGGCCGCTCTGCGCCGCCCGCCCACGACCACGTATGCCGGAAC
Organism: uncultured Actinomycetota bacterium; assembly: GCA_963833885.1. Taxonomy (GTDB): domain Bacteria; phylum Actinomycetota; class Actinomycetes; order Streptosporangiales; family Streptosporangiaceae; genus JASHPR01. The sequence goes on along the minus strand of CAWHZU010000036.1, from coordinate 123,115 downwards.
CACAGTGTCGGCAGCACATGCAGCTCGGCGTCCTCCGGCCCCCGGTTATGCACGGTCACCTGCATGAGAAGATTCTCCGGCGCAGCCTTCGCGTACTCGATTACGACATCGAAATACCGGTTCTGGTCGAAGATTCCGGTATCGAGCAGCTCGTATTCGGGATCTGACTTCCCCCGCGCCGCGTTGACCGCGATCAGGCCCGCATACCCGAATTCGGCCTGCGGATACTTGTAGAGCATCTTCAAGTACGACGAGGTGGGCGTGGCGTCGAGGTAGAAGTAGCATTCCTCGACGTCTTCGCCATGGTTTCCCTCGGCATTCGTGAGGCCGAACAGCCGCTCTTTCAGGATCGGATCGCGCCCGTTCCACAAGCCCAGCCAGGCACAGCTGCCGCCGGTCATCGCTGACACCGGCCAGCCCGTCTTCCCCCCACCCGGTAGGCGCGGGAGCGGGCCTGTTCATGCGAGAAGTACGACCACGTGTTGTCGCCGCTGCCGTAGTCCTCGCGGACAGTGCCCCACTGCCGCTCACCGAGGTACGGACCCAGCGCCGCCAGGCAAACCCGCCGTATCCGCCTCGTCCAGCCACAGCCGCTCCGCGCTGACCATCGTGTTCGCCCTTCATCTGCCGGATCGGCGGTGCCCTTCATGACACCGCTATCCGGAGACCGCTCGCCAGGGCTGCCAGCCTCCTTCCTATGGAGCCGACGACACATCACCCCCGCTGGGGTGAAGTGGTGGTTGAGTGATTCCCCGCTTTGAGTGAGCCCGGCTAGCGCCGGCCGCAGGCGACAGGACTACACGACGGGCTGCACCGAGGCGTACAAGTCCGAGAACTGAATCCGGGACAGGAATCAAGGCTGCCGTTGCTAGGAAGTCGGCGGCGCCCCTGCTGCGGAATCGCACGTCTCCTTGCTTACTGGCGCCGGGTCGACAATCGAGCCGGTCTCGTCCATGACGACCGCACCGACTACGGCCAGGGCTGCTCTGGACGACAGGTAGTGGTGGCCGCAGAGCAGGAGGTCAACTGGAAGCAGACGCGCGGATGCGGGCGGGATCAGCACCATGACGACAGGCCTGGCCGGACAGCAGCAGCTTCGCTCGGCAAGACTGGGCGGCCCGAACCAGCCAGCCTGGCCGCCAGCTGCCTTCCTGGCGGCCGCAGCCCTACGCCACGGGAACCTCATCGTTGCGCACCGTCCTTTGTAAAAGGAGGCCAGGCCGATGGTCGGCGCCCACTAGGCCCGCGGCGAGCATCGTGGGTTCTTCTGCCTGGTAAGACCGCCACAGTCACGATCACCAGCCCGTCAAGCACGAATCACGTGCGTAGCGGGCGCCCGGGATGCATGTCCTGGCTTCAACTTGATCATCAGATGGTGACGGCCCCGGCACCTCACCCGGTTTGGGGTGAGTTTCACCGCGATCCAAAGAGAGCCGCTTGCCTGTCCGGCCGGGGTGGCCGCGGTTGCTCCGCGCGCACTTGATTATGTCTATTCCGGTGAAGTTTCAGGTGGCGCCGGGATAACGCTGGCGGCAGTCCGTCGCCGAGTCCGGACTGCACGGGATCGCCCGGTCTCAGGGTTCGGGGTACCTTCCGAATCTGCGGCGTCGGGCAGTTCGTGCTGCTTATCGCGACCGGACCGGAAAGCCTTTCCAGCCGGCGGCAGCCGGTCCATCAGGCCGGCCACGGCCTGCCCGGTGCTCTCGCCGATCAGCGCGCCGATCACGGCGTCGCCCGGGTAATGCACTCCGGTGTGCACCCGGGAGTACGCTACCGCCGCCGCCAGGAACCGCAGCGCCAGTCCGAGCCAGGGCTGGTCCCGGCCGATGGCCGCGGCGAAGGCGAACCCCGACGCTGCGTGACCAGACGGGAACGATGTCGAGGACGGCATCCGCACGTTCCGGCGGACCGGGACCCCGGTGCCGGCCCGGTCCGGCCGCTGGCGGGACCAGGCGGACTTCACCGCCAGGTTCACCAGCGCGGATGTGACACCGATGGCCACCGTTCCCCGCACGGCGGCACGGCCGGCCCCGCCTCCCGCCACGCCGAGCCCAGCCGCGGCGGCCAGCCAGAGGCCGGAGTTGTTGGCGGCGTTGGAGAGCCGGCGCAGCGGCTCGTCGAGTGAAGGAGTGGGGGTGGCCGCCACCGCGGAGTAGACCGCCCGGTCTATGGCACCCAGCTCACGCAGCCCTTCCGAGGCCCGCCCTCGGACCTGGTTGCCGCGTCGCCCAAGCCCGTCAGCCAGCCGTTGTGCGACCGCCCGCACCCCGGCCGCGTCGCTAGCCGGGGTGTGGGCGCTATCCTGTCTGGTCATCGGCGGGCCCTGTTCGGCGCCGTACGCCGTTGGCCGCAGGAACTGGCGGCCGTCGCCGTCGGTGTCGAAGCCTGTCGTGCCGTCCGTACGCCTTGATGCCTGCCGAAAACCTGTACGGCCCGCGGATCCGCTGAAGGTTCGTTGAGACCTCACGGTAATCCAGGTCAGGATCATCACCGCACTCACAGCAGACGAGCTCGTAGTCGTCGTTGTAGCCGCCTTCCGGGCGACAATCTACGATGCGGAGCGGCTGGCGTCGCAGGACCAGCGTCCAGCCCAGCGCGGGCTCATAGGTTTGCATCAACTGCCCTCCTCGTGGCTGACTTGCGCTGTTAGGGCTGCCTCCGGGCCGGGGCCACCGCTGATGAGGTGACGAGTTTGATCCTGCCTTCGGCGCGCCGGGGATTCCTCACCCTCCTGGCGGTGAATTGCGGCGGTTACCCGGTGCCGGGACAGCCAATCCGCATAGGACTGGCTGTGGCTCACGTCAGGTTCCACATCACCGGGCGGGGTCTTGGCGAACATCAGCGCGACCGTGCCCCGCAGCGTGCTGCGGAGCACGGCGGCCGGACCGGTCGCCTCGAATCCGGGCACTCAGACACCTTCGACCGCTTCGAGGCGGCCGGACCGGACTGCCGTGACGAACTCCTTGTAGTCCTGCTCGTTCTGGTCGGCGTAGCGTTCGCAGAAGTCGGTGATCGACCGGTCGAACGCGTCGCCGCCGCCGAGGTACTCGGCCGTCGCAACCGGGTCCCCGGACCGGGCGTGGGCCCGCGCTAGCGTCCATCCGCAGAGCCGGGCGTAGTACGCGAGCGTGATCGGCGCCATCAGCTCGACCAGTGCCGAGCCCTTCATGTCGCGTAGCTGGCGCCAGTAGAAGTGGCGACTGGTGTCCAGCCCTTTGGTCCAGCCCAGGAAGATATCGCTGGCGCCCTGCATCAGCAGCTGTCCCTGTACGACCCGCTCGCCGTGCTGGCGGTAGCGGCTCTTGGGCAGATAGCTCTCGAGCACTGAGGCCGTCGCCTCCTTGACCTGCAAGAACAGCGGGTCGTGCGCGTCGCGCCCGGCCAGCAGGACGATGAACGCCCTGGTTCCGACGCTGCCGACCCCAACGACCTTGCGCGCCATATCCACGATCTCGAACCGCTCAAGCAGGCGGCGGCGGTCGTCTTGCAGGGTGGCCCGGTACGCGTGGAACTGATCGTGAAGCGCCGGGATGACCTCGTCCGGCGACATGCCGAACGTGCTGGCCAGATCGCGGGCCGGCACGATGACCGGCGGCTGGCTGGCGATCCGGTACTGCCCGCCGACCACCTCACCGAGCTTGGACAGCGCCTGCACGCTGTCGCGGGTGTGTGCCTTCGCGATGTTCTTCTGCGCCCGCCTGGCCACTTCCCTGGCTGCTTTTTCTTCCCGCCCGTCCCGGTGCGCCTTGGCCTTCTTCGCCTTTCCGGCCTTCTTCTCCTCCTTAGCCACCTCTGCCACCGCATCCTGGACGAGAGCCATGAGCTGGTCTTCCGGCATGCGCGCGTACCAGATGCCCATGGTGGACATCTGCGCGAAATCGGCCACCGCTTCCCGGTAGGCAGTCACCGACGCGAGCGCCGCGGCGCGGGCGTCGGCTCTGGCGAACCCGTTGTTCCGGCCGGCGATCACGAAGCTCGCCGCCATCCGCTTCACGTCGTATTCGAACGGCCCGGGCAGGGTCTCGTCGAAGTCGTTCAAGTCGAAGACCAGCCGCCGTTCCGGGGAGGCGAACACGCCGAAGTTCGACAGGTGGGCGTCGCCGCACAGCTGGGTACTGAGGCCGGCCACCGGCGTGCCGGCCAGGTCCGCCGCCATGATCCTGGCCGCTCCCCGGTAGAAGGTGAACGGCGAGACCATCATCCGGCCATGCCGGACCGGCACCAGGTCCGGCTCCCGGGTGCGGTCCTGCTCCTCGAGCAGGCCGACCGGGTCGGGCCGGTCCGCAGCCGGGCTCCATCCGGCGTGGCTGGATGGGGGCGTGCGGTCCCGTGCTGTCCTGCCCTGGCCTAGGCGCTCGTCGAGGCTCAGGTGGTTGATCCGCCTGCTCCTCGGTGCCGCTTCTTTTACGGCCATCTGGTCCACCTCTTACGGCTGGCCCGCGTCATACTGCCATTTCAACGGCATCCTTGACCCGGCGCATCACCCTTGAAGGGGTGAGTTCCGCCGGACAGAGCGCTGGCCGCCGGAGCCATCACGGCTGGTGTCGCTCCCTCGACGAAGCGCCGCATTACCGGCCGGTCGGCAGCGTTCAAGGTGGCCATCGATGGCCACATCGCTTGTCTAGCGGGCTGCCTTGTCGCCTGCCAGGCCTTGATCAGTCCGGGTCACCTGCACTGGCTGGATCACCCGCGCCAGGGTGACGACATTCCACCCTGACCCGACAGGCTGGAGTAAAGGTACCGGCGATTCCGACCTGGGAGGCCATAGTGACGTCGGCGACGATAAGACACGCCAGGGGCGCTAGCCACGGTGAAAGCTACGGGATGATCGTCTTCGCAGCCGTGCTGCTGTGGGTGGTCGGCATATTCAACGTGATCGACGGCACTGCCGCGATCGCCAGGTCCTCCGTATTCATCGGCGGCGCGCGCTATGTGGCCGGCGATCTACGCGCCTGGGGCTGGGTCGCCCTCATCCTCGGCGCGCTGCAGGTCCTTGCCGGGCTGGGGGTACTGGTCGGCAACCAGGTGGCCCGCTGGTTCGCGGTCGCCGTGATCGGCCTCAACGCCATCGGCCAGATGTTCTTCATCCCGTCTTACCCGTTTTGGTCCCTGATGATCATCGCCTTGGACGTGGTGGCCCTGTGGGGACTGTGCGCCTACGGAAGCCGCGAGCGCCTGGCCACTGACTGAGCCACCGCCGCGCGTTCCGGACCCGAGGCGTCGGTCCTGAATAGCTCAGCGCGCTGCAAACCGGACGGCTCGTGAAGGCCATCTCACAGTGACCATCGGACAGAGCGGACGTCATCGGCCGACGGCATCGTCGGCCGATGACGCATCCAGCCAGTCCGCACCGCCCGCAGCACCCAGCGACCGCGAGACCGTCGATGAGACGATCCTGCGGCTGAGTCGATGCCGGCCCTGACTCGCCCCCTCTTCCTGGCCGGCGAAGCCTTCGCGATGCTCTTCGACGAGGTCAAGCTGCTTCATGTTCGACCTGAAGCTCACGTGCTGCGCGGCCGAGGTGAGTGGGCACAGCACCATCCCAACGCGGATGAGATACGGCCGAGCGCACTCGCGTGACGCAGCTGCCGCAGTGACAGGTCATGCAGGCTTGCGGCACACGAACCAGATACGGTCCTCGTCCTGCGTGTCGGCTGAATTGCCATCACTGACAATTTCTATGCTGGTAAACCTCTCGCGCAGAGCTTCCCATATGTCAGGAAGCGAAAATGATCTCAGACTGACGGTCTGTGTAAGCAGCCTGTACCTGCCGTCTTGCTGGAGTTCATATACTTCGATGTCCCAGTCGAATACTATCCCGTCGGTCGTACGCACCCGTATCAGCAGGTAATTACCGGCGAACTCCTCCACTACCTGAGGAATGCTCGCCATCCCTTGCAGGTGGCTGAGCGTGGCGATGTCGAAGACGAACAAACCACCACGGCTGAGGTGTTCGCAGGCGCGATCGAAGGTGCTCTTCCACGCGGCCAGGCTGAGCAGGTGATTGATCCCCTGATAGGCGCAGACGATAACGTCGAATCTGGCGGCTAGCCAGAAGTTTGTCATATCGGCCAGATACAGCTCGGTCCCGCTGCGCACTTTTTCCCGGGCAATGGCCAGCATGCCAGGTGATATGTCCAGTCCGCTCACCTCGTATACGCCGGCGAGCAGCGCGGTAATGCTGCCGGTCCCGCACGCTAGGTCAAGCAGGGTCGCAGCCTGGCTGTGACGCCGCTCGATGATGTCGTGAATGAACGCCGCCTCCGTGGCGGAATCGCCGGTCGCGGCGTCGTAATACGGGGCGAGCAGATCGTAAACGGCCATCATCAATGGTTGTACACCGGTCTTGCACGCTGGCAATCACCCGCGCGGGGTGATGACCGGGACGAGGTCTGAGCGCGCGACGTGCCTGACGAACCGGCCTCCCGCCTGATCGCGACGAGTGCCGGGCCCATCGTGTGCTGGTCGTGATCCTGCTGGTGCTCCCCGGGCTGATCGAGCCGATAGGCAGGCCCCCCGCGCCCGCTTGATTACGGCGGCGCGCTCGTTCTCACCCCACCGCGGGTGATGCGAAGCCTGCCGGGCAGCCGCCATCGTTGGTTCAGCGATGCGGCAACGCCATTCGCGCCGATTGACGAAAGGACCGCAATAATGACCGTGCCCGTCAAGGCAGATGTGTCCTCCAACACCAGGGAGGTGCTGGCTGCCCTCGCGCTGGGTGACCCCGATCTCCTCGCGGCAGGCCTGGAGGTACGAGCCGAATGGAAGGCCAGGAGCGGCCTTGATGCCCGCAGCTACGCGCTGGTTAAGCTGGCCACCCTGATAGCACTCGACGCCCCGCCGGCCTCCTACTTGTGGCAGGTCAGCAACGCGCTGGAGGCCGGGGCCACGCCAGAGGATCTCATCGGCGTACTGATCGCCGTGGCACCGCAGGTCGGCGGGCCGAGGCTGGTCGCGGCGGCGCCCGAGCTCATGGTCGCCCTCGGCCTCAGCCTGCCGGATGGCGTGTAGCAGCCAGCTCGGCCCGATAACCAGAGGGGGTAGCGATGTTTCGACGACGACGTCCGTTGCTGCGCGCGGCCGTGGTAGGCGGCGGTGCGTACATGGCGGGGAAGAGGGTGGCCCGGCGCCACGGGGAGCAGGCACAGCAGGAGGAGGAGCAGAACGCGCGCATCGGCGACCTGGAGCAGTCATCGCCTACCCAGCAGGCCCCGGCCGCGTCCTCGCCCATGCAGGCCCCGGCCGCGTCCTCGCCCATGGTCGATCAACTGAACCAGCTCGCGGGGCTGCACGAGCAAGGCGTCCTGACCGACGAGGAATTCGCCTCGGCCAAGGCCAAGCTGTTCAGCTCCTGATCACCGGATCCCTCGCCAGGTGAACTCCTGGTTGGCGCCAGCGTCGAGATGGCGGCCGGAGACGAGCTTGGCGGTCACCGTGACCGTCTTGACCGCACCCGTAGCGCCTGCCTGCAAGGCGATCCGATCGGGCGCAGGCGAGCTCGTAGTCGTCGTTATAGCCGCCTTCCGGGCGGCGATCGACGATGCGGCGATCGACGATGCGGAGCGGCTGGCATCGCAGCACCAGCGTCCAGCCCAGCGCGGGCTCATGGGTCTGCATTAACTGCCGTCCTGCCGTCGGCGCGCCGGGGATTCCTCACCCTCCTGGCGGTGAATTGCGGCGGTGACCCGGTGCCGGGACAGCCAATCGGCGTAGGACTGGCTGTGGCTCATGTCAAGTTCCACATCGCCGGGCGGGGTCTTGGCGAACATCAGCGCGACGGTGCCCTGCAGCGTGCTGCGGAGCAAGACGGCCGGACCGGTCGCCTCGAATCCCGGGGACCACCAGCTGCAGCAGCAAATCGACGCCGCCGCAGCCATCGGCAAGTGTGCCACGTTGCAGGCCCTGCTCACGGCGGCCAACGCCAGCAGCAGCGCCCATGAGAAGGCCACCGGATACCCGAACGACGCCCTCGTGGCATACATTCAGGGCGCCCAGCATCAGGCGGGCTGCCCGGCGTAAAGCCGGCTGACTGAAGGCAGGCATCCCGCGAGCACCGGCCAAGTAATGCGGTCGGGTGGGATTCCCCTCGTAGCGTGAAGACATCGCCTCAAGGAGGACGGCGATGGCAGAAACGCGCAGGAAAGCACCCTGTGCAAGGGGTCCAGGTCCAGCGGGTGGCGATTCGGTGATGGACGCGGCCTTCCGCCGGATCCTCGGTTTCACCCTGTCAGACAGCGTGTGCCAAGGCCTGCATCGAGGACTACAACACTGCGCGGCGGCACTCGGCCTGCCAGAAGATGCCGCCAGCAGCCTGCGTGCGACTGCTGGCGACCCCGGAGGAGCTCCCGATTCTCCGCCACCCAGCATCGGCCGGTGTTCGGCACCGTCACTGTCCCACCTCCTCGCTTCTCTGCGGCGCTCCACCTTGACCGCGGCTGCGCTCCGGCGGTGTCATGGCAGCTACGGAGAACCAGGCACCACCAAGATCAGCCTTATTCAGGTCTCCGCACTTTCAGGGGATCCCATTCACACCGGCTCCCTGTGGGCGTTCAGCTCCGCGGTCGGCGTGGTGAGGGCCTCGCGCTGGCGTCGCAGCTGGAGGACCTTGTCCACCGCGACGACCGCCGGTGCCACGAGCGACAGGGCGAGCACGATGATCCACTCCCGTCCGGTGAGTGAAGTGGTCTGGAGCAGGCGCTGGAGCATCCCGAGTCCGACGGCGGCCCAGGTGAGGATCCAGCCGAGGATGATCCAGCCCAGGTAGGGGAACACCGGCGAGGACCACGGTGCCTGGCGTTCGCGGCGCATGACCAGGCCGATGTTGACCGCGCTGAACGAGACGATGGCGAAGGCCATGGTCATGTTTACCGAGGCGTGGGTGGTGCTCGGCTTGCCCGGGCCCCATTCGAGCACGCACAGGGCGGTGACGGCGATCACGAACCCGGTGACGAACCAGCGGATGACTTGCGGGGTAGTGACGATCTTGGTGCCGGGCTTGCGCGGCGGCCGCTGCATCACGCCGGGGTCAGGGACGTCGACGATAAACCCGATCACCACGGTGATGACCACGAAGAACTTGCAGAACAGCAGCTGCAGCGGGAACAGGGCGACGCCGCCGTTGATGTTCAAGATGGTCGCGTAGACCATCAGCTGCAGGACTGAGGACAAGATGGTCAGCTGCATCCGGATGTAGGTGGAGATCCGCCGGTAGATGTCCCGGCCTAGGTCGACGGCCTGGACCAGGGTGGCGAAGTTGTCGTCGGTCAGCACGATCTTGGCGGCCTGCTTGGAGACCTCCGAACCGCTGCCCATGGCCACGCCGACGTCAGCCTGTTTCAGCGCGGCGGCGTCGTTGACGGCGTCACCGGTCATCGCGACCACGTCGCCGGACTGCTGCATGAGCCTGGCCAGCCGCAGCTTGTCCTCGGGCGCCACCCGGCCGAACACGTGCAGCTGGGGAAGTCGGCCGATGACCTCATCGTCGGTCAGGTGCTGCAGATCGGTGCCGGTGATCACGCCGGGCCCGAGGCCGAGCTCGTCGGCGATCGCGCGGGCGGTGATGGTGTGGTCGCCGGTGATCATCCGCACGTCGATCCCGGCGCCCAGCGCGGTGTGGACCGCGTCCTTGGCCTCCGCGCGCAGCGGATCCACGATCCCGACCAGCGCGACGAAGACCAGGCCGGTGACGGCGGCCATCGGGTCGGCCAGCGCTGCGGCCATCTCGGTGTCGTCCAGGTCGCGGGCGGCGAACGCCAGCACCCGCAGCCCGCGCTCGGACAGCTTGCGGTTGGCGGCCAGGATCTCGTCCCGGACGGTGCCGACCGGGACCACTTCGCCGTGCCACAGTGCGTACGCGCAGCGCTGGAGCACCACGTCAGGCGCGCCCTTCACGGCTATGAAGTGCGGTTGGGCGACGATCGGGCCGGTCAGCCAGCCGGGGCGGTCGTGGAAGGTGGCCATGAACTTGTACTCGGAGTCGAACGGCACCTCGGCCCGGCGCGGCAGGGTCTCCCGCGTCTGCCCGGCGTCCACGCCCATCTTCGCGGCCAGCACAACGAACGCCGCCTCGGTCGGATCGCCGATGACCGACCCGTCGTCGGCGACGGTGGCGTCGGTGCACAGCACCAGACCCAGGGCCAGGTTGCTGAAGTCGGGCAGATTCGCCCCGGCCACGCCCAGGATCGCACCCGTCTTCTGGTAGCCCGGGCCTTCGATCTTGAACCAGTCACCGCCGGCCAGCATCTGCGTTGAGGTCATCGCGTTCATCGTCAGCGTGCCGGTCTTGTCGGAGTTGATGACCGTGGTCCCGCCCAGGGTTTCCACGTCGGTCAGCGACTTGACCACCGCCTTGTGCTCGGCCAGCCGCCGCGCCCCGGACGACAGCATGGCCTCGACGAACGTCGGCAGCCCGGTCGGGATCGACGCGATCGCGGTCGAAATGCACAACAGCACGAGCGTGGTGATGTCCTGGCCGCGCACCAGACCGAAGATCGCGATGATCGCCACGGCCAAGAATGCGATCAGCCCGAACACCTTGGTCATGCCGTCCAGTTCGCGCTGCAGCGGGGACTTCGACCGCTTAGTGGCCGTCACCATCCCGGCAATCCGGCCCATCTCGGTCTCGCTGCCGGTGCCGGTCACCACGAAAGTCGAGGTGCCTCTGGTGACCTGGGTGTTCTGGAACACCAGATTGGTCCGGTCGCCCAGCGCGAGCTCGCCCTCGGGCAACGTCCCGGAGTCTTTTGGCACCGGTGCGCTCTCCCCGGTCAGCGCGGCCTCCTGCACCTCCAGCGTGGCCGAGGACACGATCCGCCCGTCCGCCGGGACCACGTCCCCGGCCTCCAGCAGCACGATGTCACCCGGCACCAGCGTGGTCGATTCGATCTGCTCGACCTGCCCGGAACGCCGCGCCCGGGCGTGGGGCACCTGCAGTTTGGCCAGCGCCTCCACGCTGGCCCGGGCCTTCAGCTCCTGGAGCGAGCCCATCACCACGTTGAATGTCACCAGCCCCAGCACCACCAGCGCCGTGGCGATCTGCACGATCGCGAAGCTGGCCGCGACCACCAGCAGCAGCATGATGTTCATCGGGTTGACTAGCTGGGCCCGCGCCACCGCCCACGTACTCGGCGGCGGCTCGGTCGGCAGCTCGTTCGGCCCGTACTCGCCCAGCCGCCGCTCCGCCTCGCTGCCGTCCAGCCCGTGATCCGGGTCGACAACCATCCGCGCTGTCACATCCTGGGCCGGCAGTGCATACCAGGGGGCGTCCTCGCTGGGCTGCTTGGCGATAGTGGTAGTCATCTCAGCACCTCGCTGACTTAGTGTCCGACCTGCGCGTGCACGGGACTGCTGGGGTGGTGGCCTCGTTTCCACCCGTAGTCCAGGCCGATGCTCAGGACCAGGATGGCCAGCAGCATCACGATCGAGGCGGGCTCGTGGATGAGGGTGGTGAACACGAACGTCACCAGGACCGCGCCGGCGGCCACGATGGCAAGGATGAGCATCAGGAGGCTGGCGCCGGTCTCCGCACGGATCCGCAGGTGCGCCGCGGTGATCAAGGTGAAGATCACCAGGGCCACCGCGCTGCCGATCGAGGCGATCGAATCCAGCTTGAACACCACGGCCAGGACCAGGCACCCCGCCGCCTCGATCAGCAGCCCGTTGCAGGCCCGCCCGCGAAGCTTGCGGGCCATCAGCAAGGGGAATTGCCCGGTTTCGGCGAGCCGCTCGGACAAGCCGACGGCTGGATACAGGCCAGCATTGGTGGCCCCGGCGGTGGCGAACAGCGCGGTGACGGTCATCAGCCAGTAACCCGCTTTACCCAGCGTCGGCTCGGCAGCCACCGCGATCGCGGTCCCGCCGGAGGAGATCACCTTCTCCACCGTCAGGGTGCCGAACACTCCGAGCGAGACGGCGATGTAGACGACGGTGGCGATGCCCAGCGCCAGGTACATCGCCTTGGGCAGCTGACGCGACGGCCTGGCCAGGTCCTTGGCGGTGAAGGTGATTATGCCGAAGCCCAGGAAGGCGAAGAAGGTCAGCGCCACGCCGGAGACGATGTCCCGCAGTGGCGGGTACCCCGACGGCGCCAGCAGCGACGGATGCATGTTCACCAGGGTGACCACCGCGAAAAAGGTCAGAATCCCCAGAACTACGTAGACGATCACCGTCTGCGCCTTGGCGACCAGCCCGGACCCGGCGATGTTCACCCCGGTCATTACGACGATGATCAGTGCCGCGAACACCCTGGCCCAGGCCGCGTTCGACCCGGTCAACGCGGAGCTGGCATAACTGCCGAACGACACCGCCACCATCGCGGTCACGATCGCGTTGGCCACAAAAGTCAGCCACGCGGTGACACCGGTGAAGTGGCCGTTGCCGGTTCCCTTGGCCACGTACTCCAGCAGCCCCCCGGCCGTCGGGTACCGGGCGCCCAGCTTGGCGAAGGAATAGCCCTGCAGTCCTGCGACGACCCCGGCAAGCAGGAACGACAGCCACACGGCCGACCCAGCCACCGTCCCGGCCGCGCCCAGCAGGGCGAAGATCCCCGCACCGACCATCGCCCCGACACCGATGAACGCGGCCTGGCGCACCGTCAGGAATTTCTTGGCTGCCCCGCCCGGCGGCGCTCCGGCCGCTTCACTCTCATCTGTTTGCACTGCGCCTCCTAATCTGGAGCCGAAGAGCCAGGGGCGGCTCCCAGGTGCGCACGGTGCGTGACCACGTTCGTGCCGGCTGTCCCCGCGGTGATCGCGGCGATGTCGGCCAGCGCACCGATCGCCGCACGGCCGTCGGTCTTAGCCGCGAAACGAGTCGCTGCCTCGACCTTCGGGCCCATGGACCCGGCCGCGAACTGGTAGCCGGCCAGTTCCTCGGGCGTCACCCGGTCTAGCCGCCGCTGCCGCGGCGTACCCCAGTCGAGGTAAACGCCGTCCACGTCGGTGGCCATGAGGAACAGGTCCGCGCCCAGGTCCTCGGCCAGCAGTTCGCTGGCCAGGTCCTTGTCGATGACCGCTTCGACCCCCACGAGAGGCCCGGGAGCTGACGACCGATTCGCGACCGGGATGCCCCCGCCCCCCGCGCAGACGACCACGGCTCCCCGCTCCAGCAGCCAGGTAATCGGCTGGATCTCCAGGATCTCCCGTGGCTCCGGCGAGGGCACCACCCGGCGCCAGGCCGACCCGTCCTGCCGGAACGCCCAGCCCTTCTCGGCCGCCAGGTTGTCAGCGGCGTCCTTGTCGTAGAGCGGGCCGACGAACTTCACCGGGCTGGCGAACGCCGGGTCATCCGCATCCACTGCGACCATGGTGAGCAGGGTCACCACCTGGCTCTCCGGCGGCAGCAGGCTCCGCAGTTCCTGCTGGATCAGATAGCCGATCATGCCCTGGGTGCCGGCGTCCAGCACGTCCAGCGGATACGCCTCGGCTCCCTTGTACGCCTCGGCCTGCAGCGACAGGAGGCCGACCTGCGGGCCGTTGCCGTGCACGATTACGATGCTGTGCCCGGCAGACAGCGGCGCGATCGCCTCGGCAGCGATCCTGACGTTGCGGCGCTGCACCTGCATGGTCACCGGATCATCACGCCTTAGGAGCGCATTACCGCCCAGCGCGATCACGATCCTCATAGCCAGCCTCCTCGCTCGGTGATCTGGCCGAGCCGCAGGCCGGGCCGCGCGAGCGCTGACCGATGTCATGCGCTCGCGCGGGCCTGACTCCTCAATGCTGGCGCGCGATCTGACGAGGTCGTCACCCGACCAAGGGTGATTCAGAGCAGCCGCAGGTCGGCTGCCCTCTGTAGGGCCTGTGAGCGCGAGGCCGCCCCGAGTTTGCGGTAGATCGACCGCAGCTGGGTTTTCACCGTGTTGCGCGAGACGTAGAGGACGTCCGATATCTGCAGGTAGGTGCTGGTGGACAGGAGTGCGAGGACACGCTGTTCGGCAACGGTCAGGGGCTCGACGAGCATCCGGCCGGGCTGGTTGGCGCCGTCCTGGGTGGTGCGCACCTCGAGAGCCGCGGTGATCAGCTTCTCGATGAACGGGTCTGGCAACAGCTCGGCGGCATGCTCGACCAGGTAGGCCGATACCTCCGGCGAGGTCATGATGACGGTGTTCAGGAATCCCAGTCGGCGAGCTTCGTGGAGGGTGCCTCCCAGGATGCTCGTGACCGCACGGTCGCCGCGCTCGATCGCGACAGCGGCCAGCAGTAGCCGGCGCACCAGCATCAGGCGTGGCGTCAGGCCACCCGGCGTAACTGCCTCCAGATGCTGCTGCGCGGCGTGGTGATCGCCGGCCGTCAGGGCGATCCTGGCCAGCAGCAGTTCACGGCGGACGCCGGGAAGCCTGCTGGCCAGCTCCGCCGGGGAGCGCGGGTCGCCGAGCGACAGGCGCACAAGCGCCTCCAGCTCATCGGCCCGGGCCAGCAGCGCCGAGCTTGCCTGGGCCAGGGCCAGGCGCGCCGAGTCGATACTGGCCAGCGCCTCGCGGAACTGCCCGCGGGCGGCCCGGATCCGGGCCTGGTCCAGCAGCGCGAGGAACTCAACGAGCGGCCGCCGCGGCGCCGGCAGGTGCAGCACCTGCTCGGTAAGGTGCTCGGCGGTGTCGAGCTCACGCCGCTCTAGCGCGAGGCCGGCCAGCGCGCGCAGGTGATTCATGGCGAAGAAATGCTGGCCGAATCCCAGCCGCTGGGCGGCGGCATCGGCGGATCGGGCGGCATCGGCCGCCTCGCCCAGGCGGCCGGCCTCCAGCCGTACCAGCGCGATAGCACCAGGTACCAGCACCAACTTGACCGGTTCGGGGAATGAAGGCATCTCCAGGACTGCGGCTGACTCCCGCTCGAAGGCCTGAACGGCTTCCAGGCACTGATAGACGTCCAGGAGGATGAGGGGAACGGCGGCGTCCCATTCGTCGCTGCGGTGCGTCTGCTCCTGGATGGCCCGCGCTCGCAGGGCTTCACCCACGGCCATCGGCAACTGGCCGGTCACCGCATAACGGAGTGACCGGATCGCCGCCACCCGGGCCGCCAGCCTCGATTCGGGCCGGATCGACGGCCATGCCTGCTCGATCAGGTCAAGGAACTCGCCGCCGCGGGCCGTGTCGCCCGACAGCAACAGGTCGGAGGCCAGCGCCAGCAGCTCATCGGGGGCGGCCGCGAGGACCGACGGGTCGACCGTGTTCAGGTCCGGCAGTCCGGCCAGCTCTGGATCAAACAGGAAGGCAGTCAGGACCCGGTCACGCAACACAGCCAGTGCCCGCTGGTCCTGCCGCGCCGCCAGGAAGTGGCGGGCAGCGCGCCGGACGTCACCGGCGGACTCGAAATGTTCTGCCGCCCGCAACTGCAGCATGCGCTCCCGCGCCGGGTCCCTGGCGCGCAACTCCGCCCGCATGATCTGGCGCACCAGGCGGTGGAACCGGAAACGGGTTCGCTCCTCATCAACTGCCACCAGGAACAGGTGCGCGCCTTCGATGGCGTGCAGCAGCGTCGGCGCGTCGCGCGCACCGCTGATCGCCGCGCAAGTATCCGCGCTGAGCTCGCTCAGGACGGAAGTGTCAAGCATGAATCGCGCCGCCTCCGGCCCCTGCTGGTCGAGGACCTCAGCGATGAAGTAGTCGGCGATCTCCTGGCTGCGGAGCCGCAGCGCCCGCGCCAGCCGGGCCGGATCGGTTGTGCCGCGCAGGGACAGCGCGGTCATCTGCAAGGCCGCAGGCCACCCCTCGCTTCCCTGATGAAGCACCGCAAGGTCGGCATCGGATATCCGGACGTCGAAGTTCGCCATCAGATCGCGGCTGTCGGCCAGGGAGAAATACAAGTCACAATCGCGAACTTCGCACAGCCCGGCTGAGATCCGCAGCCGGTGCACCCGCAGCGGAGGGTCCAAACGCCCGGCTAGCACCAGCTGGGTGGTCTCGGCCGGCCAGCACTCGACCATTTCGGTCATGTCCCTGGCCACCGCTGGTGCCGCAATATGGAAGTCGTCGACGATGATGGCCGACCCTTTGGGCAGCTTGGCGGCATCGTTGGTGATCGACGCGATGATGTCGGCCGACATGTCTCGGTTCATCGCCAGCAGGTCGGCGGCGTCGCGGCCGAAGGCCGGCTCGATGGCGCGAGCGGCCTCTATGAACCCAGCCCAGAACCGAATCGGGTCGGCGTCGGCGCTGTCGCAGGACAGCCAAGCGGTAACGCCAGCTGGCCGTGACGCGGTCCAGCCCGCCAGCAGCACGCTCTTGCCGGCCCCGGCCGGCCCTACGACAGAGGTCAGCCGCCGACTCGTCCCCGCCGTCAGCTGGTCATGCAGCCGGGATCTCACGACCAGAGTGTCCGGCAACGCCAGCGGCCTGAACTTCGCCAGCGCGAACCGCGGATCTCGAGAGACGTCATGTTCGGCGGTCGCGCCCTGCGCCACGATACGTCCCATCACCATTCTCCGCTGGTCGAAAGACTCCTAGGCGATAAGTAAACCTCCGATAGGGCCTGACTTGATAGGCGCGAAGTTCGTTAGGAGGCAAGTCGCTCTGGCCTGGTCTCCTGGTCTTTCGCTCATCAGCGTTCCTCGTGGTGGATGGCGGCGAGCAGTGCGGTGTAAGCACGGACCAGTGCGGCACGCTCGTACGAAAGCAGCAGGCTGTCGGGCGGGCAGCCCTCACGCACCCACTGATCGGACAGGTCCATCGCCTGTACCCGGTGCATGGCGGCTGGCCTGACCGCGGCCTCGGTCTCACCGAACAGGTAGCTATACAGGCCGATCACCGACTCGAGCAGCTCGTCACCATTTCCCGCTGGATCAGCCGAATACTGACGTTCCCGGTGCGCCCGCCACCAGTCGATCTCCAGAGCGGCGGCCCGTGCTGGGTCCGCCGGCTCGCCGAAGCGGAGTCTGACCAGCGCGTAAAGCTCGCGCATGCAGGTTTGGGCACCGTCTGGGTCGTTGTCGGGGAAGGGCGCCCACAACCGGATGGCGCGTAGCATCAGCCAGGCGGCCTGTGAGATCCGCACTAAATCCGTACCGAAGCCCAGCCGAAGGAGCCTGACCGCGGCCGCCAGCACGTGGGTCCAGCGGCGCAGGTAATAGGCCACCCACATCCGGTATTCGAGGTCTGCGATACGGAGCGGATCGAACGACCGGAGTCCGCCCGGCGACCCCCTGCTCACCAACCAAATGCCCAAGCGTCTCCCACTTCCTCTCCACATCAAGGATGTCCGGTCTAACGTGACAGGCGGAGTCGGTGTCGATGGACTCGATGTGATCGCCGAACCGGTCGGGCAGCGCTGCTGGCCAGCCGCCCGCTGAGCAAGCCCTTGGTCCAGGCACGCTGGCCTAGCCTCGGGACGCATGACTGCCGAGTCCGGCGCGTAGTCGGCACCGGGCCCGATGCAGGGACGACTTCACTCTACCGAGCGGGATGCCGGTAAGGACAGAGATGTGACGGTAGCCGAGTCCTTCGAGGTCGGCGAGATGAACAACCACCCTTTGCCTGTCTGGCAGTGCCCGCAGTGCTGCGGTCAACCGCTCCGAAGCTGCAAGCGCCTCCGCGAATGTCTCCTGCAAGAGGTCGTCGGCATAGGGCGGATTGCCGGTTCGTCCGGAGTGCCGCTGGATACGGGCTCGCAGCATAAGCCCGGAGCGCATCTTCGGCCCACACCTCATCAGCGATTACCGCCATTCCCGGTTCATCGGCGCGCAGATATGCAGACTGGCTTGCCTTCTAAAACGGTGTGGGGATGTGACGCACGGGCAGGTCTGGCTGGATGTAGCCGCCGGGATGCTGCCGTTTGGGCAGCTTGATGTCCCGGTGGGGGAGTGGCTTGTACGGGATCTGGCTGAGCAGGTGGCTGATGATGTTGAGCCGGGCGCGTTTCTTGTCGTCGGCGTCGGCGACGCTCCAGGGAGCCCAGGCGGTGTCGGTGGCGGCGAACATCGCGTCTCGGGCCCGGGAGTAGTCAAACCAGCGGCTGTAGGACTTCAGGTCCATGGCCGACAGCTTCCAGATCTTCCGCGGGTCGTTGATCCGGGACTGCAGCCGCCGGGTCTGCTCGCCGGGGCTGACCTCCAGCCAGTACTTCAGCAGCACGATCCCCGAATCGGTCATGGCTTTCTCCCAGGCAGGCACGAGGTCCAGGAACCGCTCGGTGTCCGCCGGCGTGCAAAAGCCCATCACCGGCTCGACACCGGCCCGGTTGTACCAGCTGCGGTCGAAGATCACCGCTTCGCCGGCCGCCGGGAAGTGCTGGACATAGCGCTCGACGTACATCTGAGACTTCTCCCGCTCGGTCGGGGTCGGCAGGGCCACCACCCGAAACACCCTCGGGCTGACCCGCTCGGTGATCCGCTTGATCGTGCCTCCCTTCCCAGCGGTATCCCGGCCCTCGAAGACCACGCAGATCTTGGCCCCGGACTCCTTCACCCACTCCTGCATGGCCACGAGCTCACCATGCAGAACCCTCATCTGCCGCTCGTACTCCTTCCGCTTCATCTTCGGGCGCGGCACGGCCTCGGCTTGTTCCCTCGCGACAGGCGACGGCTGGGCCGCCGCGTCGTGCCGGCCATGCGTGCTCTTCTTCTTCTTCTTCTTCTTCGCGGCCATATCGCTACCTCCGGTCAATCGGTTGGCCCGGATGCGGCGCACCTGCTAGTTGCCGCAGCCGGGACCAGTTCACCGCGGGCTTCGGCGCTGGGACGCCTGGGCGATCTCGTGGCACCCAGACGCGCAGCGCGCCCGGGGAGATCGCGCAGGTGACCGGCGTCGACATCAAGACTGACTCACCGTCGAGCCCGACCGGGATCTGCGGCGTGTCGGCGATTATCTCGACCTGTTTGGTGGTCAGCATCCTCACGCCGGTGGAATGCTTGCCACGGAGGACGCCAGCGGCCTGCCAGGCGCTGCCTACTGTGACGGCGACGACGCCGAGGCTGCCGCGATCCAGCCGCACGCGACGGCCCAGGCCCGCGATGTCCCCGGTTCCGTACGGATTGTTGGACACCAGAAGCGCCTGCGGCGCCTCGATCTTCGTGCTATCCGCCCGTGCGCGCAGGCGTGCCCCGCGGTGGCCCTGTAGCAGGTCGGGAAGCGTGTTCAGCGTCGTGTTCAGCTTGTCGCCACGGTAGCCAGGGGTCTCGACGATCTCGGCGTATGCGCCGAACGACGCGTTGTTGACGAACGTCTGGCCGTTGATCACCCCGAGGTCCACCCGCAGTTCGACCCCATCGAACAGGGCGCCCAGGCAGGCCGACGGGTCCTCGCGGTCCAGGCCCAGGTCGAGCGCGAAATGATTGCGCGTGCCGGCGCTGATCACCACGAACGGGATCCCGTGCTCGGCAGCGATGCCGGCCACAAGGGCCTGGGTGCCGTCGCCTCCAGCAACGCCCAGCAGATCGGCGCCCCGCACGGCGGCCTCACGAGCGATCTTGGCCACGTCGACGGGCTCGGACCCGCCGATGAGGAACACCTCGGCACCGAGGTCTTCGGCCTTGCGCTTCAGGTCGAACTTCCCGACCTTCCCGCCGCCGGACTTCGGGTTCATGATGAGGTACGGGTGCCGAGCGGGCGACTGCGCCGGGCGCTCGGGCATGCGCCAGTCCGGCTGGTTCGCGGCCAGCGCCAGCCGCGCGGCTATGCCCGCCAGCAGCCAGACCGTGGCCGACAGGACCGCGACCCACAGCAGGTCCCTGAACGCGTAAACGACGACCACGGCGATCGGCGCCAAGACGAAGACCGCGAGCGACAGCCACCGCCACAGGCCCCGCCGGGAAAGGAAGACGTACGCTGCGGCCAGGCTTACCAGCGCGGCGGCCAAGCCCACGGCGAGCATTGCCAGGCTCTTCAGCCCGGCGACGACCACCAGGATCACGATCGCCGCGGCCACGAGCACCAAGCTGAGACGCGCCAGCCAGCGCTGCGAGGGCGTGCTTTCAAGGCCCGGCGTCACGGCTCCCATACCGGCATCGTGGCGAACCAATTGCCCTGGCACATCACCCCTGGCCGGGTGACTGCCCGGCCAGCCTGCTGGGCGGGCCGGGAGCGGAAGCACCCTTTTCTCCGCTCACCAGGGCTCGAATCCGCGATTGTGCAGATCTCGTCCCATGGTGGCCGCACTCGCGAGATCACCTACCGCTCGTATCCGCGATTGTCTCGTTGTGCACCGGCTCAGCCAGCTGGTGTACAGCTATACCAGGATGACGACGAGGGCGGCCTCGATGATGCGCAGGCGGTTCTCGGCCTGGTCGAAGACGATGCTGGCGGGTGAGCGGAACACCTCGTCGGCCACCTCGAGGCCCGAGGTTATCCCGGTGTGCTCCATCATGCCGCGTCCGACCAGACTCACAGCAAATGCAGATCGACCGCCCGCTCGAGGGCCTCCGAGCGTGACGCCGCGCCGAGTTTGCGGTAGATCGACTGTAGGTGGGTCTTCACTGTGTTGCGTGAAACGCGGAGCGTATCTGCGATCTGCAGGTAGGTGCTGGTCGGCAGAAGAGTGAGAACGCGCTGCTCGGCTGCGGTCAGGGGCTCGGCGAGCACTCGGCTGGACGGCGCGGAGCCAGGCTGGGCGGCGCGCGCCTCGAGCGCCGCCGCAACCAGCTGATCGATGAACGGATCTGACCGCAACTGGGCCGCGTGCTCGACCACATAGCTGGTCACCTGCGGTGCGCTGGTGACCACGGTGTTGAGAAAGCCCTGGCTGCGGGCTGTGTACAGAGCGCCGCCCAGAATGCTCGCGATTGCGGGGTCGCCACGCTCGATCGCGGCGGCGGCGGCCAGTAGCTGCCGTACCAGCGCCAGGCGTGGCGTCAGGCCGTCCGGTGTTAGTGCCTGCAGATGCTGCTGCGCGGCGTGGTGATCGCCACCCGCTAGGGCGATCCTGGCCAGCAGCAGTTCGCGGCGGACGCCGGGAAGCCTGCCGGTCAGCTCGCCCGGCGAGCGTAGGTCCCCGAGGGACAGGCGCAGCAGCGTCTCCTGCTCATCGGCCCGGGCCACCAGCGCCGAGCTGGCCCCCTTGACGAGGACCTGCCGTGCCGACTCGATGGTGGCCAGCGCCTCACGGACCTGCCCTCGAGCCGCCCAGATCTGCGCCCGGTCCAGCAGCGCCAGGAATTCGAAGAGCGGCCAATGCCGTTCGGTTATGGAGAGTACCTGTTCGGTGAGATGATCCGCGCTGTCGAGATCGCGGCGTTCCAGCGCGAGACCGGCCAGCACGCGCAGATAGTCCACCGCGAAGAAATGCTCGCTGAATCCCAGCCGCCGCGCACCTGCCTCGGCGGCAGCGGCAGCATCGGCCGCCTCAGTTAGCTGGCCGGCCTCGAACCGGGCCAGCGCGCGCGCAGCTGGCACCATCACGAACTTGACTGGTTCGGTGGCCATAGGTAGGGCGTGAGCTAGGGCTGCCTCGCGCTCGGCCGCCGGAAAGTCGCCCAGGCAGGTATACACGCGGATGAGGATCAGCGGGACGGCGATGTCCCATTCGTCGGTGAGCTGCCTCCGCTCCTGGGTAGTGCGGGCGGCCATGGCCGCCCGCACGGCCCTTTCCAGCTGGCCGGTGACCCCGTAACGGAACGACTGAAACGCCGCGAACCGGGCCGCCAGCGCCGAATCGGGCGGGATTTTCCCGGCGTCCTCGAGCAGGTCAAGGTACTCACCGCCGCGAGCCGTATCACCCGACAACAGCAGGTGGGCGGCCAGGCCCAGCAGGCGGTCCGGGGTCTCGACCAGCATCGACGGTTTAATGCTGCTCACGACCAGCGGCTCCGGCCCTTGCGGGACACGCAGGAAGTCGGGCACGACTCGGTCCTGCAGGAGCACCAGCGCCCGGTCAGCCTGCTGCGCGGCCCAAAAATGGTGGGCCGCACGCCGGGTATCCCCAGTGGCCTCGAACCATTCGGCTGCCCGCAACTGAAGCGCCTGCTCGCGGCCGCGGTCCCTGGCGCGCAGCTCGGCACGCAGCGCCTGGCGCACCAGACGGTGGTACCGGAAGCTGGTCCGCTCATCATCAAGTGCCACCAGGAACAGGTGACCCGCGCTGATGCCGTGCAGCAGCGCCGCCGCGTCCTGCCTTCCGGTGACCGCAGCACACGCGTCCGCAGTCAGCACCCCCGCCAGGATGGAGATGTCAAGCATGAACTGGGCCAGCTCACGCGGCTGCTGCTCGAGAACCTCGGAGACGAAGTAGTCGGCGATGTCCCGTCCCCGGACCTCCAGCACTCGCGCCAGCCGCGCTGGATCCGTGGTTCCGCGTAGGGACAGCGCCGCCATCTGCAGAGCCGCAGGCCACCCCTCGCTTTGCTGATGGAGCAGCGCCAGGTCAGCATCGGACATCTGGACGCCAAAGTTCGCCAGCAGGTCACGGCTCTCGGCTAGGGAAAAATACAGGCCGCGGTCCCGGATCTCGTTCAGTTGACCCGATATCCGCAGCCTGTGCTGCCGCAGCGGAGGATCAGAGCGGCCGGCCAGCACCAGCTGGACGGTCTTGGCCGGCCAGTGCTCGACGAGATCGGTCATTTCCGGGGCCGCCGTGACTGCCGCTAAATGGAAGTCATCCACGATGATCGCCGAGCCGGCAGGCAGCTTCGCGGCGTCGTTGGCGATCGATGCGGTGACATCAGCCGACATCCGCCCATCCATCGCGAGCAGGTCGGCAGCATCGGCGCCATACCCCGGGTCGATAGCCCGTGGCGCCTCGATGAAGCCAGCCCAGAACCGGGCCGGGTCAGCGTCAGGCCGGCCACAGGACAACCAGGAAGTCATACCGGGTGGTCGCTCCGCCGCCCAGCCCGTCAGTAGCACGCTCTTGCCCGCGCCAGCCGACCCCACAACAACCGTCAGCCGCTGGCTAGCTCCCTCGGCTAGCCGGTCATGCAGCGCTGACCTCGTGATCAGCGTGGCGGGCAGCGCTGGAGGCCGGAATTTTGTCAGCGGGAACCGCGTGTCCCGCACGGAGCCCTGCCTAGTTGTCGCGCTGTCTGCCATGAATTCTTGGTTGCCAAAGGCGCATTGCGTACTCATGACTCTTTCTTTGCTCTTACGTGGTCCTTTGGTCGGATTGAACCACGGCCCGGGTGAGGGGACATCACCCGCGGCCGGTGTTTTTGACGGTATTTCTGTTGCGCGTGAGGCCCCTGTGGTTCGACTGATGAATGACCTGTCGCACGGGCGTGGTCCTGGCCCCCTGGATCCCGAGTCACCCTCAGCAGGGCGATAACTTACAGGCCGCGCGCGGCATGCTGGGGATACGTATAAATCAAGGCTGAAAGGCCCGGGAGGTGCAACCTGGTGCAAACGCAGATATTTGAAATCACGTTCCTGGGGGAGGCGGGTACCGCGCTGAGCGCGGAGTTCGACGACTGCCAGGTGACCCTAGGCCCAGGCACGACCACCCTCCGGGCAGAGTTGCCGGATCGAGGCGCTCTCTCAGGCCTGATGGAGCGGATCAACAGCCTAGGACTCGACGTAATCGACGTGAGCCTGGTGGCGCCACCGCCCGAACGGTAACCTATGCCAGATACTCAGGCGATTGCCAGGCAGGTGGCCGCTGGCGGGGACTGCTGCTGCTCCCGGCCCTGGGATGTGCAGCATCCGCTCGATGCCGCCTGCGAGGACCTGATCCGCCCTGGTCAGCCATTGCGGGATAGAGAACGCGGACCCCGTTGGCAGCCACAGTTGGCGGCGCCGCTTTAACCATCGCGCAGCTAGCTGCCCGGGAACCGGCTGAATCACCCGCGGATGGGTGACGACATCCCAGGATGGCCCGACAGGCTCGGACTAAAGCGTTCCGTCGATTCTGGCCTGGGAGGTCGAAATGGCGTCGGCGACAATAAGGCAAACCAGCGGGGCACGCCACGGTGAAGGCTTGGGGTTGGTCGTCTTCGCGGCAGTCCTGCTGGGGGTGGTCGGCATCTTCAACCTGATCGACGGCATCGCCGCGATCGCCCGCTCGCACATATTCATCGCCAACGCGCACTACGTCATCGGCGACCTGCGCGTCTGGGGCTGGGTCGCCCTCATCCTCGGTGCCGTGCAGATTCTCGCCGCGATCGGGGTACTGGCCGGCAACCAGGCGGCCCGCTGGTTCGCGGTGGCGGCGATCGGCCTCAACGCCATCGGCCAGTTGTTCTTTATCCCCGCGTACCCGTTCTGGTCGCTGCTGATCATCGCCGTGGACATGGTGGCCCTGTGGGGACTGTGCGCCTACGGAAGCCGCGAGAACGTGGCCGCCTGAGTTAGACGGTCGCCCGTCACTTCTCCTTGGGGTGGAGTGCGCCGCGGGGGCTGCGGCCAAGGTCCGTAACGCGGATGGGGACTATTTCCTCGACGCTGAAGCCCTGATCGCAAACTCCTGCTGGTCTCGTTGCTCCCTCAGCTGCTGATCACGTAGTAGATGCTGCTGGCAATGAGCCAGAAGCCGAGGAGCAGGCAGCCTACGATGATCACCTGGTCGGTATGGGTCTCCATCCACGTCCTGAACCTGGCCAGGAATGCCTGGCTCTGGTCGGGTTTGAAACCGGCGTAGATCTCCATGGCGATGTAGGACGCTGAAGCCACGACGCAGAACCCGATCAGCGCGAGATAGCTCCCCCGGCTGGACAGCTTGGCCTCGACGACGGTGGCGGCCCCCGCAGCGATCAGGGTCCAGGGCTGAAGCGCTGGGGCCAGGACCATGGTGAACCACGGCGACATGTTGTCCACGTTCTCCTGCCACCTGGGCGGCTTCTTCGGCTTCTTTGGCCGCCCCATCCGCCGGCGCTGCCGGATCGCGATCAGGACAAGGAGAGTTCCGATGACGATCTTCACCGCCAACGACGCCAGCGACGGGACCGTGTTCGGCTTTGGCGGGTTATTGGCGGTGGCGAGCACCGTGACCGTGACCACGACGGCCAGCGAAACTAGCCAGCCGAACAGGAATGCCGCACCCTTACTCACGCCGCGCTTGGAGGGAAGCACGACGATGAATGCGGTCAGCGGCAGCGGGTCGACTGCTATCGCCAGGCCAATCACAATGAGATTCAGAACCACGGAGGTCCTCCCACCTGACCTTCGCCGAGGACGCCGTGCCCTGCACTCACCCAGGGCCGGGTGAAGTCCTTTATGCAGATGGGCGTCGGCGCGGGCGCTTCGCCCGGACGCTTCGCCCGGACGGCCTCGCACCCGATGCGCGGCAACTTGGCGATCTACCGGCATCGAGGACGGTCTCAATCGGTGTGAGCCGCTCCGCCGGGCAGGACGCAAAGCGAGTTCCGCGGCGCGAAAGGTCACCCCTACCGGGGTGAGGCGGCGGATACGTCCGCGACTGAGGATGGTGGCTGTCATATCTCAAAGGCCGGGTGGGTGGACCGTGAAGCTGTCTGCCGTGGGTCTGTCGATGCCTCACGGCCCTGTGCACCTTCTGGTACGTGGAAGCGCTGGCGCGTGCCGGGCGGCTCGACGAGGCGAGGCTGACGTTCGAGAAGATGCACACCTACGCCAACCATCTCGGCCTGTACTCCGAGGAGATCGGCAGCACGGGCGAGCAACTCGGCAACTTCCCGCAGGCGTTCAGCCACCTCGCGCTCATCAGCGCCGCGATCAACCTGGACCACCAGCTCGACCACGCTGCCCGGATGACCGGGCCTGTCCTATCACGGGCGCGGTGAGGATTCACCGGGGGCTAAAACGGGAAGAAAGCGCACCGCCGAAATCTGCCGGTTCGGCATCTCATCCCGCGGACCGGCACACCACAGCATCTAGGCGAATGCCGACGACCGGGAACCCGGGCTGCCATGCAGATGCGACTTTGCGGGTCACCCTGATAACAGGTCTGCACGGGCCGCCCGGGCCCTGCCCGTATAATCACTGTCTGCGCTAGTTCCTCCCGATGGCACAGATGACGCCACGAGGTGCAGGTCGATCACTTGAAGTCCGAGTCCGATGATCCGCTCCACGATTCCGCAGAGGGCTCCCTGATCTGGCAGATTGGTGCGAAGAGTGGTCGTGTCCGGGCCCATGGTGACCTCGCAGTCGTCGAATTCTGCGCGCAATACAGGACTGGCATGACCCGCGAAAGTTATCTCGTACGTGTGTGGTCCCACAGGATTACGCCTCGTAGTCTGCTGATCAGGCGTACCAACGCAGCATCCGAACGGACGGTGCATGAAATTGACGCCTCGTAGTTGACTTTTAATTAAACCATCATAATATTGGCCTGTCAGGTCGTTCACTCTCGCTCTCGGACCGCGAGGACTGCCAGAGGCCGTTGATATCGTCGGCGGGCTCATACGGATGCCCGGCGGCTCAGGTTCGGCCGGCTTTTCACAACAGTCGGCGACTTGCGCGCCTTGGGGCTGGGGATCCCTCTCATTGCGGGCGCCTGCAACTGCCGGGGGCAGCCGGGTCCTCGCAGGCAACCAACTCGCGCGCTGGCTCGCAGTAGCCATGGTCGGGCTCAATGTCGTTAACCGGATGTTCTTAATCCCGGCCTACCGGTTCTGGTCGAGACACCGAATGATTGCATCCAGGATCCAGTCCGGCGAGGCGAACGCCAGTGAAACCCAGGCCATCCTCACCGACACCGAATTCCAAGCCCAGAACGAGAAAATCCTGGGTCAGTATTCAGGTTCCGTCGACGCGCATGGGTCACAATGACCACAGGGCATGCCGCGGCTTGCAGGCACGCCCGCGCCACCGGTCCCACGGCAGGCGGCCCCTCGCTCGCAGACAGATCGGCGTGCTTGGCAATACCGAGGACGAGCAGCTCGGCGCCAGCCGACTGGTCGATCAGCGCCCGGGCTGGTGAACCGTCGACCAGTTCAGATGACAGGCAACCGGACGGCAAGGCTCGGCTCGCTTCCTCTTCCACCACAGCGAGCCACGCCCTCCTGGCGGCATGGTCTTCATCCGGCCGTGGCGTACCCGAAAAGCCCGAATACGGCGCGCGCTCGGACCGGGTGCTGTCATGGACGAAGAGGAGATGCACGTCGGCGCGCCGCAGCCGCCCCTCCCGCGCCGCCCACCGCACCGCGGCGGCCGAGGCTTCGGTGCCGTCCACGCCAACCACAATCCGACCTCTGGTGGTAGGCATTTCCGGTCAAACCTTAGCGTTGAAGATATGCGAGTTGGCGATCGCGGCAATGCCGTCGATCAGGTTGAAGAAGCCGACCACCACTAGCAAGGCTGCTGCAAAGATGATCGTCCATCGGCCTTCACTGCGGCGACCGCCCGCACTCCTGGCTAGCTTTATTGCTGCCGATGTCATTACGGTCTCCAAGGCCAGAACCGTCAGAACCTCGACTCCAGCCTGCCGGACCGTCGTGGGAGGTCATCACCCATGCCAGGGTGAACCTGCCAGCATTGGGCCGCGGGCTGCGGCACCTGCCTCTGCGCACCAGGACATCCTCGTGCTCAGTCCCACGCAAGCATCGATCTGGCGGTAGCCAGCCCGCCATCTGCTCAGAGAGCTCCAATGCCCATATGCCAATCTAGGTCGCTTCCGCCGACCCGTTTGCGCGAGGGGACAAGTTAAAGCAGAAGCCAGGACCGAGGACAGCCAGATCGCGGGAACGGGGCATCAGAAAGGCCAGGCCGGGCTCTTGGGTTGGCTGCGCCGGCGCCGTAGTGGACCGGGCCAGGAGCGGGGCAGGCAGCCAGGGCCGGAGAGCCCAAGCGAGTCTCAGGGCAGGAAAGCCCCAGCCCAGGAGCCAGCGGATTAGCGGATCTCGGTCGAACCATGTGGAGGCCGCCAAGATTGCGCCCCGGTCCCCTCCTCGGCAGCCACTCAGTACGCGAGGCTGCTCACCCGTCCAGCACCCGGGCACGCTGGGCGCCAAAGCGCATGAATTCACCCCCGGGAGGGTGAGGAATCCCGGGTGCACTGACCGGAGGATCAAGACCGTGGCACACGCCCAACGGCACCGGGACATGGTCCGCGAAGCCCTCAGGGCGGATCACAGGAGGACCAGGAGGAACCGGCTGACGAGCTGGGCTAGGCGCTGAAGAGAGCAACACTACGAGAAAAGGGGAATGTCATGCCTAATCTAGTCGCCATTGGATATCCGGATGAGGTAACCGCGGAGGCCGCCGCTGATGAGGCACGCCGGCTGGCCAAGGACCTGATAATCCAGCCGGACGCGATCGCGGTGATCGTACGGGACAAGGACGGCAGCTATCATGTCCATACCAACCACCACACGGTTGGCGCGGGCGCGACTTGGGGCATGTTCTGGGGATTCCTGTTCGGCCTGCTATTCTTCATCCCGGTCTTCGGGATGGCCATTGGTGTCGGAATGGGCGCCCTGATGGGCAAGTTGGCCAAGACCAGCATCGACAAGCAGTTCCAGGAACAGGTCCGGGACATGCTTCGGCCGGGTACCTCGGCGCTGTTCCTGATGCTGGAGAAGGTCACCCCGGACAAGGCCGTCGAGGCGATGAGCAAGTACGGCGGCACGGTCCTGAAGACCTCTCTGTCCAATGAAGACGAAAAGGAACTCCAAGACGCCCTGCACGGGAGCCAGACGGCCGCGCGGTAGGACCGGCTCGCGTATGTCGCGCTCGGCTACTGACACCGGCCGGGTTCGCGAGGCGCCGAAGGTGGATAACCAGGTTCGGGTCTCACTACGGGCGGCCGGGTGAGGGGGCCTCGATTACCGCGACATCTCGCCCGAACTTCAGCGGATTCGCGGGCCGTACACGCTTGCGGCCGGCATCGAGGTATACGGGAAGCCATCAGGCTTCAACATAGGCGGCAGTCAATTCCCGAGGCGAGTCGGCCGGTGCGCAATGCCTGCGCCGACGTAGCTTGCGCGGATGCCGGTTAGGGGCGGCGTTGACTGACACGGGTGGGCCTCGGGCGGCGGCCGCGGCCCGGGCGATGGTCTTGCCGCTGGCGCTGGCGCAGTTCATCGCCAGTTACGCGGCCACGAACATGAACGTGGCGATCAGCGCGATCGCCAAGGACCTGGGGACCACGGTGGCCGGGGTGCAGACGGCGATCACGCTGTTCACGCTGACGATGGCGGCGCTGATGATCCCGGGCAGCAAGCTGACGGACATCTGGGGCCGCAAGCGGTGCTTCGTGATCGGCCTGGCCGTGTATGCCGTCGGCGGGCTGCTCGGGGCGCTGGCTATGGGGCTGCCACTGCTGATCGGCGGGTACTCGCTACTGGAGGGCGTGGGTTCGGCGCTGATGATCCCGCCGATCTACATCCTGGTCACGGTGACCTTCCCGGACGTCAAGTCTCGGGCCCGGTACTTCGGCGTGGTCAGCGGCGCAGGCGGGCTGGGTGCCGCCGCCGGGCCGCTGATCGGCGGGCTGGTGACCAGCGCGATCAGCTGGCGTGCCTCGTTCGGCCTGCAGGTCCTGGTGGTGGTCTGGATCATCTGGCTGGCGCGTAAGATCGTCGATCCCGCGCGGCAAGGGCCGCGGCCCGGCTTCGACCTGACCGGGGCTGTGCTGTCCGCCGCCGGACTGTTCTTCGTGGTGCTCGGGTTCCTGCAGTCGCGTACCTACGGCTTCTTCAAGTCGCGTCAGGACTTCACCATCGGCAGCACTGTGGTGGTACCCAAGGGCTCGATCTCCCCGGTGTGGCTGTTCGTGGGCATCGGCGCGCTGTTCCTGCTGTGGTTCTTCCTGCACGTGCGGTCCAGGGCAAAGAAGGGCCGGGACGTGCTGCTGCCGCTGCGGCTGTTCCGCAATAAGGTCGCCAACCTCGGGCTGGGCACTCAGACCATCCAGTGGCTGATCCTGCAGGGATCCTTCTTTACCGTCTCGGTTTACCTGCAGGAGGTCAACCACTACAACGCGATCCAGACCGGGCTGATCCTCACCCCGGCCACCATCGGGATCCTGGCCGCCTCGGTGGGCGCCGACCGGTTCGCCCGGCGCCACCCGCAACGGTGGCTGATCATCGCCGGCTTCCTGGTCACCGCCGTCGGCATGATCTTGCTGCTGGCCCTAGTCCGGGCCCACGCGGGCATCTGGCGGTGGATCCCGGGGCTGCTGCTATTCGGCGTCGGGATCGGGGACATGCTGACCGCCTCGGTCAACGTGGTCCAGTCCAGCTTCTCCGACAAAGATCAGGGCGAGATCTCCGGCCTGTCCCGCAGCGTCTCCAACCTGGGCTCCTCACTGGGCACCGCCCTGGTTGGCTCGGTCCTGGTCGCCGTAATCCTGCCCGAAGGAAAGCCGTTCGCCGTCGCGCTCACGATGTTGCTCGCGATCGCGCTGCTCGGCCTGGTCCTCGCCGTCCTCATCCCCCGCACGCCGATCGAGGCTACGCCAGCACCAAGCCCAGGCACCGAACCTGCGACACAGCGGCCGGCACCGTGACACTGGCCACAGCCGATATATCGCCGCAGCCCACGTGCTGTCCGTGCTGGTCGGCGAGTCTGGCCTTGCGGGGCTCATGGTCTAGCTGGTGATGCGGCACGCGGGCCGTATGCCAAGACCCTGAGCGAGTGCTCACGATCGCAAAGTGAGCGGCCGCTACCGCGCGGGGAGGACGGCCGCCGCGACCCTGCGGACGCGCTCCGGATCGGCAATCGCGTCGATCCCGGCGATCTTCCCTTCCCTGACCGTGAAGCTCATCACGATGAAGGGCCGCCCATGCCTGGTGACAACCACCCCGGCCGAGCCGTTCACCAGCACGTGGAGCAGCCCGGCAGCCGGGCTCCCGAGAATCTGCCGCATTCCCATGGCCGCCTGCCTGGCCACCGCGGCCGAGCCCCGGATCCGCAGCGAGGCCTCGGGATGCCTTGGGCCCGTGTCGGCCCGCACCAGGACGTCCGGATGGAGCACGGCGACGAGGGCGTCGAAGTCGCCCCGCCGGGCCGCCGCGAAGAACGCGTCGACGACCTCTCGCTGGCGGGTGAGGTCCGGGTCGGCCGGGATCTCGGCGCCCTTCACGCGGTGACGTGCCCTGCTGGCGAGCTGCTTCGCCGCCGCCGGGCTCCGGCCCACCATCGGCCCGATCTCGCTGAACGGCAGGTCGAACATGTCGTGGAGGACGAACGTCAGCCTCTCGTCCGGCGTCAGCGTGTCTAGCACGACCAGCAGGGCAAGACCGACCGAGTCGGCCAGCAGCGCCTGCTCCTCCGGCTGGATGTCCCCATCCGGGGTGACGACCGGGTCGGGCAGGTGCACCGTGAGCGCTTCCTCCCGCCGGTGGTCGCGCGAGCGCAGCATGTTCAGGCTCACCCGGGCCACGATCGTGGTCATCCAGCCACCGAGGTTCTCGACGCCCGCGACGCCAGACCGGCTCAGCCGCAGCCAGGCGTCCTGAACCGCGTCGTCGGCCTCGGCGAGCGAGCCCAGCATCCGGTACGCAACCGCCCGCAGGTGGGGCCGCTGCCGCTCGAAGTGGCCCGCAAGCCACTCGCTGTCGTCCATCCGCCGTTACCTCCGCGCGCCGCCAGGTGTCAGACAGATGACCCGCCGCACCCGGCGGAAGTGACAAGGAGGCAGGAACGATGAGCAGCACAGGCCTGGGTCCGCGAGGTTCGACGGGTGCGGTCGGCGCACCTGACCCGCGGCGATGGCGTGGGCTGGGCGTGCTGGCCGCGGTGCAGTTCATGCTGGTCCTGGACATCACGGTGGTGACCGTCGCCCTGCCCAGGATCCAGCACGACCTGCATTTCTCCCGCGCGAGCCTGGCGTGGGTGATCAACGGCTACGTGCTGATGGCGGGCGGGTTCCTGCTGCTCGGCGGGCGGCTGTCGGACCTGTTCGGCCGGCGGCGGCTATTCCTGGCCGGAGTCGTCGTCTTCGGGCTGGCCTCGGCGGTGTGCGCCGCCGCCGTCTCACCCGCGGCCACGGCCACCGGGTCGACGTGGCGGGGGCGGTCGGCGCGACCGGGGGCG
Organism: uncultured Actinomycetota bacterium; assembly: GCA_963833885.1. Lineage (GTDB taxonomy): Bacteria > Actinomycetota > Actinomycetes > Streptosporangiales > Streptosporangiaceae > JASHPR01. Next base: position 91,308 of record CAWHZU010000036.1, on the reverse strand, counting down.
TGGTCGCGATCGTGTACGGCCTGCTGCAGGCGGCCTCGCATCCTTGGGGCTCCTGGCAGGTGCTGGTGCCCCTGCTCGGCGGGGTCGGCCTGCTGCTGGCCATGGTCGCGTGGGAAGCGCGCGCGCCCGAGCCGCTGATCCCGTTGCGGTTCTTCACCAACCGCACCCGGGTGACGTCCAACGTTGCCAGCCTGGCCCTGCTCGCCGCGTTCATCGGCTACGTCGTCCTGCTGACCTGGTACATGCAGCAGGTCCTCGGGTACTCCCCGCTGCGGACCGGGCTGCTGTACCTGCCGCTCGGCGTCGGCATCGGCGCCGGGATCGGCGTCTGCACGGCCCTGATGCCGCGCCTCGGCGTCAAGGTGATGCTGGTCGTCGGCTTCCTCGGCAGCGCCGCCGGCTTGCTCGTCGCCAGCTTCATCCGGGCGGACTCGACGTACCCGGACGCGATCCTGCCGGGACTGATCGTGTTCGGCGTGTTCAGCGGGATCTGCTACCCGGGCCTGATCAACGGCGCGCTGCACCAGACCACCGGGCAGGATTCCGGCCTGGGCTCGGGAGTGCAGACGGCCATGCAGCAGATCGGCGCCGCGCTCGGCCTGTCCACCCTGGTGACGCTCGCGCTGCGCTACGCGGGCGCCCGGATCAGTCACGGGGTGCCCGCAGCGGTCGCGCAAACCGACGGGTACGCGCTGGCGTTCCGCGTCGGCGCCGCCCTGCTGGCCGCCACCGCTGTGGGAGTGCTGCTGCTGCTGGAGCACGTGACCGCGAAGCCGCGCACCGCGCTCGCCGAAGTCCCGTCCGGACAGGAGCCGCCCGTGCCCGTGTCACAGCCGGGGGGTGCCGATTGTCATAACAGATGACCGGACAGACGCGGCCAATGTGACACGCGACGTGTGGGCGGTGACGAATCATGAGTTCTGGGCGCGCCCTGGAGAGTACCGGCGGCTGGCTGGATGACCGGTTCCGGGGAGCCAGGGGAGTGCGCGTCTTCCTGCGCAAGGTCTATCCCGACCACTGGACGTTCCTGCTGGGCGAGATCGCGCTGTACTCGTTCATCATCCTGCTGCTGACCGGCACGTTCCTGACGCTGTTCTTCCAGCCGAGCATGAGCCCGATCGTCTACCACGGCAGCTACCACAACCTGGACGGCGTGCGGATGAGCGAGGCGTACGCCTCGACCCTGAACATCAGCTTCGACGTGCGCGGCGGCCTGCTGATGCGCCAGATCCACCACTGGGCCGCCGACCTGTTCCTGGCCTCGATGATGGCGCACATGATCCGGCACTTCCTCACCGGCTCGTACCGCAAGCCGCGCGAGGTGAACTGGCTGATCGGCGTCGTGATGTTCGGCCTCGCGCTGTTCGAGGGCCTGTTCGGCTACTCGCTGCCCGACGACCTGCTGTCTGGCACGGGGCTGCGGATCCTCGAGGGGGTGCTGCTCTCAATCCCCGTGGTCGGCACCTACCTGACGTTCTTCCTGTTCGGCGGGCCGTACCCGGGCAACGACATCATTCCGCGGCTGTACATCATCCACGTGCTGCTGATCCCCGGCGTGCTGGTCGCCCTGGTCACCGCCCACGTGTTCCTCACGGTCTGGCAGAAGCACACCCAGATGCCGGGCAAGGGCCGCACCAACGCCAACGTGGTCGGCCAGCCGTTCTACCCGTACTTCATGGTCAAGACCGGCGCGTTCTTCTTGTTCACGTTCGCGGCGGTGGCGCTCGCCGCCACGTTCGTGCAGATCAACCCGATCTGGCTGTACGGCCCGTACACGCCCGCTGGGATCTCCTCGGGCTCGCAGCCCGACTTCTACATGGGCTTCATGGAGGGCGCCCTGCGGATGTTCCCGAGCTGGACCTGGGACGCCTGGGGCCACACCGTTGCCTGGAACGTGGTCATCGCCGCGCTCGGGCCGCTCGGCCTGATCCTGGTCGGCGCCGCGTTCTGGCCGTTCCTCGAACAATGGATCACCGGCGACAAGGGCGAGCACCACCTCAACGACCGCCCGCGCAACGCGCCGACGAGGACCGCGCTCGGCCTGGCCGTGATCACGTTCTACGGGATCCTGTGGGCCGAGGGCGCCAACGACGTCATCGCCGACCACCTGAACATCTCGCTGTTCCTGACCACGGAGATCGCCCGGTACGCGATCTTCATAGGCCCGGTCGTCGCCTACTGGGTGACCAAGCGGATCTGCCTCGGCCTGCAGCGCAAGGACCTGCGCCTGCTGGAGCACGGGGTGGAGACCGGGATAATCCGCCAGCTTCCGTCCGGCGAGTACATCGAGGAGACCCGGCAACTCACCGAGGACGAGCGCGCCGCGCTCGGGGTGCCCGCGGCCCGGACCGCCCTGCCCGGCGAAGAACCCGAGGAGGGCCAGAACGTGCCGCCGCCCGGCCTGCGCGGCGGCGTCGGCCGGGTTCGGCTACGGCTGAACCAGGTGCTCGCCGAATCCGTCCCGGGGGCCGACGACGGCGACGGCAGCAGCGACGGCAACGGCCACTTAAAGCAGAAGCCAGGACCGAGGACAGCCAGATCGCGGGAACGGGGCATCAGAAAGGCCAGGCCGGGCTCTTGGGTTGGCTGCGCCGGCGCCGTAGTGGACCGGGCCAGGAGCGGGGCAGGCAGCCAGGGCCGGAGAGCCCAAGCGAGTCTCAGGGCAGGAAAGCCCCAGCCCAGGAGCCAGCGGATTAGCGGATCTCGGTCGAACCATGTGGAGGCCGCCAAGATTGCGCCCCGGTCCCCTCCTCGGCAGCCGCTCAGTACGCGAGGCTGCTCACCCGTCCAGCACCCGGGCACGCTGGGCGCCAAAGCGCATGAATTCACCCCCGGGAGGGTGAGGAATCCCGGGTGCACTGACCGGAGGATCAAGACCGTGGCACACGCCCAACGGCACCGGGACATGGTCCGCGAAGCCCTCAGGGCGGATCACAGGAGGACCAGGAGGAACCGGCTGACGAGCTGGGCTAGGCGCTGAAGAGAGCAACACTACGAGAAAAGGGGAATGTCATGCCTAATCTAGTCGCCATTGGATATCCGGATGAGGTAACCGCGGAGGCCGCCGCTGATGAGGCACGCCGGCTGGCCAAGGACCTGATAATCCAGCCGGACGCGATCGCGGTGATCGTACGGGACAAGGACGGCAGCTATCATGTCCATACCAACCACCACACGGTTGGCGCGGGCGCGACTTGGGGCATGTTCTGGGGATTCCTGTTCGGCCTGCTATTCTTCATCCCGGTCTTCGGGATGGCCATTGGTGTCGGAATGGGCGCCCTGATGGGCAAGTTGGCCAAGACCAGCATCGACAAGCAGTTCCAGGAACAGGTCCGGGACATGCTTCGGCCGGGTACCTCGGCGCTGTTCCTGATGCTGGAGAAGGTCACCCCGGACAAGGCCGTCGAGGCGATGAGCAAGTACGGCGGCACGGTCCTGAAGACCTCTCTGTCCAATGAAGACGAAAAGGAACTCCAAGACGCCCTGCACGGGAGCCAGACGGCCGCGCGGTAGGACCGGCTCGCGTATGTCGCGCTCGGCTACTGACACCGGCCGGGTTCGCGAGGCGCCGAAGGTGGATAACCAGGTTCGGGTCTCACTACGGGCGGCCGGGTGAGGGGGCCTCGATTACCGCGACATCTCGCCCGAACTTCAGCGGATTCGCGGGCCGTACACGCTTGCGGCGGGCATCGAGGTATACGGGAAGCCATCAGGCTTCAACATAGGCGGCAGTCAATTCCCGAGGCGAGTCGGCCGGTGCGCAATGCCTGCGCCGACGTAGCTTGCGCGGATGCCGGTTAGGGGCGGCGTTGACTGACACGGGTGGGCCTCGGGCGGCGGCCGCGGCCCGGGCGATGGTCTTGCCGCTGGCGCTGGCGCAGTTCATCGCCAGTTACGCGGCCACGAACATGAACGTGGCGATCAGCGCGATCGCCAAGGACCTGGGGACCACGGTGGCCGGGGTGCAGACGGCGATCACGCTGTTCACGCTGACGATGGCGGCGCTGATGATCCCGGGCAGCAAGCTGACGGACATCTGGGGCCGCAAGCGGTGCTTCGTGATCGGCCTGGCCGTGTATGCCGTCGGCGGGCTGCTCGGGGCGCTGGCTATGGGGCTGCCACTGCTGATCGGCGGGTACTCGCTACTGGAGGGCGTGGGTTCGGCGCTGATGATCCCGCCGATCTACATCCTGGTCACGGTGACCTTCCCGGACGTCAAGTCTCGGGCCCGGTACTTCGGCGTGGTCAGCGGCGCAGGCGGGCTGGGTGCCGCCGCCGGGCCGCTGATCGGCGGGCTGGTGACCAGCGCGATCAGCTGGCGTGCCTCGTTCGGCCTGCAGGTCCTGGTGGTGGTCTGGATCATCTGGCTGGCGCGTAAGATCGTCGATCCCGCGCGGCAAGGGCCGCGGCCCGGCTTCGACCTGACCGGGGCTGTGCTGTCCGCCGCCGGACTGTTCTTCGTGGTGCTCGGGTTCCTGCAGTCGCGTACCTACGGCTTCTTCAAGTCGCGTCAGGACTTCACCATCGGCAGCACTGTGGTGGTACCCAAGGGCTCGATCTCCCCGGTGTGGCTGTTCGTGGGCATCGGCGCGCTGTTCCTGCTGTGGTTCTTCCTGCACGTGTGGTCCAGGGCAAAGAAGGGCCGGGACGTGCTGCTGCCGCTGCGGCTGTTCCGCAATAAGGTCGCCAACCTCGGGCTGGGCACTCAGACCATCCAGTGGCTGATCCTGCAGGGATCCTTCTTCACCGTCTCGGTTTACCTGCAGGAGGTCAACCACTACAACGCGATCCAGACCGGGCTGATCCTCACCCCGGCCACCATCGGGATCCTGGGCGCCTCGGTGGGCGCCGACCGGTTCGCCCGGCGCCACTCGCAACGGTGGCTGATCATCGCCGGCTTCCTGGTCACCGCCGTCGGCATGATCTTGCTGCTGGTCCTAGTCCGGGCCCACGCGGGCATCTGGCGGTGGATCCCGGGGCTGCTGCTATTCGGCGTCGGGATCGGGGACATGCTGACCGCCTCGGTCAACGTGGTCCAGTCCAGCTTCTCCGACAAAGATCAGGGCGAGATCTCCGGCCTGTCCCGCAGCGTCTCCAACCTGGGCTCCTCACTGGGCACCGCCCTGGTTGGCTCGGTCCTGGTCGCCGTAATCCTGCCCGAAGGAAAGCCGTTCGCCGTCGCGCTCACGATGTTGCTCGCGATCGCGCTGCTCGGCCTGGTCCTCGCCGTCCTCATCCCCCGCACGCCGATCGAGGCTATGCCAGCACCAAGCCCAGGCACCGAACCTGCGACACAGCGGCCGGCACCGTGACACTGGCCACAGCCGATATATCGCCGCAGCCCACGTGCTGTCCGTGCTGGTCGGCGAGTCTGGCCTTGCGGGGCTCATGGTCTAGCTCGTGATGCGGCACGCGGCCGTATGCCAAGACCCTGAGCGAGTGCTCACGATCGCAAAGTGAGCGGCCGCTACCGCGCGGGGAGGACGGCCGCCGCGACCCTGCGGACGCGCTCCGGATCGGCAATCGCGTCGATCCCGGCGATCTTCCCTTCCCTGGCCGTGAAGCTCATCACGATGAAGGGCCGCCCATGCCTGGTGACAACCACCCCGGCCGAGCCGTTCACCAGCACGTGGAGCAGCCCGGCAGCCGGGCTCCCGAGAATCTGCCGCATTCCCATGGCCGCCTGCCTGGCCACCGCGGCCGAGCCCCGGATCCGCAGCGAGGCCTCGGGATGCCTTGGGCCCGTGTCGGCCCGCACCAGGACGTCCGGATGGAGCACGGCGACGAGGGCGTCGAAGTCGCCCCGCCGGGCCGCCGCGAAGAACGCTTCGACGACCTCTCGCTGGCGGGTGAGGTCCGGGTCGGCCGGGATCTCGGCGCCCTTCACGCGGTGACGTGCCCTGCTGGCGAGCTGCTTCGCCGCCGCCGGGCTCCGGCCCACCATCGGCCCGATCTCGCTGAACGGCAGGTCGAACATGTCGTGGAGGACGAACGTCAGCCTCTCGTCCGGCGTCAGCGTGTCTAGCACGACCAGCAGGGCAAGACCGACCGAGTCGGCCAGCAGCGCCTGCTCTTCCGGCTGGATGTTCCCGTCCGGGGTGACGACCGGGTCGGGCAGGTGCACCGTGAGCGCTTCCTCCCGCCGGTGGTCGCGCGAGCGCAGCATGTTCAGGCTCACCCGGGCCACGATCGTGGTCATCCAGCCACCGAGGTTCTCGACGCCCGCGACGCCAGACCGGCTCAGCCGCAGCCAGGCGTCCTGAACCGCGTCGTCGGCCTCGGCGAGCGAGCCCAGCATCCGGTACGCAACCGCCCGCAGGTGGGGCCGCTGCCGCTCGAAGTGGCCCGCAAGCCACTCGCTGTCGTCCATCCGCCGTTACCTCCGCGCGCCGCCAGGTGTCAGACAGATGACCCGCCGCACCCGGCGGAAGTGACAGGGAGGCAGGAACGATGAGCAGCACAGACCTGGGTCCGCGAGGTTCGACGGGTGCGGTCGGCGCACCTGACCCGCGGCGATGGCGTGGGCTGGGCGTGCTGGCCGCGGTGCAGTTCATGCTGGTCCTGGACATCACGGTGGTGACCGTCGCCCTGCCCAGGATCCAGCACGACCTGCACTTCTCCCGCGCGAGCCTGGCGTGGGTGATCAACGGCTACGTGCCTGTGGGAGTGCTGCTCCTGCTGGAGCGCGTGACCGCGAAGCCGCGCACCGCGCTCGCCGAAGTCCCGTCCGGACAGGAGCCGCCCGTGCCCGTGTCACAGCCGGGGGGTGCCGATTGTCATAACAGATGACCGGACAGACGCGGCCGATGTGACATGCGACGTGCGGGCGGTGACGAATCATGAGTTCTGGGCGCGCCCTGGAGAGTGCCGGCGGCTGGCTGGATGACCGGTTCCGGGGAGCCAGGGGAGTGCGCGTCTTCCTGCGCAAGGTCTATCCCGACCACTGGACGTTCCTGCTGGGCGAGATCGCGCTGTACTCGTTCATCATCCTGCTGCTGACCGGCACGTTCCTGACGCTGTTCTTCCAGCCGAGCATGAGCCCGATCGTCTACCACGGCAGCTACCACAACCTGGACGGCGTGCGGATGAGCGAGGCGTACGCCTCGACCCTGAACATCAGCTTCGACGTGCGCGGCGGCCTGCTGATGCGCCAGATCCACCACTGGGCCGCCGACCTGTTCCTGGCCTCGATGATGGCGCACATGATCCGGCACTTCCTCACCGGCTCGTACCGCAAGCCGCGCGAGGTGAACTGGCTGATCGGCGTCGTGATGTTCGGCCTCGCGCTGTTCGAGGGCCTGTTCGGCTACTCGCTGCCCGACGACCTGCTGTCCGGCACGGGGCTGCGGATCCTCGAGGGGGTGCTGCTCTCAATCCCCGTGGTCGGCACCTACCTGACGTTCTTCCTGTTCGGCGGGCCGTACCCGGGCAACGACATCATTCCGCGGCTGTACATCATCCACGTGCTGCTGATCCCCGGCGTGCTGGTAGCCCTGGTCACCGCGCACGTGTTCCTCACGGTCTGGCAGAAGCACACCCAGATGCCGGGCAAGGGCCGCACCAACGCCAACGTGGTCGGCCAGCCGTTCTACCCGTACTTCATGGTCAAGACCGGCGCGTTCTTCTTGTTCACGTTCGCGGCGGTGGCGCTGGCCGCCACGTTCGTGCAGATCAACCCGATCTGGCTGTACGGCCCGTACACGCCCGTTGGGATCTCGTCGGGCTCGCAGCCCGACTTCTACATGGGCTTCATGGAGGGCGCCCTGCGGATGTTCCCGAGCTGGACCTGGGACGCCTGGGGCCACACCGTTGCCTGGAACGTGGTCATCGCCGCGCTCGGGCCGCTCGGCCTGATCCTGGTCGGCGCCGCGTTCTGGCCGTTCCTCGAACAATGGATCACCGGCGACAAGGGCGAGCACCACCTCAACGACCGCCCGCGCAACGCGCCAACCCGGACCGCGCTCGGCCTGGCCGTGATCACGTTCTACGGGATCCTGTGGGCCGAGGGCGCCAACGACGTCATCGCCGACCACCTGAACATCTCGCTGTTCCTGACCACGGAGATCGCCCGGTACGCGATCTTCATAGGCCCGGCCGTCGCCTACTGGGTGACCAAGCGGATCTGCCTCGGCCTGCAGCGCAAGGACCTGCGCCTGCTGGAGCACGGCGTGGAGACCGGGATCATCCGCCAGCTTCCGTCCGGCGAGTACGTCGAGGAGACCCGGCCACTCACCGAGGAGGAGCGGGCCGCGCTCGGGGTGCCCGCGGCCCGGTCCGCCCTGCCCGGCGAAGAATCCGAGGAGAGCCAGAACGTGCCGCCGCCTGGCTTGCGCGGCGGCGTCGGCCGGGTTCGGCTGCGGCTGAACCAGGTGCTCGCCGAATCCGTCCCGGCGGCCGGCGACGGCAACGGCAGCAGCGACGGCAACGGCCACCGGCACGCAGACGGCCGCTCTGGCGCCCCAGTGCCAGCACACCCAGTGCACGAACCGCATGCGGCTCCGGGTGCCGACCGGGCGCACGGATCGGGATCGCCGGCAGGCTGACTACGCTCGCGCGCCGGTGCTCCCGCGGATGATGAGCCTGGTCGGCTGCACAATGCGCTGCTTGGGCTGCGCATCGCCCTTGATCCGGGCGAAGAGCCGCTCGCCTGCCACCCGGCCCATCAGCATCGGCGATTGCGCAACCACGCTGAGTGGTGGATCCACCATGACGGTCCAGTCGGTGTCGTCGAAGCCGAGCAGCGATACCTGGTCTGGCACCTTCATCCCCTCGGCCTTGGCGGCCAGGAAGATCCTGCGAGTGGATTCGTTGTCGGTCGCGAAGACGGCCGTCGGCTGCCACGCGGAGGTGAGCAGGGTGCGTGCTGCCGTGTCGGCTTCTTCGCTGCGGTCGCCCATGATGAGGGTGATCGCCTCCGCGCTCACCGTCGCACCTCGATCGGTCAGAGCGCGAAGGTAGCCCCTGATGCGCTCGACGGAAGGCCGGTCAACGCCGTGCACCGTCCATGGCCCGTCGGCGCTCGCCGACTCGATTTCCGGCTTCTCGCTGGCGCTCACCGACGCCAGTAGCCCGATCCGCTCATGCCCGAGGTCCAGCAGGTGGGTTACTGCGGCGTGTGCCGCGCGTTCGTTGTCCGCCACGACGCTGTCGAGATCGAGCTGAGGCAGGTCGCGGTCCAGCAGGACCACCGGGACGCCCTGATCGCGTGCGTCCCGCAGGTGCTCGCAGTTCGTCACTGACGAGGGCGCCACGACCAGGCCCTCGACCTGCTTGTCCAGGAGGGTTCGCACCGCGAGCTGCTCCAGATCGAGGCGTTCGTCGCTGTTGGTGAGAATCGTCTCGTAGCCTTCGCGATGCGCAACGTCGCAGATTCCCCGCATCGCCTCGGCGAAGTACGGATCCGCAATGTCCGAACCGACAAAGCCGATGCTGCGCGTGCTGCCCGACCGCATGCTGCGGGCGAGCACGTTGGGCGAATAACCGAGTTCCCTGGCGGCAGCCTCGACGCGCTCGCGCGTCCGCTCTCCGACATATCCGTAGCCGCCCAGCGCGCGTCCTACCGTCGCCACCGAAAGGCCCGCGCGACGAGCGACGTCGGCCACGGTCGGCCGACGGGATCGGCCGGTCTCCACTACTGCCCATCCTCTCGACCAAGCACGCACAGCCGGTGCAAGGTCAGAACTCCACCGTCGTTCCCAGCTTCCGTGCAACTGCTAGTTCGATGATGGCCCAGGCCAGGGACGCATCCTGCACCCCGAGGCCGGTGCAGAGGAACAGCACGACGTCCGTGGCGGCACGGCGCCCTGGGCTGCGCCCGGCAATAACATCGCCGATCGCGGCTACCTGCACCGGCATCCCTTCCTGGCGGGCCTCGACCAGTATGCCGCATTGCGAACCGGCCTTGATCGGGTCGTCGGCCACGATCAGGTCTGCGCGGGCGGTGGCCGCAAGGTCAAGCTCGCTGCGGTCCGGCTCGTAGCTGCCGACGGTCAGCACCGTGCTGCCCGCTGGCAGCCATTCGCCGCAGACAACGGGTTCTCGGCTGGTCGTGGCGGTCACCAGGATGTCCGAATTGGCTGCCACCTGTTCCGCCGACGTGACAGCGCAGCTCGGCACCCCGAGTTCGGCCTGCAGGTCCGCGGCCAGCTCTGAACTTTGCCGGGGGCGAAGCCCGTGTACCCGGATAGCGGACAGGTCCCGCACCGCGGCGATCAGCCGGGCCGCTTCCCTGGCCTGGACGCCCGCGCCGATCAGGCCCAGCCGCCCGGCATCAGGCCGCGCGAGCACGTCAGCAGCGGCGGCGATGCCCGCCGCGGTCCGCAGCGCCGTCACGGTAGTCCCGTTCAGGCAGGCGAGCGGCTCACCGGTATCTGGCCGCAGCACGGTCACGATCGCGTGCACAGACGGCAGCCCGCGAGCGGCGTTGCCGCTGACCTGCATGCCGAACTTGCACGTGACGCCCGTGAGCCCGGCGATCGCGCCGGTATGCGCGAACGTCAGCGAGTCATCTGCCGGATCGCGCGCCGACGTTACGCCGGAGGCGGATAGCCGGCCCTCGGCGACGGCGAGGTAGGCCGCGCGCTGAGAATCGATGGCCAGCCGAGGCGAGAGCACAGCCCGGATGTCGGAGTCGCTGAGGACGAGCAGGCTCATCGCGCTCGGGACCGCCGGGACTGGGGCTGCGCACTAGCCAGTGCCGGATGCCAACCGGTCACGAGACCCTGGCCAGGAACGACTGGGTCCGCTGCTGCCGCGGACTGCCGAGCACTTCAGCAGGGCTGCCGGACTCCACGATGTCGCCGTCATCCATGAAGATGACCTTGTCGGCTACCTCTTTGGCAAAACCCATCTCGTGGGTAACGACGATCATGGTCATGCCGTCATTCGCGAGGTCTTTCATGACCGCGAGCACGTCGCCGACCAGCTCGGGGTCAAGCGCGGAGGTCGGCTCGTCGAACAGCATCAGCTTGGGGCTCATGGCGAGCGACCGTGCGATCGCGACCCGCTGCTGTTGCCCGCCCGATAGCTGGTCGGGATACGCATCCGCCTTGTCCGCCAGGCCGACGCGCGCCAGGAGCGCGTGAGCCTCCTGGGCCGCCGTCTTCCGTGGCACTTTCTTGACGATGACCGGCGCCTCGATGATGTTGGCGAGCACCGTCTTGTGCGCGAAGAGATTGAAACTCTGGAACACCATGCCGATGTCCCGCCGCTGGTCAGCAAGGTCCTTCGGCCTCATCTCGCGGAGTTTGCCGCCATGCACCGTCACACCGACCGGGCGATCAGACACGTAGATCATGCCGCCGTCGATCTTTTCCAATCGGTTGATGCACCGGAGCATCGTCGTCTTGCCCGAGCCAGACGGGCCGATGATGCAGCAGACCTCGCCCGCCGAGACCTCGAAGCTGAGCCCTTTCAGCACGGGGACGTGGTGGAAGGACTTCTGTACCCGGTCCACGATCACCAGCGGCCCATTGCTCATGACAGCGCCTTGGGAGTCGGTCCCTGCCATCCTGGGATCAGCCGCCAGCGTGACCCTGGCATCGTGGGCAGGCCGGCCCGGCGCCGGCCATGGCTGCGGCGCAGGCGTTTCTCGATGACGTGCTCGATAACGGTGAGGATCGTGGTCAGGACCAGATACCAGATAGTGGCGACCAGCAGCAGCGGGATGGTCTGGTATGTGCGTGCGTAGATCTCTTGGGCCGAGTACAGCAGGTCCGGCAGTGCCAGCACGCTGACCAGCGAGGTGAACTTCAGCATCGAGATCGTGTCGTTGCCGATCGGCGGGATGACGATGCGCAGTGCCTGCGGCAGCACAATCCGGCGCATGGCCTGCGCACCGGTCATGCCCAGCGAGTGCGCTGCCTCGACCTGACCCTTGTTGACTGCCTGAATGCCGGCCCGGATCATCTCGGCGGCGTACGCGCTCTCGGTGAAGGCCAACCCCAGCAGCGCGGCCGTGAACGGGGTGATCATGCTGTTTGTCTGCCAGTGGATGAACGTCGGCCCGTAGGGCACGCCCACGGAGACGGATTGCACCAGCGACGCGAGGTTGTACCAGAAGATCAGCTGGACCAGCGGCGGCACCCCGCGGAAGAACCAGATCCAGGCCAGGCTGATCCGCTGCAGCAGGACGTTTCCGGATAGCCGCATGACCGCCACGATGATGCCGATGGCCAAGCCGGCAAGCATGGCCAGCAGGGTCAGCTCGAGCGTCAGCCCCACGCCGGACAAGATCTCGTGCGAGAACAGGTACTGGCCGACGACGTTCCACTGCAGGTTCGGATTGGTAACCAGCATGTGCACGAACATCGACACGAGCAGCAGCGCGATCACCGTGCCGATCCACTGCCGTGGCTTAGGCGTCCTGACGATGTCCTTGGCATCGAGCTGGCGCAGCGGGCCGCCCGCATCGGGTTTGGTGAGGTCCGGGCGCATCACTACCACCTTCTCCCGCGATGGCGGGCGCGGGCGCGCAATTCGCGCTCGGCTGCGCGCCCACGCCTCGTCATCGCAGGTCGCTCAGTGCGGATCGGGGTCGCTCTGGGTGGCGAGCATCCCCTTGCTCACCAGGCCTTCAATGCCCCACTTCTTCATGATCTTCTGATAGGCGCCGTCGTCGATGAGCTGCTGCAGGGCGTTCGCCAGGTCGGTGCCCAGCTTGTCGCCCTTGCGGACGCCGATGCAGTTGTAGACGGGGTTGACCACCAGGGACGACAGCTGCATCTTGGGCTGCTGCTTGACCAGGTACCCGAGGTCGGCGGAGCCGCCGGCGGTGAGCTGCGCCCGGCCGGACAGGACCGCGAGCTCGGCTTCGGTCTGGGTGGTGAACTGCTTGAGGGAGATCGCCGGCTTCCCCTTGCCGGTGCAGACGGTCTTGCTCTCCGACAGCAGGTACTGGTAGTCGAACGCGCCGGTCAGCACCGCGACGCTGCGCCCGCAGAGCTGACTAAGCGAGGTGATGTCGATATGGCTGCTCTTGAGGCCGGCGTAGGTCTCGCCATCGCTTCGCTCCGGGATGAAGCTCAGCACCTGGAGCCGCTGCGACGTGATCCCGAAGGAGGCGAATCCAGCGTCGAAGCGGCCGTTCTGGATCCCCGGCAGGACGGCGTCAAAGCTCGTCGGGGTGTACGTGAACTTCAGGTTCAGCACGGCTGCCATGGCATGCGCCAGGTCCACGCTCCAGCCCGTCAGCTGGCCATTTGCCACGAATTCGTCCGGAGGCCAGTCATTGAACACGGCGACCTTTACGCCGCCGCTGCGGTACTGGGCCGGAACGGCGTTGTGCAGGGCGACGTCTTCCTTGACGCCGGGATAGGTGGCGACCACAGCGGCTGCGGTACCGGTCGTGCCCCCCGAGCTTGACGAACTGCACGCAGAAACCCCTACCGCCAGGGCCACCACGAGCGCTCCCGCCACCGCGCGCAGGACTGGCGGCGTGCCGTGCCAAGTCTGGCGCACTGCAGCCGACCTGCGGACAGTCGTACCTGGCATGCTCTTCACCTCATTCTTCAAGGCCGTGCTGAATTGGATTTAGGAACGGTGTGGCGGCAACAGCGTTTGTGTGACCGCCACAGCAGGTGGACATGTGCGCCCCATGTCCGTAGGCCCCCCAGGTAGTACAGGTCTGCGCGGCTGCGCGGGCGCTCGCCTCCAGCAGCAGCTCGACGGGCTCCGCGCGGATCAGGCCGTACAGCGTCCGGCCGATGAACGAGTCGCCCGCACCGAGCGTGTCGATCACCGGGGACGTCGCGGCATTGACGCTGACGGTCTGGTCGCCGTCGAACAGCGTCGCGCCCTTGCTGCCCCTGGTCACCAGGACGTAAGAAGGCCCGCGCGCGGCAGCCCAGCGGGCGAGTTCCGCGCAGTCCTTGTCGTCCAGCTGGTTCGCGGAGAACTCCGCGACGTACACGAACGGCAGCAGGTCATCGGGATATCCGTCCGCGACATGGTCGCTGAAGTCGAAGGAGACCCTGCCGCGACGTGCCAGCTCGGGCAGGACGTCCTCCATCCCGCTGCAGTAGGTGGAGTGGGCGATGCTCGCCGAGCCGGCGAAGGCAAGATCCTCCTCGGCTGGCTGAAACATGGCGACGCCCCGGTTCAGCGGCCCGAAGACGCGTTCCCCGTGCGCGTGCAGGACCTGGCAGCAGGCCGTGCGGCCCGGCACTGTGCGGAGCCGCCGGACGTCGACTTCCTCCGCAGTCAGTGAGTCGATGAGGAGCTGGCCACGCGCATCGTCGCCGACGACTCCGACGTAGCCGCTGCGCCCGCCGGAGCGAGCGACCGCGACGGCGACGTTCACCGCGTTCCCGCCGGGGAAGGCCTGGCCAACCGTGACGTAGCAATCGGTGATGTTGTCACCGATCGTGATGACATCCATCAGTAGTCGATCTTCCACATGTACCGTCGGCTGGTGAGCGGGCGGCCAGTCCACGACGCGAAGTGCTCAGCGATGCGGTTGAGAACCGTGCTGCCTAGGACCAGGTCAGCGACGAGCGGACGGTCCGCGGAGTCCATGCCGTCGAGCTGGAGCGCGGCTGCGTCCAGCACCCAGAGCTTGGCCGTGTACTGGCGAAGGAAGCGCTCGGCGCGCTCGGCCATCGGGCGTGTTGCGTCATCGCCCTTGAGCAGGATGACCGGGACGTCTTCGGTGATGACTTCAAACGGGCCGTGCAGGAACTCGCCCGCGCTGATCGCGGCGGCGTGGAGCTTCTGCATTTCCTGCAGGTAGCACATGGCCAGGATCTGGGCTGCTCCCTCGAGCGGCCCAGACCCGAGCACGTAGATGACCGGCTCTGGGTGCAGCGCGCGGGCTAGCTCGGCAAGCTGGTCATCCCACTCAACGTGAGCCTGGGCGAAGGCCTGCGGCGATCGCGCCAGCGCGGCCGTGGCCTGGCGGAATTCCGGATCCGGTGCGGCGCCAAATGCCTTGAGCAAGGACCAGCCAAGCTGGGCCAGAATTACCTGCTTGGCCTCGATCCCCTGGTGCAGCAGCACGTGCCCGCAGGCCGCCGCCACGATGCTGTCGGCGTCCTGGGTAATACCGACGACGGTCGCTCCCGATGCGCGTGCGGCACGCGCCGCCAACGCGGTCTCCTTCGTGGTGCCCCGCGTACTGCTGACGATGACCAGCGAGCCCGGCCCGAGCAGCGCCGGACGCCGCAGAACCAATTCGTCCGAATTGAATGTGAATACCGGCACGGGCGACCGGTCGAGCTGACAGCGCAGCGGTGCGAAGGCGAACAGGGACCCGCCGCAGCCGACGAGGAAGACGCTGGAGAACCTGGCGGGCTCCAGGCTGGCCACGTAGGCGTCCAGCGCCGGCCCGTTCTCGACAGCGGCTTCGATCTGAGCTTTGAACTGTGCGGGCAGCGCCGGGAGTAGCTCGGGCGCGGTCACGGGCATGCGGTCTCCACAGCGATGTGAGAACGATCTCCTATTGCGATGCTGAGAACGTTCTCACAGTCCTCACGGCAGGTCAAGGTCGAGTGGGTGACTGGTTTGCCCTGTTACGGCATCGTGACCTGATAGGTCCGGCTGCGAGTGTTAGACGATGTTCAGTTCCGGCCGCGTGCGGTTAGCCGAAAATCTGTCGGCACCCAGCGGGCTCACGTCCACAGCGGGCGTGCGGAGCAGGTAGAGGTCCCGGATGACCTCGCCGACCGCCGGCGCCATCAGGAAGCCGTGGCCCGAGAACCCTGTCGCGTACATGAATCGTCCGGCTGGATTCGTCTCCCCAAGCAGCCCGTTGTGGTCCGGGGTCACCTCGTAGAGGCCGGCCCAGCCGGAGGCGATGCCGTAGTCGCACAACCGGGGTGCGCGTAGGGCCATGGCCTCGCTGAGCCGTGGGCAGCCACGCGTCGGACCGGTTCAGCTGAAAACCGGGTGTCTCCTCCGGATCCGACATCCCGACGAGCAGCCCGAGGCCCTCGGAATGGAAGTAGAACGACGTCCCAAAGTCGATCGTCATGGGCAGGAACGGGGGGAGCCCCTCGATCGGCTCGGTGACCACGATCTGCCGCCGCAGCGGCGTCACCGGCAGGTACGCGCCAACCCACGAGCCGATTTGCTGTGACCAGGCGCCGGCGGCGCAGATCACCGTCTCGGTCCGCACAACCTGTCCTGCGGCCCGCACGTCGAACGCGTCTGCGCCAGCCGCGGTGACACCGGTCACCGGCGTGTTGGTGATCAGGCGGGCGCCGAGCGCTCGCGCGGCGGTCGCGTAGCCGAGCACCACCGATTCTGGTGTGCAGTAGCCGTCGGCAGGGGAGAAGGCCGCGGCCAGCAGCCCCTCGGTACTGATCAGCGGAGAGAGTTCCGCCGCTTCCTGCGGGGTAACGAGTCGGCTTGGCACGCCGAATTCGTTCTGCAGCGCGATGTTCTGCTCGAAGGCCGCGACCGTGTCCGCGTCGTCGAGCAGGAACAGGTATCCCGCCTCGTGCAGATCGATCTGTCCGCCGGGACGGGTGCCGAATGACCGGAACGCCTCCAGGCTCCGCATGCCGAGTTCGATGTTCACCCGGTCGGAGAACTGCGCGCGGACGCCCCCAGCGGCCTTGCAGGTCGAGCCCGACCCGAGCGCGTGCGCCTCGAGCAGAAGCAGGTCGGTGACACCGGCCTCGGCCAGGTGGAAAGCGATGCTGACGCCGATCACACCGCCACCGACGATCACGACTCGCGCCCTGTCTGGCAGCGCCTTCGGCGTAGTCATTCCCGGTTCTTACCTCCGGCAGAGGGGTCTGAGGGGTGGCTGATCGCCGCACTTACTGTACAAAGCACCCAACCGCCCAGCGTGACGCGAGCCGTGCCGCGCGTACTACTGTCAAATCCCCGGAGGTGATCAACCTGAGAGCACTCCCGCGCCACGTGACAGCCAGTGACCGGATCGATCGAGTGGATGGCGCTGAATGATCCCGCATGTCGGCAGCGGCCGGGCTAGGGTCCGGGAGCTGCTCGGAGTCGAGCTGCCGCTGATCCAGGCCCCAGTTGGCAGCGCTACCTCCGTCGAGCTCGCTGCCGCGGTGTCCGATGCCGGCGCGCTCGGCACGCTCGCGGTGAGCTGGCGCAGCGAGCGGCAGGTCAGGCAGATGCTCGGCCGCCTGCGGGCCAGCACGGACCGGCCATGGGCGGTGAACCTGGTGCTGGAGTGGGACCAGCACGTCCGGCTCGAGGCCTGCCTGGAGGAGGGCGCGCGGATCGTCTCGTTCTTCTGGGGTGACCCGCTGCCGTACATCGCCGATGTCCACGCGGCAGGCGGCGTTGTCCTGCACACGGTCGGCGACGTCGAGGAAGCCAGGCGGGCTGTGGACGCGGGAGCGGACGCGATCATCGCTCAGGGCTGGGAGGCCGGGGGCCACGTTCGCGGCAAGGTCGCGACGATGGCCCTGGTGCCCGCGGTGGTGGACGCCGTTGGCGGCGACGTGCCCGTCCTGGCCGCGGGCGGGATCGCGGACGGCCGTGGCGTCGCGGCGGCTCTGGCGCTGGGCGCCGGCGGCGCGATGCTCGGCACCAGGTTCCTGCTGACGCACGAGTCGGACACGCACAGCGCCTACCGCGCCGCGCTGTCCCAGGCGACCGTCACCGACACCGCGTACTCAACGCTCTTCGACGGGGGCTGGCCGGACGCGCCACACCGCACGCTCCGCAACGGCACGGTCAGCGCGTGGGAGCAGGCTGGCTGCCCGCCCAGCGGCGACCGGCCCGGCGAGGGCGAGGTGATCGCCCAGCGCCGCAACCGGGAAATCGTCCGGTACAGCGACGACATGCCCACCGCAGACACCGAAGGAGACGTCGAGCAGCTGGCCATGTACGCGGGCCAGAGCGTCGGGCTCGTGGCGAGCGTCGAGCACGCGGGCATGCTGGTCCGCCGCATCGCCGCCGAGGCCGACGCGATCCTGGCCAACCTGGCCAGTGAAGGGCCGGGCTGATGGTCTTGCATCTTCAGTCCTTCGACCTGGCCGCTGCGGGCCTGCCAATCCGCCGGCTGAGCGCCGCCGACCTGGCTGCCTGCGTGGAACTCGCGGCGGATCGTGGCTGGCCGCCTGAACGGAACAAGTTGCGGCTGCTGTTCGCCGTAGGCGAGGCCTACGGCGTCGACGATCCGGCCGGGGGCCTGGCCGCGATGGTGGTGCTGACCAGGTACGGTCGGCAGCTCGCGGCGGTCGGCACGATGGTGGCGGCCTCCCGGTTCGGCCGCCGGGGACTGGGCCGGCGGCTGACGAGTTACCTGCTCGAGCAGGCCGGCCCGGCCGTGGTGTATCTCGCCGCCAACAGCAGCAGCTACGCGCGCCCGTTGTTTCAAAGCATGGGATTCCACAGCATCGACACCGTCACCCGGCACGCGGGCCGGTTCGCTCCGCAGCCGCATGCTGCCCTGCCCGGCTCGCTTCGCTCCGCCTCGATATCCGACCGCGAGCCGATGGCCGCGCTGGACCGGAAGGTATTCGGCGCGGATCGCAGGCACGTGCTGACGGAGCTGTTCGGCTTCGCCGACCGGGTCTTAGTTGCCGAGGACAGCCGGGGGGCGCTGGCCGGTTTCGCGGCAGCATGGCGCAACGAGGATGACCTCGTGATCGGTCCGCTGGTAGCGGCAGATCTCGCCGTCGCGAGGACGCTGATCACCGCTGTCGCCGCGGAAGAGAACGGGTCCGTGCGGGTCGACATCCGCGGCGGCCATCTCGAGCTGGCGAACTGGGCTGCGGCACGAGGTCTACTCCCGTGCGGCAGCGCAACGCTGATGGTGCACGGCGGTGACCTGCCCGGTGAACGGGACAAGCTGTTCGCGCCTGTCTCGGGAGCCACTGGCTGACGACGCGGCACGTGGCGCTGGCCCGGGTGGCCTGACCCGGCCGGGCTCGCTGCTCGCGCCGGGCCCGTGCGTGACAGGATGACGCGCATGACGGTCCCGGCGGGCGTCCGGCTGCGCGAGGCCGAGCCTACAGACGCCGCTGCGCTGCTCGCGCTCATGCGGAGCCTGGACCTGGAGACAAGCTTCATGCTCCTGGAACCCGACGAGCGCACCGACGACGAACGCGATATTGCCGCCGACCTGGCAGCGATGGCCGCGGCCGACAACTCGGTGGTGATGCTCGCCGAGGCCGACGGCAGGCTGATCGGCTACGCGGGGGCGCGGGGCGGCCGGTTCCGCCGCCGCGCGGCCACCGCGGAAGTCGTGATCGGCCGTGCTCGCCGCGGCCAGCGGGCGCGGCGTCGGATCCGGGCTGCTCCGGGAGCTGGATCTGTGGGCGCCCGCGCACGGCATCCACCGCCTGGAGCTCACGGTCATGGTGCACAACGAGCGGGCTGCCGCGCTGTACCAGCGGGTTGGCTACACGGTCGAAGGCCGGGCGCGCGAGTGCCTGTTCGTGGACGGCCGGATGGTCGACGAGCTGTACATGGCCAAGCTGTTCTCGCCCCCCTGACCTGAACCCGTCCTCAAGCGTGTCTGGGATGCTTTGGTACGAGGTGAGGGTGTGCAAGAACTGCAGTACGACCTTGAACGCGACGCGGTGCGCGTGGTGCTCACCGACGTGGGCGGGCGTGTGCTGCTGTTCCACGTGCTCACCCCGGACGAGGCCCCGGACGGATGGTGGGAGCTGCCCGGCGGCGGTATCGACCCCGGCGAGACCTACCTGGACGCGGCGGTCAGGGAAATCAGGGAAGAGACCGGCCTGATCCTCGACCCCGCTCAGGTCGGCAAGCCCACGTGGCAGCGCGACAGCACGTGGCTCTCGCGCGGCAAGCGTCGGCTGCAGCACGAGCTGGTCGTGCGGGCGCAAGTGGCAGCGGACCAGCCGCCGGTCGTGGACGGCGGCCGGACACCGGAAGAAGTCGACGACTTCGTGACCGCGCAGTGGTGGCCGGTTCCCGAGATCATCGACAGCCAGGTGCACTTCTACCCAGGACGCCTGCCTGAGCTCCTGCCAAGGTTTCTGGCCGGGGAACACATCGACGAGCCGTTCGAGCGCTGGAGCTAGCCGGACCCGTCAGGGCGGGGCTGTGCGGCCCGCCTGACTTCGAACAGCTCGCTCGGTCATGGCCAGCTCGAAGGCTTTGCGGGTGCCGCCCTATCCGCCATCTGTGCAGTGTTCTAGTCGATGCCAGGGTCTGCTTGCGCGCACCGCCGGGTAGCCCCGGCGCGTTGCCGCGCCGGGGCCCCCTCAGAACCGTGCGTGCCACTCATCGCGGCACACGGCTCAAGCAAGCCGCGAGGGCGTTGCAGGTTGAAGTGGGGGTTTCCTTCGCTGGCGGGCGTGGAGCGCCCGCTGGCAGGATGCGTGCACGAGGCGGGTCTGGTCATCGTCGGCCGGGCCGGGTCTGCCGTTGTGGGTGAGGTAGCTGGCGGCTATCGCCTTGCGGGTGACCTGCAGCCACCACCGTTCCCATTGCTCGGGGGACTGGGGTGGCTGGTCGGCGGATGAGCAGGTGGTCTCCGCAGAGCGGGCAAGCCCGTCCTGCCTGGATAGCAGGCGCAGGGTGTACCTGTCGAGCGGGGGTTTCACCTTCTTCCGCCGTTCGGCCCAGTAGCTGGCCAGGGCGGGGTCATCGGGGGATGCCGCGCCCTTGACCGGCACGTGCCGTTCGATGGCCGTCCAGGAGAACTTGACCAGGTAGGCGCCGCTGTCGCGGTCACCGAATACCCAGTGGTCGTTCCTGAACTTGTTGAACTTGCCGAAGTACCGGCGCGACGATCCAGCGTTTCGGCTTGTTGTTGTGGCGCCATGTGGCCCACTTGTAGGTGATGTGCCACAGGTAATGATCCAGGCGCCGAACAGCCTGGATGACACCACGCCCCGGTAGTAGGCCGCCCAGCCCCGGATGATGGGGTTGAGCCGTGGCGATGACCGCCATCGCGTTGCGCGCCGCGCAGGGTGCGCATTTCGGACGCGAGCCGTTCCCGGACCCGCCTGATGGCCGCCTTGGCTCGGCTTGATCAGCAGCTTGCAGCGGTAGCGGCGGACGTTGAACCCGAGGAAGTCGAAGCCCTCGCTGAGGTGGACGATCCGCGTCTTGTCCTCGTTGAAGGCCAGCCCCCGGGCGCCAGCCACTCCGCCAGCCGCGCCTTGACCTGCGGCCTGCTCCTGGGTGTGGCAGAGCACGACCACGTCGTCGGCGTACCTGACCGCGACCGGGGAACCGGCTCTGGTTTTCCCGGCCTCGCGCCGGAGGCCCGGTACCGGACCCCGGCGGCCTCCTCCAGCCCGTGCAGCGCGACGTTCAGCAGGCACGGCGAAGATCACGCCGCCTTATGAGCAGTGCGGGGTTATGCGCAGCGCCGTCCTGATGTCCCTGGTGACAGCGACGACGGGGGTCGACCGCTGCGCATAACGCGCTGATGATCTTGATCATGCGGACCGGCATGGTGCCGGGTCTTCGTGATCGGAGGTCAGCTGTCATGTCTGCTTTGTCGGCGCTGGTGCGGGACCTGGACGCGGAGTTGCGGCGTCTTGGTTACAAGGACGCGACGATGGTCTGGTACCGGGGCTGCTGGCGCCGGATGCAGAACCATTTCGATGCCCTCGGCATCGAGGAGTTCTCGCTGGACGCGGCGATGGCGTGGGTCGACGAGGCGTGCGGCTTCTTCGCCAAGGAGCAGGCCGGCACCCTGAAGCCGAACGACATCTATCTGTTCAGGGTCGCCGCGATGCTCGGCGAGTACCAGGCACACGGGGCGGTGCTGCGGCGTTATAGCCGTTCGGTGAGCAAGCTGGACGCCGCGGGCGCCGAGGCGGTCGCTGCGTTCCAGGCGCACCTGCGCTCTTCGGGGCGCTCGGTCTCGACGGTGCGGACCTACGGGACGCTGGCCGGGGAGTTCGTCGCGTTTACCGCGACGCGCGGCGGGCTGGCCTGCTGTGACGCCGCGACGATCAGCGCGTTCGTCGCCACGCTGGCCGGCTACCAGTTCAAGACGGTCGAGCAGAAGCTGTGCGCAGTCCGGTCGTTCCTGCGGTTCGCGTCCGCTGCCGGCCTGGTCGATGCCGCCTGCCTGGACGCGGTGCCGGCGGCGCGCTCGTCCCGGCAGGCCAGGATCCCGTCGGTGTGGGGTCCGGGCGAGGTCGCCCGGATCGTGGAGGCGATCGACCGGGACAACCCGTGCGGGAAACGGGATTACGCGATCATCTTGCTGATCGCCAGGCTGGGCCTGCGCGGCGCCGACATACGCCGGCTGGAGTTCGCCGACTTCGACTGGCCTGGCAACCAGCTGCTGGTGACGCAGGCCAAGACCGGCCACCCGGTGCAGCTGCCGCTGCTGAAGGATGTCGGCTGGGCGGTGATCGACTACATCCGCCATGGCCGGCCTGCCAGCGACTGCCCGCAGGTGTTCTTGCGGCACCACGCGCCGATCGGGCCGTTCTCCGACCAGGACCATCTGCATCAGATCCTGGTCAAGCACGCCCGGGCCGCGCACGTGCCGGTGAGCGAGAAACGCCGTCATGGCATGCACTCGCTCCGGCATTCGCTGGCCACCCGGCTGATGGAGGGCGGCACGCCGGTCGAGCAGATCGCCGACATCCTCGGCCACCTGTCCGTCCAGTCGACCGGCGTCTACCTGAAGTCCTCCCTCGGTCTGCTGGCCAGGTGCGCGCTGGACCCGGACGCGCCGGCGACAGGGGGGTCACGGTGACCGCGGCGATCACGATGGCGGGCGCGATCACCGCGCTGGTCACCGAGAAACGCGCCACGGGCTATAAGTACGACACCGAGGAGCGGGTGCTGGCCCGGTTCGCCGCGTTCTGCGCAGCTGGTTCCCCGGGCTGCAGGCACCGGACCGGGCCTCGGTCGAGGCGTGGATCACCGCGGCCCGGCAGCGGGGTGTCACGCCGGCGACGCTGCAGGGCCTGGCCGCGCCGGTGCGGGAGCTGGCCCGCTGGCTGGGCCGCCGCGGCATCCAGGCCTACGTGCTGCCCGGCGGGGCGCTGCCCCGGCCCGCCCGCTACGTCCCGCACATTTACACCGGCCAGGAACTGGCGGCCCTGTTCGCCCAGACCGACCGGTGCCACTACGACTCCCAGGTGCCGTTCCGGCACCTGGTCATGCCGGTGCTGTTCCGCACGATCTACGCCTGCGGCCTGCGTGCTTCCGAAGCGCGACTGCTGCACTTCGGTGACGTGGACGTCGACGCCGGCGTGCTGACTATCCGCGACGGCAAGGGCGGCAAGGACCGGCAGGTCCCCGTCAGCGCGCCGCTGCGGCAACGGCTCGCTGACTACCACGCCCAGGTGGCCGGGCGCACCGGCGGGGACTGGTTCTTCCCCGGCACGGCCGGGCGGCCGCTGACGCTCGCCAACATCGACAAGAACTTCCGCCGGTTCCTGTGGCAGGCCCGCATTCCCCACGGCGGCCGCGGCCGCGGCCCGCGGGTCCACGACCTGCGTCACTCGATGCGGTCCATAACCTGGCCGTGGTTCGCGGGCGGCGAGGACGCCGGCGCGCTACTGCCGGTCCTTCAGACCTACATGGGTCACTCCTCGATCGCCGACACCGACTACTACCTGCGGCTGACCGCCGAGTCCTACCCGCACATCATCGCCCGGGTCCAGCAAGCCCTCGGAGACATCGTCCCGCCCCTCATGGCCGGGGCGGGCGATGGCGACTGACTTCGCGGTGTTCCTGCACCGCTTCCTCACCTCGCACCTGGCCGGGCTGCGGGGCAGCTCACCGAACACGATCGCGTCCTACCGGGACACCTTCAAACTGCTGATCACCTTGTTCCGCGACGCCAGCTCAATCCCTCCCGAGAAACTCACCCTCGACACATCGACGCTGAGGCGATCACCGCGTTCCTGACCTGGCTGGAGGCCGAACGGCACAACAGCATCTCCACCCGCAACCAGCGCCTGGCCGCGATCAGCTCGTTCTTCCGGTGGCTGCAAGCCCAGGACCCGGCCAGGATGGCCGGCTGCCAGGACATCCTCGCCATCCCCGCCAAGAAAAAGCCCAGGGCAGGCGTGAATCACCTGACTGCCGAGCAGACCCGCGCTCTGCTCGCCCAGCCCGACCGGTCCACCCGGCGAGGCCGCCGTGACGCGACCCTGCTGGCCACCCTCTACGACACCGCCGCCAGGTCTCCGAACTCGCCGACCTGACCGTGCGCGACATCCGCCTGCAACCCCCGCCGCTGGCCGTGCTGACCGGCAAGGGCCGCAAGATCCGCCACGTTCCGCTCGGCGGCAACACCGCCGCGCTGCTGAGCGCCTACCTGGCCGAGCACGGCCTCGACAAGCCCGGCCACGACGACCACCCGCTGTTCACCAGCCAGCACGGCAGCAAACTCAGCCGCGGCGGGATCGCCTGGATCATCGGCAAATACCAGGCCCAGGCCGGCGACCCCGCACTCGCCAGCGCCGACCTCAGCCCGCACGTCCTACGCCATAGCCAGGCCATGCACCTCTACGAGGCAGGCGTGCCATTGCCCTACATCCGCGACATCCTCGGACACGTCGACCTGTCCACCACCGAGATTTACGCCCGCGCCTCCACCGAGGCCAAACGCAAAGCCCTCGAAGCCGCCTACACCGACATCGTCACCGACGACCTGCCCGAATGGAACCAGGACCCCGGACTGCTCAGCTGGCTCGCCAGCCTGTGAGCCACAGTACCAGGAAGGGTTATGCGCAGTGGTCGATCCCCGTCATCGCCCTCACCAGGGACATCAGGACGGCGCTGCGCATAACCCGGCACTGCTCATAAGGCGGGTTATGCTCAGCTGCACATAACGACGCCCTGCGGGGTTCCCTCCTCGGTCGGCGCGAACCCTTTACCCGCCTCGAACACCCCCGCCTTCAGCCAGCCTCGGATCATCTCCCTGGCCGGGAACGACCCGATCGCGGCGAGTAGGTGCTCGTGGTCGATTCTGTCGAACGCCGCAGCCAGGTCTGCGTCCAGCGCCCACACGCGCTTGGCCATCGGGCCTTTGCACGCGTTGTAGATGGCCCCGATCGCGTCGTGGCAGCCGCGGCCCGGCCGGAACCCATACGATCTGGGCTCGAACCGGGCCTCCCACTCGGGTTCCAGTGCGTTCTTGACCCGGTCCTGATGGCACCGGTCCATGAGCACGGGAATTCCGAGCGGCCTCAGCTTCGCACGGTTTGATGCCTTCGGTATATACACGCGCCTGACCGCGCGGGGATTCCACGACGAGATGGACTGGTGCACCCGCACCGCCACCTCGGCCCTTGCCTCGGTGGTCAACGCGACCTCCCCGTCGATCCCCGCCGTCTTGCGTCCCACCGTTGCGCTGCGTCACCTGCCGCACGCTCACCAGCGTGTTCGACCGGCTCCGCAGCATCAGCTTCTGCAGGTTCCTGACCTTGGCCCAGTCCCCTTCCTGCGCCGCCTTGAAGATCCGCTGCCGCAGCCGCCGTACCTCCCCCTCGTGCGCCCGCCAGTCGATCCCGTCCCATTCGGCGGCGTCGTCCAGCCTGCGGGGCGGTCCTCCGGTCCGTTCACCTCATCCAGGGCCGCCATCCCCAGCGCGAACACTCTCCTCTCATCGGCGTCCAACTTGTCCTTCGGTTCCAGCGGCTTTTGCCGCCTCGCTTCAACAGGCTCACCTGCCCCACGTCAGCGCGCTTTCGCACCCGGCACCCGGCCCGGTATCCGGCCAGTTATACGACAGCCGCCCGGCGGAGGAGCCGGTCATAACCGCCCCGCTTTCCTGCTGCCTTTCGGCTGCCGGCATTCGCTTCTTGAGGCATCCTGTCCCGCCCGGGGATTCCGCCCCCCTTACGGTCGGCTTACCGACACCGCCAGCCAGCAGCGCGGACCCCACGGGGTTTCCACGTTCCGCACGCATGAGACCCAGCCGGGCCGGGCGCTCTCTGTACCCCGGGGACAGCGGTGCCCACACGACCACGCACCATCCCGGCCGCCGCCTGCCGCCTCCCAACGGCCGGTCCCTATCATCCCGGCACCGCAAACCGTCCCAGGACGCATGATTAACGAGGCATCAGCAAGACTTCACTGGCATTCACCCTATACCAGCCTTCCCCTCACCTGTGGCCCCCGGCCGGAACGGGACCCTCGGGCTTTCCCGCGAGCTCCGCACCCGACCACGCAGGAAGCAGCCACGCACGTCACGGCGGGGACAGGTCGAACACTGACCTGTACTATGTCTCCAGCATCAGCCAGACCTCCATCGACGTAGCTCACTCATCACGTGCGACCTCGCGTCGCAACGAACGGTTGATCTGAACGCATTCGCTCGATGCTCAGACTCGCACTCATGCCGAAAATAGTGTGCGAATCGCCGCTGCATATATGCCCGCAAGCGCATAGCCATGCATGGTTCACGTGATCAACTACGTCAGGGCTCGCGGCCGCGTTTTCTTCAGCGAGCGCTCGGATCGCCGATTCGGCGCGCACAATCTAATCGGTGCAGCCCAATAAGGTACGCGCAGATGATCCAACTTTGCTGTTGTAGCGCGAAGGCTCTTTGGAGATTGACAGATGGCGGGCACACGGGCCCCGGCGGCCGTCGCTCATGATACTGCGGCCTGTCAGAGCTTTCGCTGTTCGCCTGGATCGGGGGCGTCGGGCGGTTGTCTGCACTGTTGGCTGTTCAGCTCGATCTGCGGGGCCGTCGCCGACGACCACGCAGCCGATCGCTGAGCTCGCGGGCGATCTCCGATCGGCGTCACGCTGGGCGATTGCCTGCCGCTTGTCAAAGGACCGCCGGCCGCGTGCCAGGCCGATCTCCACCTTCGCCCAGCCGTCCTGGAAGTACAGCGACAGCGCCACGAGCGCGACGCCGGTGTCGCCCAGCCTCCCGGTGATCTTGTCGATCTCGGTGCGGTGCAGGAGCAGCTTGCGGGTGCGACGGGGCTGGTGCAGCGCGCGGGTGCCGTGGCGGCCGTAGGCGTGCTCGGGGATGTGCAGGCCATGGAGCATCAGCTCGCCGTCGTGCTCCTGGACGAACGCGTCGACCAAAGACGCGTGGCCGGCGCGCAGGGATTTCACCTCATTGCCGATCAGGACGATCCCGGCCTCGTATGTCTTGAGGATCGTGTAGTCGTGCCGGGCCCGCCTGTTCGAGGCGATGAGCCTGCGGCCTGGTTCCCTGGTCGCGGTGCCCTCCTCGTCATCCAGTCAGTCAATCCGCCCGGCGGCGCAGGGCACGCTGCGGCCTGGCCCGGCATACAAAACGTACCGGGCGAGCGGCTCGGCGAACTCCTGCTCCTGATCGGCCCAGGCAGGAGACGACGGCGGGGACGAGCAGCATGCGTAAGTCTGGCCGCTGCGGCAGACGGCTTTCCAGCAGGCGGCGCCGCGAGCCTCGCCGCGGATCATCCCGTTCGGGCGCTACCGCGACATCTAGGTCGGGGACTCGGTCGCAGTCCAGAACGGCGGGTCGGCGCGCGGTTATCTGGAGCCATTTGCACTGCGTGGCAGTCACGGTCACCCAGCCCGGCGGGCGGCGGGCCGACCGTATGTTTATGCATCAGCGCGCTTCGGGCGGCCATCCTCATCTGCGGCGAGTGGCGTGGCCGGGCAGCATCACAGTGGGGCAAGAATCATAGTCTCTCGTCACGGTCGTCGCCTGGCGCGAACCGCAGAGCGCCGGGCCATCGGCCGGTGACCTCCCAGCCCAGCCCGGAGTAGAAACGCTCCAACCCGGTGCCGCCACGCGCGGCGAGGTGGAGCTGCTCCAGGCCCATCTCCTCGCGGGCAACGTGCCGGGCGTGCGTCATCAAAGCGCCGCCGATACCTTGACCGCGGAAGGCGGGCAGAGTCTGCAGATGGCTGATGGTGCCCCAATGAGCGACAACCGGATCGGGATGACGCCACAGGTGCACCCACCCGGCCAGGGCATTGCCGACCAGCGCGAGCAGGAGCCGGCTGCCCCCCGGGCTGAGGCTGGCGATGAGCTGGTCAGCCACCGGGGCGACGATAGCCTCATCGACGGGCGGAAACGGAAACCCGGCTGCTCCTCCGGCATTGCTGACCGTGATCCAGCAGGCGATCAGTTCCCGCCTCAGTCCGGCACTGACTTCTCCAGGCTCGCGGCGCTGGTCCATCAGCGGAACATCAAGCTGACCCATCCCGCAATGCTGACAGGGCCCCGACGTGGGTCAGTGAAGGCATCCTCTTCTGCCGCGCCTGGTATGGGAGCTTATGATCTTTGATTTGGCCGAAAATGCGGCCCCAGGGCTGGATAGTCGGTCGCACGATGATTTCGTCGATGTCGACCGAGCCTGGCTGGGAGACAGCGAAGGCGATCGTTTCGGCGACCTTCCTGAGTGACAGAACGCGGTTACCACCACCCAACCCGACTGTCTGTGCAGTTCCACGAGTAGCTCAACTATGCGCGCCGAGGCCGGTCCAAGCCCCTAGCGCAGCCGCATTGAGCGTCACGGGATCGGGCACGGACTTGACCGCCTTACGAATCACCGCCTTGGCCAGTTCGGCCGCGTCGTTGGTCGCGAGCCCGAGGTCAGCCAGCTTGACCCGCCCGCCGTGCACCAGGTTGGAGCGCAGCTCGTAGATCCCTCTTCAGTCGTTCGAACGTCTCGTTTGAATCGAACTCGTCCCGCAGGAAGAGAGAGCCGTAGAGACGGAACTTGTAAGCGAGCTCGGTCTGCGATCCGCCGAGGAGCGCTGCTTCAAGGGCGATGGCGAAGCCTTGAGAACCCTGACTCCTGGTAGTGCATGCCCAGCGCTCGCAGGGCACGGAAGAGCGCTACCGCTCGAGAGTCGCCCTCTGTACCCGCGAACTCAGGAATCTTATAGGCAAGATCGACTACAGCCTTGAATTCGCGCTCGGAGAAAGGCGCTTCCGAAGAGATCGCACGCTCGGCCAGCGGGAATGGAGTATGAGCGAAGCCACGCGTGACCCACCTGGGCTCATCAAAGTTGGGAATCACGCCAGTACCGCTGATCTCAAACCCCGACAGGAAGAACGCCAACGCCACGGCGTTCGGCATTGTCGACCGATCGTACTGCTGCGTTGGTGGTCGCTCGGTAGTTATCTCCAGGAGGGCTGATGGCAAGGCGATTGCGAAAGATGACGGCAGCACGAGATCACTGCCCGGCAATCCCCGCATCCGGCCTCCCACAAGATCAGGTTCGGCAAGAGCAGCGCGTTCCATCGGCGTCAATGGCCTGAGCCGAACTCCGCGTACTTGAACGCCTGATCGAAGAGCAGGCCGCCGAGGGCCAACTGCCAGCGGTGCCGAATCACATCTTGGGCGATCAGCTGCTGAAGCTGTGTTGTCAAACGCAGTATCAGGGAGAGGTCATCGTTCCCCAGATCAGGCAGCGCCTGCAGGTAGTAGTACGCCATCGGGGCCACATAGCGAACTAGAACAGCGTCAGGTCCCGTCTCGCTGGGCAGCAGTGGAGTCGGCCTAGCGCCCAACTCCGTTCTGTCGTTCAGGTATGCAGCGAGGGCTGGGCAGTGGTCGCGTAGTGGAAGGGGAACGTTCAGCAGTAGCCCATCCGTAGGATCATAAAAGACGTGGTTGAGAAAGATGCTTCCGACCCGGACGTCTTGCTGCGCTGTCCGCCAGCCGTAACCCGAGTCCTGCTCACTCCGTTGAACGACGGTCTGGCGCATCATCATTGACAGCGGCTGGCCAATGGCCTGCAGGCGCTCGGTCACTTCGATCCGTGCACTCTGCAGAGCTTCTCGTACCAGTTCCCCCAACCGTCGCTGCTCTACCTCCTCCATGGTCCCTTAGCATAGAGGCCAACCGGCGCCGAACGTCTGGCAACAGCCTTCACGCTTTGGCTTCTGATGTCTGGGCGTGCCGCAACTAACTTACATCTAAGCGGCCAGGACCTGCGCACTAGCGCCACGGCATAAGACGAAGTCTGACCTATAAACGCTGTAAGCCCGGCAGGCGACGTCGCATGAGTCGGATTGGTCACCTGGAAGCCGCCAAGCACTAACTATCGAGTTGAGCACCCACCCGCTGCAATGTACGCATCTGCTGCGAGTCGGTTGGGCCACTGGCCGGCTGGGGTAGCCGCTTACGCGATGCGGCGGGCGGCGTTCGCAGCTCATGCCCGCCGCCGGCAAATGGCTTTCACGTAGATGCGCGCGGGTCCGTGTCACCGTCGACGATCGTCAGGGTCACGCAGCGGAGCGCCGTGACCAACGGCCTGCACAAGCCGCGCAGCGTACCTTGCCATCTCTGTCGGTGGACGGATGCGGGGATGCAGGCGCACACTCGTGCGCAGGAGGTGTCGATGGTTCCTGCACTAATGCGCAACCGTCGGGCGAAGATCATTACGGTCGGCTATGCGATCGTAGCGGTATTCGGGCTCGTTGCCATAGTGGCGCGCTGGGGCTTCGGCGTGTCAGGCACCGTCGCGCTGGTGGCAGGGATAGTTGCCGCTGCACCCATCCTGATTGCTGTGGTCGGCGATCGCATTACGGGGATCAAGGCATTTTCCGTCGAGGTTTCGCTCGCCCAGATCACCGTCCCTGTTCAAGTCGATCTCACGCGAGTTGTCATGGCGATCGCAGAAATGGGACCATCGGGATCGCCGGAATTGGACGCAAATCTCCGGGCGGCTATACAAGCTGATGCGAGGTTGCTGCGGCTAAACTTGCGCGACAATGACTATTGGTGGTCAACGCGGGTTTACTTGGTGGCCGCTCTAGCTACAGACTATACGGCGGTTGAACGGCTAGTTTTCGTGCGCGCCCAGGAAGAGGAAATATGGGTTGGAATGATTGACCCCAAAGCTGCGCGCGAGAGACTTGCAGAGAAATTCCCACAATACGAGCGGAACTACCGGGATCTGCGGAACATGGCAGCGCTGGCCGGTGATATCAATGCGCCGCTTGATCGGAACACTGAGATCACGAGTATCCTCATGAGCTGGCCCGCAAAGTTTGACTGGAACGAAGCTCAGGCGAAGCAAATCGTCACGAGTGACCTCCTGAGGAGCTGGCTAGGGGCGTACCTAGATACCGAGGCACTGCCGCACGGCCCGCTCACCCCTTTGCTCCAATACCAGGTGAATCTACGCCGGCATCGCTTCACCGGGCTCACTACGGACGGGCGCCTCATTGCGGTGGTAGATAAGAGTGAGCTTGCGACTCGGGCGACAGACGAAGTCCTACGCCGCCAGCTCGCCTAAAGTAGTTCGCCAGTTTACTCTGCCGCCGGTAGTGTGCCCACGCACCTAACGAGCAGGCCGAGGGCAGGGGCAGTTAGGCTCCGCGCGGACCGGGCGGATGGCAGGAGGTGTGCATGTGGCTGTTATCGCGCTGCGCCCGGTAGAGGATCGGGATCTGGATACCTTGTTCGAGCAGATGCGTGATCCGGAAGGCGTCCGGATGGCTGCCTTCACGCCCGAGGACCCTGACAACCGGAACGCCTTCGACGCGCACATGGCCAGGGTGAGAAGCTCACCGGACATCACGCTGAGGGCCGTGATCTGCGACGGACACCTCGCAGGAAGCATCGCCAGCTTCCCCGCCGGGGCCCAGACCGAGGTCACCTACTGGATCGACCGCGCGGCCTGGGGAAGGGCATCGCGACCCAGTCCCTGGCGCTGCTCCTGGAACTGGTAACCGCCCGGCCGCTGTACGCCCGTGCAGGCAGCGACAATGCCACTTCACTCTGCGTCCTTCAAAAATGCGGCTTCAAGGCAATAGGGACCGAGAAGTCGTTCGCCGCGGGACGGAATGAGGACATCGAAGAAACGATTCTCCGGCTGGACACCTGACGGCCACACCCTGCACTTTTCTGCCGCCGACCGGGCGCCATCATTCGGGCGGGTGTCTCGCTCTAAGCGTGCTCGGCAGTGGCGCCGACCGCGCCGAGGTAACCACGGACATGGCAGATCCTGTACGACCGTTCAGAGTGCGGGCGGTACGGGAGTGGGGGCATGCTTTGTCACGTGACTGCGTGGGTCGGCGTTGATGTGGGTGGAAAGCGAAAGGGCTTCGACGTCGCGGTCATCGATGAGCGCCGGGTTCTGGCGCTCCAGAGCCACTTGACGCGCACGCAGGTCATTGACCTTGCCATGATGCACCGGCCGGCCGTCGTCGCGATTGACAGCCCGTGCTGCTGCGCACCCGAGGGACGGACTGCCCGCGACGGCGAGCTTCAGCTCGCCAGGTCGATCTGCGGCATCCGCTGGACACCCGACGCAAAGCATGTGCACGCGAGCGCCTACTACGCCTGGATCCTCGAGGGGCTCGCTCTGTTTCAAGCGCTTGCGGCTCACGACGTTGAGGTCATCGAGGTTTTTCCGACTGCCTCATGGACTCGCTGGCACGGCAAGCGAAGTCCTCGGACCCGCGCGGTCTGGACTCGGCACGGACTGGCAGCCCTTGGGCTTGGTGGCGTGCCCGTACGCACGAACCAAGACCAACGAGACGCCATTGCTGCCGCGATGACTGCTCGTCAGCACAGTCTGGCCGTGACGGAAACGATGGGGGACATCGTCGTGCCGATCGGCCGCTGGTGACGTCGAAGTCCCCGGCCCAGCCGACAGCTTCAAACTGTGCGACGGCTGCACTCAGGTGCTCGACCTGATATGGGCGAGCAACGAGCAGGAAACGCGCGCCCAGCATCCACGCCTACCAATTCTGCGGCATGAAGATCATGGTCGTCACTGATGCGGGCGATGGTAGATCTCCGAGCGGTGGTCGATATCAAGGACGTGTACCAGGAGGGCGGTTTCATCGATCCGGTAGACGATCCGGTAGGTGCCTCGCCGGGCACCGTGACATCCGGCGAGGGGCCCGAACAGCGGCTTGCCGACGCGATGCGGGTTGACCGCGAGCGCGGCATCGCAAAACTCGAGCACGGCAGCGGCAACGCTCTCCGGGAGCCGCTGGGAGATCGCTCGCCTTGCGGCAGGCTGGAACCGGACCTCGTATCGCTTCTCTGGTTCGATGGTCAGGCCCCGGTGGCTCGGCGCCGTGCCAGATCCTGGCGGACAGTGGCCATGTCGGCACCGGGCTCGCCGCGCCCTAGTGCTGCCAGGCTCTCCGAGATACGCGCGACAGTATCGCTGTCGCCAAGGATCTCAAGGGTCATCTCCAGGCCTTCAAGGTCATCGACCGACAGCAAGACCGCTTCTGGCTCCCCATTGCGAGTCAGAGTGATCCGCTCATGCTGCTGGCGTACTCGCCTGGCCAGCTCAGACAGACGGGCCTTGGCTTCAGATAGCGGCACGGGCGTCGCGGCTATGCTCATGGTTAGAAGTATAGGTCTCGCTAGTCTATTTTCGGACCAACATCGGTTCAAGTCGTGGTCACTGGCCGGGGCGGGGTGAACGTGACCGGCATGGATTCCAGGCCGCTGATGAAGTTCGAGGCTCGGCGGGGGAGTGGCGCCGAGGTGGCGAGGGCGAGATCGGGCAGCCGGGTGAACAGCTGCTCGAACATGACCCGCAGCTCCAGCCGGGCCAGCTGGTTGCCCAGGCAGAAGTGGGCGCCGAAGCCGAACGCCAGATGCGGGTTCGGCTCCCGCGCCGCGTCGAACGTCTCGGGCCGGTCGAAGACGGCCTCGTCACGGTTGGCAGCGGGATAGATCAGCATTACCTCCGCGCCTTCCGGGATCCGCGCGCCGTGCAGCTCGACCGGCCGGGTCGTGGTGCGGGCCATGTCCTTGATCGGGCTCACCCAGCGCAGCATCTCCTCCACGGCCACCGGCAGCAGGCCGGGGTCGGCGCGCAGCCGTTCGAGCTGCGGCGGGTCTTCGAGCAGCGCCAGCATGCCGCCGGACAGAACGTGCCGGGTGGTCTCATCGCCGCCGATGAGGATCAGCAGCGACTCGTAGACGAGCGAGTCGTGGTCCAGCTTGTCGCCGTCGATCTCGGCGTGCACGAGCGCGCCGACCAGGTCGCCGTCAGCCCCGGTCCGGCGCCGGTCGGCGAACACCGGCTCCATGTAGGCCTCGTACTCGATGAAGGCCTGCATCGCGGCCTGCATGCCGTCCGGGTCCGGCGAGCCCTGCGACCTGAGCATGTCCTCCGACCAGCGCAGCAGGGCCGGCCGGTTGCCGCGGCCGATGCCCAGCAGGTCGCCGATCATGTTGAGCGGCAGCGGCGCGGCGATGTCCCGCACGAAGTCGCATTCACCTCGCTCGCAGACCGCGTCGATCGCGTCGTCGCACACGGCGCGGACGTGCTCTTCCAGCGCCTTGACCCGGCGCGGGGTGAAGCCCGCGCTGACCAGCTTGCGGCGCCGGCTGTGTTCCGGCGCGTCGAAGTCGATCATCATGGGCAGCGGCGGGAACTTGGGCCGGATGCCCCCGGCGTTCGAGAACACCGCGGGGTCGGTGCCGGCCGCCTTCACGTCGGCGTAGCGGGTCAGCGCCCACAGGTCGTTGCCCTCGTCGTGGTAGGCGGGCGCGTGCTCCCGCATCCACGCATAGGCGCCGAACGGCTCGGAGCCGAAAAACTCCCCGCTCATCAGGTCGATGCGGAGCCCGGGCGGCGGCAGCGTCACGTTCCGGCCCCTCCGGCGTCATCTGTGCCGGTGAGCACGGCGCGTGCCCACCGGTAGTCCGCCTTGCCGGACGGCGAGCGCACGACCGACGGCACGAACTCGATCCGGGCGGGCACCTTGTACCCGGCGATCGTCGCCCGGCAGTGCGCGCGCAGTTCCTCCTCGGTCGCGGACATGCCGGGCCGCAGCCCGGCCACGGCGGCGACCCGCTCGCCGAAGCGCTCGTCCGGTACCCCGGCCACGACGGCGTCCAGCACCGCGGGGTGCCTCTTGAGCGCCTGCTCGACCTCCTCGGGGAACACCTTCTCGCCGCCGGTATTGATGCACGTGGAGCCCCGGCCGAGGACCTCGATCGACCCGTCCTCCGCGACCCTGGCCAGGTCGCCGAGCAGCGCGTACCTGACCCCGGCCAGGACCGGGAACGTGGCCCGGGTGGCGGCCTCGTCGCCGAAGTAGCCCAGTGGCACGTGGCCCGACTTGGCCAGCCGCCCGGTCCCGCCCGGTGGCACCGGCCGCAGCGACTCGTCGAGAACGTGCACGTTGCCGGCGTGCGCCAGCCGCGGCTGGCTGCCAAGGTCCCCGCTGAGCTCGCCGTCGGAACCAGTCTCCGAGGCGCCGAACCGGTCGGTGATGTACACGTT
Source organism: uncultured Actinomycetota bacterium (assembly GCA_963833885.1). Taxonomy (GTDB): domain Bacteria; phylum Actinomycetota; class Actinomycetes; order Streptosporangiales; family Streptosporangiaceae; genus JASHPR01. Next base: position 56,253 of record CAWHZU010000036.1, on the reverse strand, counting down.
CGGCAGCAGGGCGTGCAGTTGCTCGCGCACCGGCGCCGACAGCAGCGCGCCGCCGGAGCCGAGGACCAGCAGCGAGGACAGGTCGTACTCGCCGGGCCGGGCGGCCAGCTCGTCGGCGATCGGCCGGGCCATCGCGTCGCCGACCACCTGCAGCACCATCGCGCGCTCGGCCTTGACCTGCCGCAGCGCCGTCGCGGCGTCGAACTTGCGGGACAGCGCGACCGTCGCGCCGAGCAGGAACGCGGAGAACAGCGTGTAGGTCCCGGCGCCGTGCATCATCGGAGCGGTGATGACGTAGCCGGCCGCGGGCACCTCGGCGGCCGCCGTGATGATCTCGTCCACGCTCTGCCGCGGCGGGCCGTAGTGGTTGCCGCCGGCCAGCGCAGCGAAGAAGAAGTCCTCGTGCCGCCACAGCACACCCTTGGGCAGCCCGGTCGTGCCGCCGGTGTAGATGATCAGCTTGTCGCCGCCGCTGCGCCCGTTGTCCGGCCGGCTGGCCGGCGCGGCCGCGACTGCCGGAGCGTAGTCGACGACCGTGACCTGGTCAGGGAAGCGCGGCGGCGGCTGAGCCGGATCGCGCCCGGTGATGACCACGTGCCGCAGGGTGGGGCAGGACGGCGCGACGGCCGACGCCAGCCAGGCGTGCTCGGCGTCGACCACGAGCCCCGCCAGCCGCGCGCTGCCGAGCAACTGCGCCAGCTCGTGCCCGGTGTACCGGTAGTTGATGTTGACCGGGATGGTGCGTGCGACCATGCAGCCGAGCAGCGCCTCGATGTACGCCGTGGAGTTGAGCAGGTACAGGCCGACCGGCTCGTCCGGCGCCAGGCCCGCGGCGGCGAGGTGCTGGGCGACCTGGTTGCTGCGGGCGGTCAGTTCCGGGTAGCTGAGCCGGTCCCCGTCGCACACCAGCGCGCACCGGTCCGGCAGCGCGTCCCCGACGGCCGCGACCAGGTCGGCGACGTTCACGTCCATGTTCATGATGGTCCCTGTCCGGCCGGCAACGCGATCGACTTGATCTCCAGGTACTCCTCGAACCCGGCCACGCCCATTTCCCGGCCGGTGCCGGACTGCTTATAGCCGCCGAACGGCACGTCCGGCGAGTACCAGACGCCGCCGTTGATGCCGATCGTGCCGGACCGGATGCGCGACGCAACGGCGCGCGCCCGGCTGAGGTTGCCGCCGAACACTGCGCCGGACAGGCCGTACGGGGAGTCGTTGGCGAGCGCGACCGCGTGGTCGTCGCCGTCGTGCGGCAGAACGACCAGGACCGGCCCGAAGATCTCCTCGCGGGCCGCGCGCGCGGCGTTGTCCAGCCCGGCGATGACCGTCGGCTCGATCCAGTACCCGGCCTCCCGCCCGGCGGGACGGCCGCCACCGCACGCGAAGCTCCCGCCGTCCGCGGCGGCCGAGCGGAGATACGACTCGACCCGGTCCCGCTGCGCGGCGGAGATCACCGGCCCGCAGACCGTGCTGGCGTCGGCCGGGTCGCCGACCGTCACCCCGCGCATGGCCTGCGCGCAGGCGGCGACGGCCTCGTCGTACCGGTCACGCGGCACGATCAGCCGGGTGGTCAGCGCGCACCCCTGGCCCGCGTGTATGCACACGCTGAACGCGGTGAGCGCGGCGGCGGCGGCCAGGTCGTAGTCGTCCAGCACCACGGCCGCCGACTTGCCGCCGAGCTCGAGGAAGACCCGCTTCAGCGTCGGCGCAGCGGCAGCCATCACCCGCCGGCCGGTCGCGGTCGAGCCGGTGAACGAGACCATGTCCACCCGGGGGTCGTCCGTGAGCGCCTCGGCGGCGGCGGCCCCGCTGGCGGTGAGCACGTTCACCACACCCGGCGGGATGTCGGTCTGCGTGGCGATCAGCCGGCCGAGCTCGGCGCCGGTCCACGGCGTCTGCGGGGCCGGCTTGAGCACCACCGTGCAGCCGGCCGCGAGCGCCGGGCCGAGCTTGGCCAGGTTGATCTGATTCGGGAAGTTCCACGGCGTGATCGCCGCGACCACGCCGGCCGGTTCCCGGCAGACGCGCCGCTGGGTGCGGATGCCGAGCGGCGCGGCGAGGCCGAGATCCTGCTCCCACTCGTACCCGTCCACCAGTTTGACCAGGTAGTCAAGCCCGTCGACGGGCATCCGCAGCTGCGGTCCGTCGGTCCACAGCCGGGGCACGCCGGCCTCGGCGATCGTGATCGCGCGCAGCGTCTCGAAGTCCGCGTCCAGCGCCGCCTTCAGTTGCCGCAGGCAGCGGGACCGCAGCGCCGTGTCGGTGGCCCAGGCCGTTTCCTGGAACGCGGCGCGGGCGGCCGATATGGCCGCGTCCGAGTCGGTGGCGCCGGCGTCGGGCGCGTGGCCGATGAGCTCGCCGGTGGCCGGGTTCTCGATCGGGAACTCGGCCCCGTCGGCCGCGCCGCGCAGCTCGCCGCCGATCAGCAACCGCGGCCGGGGGAGGCTGGCGAGCGGGAGCGGAGCCGTGGTCGCCGGGGCCGCCACGTCAGGCCCCCAGGCCCAGGCGCCCGGCCAGCCGGCCGAGGTAGCCGACGACCTCGTCCGGGGAGCGGTCCGGCAGGCCGAATGCCACGTCGGTCACGCCGATGTCGGCCCAGTGCGCGAGCAGTTCGGGGTCCGGCTTGCCCGCCAGCGCCGTGACCCGGGGCTCGCCGTCGCGGTCGGCTTCCTGCCAGGCCTTGTGCAGAAGCGCGACCTTGTCGTCGAGGTCGGTCTCGCCCGGCGTGGTCAGCCAGCCGTCGGCGCAGCTCGCGATCCAGCGGAAGGTCTTGTCGGTCCCGCCCGCCCCGGCCAGCACCGGGATCTGCGGCTGCACCGGCTTGGGCCACGCCCACGAGGCGCCGAAGCGGACGAACTCGCCCTGGTAGCTGGCCTCCTCCTGGGACCACAGCGCCCGCATCGCCACCAGGTGCTCGCGCAGCACCGCGCGGCGTTTCCCGGGCGGAACCCCGTGGTCGGCTAGCTCGTCGGTGTTCCAGCCGAAACCCACGCCAAGCTCGACCCGGCCACCGGACAGATGGTCGAGCGAGGCGATGGTCTTGGCCAGCGTGATCGGGTCGTGCTCGGCGGGCAGCGCGACTGCGGTGCCGAGCCGGATAGTGCTGGTGACCGCGGCGGCCATGCTCAGCGCCACCCAGGGGTCCAGCGTGCGCAGGTACCGGTCGTCCGGCAGCTCGGCGGTTCCGGTGCCCGGGTGCACCGCATCGCGCCGGACCGGGATGTGGGTGTGCTCGGGCACATAGAAGCAGGCGAAGCCGGCCGCTTCCGCCGCCGCGGCAGCGTGAGCGGGGGTGATCCCGCGATCGCTGCTGAACAATACGACGCCGTGCCGCATGCCTTGCTCCTTTAGCCGTCTGGTCGCTGCTCGCGCCGTTGCGCCTTGGCGTGCTCGCCGACGAGCTTCTCGACCTGCATGCTGAGCCGGGCGCCGGCCGGCCAGCCCGCGTAGTGGGTCAGGAAGATCGCGATCTCGCGCAGCTCGTCCGGGCTCAGCTCGGCGGTGCGCAGCGCGGCGCCGATCTGGATGTCGGCGACGTCCTGCAGGCCCTGGCCGGTCAGCAGGCCGAGCAGCAGCAGCCGGCGGTCCCGCATGGACAGGCCGGGCCGGCTCCAGATCTCGGCGAACAGGTGGTCCACGGTGATGGCGAAGAAGTCGCCGGGGCCGTCCTGCACGTCCCAGCCGTAGACCTCGCTCATCTTGTCCAGCCCGCGCTGGCGCCGGTCGTCGGTCACCGGGCCGGCCCGTTTGTGTCCGGCAGGCCGGGCCCTGGAAGACCGAGCCCGGCGGCGAAGCTGCCGAGCGCGAGCCGCGCCATCGGCAGGTCCACGCCGAGCTCCGCGCCCAGCTCGAGCGCCAGGCACAGGTCCTTCTCGCCCAGCGCCCGGACGTTCTGCAGGATCTCCCGCAGCGGGTCGCCCGCGTCCATTGGCGCGGTGGTCGGCCGCAGCATGATCATCCCGGGGCCGCCGGTGACGGCGTCGGAGTGCCGTACAACCTTGGCGAGCTTGCGCAGATCCAGCCCGGCCGCCTCGGCGAGCCGCTGCGCCTCGGCGGCGGCGGTGAACGCGGCGAAGTGCAGCAGGTTGCGGGCCAGCTTGGCCCGGGTCCCGGCACCGACCGGCCCCATGTGCATGATCAGGTCCGCCCAGCAGCCGAACGGCTCGCGGCACCGGTCGTAGGCCGCGCGCGACCCGCCGAACATGACCGCGAGCCGGCCCGACTGCGCTCCCATGAACCCGCCGCTGACCGGCGCGTCGATCACCTCGACGCCCGTGCCGGCCACCTCCGCGGCCAGCTCGGCGGCGGTGTCCGGCGCGATCGTGGCGTGCACGGCGATGATCACCGGTCGGCCATCGGCGGCCGGCGCCGCCGCCCGCACCACGTCCCGGACCTGATCGTCGTCGCGCACCATCACCGAGACGATCCCCGCCGCCGCGGCCACCTCCGCGACGCTGGCCGCGGTTTTGGCGCCCGCGTCAGCCAGCGGCGCCATGGCCTCGGGCCTGGCGTCGTGCACGATCAGGCCGCCCGGCCAGCCGGCCAGCCGCGCGGCCATCGGCGCGCCGATCTGGCCGAGGCCGATGAACCCGACCGGCTCCGCCTGCGCTCTGTCGGTCACCGCCGGATCACCGCCGGATCACCGCCCACCTCCCCATCAGACTTCACCGAGGCCCTCACCGGAAGACCTGGCCGCCGTCGACGTTGACGATCTGCCCGGTGATCCAGGCTGCCTCGTCCGACAGCAGGAACAGGCATGCACCCACCAGGTCCGCGGGCTGGCCCAGCCGCTTGATGGCCATCGTCGCCACGATCGGGTCGGTCATGCCGCCGACCACGGTCCTCGTGGCCTGGGTGTCCGTCGGCCCCGGCGCGATCGCGTTCACCCGGATCCCCATCCCACCGAGTTCGTGCGCGAGTTGCTGGGTCAGCGCGTTGATCCCGGCCTTCGCCAGCCCGTAGAAGCTCGAGTACACCCACGCGGCCGTGGACGACTGGTTCACGATCGCGCCGCCGCCGCGCCGCACCATGTGCTGGTGGCAGGCGCGGGTGCAGGCGAGAGCGCCGTCCATGTTCACGCCGAGGAATTTCTTGTAGTAGTCCCAGTCCACCGACAGCAGCAGGTCGAACTGCATCTGGCCGTAGATCGCCGCGTTGTTCACCAGAAAGTCGATGCCGCCGAACTCGCCAGCCGCGAACTCGGCCATGGCCTGCGCGGAGTCCGGGTCTGCGACGTCCGTGCGGACGAACGCGGCCCGCCCGCCGTCGGCGCAGATCTGCTTCGCGACCGCCTGACCGGCGTCCGCGGCGATGTCGGCAACGACGACGGCGGCACCGGCGGCGGCCAGCGAGCGGGCGTAGGCCTCGCCGATGCCCTGCGCCGCGCCGGTCACGATCGCGACCTTGCCGGTGAAGTCGTGCCGCTGCCCGGCCGCCCGAGCCGCCTCCGTTGTACCGGACATGTGTCCAGACTACAGTTCAGAATATGGCTGAGCGCAAGGATTACTCGGGCGATTTCGATCCGGAGTTCCGCTTCGAGGACCTGTCCAAGGAGGCGCTGGTTCGTCTGGTCCGGGAGTACGCGCTGATCGCGCAGCTGCTCGACAGGTCGGTGTTCGCCGCGGTCGCGCTGCGCTACGGGCCGCAGGCTGTCGAGGACCTGGCGATCGACGAGTGGCGCGGCGCCAGCCCGATCTACACCGAGCGCATCCGCAAGATCATGAACATCGAGGGGGACGGCGTCCCGGCGATCTTCAAGCAGCTGCAGCTCGACCCCGGCTTCGCCCAGCACTACATGGACGTCGAGTACGAGGTCGTCGACGAGCACCACGGCTTCTTCCAGCTCCGATCCTGCGGCGCGCTGCTCGACGTCGAGCCGTTCGGCGAGCGCACCGTTCGGAGCATGTGCCACACGATCGAGGACGGCACGTTCGACGTGACCGCGCAGGCGGTGAACCCGAAGGCGCGGATCCGGGCGGTGCACCGGCCGCCCCGGGTTCCGGCCGGCCGGGTTCCGGTCTGCCGCTGGGAGGTCGTCATCGACGACGACACCGAGGTGCTGCCCGAGGCCGACATCACGAAGCTGACCCGCGCGACCACGGCGGCGACGTTCGACTTCCCCCCCATGCGCGATGGCACTCCGCACGTCCCGTCCCCGCCCGCAGCCCGTTCATGATCCCGAAGGATTTGGATTGTCGGATAGGCCTCGCGCCGCGCGGTCACGAGCGGGCGAAGCGGCGGGTGCACAGCGGCACGAAGATGGCGAGCAACAGCGCCGTCCAGGCCAAGGTGGCTGGCACCGGATGCTCTAGCTGCCACGTCCCGTTCGTGGGTGCCGCCGGGCTGCCGGACAGGTCCCTGATCGCCGCGGCTAGCGCGCTGATCGGGTTCCAGTCGGCGATGGCCCGCAGCCAGGCCGGCATTCCGGAGGTCGGCACGTAAACGTTGGACAGGATGGTCACGGGGTAGATCAGGATCGACGCCTGGCCCGCCGCCTGCTCACTGCCGAGGACGAGTCCGAGGTACATGCCGACCCAGGTCGCGGCGAACTGGAAGGCCACGAGCAGGGCGAGTGCGGCGACTGCATAGCCGGCGCCGCGCTCGATCCGCCACCCCACTGCCAGCCCGCACAGCGCCATCAGGACGAAGGTCGCCAGACTGTAGACCAGCGTGGCAGCCGCCTGACCGAACGGCACCGCCGTGCGCGCGATCGGCAGCGACCGGAACCGGTCCACCACGCCACGGGAACTGTCCCGCGCCATCGTGAACATCGACGGCACGATGTTCGCCGCGATCGTCGCGAACAGGCCGGGGACCAGGAACGCGCGGTAGTCGCCGCCGGGCACCGTGATCGCGCTCCCGAGGATGTAGCCGAAGAGGACCACCATGACCACCGGCGAGCCAAGGGTCAGCGCGATCGCGGTCGGATCGTGCCTGAGCTTGGTCAGCACCCGCTCTGCCGCCGCAGCCCCGTCGGTCAACGCGCCGCTCATGCCGCGTACCCCTGGGTAGCCCGCGTGCGGTCCAGGAAGACCTCGTCGAGGGTGGGCCGCCGGACGCTGACATCCTCGGCCGCGATCCCTGCGGCGTCCAGCCTCCGGACGAGCTCCGGCAGGGTCACCGCGCCCGCGGCCACCGGAGCGGTGAGCCGGCGCTCGCCCGCGTCCAGCCGGGGTGGCCCGGTCACGATTGCCGCCAGGACGGCCTCGGCGGCATCCAGGTCGCCGGCGTTGGCCAGCACCACGTCGACCCGGCTGCCGAGGGAGTCCTTCAGCTCGTCCGGGCTGCCCTGCGCGGTCACCAGCCCCGCGTCGATGATCACGATCTGATCGGCGATCCGGTCGGCCTCCTCGAGGTACTGCGTCGTCAGCAGGACCGTCGTGCCGTCCGCGGCCAGCGCGCGGACGGCGGCCCAGATCTCGGCCCGGCTGCGCGGGTCCAGGCCGGTCGTGGGCTCGTCGAGGAACAGCACCGGGGGCGCCACGATCAGGCTCGCGATCAAGTCCAGACGCCGTCGCATGCCGCCCGACCAGGTCTTCACGAGCCGGTCGGCCGCGTCGGCGAGGCCGAACCGGTCAAGGAGCTCGGCGGCCCGTGCCCGCGCCCGGCGACGGCCCAGGTGATGCATCAGCCCGAGGATGGGGTGAACGTGACCGGCATGGACTCCAGGCCGCTGATGAAGTTCGAGGCTCGGCGGGGGAGTGGCGCCGAGGTCGCGAGCGCGAGATCGGGCAGCCGGGTGAACAGCTGCTCGAACATGACCCGCAGTTCCAGCCGGGCCAGCTGGTTGCCCAGGCAGAAGTGCGCGCCGAAGCCGAACGCCAGATGCGGGTTCGGCTCCCGCGCCGCGTCGAACGTCTCGGGCCGGTCGAAGACGGCCTCGTCACGGTTGGCCGCGGGATAGATCAGCATCACCTCCGCGCCTTCCGGGATCCGCACGCCGTGCAGCTCGACCGGCCGGGTCGTGGTGCGGGCCATGTCCTTGATCGGGGTCACCCAGCGCAGCATCTCCTCCACGGCCACCGGCAGCAGCCCGGGGTCGGCGCGCAGCCGTTCGAGCTGCGGCGGATCTTCGAGCAGCGCCAGCATGCCGCCGGACAGAACGTGCCGGGTGGTCTCATCGCCGCCGATGAGGATCAGCAGCGACTCGTAGACGAGCGAGTCGTGGTCCAGCTTGTCGCCGTCGATCTCGGCGTGCACGAGCGCGCCGACCAGGTCGCCGTCAGCGCCAGTGCGATACCGATCGGCGAAAACCGGCTCCATGTAGGCCTCGTACTCGATGAAGGCCTGCATCGCGGCCTGCATGCCGTCCGGGTCCGGCGAGCCCTGCGACCTGAGCATGTCCTCCGACCAGCGCAGCAGGGCCGGCCGGTTGCCGCGGTCGACGCCCAGCAGGTCGCCGATCATGTTGAGCGGCAGCGGCGCGGCGATGTCCCGCACGAAGTCGCATTCACCTCGCTCGCAGACCGCGTCGATCGCGTCGTCGCACACGGCGCGGACGTGGTCTTCCAGCGCCTTGACCCGGCGCGGGGTGAAGCCCGCGCTGACCAGCTTGCGGCGCCGGCTGTGTTCCGGCGCGTCGAAGTCGATCATCATGGGCAGCGGCGGGAACTTGGGCCGGATGCCGCCGGCGTTCGAGAACACCGCCGGGTCGGTGCCGGCCGCCTTCACGTCGGCGTAGCGGGTCAGCGCCCACAGGTCGTTGCCATCGTCGTGGTAGGCGGGCGCGTGCTCCCGCATCCACGCGTACGCGCCGAACGGCTCGGAGCCGAAAAACTCCCCGCTCATCAGGTCGATGCGGAGCCCGGGCGGCGGCAGCGTCACGTTCCGGCCTCTCCAGCATCATCTGTGCCGGCGAGCACCGCGCGTGCCCACCGGTAGTCCGCCTTGCCGGACGGCGAGCGCACGACGGACGGCACGAACTCGATCCGGGCGGGCACCTTGTACCCGGCGATCGTCGCCCGGCAGTGCGCGCGCAGTTCCTCCTCGGTCGCGGACATGCCGGGCCGCAGCCCGGCCACGGCGGCGACCCGCTCGCCGAAGCGCTCGTCCGGCACCCCGGCCACGACGGCGTCCAGCACCGCGGGGTGCCCCTTGAGCGCCTGCTCGACCTCCTCGGGGAACACCTTCTCGCCGCCGGTATTGATGCACGTGGAGCCCCGGCCGAGGACCTCGATCGACCCGTCGTCCGCGACCCTGGCCAGGTCGCCGAGCAGCGCGTACCTGACCCCGTCCAGGACCGGGAACGTGGCCCGGGTGGCGGCCTCGTCGCCGAAGTAGCCCAGTGGCACGTGGCCCGACTTGGCCAGCCGCCCGGTCCCGCCCGGTGGCACCGGCCGCAGCGACTCGTCGAGAACGTGCACGTTCCCGGCGTGCGCCAGCCGCGGCTGGCTGCCAAGGTCCCCGCTGAGCTCGCCGTCGGAACCAGTCTCCGAGGCGCCGAACCGGTCGGTGATGTACACGTTCGGCGCCACGGCGTGCAGCTGCTCGCGCACCGGCGCCGACAGCAGCGCGCCGCCGGAGCCGAGGACCAGCAGCGAGGACAGGTCGTACTCGCCGGGCCGGGCGGCCAGCTCGTCGGCGATCGGCCGGGCCATCGCGTCGCCGACCACCTGCAGCACCATCGCGCGCTCGGCCTTGACCTGCCGCAGCGCCGTCGCGGCGTCGAACTTGCGGGACAGCGCGACCGTCGCGCCGAGCAGGAACGCGGAGAACAGCGTGTAGGTCCCGGCGCCGTGCATCATCGGAGCGGTGATGACGTAGCCGGCCGCGGGCACCTCGGCGGCCGCCGTGATGATCTCGTCCACGCTCTGCCGCGGCGGGCCGTAGTGGTTGCCGCCGGCCAGCGCAGCGAAGAAGAAGTCCTCGTGCCGCCACAGCACACCCTTGGGCAGCCCGGTTGTGCCGCCGGTGTAAATGATCAGCTTGTCGTCGCCGCTGCGCCCGTTGTCCGGCCGGCTGGCCGGCGCGGCCGCGACTGCCGGAGCGTAGTCGACGACCGTGACCTGGTCAGGGAAGCGCGGCGGCGGCTGAGCCGGATCGCGCCCGGTGATGACCACGTGCCGCAGGGTGGGGCAGGACGGCGCGACGGCCGACGCCAGCCAGGCGTGCTCGGCGTCGACCACGAGCCCCGCCAGCCGCGCGCTGCCGAGCAACTGCGCCAGCTCGTGCCCGGTGTACCGGTAGTTGATGTTGACCGGGATGGTGCGCGCGACCATGCAGCCGAGCAGCGCCTCGATGTACGCCGTGGAGTTGAGCAGGTACAGGCCGACCGGCTCGTCCGGCGCCAGGCCCGCGTCCGCGAGGTGCTGCGCGACCTGGTTGCTGCGTGCGGTCAGTTCCGGGTAGCTGAGCCGGTCCCCGTCGCACACCAGCGCGCACCGGTCCGGCAGCGCGTCCCCGACGGCCGCGACCAGGTCGGCGACGTTCACGTCCATGTTCATGATGGTCCCTGTCCGGCCGGCAACGCGATCGACTTGATCTCCAGGTACTCCTCGAACCCGGCCACGCCCATTTCCCGGCCGGTGCCGGACTGCTTATAGCCGCCGAACGGCACGTCCGGCGAGTACCAGACGCCGCCGTTGATGCCGATCGTGCCGGACCGGATGCGCGACGCAACGGCGCGCGCCCGGCTGAGGTTGCCGCCGAAGACCGCGCCGGACAGGCCGTACGGGGAGTCGTTGGCGAGCGCGACCGCGTGGTCGTCGCCGTCGTGCGGCAGAACGACCAGGACCGGCCCGAAGATCTCCTCGCGGGCCGCGCGCGCGGCGTTGTCCAGCCCGGCGATGACCGTCGGCTCGATCCAGTACCCGGCCTCCCGCCCGGCGGGACGGCCGCCACCGCACGCGAAGCTCCCGCCGTCCGCGGCGGCCGAGCGGAGATACGACTCGACCCGGTCCCGCTGCGCGGCGGAGATGACCGGCCCGCAGACCGTGCTGGCGTCGGCCGGGTCGCCGACCGTCACCCCGCGCATGGCCTGCGCGCAGGCGGCGACGGCCTCGTCGTACCGGTCACGCGGCACGATCAGCCGGGTGGTCAGCGCGCACCCCTGGCCCGCGTGTATGCACACGCTGAACGCGGTGAGCGCGGCGGCGGCCGCCAGGTCGTAGTCGTCCAGCACCACGGCCGCCGACTTGCCGCCGAGCTCGAGGAAGACCCGCTTCAGCGTCGGCGCCGCGGCAGCCATCACCCGCCGGCCGGTCGCGGTCGAGCCGGTGAACGAGACCATGTCCACCCGGGGGTCGTCCGTGAGCGCCTCGGCGGCGGCGGCCCCGCTGGCGGTGAGCACGTTCACCACACCGGGCGGGATGTCGGTCTGCGTGGCGATCAGCCGGCCGAGCTCGGCGCCGGTCCACGGCGTCTGCGGGGCCGGCTTGAGCACCACCGTGCAGCCGGCCGCGAGCGCCGGGCCGAGCTTGGCCAGGTTGATCTGATTCGGGAAGTTCCACGGCGTGATCGCCGCGACCACGCCGGCCGGTTCCCGGCAGACGCGCCGCTGGGTTCGGATGCCGAGCGGCGCGGCGAGGCCGAGATCCTGCTCCCACTCGTACCCGTCCAGCAGTTTGACCAGGTAGTCAAGCCCGTCGACGGGCATCCGCAGCTGCGGTCCGTCGGTCCACAGCCGGGGCACGCCGGCCTCGGCGATCGTGATCGCGCGCAGCGTCTCGAAGTCCGCGTCCAGCGCCGCCTTCAGTTGCCGCAGGCAGCGGGACCGCAGCGTCGTGTCGGTGGCCCAGGCCGTTTCCTGGAACGCGGCGCGGGCGGCCGCTATGGCCGCGTCCGCGTCGGTGGCGCCGGCGTCGGGCGCGTGGCCGATGAGCTCGCCGGTCGCCGGGTTCTCGATCGGGAACTCGGCCCCGTCGGCCGCGTCGCGCAGCTCGCCGCCGATCAGCAACCGCGGCCGGGGGAGGCTGGCGAGCGGGAGCGGAGCCGTGGTCGCCGGGGCCGCCACGTCAGGCCCCCAGGCCCAGGCGCCCGGCCAGCCGGCCGAGGTAGCCGACGACCTCGTCCGGGGAGCGGTCCGGCAGGCCGAATGCCACGTCGGTCACGCCTATGTCGGCCCAGTGCGCGAGCAGTTCGGGGTCCGGCTTGCCCGCCAGCGCCGTGACCCGGGGCTCGCCGTCGCGGTCGGCCTCCTGCCAGGCCTTGTGCAGCAGCGCGACCTTGTCGTCGAGGTCGGTCTCGCCCGGCGTGGTCAGCCAGCCGTCGGCGCAGCTCGCGATCCAGCGGAAGGTCTTGTCGGTCCCGCCCGCCCCGGCCAGCACCGGGATCTGCGGCTGTACCGGCTTGGGCCACGCCCACGAGGCGCCGAAGCGGACGAACTCGCCCTGGTAGCTGGCCTCCTCCTGGGACCACAGCGCCCGCATCGCCGCCAGGTGCTCGCGCAGCACCGCGCGGCGCTTCCCGGGCGGAACCCCGTGGTCGGCTAGCTCGTCGGTGTTCCAGCCGAAACCCACGCCAAGCTCGACCCGGCCGCCGGACAGATGGTCGAGCGAGGCGATGGTCTTGGCCAGCGTGATCGGGTCGTGCTCGGCGGGCAGCGCGACCGCGGTGCCGAGCCGGATCGCGTGAGTGACCGCGGCAGCCATGCTCAGCGCCACCCAGGGGTCCAGCGTGCGCAGGTACCGGTCGTCCGGCAGCTCGGCGGTTCCGGTGCCCGGGTGCACCGAATCGCGCCGGACCGGGATGTGGGTGTGCTCGGGCACATAGAAGCAGGCGAAGCCGGCCGCTTCCGCCGCCGCGGCAGCGTGGGCGGGGGTGATCCCGCGATCGCTGCTGAACAGTACGACGCCGTGCCGCATGCCTTGCTCCTTTAGCCGTCTGGTCGCTGCTCGCGCCGTTGCGCCTTGGCGTGCTCGCCGACGAGCTTCTCGACCTGCATGCTGAGCCGGGCGCCGGCCGGCCAGCCCGCGTAGTGGGTCAGGAAGATCGCGATCTCGCGCAGCTCATCCGGGCTCAGCTCGGCGGTGCGCAGCGCGGCGCCGATCTGGATGTCCGCGACGTCCTGCAGGCCCTGGCCGGTCAGCAGGCCGAGCAGCAGCAGCCGGCGGTCCCGCATGGACAGGCCGGGCCGGCTCCAGATCTCGGCGAACAGGTGGTCCACGGTGATGGCGAAGAAGTCGCCGGGGCCGTCCTGCACGTCCCAGCCGTAGACCTCGCTCATCTTGTCCAGCCCGCGCTGGCGCCGGTCGTCGGTCACCGGGCCGGCCCGTTTGTGTCCGGCAGGCCGGGCCCTGGAAGACCGAGCCCGGCGGCGAAGCTGCCGAGCGCGAGCCGCGCCATCGGCAGGTCCACGCCGAGCCCGGCGCCCAGCTCGAGCGCCAGGCACAGGTCCTTCTCGCCCAGCGCCCGGACGTTCTGCAGGATCTCCCGCAGCGGGTCGCCCGCGTCCATTGGCGCGGTGGTCGGCCGCAGCATGATCATCCCGGGGCCGCCGGTGACGGCGTCGGAGTGCCGTACGACCTTGGCGAGCTTGCGCAGATCGAGCCCGGCCGCCTCGGCGAGCCGCTGCGCCTCGGCGGCGGCGGTGAACGCGGCGAAGTGCAGCAGGTTGCGGGCCAGCTTGGCCCGGGTCCCGGCGCCGACCGGCCCCATGTGCATGATCAGGTCCGCCCAGCAGCTGAACGGCGCGCGGCACCGGTCGTAGGCCGCACGCGACCCGCCGAACATGACCGCGAGCCGGCCCGACTGCGCTCCCATGAACCCGCCGCTGACCGGCGCGTCGATCACCTCGACGCCCGTGCCGGCCACCTCCGCGGCCAGCTCGGCGGCGGTGTCCGGCGCGATCGTGGCGTGCACGGCGATGATCACCGGTCGGCCATCGGCGGCCGGCGCCGCCGCCCGCACCACGTCCCGGACCTGGTCGTCGTCGCGCACCATCACCGAGACGATCCCCGCCGCCGCGGCCACCTCCGCGACGCTGGCCGCGGTTTTGGCGCCCGCGTCAGCCAGCGGCGCCATGGCCTCGGGCCTGGCGTCGTGCACGATAAGGCCGCCCGGCCAGCCGGTCAGCCGGGCGGCCATCGGCGTGCCGATCTGGCCGAGGCCAATGAACCCGACCGGCTCCGCCTGCGCTCTGTCGGTCACCGCCGGATCACCGCCGGATCACCGCCCACCTCCCCATCAGACTTCACCGAAGCCCTCACCGGAAGACCTGGCCGCCGTCGACGTTGACGATCTGCCCGGTGATCCAGGCTGCCTCGTCCGACAGCAGGAACAGGCACGCACCCACCAGGTCCGCGGGCTGGCCCAGCCGCTTGATGGCCATCGTCGCCACGATCGGGTCGGTCATGCCGCCGACCACGGTCCTGGTGGCCTGGGTGTCCGTCGGCCCCGGCGCGATCGCGTTCACCCGGATCCCCATCCCGCCGAGTTCGTGCGCGAGTTGCTGGGTCAGGGCGTTGATCCCGGCCTTCGCCAGCCCGTAGAAGCTCGAGTACACCCACGCGGCCGTGGACGACTGGTTCACGATCGCGCCGCCGCCGCGCCGCACCATGTGCTGGTGGCAGGCGCGGGTGCAGGCGAGCGCGCCGTCCATGTTCACGCCGAGGAACTTCTTGTAGTAGTCCCAGTCCACCGACAGCAGCAGGTCGAACTGCATCTGGCCGTAGATCGCCGCGTTGTTCACCAGAAAGTCGATGCCGCCGAACTCGCCAGCCGCGAACTCGGCCATGGCCTGCGTGGAGTCCGGGTCTGCGACGTCCGTGCGGACGAACGCGGCCCGCCCGCCTTCGGCGCAGATCTGCTTCGCGACCGCCTGACCGGCGTCCGCGGCGATGTCGGCAACGACGACGGCGGCACCGGCGGCGGCCAGCGAGCGGGCGTAGGCCTCGCCGATGCCCTGCGCCGCGCCGGTCACGATCGCGACCTTGCCGGTGAAGTCGTGCCGCTGCCCGGCCGCCCGAGCCGCCTCCGTTGTACCGGACATGTGTCCAGACTACAGTTCAGAATATGGCTGAGCGCAAGGATTACTCGGGCGATTTCGATCCGGAGTTCCGCTTCGAGGACCTGTCCAAGGAGGCGCTGGTTCGTCTGGTCCGGGAGTACGCGCTGATCGCGCAGCTGCTCGACAGGTCGGTGTTCGCCGCGGTCGCGCTGCGCTACGGGCCGCAGGCTGTCGAGGACCTGGCGATCGACGAGTGGCGCGGCGCCAGCCCGATCTACACCGAGCGCATCCGCAAGATCATGAACATCGAGGGGGACGGCGTCCCGGCGATCTTCAAGCAGCTGCAGCTCGACCCCGGCTTCGCCCAGCACTACATGGACGTCGAGTACGAGGTCGTCGACGAGCACCACGGCTTCTTCCAGCTCCGATCCTGCGGCGCGCTGCTCGACGTCGAGCCGTTCGGCGAGCGCACCGTTCGGAGCATGTGCCACACGATCGAGGACGGCACGTTCGACGTGACCGCGCAGGCGGTGAACCCGAAGGCGCGGATCCGGGCGGTGCACCGGCCGCCCCGGGTTCCGGCCGGCCGGGTTCCGGTCTGCCGCTGGGAGGTCGTCATCGACGACGACACCGAGGTGCTGCCCGAGGCCGACATCACGAAGCTGACCCGCGCGACCACGGCGGCGACGTTCGACTTCCCCCCCATGCGCGATGGCACTCCGCACGTCCCGTCCCCGCCCGCAGCCCGTTCATGATCCCGAAGGATTTGGATTGTCGTATAGGCCTCGCGCCTGCGCGGTCACGAGCGGGCGAAGCGGCGGGTGCACAGCGGCACGAAGATGGCGAGCAACAGCGCCGTCCAGGCCAAGGTGGCTGGCACCGGATGCTCTAGCTGCCATGTCCCGTTCGTGGGTGCCGCCGGGCTGCCGGACAGGTCCCTGATCGCCGCGGCTAGCGCGCTGATCGGGTTCCAGTCGGCGATGGCCCGCAGCCAGGCCGGCATTCCGGAGGTCGGCACGTAAACGTTGGACAGGATGGTCACGGGGTAGATCAGGATCGACGCCTGGCCCGCCGCCTGCTCACTGCCGAGGACGAGTCCGAGGTACATGCCGACCCAGGTCGCGGCGAACTGGAAGGCCACGAGCAGGGCGAGTGCGGCGACTGCATAGCCGGCGCCGCGCTCGATCCGCCACCCCACTGCCAGCCCGCACAGCGCCATCAGGACGAAGGTCGCCAGACTGTAGACCAGCGTGGCGGCCGCCTGACCGAACGGCACCGCCGTGCGCGCGATCGGCAGCGACCGGAACCGGTCCACCACGCCACGGGAACTGTCCCGCGCCATCGTGAACATCGACGGCACGATGTTCGCCGCGATCGTCGCGAACAGGCCGGGGACCAGGAACGCGCGGTAGTCGCCGCCGGGCACCGTGATCGCGCTCCCGAGGATGTAGCCGAAGAGGACCACCATGACCACCGGCGAGCCAAGGGTCAGCGCGATCGCGGTCGGATCGTGCCTGAGCTTGGTGAGCACCCGCTCTGCCGCCGCAGCCCCGTCGGTCAACGCGCCGCTCATGCCGCGTACCCCTGGGTAGCCCGCGTGCGGTCCAGGAAGACCTCGTCGAGCGTGGGCCGCCGGACGCTGACATCCTCGGCCGCGATCCCTGCGGCGTCCAGCCTCCGGACGAGCTCCGGCAGGGTCACCGCGCCCGCGGCCACCGGAGCGGTGAGCCGGCGCTCGCCCGCGTCCAGCCGGGGTGGCCCGGTCACGATTGCCGCCAGGACGGCCTCGGCGGCATCCAGGTCGCCGGCGTTGGCCAGCACCACGTCGACCCGGCTGCCGAGGGAGTCCTTCAGCTCGTCCGGGCTGCCCTGCGCGGTCACCAGCCCCGCGTCGATGATCACGATCTGATCGGCGATCCGGTCGGCCTCCTCGAGGTACTGCGTCGTCAGCAGGACCGTCGTGCCGTCCGCGGCCAGCGCGCGGACGGCGGCCCAGATCTCGGCCCGGCTGCGCGGGTCCAGGCCGGTCGTGGGCTCGTCGAGGAACAGCACCGGCGGCGCCACGATCAGGCTCGCGATCAAGTCCAGACGCCGTCGCATGCCGCCCGACCAGGTCTTGACGAGCCGGTCGGCCGCGTCGGCGAGGCCGAACCGGTCAAGGAGCTCGGCGGCCCGTGCCCGCGCCCGGCGACGGCCCAGGTGATGCATCAGCCCGAGGATGAACAGGTTCTCCCGGCCGGTGAGGCCGCGGCGCAGGCTGAGCAGATGGCGGAACTGCTCGCCACCGGGCGCTACCCCCGGTTCGCGGCCGCGATCACGCAGCCCAGGCCGCCAGACCCCGACGCGCGCCCGCACTTCGACCGCCTCCTCGACCGGGTCCTCGACGGCCTCATCGGGGTCAGGAGGACGGACGACGCCGAGTAATGCATGAGAAGCCCGGTTAGCTGGGCGTCATGCCGCCGCCGCGGAGGGCGGGAAGGGCGGTAGCCCGCATTCTGCTCAGGACCCGATGCGTGACGGGGACGGCGTCCGGGTGGATGCCCCCGTTGGCGTCGGCGGCAGCCCGCCAGCTGGCAGAGCGCCGTTCGAGCGTGTCGGCGTCGTCGAGCTGGAGGCAGTCGAGCCGGTCGGTGTTGACGTCGACCACGATCGTGTCGCCGTCCTCGACGAGCGCGATGGGCCCGCCGAGGAAGCCCTCGGGGCCGACGTGGCCGATGACGAGCCCGACGGATCCCCCGGAGAATCGCGCATCGGTCATCAGGGCGATCGTGATGTTCTGCTGGCGGCACAAGGTCGTGATCTTCGACGTCGGGTCCAGCATTTCGGGCATTCCCGGGGCACCCCGGGGACCCTCATAGCGGATGACCACCATGTCGTTGTCGCGGAAGTCGCCGGGCCGTTCGTCGAGCGCACGGATCAGCGCCTGTTCGCCGTTGAAAACCCGGGCGTTGCCCGTGAAGACGCCACCGGACATCCCGCCCTCTACACCGGCCAGCTTCAGGATCGCGCCGCCGCCGGGAGCCAGATTGCCCTGGAGCAGACGCAGGCCGCCGGTGTCCTTGAACGGCCGGGCCACCGAGTAGATCACGCGGTGATCGGGAAGGGGCGGATCGAGCCGGCCGATCTGCTCTCCGAGCGTCTCACCCGTGCAGGTCAGCGCGTTTGCATCGAGATAGCCGTCGGCCAGCAGCTCGCGGACCACCGCGGGCACTCCGCCCGAGGCCTCGACGTCCACCATCGAGTACGACCCAAACGGCCTCATGTTCACGAGCACGGGCAGACGCCGCGACAGCGCGTTGAACTCGGCCTGCGTCATCACTTCATCCCAGAGGTCGATCCCGGCCGCCCGGGCGATCTCGACGCTGTGCAGCATGACGTTGGTCGAGCCGCCCATGGCCATGGTGACGGTCAGGGCGTTGCGCAGCGAAGCTGGCGTCACGATGTCCCGGGGCCGGATGCCGCGCGCCGCCATCGTGACAAGACAGTCGACGAGCTGGCCGGGAAACTCCGCTGTCCTGCGCGGGTCCTCCGAGGCCGGGGAGACCATGTGCAGCGGCTCCAGGCCGAGCACCGCAATGAACGTCTGCATGGTGTTGTACGTGAACATGCCCCCGCAGCTGCCCTGGCCAGGACAGGCATTCAAGGTAAGCCGGGCACGAACCTCTTCGTCGGGATCGGAGGCTGCCTGAAACGCGGTGATGATGTCGATCGGGGCACCCGTCGCAGGATCAATGCCCGGCCTGATCGAGCCGTCAGACATGACCACCGAGGGCGCGTTGTGTTCCAGGAGCGCGGCAACGGTGCCCACCGGGGGCTTGTCACACGCGACGACGGCGATCAAGCCCGTCACCCGGTCTGCGGCCAGGTGCATTGACGTGGCGTCGTTGACCAGCTCCCGGCCGATGAGAGAAAAGCGCATCTCGGCGGTGCCGTTGAGCTGGCCGTCCGAGACACCGAGGGTGAAGCCTGGCGGGATCAGGCGCACCGGGAGGTCCTCGCTCGCGACGCGGTGCGACAGCGCGGCCTGAACGGCCGCTACCTTCGCCTGGACACCCAGATAGCACTGGCTGTCACCGAGGTTCCCGAGCACGGCCCATACCGGGTCATGGATCTTCCGGACGTCCTCGCCCAGGAACTCGGCCGTGCCGACCTTCTGGACGTCACGGCCGGGGTTGTCGGAGCTCTGGTCAGCGACATCGTTCGGGCTGGTCCCGTTGGCTAGCGCAGTCACGCCCCGAAGCGTACCGTTCAGCCGCTGGGAGGTCGTCATCGACGACGACACCCCGCGCATTCGGTCAGGCTCTGGAACGTGCCGCCTGACCGGATCGGTCCGGTTCGGGACCTGATCCGGCCTTACCCGCGAGGCCGTCCTGGCCGGATGCTTGGCGTCATGACCCGTGCCCTTCTCGTCATCGATGTTCAGGAATCGTTCCGTCAGGCGCCGCTGTGGCCGGCCATCTCCAACCCCGGCATCGCGGACGACGTCGCCCGCCTCGTCGACGGCGCGCGGGCTAACGGCGATCTCGTCGCGTGGGTGCTGCACTCCGAGCCGGGTTCCGGGACCACATTCGACCCGGCCAGCGGCCACGTCCGCTTCATCGGCCCGCTCCGGCCGCAGCCCGGCGAGCACCAGCTCACCAAGACCTCGCACAACGCCTTCACTACGACGAACCTCCAGCAGCTGCTCACCTCTCGCGGCGTAACCGAAGTCGTCGTTTGCGGGATCCGGACCGAGCAATGCTGTGAAACCACCGCGCGGGTTGCATCCGACCTGGGCTACCAGGTCACGTTCGTCACCGAGGCGACCGCGACCAGCCCGATCGCGCATCGGGACGCCCCACGAGGCCAGACGGTCGAGCAGCTGCTCGCGGACCCGCGCACGCTGCCGGTGGGCGCGGTCATCGAGCGGACCGAGTACGCACTCGCCGGGCGGTTCGCGACCATCGCCACGATCGCGGAGGTCACCCGGCCAGGCCAGCGAGCTATCCTGACCAGATCGTGACCAAGGTCGTCTTCCTGCTCGTTCCGGGGCTGCACCTGCTGGACCTCGCGGGCCCGGCGCAGGCGTTCGGTATCGCGGCCGACCTCGGCCGCGGCTACGAGCTCGGTTACGTCGCCGGGCAGCAGGACGTCCCCACGGCGCAGGGCCTCACCGTGCGGGCGGCCACGCAGTGGCCGGCGCTGGCAGCGGACGACCTCGTCATCGTCCCCGGCTGGCGGGCCAACCCCGCTATCGCCGGCACCGGCCCGCTGGCCGACGCCGCGCTCGAGGCGCTGGCCGCCCATCACGGGAACGGCGGCACCGTCGCCAGCGTCTGCTCCGGGGCCGACGCCCTCGGCCGGGCCGGTCTCCTGGACGGCCGCCGCTGCACCACCCACCACGCCATCCAGGACGAGCTCGCCCGGCGCTACCCCCGGGCGACGGTCCTCCGCGACGTGCTCTACGTCATCGACGACCGGGTCGCCACCTCCGCCGGGATCGCCAGCGGCATAGACCTGGCCCTGTACCTGATCGCCGTGCGCGACGGCCCGGCAGCGGCCGCGCGGGTCGCCCGCGAGATGGTCGTCTACGCCCGCCGAAACGGGGACGAGCAGCAGGCCAGCGCCATGCTGCGGCACCGCAACCACCTCAGCGACACCGCGCACCGTGCGCAGGATCACATCGAGGATCGGTTCGCCCACCCGCTGCCGCTCGCGGAGATCGCCAGCACCTGCGACGTCAGCGAGCGCACGCTCACCCGCAGGTTCACCGAGGCAACCGGCCTCACCCCGCTGCGCTACCAGCAACTGCTGCGGGTGGAACGAGCCGAGCACCTGATCGGCCACGGCGCCACCGTCGAAGCCGCCGCCCGAACGGTCGGCTTTCAGGACCCCCGCATGCTCCGCCGCCTCCGCGCCCGCGAATGAGGGCAGCGCTTGCTGGGCCCGGGCGCGGGTCTTCCCGTGTGCTGCTGGCATCCGGCAGACTGCGAGAGGATTGGGGTCTGGAGGTGGTCGCAGTGACTCTGTCCCCGCTGGCGGGGTGTCGATGAGCGGCCTGCCGTCGGGCACCGTAACGCTGTTGTTCACTGACGTGGAAGGCTCCACCCGGCTGTGGGACGCCGAGCGGGATGCCATGGCGGCCGCCCTGCGGCGCCACGATGAGATCCTGCGAGGCGCGATCGAGCAGGTCGGCGGCTACGTTTTCAAGACCGTCGGCGATTCGTTCTGCGCGGCGTTCTCCGCCGCCCGGGCTGGGCTCGACGCCGCGCTGGCCGCGCAGCGGGCCCTGGCTGCGCAGTCGTGGCCGACCAGCCGGCCGATTGTGGTGCGGATGGGCCTGCACGCCGGGGTTTGCGAAGAGCGCGACGGGGACTACTTCGGGCCGGCGGTGAACCGGGTCGCACGGCTGCTGGCGGTCGCCAGCGGCGGCCAGGTGCTGGTATCCGGGGTGGCGGCGGAGCTGCTGTCTGATGAGCTGCCCGAGGGCGTGGACCTGCGGGAGCTCGGGACGCGCCAGCTCAAGGACCTCAGCCGGCCGGAGCGGATCTACGAGGTCGAGGCCGCATTCCTGGCCACACGGCTCGGTGCCCCCGCGCCCGCGGACCGGGACCGGGTCGCCGAGGACCTGACCGCCGCAGAAGCCGCACAAGTTCCGGACACCGACCGGATCACGTGCGGCTCTGGCTCAGCCAAACGGGACAGAGCCTGGATCGTGCCCAGGCGCATGGAGATCCAGGTCGCCAGTGGTGCGGTCCGGCTCGACTTCCGGCGGGCCGTCATCGCCGCGCCGGAGCTGCGCATTGACGCCAGGATCGCCAGCGGCAGCCTGACGCTCATCACCCGGCCCGGCATCGTGGTGGACGCCGGCGACCTCACGGTGAACAGCGGCAGCGTCAAGGTGGTCCCGCCCGCCGGGCCTGATGCCCTGGTACAGCTGCGGATGAAGGTCAGCGGCCAGGTCGGCAGCGGCACCGTTGCCGCCCGGCCCGCCTACGGTGACTGGTGGCTGGCGCTGTGGCGGCGGCTGCTGCACCGGCGCTACCAGAGCGGCAACGGGCCCTCGCCGAGGGGGTAGTGGCCGGGGAGTATCTCGCCGGAGACCGCGCGCTCCATCCGGTGCCGCATGCCATCCGACAGCGCGTCGGCCTTGATCATCTCGAGGAACAGCGCGGTCACGTTGCCGAGGTCGAAGAAGTCGCGCTGCCACGACCACTGCCAGTCCCCGCCGTAGCGGAACCAGCTTCCGCCGATCCCGGCCACCTCGTAGTGACGGCCGTCCGGCCGCGCCGCGCCAGCGACCTGCTTCCAGAACCCGACGACCTCGCCCTGCGCGTCGTCGATCAGCACCCGCTGGTACGGGTACGACCAGCCGTCGAGCCCGCCCATCTCCAGCGCCAGCGCGATGTCGCGGATCTGGTCGCGCCCGGTCACCATGAACTCCTCGCCGGGGCCCATGTTCCAGCCGTACGTGGCGTCGCGTGTGTACATCTCCGCCAGAGTCCGCCAGTCGCCCGCCTCCTCGCAGCGCCGGTTGGCGTCCAGCCACCGCTGCACCATCTCTTCCAGTTCCGCGCGGGGGAAAGCGGCCATCGAGCCTCCTTGTTTTTCGGGCCGTTACGCAACGCCCCGGGGTCAGTCGTCGAGCAGCCGGAGCGCCTGTGTGGGGCAGTACCGCACGGCCGCCTCCACCTCGGCGCGCTGCGACGGCGACGGCGCGGGCTGAATCACGGTGACCTTGCTCTTGCGCGGCACCGAGAACACGTCGGGCGCCTCCAGCTCGCACATCGCGTGACCCTGGCATAGGTCGAGGTCGACCTCGATGCGCATCACGCCGCCGCCGCCGCGTCGCCCCGGCGGCGATAGCGGACCACGCACGGCCGCGCGAGCTGCACGACCATCTTGGAGTGGTCGTTGCGGTAGCTGCCGGGCGGCTGGGCCAGCTCGAACGACCAGTCCCGCAGCAGCACCGAGAAGATCGCCTTCAGCTGGATCATCGCGAAGTTGGCGCCGACGCAGCGGTGCCGCCCGGCGCCGAACGGTATCCAGGTCCACCGGTTGATGAGATCTTCCTGGCGCGGCTCGGCGTATCGCTCCGGCCGGAACGCGTCCGGGTCGGGGAAGTCGGCCGCGATCCGGTTGGAGATCGCCGGGGTCGCGCCGACCAGCGCACCCGCCGGGATCCGGTAGCCGAGCACCTCGAGCTCCCTGGTCGCGGCGCGCAGCAGCAGGATCAGCGGCGGGTGCAGCCGCAGCGCCTCCTTGACCGCCGACTCCAGCCTCGGTATCTCCCGGAGCGCCTGGAAGGAGACCGGCGGAGGGACGCCGACCGCGAGCCCCCCGCTAGCGCCCGCTGGCTCGGGTTGGTACAGCTCGTCGAGCTCGGCGACCACCTCGGCCAGGCACACGGGGTTGCGCAGCAGCTCGATCAGCGTCCACGCGGCAGTCCCGGAGCTGGTGTGGTGCCCGGCGAACATCATCGAGATGAACATGCCGGTGATCTCGTCCGGCGAGAACGTGTCGGTCCCGTCCGGGTTGCGGATCGACATGAGCACGTCGAGCAGGTCTCGGCCGCTGCGCTCGGGCGGACCGGCGGCCGCCCGGGCCGCCATGATCTGCCCGACGAGGCTTACCAGGGCCGCCCGCGCCTGGTCCCGGCGGCGGAAGCTCTCGATCGGGGCGTAGGGATCCACGAACGCGAGCGCGTCGGTGCCCCGTTCCAGGTCGTGGTACAGCTCGGCGAACCTGCGGTCCAGCTCGTTGCGGAACTTGGCGCCGATCAGGCACGCCGACGAGGTGTAGATGGTCAGCTCGGCGAACCAGTCCAGCAGGTCGATCTCGCCCTCGCCGGCCCAGCCCGCCACCATCCGGTCGACCTCGTCCGCGATGGTCTGCGCGTGCCCGCGCATCATGTCCCCGCGCAGCGCCTGGTTGTGCAGGGCCTCGCGGCGGCGTTCCGGCGAGGCGTCGAACACCACTCCCTCACCGAAGATCGGGGTCATGAACGGGTACGCCTCGGCCTGGTCGAGGTCCTCGTCCGGGGCGCGGAAGAAGAACTCGTTGGCGTCCGCTCCGGACAGCAGGATGACCGGCCGCCCGGCCAGGTCGAACCGGCCCACGTCGCCGCACTCGTCCCGCACCCGGCGCATGAGCGCTATCGGGTCGCGGCGCAGTTCCGCCAGGTGCCCGTCTGCCGCGGCACCGGAAACGAGCCGGGGCTCGAGCAGGGTCATGACGTTCCTCCAGGCTGTTCGCCGACTTCGCGGCCGGGGGAGACCGGCGCCTCGGGCTGGATCTCCAGCAGCGTGATGTGGGCACCGCGCGGGGTCGAGACGATCGCGGTCACGGCGGCGGCCACGTCGTCGGGCCGCAGGAAGTGCGGGTGGCGGGCCAGGCCCCAGCGCACCCAGTCGTCGAGCACCGCCTGCACCGCCGCGGGGCTCCAGTCCATGCCCATGCCGGTCATGGTCTGGCCGGGGCGGACGACCGAGGCCCTGACCCCGGTGCCCTCGAGTTCCATCTGCATCGCCTGGGCCATGCCGTCGACCCCGTTCTTGGCCGCGACGTAGGCGCCCATCCGCGGCCGTGGCGCGCGCGCGACGTCGGAGGACACGAACACCACGTCGCCGCGTCGGCGGGCGATCATGCCGGGCACCACCGCCGCCACCATCCGGTGCGTCCCCACGAGGTTGACCTGCACCTGCCGTGCGAACTCGGCCGAGTCCAGCTCGTGCACGAGCCCGGCCTGAACCTCGCCCGCGCAGCTGACCAGGATCTCCACCGGCCCGATCTGGCCGGCGACCGCGGCGGCGAAGGCCTTGACCGCGTCGTCGTCGCCGACGTCCAGCGGCAGCGCGATGGCCTCGCCGCCGTCGGCCCGGATCGCCGCGGCCAGTTCCTCGCACTTGTCCGCCCGCCGCGCCCCGAGCGCGACCGGGTGGCCGGCCGCGGCGAGCGCGGCGGCCGTGGCGGCGCCGATACCCGACGACGCGCCGGTCACCACGGCGGCCCGCCGGCTGGGGTGCGGCTCGAATCTCGGCATGGTCAGGACACCCTCAACCGCACCCGCATCGGCAACGCCGCGAAGCCGCGCACGTTCACCGAGTGGACCCGCTGCGCGCGGCCGTCGTCGATCTCGCAGGCGGCGACCAGGCGGGTGAACTCGGCGAGGGCGATCTGCGCCTCCAGCCGGGCCAGGTTGGCGCCCAGGCAGTAGTGCCGGCCCGAGCCGAAGCTGATCAGCGCCGACGTGTCCCGGTCCAGGTCAAAGTCGTCGGGGCCGGGGAACGCGGCCGGGTCCCGGTTCGCCGCCCCGATCAGCAGCAGCAGGCGGCCGCCCGCCGGGACCGTCTGGCCGTGCGCGGTGAAGTCCTCGGTCACCGTGCGCGCGATGACCTGGCTCGAGGCGTCGTAGCGCAGTGTCTCCTCGACCCAGTCGCCGATCCGGCCCGGGTCGGCCATCGGCTTGGCCAGCTCCGCCGGGTTGCGCCAGGCCCAGTACACGGCGTTGGACAGCAGCTTGGTTGTCGTCTCGTTCCCCGCCACGACCATCAGGAACAGGAAACCGATGATCTCGTCGTCGGTCAGCCGGTCACCGTCGATCTCGGCCTGCAGCAGCGCCGACGTCAGGTCGCCCCGCTCGGCGCGGGCCGCGCGCCGCTGCGCAAGCAGGTCGGCGTAGTAGCCCACCAGGGTCAGCGCGGCCTCCATGCCGGCCTGCGGCACGTCGAACAGCCCGTCTTCGCGGTGCACCACGGTGTCGGCGAGCTTGCGCACGTCGTCGCGGTCGGCCTCGGGCACGCCGATCATCTCCGAGATCACGTCCATCGGAAGCAGGCCGGCGAAGTCGGCGACGAAGTCGAAGTCGCCCTGAGCCACGGCCGCACTCAGGTGCCGGCGGGCCAGCGCGCGGATCTGCTGCTCGAGCTCACGCACCCGCCTGGCCGTGAAGCCCTTGGACACCAGCGCGCGCATGCGGGTGTGCCGCGGCGGGTCCAGCGCCAGGAACGACATGGTCTTGTGGGCGTACGGGCCCCAGGCCGCCGGGTCCAGCGAGACGCCGTTGGCGCTGGAGAATCGCGACGGGTCCCGGAAAGCGGCGACGACATCCTCATGGCGCGAAAGTGCCCAGAAGTCGAGCTCCTCGTTCCGGTACAGCGGCGCCTCGTCCCGCAGCCGTGCGTAGACCGGATACGGATCCTCGTGGATCCGGTAGTCGTACGGGCTGAACGCCACCGGCGGGTTCATCGTCAGTCCATGATCAGCTCGGCGGCCTCGGCGAGTCGGTCGGCCACGTGCTCGTACGTCGTGTAGCCGAGGCCGGCCTCCACCATGGCGCCGAAGAACGCCAGCTCCAGCAGCCGTCCCTGCGGGCTGCCGCGGCCGGCGGCGGACTCGATGCGGTCGTGAATCTGCTTGCCGATGTACAGCCGCAGCTGGCGGACATCCGGTTCGCTGCCGAACATCGCGGCTGTGCAGCCCGCCGCGAGCTCGGGCTCCTCGGACACCAGCAGCGCCAGCTCGCGCAGCACCGCGATGACCCCCGCCTTGCGCCCGGTCGTGTCATCGCCCTCGGCGACCGGCTGCAGCGCGCTCAGCCGGCGCCAGAAGATCTCCGCCAGCAGGTGATCCTTGGAGCCGAAGTAGGTGTACGCGGTCGCCGGCGCCACACCGGCCCGGCGGGCCACGTCGCGGATGCTCAGGTTCTCGTAGCCTGACTCGCGCACCTCCTCGACGCCCGCCTCGGTGAGTCGGCGCACGGTGTCGGCCTGCCGAGCGGTCAGCCGTCGCCGGGTCGCCTCGGTCGCGAGAGTACCGGACATGTGTCCAGACATTAGTCCGGTATAAGCTTGCGCGCAACAGCCGGACACCGGGACAGGGGCACATGACCGCCGACAGCGAGCGGGGTGGCGGGACGCCGCCGGGTGGCGGGACGCCGCCGCAGGACGGCGGCGCACGTGAGGACGGCGGCGCACGTGAGGACGGCGGCGCACGTGAGGTTGACGTGGTCGTCGTCGGGTTCGGCATCGCTGGCGGGTGCGCGGCGGTCGAGGCGGCGGGTGCGGGCGCTTCGGTGCTGGTCCTGGAGCGGGCCGCGGTGGCGGGCGGCACCAGCGCGATGGCCGGCGGGCACTTCTACCTCGGTGGCGGCACGGTGGTGCAGCGAGCCACCGGCCACGAGGACACACCCGACGAGATGTACGCCTACCTGATGGCGGTGACCCCGGAGCCGGAGCCGGACAAGATCCGGGCGTACGCCGACGGCAGCGTCGAGCACTGCGACTGGCTGGAGAGCCTGGGTTTCGAGTTCGAGCGGAGCTACTACCCGGACAAGGCCGTCATCCAGCCGCAGACGCAGGGCCTGATGTACACCGGCAACGAGAAGGTCTGGCCGTTCCGCGACCTCGCGGTTCCGGCGCCCCGCGGCCACAAGGTGCCGGTGCCCGGCGACACCGGCGGCGCGAAGCTCGTCATCGACCTGCTGGTGCGGCGCGCCCAGGAGCTCGGCGTCGAGGTCTGGTACGAGACCGGGGCCACCGAGCTGGTCACCGATCCAGCCGGCCAGGTTGGCGGGGTGCGGTGGCGCTCCTACGACCGCCGCGGCGTGGTCCGCGCCCGCAGCACGATCCTGGCCGCGGGCGGCTTTGTCATGAACCCGCAGATGGTCGCCGAGCACGTGCCACAGCTCGCCGCCAAGCCGTTCGTGCTCGGCACCACCTACGACGACGGGACCGGCATCAGGCTGGGCCAGTCCGCCGGGGGCCAGGCGCTGCACATGGACCAGGCGTTCGTCACCGCGCCGTTCTACCCGCCGGGCAAGCTGCTGACCGGCGTCGTCGTCAACCGCGACGGCAGGCGGTTCGTCGCCGAGGACAGCTACCACTCCAGGACGTCGGGGTTCGTGCTCGACCAGCCGGGGAGCGCCGCGTTCCTGGTCGTCGACAGCGTGCACATGGCGAACCCGGAGATGCCGCTGGTGCCGTTCATCGACGGCTGGGAGACGATCGCGGAGATGGAACGCGGGCTGGGCATCCCGGCGGGGAACCTCGCCGCGACCCTTGCGGCCTACAACGCGGCCGCGGCGCGGGGCGAGGATCCGGAGTTCCACAAGCACCCGGACTGGCTGGAGCCGCAGGACACCGGGCCCTGGGGTGCGTTCGACCTCTCGCTCGGCAAGGCGATGTACGCGGGCTTCACGCTCGGCGGGCTGCGGTGCACGGCCGACGGGCAGGTGCAGCGCGCCGACGGGTCCGTGGTGCCGGGCCTGTACGCGGCAGGCGCATGCGCGTCGAACATCGCCCAGGACGGCAAGGGGTACAGCAGCGGAACCCAGCTCGGCGAGGGCTCGTTCTTCGGCAGGCGCGCCGGCCGCCACGCCGCGGCCCAGCCCGGCCGCTCAGCCGCCGCCCAGCCCGGCCGTTGAGCCGCCGCCCGGCCCCGCCTCTGAGCCGCCGCCCAGTCGCGCGGGCGCGGCTGAACAGTGCGGCGGCCCCCAGCGCTGTTGGTACAGCAACAGCGTGGGTCCCACCACACCATTGAGGGCCGCCCGGGCGCCCACCCCGCATTAAGGGCGGCCCGGGTGAACCTGGCGCGGTCAGTCGCAGGGGCCGCCGGCCAGCCAGGCGGCGCCGCGGCGGTACAGCGCCTCGACCTCGGGGCCGGTCAGGCCGGGCATGTCGGTCTTGACCTGGTAGCCGATGTTCGTCTGCAGGTAGGCCAGGTGCCGGTAGCCCTCCGGGAACCGCTCCAGCTGCGCCCGGTCGAGCTCGAGCCGCGCGGCCGGATCGACCGGATCCAGCCGGTCCTTCTCGTAGATCGGCTGACGCAGTACGAGGACCCAGCGGCTGGCGTCCCGTTCCAGGAAGTCATAGAACCGGCCGGTGCAGACCACGTCGCACAGCACCTCGTGCACGAGCGCGCGCTGTGAGATCGTCATCTTCGTCTGGGCGATGGCCCGGTCGTCGGCCCGGTCGATGGATGTCCCGCCGAGGAAGTGCAGGATGCGCACGCCGCGTGCGAAGCCTTCCTGGCTGACCGTGATGAACTCGTCGGCGGTGCCCTGGAACCAGGTCGCCATCATCCGGCCGTCGGGGTGCCAGAGGGTGCGGAAGCGGTCCCAGTCACCGGCGTCGCGCCACACCGCCCAGTTCTCGACCAGGTCACGGATCGCCTGCCGGTCGGCTGTCTCGGTCATCGTGCCCGCCAGAGTTGCCCGGATGCGAGCGCCGCGCCCTCACGCATCGCGTCGAACTTCGCCCACATCACCTTCGGATCGACCTCGGGCCGGTACGTGGCCTGGGACGAGAAGCCGCAATCCGTGCTCGCGATGACGTTCTCCCGGCCCGCGATCTTGGTGTAGCGGGTGAGGCGCTCGGCGATCAGCTCCGGGTGCTCGACGATGTTGCTCGCGTGCGTGATCACGCCCGGCAGCAGCACCCGGTCGTCGGGCAGCGCCACGGTCTCCCAGGCGTGGTACTCGTGCTCGTGCCGGGCGTTCGCCGCCTCGAACGACAGGCCCATGGCCTGCACCTTCAGCATCAGCGGGATCACCTCGGCCAGCGGCACGTCGTGGACTCGCGGGCCTTCGTTGATCCCGTAGCAGGTGTGGTACCTGACCCGGTCAGCGGGGATGCCGCGCAGCGCCCGGTTGGTCGCCTCGACGAAGAGTTCCACGCGCTCGCCGACCGTCCGCTGATCGAGGGCCGAGTCGCTGAGGGTGTCGGTGAGAGCGGGGTCGTCGACCTGGAGCAGGAAGCCCGCGTCCACGATCGCTCGGTACTCCTCGGCGAGAGCGTCGGCGACCGCGAACAGGTAGTCCGCGTACGACGGGTAGTACTCGTTCGCGGCGTCCGCGCCGCCGGTCATGATGCCGAGCCCGCTCGGCGCCGTGGCCGGGATGAACGCCTCGGCGTGCGGCTGGCCGGCCAGCGCCGCTCGCAGGTCCGCGATCTGCCGCGCGATGGCCGCCTGGCCCCGGTAGGTCACCGGGCCGACGCAGACCAGCGGCTCGGGCGTGACGACCGAACCGCCGGTCATGGCCCGCTCGAAGTAGGCCGCGTAGTACTCGGGAAACGAGCTGACCTCCGCGGTCCACTGGTGGGCCTTGAGGCCTGGCCGGGGCTCGAACCCGGTCAGCCGCTCGCCGATGTACGCGAAGAACCCGGTCTTGCCCTGCTCCCCGTCGGTGACCACGTCGACGCCGTGCGCCAGCTGCTGGTCCACGGCCGCGCCGACGGCCTGGGCGACGGCGCCGTCCAGGTCCGGGCCGCGTTCGCCGTCGCGCATCTTGTCGAGCAGCGGCGCCGGCCGGGGGAGGCTTCCCACGTGCGTGGTGAGGATGCGTTCGGTGCTTCGCTTCACCGGCCGCACGCTACCCGGAACGGGCAGGGCCCGGTACCCCGGGGCTTTGCGGCGGCACCGGGCCCCGCCCGGGCTGGGCGCGCGGTCAGGCCTTGGCCTGCATGCTGCTGCGGGCCGGGTTGCCCTGCGCGCCGGCCTTGGGATCCTTAGCGCCCCGCTTGGCACGGACGCCGGACTCGATCTTGTCGCCCAGGTCCTTGTCCACGTTGCGCCAGTACTCGAACGCGCGGGCCAGGACCGGTTCGGTCACGCCGTTGAGCAGATGGCCGACGACGTTGCTGACCAGCCGTTCGCGCGCCGCGTCGTCGAGCACCTCACGGACCATGGTGCCGGCCTGGACGAAATCGTCGTCGTCGCGGCGCGGGACGTACGCGGAGCGCATGATGTCGCCGTCCGCGTACCAGCTGGCCGGCTTGTTGTGCTCGCTGTCCGCCTTGGGGCCGCCCTTGGAGTTCGGCGCGTACACCGGGTCGTGGGCGTTCACGATCCGCATCGCGCCGTCCTTGGAGTAGCTGTGCACGGGCGCGTGCGGCGAGTTCACCGGGATCTGCTTGTAGTTCACGCCGAGCCGGGCGCGGTGCGCGTCGGAGTAGGAGAACCCGCGGGCCAGCAGCATCTTGTCCGGGCTCAGCGCGATCCCGGGCACCAGGTTGTTCGGCTCGAACGCGGCCTGCTCCATCTCGGTGTGGTAGTCGGTCAGGTTCCGGTCCAGGGTCAGCCGGCCGACCTCGATCAGCGGGTAGTCGCTGTGCGGCCACACCTTGGTCAGGTCGAACGGGTTGAACCGGTAGGTCTTGGCGTCCTCGAACGGCATGATCTGCATCCTGAGCGTCCAGCTCGGGAACTCGCCGGCGTCGATGTGCTCGTACAGGTCGCGCTGGTGGTAGTCGGTGTCCACCGCCGCCATCTGGTCGCCCTCGTCCTGGGTGAAGAACTCGACGCCCTGGTCGGTCTTGAAGTGGTACTTCACCCAGAACCGCTCGCCCGCGGCGTTGAGCCACATATACGTATGCGAGCTGTAGCCGTTCATGTGCCGCCAGGACCGCGGGATCCCGCGGTCGCCCATCAGCCAGGTCACCTGGTGCGCCGACTCCGGGGACAGCGTCCAGAAGTCCCACTGCATGTCGTGGTCGCGCAGGTTGTTGTCCGCGCGGCGCTTCTGCGACCGGATGAAGTGCTGGAACTTCATCGGGTCCCGGACGAAGAAGACCGGGGTGTTGTTCCCGACCATGTCGTAGTTGCCGTCGGAGGTGTAGAACTTCAGCGCGAAACCGCGCGGGTCGCGCCAGGTGTCCGGGCTGCCCCGCTCGCCGGCCACGGTGGAGAACCGGATCAGCGTGTCGGTACGCGTGCCGGGCTGGAACACCGCGGCCTTGGTGTACGCGCTGACGTCGCTGGTCACCTCGAAGTGGCCGAACGCCCCGCCACCCTTGGCGTGGGGCTGGCGCTCGGGGATGCGCTCCCGGTTGAAGTTCGCCATCTGCTCAATCAGGTAATGATCTTGCAGCAGGACCGGGCCTTGCGGGCCTACGGTCAGCGAGAACTCATCGCTCTCGACCGGGGCGCCTGCGTCGGTGGTCGTGGGGTGCGGCTGGGTGTCGGTCATTGCCATCCCTCCTCTTGAAAGGCTGGCCCTACCCGGTCAGCGCCGGGCATAACGTCGGCCCGAGACGGGATCGGCCCGGGTGGGAGAGCGGAGCTAGCCCGAGCTAGCCCGCTGCGAGCATCGAGCCGAACAGGTCCGCGTAGCGGAGCAGGTGCACGTCGCCGACGTAGTGCTCGCGGATGTAGGCCTGCGCCGCGTGCCCCATCCGGTCCGCCTCGGCAGGGTCGTCGAGCAACTCGCGCACGGCCACCCCGAACGCCTTCAGGTCACGCGGGTCGGGCAGCAGGATGCCGGTGCCGTCGGCGATCTGGTCCATGATCCCGCCGACCGCCGAGCCCACGACCGGCCGCCCCTTCCACATGCCCTCGGCCACGGTCAGCCCGAACCCCTCGGCGAGGCTCTTCTGCACGATCACCGTGGCGTGCCGCTGCAGCGCGTTGACCATTGCGGCGTTCTCGTCCGCGTCGTCCAGCGGCAGGGTGACCAGCAGGATCCGCGCCCTGGCCTCGGGCGGCAGGTCGCGCCACTGCAGCAGGCATTCGCCGAACACCGCGGCGCCCTCCGGGTCATCGGTCACCCCGGCGACCGCCGGGCCGACCAGCAGCAGGTAACCGTCGCCGCCGGGCACGACATATTCCGCGAATCCGTGCATGACGCCCTGCATGTCCTTGAGCTGATCCCACCGGGACACCTGCACCACCATCGGGTCGGTCGGCCCCGGCCGTCCCTCCCCGGTGACCTCCGCGTACCGGGTCACGAAGCCGACGCTGCCGTCGCTGCGCTCAAACGAGGTCCGGTCGTCGGGCGTGGCGCCGTCCAGAACCCCGATCCGGCCCAGGATCCCGCGCACCGTGTCGGTGTCGAGCGGCTCGTTCTTGGGGGCTAGCGGGTCGATCGACGGCGGGATGATCGCCACCTTGTCGGCCGGAATCCAGTCCGGCACGTACTCACGCCGGGTGAACACGAACCCGTGCGCCGCCTCCAGCTCCGGCCGCAGGAACTCCCAAGCCCCCCGCGTCGCGTTGTTCTGCCAGTCCACACCGATGTGGCAGCGCCACGCCACCCGGGCCCCGGCGTCCACCAGTGCCCTGGTCAGCCCGGCGGTCTGCGGGTCGTGCAGCAGCACCAGGTCGCCGGGCCGGACCTCGTCGAGCAGCTCGGCCGCGTTCGCGGCCAGCATCCGCGCGTAATGATCGGCGTCGGCCCCGGTGAGCGGGCCTCCGGCGGTCTCGCCGTGGATCTGGTTGTGGATCCGCTTGGTGATCACGAAAAACTCGGCGTCGCCGGTGATCACCCGCCACTGGACCGGGATGGCGAGATCTTCGGCGTAGCCGAGGAGCACGTGCAGCATCTCGGCGACCCCGCCGCCGGTCGCCGTCGAACTAACGTTCCATATTGTGCGCCCGCCGAGGTGCTGCCGGAACTGATCGGCGACCTGGACCAGCCGCTCGTGCCGCTGCACCCCGATAATCGGCTGCAGCTGGGCAACGGAACGCCGCTCTACCTGTACCGGCTCCACCAGGCTCACCATCGGTCCCCCCCACCGTCGGCAATTGCCTCAGGTAGCCTTCCCCGACGGCGGCGGCCTATGTCAGGGCTCGAGGTGCGGGTATCGATAGTCGCGCACCAGCAGGTGGTTGCGCTTGACCGAGCGCGGGCTGGCAAAGCGGATCATGTTCCAGACGGTGCCGGCCTTGTCGTTGGTGCCGGATGCCCTGGCGCCGCCGAACGGCTGCTGCCCGACGACCGAGGCGGTCGGTTTGTCGTTGATGTACATGTTTCCCGCGGTGTAGCGCAGCGCGTCTTCCGCCTGCTCGATCACCGCCGGGTCGGCAGCGAAGATCGCGCCGGTGAGCCCGTACGCGGTGGACTCGTCGACCAGCCGGAGCGTTTCGTCCCACGCGTTGTCGTCGTAGACGTACGCGGTCAGCACCGGGGCGAACAGCTCCTGGGTCAGGAACGGCGAGGCCGGATCGGGGACCTCGAGCACGGTCGGGTCCACGAACCAGCCCACGGAGTCGTCGGTGTTGCCGCCAACCACGACCAGGTTCTCGCTCCTGGCCCGGGCCAGCGCGTCCGCATGCTTGGCGAACTGCCTGGCGTTGATCACGGCGCCGAGGTAGGTCTGCGGCTCGGTCGGGTCGCCCACCACGACCGACTCGGTGAGCGCGACGAGGCGATCCTTGAGCTCCGGCCATATGCTGCGCGGCGCGTACAGGCGCGAGGCTGCCGAGCACTTCTGGCCCTGGTATTCGTAGGCGCCGCGGACGCAGGCCACCGCGAGCGCCTCGACGTCGGCGGTCGGGTGGGCCACGATGAAGTCCTTGCCACCGGTCTCGCCTACCACCCGCGGGTAGTTCTTGTACGAGGTGATGTTCGCGCCGATCGTCTGCCAGATGTGCTGGAACGTCGCCGTCGACCCGGTGAAGTGCACGGCGGCCAGGTCACGGTGCGCCAGCGCCACCGCGCCGATCTCCGGGCCGTCGCCGTAGACGACGTTGACCACGCCGTCGGGCAGCCCGGCCTCGCGCAGCAGCTGCAGCGACAGGTGCATGACCAGCGACGCGCTCTCGGCAGGCTTCCAGACCACGGTGTTGCCGAGCACGGCCGGGCCAAAGGCCAGGTTGTTCATGCAGGTGAAGTTGAACGGCGATACCGCGAACACGAACCCCTCGAGCGGCCGGTACTCGGCCTGGTTCCACACGCCGGGCTGCGACCCGGGCTGCACCTCGTACATGTCGAGCATGTTCTTGACGTTCGCGCGGATGAAGTCCACGGTCTCGCAGGCGGCGTCGATGTCGGCCTGGTAGGTCGTCTTCGACAGCTCCAGCATGGTGGCGGCGTTCAGCCGGTCCCGCCACGGCCCGTACTCCAGCATGTCCGCGGCCCGCAGGAACGGCTCGGCGCGCTGCTCCCACGGCAGCCGGGCCCACCACTTTGACGCGGCCAGCGCCGCGTCGATCGCCTGAGCGGTCTCGGCTTCCCCGGCCCAGTGCACGTGCCCGAGCTCACGGGAGTGATCATGCGGGGTCACGATGGGCGCCCGCCTCCCGGTGCGCACCTCCTCGCCGCCGATGACGTTCGCGACGTCGTAATCGGCCTGGCGGACCTCTTTCAGCGCGGCCGCGACCCGCGCCCGCTCGGGCGAGCCCGGGGCGAACGTCAGCGGCGCGGTGGGACCGATCGGGAAGAGCGCGGTCCGGCCTGCGGTAGCGGTCATGAAGCCCTCCCGGAACGTGTAGCGCCGTGCCTGGTCTGGCCGACACCCGCACTGTAGACAGCCGCGCGCGCCTAGGCTTCGGCTCCGCTGCGGAACTTCCCGCACGGGTTTCCTACGATTGTCGGAAACGGCAGGGGAGCGGGTCCGGCGTGGTGACGGCGGGCTCCCTCCCCGAACCAGCATTGAGGCGGTGACGGGCGTGCGGGACGTGCAGTCGGCCGTCGACGAGCTCGGCGCCTCGCTGGCCCACCCGGTGCTGGTGGAGGACGCCAGGCACCGCCCGATCTGGTGGAGCGCTCAGGGGCAGGTCGACGGGACCCGGATGCGCACGATCCTGCAGCATGAGGTCGACCCGGCGGCCAGGGCCGTGGTGGCGCGGCTCGGGCTGGCCCGGGCGTACGGACCGGTCCGCACCCCCGCCGCGCCAGAGGCCGACATGCTGCCGCGGTGGTGCGTGCCGTTGCGCACCGGCCGGGAATTGCTCGGCTACCTGTGGGTGCTGAACGGCGACGAGTCCGTGACCGAGGAGCACCTGCCGCAGATCGTGGCGTGTGCCGAGCTCGCCGCGATCTACCTGGCGCAGACGCCGATGACCAGTGCCGGGCGCGGCCGCCGCCGGGCCGCGCTGCTCGCCCGGCTGGCGGCGGGCCCCGACGAAGCCGCCGCGCGGGAGCTGATCGCGCTGGAGGAGCTCGACCCGGCCGTGACCGTGGCCGTCATGGCCCCGCGGGCGAGCATCGGATGGCCGCTGCGGGGCGACATGAGCGTTCACCCCGCGTATCCGGACCCGGCGCCGCGTGAGGTGGCAACCAGCGGGCCCCCGCTGCCGTTGGCTCAGTTGCACGTCGCAGTGGGGCGCGCGGCGCAGACCCGTCAGGCGCTGCGCGCCGGAGCCGTGCTGGACCACCCGGCCTGGGACGCGCTCGGCTCGTGGCATCTGATCGCGGCCGCACCGCCGGACCTGGCCGTCGCCGACATCCACCCGGGCGCCGACCTGCTAGCGCGGCGATCCCGGCCGGATCTGGAGATCACTGCGCGGACGGTGCTCGACCAGGGCGGGGACATCGCCCGGTCGGCCGCGCAGCTGCACATCCACCGCACCACGCTCTACTACCGGCTGGACCGCATCGAGGCCCTGACCGGCGTGAACCTCAAGACCAGCCCGCAGCGCGACGCCCTGCACATGGCACTCCGCCTGGCCGCCTACCGCCGCGCCGCCGCCCCGTAAGCGCGCTACCCCCCGGCCCCCGGCCCCCGGCCGCTCCCTGACCGCCAACCGCGGCTTCCCTCGCCGGGGATGCCACTGACGGGCACCGGCTGGATCTAACGGTTCGTGACGCGGCCCTCGGCCACCTCGATCCGCCGGCTGGTCGCCACCGCGTCGAGCATCCGGCGGTCGTGCGTGACCAGCAGGAGTGTGCCCGGATAGGCCGCGAGCGCCGACTCCAGCTGCTCGATCGCGGGCAGGTCGAGGTGGTTCGTGGGCTCATCCAGGACCAGCAGGTTGACGCCGCGGGCCTGGAGCAGCGCCAGTGCGGCCCGGGTGCGCTCGCCCGGGGAGAGCGTGTCGGCAGGTCGCAGCACATGCGCAGCGCGCAGGCCGAACTTGGCGAGCAGCGTCCGGATGTCCGCCGGCGTCATGTCCGGAGTGGCAGCCCCGAAGGCGCTGATCAGCGGCTCGCTACCGAGGAACAGGTCGCGTGCCTGGTCGACCTCGCCGACGACGACCCCGGGGCCCAGCGCGACATGCCCCTCATCCAGTGGTATCCGGCCGAGCAGGGCCGCCAGCAGGGTTGTCTTGCCCGATCCGTTCGCGCCGGTGATCGCGACCCGGTCCGTCCAGTCGATCTGCAGGTCGACCGGGCCGAGGGTGAACCCGCCGCGGCGGAC
Source organism: uncultured Actinomycetota bacterium (assembly GCA_963833885.1). Lineage (GTDB taxonomy): Bacteria > Actinomycetota > Actinomycetes > Streptosporangiales > Streptosporangiaceae > JASHPR01. The sequence continues at coordinate 19,314 of CAWHZU010000036.1, read as the reverse complement.
GACGGCACCGCGCATCGAGGCGACGATCGCGCCGGACCGCGGTGCCGCCGCGATCTCCATCTGCAGCTCCCATTCCTTGCGCGGCTCCTCGACGACGTCGAGCCGCTCGATCAGGCGCTCGGTCTGGCGTGCCTTTGCCGCCTGCTTCTCGGTCGCCTCGGTGCGGAACTTCCGGCCGATCTTGTCGTTATCCGGCTGCTTGCGGCGGGCGTTCTTAACGCCCTTCTCCATCCAGGCGCGCTGCGAGCGGGCGCGTTCCTGCAGGCCCGCGCGCCTCGCCGCGTACTCGTCGTAGTCCGCTCGCGCGTGCTGGCGCTGCACGTCGCGCTCGGCCAGGTAGGCCGCGTAACCGCCGCCGAACGTCATGACCTGCTGCTGGCTGAGGTCGATCTCGACGACCCTGGTCACCGTCCTGGTGAGGAACTCCCGGTCATGGCTGACCAGAACCGTCCCGGCACGAAGGCCGGCGACAAACTCCTCCAGCCGGGCCAGCCCGTCGAGGTCCAGGTCGTTGGTCGGCTCGTCGAGCAGGAATACGTCGTAACGGCTGAGCAGGAGCGAGGCAAGGCCGACCCTGGCGGCCTGTCCTCCGGACAGCCCCGTCATCTCGTGATCAAGGTCCACCTTCAGGCCGAGCCCGGCAACGACCGCGTCCGCCCGCTCGTCCAGGTCCGCGCCGCCAAGTGCAAGCCACCGCTCCAGCCCGCGGGAGTAGGCGTCCTCCGCGCCCGCCGTGCCCGCGGCGAGCGCGCCAGCGGCTGCCTGCATCGCGTCGTCCGCCGCGGCCACGCCGGTGCGCCGGGCGAGGAACTGCCGCACCGTCTCGCCCGGGTGGCGGTCCGGCTCCTGCGGCAGGTACCCGATGGAGGCGTCCGGCGGGCTGACCGTCACCGTGCCGTCCTGCGCGGCGCTCAGCCCGGCCAGCATCCGCAGCAGCGTCGACTTGCCGGCACCGTTCACGCCGACCAGGCCGATGACATCGCCAGGGCCGACGACCAGGTCAAGACCAGAAAACAGCACGCGATCGCCAACCGCCGCCTGAAGGTTCTTGGCAACGAGCAGCGCGCTCACCAGGACCGCATCCGAGTGCACATCACATGGCAAAGGCTAGGCCAGGCGCTGGAGGTGGAGGCTGCCCCAGCGTCGCACCTGATCGACGAGGGGCAGCGCGGTTTGGCCATGGTCCGTGAGGCGGTACTCAACTCGGGGTGGCACCTCGGCGTAGACCTTTCGAGTCACCAGGCCATCTTCTTCCAGCTGGCGCAGCGACTCCGTGAGGACCTTGTGGGTGATGGTGGGCTGGCGGCGCTGGAGGTCTGAAAACCGGTGCACCCCGTGGGCCAGCCAGTAGACGATGATCAGCTTCCACTTTCCGCCGAGGACGTCGAGGGCCGTGGTGAGCGGGCACCGCTCGATGTCCCCAACCGCTTCAGTGGTTTCCCCAGGGAGCCCATCTATGGTGAAAGTGCGTTCTTGTGCCTCCGGGCCCGTCATGGCTACATCTTAGGAAGCCAAGCTCACCCGGAAGGACGCAACCATGACCGCGCTCATCGAGGTCCGCACCTACCGAACCCGCCCGGGCAAGCGAGACGAGCTACTGCGCTTGCTTATCGAGCGTGCGCTGCCGGTGCATCGGGACCTGGGCATGAGGGTGCTGGGTCCCTTCCCCTCGCTGGAGGACGAGACAACCTTCGTGTGGCTGCGGGCGTTCCCCGATGAAGCCAGCCGCCAACCGATGAAGGATGCCTTTTACCAGGGAGAACCTTGGGTGAGCCAGCTGGAAGCCGTGATGATGCCGCTCATCGACGACTACGGTGCCGTCGCCGTCGAAGACAGCATCGGGCTGTGGGACAACTGGCCGGCCGCGACATGACCGGTCGGCCCGCCGCCATCCTCATTCCCGACCTGCTGGACGCCGAGTTGCAGCCTGCCCAACCGGTCATCTACGACACCCCCATCGGGCTCCGTCAGCTGCACATCGACCCGCACAGCGGAGACGAGCACTACCTCGTCCACTACCCACAGGGCATGACAGCGGCCTGGCACCACCACAGCGCGGCGCACACGATCATCGTGCTGGACGGCGCCCTCAGCGCCAACGGCCACCTCCTCGGACCAGGCTCGTACTGTCACTTCCCCGCCGGGACGCCCATGCACCACCAGCCGGCCGACGGTAGCCACTGCCGGTTCGTCACTATCTTCCACGGACCGTTCGACGTGTTCCCCGAAGAGGAAGAGGATCCAGGCGAGGCATGAGGGCGCGCCAGCCGGAACACCGGGCCTACGTCCCGGACTCATCATTTCGTTAGCTCTAGCAGTCGGGAGCCACGCTCCACTTCTGGGAAGCACTCGCGGCACTCGCGGCCGGGTAAACCGACGGGACGGCCGCCGGCATGTGCCGGCGACCGTCCCGGTTTCTTGCGGCCGCGCCGGAGCTGTCCTGGCGCCGCTCGGCTATCAGCTCACGATCGGCGGGACCCGTCGGCAGACTGGGCGGCCATGGCGTCCGCCAGGGCCGGGCTGGCCGGGCTGTGGGCCGGGGTGGCGGTGACCGTCTCAGGCGCGTTCCTGAGTTCCTCGAGCCGGCCCTTGGACGGGATCAGCAGGGCCGTCACCAGCGCGCCGAGGCCGAGCAGTGCCGCCGACACCGTGAAAGCCGTGGTGTAGCCGTGCACCGCGGCGGTGGCCGGCGCAAGCGCTCCCGCCTGGTGCGCGACCAGGTAGGTCGCCGTCGCCGTCAGCGCCACCGTGCTCAGTGCCGCGGTCCCGATCGACCCGCCGACCTGCTGCATGGTGTTGACCAGCGCCGAGGCCACACCCGAGTCCTCCCGGGCCACACCGGTGGTGGCGGTGTTGATGGCCGGCGAGAAGATCATGCCGAAGCCGAGGCCCATCGCCAGCAGCGCCGGCAGGACGCTGACCTCGAAGCTGGAGGTCACGGTGAGCTGGGTGAGGTAGGCCATCCCGCCGCCGCCGACCAGCATGCCGACCGCGATCAGCGCGCGCGGCCCGAGCCGGGGCAGCAGCACGATGCTGGAGACGTTCGAGCTGAGCAGGATGCAGGCGATCATCGGCAGGAAGGCCAGCCCGCTGGTCACCGGGCTGTAGCCCTTGACCACCTGGAGGTAGTAGGTGAGGAACAGGAACACGCCGAAGATCGCGATCCCGGTCAGCCCGACCGCGATGTAGGAGCCGCCCCGGGCCCGGTTCAGGACCACCCGCAGCGGCAGCAGCGGGTGGCTGACCCGGCGCTCGGCGAAAACGAACGCCGTGAGCAGGAGCACCCCGGCAACCAGCGAGCCGATGGTCAGGGCGGCGGTCCAGCCGGCGGTCTCGGCGTGCGAGAACCCGAACACGATGAGGAACAGCCCGGACGAGGCGAGCACCGTTCCCGCCCAGTCCATCCGCGGGCGGCTGTCCGGCCGGTTGCTCCGCATGTAACCGAGGGCGCCGGCGATCGCGACCGCGGCGAAGATCAGGTTGACGTACAGGCACCAGCGCCAGGAGAAATACTCGGTGAGGACGCCGCCGAGGATCAGGCCCACGGCGCCGCCGCCGACGGCGACGGACCCGAAGACGCCGAACGCCCGGCCGCGCTCGCGCGGGTCACGGAACGTGCTGACCAGGGTGCCCAGGGCGGCGGGCGCGAGGATGGCGCCGAACGCGCCCTGGAGCGTCCGGGCGATCACGAGCATCTCGAACGAGACGGCGGCGCCGCCGAGTGCCGAGGCGAGAGCGAAGCCGGCCAGGCCGGTGATGAACACCCGCTTGCGGCTGAACATGTCGCCGATCCGGCCGCCGAGCAGCAGCAGGCTGCCGAAGGCCAGGGCGTAAGCGGTCACCACCCACTGCCGGTCGCTGTTCGGGAAGCCGAGAGCGTGCTGGGCCGACGGCAGGGCGATGTTCACGACGGTGGCGTCCAGCACCACCATCAGCTGGGCGACGGCCACGATCACCAGGATGAGCCAGCGGTGATCGCTGGCAGCCGGGCGACGGCCTGCCGCAGAGGACACGGATGACATGGAGAGCTATACCCCCGGGTGAGAAGCGTGGCTGGTCTGGGTGGTGCTGGTCGTGCCGGGCCCGGCGATCATGCCGGGACCAACGGTGTGCTGGCAGCGGCCGGCGAGGTGCTCAGCGGCCGGGCCGCGTCGTCGAGCGGCCGGGCCGCTTCGTCAAGGGCGTCGAGCAAGCGGAGCAAGGTTGCCCGGTCCTCCTGGCTCAGTGCGCCGAAGATCTGGTCCAGCAGCCGCTCGCGGGCGGCGGACGCCACGCTTAGACAGGCCTCGCCAGCCTCGGTGATGGCGACGAGCTTCGCCCGGCGGTCGGTGGCATCCGGCCGGCGCTCGGCCAGGCCCTGGTGTTCCAGCGCGTCGACAATGTCGGTGATGGAGTGCGGGGACAGCCCGAAGTCGGCGGCCAGGACGCTCTGCCGGGTGGGCCCCTGCGTGCGGAGCCGCATCAGCACCTTGGTCCGGGCCATGGACAGGCCGCATCCGGTCATCTCGTCGTTAACGGCACGGAACATCCGGTGATAGACCGCGATGTACCGGTCGCCGACCTGCTCAGTCGTGATCATGACTGCCCCTCTGGCGTACAGACGCTGACCCACCTCATCATGAGTGGTTTCACGTTCATACTCCTCATAATGAGGATCCTCACGAGTTTATTCCGGGGCCAGGCAGCGATCTCGCAGCCGCAAGCCACGCGACGGTCTTCGACATTTGTCGGAAGACCGCGCGGTTTCTTCCGCGCCCGCGCCGAAGCTTCGCCCCGCCCGCGCGCTTAGCGTCGTGGTCGGAGGAGACCGATGAGCACGAGCAGCAGCGTGGACGTGATCGTCGTTGGGGCCGGCGCGGTCGGCGCGAGCTGCGCCTATCACCTCTCGAAGAGCGGCCGCAGCGTCCTCGTGGCCGAGGCCTTCGGCGGCCCGGCCGAGGGGAGTACCGGCCGGTCGTTCGCCTCGATCCGGTCCCAGTGGGCGGATTCACTGAACATCGAGATGTCCTGGCGCAGCGTCCGCGCGTACCGCTCGTTCCCCGACGACCACGGCATCGACGTGGCCTACCGGCCGACCGGCTACCTGCTGCTGGTGCCGGACGCGCTGTGGCAGGCGCAGCTCGAAGCGGTGGACCTGCAGCGTGCGCACGGCGTCCCGGTTGACGTGCTCGGCCTCGCGGCAGCCGCGCGGATCACCCCGTTCGCAGTCGACGGCATCGCCGGCGCGACCTGGGGCCCGGCCGACGGCGTGGTCGACCCGCACCTCGCGACCCGCGCCTACCTGGACCTGGCACGGGCGGCGGGCGCCCAGGTCAGCTACAGATGCCGGGTCACCTCGATCGAGCCCGACACCAATCGGGGCGGCTGGGAGGTGTCGGCGGGCGGAGGGCCGGCCTGCCACGCCCAGTACCTCGTGAACGCCGCGGGTGGCTGGGCGGGCGAGGTGGCCGCGCTCGCCGGGCTGGCCGTCCCGGTTGTGCACTCCCGGCGCAACATCTACGCCACCGCGCCCGGCGCGCTGCCGGACCCGGTGCCGATGACCATCGACCTTGGCACCGGGATGTTCGTGCGCAGCGAGGGCCCGCGGCTGCTGTTCGGCGCCGCCCGGCCGGACCAGCCGGACGGCTACGACGTCAGCGTCGACTGGCCGTGGATGGAGTCGGTGCTCGCGATCGGGGCCGACCGGTTCCCGTGGCTGGCCGATCTCCCGCTGGACCGCTCCGGCTGCTGGGCCGGAACCTACGAGAACACCCCGGACCGGCACGGCATCCTCGGCCCGCATCCGGCGGCCCCGACCTGGATCAACGCCTGCGGGTTCTCCGGGCACGGGCTGATGCAGGCGCCGGAGATCGGGCGCCTGGTCGCCGAGCAGATCGAGACCGGCGCGATCACCAGCATCGACACCAGTGCCCTGCGACTCGACCGGTTCACCGCCGCGACCGCGAGCGACCGGGTCGGGCTGGTGTTCTGACCGGAAGGAGTACCGATGTACCCGACGCTGCAGGCCGATCCCAAGCGGGCCGCCTGGATCGAGACGACAGCGGCCGAGCTGAGAGGCTTCGGCGAGCGGCACCGCGAGGAACTCGACGACGCGAACCGGCGGGCGCGCTTCCCCCGCGACCTCTACCGCGAGCTCGGCGAGCTCGGCTACCTCGGCCCGCTCGTGCCGCCCGAGTACGGCGGCCTCGGCGGCGGGGTCGCCGAGTACGTGGTGATCAGCGAGGAGGTCGGCCGGCACGGCCTGGTGTCCGGGCAGATCGCAGCGCAGGGGCAGCGCTGGCTGCTGGACTGGGGCACCGACGAGCAGAAGGACCGGTGGCTGCGCGGCATCGCGACCGGCGAGGCGGTGTTCTCCGAGTCGATCAGCGAGGTGAACGCGGGCTCGTCGTTCAAGGGCATGGCGGCGACCGCGACCAGGGACGGCGGCGAGTGGCTGCTCAGCGGCGCGAAGACGCACGTCAACCTCGGTGCCGACTGCGACGTGACGCTGTTCTACGCGAACGCCGAGGAGGGGCTGACCAGCTTCCTCGTTGACATGACGCTGCCCGGTATCGAGACAGCGGTGACCGACCCGGTGGGCCTGCGGCTGATCCGCACCGCTGACGTGATCTTCGACCGGGTGCGGGTTCCGGACGCTGCGCTGCTCGGGCCGCCCGGCGGAGGGCTGCAGACGTTCCTGTCCACGTTCAACATCAGCCGCCTCGGCAACGCCTCCGAGCTGATCGGCCTCGGCCGGCGCTCGCTCGAGCTCGGGCTGCGCTACGCGTCGCAGCGGCAGGTCGGCGACGGGAAGGTCACCGACTTCCAGGGCATCCAGTGGCTGGTCGCGGACGCCTGGACCGCGCTGCAGGCGGCGTCGCTGGCTCGCGACGACGCGGCGGCTGCGCACGAGCGCGGCGAGGACATCGCGCTGCGCACCACCACGGCCAAGCACCTGGCGATCACCGCGGCCGAGCGGGCCAGCGACACCGCGTACAGCCTGACCGGCGGGCACGGGCTCTACTTCGGCGAGCCGTACACCGACATCGCCGGCGACATCAAGGTGCTCAAGGTGGCCGGCGGCTCCGCCGAGATCATGCGCAACTACATAGCCCGCCGCGTGCTGAAGGACCCCGGCCACGAGGGCCTGGCATGAATCTCGCGCGGGCGATCGTGGAGCAAGCGCGCGCCCGGCCCGGGCTGCGCCTCGGGACCGTCGACGACCAGCTGGAACTCGCCGACGCGGTCGGGCTGGCCGCCGCGCGGGCCCGCGCGCTGCTCGGCGACGGGCTGCGCCCCGGGCAGCGGGTCGCGCTCGTCGCGCCCACCTCGACCGACTACGTGCTGACCTGGCTGGCCTGCCTGCTGGCCGGGACCCCGGTCGCGCTGGTGAACCCCAGCTACCCGGCCGAGCTGACCGGCCGGATGCTCGCGCCGCTGGCGCCCGACCTGGTCCTGGGCCCTGGTGAGATCGCGCTGGCCAGGACCGCCGGACGGGCCGGGCGCGCCGACCCCGAGGGCCTGCCCGGGCTCGGCGCAGACACCTTCGCGGTGGTGTCCTACATGCACACCTCGGGCACCACCGGCCTGCCCAAGTTCTGCGCGCAGACCCACGACTACTTCGCCAGGCTCGCCGCCGCCATAGCGGGCGCCCTGGACCTGCGCCCCGGCGACCGGGTGCTCGCGCCGCTGCCGCTGTTTCACATCAACCCGATGGGTTACGGCATCATCACCGCGCTGCTCACCGGCGCGGACGCGCTCACCACGGCGAAGTTCTCGGCCAGCGGTTTCTGGCCCGCCGTGACCGGCGAGCGGGTCACCGTGCTGATCCTGCACGCGCCGCCGGTGCAGATCCTCAAGCGCGCCACGTCGGCCGAAGACGCCGCCGGGCACCGGGTGCGCACGATGTTCTACGCCGACGCCGAGTTCCTGGCCCGGTTCGGCGTCCCCGCCGCGGTCTCCGGCTACGGCTCCACCGAGGCGGGCGGGATATCCCACCTGACCCGGTGGTCGGCGGCCGACGACATCCCGGCCGACGCCAGCCGGCACGGCGGGGCCGGCCGGGCCGACATCGAGTGGCGGGTCGACCAGGACGGCGTGATCTTCGTGCGCGAGCGCGAGCACGCCGCGCTGTTCGACGGGTACGTCACCCCCGCCGGGCTCGACCCGGCGCGTGACGCCGACGGCTGGTTCAACACCGGTGACCTCGGCCGCGCCGACGGCGAGGACTACCTGGTCTTCCTGGAACGCGCCGCCGAGTCGATCAGGGTCAAGGGCGAGTTCGTGCCGATCCCGTTTGTGGAAGACCAGTTCGCCGCTGTCTCCGGCCTGACCGACCACGCGCTCTGGAAGCGCAAGGGCGCCCTGGTCGACGACGAGGTCGTGCTGTACGCGGTCGGGGACCCGCTGCCGCTCGACCAGCTCCGGCGGCAGATCGCCGGCCTGCCCGCGTTCATGCGGCCGGTGGCCGTCGCCCGGGTCGGCGCGCTGCCGCGGGACGCCGCCGCCGGCAAGGTGCAGCGCCGGCTGCTCGGTGACCAGCCGGTCCTCGAGTGGGTGGAACTCTCATGACCGGCCATAACGCGACGCCAGCCCCCGACTGGGCGCACAACATGGCCGATCTGCACGTGCATGCATCACCCAGCCTGCTGCCACGGCACGGCGACGACGCCACCACGGTCGCGGCGGAGCATGCGGTCGGCTTCAGCACCGTGGTGCTCAAGGCCCACGAGGGCAGCACCGTCGAGCGCGCCACGGTGGCGGGCGGCGACACGTTCGGGGGAGTCGTCCTGAACAGCCCGGTCGGCGGGGCGAACCCGGACGCGGTGCAGGTGGCGGCGCGGCTCGGCGGGCGGATGGTGTGGATGCCCACGGTGTCGGCGCGGACGCACAAGGCCGGCGCGGCGTCGCCGGAGCTCGCAGTGCACCGCGGTTTCGAGCTCGGGCTGGTCGAGGTGATCGACGGCGGGCGTATCCGGCCGGAGTGGCTCGACGTCCTCGACGTGGTCGCCGAGCACGACCTGCTGCTGGCCAGCGGCCACCTGTCCGCTGCCGAGACCGTCACGCTGTTTGCCGAGGCGCGGCGGCGCGGGGTGGCGAGGCTGCTGGTCAACCACCCGATGATGGCGTTCCTCGGCTGGAACGACGATTCCGCGCGGGCGTTGCGCGATCTCGGCGCCTACCTGGAGCTGGGCATCCTGCCCGACATCCTGAGCGACGCGGACCACTCATGCCTTGGCCTCGCCGACAGCTACCCAGCGTCGCTGCTGGCGTTCGGCGGCGACCTCGGCCACGCGGCGCACGACCCGCCCGCGGTGGCGGTCGCGCCGTGGCTGCACGCGCTGGAATGCCGGGTCGGCCGGGCCCGCGCCGAGGCGATCATGACCACCCAGACGCGAGAGCTGCTGCTGCCATGAGAGGGGACTGGGCGTGAGCGTCATGCCGGAGGCGCGCCAGTGAGCACCGTCGCGCTGCTGCCAGGAGACGGGATCGGCGCCGAAGTCCTGGACGGCCCGGTGGCGTTGCTGCGCCGGCTGGAACGCGACGGCGCGCCGGTCCGGCTGACCGGGCCGTGGCCGTACGGGACCACCGGGTGGATGCAGACCGGCTCGATCCTGCCCGCTGAGACCGTCGCCGCGTGCCGGGACGCCGACGTGATTCTGTCCGGCGCTGTCGGTACGCACCCCGGCGTCACGGCCGACCAGTGCCCGAACCCCGAGGCCGCGCTCATCGAGCTTCGTCACGTCTTCGACCTGCGGATCAGCGTGCGTACCGTGTGCGTCCCGGATGCGCACGACGTGACGATCGTGCGCAACATCACCGGCGGCGCGTACGCGGGCCCGGATCGGCACACGGAGAGCGACGGGGGCGGGCCGGCCGAGGACCTGCTGGTGCTCGAGCCCGCCCGGGTGCAGGAGGTGTTCGACATCGCGGTCGGCTACGCCAGGGAGCGGACCGGCGGCCGCGTGATCAGCGTGGACAAGGCGAGCGTGTTCGCCACGTCCCGGCTGTGGCGGCGGATCGCGCGCGCGACGGCCGCCGCCTCGGGGATCGCGATCGCCGACGTGAACGTCGACCGTGCCGCGTACGAGCTGGTCGCCCGGGCCGACCTGCCCTCGGTGATCATTACCGAGGGGATCTTCGGCGACATCCTGTCCGACGTGGTCTGCGCCCGGGCGGGTTCTCCCGCGCTGTGCGGCTCGGCGACCATCAACCCCGACCGCAGGTTCGGGCACGGGGCCACGGCGCTGTTCGAGCCGGCCCACGGCTCCTCGCCGCACCGGACGGGCAGCCGCCGGTCGAACCCGGCCGGTGCCTGGCTGGCGGTCGCTGACCTGCTTGCCTGGTGCCCGGACCTCGCCGGGCTCGGCCTGCACACCGCGGTCCGCCGCGGGCTCGACGCCGTGCTCGCGGGCGCCGCGTCAACGTACGACCTGGCCCCGCCCGGCGCCGAGACCATCGGTCTTGACGAGTTCAACACCCGCGTGCTCGACGCCATGACCCTGGAGGCGCACCGGTGACGACGCCGTTCCGCGAACTGCACCACATCTGCATCGTCGTCCGCGACATCGAGGCCAGCGTGGCCTTTTACGAGTCGATCGGGATTGGGCCGTGGCAGGATTACCCGCCGCTCACCGAGTACACCCGGCTGACGGTGCCGAACCCGGACGCGTTCTACGCGCTGAAGTACAAGCTCGCCAGCGTCGGCAGCGTTCAGCTGCAGCTCTGCCAGCCGCCGGAACTCGACTGCCCGCAACGGCGTTTCCTCGATTCCCGGGGCGAGGGCGTATTCCACATCGGGTTCGAGTCCGGCCTCGACTCGGACCTCGACGAAACCGCCGCGGCCGGGGCGAGCCTCGGCCTGAACGTGCTGGCTCGCGGGCAGCGCGACAACGGCTCCGGGTTCATCTACTTCGACACCGCCGACGACGCCGGGGTCGTGCTGCTGGCCCGCAAGACCGCCAGGTAGCGCGCGCTTTCTCCTGCGATACTTGGGCGATGCCCGAGACCGTTATCCCAATGTCGACCATGGACACCCTGCCCGAAGCGCAGCACCAGGGTCACGTGATAAACCGTGCATGCATATTGACGAGCCGCGACCATCCGAATCCGGGATCGGCCAGGGACGGGCTCGCCGAGTGGGCGCAGAAAAACAACTTCGACGCGGTGGTTGGTGTTCGTATGGTGGCCACCGCGGAAGTGCTCACGCCGGCCGAGATAACCACCGAGACTAAATGGGCCGCCTACGGGACGGCGATCGGCTGGTGACCGTGTGCCGAAGGCTCGGTCAGCCCGGACCTCGCTGGTTCTGAGCGCCAGTCTGTTCGTCGCCGCGGCCCTGGTCATGGCCGCCGGGGCGGTACTGGTCGTTCGCCATCACGCGCTCGGCCCGGCCAGGGCGGACGCGGCCCAGGCCGGGCGCCCGCCCGCGGCCGCGCCGTCGGCGGCTGCATCGCCCGCGCCGTCGGCGGCCGTGTCGCCCACGTCGCCGGCCGTGTCGCCGGCGCCCCATTCCACCGGGCGTTCGCCGCGGCCGGATCCGTTCACGCCGGCGATCACGTCATACCTGGCCGGCCGCAGCGGAGTGATCGCGGCGGCAGTGTACGACCTCAGCACCCGCCAGCTCTGGGCGATCGGGCCCGGCAGGCCGCAGGCGGAGGCGAGCATCGTGAAGGTGGACATCCTGGAGACGCTGCTGACGCAGCAGAGCGCCGGGGAGTTGTCCGGCACGGACCAGGCGCTGGCGCAGAGCATGATCGAGGACAGCGACAACGACTCAGCCACGGATCTGTGGGACGCGGTCGGCGGCGCCGGCGGGATCCGCTCCTTCGACGCCAAGGCCGGCCTGGCGGACACCACACCGTCGCCGTGCGTGGAGTGCGCTGGGTTCGCCTGGCCCGGGTGGGGCCTCACGACCACGACCCCGGCCGACCAGATCGAGCTGCTGCGCCAGATCGCGGTTCCGGGCGGGCTGCTCAGCACCGCCGAGCGCGGCTACGTCGCGCAGCTCATGGAGAACGTCACGGCGTCGCAGCGCTGGGGGGTGTGCGCCGACGTCCCGCCGCAGGTCACCGTCGCGCTGAAGAACGGCTGGCTGCCGCTCAACGACGCCGGGACGGACTGGCAGGTCAACAGCGTCGGCTGGGTATCGGGCCTCGGCCGGGACTATCTGATAGCGGTGCTCAGCACCGGGAATCCGACCGAGCAGTATGGCATCGACACGATCGATCAGTTGTCCGGCGCCGTCTGGCGTGAGCTGAGGTAGCAGTGGCCAGTTGTCCAGCACCGTCTGGCGTGAGCTGAGGTAGCAATGGCAGACCTGGAGTTCCGGCGAGACCTGTTCCGGGGGACCGCCCTCGACTACGACCGGTTCCGGGTGCCGTACCCGCGGGGCCTGATCGATGACCTTGCCCGGCGGTCCGGTGCGACCGGCCATGGCAGGCTGCTCGACCTGGCCTGCGGTACCGGCCAGGTGACGTTCGCCCTGGCCGGCCGGTTCGGGGAGGTCTGGGCCGTCGACCAGGAGCCGGACATGACCAGCTTGGTGAGACAGAAGGCCAAGTCGGCCGGGCTCGGCCACATCCGGGTGCTGACCTCGGCAGCCGAGGACCTGCCGGCTCCCGAGGGGTTCTTCGACCTGGTCGCGATCGGCAACGCGTTCCACCGGCTGCCCCGCGCGGCCGTCGCCGCCAGCACCCTGCGCTGGCTCCGGCCTGGCCAGTTCCTTGCGCTGCTGTACAGCGGCGAGAATGTGTGGCTGGGGGAGGCGCCGTGGCAGCGGGCGATGGCCGAAGTTGTGAATCACTGGATGACCAGGTCGGGTGGCCGTGACCGGATTCCGCCCGGCTACGAGCAAGACCGGCGGGAGCACCCGGACCGCGCCGTGCTGGCCGACGCCGGGTTCGAAGTCCTCGGCGAGCACCAGTTCCCGACCGGCCACGTCTGGACCACCGAAACGCTAACCGGCCTGCTCTTCTCGACGTCGATCCTTTCCCGTGCCGCACTCGGCGCCCAGGCCAAGGACCTCGCAGCGGATCTGCGGCGCGAGCTTCGTGACTTCGAGGCGGCCGGCGGATTGCCGGAGACAATCGGATTCGTCTATGAACTGGCCCGGCGCCCCGCGCAGTAGACTTTGTCCAGCGCTAACGGAAGAGATTGTCAACTGCGATGCCGGACCGAACAAACACCGGTAAGCCATCTCCCGTGGCCAGCGAGTCCGGGCGGGAGCGGGTGAGCCGTGCCGCGTATGAGCTGTTCAGCCGCGATGGAACCCAGGCCGTGGGGGTTGACGCTGTTATCGCGAGGGCGGGCACGGCAAAGATGACGCTGTACCGGAATTTCCCGTCCAAGGACGACCTCATTCTCGATTTCCTGCGCCGCAGAGAGCAATTGTGGACGCGTGAGTGGCTCGAGGCAGAGAGCCGCCGCCGCGGTGAAACTCCGCGGCAACAGTTGCTGGCGATATTCGACGTGTTCTCCGAGTGGTTCAGCAAGCCGGACTTCGAGGGCTGCGCATTCCTGACGACAATGATCGAGATCAACGATCCGGGGCATCCGGTGCATCAGGCGGCGGTCGGCCATCTGGCGAACATCCGGGCTTACCTCGCGGAACTGGCCGCGGCGGCCGGCATCACCGACGCCGACGCGTTCGCGCGCAAGTGGCACATCCTCATGAAGGGCTCGATCATGGCCGCTCACGAGGGCGACACCGCGGCCGCGGCCCGCGCCAGGGAAATAGGCGAGCTGCTGCTGCGCGACTACGGGGCCTGAGGACCGGCGTCAGCTGGGCCGGGCGCCGCCCGGCGTCAGCCGGGGGCTGCGGCGCTGACTGCCGTCAGGCCGGGGTGCGGGCCGTGACCTGCGTCACCCCACACCGAGCTGTTCCGCGGCGAGCCTGGTGCCCTGCACCCGGTTCGCGATCTTCTGGAACGCGACGTCCCGTGCGTAGTCCGGGGAACCGTGATTGGGCTTCTCGTCGATGCTGAACGGCGAGAAGCCGCAGTCGTCGGTCGCGCCGAGGCGTTCGGCCGGGATGAAGTTCGCCGCCCGCACCAGCGCGTCGCGCACCTCCTCGGCGCTCTCCACCCGCGGGTTCTGCGGGTTGATCACGCCGATGTAGGCGAACTGCGGCACGCCGTTCGCGTCGTCGCGGAGGTGCTGGCCGATCAGCCCGTAGACGTAATCCTTGTCCCGCTCGCTGGAGAGCTGGATCAGGAAGTAGCCGGCGTTCATCATGAACATGCTCGGCAGCAGGTCGTTGTAGTCGACGTCGGCGCTGTGCACGACGCCTCGACCGCTTACGGCGCGTGATATCTGACGTCAATCTCGTGACGCTGCGTTGTTTCCAGCGACAGCGGCCGGGGCTTGACGCAATGTTTTCCATGATCTGGGTGGATAACGAGCGAATGAACGTGTTTTTCCTCCCAGATCATGGAACGGCACCTCTTGGGGCTCGCAGGGGAGGACTTGCGGGAGCCGCGGCGAGGTGGCGCGCGGCACTGGGGTGTCGGAGAACTGTCAGTGGGGGGAGATAAGCTGTTTTCAACTGGTCGCCCTGCAACTGACGGCCAGCACAGAGGACGGCTGTACTTTGGTCGCCCCCGCACCGACCCGCGGCGGACATTAGTCCGCCGGCCCGGACCTGGAGGGGGTCGTCATGACCGTCCGCCATGTTGCAACCATCCCCGCTGACGATCAGGCCGAGCCTCTGACGGTCGATGAGGCCTACGCCAGATCGCACCGGGCGGCGCTCACGCCGTCAGTGATCGGCGCCGTCGGGCTCGAGATCGAGTGCCACCTCGTCGACCTGGACTCGGTGGCCGACCGGGTGTCCTGGAACCGCGTTGACCCGATACCCGGCGAGGTGTGCGCCGCTGCCGGGCGGTCCTCGGTCACCCTGGAACCGGGCGGGCAGTTCGAGCTGTCCGGCCCTCCGGCGCCGGACATCCAGACCGCCGTCACCGAGCTTCGCCGGGATGACTGCGGCGCCAGGCAGGCCCTGGGCGAGCTCAGGCTCGGCGTCGCCCCGGCGGGCGCCGACCCGCTCCGGCCGTCCCGGCGGATTAACCCGAAGCCCAGGTACCGGGCGATGGAGCAGCACTACGCGGCCACCGGCCGCGCCGCGTCCGCCAAGGTGATGATGAACTCGACCGCCGCCATGCAGGTCAATGTGCAGGCAGGGCCGGAACGCGGCTGGCCCGAGCGGGTAGCGCGCGCGTACCGGCTCGGGCCGACGCTGGTGGCCATCTCCGCGAACTCGCCCTGGCTGTGCGGGCGCGACACCGGGTGGAAGTCGGCGCGGCAGCGGGCCTGGGCGGGTTTTGACGCGCGGACGTGCGGGCCGGTGCCCGGCTGCGTCGCGGTGGAACCCGGCACCGACTGGGGCCTCGACCCGGCGTCGGCCTGGGCGCGCTACGCCCTGCACGCCCCGGTGACCTTCGTCCGGACCGGAGGCGACGACGCCGCGGCCGTCCGGACCAGCGTCCCGTTCGAGCAGTGGGCGAGCGGCGAGGTGCGCCTGGACGGGCGTCTGCCGACAGCGGCCGACCTGGACGTCCACCTGACCACGCTGTTCCCGCCGGTCCGCCTGCGCGGCTACCTGGAGCTGCGGTACCTGGACATGAACGCGTCCCGGTGGTGGCCGGCGATCGCCGCCGTCGCCACCACGCTGATGGACGACCCGGTCGCCGCCGACCTGGCCACCGAGGCGACCGAGCGTGCCGCCGAGCGGTGGACCGAGGCGGCGCGCGACGGCCTGGGCGACGCCGTGCTCACCGAGTCGGCCCGCCGCTGTCTGGCCATCGCGGCCGAGCGGGCCCCGGCCGAGCTGCGGCCCGCCGTCGCCGACCTGGCCGAGCTCATCGAGTCCGGGCGCTGCCCCGGCGACCTGCTGGCCCAGCGCATCGCCGAGATCGGACCGCACGCGACCTTCGAGGAGCTGACCCATGCGTGACGACGTCGTCCGCGGCCTTGAGCGCGCCCGCGCTCGCACCCTCCATCTGACCGACCTTGACGAGCCGACGCTGGTCGCCCAGCACGATCCGCTGATGAGCCCGCTGGTCTGGGACCTCGCGCACATCGGCCAGCAGGAGGAGCTCTGGCTGCTGCGCGGCGGAGATCCCACCAAGCCGGGGATGCTGGCTCCGGACGTTGACTCGCTGTACGACGCGTTCAAGCACCGCCGCGCGGACCGCCCCGCGCTGCCGCTGCTGCCACCGGTCGAGGCGCGTGCCTATGACCACGAGGTCCGCGGCCGCGTCCTCGACCTCCTCGAACGCACTCCCGAGGAGGACCTGTTCACGGCGGGCATGGTGGTACAGCACGAGGAGCAGCACGACGAGACGATGCTCGCGACGCTGCAGCTGCGGCAGGGACCGCCGGTGCTGATCGGACGGCGCGACCTGCCAGCCGGCCGCCCGGTCGGCGGTGACCGGGTGTTCGTCGCCGGCGGCCCGTTCACGCTCGGCGTGGACGCCGCCAGCGAGCCGTTCTCGCTGGACAACGAGCGCCCCGCGCACACCGTCGACGTCGCGCCGTTCTGGATCGGCCGGGTTCCGGTAACCAACCGGCAGTGGTCCGAGTTCATCGCCGACGGCGGCTACCAGCGCAGCGACCTGTGGTCGCAGCGCGGCTGGGCGCACCGGATCGAGGCCGGCCTCGAGCGGCCCAAGTACTGGTCAGCGGAGGGCACCCGGCGGCGATTCGGCGTCGAGGAGGCCGTGCCGCCGGACGAGCCGGTGCAGCACGTCTGCTACTTCGAGGCCGAAGCGTTCGCGACCTGGGCTGGCGCGCGGCTGCCGACCGAGGTTGAGTGGGAGAAGGCCTGCGCCTGGGACCCGGCGGCGAAGGCCAGGCGGGCCTGGCCGTGGGGGTCGGCGGCGCCCTCTGCCGACGTGGCCAACCTGGGCGGCGCCCTCGGCATGGCGCTGCGGCCGGCCCCGGTCGGCGCCTACCCGCGCGGCGCTTCCGCCTACGGGGCCGAGCAGATGATCGGCGACGTGTGGGAGTGGACGTCGTCGGACTTCACCCCGTGGCCCGGCTTCACCCCGATGATCTACCGCCAGTACAGCGAGCCGTTCTTCGGCGGCGACTACAAGGTGCTGCGCGGCGGCTCCTGGGCGGTCGCGGCTTCGGTGATCCGGCCCTCGTTCCGTAACTGGGACCATCCGATCAGGCGGCAGATCTTCACCGGTCTCCGGCTGGCCTGGGACGCGGGGGACGCCTGAGTGTGCCGTCACCTTGCCTGGCTCGGCGCGCCGCGCTCGCTGGGTGACCTAGTGCTGCAGCCACCCCATGGCCTGCTCGTGCAGTCCTATGCGCCGCGGCGTCAGCAGCACGGCCTGATGAACGCCGACGGATGGGGCGTCGGTTTCTACGCCGAACCCCGGCCGGAGCCGGCCCGGTGGCGCTCGAACCGGCCGCTGTGGAGTGACGCGTCGTTCGCGTCGGTGGCGCCGGTGATCTCGTCGGGCTGCGTGCTTGCCGCGGTGCGCTCGGCCACGGCCGGCATGCCCGCGGACGAGACCGCCGCGGCGCCGTTCCAGTCCGGGCGGTGGCTCCTGTCGCACAACGGCGTGGTCGACCGGGCCGTACTCGGCCCGCATCCCGCTGCGGAATCGGCGTGCGATTCCGCACTGCTCGCCGCGCACCTGTTCGCCTCTGGGCCGGAACGGGTCGCCGAGTTCGTCACCGCGCTCGGGAGCCGGGACCCGGGTGCGCGGCTGAACCTCCTGCTCACCGACGGCCGGAAGGTTCTGGCCACCCGGTGGGGCAACTCGCTCAGCGTGCTGGCCGCCGACGACGGTGTCGTGGTCGCGAGCGAGCCCTACGACGATGATCCGCGCTGGTCCGACGTGCCCGAGCACCACCTCGTCGAGGTTACGGCCGACGCCGTGGCCATCACCGAACTGGAGGCATGACCGATGCCGTTGGAAAACCGTGTCCTCCCGCAGCGCGGCCGGTACCTCGATGCGCTGCGCGCCGACGTGCGGGCGGGGCTCACGGCGGTCCCGAAGACCCTGCCACCCAAGTACTTCTATGACGCGCGGGGCAGCGAGCTGTTCGAGGAGATCACCCGGCTGCCGGAGTACTACCTGACCCGGGCCGAGACCTCGATCCTGCAACGGCACTCGGCCGAGATCGCCGCGCTGTCACGGTGTGAGTCGCTGGTCGAGCTGGGCAGCGGCACGTCGGCCAAGACCCGGCTGCTGCTGCGCGCGCTGCTGGACGGCGGGACCCTGCGCGAGTTCGTCCCGTTCGACGTCGACCCGGCCGTGCTCACCGATGCCAGCGATGCGCTCGCCGCCGAGTTCCCCGGGCTGGCGATCGCGCCGTTCGTCGGTGATTTCGAGCACGACATCGGGGCCATTCCGGCCCGGGGCCGCCGGACTATCGCGTTCATCGGCTCCACCATCGGCAACCTCGAGCCCGGGGTACGCGCCCGCTTCCTGGCACAGGTTGGCGCGGCGCTGCGTCCGGGGGACACGTTCCTGCTGGGCACCGACCTGGTGAAGGACACCGGCCGGCTGCTGCGCGCCTACGACGACACGGCCGGGGTGACCGCCGCGTTCAACCGCAACATTCTCGTGGTGGTCAACCGGGAGCTCGACGCGGACTTTGACGTGGATGAGTTCCGGCACGTCGCGCTGTGGGACGCGGAGAACGAGTGGATCGAGATGCGGCTGCGCGCGGAGCGGGCGCAGCAGGTCACGATCAACGATCTCGACCTGGCGGTCTCGTTCGCCGCGGGGGAAGAACTGCGCACCGAGATCTCGGCCAAGTTCCGCCGCGAGCGGATCGAGGCCGAGCTGGCCACCGCCGGCATGCGGATGGTGCGGTTCTGGACCGATCGCCGCGGTGACTTCGGCCTGACGCTCGCCGAGCCCGCCCGCGCCCGGTAGTCCCCGGGGGCGCGTGGTCCGCGGCACGGTAGGCTGCCGGGCTATGACCCTCGAGGCCAGTGAGAGCGTGATCGTTGAGTTGGCGCGTGACGGCGAGGTGGACCGTAACCTGCGCGCGGACCCGCCGCCGAGCGTGATTAGCGGCCGGGTGGTGCTCGACCATTTGGCGGCTGACGTTAACGGGCGCCTCGAGGCGCCCCGAGGCGGCGAGGTCGTGCTGTCGGTGCTGTCCCCGGAGTCGCTCAGGGACACCGAGCAGGTGGAGAACACCCTGCAGGAGGCCGACACCGGCGACGAGCCGCCGGTGATCGTCGTGGAGGCCGCCGAATACCTGCGCGAGGATGAGCTGGCGGCGGTGATTGACGTGGCAGAGCGGCTGCAGCGGGTGGTCATCCTGCGCATCATGGCCGACGCCTAGCGGGGCGAGCGAGCTCAG
>CAWHZU010000035.1:0-22154 GCA_963833885.1 uncultured Actinomycetota bacterium | reverse complement strand
GATCATCTTCCGCGACTGCGTGTTCGAGGAGCCGATCGTGCTCGCCGATGCCCGCGTCGGCGCGCTGTCCCTTGACGGGTCCAGCTTCCCCGGGATCGACGGGCGGAATCTCGAGGTCGACGGCGACCTGGGGCTCAGCGGGGTCTCGTCGTCCCGGACGGTGACCCTCACCGGCGCTCACCTGCATCGCGCGCTGCGGCTGCCGGGGGCGCGCCTGCAGCACGGGGAGGGCCAGCAGGTCGCCCTGGACGCAGATCACCTGGTCGTGGACGGCGGCATCGCGGCGAACGACGGGTTCGAGGCCTGGGGCACCGTGACCATGGCCGGGGCGAGGGTCAGCGGATCCGTCCGGCTGGACGGTGCCACGATCACCGCCTGCCCGGGGCGGAAGCATGCGTTCTTCGGTGACGGGATGACGGTCGGGCACGATTTCAACGCCCAGCGCCTGACGGCCGAGGGCGAGGTGAGGCTGGTCGACGTCACCATCGACAGCACCCTCGAGCTTCACGGGGCCACGCTGGCCAGCCCGGGCGCCGTCGCGCTGCGGCTCGACCGGGCCGAGATCGCCAGCAGCCTGTACTGCGATGACGGTTTCGCAGCCACCGGGGAGGTCTGCGCGATCGGCGCCCACGTGAAAGGCAGCGTCTACCTCAACAATGCGACGCTCGGCACACCCACGGTCACCCCCGGCCTGGTCGCGCCGACCGGCGTCGCGCTGCGCCTGGTACGCACGAGGATCGACGGCGACTTTGGCTGCTGGGAGGGTTTCGTCGGGCACGGCACATTCGACCTGGCCCGGTCGTCGGTGGCCGGCGAGTGCGGGCTCCTCACCACCGAGCTGAAGGGCTATCCCGCGGCCGCCAACCTCTCCAATGCGCAGTTCACCACGCTCCAGCTCCGCGGCGAGCCGCCGCCGGGCTACCTAGACTTCACCTCGGCCAAGGCGGACTTCTTCAAGGACAGCGCGGCGTACTGGCAGCGCGGCGACGTCATTCTCGACGGTTTCGAGTACCGCTCGATCGAGATGAAGTGGGTGACGGTCACGCAGCGCGAGCAATGGCTGGGCCGCGCTATGCAGGCCAGCCGGCGCAAGCCCGGTGGCGACCACGACGGGTACCTGCCCCAGCCCTACGAGCAGTTGGCCGCGGCGTACCGCCGGGCCGGCGATGACCCCGCGGCGCGCCGCATCCAGCTCGCCAAATACAGGCAGCGCGATCGCGTCACCCCTTGGCGCCGGTGGTACAGCAAGCTGTGGAACTTCGTCCAGGACGTGGCAATCGGCTACGGCTACCGGCCGCTGCGCGCGTTTCTGTGGCTGGTCGGCCTGTTCGCGCTCGGGGTCGTACTGTTCCGGTATTTCTCCACGCCGTTCTGGATAGCCAGCGGGAACCGCACGTTCACGCTCAGCGACTCCGCGGGCTACACCCTGGACCTGCTGCTGCCGGCCAGCGCGCTGCAGGAAAGGGACGTGTGGCAGTCCGCCAACGGGCTGGGCGAGGTCGCCGCGGCGAGCCTGGTGGTCTTCGGCTGGGTTCTGACCGCCACGGTGTTCGCAGCGGCCGCGCGCGTACTGCAGCGGGAGTGAGGCCGAGGCCGGGCCGTCAGAACGACTTCGTGACGTAGACGTTGCGGTGCCCTTTGGGGCACACGATCTGGATCTCGCGCTCCGGCGGCGGCAGGTATTCCTCGGCGACAGCGACCGCTGCCTCGGGAATTTCCACCGTCTCGTTGCAGCCAGGTTGCATGCACAGCACCCTGGACATAACCGCCCACCTCTATCCTCGTAACGTCTGACTGCCAACACGCCGGCCCGCGACTGTCACCCCGCGCTCGGCGCGGGCGCCGCTGCCTCCGGGACCGTCCCGGCCGCGGACGCACCGTTCAGCTCGGCGGTCCCCGCGAACTGGTCGACGAACTCAATGCAGATCTGGTTGTTGTTGCAGGTGGTCACGATGTCGATCGCGCTCTGGTATACGTCCTCGGCCATCTCCTGCGGGTTCAGGCCAATCTCCCTGGCTTCGATCACGTCGATAGGGAAGAAGTGGTGCGTGTAGCCGTAAACCAGCCTTTCGGCAATTGTCTCCGCCTTCCCCTGCTCCAGCTCTGCCGCCCGCGAGATGAGTATCTGGGCGTACCTCTGGCCCATCTTCAGGCTGCGCCCCCACGCGCCGAAGTCAAGCGACCTGGTCTGGGAGAGCATCGGCGTGATGCTGCCGATCGCGAACTGGGCGGCGGCGTCGAGCGAGTCGGTGAGCAGGAGCTTGCCCTGGGTCACCGCGGCGAGTTGCTTGAGCGCCTGGGAAAGGGTCGCGAACCCGAATTCCCGCACGTAATCGACGCTCTGGTAGCAGTCGAGCGCCGAAATGTAATCCGTGGGATTCCGGGGGTCCCTGATCTGGGTGTCCAGCGGCCCGAGCTCGCCGAACGGTGACATGACGATGCTGCTGCCCGCCACGGCGATCAGGGTGCTGGCGCTCTTGGCCTTGCGCGGGACGTAGATGTTCAGGTTCGCGGCGTACCGGGACAAGTACAGCGCCGTCCGGAACGCCGTGTCGAGCGGGCCGCCCGTCGAGTCGAGGATGACGTTGATCGTTTCCTCGGGCTCGGCCTTCGGGAACCCGAACCGCTCCTGGCACGCGATCTGGACCCGGCGTTCCGTCGACATTCCGGAATCCCCCACGCCGATCAGCCGGCCAATTAAGACCAGGCAGGTCCCGCCACCGGTCAGCTCGACGAAGCGCCTGCCCTCCGCCTGGATTTTCCTTCGCTGCACCGGATCTATCTCGCGGTAGTAGGACGAGCCGTTTTCGGCCAGGCCCAGAGCCCCGTTCGGCACGTCCTCTGCGGGCAGAGGTCCGTTTCCCGAGATCGTCATCTTCCCCCCAAAGGCGGGCGCCCCGGGTGCCCGCGGAATCCGTGGCCGCCATCGCCCAGTTAGCTGAGTCCATGCTGCCACTCTTTGCCGTAAATTTCACTTTCTGTGACCGATTTACACGCATGTGGCCGGGCCGATTTCCTCAGTCGGCTCCTCGGCCAGCGCGACGATGCCCGCCGGGGCCCGGCGGCGGGCGCCACAATGCCGACGATCACGTGCGCGGTCATGCGCTCCTCCTCGGCAGCAGGCGGTGAGCGTCAGCGGAGAGCCGGGGAGGCAGGATTCGCCGCGTCCGGAATGTGCTGGTCCGCGGCGCCGACCACCCGGGCCCCAGCGGCCACGCAGACCATGCCGGTGACCCGGGTCCCCTGGCCCGGGGCCGAGTCCACCCGCAGGCGGCCACCGAACGCGCCCAGCCGGTCGGCCATGTTGAGCAATCCCGCGCCGAGACGCCGGCCCGCGGCGTCGAACCCGGCACCGTCGTCGGTCACCTCGAACGTGAGCGTTCCGGCCTCCTCCCGCACCCGCAGCCGGATCGAGGCCCGCTCCCCCGCGTGCTTGCACGCGTTCTGCAGGGCCTCCAGGCAGCAGAAGTACACCGCCGCCTCGACGTCGGCGGGATACCGGCCGACCGAGCCGGCCTGCACCCTGGTGGGCAGCGTGGCGTGGCTGGCCGCGGCGAACAGCGCGTCGGCCAGCCCGTTCGCCCGCAGCAGCGGCGGGTAGATCCCGTGCGCGAGGTTCCGCAGCTCCTGCGCGGTGTCCCTGACCTCGGCGCCAAGCTGCTCGAGCAAGCTGGCCAGCTCCGGGTCCTGGCCGGCCAGCTTCGCCGCCATGAGCAGCCTGACCGACAGAGAGGTGAGGTGCTGCTGCGCGCCGTCGTGCAGGTCGCGCTCGATGCGCCGGCGCTCGGCGTCGGCGGCGGCAACGATGCGCGCCCGCGAGGCCCGCAGCTCGCGGGCCTGGCGGCGCAGGTCCGTCACCGAATCTGCCCGCGGCAGCAACCCGAACATCGTGACCCCTCCCGGGTTCCGGTCCCTCCGCCCGGGCGGCCGCTGGGAGGTGCTGCCGGGCGGAGGGTCCCCCTCTTCCGGTTGCCGGTGACCGGTGTGCGGCTGGGCAACTGCTGTCAGCATCTCCGAACCGGGGCGTGCGGTCAGTCACGCAGCCGACAGCGCAGGTGTCAGATAGCCGACACCTGGTTGGCGAACCGGGCGAGCGCCTCCGCCTGCCTGAGCGTCACCGCCCGGTCGTGTACCTCGATCCAGCCGCGCCGCTCGAAGCCGCGCAGCGCCAGGTTGACGCTCTGCCTGCTTCCGCCCACCTGATGCGCGAGTTCCTCCTGGCTCATCTTCAGCTCGATCACGCCGTCGTCTCTCCTGGGCTGGCTGAGCAGCACCTTCGCGACGCGGCGCGGGAGGTCGAGGAACACGAGGTCGGACGCCGCCTCGGTCAGCCGCCGGAGCGTGGCCGCGACCGAGGTCATCAGCGCCTGGGTGACCGACGGCACGCGTGAGCAGAGCTCAGCGATCAGGTCATTCGGCACGAGCAGCACCCGGGAGTCCTCCAGGGCCTCGGCGTCCGCCGACCTCGGGCCGCCGTCGGCGACGCTGAGCTCCCCGAGCGAGCCGCCCGGCTGCACGACCGTGAGCGTCAGCTCGGCGCCGTCAGCGGAGCGGACCACGACCTTGACCCGGCCCGAGACGACCAGGATGACCGTGTCGCTCGGATCACCCGCCGTGAACAGCACCTGACCACGGCGCACGGCCCGGAGCCGGGACGCCGCGGCGATCGGCTCAAGGTCACTGGCCGGAACGGAGCGCAGCAGGTCGGTCTGGCGCAGCACGCCGGTCACGTCGATCGCCATCACGGCTTAACGGTAGCGTCGGTGCGTGGACTGCGCGGAGTGCGGTTTCAGCTACCAGCTCGTCCAGCCTGACGCGGTGCCAGGGCGGCTGCGGGCGTTGCGTTCCGGATTCTCGAAAGAGTTGTCCAGCGTCGGCACGGTGGCGGTCTCGCGGAGACCCGAGCCGTCGGTGTGGTCAGCGCTCGAGTACGCCTGCCACGTGCGGGACGTGCTGCTGGTGCAGCGGGAGCGGATGATCGTGGCCCAGGTAGAGGATGTGCCCGCGGTGGCCCGGATGCACCGCGATGAGCGGGTGAGCCTGGCCCGCTACGACGCGCACGCCGTTCCGGTGGTGCTGGACCAGCTGGGCATGGCCGCCGAGCTGTGTGCGGTGACGTTCGAGGCTCTCGGCGCGGCCGGCCGGGCGCGGCGCCTGGTCTACCCGTGGCCCGAGGCCACCGAGCGTGACCTGGGCTGGGTCGGCCGGCACGCGGTGCACGAGGGCGAGCACCACCTGATGGATGTGCGCCGGGTGCTCGCCGCCATGGCCTGAGCGGCCGCGGGTCAGGCGCGGACCGGCCGGCCGGGCAGGGCGCCGGGCACGATATCCGCGTCCCGGACCACGAAGGCGCCGTTGACCAGCACGTGCTGGATGCCGGCCGACGGGCGGGTGCTGTCGGCGTAGCTGGACCGGTCGGTGATCGCAGCCGGGTCGAACACCACGACGTCCGCGTCGGCGCCGGCCTGCAGCCGGCCCTTGCCGCGCATCGCGGGCACGCGGTCCTGCAGCACCCGGGCCGGCAGCAGGCTGCACTTGCGCAGCGCGTCGGTCAGCCGGAGCGGCGCGGCGCCGGTGTCCTGGACGTCGCGGGTGAGCAGGCGCAGCGCCCGGGAGAACGTGCCGGCCGACCGCGGGTGCGTGATCGCGGTGCCGGGCAACGGCCAGGCCAGCGGGTCGGGCTGCGGGCCGGTCCAGGTCAGCGGCATGGCGTCGCTGGCAACGATCGCGCCGGGGAACGTCAGCGAGCGCATCAGCATGGCCAGGTCGGCCCGGTTGTCCTCGTCCAGCAGCTTGATGATCACCAGACCGCCCGGGTCGTCCCGCCGCAGCTCGCGCAGGCGTTCCTCGCTGGCGATCCGCTCGCCGGTCGGGGCGAAGGTCAGCGACGACGGCGTGAGGCCGCGCTCGCCGAGCCGCTCCGGTGCCAGGAACGCGGCACCGATGCCGGTCATCCCGGACCCGTACGGGTAGGCCTCGGTGGTGACCCGGGAACCGGCCGCCTGCGCCCGCGAGACCAAGCCGAGCACCCGGTCGATGTGCCGCTGCGAGGTGCTGTTCACGTGGCAGTAGTGCATGTGCGCGCCGGTCTCACCAGCCGCGCGGACGATCTCCTCGGCGCCGTCGATGAGCGTCCGCGGCGCGAGCTCGATCATGTCCCTGGCGTGCGTGAAGGTGGGCGCACCCGCCTCGGCGGCGAGACCGGCGACCTGCAGGTACTCCCCCGGGCTCGCGGCCGGCGCGTATCCCATGAGCACGCCGATGCCGAGCGCGCCGTCGGCCAGGTCACCCGACAGCCGGCCCAGCATGGCGGTGACCTCGGCGGGCGTGGCCTCGCGCTGCCATTCGCTGGCGGCGATGTTGCCGAGCAGCGTGCCGAGCCGCCCGTCCGGGGTGAGACCGGCGACCGCCTCCATCCGGGCCTGCGCCCAGGACGCGGCGAAGCCGTAGTTGACGGGCCGGCCGTCGGCCGCCGCGGCCCGGTAGGCGACGTCCACCGGGGAGACGCCCGCTTCCAGCTCGAGCGCGGTGGTGACGCCGTCCAGCGCCTGCAGCCGCAGCCCGGCGATCGTGTTGACGTGGCTGTGCAGGTCGATGAACCCGGCGGTGACGACCAGCCCGGTGACGTCGGCCTCGGCACGCCCGGGGCCGAGGCCGGGCCCGATCTCGGCGACCCGGTCACCGGCGATCGCGACGTCCGCGGTCGCATCGAGGCCAGATTCCGGATCGATCACGCGTCCGCCGCGCAGCACTATGTCCCAGTCGCTCACCTGCCGCACGGTCTCACAAGCGCCGGCGGCCCGCAACGCGTCGCAGTGCCGCTCGCCGATCACGGCCTGCTGCGCGCCGATCGCCGCTCCTGCGCCGTGCACGAACGTCACGGCGGCGCCCGCAGCGGTTTGCTCGCAGTCCACCATCGTCAGGAAACAATCAACCTGTAATCAAGCAACACGCAGGGCAGGCTATCGACCGCCTGAATGTTTACGGCTGAACGAAATCCGAACTCTTATTGCAATGACTGGAGGTTTTTGATCAAGGTTTTGATTTTAGGCATTTTATATTCAGATTTGACTATCGCTGACATTAGCTTCTGTGACACAATACGTCGGCTAGAGCTGCGGATTGTCCGATAGCTCAGCGTGAGGCCAAGGCCTCAGGGGGGAAGGGTACAGCCATGGATTTTTGATCATCCTGTGGATGTCTTAGGAGTAGGAACCGGATGTGGGTCGCCTTTATCGAGGGCAAGGTCAACCACAAGCCCGCGCGATACGGAATTGCCTCCTGTTCACCCTGCTCCTCGGACGATCGGGTTGGTGGATCGCCTCCGGTGTGCCTGAGCTACGCGGGCGGCATGCGAGCCGACATTCGAGCGCAAGGCGACGTGCCCGCCGACTGCTGGCTGAGCAGCAGAACCCTGGCCAGTAAGAACGGCCAGCCGCCCGGACAGATCCGGAGGAGCAGCAAGTACAGATGAAGTTACCCGGCGCCCGTAAAACGGCGTGACCCGTAACACAGGGATTTAGCGGATATTGAGGGCTGAGCTGCGGATTTGTTGATCTCACGGGGTCGCTGGGGCTGAACGCAGAACCGGGAGAGGCTCCTGTAGGGATCAGGTTTCTAGTCCGTCCCTGTCCAGGAGCCTCGGGTGTCTTCCTACCTGTCTTGCGTCGATTCCGCAATGCCGCCGACGGTTGAATTCCCGGAGGCTGATGCCAGTTTCCCAGCTGGGATGATCGCGGTTCGGACAGCCGGTGTTCACGAAGCTGCTGCAGTCACGCCGCATTCCATGGGATCAAACGGCGCACAGCCATCGCCTGCCGATTAGGACGAAGGAGCGTATCCGAGCCGCCCGGAGTACTCGGCGGCCAGCTTCGGCACCCGGGACTTGAGATCCTCGAGGTTGTCGCCCGTGATCCGGAACGCCGGGCCGGCGGCGCTGATCGCGGCGGCGACGCGCCCGGAGTGATCGCGCACGGGAGCGGCGACGGCGCGCACGCCGTGGATTCGCTCCTCGGCGTCGAGCGCGTATCCCTGGGCCGCGACCTTGCGCAGCTCGTCGCCCAGGCTGCCCACGTCGGTAATCGTGTTCTCGGTCATCTGGTGCCGGTCGATCCGGGAGAGCACTTTCTGTGCCTCCGGCCAGCTGAGGCCGGCCAGCAGCACCTTGCCGAGAGCGGTGCAGTAGAGCGGATGGCGCGTTCCGACGTTGGACTGGATCCCGAGTTCGCGCTGCCCATGCGCGATGGCCAGGTACAGCACCTCGTCGGAGTCGAGGATGCCGACGCTGGCCGTTTCGCCGCTCTCCGCCGCCAGCCGCTCCGCTATCTGCTGGCCCTCGGACTGCAGCGAGGTGTTGCGCAGAAATGAGTTTCCGACCTCGAAGGCACGCGGGCCGATTTTGTACAGCGCCCCGGGTGCCTCGACGACAAAGTTCCGCAGCTTCAGCGTCTGCAGTATCCGGAAGACGGTAGAGACGTGCAGCCCCGCCGCGCGCGCAAGAGCGGACGCTTCCATCCCCGACGGAGCGCCCGCCAGCAGGACAAGAAGAGTCAGCGACCGGTCGACAGCGCGCACCACATAGCGCTCGCTGGTGTCGCCGCGCGGCTCGCCCGTTTCCCCGCTACCAGGCGTCGCCGCCGGCCCTGACATGTGACGGATGTTACT
This sequence comes from uncultured Actinomycetota bacterium, assembly GCA_963833885.1. Classification (GTDB taxonomy): domain Bacteria; phylum Actinomycetota; class Actinomycetes; order Streptosporangiales; family Streptosporangiaceae; genus JASHPR01. The sequence goes on along the minus strand of CAWHZU010000035.1, from coordinate 13,490 downwards.
CGACCTCCGCAGCCCAGACTGCCGCCGGACGACCGGGCCGGGTCCCGGGCAAGCACCGATGTCCTCTCTTGGCAAGCACCGATGCCCTCTCTTGACCGGCCAGAAGGCCCGACCCTAATCTTTGTATCAGATGAACTGCCTGTTCACCTGATGAAAAGCCTCGCAGCACACGACATCACCGGGAGTGACCCCCGTACTGGTTCCCCTGCACCCCAAGGAGCAGCAAGCATGATGCGGCAACCCAGGAGCCGGCGAGGCCGGCCCAGATCTTGGCACTGCGGGATGCTGGTGGCAGGCGCGGTCGCGCTTGCGCTCACGGCGGCAGCGTGCACGTCCACTGCGCAGTCTTCGTCCGGCAGCACGCCGGTCAAGGGCGGGACCGCGGTTTTCGCGCTGGCCCCGTCAACCGTGCCTAACTACATTTTCCCGTACATCAGCGCCAACCAGCAGTCCATCGCGAACATGCAGGACCTGCAGTTCCTGCTGTACCGGCCGCTCTACTGGTTCGGCCAGGGCAGCGAGCCGACGCTCAACAAGTCGCTGAGCCTGGCCTATCCGCCGACGTTCAGCGGCGACACGGTGACGATCAAGCTGAAGCCCTACATGTGGTCCAACGGGACGCGCGTGACCGCCCAGGACGTGATGTTCTGGCTGAACATGGAGCAGGCCGTGCCCGCGGACTACGGCCTGTACACCGGGTTCCCGGGCAAGGTCGTCCACGGCATGAAGGCGATCAGCTCGACCGAGCTGACGATGACGATGGACCAGGGATACTCATCGACCTGGTTCCTGTACAACGAGCTGAGCCAGGTCACCCCGATGCCCGCGGCCTGGGACCGGACCGCCTCCGGGCCGAGCAACTGCGACACGACGGCCAGCGACTGCGCCGGCGTGTATTCGTACCTGAACGATCAGGCGAAAGACTTCAGCACGTACGTCGGCTCGCCGCTGTGGAGCATCGTGGACGGGCCATGGAAGCTGAGCGCGTTCAGCAATGACGGGCACGTCACGTTCGTGCCGAACAAGTCATACTCCGGGCCGATCAAGCCGAAGCTGGCAGAGTTCAAGGAAGTGCCCTTCATCACCGCCAGCGCGGAATATGACGTGCTGGAGTCGCCGAGCAGCAGCACCAAGGTCGACGTCGGCTACGTGCCGCAGGAGGACGTCCCGGCGAAGCCAGCCGACAAGGCGGTCGGCGGCAACCCGCTCGCCTCCAAGGGGTACACGATGTCGCCGTGGCCGCTTTGGGGCATCGCCTACTACACGATGAACATGGACAGCACGACCGGCAACGGGCCGATCATGAAGCAGCTGTATTTCCGTCAGGCCATGGCCTATCTGCTGAACCAGCAGGCGGTCATCGCCGGCCCGCTGCGCGGCTACGGCACCGAAACTGTCGGGCCGGTCGGGAACACCCCGCCGTCCGAGTTCCTCTCACCGAAGGGGAAGCAGGGGAATCCGTACCCCTACAACCCGGCGAAGGCCAAGCAGCTGCTGACCAGCCACGGCTGGAGCATCGTCCCCAACGGGGTGAGCACCTGCACCAACCCAAGCCTGTGCGGGCCTGGCATCAAGAAGGGCCAGGGCATGAACTTCAGCTTCATCTACGCGACCGGCACCGCCTGGGTCGCGTCGGAAATGCAGGATCTGCAGTCCAACGCGGCCGCGATCGGCATCAAGCTGAACATGCAGCCCAAGACGCCTACCGAGGTGACCGAGGTCGCGGGCGGCAACTGCGTGAGCGCGCACCTTCCGTGCAACTGGGACATGGCCAACTACGGCGGTGCGTGGACCTTCTTCCCGGACTACCTGCCCACCGGTGAGGACCTGTTCATCTGCGGCGCGATCCCCGACTCGAGCGGCTTCTGCGACAAGCAGGATGACACCATGATCAACAAGACGCTGACCAGCAGCAATCTGTCATACATGTTCCAGTGGCAGGATTACCTGGCGCCGCTGCTGCCGCAGATGTGGCAGCCGCTCGCCGACTACCAGCTGACCGAGGTCGCCAGCAATCTGAAGGGGGTCACCCCGCAGATGCCGACGCTCGACATCCTCCCGGAGAACTGGTACTTCGTGAAATAGGAGATCCATGGATCTGCAACTTGCTGGCTTGCGCGCGCTGGTCACCGGCGGAACGAGAGGGATCGGGCGCGCGATCGTCGAGACGCTGCTCGACGAGGGAGCTCAGGTGGCGTTCTGCGCCAGGAACGCAACCGCCGTGGCCGCGACCCAGGCCGAACTGCGGGCCGGCGGGGCCACGGTGGTCGGGTCGGTGGCCGACGTGAGTGACGGGGCGGCGCTGGCCGGCTGGGTTGCCGCCTCCGCTGCCGAACTCGGCGGCATCGACATCCTCGTCGCCAACGTCAGCGCGATGTCGACCGCCGACACCGAGGAGAACTGGGCGAAGTGCTTCAACATCGACCTGATGGGCACGGTGCGGATGGTCGAGGCGGCGCTGCCGTTCCTTTACGAGAGCGACGCCGCCGCCATCGTCACGATCTCCAGCGTCTCCGGCCGGGAGATCGACTTCTTCGAGGGACCGTACGGATCGATCAAGGCGGCGCTCGTCCACTACACCCAGGGCCTGGCCAAAAGGCTCGCGCCGCGCGGCATCCGGGCCAACACGGTCTCGCCGGGAAACACCCTGTTCGAGGGCGGCAGCTGGGACAACGCGCAGCGGAACCGGAAGGAATTCTTCGACGAGGTGCTGGCGCTGATCCCGGCCGGGCGGATGGGCACGGCGCAGGAGATGGCGGCGGCCGTCGCGTTCCTGGCCAGCCCGGTGTCGAGCTTCACCAGCGGGACCAACCTGGTCGTTGACGGCGCGCTGACGCGCGGCGTGCAGCTGTGACCGGCGCCGGCGCGATCGCTGAGGATGCCGGCGAGACCGACCAGCAAGTGCTGCTGCAGCAGCGCAGCGCGGCGATCATCGCCGGCATCGAGGCGATCGATCCCGATCATGTGCTGCACCTGGCCAGCAGCACGCTGAAGATCGTTCTGTCGCACTTTATCGACGGTCCCGGCGCCAAGCCGGGCCGCCGTGTGTTCGCGATGCCGCGCGAGGAAGAAGGCGTCGCGATCGCGGCCGGCCTCGAGCTGGCGGGTGCCCGCCCGGTCCTGATCTTCCAGGACAACGGGATCGGGAACCTGCTCACCGCCCTGCTCACCCTGGGCCAGGCCTATCACCTGCCGTTGCTGGCCGTGGTGAGCCGCCGCGGCGGCCTCGGCGAGTACAACTCCATGATCCACACGATCAGCGAGCGAGCCGAGGCTCTGCTGGACGCGGCCGGCGTGCGATGGTTCCAGCTCGACGCGCGCACCCCGGTGAGCCGCTGGACGGCCGAGATCGAGCGCGCATGGGCGTTCGCGCGCGCGACGCACCGGCCCGTGTTCGTGCTGGTCAACCTGATGGGCTCCTGACCGTGGCCGATCTTGACCGCGCGGACGTGCTGCGCTTCATCGACGCTGCCGCGCCCGATTCGCCGATGGTGCTGGGACTCGGCGGGATCGCCCGCGAGATGCTCGCCGTGGCCGGCCGGAAGGGCAACCACTTCATCAGCCTGGACGCGATGGGGCAGACCGTGCCGGTGGCGCTCGGCCTCGCGCTCGGTCTCGAGCACCGCACCGAAGTCGGCAAGGTCATCGCGATCGAGGGCGACGGCTCGTTGCTGATGGGCTTGTCCGTACTGAGTACGGTCGGTCACCTGAAGCCCGAAACGCTCGTGGTGTACGTCCTCGACAACGGTGTCTACCTGGCAACCGGCGGCCAGCCCACCGCGTCGGCCGACATTGACTTCGCCGCGGTCGCGACCGCCTGCAGCTGGCGCGGCGCCCGCGACGTGCGGACCGCCGACGAGCTGGCGGCCGCCACGGCCTGGGCACTGACGACCGAGGGCCCGGTCCTCATCCGGGTCCGGATCAGCACCGCGCAGCTCCCGGCCGGATACTTCCTCGAGGACCCGGCCATCCTGGCCGAGGATTTCCGCCGCTGGCTGCGCGCGCAGTCACCGCAGAAGGAGCCGTAAGCGATGGCCGTGCACTCTCTCGAGCCGACGCCGGACACCGTGACCCAGTTCTTCTCGCCGGCTACCCCGGCGGTGCTGACGGTGGACCCCGGTGACGGCCTGGTCGTCAGGAGCCTGGACGCGCGCGGGCATCTGGCGCGGCCGGACCGGCGCGCGTCAGACGCCCCGAAGATGTTCAACCCCCGGCGCGGGCACTGCCTGGCCGGGCCGATCGCGGTCCGCGGCGCCGAGCCCGGAATGACGCTGGCGGTGCAGCTGCGGTCGCTGCGCCCGGCGGCGTGGGGCTTTACCGAAGCCGGGGCGCACCACACCGACCTCAACAACCGGCTCGGCGTGACCGGCGGCCCGACAGCGTTCCTGGTGTGGGACCTGGACGCAGACGAGCTGACGGCTACCTGCGGCGTGGCGACCACCCGCGTCGCCCCGTTTCTCGGGGTGATCGGGATGCCGCCCGCCGAGCCGGGCGAGTACTCGACCGAGCCGCCGCGCGCGTTCGGCGGCGGCAACATCGACTGCCGCGAGCTGGTCGCGGGATCGACGCTCTACCTGCCGGTCACCGTGCCCGGGGCGATGCTCTGCGTCGGCGATGGCCACGCCGCGCAGGGCGACGGCGAGGTCAGCGGGACCGCGATCGAGTGCGGCATGACGTCGGAACTCACGCTCAGCCTGGTGACCGATCCGGCGCTGCCCTCCATCCACGCCACCACGCCAGCCGGGAAGATCACCTTCGGCTTCAGCCCGAACCTGAACGAGGCGATGACCGCCGCGCTCGACGCGATGATCACCTGGATGACCCAGCTGCTGGACGTGGACCGGCCCACCGCGCTCGCCCTGGCCAGCGTGGCCGTCAGCCTCCGGGTCACCCAGGTGGTCAACGAGACCTGGGGGGTGCACGCACTGCTGCCCGACGGAGCGCTCAGCTGAGCCGGTCCTGTCCCGGTCGCCTATCTCGCGTCCGGCCAGAGCGCGACGAGCTGTGCCGGGCTCATGTTGCCGCCGCTGCAGACGATCGCGACGTTTCTTCCCGCGAACCTCGCCGGGTCCGACAGCACCGCGGCCAGCGCCGCCGCGCCCGCGAGCTCGACCAGGTTGCGGGTCTTCTCGATCATCACCCGGGCCGCTTCCTGCAAGGCGTCCTCTGAGACCAGGACGAAGTCGTCGAGCTTCTCCCACAGAATCTTTTGCGGTAGCTCGAACGCGGTTCGCGTGGCCAGTCCTTCGGCCAAGGTGGAGTTGGTGCCCGTGCGCAGCGCGCGCGCCTGCCAGGACCGCTGCGCCGCCGGGGCGGCCTCGGACTGCACGCCGATGACCTGAATGGATGGCCGGACCGTCTTGGCCACGACGCAGGCGCCAGCGGCCCCGCTGCCGCCGCCGACCGGGACCACGATGATCTCGGTGTCCGGCTGCGCCTCCAGGATCTCCAGGGTGTAGGTGCCGACCCCGGCGATGAGCGCGGGCTCGTCGCCCGAGTGGACGTAGCGGTAGCCGTTCTCGGCGGCCAGCTTCTCGCAGTGCTCGCGGGCCTCGTCGAAGTCGCGCCCGTGCAGCACCACCTCGGCGCCGAGGGCCTTCATCGACTCCACCTTCACCGGGTTGGCCTGCTCCGGCGCGCACACGATCGCGCGCACCCCGAACAGGTTCGCCGCGTAGGCGACCGACTGGCCGTGGTTGCCGGTCGACGCCGCGATCACGCCCTTGCCGCGCTCTGCCGCGCCGAGCTGGCTCACCAGGTTCACGCCGCCGCGGACCTTGAACGCGCCGACTGGCTGGTGGTTCTCGTGCTTGACCCAGGTCCTCGCGCCGGTCAGCTCGTCGAGCGCCGGATAGCGGTACAGCGGGGTCGGGCGCAGGTAGGGGGCGATGCGCTGACGGGCCGCGAGCACGTCAGCGAGGTCGGGAATGGCCGGTGCGCTCATGGGCCGTTTCTACCACGGGTGGCAGAATCGCCTGCATGCCAGGCACGGAGGCGGGGGCGCGGGTACGGGTTCACCTGGAGGACGAATACGGGATCCGGGTCAGCAAGATGTCCGAACTGGACCAGGGCGTGTTCCGGGTCAGCCAGGCCGGCCCGGCCTGGGTGGCCCGGATCTTCCCGGCCGCCCGGCCGGTGTCGGCCGTGGCGGGCGACGCCGAGATCCTGCGGTTCCTGGCCGGGCACCGCTTTCGCGCGGAACGGCCCGCCGCCTCGGATCCAGTGTCCGAGCTGGACGGGCAGGGCGTGCTGGTCACCGAGTACGTCGACGACGTGCCGAGACAACAGCGGCGCGATGAGATCCGCCGTCTCGGCGGCTTCTGGACCCTGGGCGTGATGCTCGGGGAACTGCACACGCTCCCGGTTCAGGGTGCCCCCGGTGCGATCGCCAGGCCCGGCGGGGCCTGGCACCACCTGGCCGAAGGGCTGCCGCGTGACGAGATCGCCGCGGCGGCCCGGATCCTCGACGAGGCCGAGGAGCGCATCCCCGCCGGGGAGCACAAGGCGTACGCGGCGCTGCGCGCCGAGGTGGCGGGCCTCGACGCCGGCGACGGGCTGCCGCACGCCCTGACCCACCCCGACTTCGTGCTGGCGAACGTCATCCCGTCGCCCTCCCGCGGCATGGTGATGGTCGACTGGACCGGGTCCGGCCAGGGCCCGCGGCTGTGGTCGCTGGCGTTCCTGCTGTACGCCGCAGGGGGCCGCGGCATCAACCGGGTCGACTCGGCCATCACCGGCTACCTCACCCAGGTCCAGCCGGAACCGGAGGAACTCGACCGCCTGGCCGGCCTGATCCGGGTGCGCCCGGCGATGTTCGGTGCCTGGGCTGTCGGCCAGGGCAGGAAGAGCGTGGCCGAGGCGTGGCGGGGCGTGACCGAGACGCGCGCCCTGACCGACGCCGTCGCGGCCAGGGCGCTGATCGCGTTCGGCCGCGGCCCGAATTCGTCATAGAACGGGACGCCTCCCACGGCCCCGGCCCGGGCAGGGTTGGGCGATATAGCGTGACGCCCCAGGTGACGTGGGCCACGACCGCGCCAAGCCACTGCAGGCTGCGGTGACCGGGATGCGGAAGGATGCAGTTGTGACTGACGGGCCCGGCTTGACGGAGCGTCCCGCGGCGGGCACGACCAGGGCGGTCGCGCTGGTGCTGCCCGGCGGCCAGGCCACCAGCGTAAAGCCGGCGTCAGCGCGGCAACTGACCGCACGGCGGATGCGCCCGTTTGCCGCTGGCATTCATAAGGCCGGACGCGATGCCGGGCTGGCCGTGTGGCTAGTGCGCTACCGGTACCGGGGGTGGAACGGGCAGCAGGCCAGCCCGCTGGCCGATATCAGCTGGGCGCTGGACGTGGCGCGGCGGCGGCACGGCGACGTGCCAGTCGTGCTGCTCGGGCACTCCATGGGCGGCCGGGCCGCGCTGCGGATGGGCGGCGATCAGTCAGTGCGAGCCGTGCTGGCCTTCGCGCCGTGGCTGCCGGACGGTGAGCCCGCCGGGCAGCTCGCGGGCCGCCGGGTCCTGATCGCCCATGGCAGCCTGGACCGGGTCACCTCGGCGCGGGCGTCCCGGGCCTTCGCCGATGGCGCCACCGCGGCCGGTGCGGAGGTCACCTGGGTCGAGGTACGCGGCGACACCCACGCCATGCTGCTGCGTTACCGAACCTGGCAGCGCCTGGCGATCGGCTTCACCCTGGCGGGCTTGCGATAGGCCGGTCACCCGGGGTCGGCGAAACCGCCGGTCACCCTGGGCCGACGATAAACCGGTCACCCCGGGCCGACGAAACCGCCGGTAAGCCAACTCAGGTGTCACGCGCCTTGCGAAACGGAACCCCGTTCCGTATCTTCAGTACCGGAACATGATTCCGCTTCTCGAGATGTCAGAACCGGCCAGGCAGCGCCAAGCGGCGCGCGCAAAGGCCCTCTTCGCCTAACGGAGAATTCAATGCCGCAAGTACCCAGCCCCAGTTTCGGGATCGCGACCGCTCCGATGCAGGTTGGCTACGAGGACATCCTGCGGGTCTGGCGTGAGGCGGACGCCATCCCGGAAATCGAGCACGCGTGGCTGTTCGATCACCTCATGCCGATCGCCGGCGACCGCAACGGGCCGATCTTCGAGGGGTGGACCCTGCTGTCGGCTCTCGCCGCCCAGACGGAGCGGCTGCGACTGGGCCTGCTGGTCACCAGCAACAGGTTCCGGCCGCCCGCGATGCTGGCGAAGATCGCCACCACCGTCGATATCGTCTCTGGCGGGCGGCTCGTCTTCGGCATCGGCGCGGGATCACGCCCCAGCTTCCCGGCGGCCCGCCGTGAGTACGAGGCAAACGGCCTGCCGTATCACGACTTCCGTCACTCCGTGGAGGATCTCGCCGAAGCCTGCACCGTCATCCGGCGGCTGTGGACAGAGACCGAGCCGTTCGACTTCGATGGCGCCCACATCCACCTCACCGGCGCGATTGGCAACCCGAAACCCGTCCAGCAGCCGTACCCGCCGATCCTGGTTGCCGGGCGCTCAGCCGCGGTGCTCCGCGTGGCCGCCGAGCACGCGGACGTGTGGAACATCGCGGGCGTCGACATCGCCGACGCCGCCGAGCGCAGCACGCTGCTGGATCGCTACTGCGCCGAGACCGGCCGTGATCCCGCCACTATCATCCGCTCGATCCATCTGCCCGTGTCCTACGACCAGCCCGGCAGCACACGGGACGCGATCAGCGAAGCGCTTGACGCCGGCTTCCGGCACATCACCCTCGGCCTGCCTGCACAGCCCTACCCAGCCAACGCCGCCAGGTGGGTCGCAGATGAGCTAATCCCGGCCAGAGCGCGGCGAGCTGTGCCGGGCTCATGTTGCCGCCGCTGCAGACGATCGCGACGTTTCTTCCCGCGAACCTCGCCGGGTCCGACAGCACTGCGGCCAGCGCCGCCGCGCCCGCGAGCTCGACCAGGTTGCGGGTCTTCTCGATCATCACCCGGACCGCTTTCTGCAAGGCGTCCTCTGAGACCAGGACGAAGTCGTCGAGCTTCTCCCACAGAATCCTTTGCGGTAGCTCGAACGCGGTTCGCGTGGCCAGCCCTTCGGCCAAGGTGGAGTTGGTGCCCGTGCGCAACGCGCGCGCCTGCCAGGACCGCTGCGCCGCCGGGGCGGCCTCGGACTGGACGCCGATGACCTGAATGGATGGCCGGACCGTCTTGGCCACGACGCAGGCGCCAGCGGCCCCGCTGCCGCCGCCGACCGGGACCACGATGATCTCGGTGTCCGGCTGCGCCTCCAGGATCTCCAGGGTGTAGGTGCCGACCCCGGCGATGAGCGCGGGCTCGTCGCCCGAGTGGACGTAGCGGTAGCCGTTCTCGGCGGCCAGCTTCTCGCAGTGCTCGCGGGCCTCGTCGAAGTCGCGCCCGTGCAGCACCACCTCGGCGCCGAGGGCCTTCATCGACTCCACCTTCACCGGGTTGGCCTGCTCCGGCGCGCACACGATCGCGCGCACCCCGAACAGGTTCGCCGCGTAGGCGACCGACTGGCCGTGGTTGCCGGTCGACGCCGCGATCACGCCCTTGCCGCGCTCTGCCGCGCCGAGCTGGCTCACCAGGTTCACGCCGCCGCGGACCTTGAACGCGCCGACTGGCTGGTGGTTCTCGTGCTTGACCCAGGTCCGCGCGCCGGTCAGCTCGTCGAGCGCCGGATAGCGGTACAGCGGGGTCGGGCGCAGGTAGGGGGCGATGCGCTGACGGGCCGCGAGCACGTCAGCGAGGTCGGGAATGGCCGGTGCGCTCATGGGCCGTTTCTACCACGGGTGGCAGAATCGCCTGCATGCCAGGCACGGAGGCGGGGGCGCGGGTACGGGTTCACCTGGAGGACGAATACGGGATCCGGGTCAGCAAGATGTCCGAACTGGACCAGGGCGTGTTCCGGGTCAGCCAGGCCGGCCCGGCCTGGGTGGCCCGGATCTTCCCGGCCGCCCGGCCGGTGTCGGCCGTGGCGGGCGACGCCGAGATCCTGCGGTTCCTGGCCGGGCACCGCTTTCGCGCGGAACGGCCCGCCGCCTCGGATCCAGTGTCCGAGCTGGACGGGCAGGGCGTGCTGGTCACCGAGTACGTCGACGACGTGCCGAGACAACAGCGGCGCGATGAGATCCGCCGTCTCGGCGGCTTCTGGACCCTGGGCGTGATGCTCGGGGAACTGCACACGCTCCCGGTTCAGGGTGCCCCCGGTGCGATCGCCAGGCCCGGCGGGGCCTGGCACCACCTGGCCGAAGGGCTGCCGCGTGACGAGATCGCCGCGGCGGCCCGGATCCTCGACGAGGCCGAGGAGCGCATCCCCGCCGGGGAGCACAAGGCGTACGCGGCGCTGCGCGCCGAGGTGGCGGGCCTCGACGCCGGCGACGGGCTGCCGCACGCACTGACCCACCCCGACTTCGTGCTGGCGAACGTCATCCCGTCGCCCTCCCGCGGCATGGTGATGGTCGACTGGACCGGGTCCGGCCAGGGCCCGCGGCTGTGGTCGCTGGCGTTCCTGCTGTACGCCGCAGGGGGCCGCGGCATCAACCGGGTCGACTCGGCCATCACCGGCTACCTCACCCAGGTCCAGCCGGAACCGGAGGAACTCGACCGCCTGGCCGGCCTGATCCGGGTGCGCCCGGCGATGTTCGGTGCCTGGGCTGTCGGCCAGGGCAGGAAGAGCGTGGCCGAGGCGTGGCGGGGCGTGACCGAGACGCGCGCCCTGACCGACGCCGTCGCGGCCAGGGCGCTGATCGCGTTCGGCCGCGGCCCGAGTTCGTCATAGAACGGGACGCCTCCCACGGCCCCGGCCCGGGCAGGGTTGGGCGATATAGCGTGACCTTCGTGGCGGTGAATGCGGAGCAGGCCGAGGACTGGAACGGGGCCAGCGGGCGCGAGTTCATCGAGCAGCGTGATCGGCATGAGCGGATGCTCGGCCGGCTGAGGGCGCGGTTGCTCGCCGCCGCGCAGATCCAGGACGGGGAGAACATCCTGGACATCGGGTGCGGCTGCGGTGATACGACAATCCCGGCGGCGCGCGCCACCCGCAGCGGACACGCTCTGGGCGCCGACTTCTCCCGGATCCAGGTGGCCGAGGCGCGTCGGCTCGCCGCCCGTGCTGGCGTCGCCAATGCCAGATTTGAGGTCGCTGACGCTCAGGTGCACCCGTTCCAGGCCGGGGCCTTTGACGTGGTGCTGAGCAGTCTGGGTGTGATGTTCTTCGATGACCCGGCGGCGGCGTTCGGCAACCTGAGGAAGGCGCTGCGGCGTGGCGGCAGGCTGGCGTTCCTTTGCTGGCGCACCCGCGAGGACAACCCCGTCTTTACCACCGGGTTCGCCGAAGCCGCAGCGGCACTCGGCCTGCGTGAGCCGCCCGGGCCGTCGGCTGCCTTCTCTCTCGCCGATACCGGCCGGACGGGCGCGCTGCTGAGCGGCGCAGGGTTCGGCGGCATCGAGTTCGCGAAGGCGGACGAGCCGATGCTCATCGGCCGCAACGTAGGCGACGTACTCGAGTACGAACGTGCCTCCCCGACCGCCAACGAGATCCTGGCTGGGCTCAGCCCGGCACAAGCCGCCGAGCTGACCGGACAGGTCCGGGACCGCCTGGTGGCGTACGCATCGCCAGATGGCGTGATCATGCCCGGCGCGGGCTGGCTAGTCACGGCGCACGCTGTATGAACCGGCCCTTTCAGGCCGTGGGACGCCCCAGGTGACGTGGGCCACGACCGCGCCAGGCCACTGCAGGCTGCGGTGACCGGGATGCGGAAGGATGCAGTTGTGACTGACGGGCCCGGCTTGACGGAGCGTCCCGCGGCGGGCACGACCAGGGCGGTCGCGCTGGTGCTGCCCGGCGGCCAGGCCACCAGCGAAAAGCCGGGGTCAGCGCGGCAACTGACCGCACGACGGATGCGCCCGTTTGCCGCGGGCATTCACAAGGCCGGACGCGATGCCGGGCTGGCCGTGTGGCAGGTGCGTTACCGGTACCGGGGGTGGAACGGGCAGCAGGCCAGCCCGCTGGCCGATATCGGCTGGGCGCTGGACGAGGCGCGGCGGCGGCACGGCGACGTGCCAGTCGTGCTGCTCGGGCACTCCATGGGCGGCCGGGCCGCGCTGCGGATGGGCGGCGACCAGTCGGTGCGGGCCGTGCTGGCCTTCGCGCCGTGGCTGCCGGACGGTGAGCCCGGCGGGCAGCTCGCGGGCCGCCGGGTCCTGATCGCCCATGGAAGCCTGGACCGGGTCACCTCGGCGCGGGCGTCCCGGGCCTTCGCCGATGGCGCCACCGCGGCTGGAGCGGAGGTCACCTGGGTCGAGGTACGCGGCGACACCCACGCCATGCTGCTGCGTTACCGAACCTGGCAGCGCCTGGCGATCAGCTTCACCCTGGCGGGCTTGCGATAGGCCGGTCACCCGGGGTCGGCGAAACCGCCGGTCACCCCGGGCCGGCGATAAACCGGTCACCCCGGGCCGACGAAACCGCCGGTAAGCCAACTCAGGTGTCACGCGCCTTGCGAAACGGAACCTCGTTCCGTATCTTCAGTACCGGAACATGATTCCGCTTCTCGAGATGTCAGAACCGGCCAGGCAGCGCCAAGCGGCGCGCGCAAAGGCCCTCTTCGCCTAACGGAGAATTCAATGCCGCAAGTACCCAGCCCCAGTTTCGGGATCGCGACCGCTCCGATGCAGGTCGGCTACGAGGACATCCTGCGGGTCTGGCGTGAGGCGGACGCCATCCCGGAAATCGAGCACGCGTGGCTGTTCGATCACCTCATGCCGATCGCCGGCGACCGCAACGGGCCGATCTTCGAGGGGTGGACCCTGCTGTCGGCTCTCGCCGCCCAGACGGAGCGACTGCGACTGGGCCTACTGGTCACCAGCAACAGGTTCCGGCCGCCCGCGATGCTGGCGAAGATCGCCACCACCGTCGATATCGTCTCTGGCGGGCGGCTCGTCTTCGGCATCGGCGCGGGATCACGCCCCAGCCTCCCGGCGGCCCGCCGTGAGTACGAGGCAAACGGCCTGCCGTATCACGACTTCCGTCACTCCGTGGAGGATCTCGCCGAAGCCTGCACTGTCATCCGGCGGCTGTGGACAGAGACCGAGCCGTTCGACTTCGATGGCGCCCACATCCACCTCACCGGCGCGATTGGCAACCCGAAACCCGTCCAGCAGCCGTACCCGCCGATCCTGGTTGCCGGGCGCTCAGCCGCGGTGCTCCGCGTAGCCGCCGAGCACGCGGACGTGTGGAACATCGCGGGCGGCGACATCGCCGACGCCGCCGAGCGCAGCGCGCTGCTGGATCGCTACTGCGCCGAGACCGGCCGTGATCCCGCCACCATCATCCGCTCGATCCACCTGCCCGCTTCGTACGACCAGCCCGGCAGCACACGGGACGCGATCAGCGAAGCGCTTGACGCCGGCTTCCGGCACATCACCCTCGGCCTGCCGGCACAGCCCTACCCAGCCAACGCCGCCAGGTGGGTCGCAGATGAGCTAATCGCCAAGTCCCT
>CAWHZU010000034.1:0-165407 GCA_963833885.1 uncultured Actinomycetota bacterium | reverse complement strand
TGCTGGGTCTGGGCAATGGAACCATGCTGGTAATGTTCAACTTTCTGGGCTATTACAACATCTGCAACCTGGGGGACGAGGTTCGTGAGCCCGAACGAGTGATCCCGAGGGCGATCATAGGCTCGATTTTCCTGGTTCTTTTGCTTGACCTGGGGATTTCCGTGGCATTCACCGGAGTGTTGCCGTGGCGGGAAATGATCGTGCCCGGAACTGTCATTTATGACGCAGTGGGCTCGGTTTTTATGCAACGGGCGGCGGGTTTTTGGGCCTCGCAGTGGCTGACTGTCATGGTGCTGGTGACCGCTTTTGCCTCGGTCTACTCCATGATGCTGGGATATTCGCGCATTCCTTTCGCGGCGGCGCTTGACGGCACGTTTTTCCGCTACTTCGGCAAGACCCACCCGAGAAAAGACTTTCCTCACCGGTCGCTGCTGCTGGTGGGTAGCCTCTCCGCCCTCGCCAGCTTGTTCGACCTGGTGCAGATTATTACGGCTTTGATCCTGGCTCGAATTCTGATCATGTTCGTGGGCCAGATCATCGGGCTTCTGCTGCTCAGAAAAAACCACCCGGAAGCGCCACGCCCCTTTCGCATGTGGCTTTATCCACTACCCGCTTTATTCGCCATGGGGTGTTGGATCTATATCTTCCTGGTACAGGCCTTCGAGCCGGAGGGATGGCGATACATGCTCTACGTGCTGGGGGTTTTCGTGACCGGGGTCGGCGTGTTCCTGGTTCTTGCCCGTCAGCAACGATACTGGCCCTTTGCGTCTTAGTTGATACCCCTTCCAGGTATTGATTCGCCCTTAAGGTAGTATTTTCTACCTCATATTCGCATGACAATATCGTCTCCAATATGCGAGTCAACATTCGAGCCCGTCACCCCACCAGCAAGCCAGTGATTTTCGTACTCTACCGTTGTCCGTCACTATAGAAAATTCGCGCGGCCTCAAGGCCAACTATCAGCACGCAACCACGGCTGCAGAACTACTTCACCTGCTGGACAAGCGAACGGACTTGAACGCGGCTGTTCTGGACCGGTTTCGGGAAGAACTGAAGTTCACCCGTGCGGCCAAACTGAGCGACATCGAAATGAGCGATGAGGTTCTGGAGCAATTGGCTTTTTCATCTAGTCTCTGACTGTCCGATTGCTTTCGTTGCCGGGGTTCTCGATTGTTCTCGCCGCCAAGGGTTTACCTTTGGCGGCGAGACTCGTTTCAGGGCATTCTTCGGTTGCTATATCCTTGCCGATGGGCAACGAGGAATGACCACAACCATTACGGCACGGCGGCTCTTGCGGGGAAACGAGATCGTAGAGTATCCGCGAGATCACGGTCGAGGACGGACACATTACTTCCATTCCAGCCGCGACCGCGGCGCGGCGCGCGATTCCTATCCTGACGCCATGCTGGTCCCGGCTTATGTCAACATCCATGTCCACGGCGCCGTGGGCCACGATGTCATGGAAGGCACTCCGCAGGCGCTGCAGGCGGTTGGAGCGGCTCTTGCCGGGCACGGGGTGGGAGCGTACTACCCCACAACCGTTACCTCCTCCACGGAGGAAACTCTGCGCGCCCTGGACATGATTGCCAGGGTGATCGAGCAGCGACGGCCGAGGGCGCGGTCCCGCTGGGCATTCATCTGGAGGGTCCGTTTCTTTCCGTCGCCAAGCGCGGCGTCCATCCGGCTGCTCTGCTGGTGCAACCATCGATTTCTCTGTTTGATCGATTCTGGCAGGCCGCTCGGGGACACATCCGGATCATGACCATCGCGCCTGAGCTGACCTTGGCGCTCGAATTGATCGAGCATGCGCCGGGCTTGGAGTGGTCTGCAGCCTGGGCCACAGCGACGCGACCCTGGCCGAGGCCGAGGCGGGATTTCGCGCCGGCGCACGCAGTGCTACCCACACGTTCAACGCGATGCGGCCTGGATCACCGTGATCCCGGCATCGCAGCGTACGTTCTCGATAACGATTCCCTGTTTGCTGAAATTATTTGTGATGGCATTCACGTCGATCCCGCAATGGTCCGGTTGTTTTTTAAGGCCAAGGGAGCCGAGAAATCTATTTTGATCACCGATGGCATGGCGGCGACCGGCATGCCTGATGGAAGGTACAAGCTGGGCGAGCTGGATGTGGAGGTTTCCAATGGACGGTGCACTTCGGCTGGATCACCCGGAGTGCTGGCAGGGAGCGTGGTGACCATGGATCAGGCGGTGCGCAACTTTTCTTTGTTTACGGGCCAGTATCGCTGCCAGCGCGCGATGCGCAGCGCGGAATCCGGCCAGGTTATGAGGTCTGGAGCAGCAGTGGGGTTGTGTGGAAGAAGGACGGGAGGCTAATTTCGTGGCCCTGTCGCCGGACGGGTCGGATTTTGCAGTCGTTCCGCGCCGGGCGACCGCTGCTGGATTAAGCACTGGGTAGAACCTTCTCGAGTAGGCTTCTCGGTTTTCCAGCCTAGCGCGTCGGCAACCTGGCTGGCTAGACGCAAGGGATCAAATGGCTTGAGCAAGATGGCTTCGACCGGCAGGTGTGCGAAAGAGCCTCCTGCGCCGCTTGCACCTTTGCGGTGAGTAACACAATGGGAATGTGGCTGGTGGCGCGGGCTGATCGGAGCTTGGCCAACATGGCGGGCCCGTCCATGGCCGGCATCATGACATCGAGCAGGATCGCATCCGGTTGATGCCGCGTGGCGCTTTCAATGGCCTGGGCGCCGCAATAAGCTTCGACCACGTCCCACCCAGCCATGGTATGCAGGCTTTGCGCCGCAGCCTGGCGTGTTGCATCGTCATCGTCCACAACGAGAATGCGCCTTTTCACAGTCATTCTCCAGGTGGAAGCCAATCACAAGGTACTCCAAATGGGACGAATCAGAGCTTCCACTTTCAGGCAATTACCCAGCACGTTACCGCACCATCCATGCTCCACCCTGCCCTGCGCAGACACGAAGCAACCCGCAGGGAGATATGCATTAAGCCGCATGGCGTGCCCTTGACGGTAATCCGGCGTCTGGAATTCAGTTTCGCATTTTCAGCGGCTTGACCCCTCCGTCCTCGTCTCGTCTTCCTCCTCGTCCTCATCCTCATCATCGTCATCCTCTCGTCGTAGTCTTCGTCTAAATCGTCTTCGTCCTCTTCTTCATCAAGGTCCTCGAGGTCGTCGTCTTCTTCGTCGTCCTCGTCGTCTTCTTCATCCAGATCATCCAAAGACTTGAGAAGCTCAAGCGATGACAGCTGGTGCGGTTCGTCCCATAGCTGCATGGCGGCGAGGTAGCTGGCATAGCCTTGGTTGTAGGGGGATGGTGTAAGGGACATTCGCACGATTTATCTTCTCCTCTGCCTTGAATGTACATGGCACCCGGTTGCGCCTTTTCTGCACGCTTGGATGCCGATGAAAGTCTATAGTGACTCTCACGAAGACAACAATTTGTGGATCAGGCGGGTCCCCCGGAAAGGGTCTCCGCCCATACATGCATGTGGTACTTTTCTTAACATCCGTCCGGTGATCCCGGCAAGCGCAACCAACCTCCGGAGCTATCGCCTTATGGCCGAACCCATTCCTGCCACTGCTTTGATGCTTATCGACGAATCTCGCCAGGAAGAGATTAACGTTACCCACACACCATTCACGATCGGCCGGCTGCAGGACCGCGACCTGGTCCTGGCGCACGCCTTCATCTCCCGCGATCACGCTGCCATTCTCTACGAGAAAGGCCAGTTTCATGTAGTCGATTGTGGTAGCCGGCATGGCACATTTCTGAATGCGAAGCCTTTGGTGGATCGCCAGGCACTAAAGCCGGGAGACGAAATCCGCCTGGGGTCGCTGAACGGGCCTTCGCTGCACTTCGGTCCACCCAAGGAAAATACATCAACCATTCACAAATTGTTGGACGAGCTGCATGCGATTTCGACACCCACGTCGGACCTCGAGAAACTGAGCTGGTTCCTGAGTGCAGCGCAGCGATTGAATACCCTGGGGGCAGTCAACGAGATTCTGTCGACGCTGGTGGAAGCCACGCTGGAGTTGACCCAGGTAGAGCGCGGCTACGTTTTCCTGAGAGATGAGAAGGGTAAATTAACGCTGGCGGCCGGGCGCAGCCTGAAGGGCGAGCGTCTGGAAGATGATTCGACCATCTCTCACAGCGCGATCGCACAGGCCTTCAAAGCGTCGAAGTTCATCGTCACCGACACATTGTCAGCGGAGGCAAATTCGCGCACCGAAAGCATGGTGCAGCAAAGCATCCGCATGGTGTACTGCATACCGCTGCGCAAGCGTTCTGCCGGAAATGAGTTCCACGAAAAAGACATTCTCGGCGTGCTGTACCTGGATAGCCGGTTGCAGGCCGGCAAACTAAGCCAGGTGGACAATGACCTTCTGGAGACGATCTCGACCGAAGCCGCGGCCCTGGTGGAGAACGCCTTTCTGGCGCAGTCGGAAGAATCTGCGCGCCGCTACCGGGAAGAGCTGAATATTGCGGCCGCAATTCAGCAAGGGTTGATGGAGTTTGCCATTCCTAACCTGCCCTACGCGCGAGTCCACGCGCGCAGTGTTGCCTGCAAGGAGGTTGGGGGCGATTTTTATGACGTCATTGCTACTGCGGATGGTCTCTATGTCGTGATTGCCGACATCTCGGGCAAAGGGGTGTCGGCGGCGATTCTTGCTTCGACACTGCAGGGATTGCTTTACGGGTTGCTGCTTGCCGGTCAGCCATTGGCCGATATTGCGGATGTGGCCAATCGTTACATTTGCGAGAAGAATGTGCAGAAGTACGCCACCATGATCCTGGTCAAGCTGGGACCGGACGGGACCTTTGAATATGTAAATTGCGGACACGTGCAGCCCATGCTGGCGAACAGTGCGGGCGTGCAGCGACTGGAGAATGCCAACATGGTTGTGGGTCTGATCGAAGAGGCTACGTTCCAGTCTGAGCGCTTGCAGTTAAAGGCCGGCGACCGGATTGTGCTGGCCACCGATGGCGTTACCGAGGCGGAAAGCACAGACGGCGAGTTTTTTGGGGAGGAGCGGCTGGAAGCTGCACTTGCCGGTTCCACCATCGAGGGCGTTCTGAGTAAAGTGGAGAGCTTTATGGCCGGCGCCCCACCCAATGATGACTTCACGATGCTCGAGGTTCTCTATAGCGCTTGAGTGCCTGCTGAGCGGCCCAATATCCGCACATGCCGTGGACCGCGCCGCCTGGCGGGGTTGAAGAGGAGCAAAGATATACCCCGCGGAGTCGGGTCGCGTACTGCCGCCAGGTTGGCCTGAGGAAGAATTGCAGGCCCGCGGTGGAACCGCCATTGATGTCTCCCCCGACCAGGTTGGCGTTCCAGGCCTGCATTGCCTGGGTGTTGAAAATGGCGCGGGCCAGGATGCACTCGCGAAAGCCGGGCGCGAAGCGCTCCACTTGAGATTCGATGGCCTCGAGCGCAGATCCAGACCAACCATTGGGGACGTGGCAGTAGGCCCAGGCTACGTGCTTGCCCGCAGGCGCCCGGGTGGGGTCAAACAGCGTCGGTTGGGATAGCAAGACAAAGGGGCGGTCGCTGATGGCGCCCGTTCGGGGCATCCGCTCCGAGGCGACGATTTCGTCGAAGGTACCGCCAAGGTGCACGGTGCCTGCGCGCAGGCATTCGCGGGCACGCCAGGGGATGGGCTGGCTCAGGGCCCAATCCACCTTAAAAACGCCAGGGCCGTAGCGATACCGCTCGAGTTGACGGCGGAATGCCGGCGGGATGTCTTCGCCGCCTATGGCCAGGAACTGCCGGGGAGTTACGTCGAGAAGAATTGGGCGGCCCAAACCGCGAAGAGAATGAACAGGTGCATTGGTGATGACCGCGCCTCCGGCTTTCGTGAGGCAGGTCACGAGCGCATCCGCGATTGACTGCGCGCCGCCTTGCGGAATCGGCCAGCCGACCGCGTGGGCGGCTACTCCGAGCACCAGCCCGAAGGCGGCGGACAATGGCGATTCCAGGGGGAGAAAAGAGTGCGCGGCTAAGCCGGCGAAGAGCGCTCGGGCGCGGACACCTTTGAAATGGCTATCGGCGATGGAACGGGCGGAGCGCAGGCCAAGAAGTCCAAATCGAGCCATGGCGATCGGATGCGTCGGCCATCCTACTACGACTTTCAGCAAGTCGTGGCGAAGACCGTCCCAGTTTTCCAGGAGCGGAGTGTAAAGGCGGCGGTAAGCGGCAGCATCAGATCCTAAGTGGCTGGCTGTGTCGGCGATGCCACGTTCCAACATTACGGCGGTGCCATCATCCAGGGGATGGGCCAACTCCGCAGACGGGGCAATCCAGCGCAATCCAGCTTCGGCTAGCGGCAGAGTGGAGAAGAAAGGCGAAGCTACGGCCATGGGATGGACCGCTGAGCCCAGATCGTGGATAAAACCGGGGAAAGTTAGCTCAGCCGAGCGTGCCGCGCCGCCGGCAACCGATGCCGCCTCACGTACTTCCACGTTGAAACCGGCTCCTGCCAGGACGATGGCAGCGGCTAAGCCGTTGGGACCAGCTCCGACGATGGTGGCAGGGCCCAGCATAATGAGAAACCAATCATAAGGGCCGCGAATCCTAAACGGTATGACGACGTTGCTAAAGGAATCGGCTGGAACTTTTGCGCTGGGTGGAGACCTTACGGTCAACCGGCTTGGATTTGGCGCTATGCGCATCACCGGCGAGGGCATTTGGGGCGAACCCAAGGACCGCAACGAAGCACTCAGAGTTTTGCGCCGGGCGGTCGAGTTGGGGGTCAATTTTATTGACACCGCCGATGCTTATGGTCCTGAGGTCAGCGAGAATCTGATCGCTGAGGCTCTTCATCCCTATCCGAAGGATCTGATCATCGCGACCAAGGGTGGCTTCACGCGCTCTGGCCCGAACAAATGGGCTGAGGACGGACGGCCCGAATATCTGACGGCAATGCGTGGAGATGAGTTTGCGCCGGCTGAAATTGGAGCGGATTGATCTGTACCAACTCCATCGAATCGATCGCAAGGTGCCGGTGGAGGAGAGTCTGGGGGCGCTGAAGGAGTTGCAGAAGGCGGGCAAGATCCGCCACATTGGATTGTCGGAGGTTTCATCGGCGGAAATTGAACAGGCTGGTAAGACGGTCAAGATTGTCAGCGTGCAGAACCAGTACAACTTGAGCGATCGCAAGCATGAGAAGGTTTTGCAGTTCTGCGAGCAGCAGAATATTGCTTTTATCCCGTGGTTTCCGGTGGCGGCGGGGAAATTGGCGAAGCCCGGTGGCGTGCTCGACCAGATTGCTAAGAAACATCACGCTACGGTCGCCCAGCTTTCGTTGGCTTGGCTTGCTGTCATCATTCGCCTGTTTTGATTCCGATTCCGGGACTTCTTCGGTGAAGCACCTGGAAGAGAATATGGGGGCGGCGAAGTTGCAGCTTTCGGCGGAGGAGTGGAAGGCTATCGAGAGTGCTGCGGCTAAGGGTTAACGGACGCTAAGTCGGTTGAACCGCAGAGCTCCGCTTGTTGGGCTCGCCCTTCGTTTGCAGATTCCAGCGTAGTGGCTGGTCCCGAACGTGAGGCACCCGGTCTCAAAAGCGAGACCTGGGCCACTCACGTATATTCTTCCGGTCGGTTTCATGGTTTCTTACGAGAGGTTGAGGCCACTCGAAGCAGGGTTTGGGTGATGCGGATGGCGGCTCGGAAGGAGCCGCTGAGCGAGCCGGCTACTTTGCTGACGCCTCCGGCGCGTTTGCGACAGCTCACTGGGATTTCGCGGATGCGAAGGCCGCATTGGGCGGCACGCATCTGCATTTCCAGATTCCAGCCGTAGGTCTCTTCGCTCATGTGCAGGCGCCTGCAGTGCTTCCCGGGTGATGGCGCGAAAGGGTCCCATGTCGGTGTACGAACCCGGTAAAGCAGGCGCAGAAGAAGGCCGCCAGCCAGCCGGCGAAAATCTGCGAGACCAGCATGCTGCCCGGGCTCGCGATTGCCGCGCATCCGGGAGCCAATCACGAAATCACAATCGCCGGCCAGGATTGGCTGCAGGAGTTGACCCATTTCGGCCGGCACGTCGCTGCCGTCTCCGTCCATGAAGACCAGGATGTCTCCGGTCGGCGGCAGCCGCTCCGGCCGCACACGCCCGGCCATAGCCACGCTGCGGATGCGGCAACCACCCGGGCACCGGCCGCTTGCGCCTCCGCGGCGGTCGCGTCGGTGCTGCCGTTGTCCACCACAATGCATTCGCGGATCAGTTCCCACGGCATTTCCCTAACCAATGCGGCGATATTCTCCGCCTCGTTCAGGGCGGGAATGACAACCGAAACCGCTGCCAAATCAGAGGCTCCAGCGCAAGCCGCAATTGGAACAGGCAGGGGGCGGTTGCGGGCTCAGCAACGCGCGGCGAAACTCCTGGTATTTTTCGCCATTCCAGATTTCGCGCATGGTCTGTTGGGTGGCGTTGCCCAAGGTAAAGCTGTCGTAGCCGCGCATCGAAAACGGAGCAATGCAACAGGGAAGCGCCTGGCCGTTCGCGGTGATGTACATCAGGCTCCAGGGACGGCGGCACAGAGACCATGGGCTGTCGTCCTTGCGCTTCTTGATGCTCACCTGAGGCTCGGTCGCACCCGACGCACTGAAGAGCACGCCGAGTTCCCGGGCGACGGCCTCGGCTCGTTGGATAACTTCTTCTTCCTGCTGCGTGGTGTGTTCAAACAGTGCCGACTCAGGCCGCGCCAGTCCCTGCCCCTCGGGGAGATACACCATTCTCTGCAAATAGACCTCCATGACGCCCAGGCGATGGGCCAGGCGAATGAAGGCCTCCAATTGCGCCAGCGTCTCCCGCAAACCGGTAAGCCAGAGGGAAACACGCGGCGACTGCGAGATTGTTGCTGCGCTGCATGGCGATGAAATTGCCCACGTTGGTCACGATGCG
The DNA here is from genome assembly GCA_963833885.1 of uncultured Actinomycetota bacterium. Lineage (GTDB taxonomy): Bacteria > Actinomycetota > Actinomycetes > Streptosporangiales > Streptosporangiaceae > JASHPR01. The sequence goes on along the minus strand of CAWHZU010000034.1, from coordinate 156,520 downwards.
GTCGAACATGTCTTTGCCGCGCACCATCTGGAAGACCGAAGATTCCGCCGCGTCGAGCGAAACCCGCAATTCATCGAGGCCGGCGTCGATCAGCGCCTGCCCGTTGGCTTTGGTCAACAGGGTGCCATTGGTATTGAAGAGCACATAGACCCCACGATCCTTCAGATAGCGGATCATGCGCGGCAGCTCCTTCACCAGCATCGGCTCGCCGACCCCGTGCAGCACCACGCGCGCAATCTTCGGGAACTGGTCGATGATGCTGGTGAACAGTTCCCACGACATATCCTTCTCGGGCTCCAGCTCTTCGAAGGTGCGCGGGCAGGTGGTACACAGCAGGTTGCAGCGGTTGGTGGTTTCCAGGTAGAGGCAGACCGGATCCGCTTCCATGATTACCGAGAGCTGGTCTTCCGGCTTCTCAAAGTAACGCGCGCTGCGGGTACTGCAGAAAGAGTCTCGATCATGAGTTCCTCGCATAGATGCAAACGCTTGTGGGCTGGGCGCCCGCGGGACAGTCTCGCTTCCAACCACGGCGCCCATGCACCACAACGCCAGCAGAGCCGTTGTGGCATATAGCCATTCAAACATGTAGTACATGGCTGGGCCCGGATTAGCAAGCTGAGTGGTGTAGAGATAAAAGCAGGCGGTGGTGAAATAAAGCATGGGCACGTAAGGGATCAGGCACACAAAAGGCAGCAACCACAGGTAGTACCAGGGGTAGTGGGAAGAAAACAGCAACATGAGAGCGGACGCGATGACGAAGGCACAGCGAATCGCAGCCAGTGCGCCGGCCTCACTCGTCAAGCCAGGCCCAAAGCGCTAACCCCAGCAGCAACAATGCGGCAAAGGCATAAAAGGCGCCGGTCGGGAGGGTCTCCCAATGCAGGGCATGGCGGGCCAGGGTGAGCAGAAAATAGCGGCTGCCGGATTCCATCCCCTCTTCCTTGGCATACTCGGGCAAAAAGCCGAGCACATGCCGGCCCACGCTCGCATAGCAGGCGTATCCGGCCGCAACGACGCCGGCCACGGCGGCCGGCATCCTCCAATTGCGCCAGTCGCTCCGCCGGTAGAGGGCGGGGAAAAGGACGATGGGGTAGAGCTTGATCAGGGTCGCGGCTGCCAGGGCAACCCCGGTCGCCAGCGGTTTATGGCGGATGTAGAAAAGCAGCGCGAAGGCGATCAAGGGCAGCGCCGCACCATCCACATGGCCGCTGCTGGCCACCTCCCACAGGAGCATCGGATGCCAGGCATAGATCAACACCTGTTCGCGGCGCAACCGAGCGCTGCAGCAGCTTGACCAGGACCCAGATGGTCAGCGACTCCAGGCCGACCATGCCCGCCTTCATCCAGCGCACGGACGCGCCAATGCGGGTGATCAGCAGGAAAAGCATCTGCGCGCCCGGGGGATAAATGGTGTGGGCGTAGGTTCGGCGATTGATGTGGGGATAGATATCGAGATCGCGCAGGAAGGCGAGATGAGCGATCCGCCGGAATGTAGCGAAAGGGATTGATGCCGGCGGCCTGCACTTGCCCATCCCACACATAGCGGAAAATGTCGGTGGAGAGGAAGGGCGGGGAAAAGAGACAGACCAGCCTGCAGCCGATGGCACAGACCAGGATGATCAGAAAGGTCCAGCGATTCACCGGCCGGTTGAGCACCACCCAGACCGCTACCAGGTAGAGCAGCGCCTGGTACATGTCGACCAGGCCAAAGCCGATGACGAAATGATGAATCTCATTCACTCCCTGGCGGCAAAGCGCCACCAGCGCGAGTCCCAGCAAGGCAAGCGCGGCGTTGGTCACCAGTCGGGACTAGCCGCGGGTCAACATGCGCTGCTCGCGGTGCAGACTTGCGGTCGACGCTGCAGGCTCTGGAGATAACACGCGGGTGTGCTTGGCGTCGTATCCTGCGGCTCGACGGAGCAGCGAGTTCCCGCCGCAGCCTCTCGAGAGTGGCCGCGTCGTCCACGTCGTACCAGGTGGGCAGCAGTTCGGCTTGCAGGCCGATTTCCTGCGCCCGCTCCAGCGTCTGCGCAAACACGCGCTCTGTGCTCCAGTCGATCTGCTCAAACAACCGGGGTGCAGACGCTTGACGCCGATCAGGTAGTAGCCGCCGTCGTCAGATCCGCCCAGGACCATGCGATCTCCCGCGCGCGACAGCCTCTCGACTGCCTGCAACAACGCGTCCTGAGGCATGGTGGGGCTGTCAGAATCGATCAGGCACACGGCGCTGAATCCCGCAGGCGAATAGATCCTCGCAAGCATAAAGAAGGCGCTCTCCGAAACCGTCGCCTCGCTGCGGCAGAAGCTGGAAACCGGAGGGCAGCAGGCCATCGAAAGCGCCTCATCCCCTACCGGCGTGTAGGCCACCAGCCCGGCGCTGTTGCTGGCTTCTGTTACCTGCTGGATGTTTTCCGTGGTGTCCCGGATAAAGCAGATGTTGAGCGCCGAGGCCTGCTCAGGGGTCAACGGGGGAGAAAGCCGGGTCTTTACTTTGCCTGGGCGCGGAGCCTTGGCCATCACTGCCAAGGCGCAGCAGTCCTCACCAACACCTGCCGCTTCTCCGGGTTGCAGTACCTTGTATGGCAAACGTCAGCAGCTCCGGTCACACACCGCGTACTGATACCAGTTGTCCTGCCACGGGCTGACCGTGCTCCAGGGCTGGGTGGCGATCAGGGACTGGAATTCATCCTGGTTCAGCACCGCTGCGCGGCCGGGTTCGTGGAATCGGGTGCTCCAGTCGCCCATCATGCGGGCGAAAAGCCACATGCAGGAGAGCGGAACCATGGCGCGCAAGGCCGAGGTGGGCTCGGCAATAAAGCAGCGGCCGCCGGGACGCAGAGCGGAGAATATTTCTCGCAGCGCCTGAGGACGATCTCCCACCACCATCAGCAAGCGGCGAAGCGACGATCGCATCCACCGGCTCCAGTGATTGGGAGAGCGCGAGCACGTTGGCTTTGACGAAATGGCAGTTCTTCAAACGGCGGATGTCCGCCCGGTCTTTGGCACGGGAAAGCAAGCGCTCGGAAAGATCGACGCCGGTGATCTGAATGTCAGGGTAGCGCTGCGCCAGGCTGCAGGCGTAGAAGCCGGGGCCACAGGCTATTTCAAGAAGGTGGGTTTCAGGGCCGGGCCGGGCGCCGGGCCAAAGGGCATGGGATATTGCGGCGGTGTGATCGCGGAACAGGTGCTCACGACAGAATGCGTAAAGCCATGAACATCGTTCGAAGAGGCTTTCCGGGTCTCCCGGGAGCGGACCAGGATATTTTGCTTCCAAATTTTCTATTGCCATCGTTTGAGTCCGGCGCCAGCTCTTCTTAGCCCCACCGGCATCATAACCTGAGCCGCGGCCCCTGACGTTCCGGGAAATGATCTGACTGTTTTACAAGGAACGCGGCTACGGCTTTATCGCGGCGGATGATGGCGGCGAGGATATTTTTCTGCATGCATCGGTATATGACGGCGACTCATACGAAATCAGCCCAGGTACACGGGTAGAGTTTAAGGTCATGGCGGGCGACCGGGGCCGGAAGGCATTCGCAGCGCGAAGCATTCCCGATGAGCCGGATCCGGTGGACGGCTCTGTTACGTCGCCCGAATCTGCCTCAAAGGCTCTCGACAACTCCTCGGTTCCGCCGTCTCCGGCACCCCAACCAGGTTCGGCGGTCCCGTTGGCCAGCGGGCCCCCGACTCCGGGTCCGCAACTAACACTGGACGAACACGCGCCTGACGACGAACCCCTGTGCGACGTACTCTCACGAGAGGAGTTCGGCCAAGAGCTGGCGGAACTCCTGCTGGCCAAGGCACCGACGCTCACCGGCCAGCAGATTCTCCAGGTGCGCGAGAGCATCCTGGAGTGCGCGCGGAAGCACGGGTGGATCGACATCTGAACGACGTTTCGAATTCGCGCCAGGCGACACAGGCTTGCGGTGCCGCCCGACCCCCCCAGGGCGGCACCGCAACCGCGCCACGCTCGGGACCCGATGGAGGAAGAATCGTGCACTTTACGGTTCCGGAATTGTCGAAGCGCCAGTGACGATTAGCCCAGAGACAGACGGCAGGATCTCGTTTCGCGTGCTGATCGGCGCCGACAGCGGCCAGACCACCGGATGTGACCTGATCGAGCTGATCATCAGACCCGAAGACATCGGCCGGGCACTGGCTGAGGCAAAGATCAGCGCGTCGGCGGACTCGGAGATTCCCGATGATCCTTCGGCCTTCCTGTGCCATATCGGGCTGCACCGTAACGTCCACGCCCGCTACGACGCGGAGCATCCGGCGACCAGAGCAGTCGGAGCGGCAGCGGCTCGGCCCGGTGCCGATCGGCCGGAGCCAGGCTGATAAGCGAACCGGATCCGACGGCACCATGAGCACACCATCCGAGCCGGACAGAGGGCCCGGGCCTGAACTGAGCGCGATCATGAACGAGCGGCCCCGGCTGATCAATCTCGCCTACCGGCTCCTGGGCTCGCTCGCCGAGGCCGAGGATGCGGTGCAGGAGGCCTACGCCCGCTGGTACGCGATGTCCCGGGCTAGGCAGGATGCCATCAACTCCCCGGGCGCCTGGCTGACGACGGTCACCAGTCGCATCTGCCTGGACCTGCTCAGCTCGGCGCGCGCCCGCCGGGAGCGCTACGTCGGCGAGTGGATCCCCGAGCCGCTGCCCGAGCCAGCGGAGTGGCCCGGTGACCGGCCGGCTGGCATCGCGGCTGACCCGGCCGACCGGGTCACCCTCGACGAGTCGGTCAGCATGGCGTTCCTGGTCGTGCTCGAGTCGATGACCCCGGCCGAGCGCGTCGCGTTCGTTCTGCACGATGTTTTCCGCTACGCCTTCGCCGAGGTGGCCGAGATCACCGGCCGCACGCCGGCCGCATGCCGCCAGCTGGCCTCCTCGGCCCGCCGCCGCATCCGCGCGTCGCAGTCGCCCCCGACCCCGACTGCCCTGCAGGCCGGCGTCGTCAGGGAGTTCAAACGGGCACTGGAGGCCGGGGATGTCGGGGCGCTCGTCGGCCTCCTCGACCCCGGCGCCAAGGTGATCGCCGACGGCGGCGGTCTCGTCAGCGCGACGCTCCACCCTGTCGAAGGCGCCGAGGAGATCGCGCGGTACCTGGCCGATCTGGTGCAGCGGGCACCCGACAGCGTGACGTTCCTGGAACGCGCGGTCAACGGCCAGCCTGGCCTGGTCGCCCAGCAGGATGACGTCACCGTGACGGTGTTCGCGTTCCGGATCGCCGACGACCGGATCACCCACATCTGGGCGGTGCGAAACCCGGGCAAACTCCGGCCCTGGATCACCGGCTGACGCAGCGCTGGCGCCCGGATGGCAGCGGGACGCCCGGCCATTGCGCGGGCCATATCGCGACGCGCCCGGGCCCGAACCTTTAGGCCATTCATTAGCCGTTCATTACTGGCATTTTCTTGAGCCGTTAGCGGCTTGTGTCGTTTACCTGCGGCGGGGTGCGGGAATGGCCGCTCACACAACGGATACAGTGCTCCTGGAACTGTATTCCTGGACCGAAGGGAGTTCCCATCCATGGGATCGCCTACCCCTGCTGGCACGACCCGCGGCCTGGGGGGTTACAGCACAGTTCCGTCGCCGCTGGCAATGGACGACATGACCTTCCGTGACCTGGGCCATCGACTCGTGGACACGCTTGCCGTTTACCTGGACAAGCTTCCCCAAGAGCCGGTTTACCAGCCCTTGCCGACGGAAGTGCGGCGAGAGCTAGAGAAAATGGAAATCCCCGCTGAGGGGTCGGCCGCCGAAGATGTCATCGGAGACTTTCTGCGGCTCGTACTTCCGTATGGCCGGGGACAGAATCATCCGTGTTTCGCCGCGTTTGTTGATCCCGCCGCGTCCAAGCTGAGCATGCTCGCGGCATTTGCCTCGGCGGTTACCAATACGAGCGGCGCCGGCGGCAATTACGCGGCTATATACGTGGAGCAGGCGGCCATCCGCTGGCTGATGGAGCTCGTCGGTTTTCCGGCAGACGGAAGCGACGGGGTCCTGCTCGGCGGGGGATCCGACGCGAACCGGCACTGCCTGGAAGTCGCGCGCTACTGGGGCGCGAAGGTCAACGGCTGGGACGTCAGGGAGGAAGGCCTGCACGGCCACCCGCGACTGACCATGTACATGTCGGCGGAGGGCCATTCCTGCCTGGACAAGGGCGCGTTCACGCTGGGCCTCGGCGCTCCCCGCAAGGTGGCGACCGATGCGGACTTCCGCATGGACGTGGCCGACCTGCGCGAGGCGGTCGCGGCCGACCGGCGCGCTGGCCACCGCCCGTTCCTGGTCGCAGCGAACGCCGGCAGCGTGACCACCGGCGCGATCGACCCGCTCGCCGAGCTCGCCGACTTCTGCCACCAGGAAGGCCTCTGGCTGCACGTTGACGGCGCCTTCGGCGGCTTCGGAGTCCTCGACCCGCGCCTCGCGCCGCTGTACCGGGGGCTGGAGCGCGCCGACTCGGTCGCCCTCGACCCACACAAGTGGCTGGCCGTGGCCATCGGCTGCAGCTGTGCCATGGTCCGGCAGGGCTCGCTGCTGCAGGACACCTACAAGCTCATCCCGTCCTACCTCAAGCTGCCGCCCGGGCAGGGGTTCGCCGGCGACGTCTGGTACTCCCACCGCAGCGCCGAGCAGACGAGGGATTCGGGGCGGGCGCTCAAGACGCTCTGGAACATCCAGCAGGCCGGGAAGGCCGGGCTGGTGGACCACGTCCGGCGGCACGTCGACCTGGCGCGCTACCTGGAACGCCTCATCGACGCCGATCCTGAGCTGGAGCTAGTGGCGACCGGGCCGCTGACCGCGGTGGCTTTCCGCTACGCGCCGGAAGGCATGCGCGGCGACGAGGCCGCCCTGGACCTGCTGAACCAGGCGATCATGGAGGACGTCCAAGTCGGCGGGCGGGCGTTCCTGGCCGGCGTCAACATCCGCGGCCGCTTCGCGCTGCGGTCGTGCGCCCTGCACTACGCCCTCGACGAGGGGCACGTGCAGGCCATCGCCGACGCCGTCCGCGACGCCGGGCACCGCCGCGTCCAGTCGGACGCGCAGTGGGACAGGGGCGAGATCACGGCCCCGATGCCGCGCTGCGAATCGCTGGAGGAGGACGCGACATGCGCATCGTAACCAGCCGTCCTCCGGCCAGGCACGCGGCCAGCAAGGCCTCCGTTCCGCCCTCGGCGCAGGCCCGCTTCACGCTCGCGCTCGCGGGGGGCAAGGCGGCGGGGACCGCGTCGCGGGTGCTGCGGACCGGCGGAGGCACCAGCTTCCCCGGCATGGTCGCCCGGCGGATCGATCCCCGCATCCTGCAGAAGACCACGGCCGTGAACAACGCGAGCAAGCTGGTCGTCACCGGGAGCAACGGCAAGACGACGACCTGCCGGATGCTCGCCGCGCTGGCGCGGGCCGGCGGCCTGTCCGTCACCCAGAACCGGTCCGGTTCCAACCTGCTGCAGGGAGTGATCTCGGCCGCCGTGCGAGGAACCGACCTGCGGGGCCGGATGGACGCGCAGCTGTTCCTGCTGGAGGTCGACGAGGCAACGGTCCGTCTGGTGGCGCCGGAGGTGCTGCCGGACGCGTTCCTGATCACGAACATCTTCCGTGACCAGCTGGACCGCTTCGGCGAGCTGTACACGATGGCGAAGGGGCTCGAAGCCGTCATCGAGGCGCTGCCCGCGTCCGCCACGGTGGTGCTCAACGCCGACGATCCGCTGGTGGCCAGCCTCGCGCCTGGTGCACGAGCCCGCCGTCTGTACTACGGCATCGCCGACGACGGCGCCGGCCTGCGGGAGCCCGAGCACTCCGCGGACACGATCCGCTGCGTGCGCTGCCAGCACATGCTGAGTTACCGCGCCGTGCACCTCTCCCACCTGGGGGATTACGAGTGCCCGGAGTGCGGGAACGCCCGCCCGGGTCTGGACGTCGCGGTGACCGCGATCCGGCCGTCGAAGGAGGCAGGGTCCGAGATCACGATCGAGACTCCGGCGGGGATCTTCGCGCTGCAGGTGCCGCTGGCCGGGACGCACAACGTCTACAACGCGGCCGCCGCACTGGCGGGCGCGGTGGCGCTGTCGCTCCCCCGGCCGCTGGACCCGGCCGAGGCGCGGCACGCCATCGCGGACCTGCGCCCGGCGTTCGGCCGCCTGGAGGAGATCCAGGCGGGCGACCGGAAGATCGTGCTGGCGTTCGTCAAGAACCCGACGTCCTACAACGCCACGCTGCGCGAGGTGCTGCGGCGGCCCGGCCCGAAACACATCCTGGCCGCGCACAGCAACACCGTGGTCGACGGCGAGGACTTCGCCTGGCTCTGGGATGTGGAACTCGAGCAGCTGGTGCCGCAGCTCGCGAGCCTCACCGTCAGCGGGACCAGGGCCGAGGAGGTCGCGCTGCGGTTCAAGTACGCCGGCGCCAGTCCCGACATCACGACCATACTGCCCGGCCGCTCGGCCGCCCTTTCGAGGGCCCTGAACGAGACGCCGCCGGGCGAGTCTCTGTACATCTTCGCTGGCTACACCCCAATGCGCGAGCTGCGCAGCGTCATGCAGCGACGCGGCTGGGTGCGGCCTACCTGGGAGGAATGACGACATGACAACGCCTGGCAAAACGGTCCGCATCTGCCACCTCTATCCAAGGCTGCTCAGCGTGGCCGGCGACCGGGGAAACCTGTTCGCCATCATGCAGCGCTGCGCGTGGCGGGGGATCCGCTTCAGCGTGACCGACGCCGACGTGGGGGATGTCCCCGACTTCACCGAGTCCGACCTCATCCTGGTGCACGGCGGGCAGGACCGCGAGATGACCGCGGCCGCGCGCGACCTGGCGGAGAAGGCCGGGCCGCTGCGGGAGGCGATCGAGGGTAACGCCGTCGTGCTCGCCGTGTGCGCCGGATATCAGCTGCTTGGACACTACTACGCTCCGTCTGAGGGCCCGCGGATCGAGGGCATCGACGTGCTGGACGTGGTTACCGAGGCCGGCCCGACGCGCTTTATCGGGCACGTCGCGGTGGACTGCGACTTCGGCTCGGGCAACCGTGGCCAGCTCACCGGGTTCGAGAACCACAGCGGCCGCACCCGCCTGGGCAGCGGCGCCGAACCGCTCGGGCGCGTGCTCGCCGGGGGCGGCAACAACGGCGAGGACGGCACCGAAGGCGCCCGGTACCGGGAGGTCTACGCCACCTACCTGCACGGGCCGGTGCTGCCGAAGAACCCGTGGCTGGCCGATCACCTCATCTCCCGGGCGCTCGAGCACCGCTACAGCGATATCGGCCCGCTCGAGCCGCTCGCCGACCAGGCGGAGGCGCAGGCGCATGCCGCTTCGCTCCGTCTCGCCCGGCGCCCGGCCCGCAGGTGGCGGGCCGCCTCGGTTGGCGGCTCCCGGATCCGGCGGCGGCAGTTGCGGGCCCCGGCCCGGGCCCGCGCGAAGACCAGGCCAGCGAACAAGGAGACACGGTGGACTTCTCACTAAGCGCCGATCAGCGTGAGCTGACCGAGGCGGCCGCCGACTTCGCGCGGAAGGAACTTAACCACGATCTCCAAAAGAGGGAGGACGCGGGCGAGTTCCCGAGGGATGCGTGGCGGGCTTGCGCCAAGTTCGGCATCCTCGGCCTGCCGGTCCCCGCCGATCTCGGCGGCACCGACACCGACGTGCTGACGACGGCCCTGGTCATGGAGGCCCTGGGCTACGGCTGCCAGGACAACGGGCTGCTCTTCTCGCTCAACGCGCAGATGTGGAGCGTCGAGCTGCCGCTGGTCGCCTTCGGCACCGAGGCGCAGCAGCGCAGGTACCTGCCGCCGATGGTGTCCGGTGACATCCTCGGCGGGCACGCGATGACCGAGCCGGAGACCGGCTCGGACGCGTTGCACATGCGCACCCGCGCCGAGCGGCGCGGTGACCACTATGTCCTGAACGGCGCCAAGCAGTACATCACCAACGCGCCGGTCTCCGACGTGTTCCTCGTCTACGCCTCGGTCACCGACCGCCCCGGCCTGGCCGGCCTGTCCGCGTTCCTCGTCGACAGGGCGACGCCCGGGCTGATGGTGAGCAGCGGCTTCGAGAAGATGGGCCTGCGGACCTCGCCGATCGGCGAGATAGCGCTGGACGACTGCCGCGTGCCCGTGGAGAGCCGGCTGGGGCCGGAAGGCGCCGGCATGGCCATCTTCAACTCGTCCATGGAGTGGGAGCGGAGCTGCATCTTCGCCAGCGTCGTGGGCGCGATGCGGCGGCAGCTCGACGCGTGCGTCGCGTACGCGCGCTCGCGCGAGCAGTTCGGGCAGCCGATCGGGAAGTTCCAGGGCGTGTCCAACAAGCTGGCCGACATGTACGTGCGGCTGGAGGCCGCGCGGCTGCTGATCTACCGGGTCGCCTGGCTGAAGCAGCAGGGCAGGTCAGCGCCGGCCGAGGCGGCCGCCGCGAAGCTGTTCACCAGCGAGGCGTTCGTGCAGTCCAGCCGGGACGCGATCCAGGCCCACGGCGCCCTGGGCTACATGAAGGAAGCGGGGATCGAGCGCGATCTGAGGGACGCGCTCGCCAGCACCATCTACTCCGGCACCTCGGAGATCCAGCGCGTGGTACTCGCCCGGATGCTCGGGCTCTGAACGAACCGAAGGCGAGCGAAACAAAGGCACCGTTCCGCGACAGATAAGAGAGGAACCAACGATGGCGTATCTGCTGCAGCATCTGCTGACCGAGGCTGCGGCGCGCCGGCCGCAGCGGCCGGCGGTTGCGTCGGGGGGCAGTGAACTCAGCTACCAGGAGCTGGACCGGCTGAGCACCAAGGTGGCGCGGGCGCTGCTGCGCCGGGGCGTCGAGCCCGGTGACCGGGTGGCGATCCTGGTGAGCAAGTCGGCCACCGCGGTGATCGGGCTCTACGGGGCGCTGAAGGCCGGGGCCTGCTACGTGCCGCTCGACACGAAGGCGCCCGCCGAGCGGCTCGGCTACGTCGTACGGGACTGCGCCGCCGCCGTGATCATCGCGGACGACACGACCGCCGCCCAGGCGGCCGTCCTGGCCGAGGGCGTTCCTGGGTCGCGCGGCGTGCTGCTGCCGGGCGCCCCGGAGGTGTCCGGCGAGCCGGACGAGCCGCTCGCCGAAGACCGTGCGATCGAGACCGACCTCGCGTACATCCTGTACACGTCGGGTTCGACCGGCGCCCCGAAGGGTGTCATGATCTCCCACCGCAACTCGCTCACGTTCGTCGAGTGGGCTGCGGCCGCCGCCCGGCTCACCGAGCAGGATCGCGTCTGCAGCCCAGCGCCGCTGCATTTTGACCTGTCGGTCTTTGACGTGTTCGCCAGCTGCCGGGCCGGCGCCTGCATGGCCGTGCTTCCGGACGGGACGGCCACGTTCCCGGTGTCGATCGCGCGGTGGATGGAATCCGCGCAGATCTCGGTCTGGTACTCGGTGCCGTCCGTGCTCACGCTGCTCGCGTGCTACGGCGGCCTGCCGAACTTCGACCTGTCGCACCTGCACACGGTGATCTTCGCCGGGGAGGTGTTCCCGCCCAAGTACCTCGCCAAGCTGATGGCCGAGCTGCCGAACGCCCGCTACCTCAACTGGTACGGGCCGACCGAGACCAACGTCTGCACCGCGTTCGAGGTCCTCGCGGACGGTGCGGACGACGCGACGCCCGCCCCGATCGGGAAGGCCTGCGCCAACACCGAGGTGTTCGCGGTCGCCACTGACGGCAGCCGGGTGTCCGAGCCGGGCGAGGAGGGCGAGCTGTACGCGCGCGGCCCGTCACTGATGCAGGGGTACTGGGGACAGCCGGCCAAGACCCACGAGGTGCTGGTCGTAAACCCGTTCCAGGCATCCCGCGACGAGCTTGTGTACCGCACGGGTGACCTGGTGACCCTGGATCCGGACGGCAACTACGTGTACATCGGCCGACGGGACAGCATGGTGAAGATCCGCGGCTACCGGGTGGAGCTCGGCGAGGTGGAGACCGCGCTGTACCGGCACCCGGGCATCAAAGAGGCGGCGGTGCTGCCCGTGTCCGACGAGCTGCTCGGCAGCCGCCTGCGCGCGGTCATCACCGCGAACCAGGGCACCGACCTCACCCGCGAGAACGTCATGGATCACTGCCGGCAGTGGCTGCCGGGCTACATGGTGCCGGACGTCATCGACTTCCGCGAGGCACTGCCGCGCACCTCGACCGGCAAGGTCGACCGGGCCGGCCTGGCCCGCGAATAGCGCGGTCCAGACAGCGATAGCGAACTGACAGATACCGAGGGGGAGCTCAAGTGGAAACCGTCATCAACGACTACGTCAGCAGGGAACTCGTCCAGGACCAGGCGTTGCTGCCGCTGGCCGACGACACGTCGCTGCTGGAGACCGGCGTCCTCGACTCGCTGAGCCTGCTCAGGCTGGTGGTCTTCCTGGAAGAGCGGTTCGGGATCGGGGTAGGCGACGCGGATCTGCTCCCGGACAATTTCGCGAGCGTGACCGCGATCTGCGCCTACGTCCGTGGCCGGGAAGCCCAGAAGCAGGAGGCCACGCATGGGTGACGGCCGCGCGGCGAGGCTGCTGCGTAACGCGGAAGGTGTGGCCTACTGGGGGGTGGTCGCGCCGGTCCTGGCCCGTATGCCGGCCGCCCTCGGCTACCGCATCGCCTGCTGGCGTGGCGACCGGCTCTACCGCAGCCATGCCTCGAAACGCGCCAACACCGAACGCCACCTGCGGCTGTTCCTCGGGGGCGAGCTCGGCCGGGTGGCGGCGCGGCAGGCGGCCCGCGACTGGTTCCGATTCGCCTCCTGCGAGGCGGTCGACGTGGCGCGGCTGCGGCACCGGGCACGGCCGCTGCGGCGGCTGGTCAAGATCGAGGGCCGGGAGCACCTGGAAGCCGCGCTGGCCGATGGCAAGGGCGCGATTCTCTGCTGCGCCCACTTTGGCTCGTACAACAGCGCCCTGTCCGTGCTGCACACCAGCGGCGTCCCGGTCACCACGATCGGGCGCTGGCAGTACAAGTACACAGCAGGGATGTCCGCGTTCGAGCGCCGGTTCTGGGACACGGTACTGGCCCGGCGGGTGCGGCGGCACCGGCAGCGGCCGATGATCGAGCCGTGGCCGGGACGGGTCGAGGTCGCGGCGCTGGCGGCTTCCGCGCTGCGCGCCAACGAGGTGGTGACGATCTCGATCGACGCGCCGCCGCTGGACAGCGACAAGGCCCGCGCGGTCGACGTTCGCTTCCTCGGGCACCAGGCCAGGCTGATGCCGGGCATCGTGACGCTTGCCCGGCTGACCGGCGCGCCGGTCCTCATGTGCTCGGTGTACCGGTCGGCCGACTACCGCCACCAGGTGCTGGAGATCTCGGACCCGGTGCCCATGGCTGGGGACACGGCAACCGCCTTCGGGCGCTGCGTCGCCGGGGTGAGCGCCGCCATCCGCAGGAGCCCGGCGAGCTGGGTGTACTGGCCGAGCCCGCTCGACCTCGACAACCTCGGCATGCTCTCGCCAGGGCCAGACACCGCACCCGCACGCGTTCCAGCACTCGTTGCCGTCGGCGCCTAAATATCTAGGAGCCTGGGGTGCAATATATGCACCCCAGGCTCCTAATGATCTTGAAACGCGGCGGATGCTGCGAACCGGGCCACTGGGGGGCGCCTCGCCCAGACGGACAGGTTTAGTGTCAGGACACTGAGACCGGTACCCCGGTTTCGGCCTGGTCGGGTGCGGGCGGAGGCTTGCGCAGGCTCCGGGTTCCGACCGGCACCAGCGCAACCGCCGTGGCCGCGATGACGGCCAGCACCAGCCACGTGGAAACGTGGCCCCACTCCCCCAGCAGCAACACGAAGCCGGGGATCGTGCAGGTCGTGAACGACAGGATCAGCGTCAGCCACCCGGTGACCTCGGTGAGCCGGCTGATGCCAAGCCCGAGCACCAGCCAAAACAGCGCCCACAGCACCGACCACTGCAGCCACAGCAGGCCGATCGTCGGATCGTGGAACTTGACGATGTTGGTGATGCCGAAGGCAGCGGCCATGATCGCGACCCAGGCCGAGTACCAGCCGAGGCCGCGCGGCTCCTGGCCCGCCAGATTGCTGATCCCCACGTAGAGGTAGGTGAACCCGAACAGGAAGATCCCGGAGTCCAGGAGGATGTCGCTCGTGTTCGTGGCGGTCGCGATCAGGTAGAACGGGATCGCCGTCTGCAGGGCGCCGACGAACAGGTTGAACGTCGCGGCCCCCTTGGCGTCGACCTTGCCCAGCAGGAGAAGCCCGTTGACGAACAGCACCGCGCCAACGAACATCAGGCCCACATCAGACATCGCGCGCTCCTAGTTGTAGGAATCGACCGGAGGCAGCCGGTCGTTCAGCAGGAAGTCGCCGGCGTGCATGGACTTGAAGTCGAGCGGGTTGTGCAAGGACAGGGTGCGGGCGTTGCGCCAGTGCCGGTCGAAGCCGTACTTCTCCAGGACGCTGCCTGCGCCGCACACCTTGAACAGCGTCGACCCGGCGAACATCGCCGCCTCGGCCGCCGCCTCCCGCGCCTGCCCGGTCACCACGGACGCCTCGCCCCTGATGCGCTCGTCGCCCGGATGCGCGACAGCCTCGTCGCACAGTTCCGCGGCCCGCAGGGACAGCAGTTCCGCGGCGTCGACCGCGGTCTTCATCTCGCCCACCCGCAGCTGGATGTACAGGTCGTCGGTGGCGCGCTCGGCGGGGCTCTCGTACCACAGCCGCGCCCGCGTCCGGACGAACTCGACGGCGTCGTCGAGCGCGTTGCGCGCGATACCGACGAACACACCGGTGTGCACCGCCTGGTAGTTCAGCGAGGTGACCGCTCCGCCCCCGCCGCCCTCGGTGTCCGGGCTGCCGAGGCACAGCTCGTCGGGGATCCAGACGTTGTCGAACTCGGTCGTGCCGCTGGCCGTGGTCCGCTGGCCGAACCCGCTCCAGTCGTCGTGGATCGTCACTCCCTGGGCGTCCGTTGGCGTGAAGAACACCCGTACCTCGTCGGAGCCGGCCACGCGGCACGGCCCGAACGTGATGTCACCCGCGAGACTTCCGGTGCAGTAGAACTTCTTGCCGGACAGGCGCCAGCCGTCGCCGTCCGGAGTCACGGTCGTGTTGAAGTCGTTGACGCTCGCGGTGCCGACCTCGGAGTACGCATTGGTGATCCAGAGTTCCCTGGTGAACCGCGGCAGCCACTTGGCCTGCACGGCCGGCGGGGCGAACTCCTGCAGCAGCCGGATGCCGCCGGTGTGCAGCTGGTACATCTGGCCGATGTTGGAGTCACCGGCCGAGATCGTGTTCACGACCTTCATCAGCTCCACGAACGAGCCGCCGAGGCCGCCGTGCTCGCGGGGGACCATGAGGCCGAGCAGGCCGGACGCCCGGAACGCCGCGCACTGCTCGTAGGGGAACTTCCGGTCGCGGTCGCGCTCGGCCGCGCCAACGCGGAACTCGTCGCGAAGTTGCTCGGCGATGGCCAGCGCATCGCCGGGGTCGAGGCCGACGGGCGGCGCGCTGCTGATTTCGGTGGCAGTCACGGCAGTGTCCTTTCAGGTGGTTGCCAGTGCTTGCGGTTGAGCTCTGCTTGCGGCCAACAGCGCGGGTGCGTGCGCATCCGCCCAGGCCGAGGCGGCGGTGCCGAAGTCAGCGACGTCGGCTTCGAGTACGAACAGGCCCCGCGCGGGCACGGCGGCGCCGAGTTCGAGCAGCAGGGGCGTGAAGTGGACGTCCACGGCAAGCCGGTGGTCGGGCATGCCGCCCAGCAGCACGGGGACCGCGGCCGTGCCGGCCAGGCTGCCGTTGCCGAACCGGTCCAGGAAGCTCTTGAGCAGCCCGGAGTAGGCGGCCTTGTAGGTGGGGCTGGCAACCACGAGCAGGTCGGCGGCGATGATCTCGCCGACGGCGGCGGTGACCGCCGCATCGGCAGGGTCGAGCACCCGCGGCCCGAACGGCGCCAGGTCGACGTCGGCGACCCCGGTGGCCCCGAGGACGCGGGCGATCTGCTGGGCGAGCGTGCGGGCCAGGCCGTGGGTTCGCGACTCCGGCCGGGGATTGCCGACCAGGCTGGCTATCCGGGGAGCGCTCATCCCGCCGCCCTCAGGTACCCGCCGCGCCAGTAGAGCAGCGGCTCCGCGTCGGTTCCGGCGGTCTCCGCGTGCCGGACCCGGCCGACCAGGATCTCGTGGTCGCCGCCGGGAACCTGGTATTCCACGGTGCATTCCAGCGTGGCCAGCACGTCGGCCAGGCGCGGGCTGCCGGTCCGGCCCGGGCGGTGCCGGACGCCCTCCCAGACCGCCGCGGCGCCGCGGCGGGCGAAGTTCGCCGACAGGTGCTGCTGCGGCGCCGCGAGGACGTTGATGGCGAACGCGCCGTGGGAGCGGACCGCCGCCAGCGTCAGGCTGGACCGGTCGAAGCAGACCAGGATGAGCGGCGGATCCAGGGAAAGCGAGCAGACCGCGTTGGCCGTGGTTCCGACCGGTTCCCCGTCCGGCCCCACCGAGGTGACGATTGTGACCCCGGTGGCGAAGTGCCCGACCGCGTGGCGGAACTCGGCGGAGCCGATGCCCGCGACGGCCTGGCTGGCTGCAGTCATCGTTACACCTGTCCGTGGTTCGGCGGCGGGACATTGTTGAGCAGGTAGTTGCCGACGTGGTGGTACTTCCAGTCGGCCGGGTCGTGGCTGGCGTGGGTCCGCGCGTTACGCCAGTGCCTGCTCAGGTCGTGGCGCTCGTCGGCCGCGCTCGCGCCGCTGAGCGCGAACAGGTCGCTCGCCACCTCGACGGCGACCTCGCTGGCGAACGCCTTGGCCTGCGCGACCGCGATCGACCCGCGCGCCGCCGCCTGCGCGTCCTTCGGGCGGCGCGTCACGTCATCGAGCGTCGCCGCGGCGTCGCGAAGCAGCGCCTCCGCGGCGCGGACCTGGGTGGCGAGCCTGCCGTACCGGTGGATGGTGTGCGGGTCGTCGCTGGCGCGCTGCGCCCACCCGCCGTTGGCGGCCTCGAAGAACGGCCTGGCCTTCCCGCGGACGAACTCACCCGCGTCGGCCAGCGCCCCGCCGGCGATGCCGGTCTGGATCGCGGCGTGCACGAGCTGTGCGCGGGCGCCGAGCTGCTGCGGCACCTGAAAGACGTGCTCGTAGGGGATGACCAGCGACGGGTCCACGGCCACGTCGTCGAAGACCGCGCTTCCGCTGACCGTGGCGCGCTGGCCCATGACGTTCCAGTCCTCGTCGATCAGCACCCCGTCCGCGTTACGGGGCACGAAGGCGAGCACTAGGTGGCCGTCGTCGTCGATGGCGGTGACACCGATCCAGCGGGCGGTGATCGCGCCGGTGGTGTAGTACTTGCGGCCCCGCAGGCGCGCCCCGGCACTGCTGGCGTGCAGCCGGGTCTTCAGGTCCTGGGCGTGCTTCCCGCCGCGCTCGGCCAGCCCGTTGCCGAACCTGCCGCCGTCGAGGACCTCGGCGAACAGCCGGCGCTGCTGGGTATCAGTGCCCCACGTCGCGAGGACGTCCGTGAACAGGTAGTGGGCCTGCGGCACCTGGGCGAGCGCGGGATCGACGGCGGCGATCACGCGGATCACCTCGGCGAGCACGCTGGCCGGCAGTTCCGGGCCGCCATGCTCCCCCGGCACGGTGATGGCCAGCAGGCCGCTGGCGTCGAACGCGGCCATCTCGGCCGCCGGCACCGCGCCGGACCGGTCCCGCTCGATCACCCCGCTGGCGATCGATTCGGCGTACTCCCGCGCCGCGGTGATCGCCTCCGGCCCGGTGCTGAGCACGGCGGGCGGACAGATCACGGTGGTCATCGCGCCGCCGTCAGCAGGCGGTCGGCGTCGGTCAGGCCGGCCAGCGGGTCGGGCACGGCCGCCGGGTCCAGGCCCGCCTGCACCTCCAGCTCACGGACGATCGGCAGCACCTCGCGGCCGAATCGCTCAACCTCCTCGTGGTAGTGCAGGAACCCGGTGAGGATCAGGTCCACGCCGAGCTTGCGGTACTCGACGATCCTGCTGGCGACCTGCTCGGGGGTGCCGATGAGTTTGGTGCGGAAGCCGTCGTTGTACTGGACCAGGTCCTCGAAGGTCGAGTCGGCCCACATCCCCTTCTTGTCACCGGTGGACTGGCCCGCCTGCTTGACCGCGGCACCGAAGCCCTCGACGGCCTCGACGTGCGCCTTCGCGATGATCTCGCGCAGCGTGTCCTTGGCCTCCGCCTCGGTGTCGCGGACGATGACGAACCCGTTCAGGCCGAACCGGGGACCGTCGGTACGCCCGACCTCGGCCGCGTTCTGCGCCAGCTCGGTGAGCTGCTCGCGGACGCCGTCGAAGTCCTTGCCGTTGGAGAAGTACCAGTCGGACAGCTGGCCGCCGTTGCGCCGCGCGGCGGTGGAGTTGCCGCCCTGGAAGATCTCCGGGTGCGGGCGGCCCGGCCAGGACAGCGGTTTCGGCTTGAGGCTGAAGTCGCGGATCCGGTAGAAGTCGCCAGCCAGGTTGGCGCGGTCCTCGGTCCAGATGCGCTTGAGCGCGGTGATGAACTCGGCGGTGCGCCGGTACCGCTCGTCGTGCTCCAGCCACGGCTCGCCGAGCTGGCGGAACTCGTCGGCGAACCACCCGGAGACGACGTTCACCGCGACCCGGCCGTTGGACAGGTGGTCGGCGGTGGCGACCCACTTGGCCAGCACGCCAGGGTGCCAGAGGCCGGGATGCACCGCGGCGATCAGCTTGATCCGCTCGGTGGCCAGCAGCAGGGCCAGGCTGAAGCTCGTGGACTCGTGCTGGTACTCGGCGCCATAGCTGGCGGTGTAGCGGACCTGGCTCAGCGCGTAGTCGAAGCCCGCCCGCTCGGCGAGCCTGGCCAGCTTGCGGTTGTACTCGAACGACCAGTCGGTCCGCTGCTCGATCGTGGACGTGACGAGCCCGCCGCTGACGTTGGGCACCCAGTAGGCAAAGCGGATCGGCTCGGTGGCCGGGTTCGTGGTCACGGGACAGCCTCCAGAAGTTGGTGGTCAAGATCCGGCGCCGGCATCAGCCCCCGCCGGCGCAGCACCGGCAGCACGCCCTCGCCGACCTGGTAGGCCTCTTCGAGGTGCGGGTAGCCGGACAGGATGAACTCTTCGATGCCGAGGTGGTAGTACTCGGCAATCCGGTCCGCCACCTCGTCGTGGCTGCCGACCAGCGCGGTTCCCGCGCCGCCGCGGACCAGGCCGACGCCGGCCCACAGGTTCGGGGACACCTCGAGCGCGTCGGTCCGGCCGCCGTGCAGGGCGGCCATCCGCCGCTGCCCCTCGGAACCCGACGACCGCTGGATGGCCTGGGCCCGCTCGATCGCCGCCGGGTCAAGCCCGTCGAGCAGCCGCTGCGCCTGAGCCCAGGCCTCCGCGGCCGTGTCGCGCGCGATGACGTGCAGCCGGATGCCGAACCGCAGCTCGCGGCGTGCCGCCCTGGCGCGGTCCCGCACCCGGTCGAGTTTCTCGGCGACCGCACCGGGGGGCTCCCCCCACGTCAGGTACACGTCGGCGTGCCAGGCCGCGACGTCGAGCGCCTGCGGCGACGAGCCGCCGAGGTAGATGTCCGGCCGCACCGGCGCCGGCACGATCACCCCGCCCTGGATGTCGTAGTGATCGCCGGTGAAGTCCACCGGCCGCCCGTCCCACAGCTCGCGCACGATGTGCAGGAACTCGGCGGCACGGCGGTAGCGGCCCGCCTTGTCCAGGTGGTCGCCGAACCTCCGCTGCTCGACGTCGTCGCCTCCGGTGACGATGTTGAGCAGCAGCCGCCCGCCGGAAATCCGCTGGTAGGTCGCCGCCATCTGCGCGGCGAGCGTCGGGGCCGTGAACCCGGGCCGCAGCGCCACCAGGAACTTGAACCTCTCGGTGACCTGGGTCAGCCCGGCTGTCATGATCCAGGCGTCTTCGCACCACGAGCTCGTGGGGGTCAGCGCGCCCGCGAAGCCAAGCTGCTCGGCCGAGCGGGCTATCTGCCCGATGTAGCCGATGTCCGGGGCCCGCTCGGTGCCGCCCGCGGTGACCCGGCTGCCGGCCGCGCCGACCGCGTTGCCAAGGCTCAGATCCGTGCGGGAGTCACCGTTCGTGGGGAGAAACCAGTGCGCCACGATCCCCATCGGCGCCGACCTCCGTCCCTGCTACCCGTTCAGGCCCTTCGTTTTCTCAGCATGCGGACGGCGCCGGCGAAGCGTCCAATACGGATTTCCGAGGGTGCGATAAGAAAAATCTATCAATTTGATCGGTAAACTATAGTTTGCTGAGGGGCGCACCAGGGCACGTGGCCCCGTGGAGCGGGACGGTGGCCATGCGGATCGAGCAGCTCGAATGCCTCGCCGAGGTGGCACGTCTTGGCTCGTTCCGCCGCGCCGCGGAGGAACTCCACATCTCCCAGCCCGCGCTGAGCGGATCCGTGCGCGGCCTGGAACGGGAGCTCGGTATCGACCTCCTGGAACGGGGACGCCAGGGGGCGACGGTCAGCGACGCGGGGCGCGAGCTGCTCCCGCACATTCTCTCCGTGCTCGACTCGGTCGACCGGCTGCGCCAGGCCGCCGGTGAGCAGCACCGGAGCATCCGGGTGCTCAGGGTCGGCACGGTCAACACCGCGACCGTGCCGTTGCTGACCCCGGCGATCCGAGCGTTCCGGGAGACCCACCACCGAACCCAGGTCGAGATCATCGGCGCGCAGCAGGACGAGATCCACCGCGCGATCCGTTCCGGAAGCTTCGACCTGGGGCTGGTCAACTACCTGGCGGGCGACGACCTGCCGCCCGAGCTGGAGACCACGATGCTGCTGCGCGGCCGCCCGGTGGTCTGCATGCGCCCGGACAGCGCCCTGGCGTCGCTGGCGGAGGTGCGGCCCAGTGACCTGCACGCCGAGCCGCTGATCGTGATGCGGTCCGGCTACCTCATGCACCGCTTCATCCACCGGCTGCTGCGCGGCCAGCTTCCGGTGTTCTCCTACTCCACCGACGGTGCGGAGATGGGCAAGCTGATGGTGGCCGAAGGGCTCGGGGTGACCGTGCTGCCGGATTTCAGCGTCGTCGGCGACCCGCTCGAGCAGCGAGGCATCATCACCTGGCGGCCGATCGCCGGTGACGACACCGAGGTCGACCTAGTCATCCAGCGGCTGCGGTCGCTCCGCGCGACGCGCGCCGTCAGGGACCTGCACCAGATCTTCATCGAGCGGGCCCGCGACTTCCCCGGCCAGCCGAACCGCACGGACGCCGTGGCGGGCTGAGCGCTCCGCGGGCCCGGGCGGGTCGGGCGAATAGAGAGCAGTCCCGCCCGGGCCGGGTCAGGCGAATAGAGAGGTGCCCCAGTCCTGCCCGGGGCGCAGGCCGGGCGGGCAGGCGAACACGGCGCTGCCGGTGTGCTGGGTGTACTCGTTGAGCGCGTCGGCGGCCAGCGACTGCTGGAGCCGGACGAACTGGGCCGGGTTCTTCATGAACGCGATGAAGAACAGGCCGCCGAGCAGCGTTCCGGCCTGCGGGTCGATGCCGTCGGTGAAGGAGTACCCGCGGCGCAGGATCCGGGTCCCGCCGTTGTGCTCGAAGCTGGCCAGCCGGATGTGCGCGTGGGCCGGGATCGCGGGCTGCCCGTCGCTGCCGGTCGCGGCGAAGTCCGGGGTGGTGAACTCTTTTCCGCCGGACAGCGGGGCGCCGGAGACCTTGGCGCGGCCGATGGTGTTCTCCTGGTCCTGCAGGTAGTCGCGGTCCCAGTTCTCCACGAAGATCCGGATCTTGCGGGCGACGAGGTAGCTGCCGCCGCGCAGCCAGGGCTGATCGGTTTCCCTGCCGACCCAGACGTAATCGTTCATGAGGCTCGCCTGCTCGGCCTTGATGTTGCGGGTGCCGTCCTTGAAACCGAGCAGGTTGCGGGGCGTCGGCTGGCTGGCCGTCGTGGTCGAGGTCCGGCCGAAGCCGAGCTCCATCCAGTTGTGCTCGACGACGCCCATGCCGATCCTGGCCAGGTTGCGCACGGCGTGGAACGCGACGAGCGGATCATCGGAGCAGGCCTGAATGCACAGATCGCCGCCGGTGTAGTCGGGGTCGAGGTCCTCGTTGGGCAGCGGCGGGAGCTGCGCGAGCGCGGATGGCTTGCGGCCGGCCAGGCCGAACCGGTGGTCGAACAGCGATGGCCCGTAGCCGATCGTGATCGTCAGCCGGGACACCGGCGACCCGACCGCCTCGCCGGTGTCGACCGGCGGCGCGTACGGCTGCGTGTCCTGGCCGACCAGCCGCAGGCGGTCATGTCCGCTGCCGCCCTTGTCCACGCGTGCAGCAGGTCGCGCACGTCGGCGGCGGTCGCCCCGGTGACGGCGTTCAGCGAGCCGAACGCGAGCCGGTCCTGGGCCGGTGTGGCGATGCCGGCCTGGTGCGTCCCGTAGAACGGGATCGTCTGGTCGCTGGCGTCGGCTCCGGCCGCTCCGCTGTCCTGCCCGGTGAAGTAGCCGGCCAGGCCGCCCGCCAGCACGCCGGCGCCCGCCGCCCCCGCCCCGGCGAGCAGCCGCCGCCGGGACGGCCCGGCCCGCTCGGCCGGAACCGCCCGCTCGGCCGGAGCCGCGTGCTCGGCCGGCCCCGGCCGCTCGGTTTCGTGCATCAGCTGCTCACCTGGAGCGACAGCTTGGACAGCGACTCGGCGAGCGCGTTCACCGCGGTGGACAGCTGGCGGCGCTGCGAGTCGAGGACGGTGGAGTACTCGACGTATCCGGTGTCGTCGTAGCCCGGACTGGCCTTGTATTTGGCCAGCAAGTCGGCAACCGCGGCGTCGCGCTGCCGGATCTGCGACAGCAGGCCGGGGTCCTTGTGCTGCAGGTAGGGCTGCAGCAGGCTGACGACCTCCATCGCCCCGTCGACGTTGGCCTGGAAGACCGGCAGGTCGGTGTTGGAGTAGCGCTCCTCCTCGCCGGAGATCTTCGATGTGGCGGCCTCGTTGATCAGGTCGGTCGCGCCGCTCGCCATCTCCAGCGGGTTGTACTGGGCGCTGCGCACCAGGGTCAGCAGCTGCTGCTCGTGGCCGACCAGCGCGCTGCACAGCTTCGGCGTCCCGGCCAGCGTGTTGTCTGCCCAGATCAGCTGCTCGATCTTGTGGAAGCCGATGAACTGGGACGCCACCGTGACCGGGTTCTCCCACCGGCCGTCGATCTCGGTGTCCAGGCTTCCCCAGATCTCAGCGACCGGCTCGATCCGTTCGTAGTAGACGCGCGCCTTCGGGTACAGCACCTCGGCCTGGGCCATATTCCCGGCGTCAATGGCCTGGCAGAACGTCTGGGTGTGCGAGACCAGGCTGGCGGTGTTCTGGTCGACGTAGCTGCCGTAAGAGCTGACCGCCGCGGCGAGCTGCGCGTTGTTCTGCCAGGCCGCCCCGGACGCCTTCCCGGTGACGGTGAGGTTCCAGTGCTGCTGGGACGCGCCCGGGCAGTTGATCTTGTACGTACCGGGCTGCAGGTCCAGCGAGAACCCGCCGGACAGGCCGGGGGTGAGGTTCTCCTGCTCGCCGAGGATCTTGGCCAGGTTCGACGTGCGCAGCTCGGCCTCTGACACCGCGCCGGCATTGGTGTTGGCCACGTTGAACTGGACCGGCCCGGCCGAGATCTTCGCCGGCTTGGGCGCGCAGCCCTGCGGCGTCAGGTCGATCGTGACCGTGGTGGTGTACGCCGAGGCCGCGGATCCCGATGACCCGTGCGAGCTCGAGCAGGCAGACGCGAGCAGTGCCAGCGAGGCCAGCGCCACGATGCTCGCCGGCAGCCAGCGACCGCGGCGCGCTTCCCCGACACCGTCCGCGCCGCGCCCTTCCCCGTGACCGTCCATGTGCATGGTTGATGAACTCCCTTTCCGTTGGGAACGGATTACTGTTCTGCGGGCTGAGCTGGCGTAGGCGCGGCGGCGCGTACCCTGCGCGCGCGGGCGGGCCAGGTCACGATGATGATCATCGGAACCAGGTACGCGACCCAGGCGGCGACCTCGATCCACACTGGGTAGGGCTGGATTCCCAGGACGCCAGTCACCAGTGACTCCACCGGCGTGCCGGGCCGGACCAGCCAGGACAGGTCGAACGCCTGAACCTGCCCGATCGTCAGCCAGCCGGCTTCGTTCGCGGTGTGGAAGGCCGTCATCACCAGGCCGGCCGCGACCACGACCAGCACGAGCCCGGTAATCCGGAAGAACCTGGCCAGGTTCAGGCGGACGCCTCCGCGGTAGATGGCGTAGCCGACCGCGGCCGCGAGCAGGATGCCGATGACCGCGCCGACCCAGGAGAGCGTGGCGTCGCCGGAGGCATGGAACGTGGCCAGCAGGAACACGGCGGTCTCGAAGCCCTCGCGCAGCACCGCCAGGAACGCCATCACCACCAGCGCCCGGCCGGAACCCGACTCCAGCGCCGAGGCCGCGGCTCCCTCCAGATCGCCCTTCAGGTCCCGCGCGTGCCGCCGCATAAAGATGATCATGTAGGTGACCATGCACACCGCCAGCGCGCCGACGACGGTCTCCAGCCCCTCCTGCTGCTGCTGTGGCAGATCCGAGGAAATCACCTGCAGGGCTATCGCGATGCCGATGCAGATCACGACCGCAATGGCGGTGCCGATCCAGACCTGGCGAAGCGCATCACGTCGGCCTTGCTGGCCCAGGAACGCGGCGATGATCCCTACGATCAGCGCCGCTTCCAGGCCTTCGCGCAAGCCGATCACGAACGTGGGCAGCACCCGTCGTCCCCTTCCACGGCGCCGAGAGCTGGCCCGTTAGGATAGGCATTCCTAAGTAAGGCTTACCTAACCGTGGGGCGACCTGCGATGTCAAGCCACCCACCCGGATTTGGATCAGACCGCAGGCGATGGCTCAGGACCCGTCCGCAGCCACTGGCCGTAGTCGGCGCGCAGCAGCCAGCGA
Organism: uncultured Actinomycetota bacterium; assembly: GCA_963833885.1. Taxonomy (GTDB): domain Bacteria; phylum Actinomycetota; class Actinomycetes; order Streptosporangiales; family Streptosporangiaceae; genus JASHPR01. The sequence goes on along the minus strand of CAWHZU010000034.1, from coordinate 131,694 downwards.
AGTTCGGGTGCGGTGTCGGCGGTGAGGACGCGAATCGGGTTGTCGCGGCGGCGGGCGACCCAGATGCCGTCGGTCAGGCTGATGGCGTAGGCGCTGTCCCACAGGCAGCGCAAGTGGAACAAGGCGGTGGCGTCCTCGCTGGTCAATGGATCCGCCGGGGCAGGCCGGTCAGGCCGTTGCCCGGGGCGGGCTCGCGAACCGCGACTAGTTCCTCACAGATGACGGTTAAGTCGTCCAGCAGTTCGGTGACCCGTTCGGGGCGGATGTGGCGGTTCATGTGCGGTAGACCGTGGAAGGTGTGCCGCGGCCCGTCGGGGGTGTCCACCGTGTAGGTGACAGCGATCCGGGTGATCCTCCCTGACATCGGCGCCTCCTTCGGGCAGGCAGGGTGGACCACTTGCCAGCCCAGCAACTCCCTGCTTGTCGTGCTTGACATACTACAGCGGCATACCGCTCTATAGCGCACTACACCGCGTCTCCCAGATTTATGCTGCTCAGGGCCGCTCTATGGTGATCGCATGGCCAGAGTCCCGCCATTCGACCCCGACCACGGCGAGCCGGCTTACCTGTACGCGCGGATGGCTGACCACCTCGAAGCCAGGATCAACGCCGGAGACCTCCCACCAGGCGCCCGGCTGCCCGGCGAACGGGACCTGGCCGCCGAATACCAGGTCGCCGTCGGGACGGCGCGGCGTGCCGTGGAGGAGCTACGACAGCGCGGGCGGGTCGTGACGCTGCCCGCCAAGGGAACCTTCGTCAAGAGCCCCGGCAAGTAGACCCGCCGCATGGGGATGTGGAACTTGCCGCAAGACCGGACGCTACTGCCCGACTCGGCCGTCGATGCATTCGCGTAGCAGATCGGCGTGCCCGCAATGCCGGGCGTACTCCTCGATCCGGTGGACCCACAACTCCCGGACGGCGATGCCGTCCTCCCCCATTCGCTCACCCAGATCCGGATGCGTGGCAAGCGTTACGTCGGTGGCCGCCTGCTCCCGAGCGAGATCGGCGAATGCGCCGTCGACTGCCGCCTGCTCAGCGACGGCTCCGCCGAAATCCGCACCACCCGCCCCGTACAGCCTCGGTGCTGGATCCCCTGGCCGGATCCAGTTGCGCCAGTCCCGTTCCACTTCGGCCAGATGGCGCACGAGCCCCAGTAACGACATGGTCGATGGAGGCACCGACCGGCGAGCTAGCTGCTGCGGGTTCAGCCCCTCACACTTCATCCGCAGGATCAGCCGGTAGTCCCTCAGGTAGTCCTGCAGCGTCGCCAGCTCACCGTCCGGGCTGACCCCATCCGTGTTACGGGGATCCTCGTCGGGTTCCGTCCACATGTCGGGATAGACACAGGCCTTGCTCCACCGCTCGGGTACCTGGCTCACCGTGTTTACGATGCTGAGCAGAGACCCCGCATGCAAGCGAGTATTCAGGCGCCAGGCACTCAAACGCAGCGACCCGGAAGCTGTCCGGCACGAGCTTGAGGCAAAGTCTGCTATCAATCGGCTGTATGGCCTCGGCCCGCAAATATCCAGCTCCTCGGTTCTCTTCCTACATTCCTGCCGCCTAGCCCGTGCTCCGATACTGGGATGCGCCAGCGCGCGTCGAGCCAGCGATCACGCGTGCTGGCCAACTCCTCGGCCCGGCGGTGCGCGACCCTATAGCTCGTTCTTGTAGACCCGGCCCTCTTTCATGATCAGCTTGAGGTTTCGGTCCGGTGTGGTGAGCACCCGGATGTCGTCCAGCGGGTTCCCGTCGACCACCAGCAGGTCGGCGTACGCGCCGTGCGCCACGACACCTACCTGCCCGACCATGCACAGCAGCTGCGCCGCTGTGGTCGTCGCGGCCCGGATCAGGTCGGCCGGGGGCTGGACCTGGGAGCGGATGACGAACTCCTGCAGCTGCTGGTCATGCGTGTCGGCGAACAGATCGGTGCCGTACACGATTGGCAGCCCCGCCTTGTGCGCCATCTCCAGCGCGCCGAGCGCCCCGTCGATGACCTCGGCCAGCTTGTCGGCGATGTCCGCGGGCAGCTCGCCGTCGCGCGCCTTCCTGGCCAGGGTCTGGTACGTGACGATCGTCGGCACGTAGAACGCGCCATGCTTCTTGAACAGCGGGATGCTGCTCTCGTCCATCAGGTTGCCGTGCTCGATCGACCGGACCCCGCACTCCAGGCCGCGGTTGATCGCCCGCGAGGTGTACGCGTGGCCGGCCACGTAAATGTTCGCGGCCGTGGCCTCCTCCACGATCGCGTTCAGCTCCTCGACCGAGAACTGGGTGGAGTCCACCCGATCGCTCGGCGAGTCGACCGCGCCGCTGAGATAGACCTTGATGTGATGCGCCCCGCGGCGCACCTCTTCGCGGACGGCCCGCCGTACCTCGGGCACGCCGTCGCAGATCACCCCGATCGCCGGTGCGTAGTAGTTGTCGTCGTAGACCCGGCGGCTGGGCGCCCGCCAGTCACCGGCGCCGCCAGTCTGGGAAAGCTGCTTGCCGCCGAACCGCATCCGCGGCCCGGTGAAATATCCCTCGTCCACCGCCCGCGCCAGCCCGTGCTCGCCGGCCCCGACGTCGCGGATCGTGGTGAACCCGCGCGACAGCATGCCCTCCAGCGCCCGCCCGGCCCGCGCCGCCACATAGGTCGGCGACCACTCGGCCATGGCGAACACGTCCGCGTCGACGATCGCCGGGTGGGTGTGCGCGTCGATCAGGCCCGGCATGACGGTCCGCCCGGCCACGTCGATGACCAGGGCGTCGTCCGGGCCGGTCAGCCCGGGGCCGACGTCGGCGATCCGGCCGTCCTCGACCGCTACCGACTGCCCCTCTGCCAGCTCACCCCGCTCGGGATCGAGCACCGACGCGTTCCGAAGGATCGTTACCCCCATGATCGTCTGCCCCTTCTCGTCGGTGAGCTGCGGTGACGTGATCTTAACGGGGCTCGCTGGCCGACCCGGAAGCGGTGGCGGCGCAGGCCGGCCGCCTGGGCGCGGTGGCAGACTCGTGATGCCGTGGACCGTCTGGCGATTGGACCGATGATGGAGAACCAGCCCGCGCAATTTCCCGCTTGGCCCGGCGACGCCGAGGTAGCTGTGGCCCTGACCTTCGACCTGGACGGCGAGGCTCCCTGGCTCAGCGAGGGCCCCGAGTACGCGCGCCGCCTGACCATGCTGTCGCAGGGCCGCTTTGGCCCGGCCCGGGGCCTGGGGCGGATCCTCGCGCTGCTGGCCGAGCGGGACATCACGGCCACGTTCTATGTGCCTGGCTATACAGCCGATCAGCATCCCGGCTCCGTGGAGGCCATCCTGGCGGGCGGTCACGAGGTAGCCCACCACGGGTACCTGCACCGGGGCACCGATGGTCTGGACGCCGCGGCGCAGCGCGCGGAGCTGGAGGATGGGCTGACCGCGCTCGGCAAGCTGGGGGTCCGGCCGGATGGCTACCGGTCGCCAGGCTGGGAACTGAGCCCGGAGACCCTGGACCTGCTGGGCGAGCTCGGCTTCTCCTATGACGCCAGCCTGATGGCCGACGACCGGCCGTACTGGGTGACCACCGGATCTGAGCCGCTGCTGGAGCTGCCTGGCCACTGGAGCCTGTGTGACTGGCCCTACTTCGGCTGGACCTCATACGGTGGCGGGCTGCTCGCCGACCCGGCCGCGGTGGAGCGGATCTGGCTGGCGGAGTTCGAGTCGGCCCGCCAGGAGGGCCGGGCAGTGACCTACACGATGCACCCCGAGGCCATCGGCCGCGGCTACCTGGTGCGGATGCTGGACAGCGTGATCAACGGGATGGCCGGGCGGGGCCGAACCTGGTTTGCCACGCACGCGCAGCTCGCCGCCCTGGCCGGCGCCCACCCAACGACGCACCGAGCTGATCACCGCGGCGATAGTGACCGAAATCTGACTGGATAAGATCTTCAGATCGGTGAGCTGTGGGGGGTCGTCATGTCAGGCGGTGCGGAGTCGCCAGCCCCGGGAGCCGCCCAGGCGGAAGCGGCCAGGGAGGCGGCCAGCCGGGCGGAGTCCGCTGGCGTACGCGTGGTCATGCTGACGTTCGTCGACAACGCCGGCGTGACCCGGGCCCGCGCGATCCCGTTGCGGCTGTTCGAACGCGCAGCGCTGTGGGGGGTCGGCCTCAGCTCGGCCTGGTATACCGTCACCGCCACCGACGCGGTCACCTCCAGCCCTTACGTCGGCAATCCCACCGGCGATATCCGCCTGCTCCCCGACCCGGGTGCGCTGCGCCTGCTTGCGGGCCAGCCGGGCTGGGCATGGGCGCCCACCGACCAGTTCAACCAGGACGGAACGCGCCACCCGTGCTGCGCCCGGTCCTACCTACGCAGAATGGCGGGCCGCGCGGCGGAAGCAGACTTGACGCTGAAGGTCAGCTTCGAGCTCGAGTGGTTCATGTCCGAGACCGCGCACGGCCCGGCGGTGCCGGTCCACGACGGTCCCGCAGTCGGAGCCTTGCCGCTGATCCGGCTGTCGGAGTTCGCTGGCGAGCTCATCAAGGCCCTGGAGCGGCAGGATATCGGCGTGGAGGCCATCAACGGCGAGTACTCCGACGGCCAGCTCGAACTGGCCTTCGCCCCACGCGACCCGGTCGCTGCGGCAGACGCGAACGTGCTTACCCGGCTGACCATCCACGCGCTGGCCGCGCGGCACGGATACCGGTCCTCCTTCTCGCCGGCGTTTGCCGGGCCGATGGGCAACGGCGGGCACGTGCACCTCAGCGTCTGGCGGCAGGGCGCCAACCTGTTCGCTGGCGGCGACGGCCCGCACGGGATGACGGCGACCGGTGCCGCGTTCCTCGCCGGGCTGCTGGAGGAGCTTCCCGGGATGACTGCGATCGGCGCGCCGTGCGCCGCGAGCTACCTGCGGCTGCTCCCGTCCCGCTGGGCCGGGGTTTACAGCTGCTGGGGCAGGGAGAACCGGGAAGCCGCCCTGCGGTTCATCACCGGCATGGCCGGAACGGAAGGCAGCGCGGCCAACGCCGAGGTGAAGTGCTTCGACGAGGCGGCCAACCCCTACCTGCTTCTCGGCGCGTTCGTGGCGGCCGGAACCGCGGGAGTCGTCGGCGACCGCCGCCTGCCCGCCGAGTACACCACCGACCCCGGCGCCGATGACCCGGCGGCCCTGGCCCGGCTGGGAATCCGGCGCCTGCCGGCCACGCTCGACGAGGCGATCGAAGAGATGCGCGGCTCAAAGCTGCTTCTGGACACCATGGGTCCGGCGCTGCACGACGCGTTCCTCGCCGTGCGGTCGGCAGAGGCCGGCCAGTTCCGCGACAGCTCTGACGAAGAGATCATCAGCGCCTACCGCTGGAGGTTCTGATCCGTGCCCACATCCCGGGTGGACCTGTCCGACGCGGAAATCGTTGACAACCACTGCCACGGGATGGTCGTCGACGAGATGCTCAAGTCCGATCCGGCCACGTTCGAGGCCCGGCTGACTCTCACCGCCCAGGCGTACCTCACCTCGAACCAGAAGGATCCTGGCGTCTGGCGCTCCATCGAGGCGCTGGTCGAGGGCAATGCCTATTCGCTGATCAGCCGGCGGTGGCTATGCCAGTTCCTGCATTGCCCGGAGGATCCCGCGAGCCTGGCTCAGGCGCGTGACCGCGTCCTGCGGGCGGACCCGGTTGGCTACACCAGGCGCCTGCTCGCCGACCAGAAGATCGTTGAGCTGGTGGCCGACGAGGGCTACACCTACATGCCGGTCGGCGGTGCCGACCTCGAGCGGCTGGTCGCGATCCCGGTGCACCGGGTGGCCCGCATCGAGTCGTTCATCGACGACCTCATCCGCCAGGACCTGGCAGACCTTGACGGATTCGCCGACGCCCTGCAGCAGCAACTCGACGAGGCCGCCGGGGACCCCCGCACCATCGCCCTCAAATCGGTGATCGCCTACCGAACCGGGCTTGACATCACCGAGCCAGCAAAATCCGAGGCGGCCAGCGCGTTCCAGCGCTGGCGGGCAGCCGGCTGGGCGGACAGCCGCGCTGACTCCAAGCCCGTCCGGGACTACCTGCTGCACCTGGCCATGCCGATCATCGAGCGGCACAACATCGCGTTGCACATTCACTGCGGCGACGGCGATCCCGACGTGGTGTTCGAGCACTCCCGGCCGCAGGACCTCTACGGCTTCCTCAGGCGGTACGACCGCCGGCCGATCGTGCTCATGCACGCCGGGCACCCCTGGAGCGAGGAAGCCGCCTACATCGCGGCGATCCTCCCGCACGTCTACATCGACCTGTCCGTGCTGATCCCGTGGGCATCGCTGGACATCGAGAGCTATCTGGCGAGGCTCATCGGCATGATGCCGAGTTCCAAGCTGCTCTACAGTTCCGACCAGGTCTACGAGCCAGAGCTGTTCTGGCTGCCAGCACGTTTCGCGCGCCGGGCCCTGGAACGGGCACTCGGCGCGGCAGCCGACGCCGACTACCTGACCACCGCCCAGGCGGAGTCGATCGGCCGCGGCATCCTGGCCGGCAACACCAGACGAGTCCACGCCCTGTGACCCCGGCCCGGAAGCCCAGCGGCTGGCGGCGCGGGATATGGACTGGGTGCAAGGCCGCGTAGCTCGATGCCTTCGCCGGACAGGGTCAGTCCGATAGCAGGTCAACCAGCTCATTGCCGCGGGCGGTACGGCTCGCCCATACGCTCGGCCCGGACTTCTGGCGGGTGATCAGGCCGGCTTCGACCAGCTGGTGGAGGTGGTAGGTCGCGGTGGTGGGCGCGCAGTGCACGGATGCGGCCAGGTCGCCCACGGTCAGCGGCTGGCGAAGAGCCTGAAGTATGGCGGCGCGTACCGGGCCCAGGATCGTTGCGAGCGCGCTGTCGGCCGTGGCCTGTGCGCCCGGGCGCAGCGCGGGGAGCGGGTAGCCGATGTAGCAGACGTCGGGGCGTTCGAAGCTGAACAGCAGCGCGCGACGACCGGCGATCATCGGCAGCAGCACCAGGCGGCGCGGGCCGACCGAGCCAACCGTGCCGAGCGTGTAACTCGGGTCGCAGGGGGACGCGAAGGCGAACGTCCCGTCGCGGTAGCTGAGGCCCGGGTGCAGGGTGTTCAGCAGCGCCGCCATTCCGCCGCGCACCGCCGCGGTGCCGACCCGCCGGATCTCGCGGTCCAGCAGCGGCCCGGCCGCCTGCCACCGTGGCGCGGCCACCGCCCAGATGTCCAGCGAGGCGTCGGCCATGGAGTTGAGCCAGCGGCGGGGCTGGTCCGCTGCGGCTCGCCACTGCGGCGGCAGATGCTGGCTGCCGCAGGCAGGCTGCAGCTCGCCGGTGAGCGCGGCGGCGGGCAAGTCCCGCAGGCTGGCGGCCTGGTCAGCGACCGACGCATCAGTAAGGGGCGAGATCGGCGTGCAGGTCTCCGGTATCGTCGCCCAGCCATGTGCTGTGAACGACTGCGCGGCGAACCGCGCCTGCGGGCGCAGGCCAGCGCGGATGGCGGCGAGGATGCTGGCCGGCGCGCCGAGCGACCGCCCCGATGCCGCCTGGCGCAGCAACGACACCACTGATTGCTGCGGGCCCAGCCCGACCGAGACCGCCAGCGCGTCGAGCGGGTCCGCCGGCAGCTCGCAGCGGGGCCTGGGAGCCGATGTCGCGGCGATCACTCCGGTTTCATCCATGCATATACCGTGCGCCCCGGTGAGCCGAGCTGACTAGCCCGTTTGCCGCTCGCCCGCGAGGCGATTCCAGCACGTGACCGAGGTGCCCTCGGATCGTTACCTCGAAATTCTTCGAGGTGGTGTTGACAGCGGCACGCCCCTAGTGAGGCTTTGCCGCGGCCACCCTCCCGGGCCCTTGACTACGCGGCCTTGGGACTAGGCGTCCCTCCGGCGGATGACGAGGAACGTGACCCAGATCAGCGCCGCCGCCAGCAGGAGGTAGACCGCTGTCTCGATGCCCTGGAACGGCCAGTAGCGGTACGAGGGCTGGTAGGTGACGAACCCGCGCCAGCCGTGAGCTTTCATGCAGGAGAACACGGCGGTCAGCGACGCGCCCTTCCCGCCCCCGGCAGCAGGAAGCAGCTTCTGGCAGGAGGCCGGCAGCGCCGGATACAGCTCGCCCCATCCTGCCGCCACTACCACCCCGGCCTTGCTGACGGCGCCCTGGGAAAGCACCCAGGCCTGGCCCCGGGGCGTGAACGAGCCCGTGACGCTGTAATACGTCGTGACCGCCGTGATGTAGTGCGGCCGGAGGACATTCGGAGATCAGCAGGCGCAGCGCGATGAACCCGGCGAGCGTGACGGCTATGGCGGGGAGGGTGCGCCGCGCCACGGTGCCCGCCGCGATGCCGAGCGCCATGGCGAACACCGCGTAGCCGATGGGGACGATGCCCTGGGTGTCGAACTGGCCGGGGTCGAAGGCACCGGCAGTAATCGCGTTGATAGGCCCGGACCACCAGGTGGTCAGGGCGGCGAGCACGCCGCCGCAAGCGGCGGCGGCGAGCAGCAGCCAGCCTGCCTTGGCGGTCAGCCAGCGCGTCCGGGTGACGCTCTGCGTCCATGCAAAATCACTGGTACGCGCCTCGAGCTCGTGCGCCACCAGCGGCGCGCCCCACAGCATGCCGAGCACGACCGGCAGTATCAGGCTGAGGTAGGGCAGGTCACTCACCACGCCATTGACCAGCGGGCCGTCCTGTTGCAGGCACGCGCTGTTCCCCGCGCATCTGACGACGATGGAGTGCCATTCCGATGCGATGTGGAAGCCGTCCGCAAGGATGACCGCAGCGACCGCGGCGAGCAGCACGGACGCGATCGCGCCCTGGGCGCGGTACTGGCGCCAGACGAGCCAGGTCATGATTCTTCTCCAACCGTCGTGAGCTGCTTGCCCGCGGGCGCCTCGTCGGCGCCCATGTAGCCCAGCACCATTTCTTCGAGGGTTACGTCCTCGGCCTGGTAGGCGGGGTCGATGACCGGGCCGTTGAGGCGGACCAGCATGGTGGACTGACGCGCCGTGGTCACCGTGTGCACGACCTGGTGCTCCCGCTCGATCGGCGCGGTGTCCTTGCGCGGCCCGACCAGGACCTTGTGCTCCGCCAGCAGCGTGTCGATGTCACCGGAAACCTGGACCTGGGAGCCGGCCAGCAGGATGAGGTGGTCGCACACCCGTTCCAGGTCGATGACCAGGTGTGAGGACAGCACGACGGTGAGGCCGCCCGCGGCGTCCGCCACGGCCGCGGTCAGCGTGGCGAGGAAGTTCCGCCGTGCCAGCGGATCCAGCGCCGCGACCGGCTCGTCGAGCAGCAGCAGCCGCGGCCGCTTGGCCAGCGTCAGCGTCAGCGCGACCTGGGCACGCTGGCCCCCGGACAGCGTGCCCACGCGCTGGTCAAGCGGAATACGCAGCTCCGCCAGCCGGGCGCGGACCAGCGCCGCGTCCCAGTTCGGGTTCAGGTGCGCCCCGATCCGGATGTGGTCCTCGGAAGTGAACCGCCGGTACAGCGGGATCTCCTGGGCGAGGAACCCGACCTCGGCGAGGAACGCCGGGTCCTGCCGCGGTGCACCGCCCAGAACAGAAGCCGTACCGCTGGTCTGGCTGGCCAGCCCGGCGAGAATCCGCAGGAGCGTGGTCTTGCCCGCGCCGTTCGGCCCGACCAGCGCGGAAACCCGGCCCTCGGGCACGGTGACCGTGCAGTCGGTCAGCGCGCTGACCCGCCGGTAGCGCTTGGTCAGTTCATGTGTCTCGATCGCCGCGCTCATGCGATCTCCTCCGATTCGGAATCCGCTGCGTCCGCCGCCCGCAGCGTGATCCGCAGCAGCGACTCCATCGACTCCTCGTCAAGCCCGGCCTCGCGGGCCTCGCGGACCCAGCGGGCCAGGCTGTGACCGAGCCGGGAATGGGTGCCGGGCGGCGGCCCCGGGGGGAGCGCCCGGACGAACGTGCCCTGCCCGGAGCGCGCCTCGACCAGGCCCTCGCGTTCCAGGTCCCGGTACGCCTTCAGCACGGTGTTCGGGTTGATCGCGACCGCGGCCACGACCTCGCGCACGCTCGGGAGCTGGTCACCGACGTTAAGGACGCCCATCCGCAGCGCCTGCCGTACCTGCCGCACGACTTGCAGGTAGGGCGGCACCCCGGACCGCCCATCCACCCTGAAGCTGATCATGTGTCACCGATCCAGTGTCTTAGATATCTGGGACACTAGTCAGCTGAATGACCTACGTCAACGGTCCGCGTCGAATTGGCAGGTCAGAAAGATGCGGCCGGACGCGGCCGCCTACCCGGAATCGCCCCGGAACAGGGCTTCCGCTCATGTCGTATATGAGATACGATACACGACACCTCATCTGATCGAGGTTTCAGGCGCGCTGGCGTAGCGACGATGCACTCCGGAGGAGCCGATGAACCGCAGGGCCTCGTGGGTATCCGTGATCACCGCAGCGGTCTCCGCCACCGCCCTGACTCTGTTCGCCGCCCCGGCCGGGCTCGCGTCCGCGTCCGCAGCGAAACCGGCCGCCACGTTAGCAACGGCTGACTCGGCGTCGCAGCCCCTGCGCGTCGCCACCGGGGACCCGCGCCGTCCCCGCCAGCCGCGGCTGCCCGCCCCGTGCATCATCCTGGGCGCCGCGCTCTCGACGACCACCGGCGAGTTCAGCACCACCGACGAGACGACCCCGCCCGACACCGGCCGCATCCAGGCGGCCCTGGACCGCTGCGCCGGAACCGGCCGGGCCGTGGTGCTCGCCCCCGGCTTCGGCAACAGCAACAACGCCTTCCTCAGCGGGCCGCTCACGATCGGCAGCCGCGAAGTGCTGCTGATCCAGGCCGGTGTGACGCTCTACGCCTCGCTGAACCCGGCCGACTACCAGATCCCGGCCCAGTACCCCACGAACACCTGCGGCACCGTCAGCGCGGCGGGTGGCGGCTGCTCCCCGTTCCTCTCCTTCATAGGGTCCGGATCCGGCCTGATGGGCACGCGGGGCCCGAACGGGACGCTCGGGGCGATCGACGGGCGCGGTGCGGACACGCTGGTCGGCTCCACGCAGAGCTGGTGGGACCTCGCGCAGACGGCCGACTCGGGCGGTGAGCAGAACAACCCGATCCTGGTCGAGGGCGACGGCGTCAACAACATCACGATCTACCAGGTCGAGCTCGCGAACTCACCCATGTACCACGTGTACATCCAGAACGGCCACGGGCTGACCGTGTGGGGCGTGGAGATCAACACCCCCGCCACCGCGCGCAACACCGACGGCGTCGACCCAGTGAGCGAGAGCGACGTCACGATCAAGGACGACATGATCCAGAACGGGGACGACTGCGTGGCGGTCAAGTCGAACGCGGGCACGCCGTCGGCCAACATCACCGTCGACGACGTGCACTGCTACGGCTCGCACGGGCTGTCGGTCGGCAGCCAGACCGCCGGCGGCGTGTACAACGTCCTGTTCGAGAACTCCACCCTGAACGGCCTGGACAGCCTGGGCAACCTGTCGGTCAGCGACACCGGCATCCAGATCAAGACCGACGCCAACAGCGGCGGGCTCACCGACCGGGTGACCTACACCGGCATCTGCATGACCAACATCAAGCACGTGCTGATCTTCAACCCGTTCTACTCCTCCGGCGGGACCGAGGTCCCGACCCAGAGCGACATCGTGCTGAACGGCGTGGTGGCCACGGACTCCGAATCCGGCGCGTACTCGATCTTCGAGGGCGCCGACGCCGCCAACCCGCTGCAGATCGCGCTGGAGAACGTCGACCTGGACAACGTCACCCAGGATGGCAACCACGGCAACGAGGGCCCGACGCTCGGCGAGAGCCCGACCGAGTTCGTCAACGCCTACACCTACAACACGAACATCGTCCCGGCGGGCCCGGAGGGCGACGCGACCAATGGTGTGAACGTCACCCCGTTCCAGGGCACCGGCACGATCCCCACCTGCGACATCCCGGCGTTCGGCCCCCCGCCGGTGCTGGGGTTTGGCCAGGGCTGAGGTCCGGCGGCTGTCCTGCCAGGTCAGCTCAGGTTCTCGCGGATGCTGTTCAGGTAGCGCACGAGCGCGGCGCGCTCGGACTGGTCCAGCGAGGCCAGGGCGCGCTCGGTGAGGTTGCCGATCTCGCGGCCGATTTCCTTCTCCAGGACCCGGCCGCGGTCGGTCAGGTACAGCCGCACCAGCCGGCGGTCCCGCTCGTGCGGCACGCGGCGCAGCAGCCCGGCCGCCTCCATGCGCGCGGCCGCGCGGGTCACCGTCGGCGTGGCCAGGCCCAGCCGCCGGGCCACCTCCCCCGGGGCCAGCCCGTCCTCGTCCCACAGGGTCCGCAGGAGGTACTGCTGGCCCTCATGCACCCCGTGCCGGGCGAAGGCGGTCGCCGAGGCGCGCGCGAGCACGCGCTTCGCGGACCAGAAGGCCGGCTGGAACGCGGCGGCGGGGTCTTCGGACATAGTGCGAACAGCCTACTTGGCGTGCTGGTATAACAGCCGGCTAATGATATGCTTCGTTGCTCGGCTAACGATCCCCCTGAGCATTAGCGGAGTGCCTCATGAAGCTCGGAATCGGAGTCACCAACTTCTCCTGGCCGTGCCCGCCGGACCAGATCGGCCCGATCATCACCCAGATCGCGACCACGGCGGATGCCGCGGGCGTGGACAGCATCTGGACCATGGACCACTTCTTCCAGATCCGGCTGAGCGGGCTGCCGCCGGAGTCGCCGATGCTGGAGGCGTACGCCACGCTGGCGTTCATCGCGGGCCGTACGCAGCGCATCCGGCTCGGCACGCTGGTCACCGCCGTGCCCAACCGTCATCCCGGCGTGCTGATCAAGGCGGTGACCTCTCTCGATGTGCTCACCGGCGGCCGCATGATCCTGGGCATCGGCGCCGGGGCGCCGTTCACCGTGACCCGCGGCGGCGAGGCCGGCGGCCTCGGGATCCCGTACCCGCCCACGCTGACCGAGCGCTACGAGTGCCTGGAGGAGGTGCTGCAGATTGCCCACCAGATGTGGCGCGGCGATGAGCAGCCGTTCCGCGGCAGGCACTACCAGCTGGACCGGCCGCTGAACTCGCCGAACGCACTGCAGCGCCCGCACCCGCCGATCCTGATCGGCGGCAGCGGCGAGCGCCGCACGCTCCGGCTGGTCGCCCAGTACGGCGACGCCTGCAACCTGTTCGACGTGCCGGACCAGTTCGCCGACATGCTGCCCGCCAAGCTGCGTGTGCTCCGGGAGCACTGCGAGCAAGCCGGGCGCGACTACGATGAGATCGAGAAGACCACGGCTACGATGGCCGACCTCGGCGGCGGCCGGGACGGCCTGCGGCGGCTGGTGGACCACCTGCGGGAACTGGCCGGTATCGGCATCGACCACGTCCTGCTCAGTCCCCCGCACCCGTGGGACGACGAGGCACTCGATGCGGTTGCCTCGATCGTTCCCGAGGTGCATGAGATACCGGTTCATAAAAACTAGTGGCATAGTTTCGGTTATGCAGGCGGGCGAGGGACCACCGGCCGCGGCGGATGACGGACCACCGGCCGCGGCGGACGACGAAGCCACGGCGGAGGCGCCGCGGCGCGGGCGGCCGCGCAGCGAGAAGGCCCGGTTGGCGATCCTCGAGGCGGCAGCGGAGCTGCTGCTGGCGCGCGGCCTGTCCGCGGTCAGCATGGACGCCGTCGCCGAGCGGGCCGGGGTCAGCAAGGCCACCATCTACCGCTGGTGGCCGACCAAGGAGACGCTCGCGCTCGACGCGCTGTACAACGAGTGGGCGGCCGTGCAGCCGCGCACCCGCAGCACCGGCACCCTGCGCGGCGACCTGCTCGGGCTGCTGCGCCCCTGGGTCCGGCTGGCCAGCAGCCGGCCGTACGGCCGTGTGATCGGCGCGCTCGTCACCGAGGCGCAGACCGACCCGGAGTTCGCCAAGATCTACCTGTCCCGGTTCGTCGAGCCCCGCCGCGAGCAGGCGCGCGTCATCTTCCGCGCCGCGATCGAGCGTGGCGAGATCCCGGCGGACACGAAGATCGAGGTGGCGCTCGACATGCTGTACGGCCCGCTGTACCACCGACTGCTGCACGGCCACGCCCCGCTGAACGAGCGCTTCGTCCGCGACGTGGTAGACACCACCCTCGGCGGCATCATGCCCAGCCAGGAGCACGCAACATAGCAAAAGATCCCGGCTCGAGCATCACGCCACGGGCGCCAACTCTCCTAGGTGAGCCTGGAAATGGTGAAGATCTCGCGTGGGTTGTCTCGCAGAATGCTGGCGGAAATGGCTCGCGGCACGCCGCAGAGTTCTAGCCGCGGCACAATGTTCCGTAGCAGGTGGGCGTAACCGTACCCACCGTACTTCTGCAGCTGGATCTTGTAGCAGATGTCGTGGCTCAGCAATATCCGGGACGTCCATCCCTGGTCCACCAGCCTGGCCACAGCTCGGACTGTTTCGGTGTCGCCGAAGCTCTGGAAGTCGTTCTCGCTCTCGAAGAATTCGTGCCCGAACAGGTCGTACTGGATCACGTAACCGCGGTCGAGGACCGCCCGGTGGTAATCGGGCCGGTGCAGCGAGGTGTCCATGTGCCCCATCACCACCCTGGAAGGGTCAGCGCCCTCGCTTTCCAGGACGTCGGCGGCCAGCAGAGCGCTGTCTTCGTCCACGGCATGAGCGGCCGTGTGAATGCTGATGGCTGCCCCGCTCGCGGCCTGAGCGTGCGCGGCCGCCCTGAGCACCTTGATCTCATCAGGATGGACCGGCCAGGACATTCCCAGCTCGCCGATCACGCCGCATTTAATGCCGTCAGCATCCCCGTGGTTGATGTCGCTGATCATGGCGTCGGCAAGCTCCGGCACCGTGGCCGATGCCACGGCGGGGTCGTGCGCAGCGGCGATGTAGTGCCCCGTGCCGGCTATGACGTGCACGCCGGTGGCAGCGGAGATCCTCCGCAGCGCCGGCATGCTCCGGCCCATCTCGGAGGTCAGCTCGATCAGTGCGCCGCCACCAAGCCCGGCAAACACGGCAAGCTCGTCGATGGCTGTCTGCTCATCGTCCAGGGCCAGAACCGACGGGTTCGAGTTAGGGAACTGCCGGTGCCACCAGAGCGTGTCGAGCGTCGGCTCTGGCGCCGCCGCCAGCTGCCGTCCCAGCGGATCATCCGGCGGCCGCGCCAGCCACATGCTCGAGTCGCAAATCAGATGCTCATGACTGAGCGTAATGCCAAGCTCAGCCCCGCCGATATCACCAAGGACAGTGCGCGCATAGTTCATGTCTGCTTGCTCATCCGATCCGGTACAGGCGGGCTGCATTCTCCGAGCTGATCAGCTCACGGTTCCGGGTTGAGGCGGAGATGTAGTCCACTTTGAGGCGCTCGTACTCGACGTTGTAGAACGGAAAGTCCGAGCCCCAGAGCATTCGTTCGGCACCGAACCGGTCGACCCACTCGCCGAGGACGCGGACCATCGGATTAGAGGTCGTGTCGACGTGCACGTTGGCGGACAGGTCGGCGGCGGCGAAGCATTCCCAGGAGAGATCCGCGAGCCCGAAATGCCCGAGCACGAACGGTACTCGCGGAAAGTGCCTGGCAGCAGCCGCGATAGCGAGCGGGTTGGAGTGCGGGTAGGTGCCGCTGTGGAACAGCATGGGCAATCCGAGTGCCTCGCATCGCTCGTAGACCGGGAAGTACTCCTCCATGTAGGGGAACCATGCGTCCTCGCTTGGATGCAGCTTGACGCCACGGAAGACGTCGTACTGCGCGCAGCGCTCGAGCTCGGCCAGCGTTCCGGGGTCGGTCGGGTTCAGGTAGATCGCACCGTAGAGTCGGCCCGGGTGCAGCTCGCATGCCGCGCGAACGATCTCGTTGCCAGCGGTCACGTCCTTGCCGAGCTTGGACATCATCCCGGCGGACACGCCTGCGGCGTCGTGCGCCGCAACCAGGTCCTCCGGCGAGTGGTCTCCGCTGAACAACGGCTCGAAGTTACCGGCGTGGCAATGCGAGTCAATCGTCATCGGCTACTCCTCTGCGTGGGCTTGCGGATACGCGGCGGCCAGTTCGGAATGGGTGAGGAAGGCCACTTCTGGGTTGTCCAGAATTCTCACGAGCAGGTCACGAAGCGCCATCAGCCGCGCCGGGCGGCCAGTGACCTCGGGATGCATGGTGTAGGTCAGCGGCCGGCTTTCCGCCTTGGCCACCTCGAATTCGCGGTACCAGTCCCCGGCCCACTGCACCGGACTGCTGATATGACCGCCGCCGAGGTACTCCGACCAGGCAAAGAACGGCCAGTCATCGAGCGACCAATGGACCGGGAGCTCGAGAATGCTCCGGTCCCCGCAGTGCTCACGGTAGGGGCGGTCATCCCCCATCATGCTGCTGTCGTAGGCGAAGTCCCGCTCGCAGAGCAACCGGAAGGTCTCGGGCGTCATTTCCCATGATGGCGACCGGTATCCGCGGGGCACGATCCCGCTTGCCTGCCGGATCACCTCGGTCGCGAGGTCCAGCTCCTCAGCCTGCTGCTGCTCAGACAGCCCGTCGCTGGAAAGGTGGCGATAGCCGTGGTGGCCGATCTCATGCCCCGCACTGAGGATGGCAGGAACCACCTCCGGATGCAGCTCGGCGGTCAACCCGGGAACGTAGAAGGTCGCGGTGATCTCGAACTCACCGAGGAGGGCGAGAATCCGCGGCAGCCCCCTGGTGACCCCGTATCGTGCTTCCGAGAGCGTCGTCAGCCGGTCTCTGAACTTGATGCCCTGGCCAAGCCAGCCACTCTCAGCGTCGACGTCGAACGTCAGGCAGACAGTCATCTGGCCGTGCGGAATGGGAATCGGCAAAATCCTCGCCTCCGCGCGCTCGCATCGTCTGATGTCCAGACTGATCTTCCAGCCGAGGTTTGCGGAAGCTACGTCCTGCATCAATCAGCGGCGCAATCCCGACACCTTGCCCAGCTGACCGGGGCGATGACCGACTTATCCGGAGTCCACGAGCCGGCCGAGCTGATGCTCGGCGCGACGAGCGCGGGAAGCTGGTCATGGCGCCGTGCTCCAGCCGGACCGACACGCTGTAGGAAACCAACTCGCTACCTGGGCACTCTGCCGGTTGTCCGGTGTTGTAGCGCTTCGTAGCGTTCTCCCAGAACCGGGGCATCGCGTTTGTGCTGCGGCCTTCGCGGATCTGGAGGCATTGATGATCAATAAGCGCCGGATAGGCGCCGCCCTGGCGGTCGGCTCGCTGCTGTTCCTCAGCGCGTGCTCGAGCGGTTCAGCATCGCCGGGTGGTAACTCGGGCAGCGCCGCGCCGGCGAAGGGCGGCAGCCTCACCTTCGACTTCTTCACCGCCCCGCTGGACCTCGACCCGTCGACGAGCCAGGATAATGACACATCGATGCAGATGTGGCTGGCATGGTTCCAGAGCCTCATCGAGGTAAACCCGGCCGGGCCGGGTTACCTGCCCGTCCTCGCCGACAGATGGACGGTCTCGTCCAACGGCCTGACCTACACGTTCCACATTCGCTCGGGCGTGAAGTTCTCCAACGGGAAACCACTGACCTCCGCGGACGTTCTCTACTCGCTCACGCGCTCGGAGAAGCCGGCCATCTCCCTGCTCAATTTCCTGGTCGCGAAGACAGCATCGATGTCAGCTCCGAATCCCAGCACGTTCATTATCAAGCTGAAGTCACCGTGGCCTTCGCTGCTCGCGGACCTGGCAAGCCCCAACGGGGCCATCTATCCGCAGGGCGCCTTCACCGCCGCTAACGCCAAGACGTTCTTCAACTCCAAGCCGATCGGGACCGGGCCATTCGTCTTGACCTCCAGCTCGCCGAACACGTCGTATGTTGTGACACGCAATAAGTACTACTGGAACAAGGCCGACTACCCTCACCTATCGTCGATCACCTTCCAGATCGTCACCGATGACACGGCGCGGGCCACGGCAGTACTCGGCGGAACGGCCGACGTCGCCGACTCCCCGGCCGCCAACCAGGTCGCGTCGTTCAAATCCAATCCGGCCGTGCGGGTGGCGACGACGCCGTACTCAATCGTCGAACTGCTGGCACTGAATACGGCCAAGGCGCCGATGAACAACATCGATGTCCGCCAGGCCATCTCGCTGGCGATCAACCGGGCTGCGATCGTGCAGTCGGGCCTGTTCGGCTTCGGGACGCCGGCCAAGACGTTTATCGTCGGGCCGCCGAAGAACACGTTCCAGAACACGAGCCTCAACCTGTACCCGTTCAATATCGCGAAGGCCAAGCAGCTGATGGCGGCCTCCGGGGTCAAGACCCCGCTCACCATACCGTTCGAAGTGTCGACGGGCACCGCGCAAACGGCGATCCTGAACATCGCGCAGGCCGATCTGGCCCAGATCGGCATCCACCTCCAAGTGATCCAGAAGGACAGCGCATCGGTCGACAATGACATCATCGGGATGCACTACACCGCTGCCACAACGTTCTGGGGTGACGTCAGCGCCGATCCCACTCAGCAAGTCCTGTTCGCCGACGATCCCGGCTACTGCTGCAACGCCTACTTCACCGGCTTGCACGACCAGACGCTGATCAACATGTCCTTGCAGGCATCCCTGACGCAGAATCGCGCGGCCGCTCAGGTTCTCTACAACAAAATTCAGGTTCTCACCGCCAAGGACGCGGCCATCATCCCGCTTTATAACCCTGAGCTCATCCACGTCATGTCAGCGAAGGTCACCGGGTTCAACGTGGACGCGTACGGGTTCTACGACTGGGCGAAGTTCGGGCTCCAGAGTTGAGCGGTCGGCAGGCGACGCAGGACCTGGCGGACCCCTCGGCGATCCTCGAGCTCAACGGCGTGAGCGCGCACTACGGCAAGGTCGGGCGCCGCGGTCCTGGCCGGCCCGCGGCGCGCCGGCGGCCGCCAGGCAGTTCAGGCGCGCCGCTTCCGGCCCTCGCTGATGTGCATTTGACGGTGCGCCCGGGGGAGAGTCTCGGGATTGTCGGCGAAAGCGGCTCGGGCAAGACGACCCTTGGCAAATGCGTCGTCGGGCTGATGCCGATCAGTGCCGGCCAGATACTGTTTCGCGGCCAGATAGTCGGCCGTCCCGGCCGGGCCGCCGACGTGCCGCGCGTGAACGGCGTCCAGATGGTCTACCAGGATCCGTATTCGGCGCTTAATCCGAAACGGACGGTGGGTTCGACGCTGCGGGAGATCCTCACAGTTCACAAGCTCTGTGCACGGTCGCAGGCGCAGGAGCGATCGGCTGAGCTGCTGGAATCTGTCGGCCTGAGCGCCGACGTCCTGAAGCGCAGGCCGCGATCGCTGTCCGGCGGGATGTGCCAGCGTGTCGCCATCGCCCGGGCGCTGGCTTTCGGGCCCACGGTGCTCGTAGCCGACGAAGTAGTCTCGGCGCTGGATGCGTCGGTGCAGGCTCAGGTGCTGAACCTGATCGCGGATACCCGCGAGACGACCGGCCTGTCGGTCATCTTCATCACCCACGATCTCGCCGTTGTCAATCAGGTCTGCGACCGCGTGATTGTCCTGAATCGCGGCGCGGTAGTGGAGTCCGGCAATACCGCGGACATTCTCAACAGGCCATCAGATCCCTACACGCGGTCTCTCATTGACGCGGTACCCGAGCTGGCGGGCGAGCTATGGCAGCGGTAGCCGCTTCCGGCCGCGGATCGGCGACACGTCGCCTGGGAATAGTCCTGCGGCGCCGGGTGATCCAGGTAGTGCCGACGCTCCTCGGCGTCTCTCTGGTGACGTTCATCCTCGTCCGGCTCCTGCCAGGCGGGCCAGTCCAGACACTGGTGGGAGTCCGCGCGACGCCGGCCAGCATCGCAGCGGTCAGCCGCCAGCTCGGGCTCTCGCGGCCGCTGGTCTCGCAGTACTTCACTTACCTGGGGCAGCTGGCGCACGGGAATCTCGGGTACTCCTTCCTGACCGGCACGAGCGTGACCTCGATCGTCGCGTCGCATCTGGCGGTGACCGCTGAACTCATCGGGCTGGCCGTGGTGCTGGCACTGATCATCGGGATTCCGCTCGCCACCGTGTCGGCGTACCACCGGGGCGCCTGGCAGGATCAGGTCATCCGGGCCGGGACCGTCGCGACTCTCGGCCTGCCGAGCTTCTGGGTCGGCATCCTGTTGGTGACCTACCTGGGCTTGCGCCTCAAGTGGTTCCCCTCGGGCGGGGCGGGAACCGGCGTTGTCGGAACGGTGGACCATCTGTTCCTGCCGGCCCTGACTCTTGCCCTGACCTTCCTGGCGGTGGTCGTCCGTAGCTTGCGCGCCTCCATCTCGGAGATCCTGCGGGCCGACCACGTCGATGCGGCCAGGCTTAAGGGCATCAGCCGGTTCCGCGTCTTCAGCCGCCACGTACTGCGACTGGCCAGCCTTCCCGTGGTCGCCCTTGTCGGGCTGAACATGAGCTACCTGCTGGGAACGTCGGTGATCGTGGAGAATGTCTTCGCGCTACCCGGAATGGGGCAGCAGCTGGTGTCCTCAATCCTGCAGCGCGACTTCCTGGTCGTTCAGGGCATCACCCTGGTGTTCGGCCTGATCGTCGTCGTCATCAGCACCGCCGTGGAACTGATCCAGGCAGCACTCGACCCGCGGAGCGCTGCGTGATCGGGGCGGGGATAGCGGGCAGTGCCGTCACGCCGGTGGGTACCGGGGTGAGCCGCGCCCGGCGCAGGATCGGGCCGAACGTCGTCCTCATCGTCGGCCTGTCGCTGCTCGGCCTGCTCCTGCTGGCGTGTTACGCAGCGCCGCTGTTCACCCACTGGAGCCCGGCCCAGCTGGATCAGAACGCCATCCTGAAGGCACCCAGCTCCCGCCACTGGTTCGGGACCGACCAGTTTGGGCGGGACATCTTCGCCCGGACGCTGTACGCGGGACGCATCGACTTTCTCATCGGGATCGTCCTGGTAGGCGTCGCCCTCGTCGTCGGCACCCTGGCCGGAATGGTGTCGGCCTGGCTCGGGGGAGTGACTGACGCCATCGTGCAGCGGCTCGTGGACATCGGCTTCGCGTTCCCTTTCCTGGTCCTGGTCATCAGCGTCGTCGGACTCCGGGGCCCGGGCCTGAGCAGCCTGTTCATTGCCGTCAGCTTCGTCGCCTGGATCTTCTACGCCCGGCTGGTGCGCTCCGAGGTCCTCGTGCTGAAGACCTCCAACTACATGCTCGCGGCGCGTACCAGCGGTTTCTCCACCGCCCGCGTGCTGGTCTTCCACCTGCTGCCGAACATCGTCAATCAGGTACTCCTGTATGCGACCTCTGACTTCGTCTACGCGGTCCTGCTGGGAGCCTCTGTCTCCTATCTCGGGCTCGGGGTGCAGCCGCCAACTCCCGAATGGGGCGCCATGGTCCAGGCGGGCCAGAACTTCGTCGCGACGCAATGGTGGATCTCGTTCTTCCCCGGCCTGGCGATCGTCCTCATGGGTCTTGCGTTCGCCCTGATCGGCGACAGCCTGGCCGACAAATGGCGCCTCGGCGGTGGCCAGCAGTGAGCACGCCGATGGCAGGCCCGGACCCGGCGCCCGTGCTGCCGCTGCTGGAGCTGCGGGACGTCCGGATCGAGATCAACGGCGGCCCTGGCTTGCGGCCAGTTGCAGACGGCGTCAGCTTCCAGGTGCTGCCGGGCGAGATAGTCGGCCTCGTCGGTGAATCGGGGAGCGGCAAGAGCACGCTGTGCCGGCTGATCGTCGGCCTTCTGCATGATGAGATGCGGCTGGCTTCCGGCGAGGTGCTCCTGGGCGGGGAGTCCATCTCTCGGCTGGCGCCTCGGCGGCTGCATAGCCGACGGCCCGGCGGTGTCTCGATGGTGTTCCAGGACCCCCTCGCAGCGCTCAATCCCGTGATCCGCATCGGGGAGCAGGTGCTGGAGGCCTTGTACCCGCATCGCCGGCCGGCTGGCGACCAAGCCCGGGCCAAGGCGGTTCAGCTGCTCGAGCGCTGTGGACTGGCCAGCGCCAGCCGCCGGCTGGGCGCCTACCCGGCAGAGCTATCCGGTGGCGAGCGCCAGCGAGTGATGATCGCGATGGCGATCGCCACCGAGCCACGGCTCCTGGTGGCGGACGAGCCCACCAGCGCGCTCGACGTCAGTACCCAGGCACAGATCCTGCGCCTGCTGCAGGACCTGGCCCGGGACTTCGGCCTCGCCGTGCTGCTGGTGTCGCACGATTACGGTGTCGTGCAGCAGATCTGCAGCCGGGTCGCGGTCATGTACGCCGGGCGGATCGTCAAGGCCGGCGCTACCGACGCCGTGCTGCGCGCCCCTGGTCACCCCTACACGGCGAGGCTGATCGAGTCCCTGCCGTCCATCCGGCACCGTTACCATCGGCTTCCGGTCATCCCAGGCCGGCCGCCCAGCCTGGCGGATGCGCTGCCCGCCTGCCCGTTCTTTCCCCGGTGCTCGTACGGCTCCCAGCCTGCCTGTACCGATGAGGTCATCCCGGTGCAGTCCGTCAGCGACTCGCACTGGTCGGTGTGCGTGCTGTCGCCAGCCGAACTGAAAGCCAGTGAGCAACGCGTATCCGGCCGAGCCGAGGTCGCCGGCAGCCTCGATGCCATAAACGCCGGGCCGGAAGGAGAAGCCGATGGATCCGCATCAGACCCTCGCGGTCTATGAGGTCATGTACGGCATGCGGGAGTTCGAAAGCATGGTCGGGGAGGGCGTAGCGTCCGGGGCGATTCATGGCGAGATGCACCTCGGCATCGGGCAGGAGATCGTGGCGGCCGTGCTCGGCCGTTACCTGCAGCCCGGCGACGCCGTGGTCAGCACGCATCGCCCGCACCTGCACGGACTCGCGGCCGGCGTCGACCCGGTGCCGATGCTGGCGGAGATCTTCGAGCGGGACGGCCTCAATCACGGCAAGGGCGGCCACATGCACCTGTTTGATCAGGCCAAGAGCTTCATGTGCACGGGGATCGTCGGCGCGTCAGCGCCGCTGGCCGCCGGGTACGCGCTCCGGCAGCGCCTCGATCAGCGTGGCAACCTTAGCGTCGCGGTGGCCGGAGACGGCGCCGTCAATCAGGGTGGGGTGGCCGAGACGATGAACCTGGCGGTGCTGCGAGGGCTGCCCGTGCTCTTCCTGGTCGAAGACAACGGCTACGGCATTTCCGTATCCACGCAGAAGTCGACGGCGGGCAGCCTGCGGGACCGGGCCGAGGCCGTGGGAATGCCGGTGCGCGAGGCGAGCGGAACAAGCCTGGAAGAGGTCGACGATGCCATCCGGGACAGCATCGGCTACGTCCGGGCCGAAGTGATGCCCGCGACGGCAGTCGTCCGCGTCTACCGTTTTCGCGGTCACTACGAGGGCGACGCCGACTTGTACCGCGACGCGGCGGAGAAAAACGTCGCCATGAGCGCGGTCCGGGATCCACTCCTGATTCTGCGCGGCCGGATCCTGGCCGATGAGACCGTGACGGCGAGCGAGCTGAGCCAGCTCGAGGATTCTGCCCGAGCCCGGGTGACGGCCTGGCGGGACGAGGCCCTCGCGGTCGGCCTACCAGCGCCCGCCAGCGCCTTCGCGGGAGTCTTTGCCGATGAGTGAGCAGCAGCCGGCCGCCGCGGACGCCCGGACGGGGTCACATCTCGTCGCTGAGGTGCTCGCCCATCAGATGGCGCTAGACGACTCGATGGTGGTCTTCGGCGAGGATGTGGCCAACCTCGGCGGGGTATTCGGGGCAACCCGGCGCCTGGCCCGCCAGTTCGGCGACGAGCGAGTGTTCGACACCCCGATCTCCGAGACTGCCTTCATCGGAATGGCCGTCGGCGCCGCGCAGGCGGGGCTCCGGCCTGTCGTAGAACTGATGTTTGTTGACTTCATTGGCGTCTGCTTCGACCAGGTGCTCAATCAGATGGCGAAGAACCACTACATGTCCGGCGGCGGGGTGAGGTTGCCGCTGGTCCTGCGGACTGCCGTGGGGTGCATCGGGTCGGCGGCGCAGCATTCGCAGGTGCTCTCGGCAACTTTCGCGCATATCCCGGGACTCAAGGTCGTCTTCCCCGGCACCCCGGGCGATCTGCAGGGCCTGCTGCGCACGGCGCTGGACGACGCCAACCCGGTGGTCTTCCTGGAGCACAAGCAGCTGCTGAAGTCCAGGGTTAGCTCCCTGCCGCACGATGACGCGCCCGCGCCGCGCACTCTGGCGGAGCCGGTGCCATTCGGCCAGCTGAGAAGGCTGGCACCGGGAGATGATCTGACCATCGTGACGGTCGGCTGGATGGTGCAGCTTGCCTTGCAGGCAGCTGCTCAGCTGGCAGCCGAGGGAATCTCGGCCGGGGTAATCGACCTGCGGACTCTTGTGCCGCTGGACCGGGCGGGGCTGGTCGATGCGGCCGGCGGAACCGGCCGGCTGCTGGTGGTGGACGAGGACTACCGGGGCTTCGGATTCACGGCAGAAGTGATGGCCGTGATCGCCGAGACGCTCGGCCGGGATGCTCCCCTGATGGCGAGGCTTGCGCCGGAGGTCCCTGTGCCCGCCAGCCTGATCCTGGAAGAGCAAGTGGTGCCGGGCGCCGCTGCGATCGTGGCCGCAGCGCGCAAGCTGATGGACAAGGAAGCCTGATGACGTGGGTCACCCGGTTCAACCATTTCAATGTCAGCGTTGCGGACATGGATGCCTCTCTCCGCTTCTACCGGGGCGTTCTGGGCCTGGCCCTGCGCGGCCGCGGCGAGGTACGCTACCGCCACCTTGATGAGATAGTCGGCCTCGACGGCACTCAGATTGAGTGGGCGGAGCTGGACATTCCCGGCGGTGGCCTGATCGAGCTGTTCCGGTACGCCCATCCCGAGGGCATCGCTGTGGACCCGACAGTGAATAACCGCGGGACCACGCATTTTGCACTCGAGGTGACCGACATCGACCAGGCATTCGCGGACCTCACGGCGGCGGGAGTCCGCGTCGAGTCGTCCGGTCCGGTCGAGATCCCGTTTGGCGACTGGGCAGGCTGGCGCTGCCTGTACGCCAGGGATCCGGACGGGGTCACGATCGAGCTGGGCCAGCCACCGCGATGAGGACCGGTTCACCTGCGCTCGACGGTATCTGCGTTGTCCTGGGCGCAGGCGGGACGCTCGGCAAAGCGGTAACGCAGGCCTTTACCCGGGCAGGTGCTCAGGTGGTCGGGGCTGACCTGCAGGAATCACCGGGCGTCATCGAGTGCGACGTCACCGACGAGGCCTCGGTCGCCGCGGTGTTCGCTTACGCGGCGCATCGCGGGGAGATCTGCCACGTCGTGCACGCTGCGGGGCTGGCCGCAGTGTCTGCCGTCTCCGAGGCGGACCTGGCCGACGTGCGGAGGTTGCTCGAGGTGAACCTTGTCAGCTGTTTTGTCACTGCCAAGCAGGCAGTCGGCCGGCTGACGGCGGAACACAGCCTCACGTTCATTGCCTCGCACGCCGCCTTGTATGGCTCGGCCCGGTGGGCGGCTTACTCGGCCTCCAAGGCGGGTGTCGTCAGTCTCACCCAGGCGCTCGCGCAAGAGACCGGGCGGCTCGGTCCGCGAGTCAACTGCGTCAGCCCCGGCTCGGTGGAATCACCCATGATGGACGTCGCGCTGGCCAGGGTGGCGACCGAGCGCGAGCTGCCGGTGGAACAGATCCGCAGGGAGGCAGAGCTGGCCAGCCCGCTGGCCCGGTTTGCTACGCCTGAGGAGGTCGCCGGTGTCTGCGTCTTCCTGGCCTCCCCGGCCGCCGGATACATCACCGGGGCGAACATCGTCATCAATGGCGGCGAGCGTCCAGGATGACCATCCCGGACTGGCTCGAGGACGTCGACGGGATCTTCGTCTGCGTGCCCGATCATGTCGGGCGCCTGTCGGGCAAGCGGATAGCGGCGGGCCGGTTTCCCGAGGTCCTGGCCGCCGGCCTGCCGGTGCCGGACTTTCACCTTGTCACGGATCTGGATCTCAACCCCGTTTCCGGGCTAGCGGCCTCCGGTTCTGACAGCGGTTACCGGAATGGCCTGCTGATGCCTCTTCCGCACACGCTGCGGCGCCTACCCTGGGACTCTTCCAGCGGCATTGTGCTGGCGGATGCCTGCCGCGGCGCGGAAGATGACCGGACTCTGGTCAGTGAAGCGCCCCGGACCGTTCTGCTCCGGCAAGTCGAGCGCCTGCGCGACCTGGGCATCTCCGTGGTCGCGTCGACTGAGCTGGAGTTCTATGTCTTCCGGACGTCATACGGCGACGCGTGCCAGCGTGGTTACCGGGGCCTGCCGCCGTACTATCACCGGCGCGGCGATAACGATGCGCTGGTCACCGGTTTCTTTGAACCGTTCGCCGGCCAGGTGCGGGCCGCCGCGAGAGATCTTGGCTTCCCGGCTGAGACGACCCAGGGCGAAGGCGGTCCGGGTCAGCTAGAGATTAACTTCCCGCCGTCCGACCTGCTGACCGTTGCCGACTCGCATGTGCTGTACAAGCACGCGGTGAAAGCGATCGCCCAGGCCGGTGACGTCGCCGTGACTTTCATGGCCAAGCCGCTGGAGCAGGAGGCGGGCAGTGGCTGCCACCTGAACCTTTCGCTGACGGACCTACAGGCCCGGAGCCTGATGGGCGCGGGCGGGACGGCCGGCGAATATTTCCAGGAGGAGCGCACCCGGTTCTTCCTGGCCGGCCTGGTCGGATACTCGGCCGAGCTGATGCTGATGCACGCGCCGTTCGGGAACTCATACCGGCGTTTCAACACCGCCGGAATGGCGCCGCGCTACGTCAGCTGGGGCGACGATAATCGCACCGTCATGGTCCGGATCGCGGGCAGCGGCGGTTCCAGAAGACTCGAGCTGCGCGTGCCCGGAGCCGACTGCAATCCTTACCTGTCTCTGGCCGCCGCTATAGCCGCCGGGATTGCGGGCATCCTGAACCGGCTGGCACTTCCGGAACCGGTTACCGGTGACGCCTTCGGTCAGCCTGGCCTGCCGGTCGTGCCGCTTGACCTGACCGAGGCAGTGGCCGCGTTCCGCCAGTCAGGGGTCGCCGGCGCTTCCTTCGGCGAGGCGGTGTGCGCGCACATCCTCGGTCACGCTGGGCATGAGCTGGCCACGGTCCGGTCCGAAGTGGCTGACCGAGAGGTGATCCGGGGCTTTGAGAGCGCGTAGCTCGCCGGCGGCCGGCATCGGGAATAGCCGCTAGCTCGTGGCGCCCGGAACTTTGGTGGAGAGCGATTCCTGATATTCCCGCCAGCCGCCGAAGGCCGAGATATCCATGGCTCGCCGGGGGAGGCGCGAGGCTGTCCAGAGAATGCCCAGGCATTTCTCGCCAGTACCGAGGTCCACGACGCCAAGGCCAAGCCCGGCCGGGCTCATGTTCCAGCACCCGCTGAAGATGGCTCACGCTGATGTCATAGACCTCGCCTGCCACGGCCGCGCCGTCACCGGCCGGGGCGGGGATCATGGCCGGGTGCTCGTCGCGCACCGAGTAGAGCCGGTACCGGTCTGCTGTCCGCGCCGTGCGCAGGAACTTCGCGCCGACCAGGTTGCCGTGCAGCGCAAGTCCCCGCATGAGCGTTCCGTTCACAAACAGGCTCACCGATGCATCGCCTGCAAGCGTCCCGTCCATTCCTCACCAGCTCCGGACGAGCTGCGTCATGACCCGGCACATCAGCTCGATATCGGCCACGCTGACGAACTCGTCGCTGGCGTGCGCGTTGTCGGTGGAGCCAGGCCCGAACACAGTCGCGCTGGTGCTCCCGGTGACCGCGGCCACCATCGAGGCGTCGGTGTAAGCCTCGTGGCCGTCGGCTCCGCCCGACGGGAGCACCGCGCCCGCGCACTCCTGGTATGCCCGGCGGAGTGCCCGGACCACGGGAGCATCGTCGTCGGCCCGGACAGGCGGACGTTCGGCTCCGAGCGGCGTGAGCTCATAGCCTGCGCCGGGAAAAGCCGCGATGACGTCCGCGGCCCGGCGCCGCACCAGGTCCATCAGACTGTCCGGGGTCATCGGCGGAACCAGCCGCAGGTCGATCTGCGCGCGCGCCAGCGGCGGCACTACGTTGACCGCCTCGCCGCCCGCGATTGTGCCGCAGGTCATCTTCGCCCGCCCGAGAACCGGATCCCGGTACGGCAGGCTGTCCACCGCGTCCTTGAGACTGTCCACGATGCGGCACAGAACGTGGTTGGCGTCGATGCCCAGATGTGCCCGGCCGGCATGGGCCATCCGGCCGGACACTGTGATCGTGACCCAGCGAAGCCCCATCTGCGCGATGCGAAGCCGCAGGCCGGTCGGCTCCAGGGCCAGGATCTGATCGTCGGGGCGCAGGGTGGCGGACTGGGCAAGGGCATGCGCCCCACTCATGTCAGGCCCCTCCTCGTCCACGGTCGCGATGAGGACAACGTCGCCGGCTGGCTGGGCCTGTTCTGCTGCCAGCCAGCCGAGCAGGTTCAGCGCAACCGCCAGGCCCGCCTTCATGTCGCAGGCTCCGCGGCCGTAGATGCGGTCATCGGCGATCATCGCGCCGAACGGCGGAAAGGTCCAGCCGTGGCCGACCGGCACGGTGTCCATGTGCGCAAGCAGGACGAGCCGCGGAGCTGTGCCCGATCCCGGCACGGTCGCGACAATGTTCGAGCGCCCGGCTGTCACTGGCTGAAGGGCGGGCTGGAGTCCCAGGTCGGAGAGCCTGTTGCCAACCCATTCCGCACAAGCACCTTCCAGCGGGCCGGGGTTCTGGCTGTCGATCCCGATCAGTGTCCTGGTGTCGCGGATGGCGCTCTTGGCCGAAATCATGCGGGTCCCGCCAGCAAGGCCGGCCCGTCCACGACCACCGCCTGCCCGCTGATCGCAGAGGCGGCCGGTGACAGCAGCCACAGACAGGCGTCGGCGACTTCAGCGGGCGCCAGGAGGCGGCGGAACGCGGTCGCACCGGTGAGCTGCCGTATCACCTGCTCGGCCGTGGTGCCCTCCCGGTTAGCTACCTGAGCGGCGAGCGACCGCAGCATCGGAGTGTCGACGTTGCCCGGGCAGACGGCGTTGGCGCGGCAGCCGAACTCCGCGATCTCGGCTGCGAAGCTCTGCACGAACGCAATCAGCCCCGACTTGGTCGCGCAGTACGCCGCCCCACCCGCCTCACCGTGCAGCCCCGCTACCGAGGAGAGGTAAACGATGCTGACCGGCCGGGGCTCTGCCCGGATCCGCTGCGCTACCGCCTTGCCCAGCGTAAAAGCACCGAGCAGGTTGACCGCGAACACGCGTTCAAGGTCGCCGGAGTCGGTATCAGCGACCTCGCCGGCGTGGAGCAGGCCGGCGGCATAGACGATGCCATCGGCACCGCCTTGCAGCCACATCTGGTCGATCAGGCCCCGGACGCTCTGCGGATCTGTGACGTCCGCCCGGACCGCGTGATGACCATGCCCCGGCAGCTCGCTGACGGCTGGCCCGGCATCGCGGATGTCCGCGATCCAGACCGAAGCGCCGTTGGCGGCGGCCGCCAGGGCGATCGCACGGCCGATACTGCCGGCTCCGCCAAGTACCAGCACGCGCTGGCGTGGCGTCTCGGTCGTCATCGGCGCGCTTCCGCCTGATGCAGGTCGTGCCATTGCTCCAGCTCCACTACCGTTCCGGCCGGAGTCCAGCAGTAGACAGCGGGACCTTCCCGGAATTCGGCGACCCGACCGACGGGCCTTCCGCCTGCGTCGGCCAGCGAACGCATGGCGGCCTGAAGGTCGAGCACGACGAAGGCCAGATGAGCCATCCCCGGCCAGATCGGAAGGCGACTATCGGCGCCCGCCGGCACGTTGCTGAATTCGATGAGCTCCAGCACGTGGCCGCTGATCGGCGAGTGGACCTGTACCAGGTCGCAGGTAATGTCGGGCAGCGCAAGCAGTTGCTGAATTTGGGCCGCCAGGCGAGATTCCAGCGAGACCTGGAAGCCGAACTGGTCGCGGTAGAACGAGACGGCGCGATCGATGTCGGCCACCACCACGCTGGTGTGGTGCCAGATGATCGGGTCTGCTGCACCGCTCACGCCTGCCTGCCGCCTTACCTCGGATGAACTCACGTCCATAGTGCGGAACGGGTCGCTGCGGGCCAAGGAGCAGGGTGACCGGAGGCTGGCGCGGGTCTGGACAGGTTGCAGGTCAGCTGGCCATCAGGCGATGTGCCATGACGGCCACGTGCAGTGACAGGCAGATTTCGACGGACTGCAAGTCGACGTGCAGGACCTTCTCGATCCTGTCCAAGCGATCGTAGAAGGAACTCCGCGCCATAAAGGAAGCATCGGCTGCCGCCGACTTGTTGCGGCCGTGGTCAAGATAGAGCGCCAGCGCTTCCAGCAGTCTCGTGCCGTGCCGCTGATCGTAGACCAGCAGCGGGCCGAGCTCACGCTCGGTGAACGTCTGCAACCGCGCATCTTCCCGCAGCAGGTGCAGCAGGCCGCGGATCCGGACATCGGGCAGTCGGAAGAACGGCCGGTCCTCGGCGGCAAAGCCCGCGGCCTCGGCAACCCGCTCTGCTTCCATCAGGGAACGGCGCGCGTCGGCAAGATCGGTGACGCAGGATCCGACCCCGATCACTGGGTCCGTCAGAGACCGGCGCAGGGCCTCGGAGAGCCGGGCCATCAGGGCGTTTTCGGATTCGCGCGGACCGATGGACAGCAGCACGGCGGTCAGATCCGTTCCCACCGCGCCGACCAGCCCCGGCACACCGGTCGTGGCGAGCGCCTGCAGGACGGTCGCCGCCAGCGGCGATGCCGGCGCGGGGCGTTGCGCCCGCACTCCCTTCTCGTGCGGCTGCCGCACCGCTACCCCGAGAAGCCGCCGCCCGCGCAGCGGCACGCCGAGAGCCCTGGTCCGCCGGGCGACCTCTTCGATCGGATGCGCATGCGTCAGCAGGTCATCGATGATGCCTCGGTGGGTCCGCATTTCCACCGGCTCCGATTCACCGGCAGTCAGCCGCTGCAAGGCGAGGGCGGAAGCAGCGCGCTCGAGGACCATCAGGTCAGCCGGGGCGGGCGTGACGTCGGTCAGGACGATCAGGCGTCCCCAGTCATGGCCGCGAGCGCCGACCGTGGCGATGAGCCACTTGTTGGTCTCGTCGAAAGCGGCCCGGCCAGCGGGCTGGGCCATCCGCGATCGTCGCTCCCAGTCACCGAGCACCAGGTCTGCGTCAACGGTGGCCGCGTCGAATTCGAGGACCCGGTGGGTCAGGCTCTCCAGCACGACGGGCCGCCTGATCATGCGCGCCGTCTGGCGGATGATCTCCTGGGCGGAGGCGCCCTCCAGCGCCATCTCGGCGAACGTGCGGTGCATCGCCTCGGACGCCTGCAGCTCCTCCACCTGGGCGTGCACAATGTGCCGGTTGACCGCGGCGGTGAAACGCACGAACGGTGTGTCCCGGCCGAGCACGATCAGCGGGAACTGCCGCTTGTCCGAGGTCAATCTCAGGCTGCCCGGCAGCTCGCTGTGAGTGAACCGGTGGCCTAGCCCGACGACAAGCCCGGATGCGCCCGCATCGTCGAGAGCGGCCACATACCGCGACAGTCCTGGGCTGTCAGCCGGCAGGGCTACGCCAGTCGTCAGGACCAATTCGCCGCCCGTGAGGTACTCGGCGATCTCGCAGATCTCGCCCACATGCACCCAGCGGACGCGCCGGTCCAGGCCAGCGCCTCCGCTCACCACCTTGGGCAGCGCGAACTTGACCACGTCCATGCTCAGGACGTCTGATACCGACGGGAACGCCGCCGGGGCCGATGTCAGCACCGGACGGACATCAACGCCGCCGAGTGGTGCCCGTGCGCCTGCTACGGAGACGGCCAGGGGTATGGAAGTAGCGTGCCTAGCTGATGTGGTCGCGTGCCTGAAGCCGGTCGCATTCTCGCGGAGTCGTTGCAGGGTGGGCGAGGTCGCAGCGGCCGGTCTCTGATCGACGCGATCGGCCAAGCGGCACCTCCTGGTCAGCCCTTTAAGGACCAGAATGCAGTCCTTTGGACGAGCGTGTCAAGGGGAATGCCCTTGTCCGGCTCCAGGCCGATATCACAAGGCTTTCAGGAGCGCCGTAATGCTTTGGGCGGTATGACCTATGTGTACCTCCATAGCCTTCCGGGCCGCGACGGCATCCGACAGCTCGATGGCAGCAAGGATCGTCTCGTGCTCGCGGAGACTCTTGCTTTGCCAGAGCGGCGTTTCGGGCAGCGTCAGAATCGTATCGGCGAGGACCACGCGGACCGTCTCGACCATGGTCAGCAGAAATCGATTCCGGGCTGCCTCGGCGATCGCCAGATGCAGTTGCGAGTCGATGCTGGTGAACTCGGTGTCGTCGGTGGCGGACTGCGCCATGGCGTGCAGGCTCCGCAGCCGGTCAAGATCAGCCGCGGTACGGAGCGCCGCCGCTGCCGCCGCCGACGCGGGCTCGACAGCCTTCCTGCACTCGACGGCCTCGGCAATGACCACGCGGTCGCGGCGGATCCGCTCGATCATGGGCTGGCCGCCGCCGGGGATCGGCGGGGGCTCTGTCACGAACGTTCCGCCTCCGCGGCCGCGCCGGGCGCGCAGCAGGCCCTCCGACTCCAGTAGGTTCACTGCCTGCTGGATGGTCACCCTGCTGACGCCGAACAACTGGGCCAGGTCACGCTCAGACGGCAGCCTGCCACCGACCTGAACGAGGCCCAGCGCAATCTCGCGCCGGAGCTGCTCGGCGATATATTCATGGGCTCGGGGCTGTTCCAGCCGCGCGAATCTCAGCCGATCGCGGACTGGCTCAGCTGGCAGTAGCGCGGCCCATTTGTCGGTCGAGCCGGGTGACGACACGCATCGATCCTGTCATAACGACCGTAATGGCTCCAGGTACGACGGCCTGGAAGATGGCCGCGTTCTCCACTGCATCGGCATGCTCGCCGGGCAACTGCGGAGAGACGCTGAGGCGCTGGTGGCCGCTGACGGGGATCTAGGCAGGAGTGCTCAGCCTGCGGCCAGCCGAAATGCTGATGGCCATCCAGGTGGCACCCGCTGACCCGGACGATCGCCGGGTAGGTCCGGGCTTCAGGCCGTGGTCCTGCTCGGCCCTGCCGTAGGAGCGCCGCGCGTGAATGGCACGGTCTTCGGCATATGCCTGGGTGGGCAGTCAGGCATGGGCTGACCTAGGCCTGACCGGGCTCGCCATGATTGTCGCGATGGCTGGCCCGCTGATCTGGTGCGCCCTCTGATGTCCGGCGCGCGAGGGTGGAGCAACCGGTTTACGGCTCCGGTCGCGGTGGCGCAGATCGGCTATCTCCCGCCGACCTTATACCGCCCGACCGCAGCAGTACATAGTCTGCGAATCCTGGCATGACAAATTCTATCGGCTGTCCCCTCGGGCTACGATGGGACCAAATTATTCCATTTCCTGCAAGGTGATACAGGATATCAATAGCGCCGTAACTCAGGCCTGGAATCGTTGAAGAGAACAAGGAATCCCAGGTCGGGCGTGGCGAGTCCAAGCTCGCGGTGTTTCGTTCAGCCAGAGCCCGCAGAGTTTGCTTCTCGGGTTCTGTGCATGAGCTCCAGACCGGCTCGTATACAGAGATGGCAAGCTGGCTCCGAACCATATCTATGGCAGCCTCCGCATGATCATAACTCATGAACGGTGCCTTGCTTGTCGCAGCCGACCTGTCTGCTTCAAGCCATGCCGCTGACCCGAGCATCTGGAGAACCAACGGATTTCCCTCTGAGAAGGAAGCAAGACGATCCAGAGCTGCCGGTTGGAACTTGCAGCCCGCATCAACCATTGGCACCTCCAGAGCGTGCCTGGATTCCTCGGCGCTTAGCGGATATAGAGGCTGATACCAAATGTCAGGCAGTGTTCTTGCATGTTGATCGCGTTGTACGAGACCTTGCGGGATCTTAGGAAGACCCCCTATCAGGACGGCGATGGGCAGGTCATCGAGGCGGCCAATAACCCGCATTAGCAGTTCGAGATCCTTCGTTGGAAGAGCTTGCGCTTCATCGATAACCAGAGCCACTCCGACTTGCGACTGCATCGCTAGACTCCCGAGATTGGAGAGCAGTCGCGATAGCCGGGAGTATGCAGTCGTATCGCTCTCGATTTCCGATCCGAGCTGGATTCCAAGGCCGATAGGGCCGGCGGATATATTGAATTGCTCAAGGCGAGCCCGGAATTTTGCTCCCACACCCTCCGGCGGAAGCGCATCGCTTGCATCAGAGAGGAGATCGAGGATCGACGTCGTCGCATCAGAACTTGCTTCGCTGTAACCGCAAAGCCACCCCTTTTGCTGAAGCTGGCGCCTAGCGAGCTTCAGCAAACACGTCTTCCCCAGCCCCATCGGCGCTAGAAAGCAGATGACATCTGAGCACTGCCGACTCTGCACCTCATGGGTAAACCTTTCAATAGCTTCCAGCTGCCCCGATCGCCCAAAGAGATATTTCTGCGGCCGCGCACCGCCACGAGGAAAGGGATTCAACCGCACCGCTTCATTCTACGGCGCGCGTACACAATCTGCCCCACGGCGCGCCCCGGACCGGGTCGCGGCAGACGAGCGTTCAGGGTGGAGATCGGAGGCCGTCCATCAGGATGTTCAGCAGGCGGCTTGCCCTGGCGTGGTGCTCGGGCGAGTGGGCCACGGTGAAGATGCCGATGAGGCTGGCAGCGATGTCTTCGGCGGTGACGTCGGCGCGCAGCTCGCCCGTCACACGGCCGGCATTGAGGATGTCCTCGATGGCCGCGAGCAGCTCGGCCTGGGTCTGGGCATGGGCGATTTCGCCTGATTCGATCATCGCGAGCAGCGTGTCGAGCATGCCGTTCTTGGTCGCGATCCAGTCCCCGAACAGCTCCATCCAGCGTCGCAGCGCCGCGGGCGGGGGAAGCTGGGCGAGTAGCTCGCGGGCGCCGTCGGTCAGCCGCGCGACCTGATCGCGGTAGACCGCGTCGACGAGAGACTCGCGGGTGGGGAAGTGCCGGTAGAGCGTGGCGATGCCGACCCCGGCTTCGCGTGCGATCGCGCGCATTGACGGTTCGGTGTCGGCAGACACGAACACGCGGGTCGCGACTTCGAGGAGTTGGTTGCGGTTGCGAGTCGCATCCGCTCGCAGCGCGCGAGTTTCTGACTCTGCCAAAACGGATCACGCTCCGATTATGGTACGGTGCCTCTCATAAGCGGAGCATAGTCCGTTTCTCGTTGCCTTCATTTGCCGCCAGAGGAGACAAGTGAGCATGCAGCAACCGAGCGCCAGCACGTCGACGACCACGAGCCGAGCGGTCCAGCTCGAGTCATTCGGCGGCCCCGAGGTCCTGAACCTCCGAGAGGTACCCGCACCGCAGGCTGGCCCGGGGCAGATCCGCGTGCGAGTGACCGCGGCTGGACTGAACCCGATGGACTGGTTCATGACCTCCGACGCAGAGACGGCCACTCGATTCGGCTTGAGCCTGCCGTCCGGGTTCGGCACCGACTATGCCGGGGTCGTGGACCAGGTCGGTGACGGCGTGACCGAGTTCGCGGCCGGCGACCGAGTGTTCGGCGGCGCCCTCTCCCGCGCGGTCGCCGACTACGTAGTAATAGACGTGGCAGGGACCATCGCGGCGGGCGGCGACGCGCACCATACTCCCGACGGCGTCGACGACCGCACAGCCGCCACCCTTGCTATAGGGGGGTGCACAGCCGCCGCCGCGCTCGCCGTTGTCAAACCCGGCCCGGACGACACGCTGCTCATTGGCGGCGCGGGAGGCGGGGTCGGCGTGTTCGCCGTGCAGCTCGCTCGCCTCGCGGGCGCGCGAGTGATCGGGACGGGATCGGCGACGTCGGCCGATGCCCTGCGTGCGCTCGGGACCGAGCCGGTCGCTTATGGCGACGGCCTGGTCGGCCGGCTCCGTGCCCTGGCTCCCGCCGGCGTCACTGCGGCCATCGACCTATACGGGACGGAGACGGCGCAGGCGGCACGGGAACTTAGCGTTCCGGACGAGCGCATCACCACCATCGCCGCACAGGTCGACGGAATCACACCGGCAAACGGCGCTAACGCCGCCCCTGGCGCCATAGAGGAGATTGCCCGCCTGGTCGCTGCGGGCCAGCTCCGTGTGCCCATCGCGGCAAGCTTCCCGGTCGAGCAGATCCGCTCCGCGGTCGAGCTTCAAGCCGGCCGGCACGTGCACGGCAAGGTCGTCATCGACCTCTAGCTGGGTTGTCTCGGACGTCCGGGAGCAGGTCAAGGCCGCCATCGACACCAACGGCACGTTCCGCACCGCCGGCGACGTGGCCGCCTTCGTCTGCCGGTAACACATCCGGCACCGCGATATTGCCTTGCCTGGTGGCGAGTATGCCGGATAGTATGCCGGGCATGATGTCAGGCATGGTGATCTCATGAGTGTCCCGCACGCGCTGCTGGCGCTGCTGTCCGAGGGGCCGAAGTACGGGCTGCAGCTGCGCGAGGAGTTCGAGGCCGGGACCGGCGAGGTGTGGCCGCTGAACGTCGGCCAGGTGTACAAGACGCTGGGCCGGCTCGAACGCGACGGGCTGGCCGAATCCGACGGCACCGGCCAGGACGGGCCGCAGAAACGGTTCCGGATCACGCCGCAAGGCGAGGCGGCGCTGGCCGACTGGCTGCGCACGCCGCCGGACCTGACGTCCCCGCCCCGCGACGAGCTGGTGATGAAGGTGCTGGTCGCGGCGCGGGTGCCGGGAACCGACGTGCACGAGGTGATCCAGGCGCACCGCCTGTACCTGCTCGAGCTGATGCAGCAGTGGACCCGGCTGAAGGAGGGCGAGGCCCGCGACGACCTGAGCCTGGCGCTGATGGTCGACGCCGAGCTGTTCCGGCTGGATGCGGTGATCCGCTGGCTGGACGCAGCGCAGGTGCGGCTGGCGCGGGCAGCCGCCGAGCCGCCCCAGCCATCCCCGGTCCCCGCTCCGGTGCCGCAGCTTCGCCGGCTGGGGGCCAGGCGATGAACCAGCCGGAACGAGGCGCGGGCGGCGACGGCCTGGTGAACGTACTGGAGCTGCGCGGGGTGTCGAAGACGTACGGGCAGGAGCCGGCCAGCGTGCAGGCGCTTGCCGGGGTGGACCTTTCGGTGCGGGCCGGGGAGATGGTGGCGGTGATGGGGCCGTCCGGCTCGGGCAAGTCCACGCTGCTGACCATCGCCGGGAGCCTGGAAGACCCCACCAGCGGGGAGGTGCTGATCTGCGGCATGGCGCTGGCCGGGATGCCGCGGGGCCGCAAGGCGCGGCTGCGGCGGCGGGTGATCGGGTATGTGTTCCAGGATTTCAACCTGCTGCCCGGGCTGACCGCCGCCGAGAACGCCGCGCTGCCGCTGGAACTGGATGGCGTCGCGGTGCCGAAGGCGCGCGCGGCGGGGCTGGCCGCGCTCGAAGCGCTGGGCGTGGCCGGGCGGGCACGGTGGTACCCCGACCAGCTGTCCGGCGGCGAACGGCAGCGGGTGGCGATCGCCCGCGCAGTGGTCGGGGACCGCCGCCTGCTGCTGGCCGACGAGCCGTCCGGCGCACTGGACTCGGTGAACGCCGCCGAGGTGATGCGGCTGCTGCACGAGGCCTGCCAGCGGGGCGTCGCCGCGGTCGTGGTCACCCACGACGCACAGCTGGCCGCCTGGGCCGACCGGATAGTGCTGCTGCGGGACGGCCGGATGACCGGACACACCACCCGGCCGCCCGGCCCCGAATCTCTGCTCATGCCCAGGGAGACCCGGTGAGCACCGTGCCGGAGGCGCCGGGTGAGCACCGTGCCGGAGGCGCGCCGGGTGAGCACCGTGCCGGAGGCGCGCAGATGAGCACCGCGCTGCGCGAGCCACCCGACCTGGACGCGGGCCCGGGCGGCGGCATCGTCGCCCGCCGCGCGGTGTTTCGCTGGGGCTGGCGGCTGTTCCGCCGCGAATGGCGCCAGCAGCTGCTCGTCCTCGGCCTGCTCACCGTCGCGGTCGCCGCGACGATCTTGGGCGCCGGCGTCGTCACGAACGCTCAGCTCCCGAACCCCAGCTACCCGACGCTCGGCACCGCTGCCGCGTCGGTCACGCTGCCCGGCAGCGACCCGCACCTGACGGCCGACATCGCCACCGTCCAGGACCAGTGGGGTCCGGCCGATCTCATCGAGGAGCAGAACATCACGACTGGGACCACCCAGCGGGTACAGCTTCGCGCCGAGAGCCCGCACGGGCATTACAACGCCCCGCTGCTCGGCCTCGTCAGCGGCAGCTACCCGGCCGGGCCCGGTCAGATCGCGCTGACCAGCCAGGTGGCAACCCTGTACGGCACGCATGTCGGCGGCACCTGGCGGGCGGCCGGGACGACCTGGCGGGTGACCGGCATCGTGCAGAACCCGAGCAACCTCGCGGACGAGTTCGCGCTGGTCGCCCCCGGCCAGGTCACGCACCCCAGCCAGGTGGTCATCCTGCTCGGCACGGCCGCGGCGCAGCAGGCGGTCAGCGGCGGCAACGGAGCGCTGCCCGGTGTGCCGGCGGCGAACGTGTCCTTCCCCACCGGCAGCGCGAGCAGGTTCTCGCCGGCGACGACCATCCTGCTCGTGGAACTGCTCGGGTTGGTGTTCATCGGCCTGGTATCGGTGGCCGGCTTCTCCGTGATGGCCCAGCGCAGGCTCCGGGCCCTTGGCATGCTCAGCGCGATCGGCGCGACCGAACGCAATCTCCGCCTGGTCATGATGGTCAACGGCCTGGCGGTCGGTGTGGCCGGCGCGCTGGCCGGGGCGGCGCTCGGCTTCGCCGCCTGGTTCGCTTACACGCCCACGCTGCAGCGGGCCTCTGGCCACGTGGTCGACGCGGCGAACCTGCCGTGGTGGGCGTTCGCGCTCGGGGTCGGGTTCGCGATCGCGACGTCGGTGCTGGCGTCCCGCCGCCCGGCTAAGACGATGGCCGCGGTGCCGGTGGTGGCCGCGCTGTCCGGCCATCCTGCTCCGCCGAAGGCGGTGCACCGCACCGTCCTGCCTGGCGTCATCGTGT
The DNA here is from genome assembly GCA_963833885.1 of uncultured Actinomycetota bacterium. Classification (GTDB taxonomy): domain Bacteria; phylum Actinomycetota; class Actinomycetes; order Streptosporangiales; family Streptosporangiaceae; genus JASHPR01. The sequence goes on along the minus strand of CAWHZU010000034.1, from coordinate 92,929 downwards.
TCGCGGTCGGCGTCGCGTGCCTGGCGACCGCCGACGGGCTGGCCGGGGCGAGCGGCAACGGCGGCAGTCCCGCGCTGCACCTGGTGGCAGGCCTGATCGCCGTCGTCATCGGCATCGTCCTGCTCGCCCCGCCGGCGATCAGCGTGCTGAGGGCCAGCTCCCGGCTGCCGGTCGCGATCCGGATCGCGCTGCGCGACCTGGTCCGCTACCGGGCCAGATCCGGCGCCGCGCTGGCGGCGACCACCTTCGCCGTGTTCCTGGCCACGGGGATCTGCGTCATCGCCAGCATCCAGTTCGAGAACGTGCTCGCCTGGACCGGTCCCAACCTGTCCAGCAGCCAGGTGATCGTCTACGCGCTGGCTCCGCAGGGCGCCCCCAGCGCGACGCCGCTCGGCAGCACCCAGATCGCGGACGTGAGCAAGCACATCGGCAGTCTCGCCGCTCGCCTGCATGCACGGTCCACGGTGCGGCTGGAATCCGTGGCCGCCACGCTGCATCAGGTGGGCGCGCAGGCCCATAAGGACTTCACCGGCAGCGTGTACGTGGCTACCCCGCAACTGCTCGCCACGTACGGGATCACGGCCGCCCAGATCGCTCCCGGCACCGATGTCCTTACCATGCGGCCCGGCATGGCCAGCCTGCCGCACATGGTGCTGGCCTGGGGAAACTACGGCCTCCAGCAAGGTCCCGGCGGCTTCGTGCATAAAGACAGGGTGCTGCCGAGCTGCACGCTGAGCGGGGGCTGCCTTGCCAACCCCAGGATGCAGACGCTCAGTAGCCTGCCGAGTGGCACCTCCGCGCCGAACACGGTGGTGACCGAGTACGCGGTGAGCAAGTACCGGCTGCAGACTCAGCTGGCCGGGTGGCTGATCCAGGCACCCGCCCCGCTCACCGCCGCACAGATCAGCGCCGCGCGGCAATTCGCCGTCGCCCACGGGGCAACGGTCGAGACCGAGTCGGCGTCGCTCGGCCCCGGTGAGATCGCCGACGGCGCCACCGTGCTCGGCATCGTGATCGCACTCGGTGTGCTGGCCATGTCGGTCGGCCTGATCCGCAGTGAGGCCGCGCAGGACCTGCGCACGCTCACCGCGACCGGCGCCAGTGGCGCGACCCGGCGAATGATCACCGCCGCGACCGCCGCGGCGCTCGGCCTGCTCGGCGCCATCTTTGGCATGGCCGGCGCGGTGATCGCCGGGCTGGCCTGGGCCCGCAGCAGCCTGTCCATCATGTTCGGTGACGTTCCGCTGACCGACGTGCTGATCCTGCTGGTCGGGCTGCCGCTGATCGCCGCGGCCAGCGGCTGGCTATTCGCCGGGCGTGAGCCGTCAGCGGTCGCCAGGCAGCCGATCGAGTAGGCCGGCCCGCTCGCCACAGCGGTCAATCTGTCGTCCAGGGCCGCAGCTTCTCCGGGTTGAACACCACCCAGATGTGCGTGATCCGGCCGTCGGCCAGGTCGAAGGCCAGCACCGCCGCGGTGGCGCCGTCCTGCTGGGTGACCAGGCCGGGCTGGCCGTTGACCGTGCGCTCCAGGATCTTCAGGCCGGGCGCCCGGTTGACGAGATCGACGCAGCCACGCGCGATCCGCTCGCCGCCCCGGAACGGCCGTGCCACGGCTCCGGCCACGCCGCCGCCGTCGGCGATCACTGTGGCGTTGGGGTCGAGCAGGCCGATGAGGGCGTCGATATCCTTTGCCTCCCACGCCCGCTTGAAGTCCCGGACGACGCCGGCCTGCCGGGCTGCCGGGGTCGCGTGAGTCCGCGAGGCGCGGATGCGCCGGCGCGCCGAGGAGGCCAGCTGGCGGCAGGCCGCCGGGGTACGGCCGACGATGTCGGCCACCTCGGCGAACGGGTAGCGGAAGACATCGTGGAGGATGAACGCGACGCGCTCGGCCGGGGTCATCGATTCGAGCACGACGAGGAAGGCCATGTTGATCGACTCGTCGAGGGTGACCCGGTCGGCCGGGTCCATCGTTGTGCTGCCCGGCTGCCCGGAGGCCCACTCCGCGGGCTCGGGCAGCGGCTCGGGGATCCATTCGCCCACGTAGGTCTCTCGCCGGGCCCGGGCCGAATTGAGCAGGTTGAGGCAGACGCGGCTGGCGACCTTGCTCAGCCAGGCACCAGGGGACGCGATGGCGTCCCGCTCCCCCGGCGACATGGCATACCAGCGCGCGTACGTCTCCTGGACGGCGTCCTCAGCCTCGGCCAGGGAGCCAAGGAGCCGGTACGCCAGATTGATGAGCTGACGCCGCTCGCTTGTGATCGCGTCCAGGCCCGGGGCGGGCCGGTCGCCTCCTGGTCCGGATGGCGTGCTCATGATGCCGACGGCTCCCTCGGTCGCAGCTGATCTCACTAATCCGACAAGACACCGCACCGGAATGTGAGGCCGGCGGGTCACCTCACATTCCGGAGGGCTGCGCTGTCGAACTGCTGAGACGAACACACCATCCAGTGAGCAGGAAGCTCAGGAGGACCCTATGACCACCTCGGTTCCGGCAGCATCGTTCACCGACCCGGCAACCGGCGAGCGCCTCGAGCGGGTGGCCGCCGCGCTCACGGCAAACAATTTCGCGGCCGAGATCCTCGATGACGCCGCCGCCGCGCGGGCCCGCATCAAAGACCTGATCCCCGAGGGCGCCAGCGTCTTCACCGGCGCCAGCGAGACCCTCCGCCTGTCCGGCATCGAGGAGGACATCAGCAAAAGCGGGCGGTACGACGACATCAGGTCACGCGGCCAGGCCATGGACCGCACCACCCAGCTGGGCGAGATCTGGCGGCTGATGTCCACCCCCGACGTCATTGTCGGCAGCGTCGCCCTCGGCGAGCGGAAGCCAGCTACCCGGTTACGCCGGCGGATCCCTCCGCGCGATCTGGGTCGTCGGGGCGCAGAAGGTGGTGCCCGACCTGGCCGCGGCGCTGCGCCGCGTCGAAGACCACTGCCTCCCGCTGGAGAACGACCGCGCCATGAAGGTCTACGGCGGGCCCAGCGCCGTCAACCGCGTGCTCATCCTCAACGCAGAACCGCATCCCGGTCGCGGCACCGTACTGCTGCTCCGCGAAGCCATCGGGTTTTGACACAACCAGGAGTCATCCAGCCGGGCTGACCCAGACAGGCGGCTTTGCGATCTACCAGACGGACCCGGCGATGGACGCCCAGCGGCCGGCGTGCCGCGCGATCGCTACCGGATAGTCGAAGCACGCGCTGACCAGCTCGGTGGTGAGCACGTCGACGACCGGCCCGGTGGCCAGGAGCTGCCCGGCACGCAGCAGGATCGCGTGCGATGTGGTCGCCGGGAGCTCCTCGAGGTGGTGCGTGACCAGCACGGTGGCCAGCGTCGGCCGACGCTCGCGCAGCTCATCGATGCTGGCCAGCAGCTGCTCGCGGCCGGCCACGTCAAGGCCGGCGGCCGGCTCGTCGAGCAGCAGCAGCCGGGGCTCGGCCATCAGCGCCCGGGCGATCAGCGTCCGGCCGCGCTCGCCTTGGGACAGCGTCCGCCAGCGCGCGCTGGCCAGGCCCTTCAGGCCCATCAGGTCGATCAGGTCCTCGGCGCGGGACGCCTCGGCCGCGCCCGGCATCCAGTACTGCGGGAGCTCGATCGTGCCGGTGACGCCGGTGAGCACCACCTGGCGGACAGTGCGGGCCGGCTCCACCCGGTGGTTCGGGGTGATGTGGCCGATCCACGGCCGCAGGCTGAACACGTTGACCCGCCCGAGGCGGTGGCCGAGGATGTCCATCTGCCCGCGCGTCGGGTGCGCGTAGGTGGCCATGATGTTCAGCAGGGTGCTCTTGCCCGCCCCGTTCGGCCCGAGCAGCGCCCAGTGCTCCCCCGCCCTGACCGTGACGCTGATCCGGTCCAGGATCAGCTTGCCATCGCGGACCAGGTCCACGTTCTGCGCCCGCAGCACGACGTCCGGGTCAGCGGGGGCGATTGGGTCGGTCATGGGCCTAGACCGTACGGCATCATGCGCTTTCAGGCACAGCCGATCAGGGACGGCGCCGCCCCGGGTGTGGGGACCCCGGGGCAGCGCCGCGTCTTGCGACGTCGCTGGCTGCGGTCAGCCGGACGTTGTGCTCAGCACCGCCGGCGCGGTAACGGCGTTCGACGGGTAGTAGTAGCCAGCGAACCAGACGTGGCCGGGAGAAACAACAGCGTGGGCCGTGAGCACGTTAACACCGGACGGAATTGACGTCGTGGTCCACGCGGTGCCGTTGTAATGCGACAGCCCGCCCAGCTGGGCGACATAGACATCGGTCGGCGACAGCGCGGCGATCGCCGCGCTGTCGGACAGCTCCAGCGTGGTCACCACCGACCAGGCCGAGCCGTTCCAGTTCAGCACCGAGCCGTCGGCGGCGATCGCCCACGCATCGGTGGGCGATATCGCGTCGACGTCGAGCAGCCCGGAGCTGTCCGGCGCGGCCACCTGCGACCACGCCGACCCGTTGTAGTGCAGCAGTACCGACGTCCTGGTCCCGCCGGTGTAGCCCCGCGTAGCGGTCTCGCCGACGATCCAGATGTCGCTGGCCGAGTCGCCGGAGATCGCGTTCACGGTCAGGTTGGCCGTGGTGTCCAGCGGCGTGGCAGCCTGGGTCCACGTGCTGCCGTTCCAGTTCACCGCCGCGACCACAGAACCTGTGTCCGTCGCGTCGGGGGCCGTCCCGACAGCCCACGCGTCAGTGGCCGAGAACACCTGGATGTGCTCGAACGCGCTGTAGGGGATGCTGGCCGGAACGGTCAGCGCGGACCATGCGCTGCCGTTGTAGCGGTACGCGAGCGTCTCGAGCTGCCAGCCGCTCGAGGTGGGGATCGTCCCGTCCCCGATCGCGATCACGTCGCTGGCGGAGGTGCCGCTCACGCCGTTCAGGGTGCAGTCCGCTTCGAACAGGCTGCACGGTCCCGACGGCAGCGTGCTCTGCGACCAGGAACTTCCGTTGTAGTGGTCGAGGAGCGGGGTGCCGCTGTCCTGCCCGACAGCCCAGACGTTGCTGGCCGATATGGCCGAGACGGCGGTGAGAGGGGCATAAGGAACGCTGTCGACCGCGGTGTACGGCGGGTGCGCCGCGGTCCATGTGGTTTGCGCGTTCGCAGCGGCCGGGATGGCCAATAACGCGACTGCGGCGGCGGCGATGGCGGTGCGACTGGCGATAGCGATGGGACTCATGAGGGCTCCTTACATGTTCCCGTTCTGCCTGGTCAGCGGGGCCTACGCCACAGGCACGTACCGGAGCGCGCGCTGGTTCAGACCGGGGCGGCGCGGCATGCGGGCGGGTGTGGTGAACTGACGATCGTGCCGGATGCGACCCAACCTCCGCTGCTCGCGCTCACCGGCGTCAGCCGCAGCTACGGCGAGCGCCTCGCACTCAGCCCGATCGACGTGTCGGTTGCGGCCGGGGAGTGCGTCGCGGTCATGGGCGCGAACGGGTCGGGCAAGTCGACGCTGCTGCGCATCGCGGCTGGCCGCGACGCCCCAAGCACCGGCCAGGTTGTGTACGCCGGCCGCCGCCTCATCCAGGATGACGTCGCGGTGCGCACCGAGATCGCGGTGGTCGGTGACATGGTGAGCGCCTACCCGGACCTCACGGTCCGCGAGCACCTGCAGCTGGTCGCCGTCGCGCACGGCGCCGGCCGGGAAAGCGACGAGCTGGTCGACCGGGCGCTGCTGGAGTGCCGGCTGGCCGATCACGCGGCCGCGCTGCCGGGCTCGCTGTCCAGCGGCCAGCGGCAGGCCCTGCACCTGGCGGCGGTGCTGGTCCGGCCGCGCAGGCTGATGGTGCTCGACGAGCCGGAGCAGCGGCTCGACCCGGCGGCCCGGCGCTGGCTCGCGGGCCTGCTGCTTACGCAGAAGCGGGCCGGGGCGACCCTGCTGATGGCCACCCATCACGCCGAGCTCGCCACGGCGGTCGCCGATCACGTCATCGTGCTCCGGGACGGGGAGGTCATCGGCCGGGGAACGCCGGACGCGGCGCTGGCGGCGGCGCAATGACGGTCACCCGCGAGGCCATTGCCGTACCCGACAGCACCGGCCCGACGATCTCGCTGCTGCGGGAGCTGCGCCGGGACCGGGCGCGGCAGCGGGCGGCCAACGCCGCGTACTGGATCTACCTGGTCGTGCTCACCGTGGCCCTGTACGGCGGCTCGCGGATCGCTGCTACGGCCCACGACGTGCGGCATCCGCCGCTGCCCAGCGCGCAGACCCCGCACGTGCTGCATGCCGCGCCGTACGGCCTGACCGCGCTCGCGTTCCTGCTGCTCCTGGTGCTGGTGCGCGACGCGCTCTGGCGCGGCCCGGTCACCCTGCAGCAGCCCGCCGTGGACTGGCTGCTGGACACTCCGGTCGACCGCGGGCGGCTGCTGCGCCCCCGGTTCCGGATGTCGGCGGCGGTCGCCACCCTGGCAGGAGTGGCCGTCGGCATCGTCCCGGCCGCTGCCCTGGTCAGCCTCGGGCTCGGCGGCCACAGCGTCGGCCACGTGCTGCGCCTGACCGGCGCCGCGATGCTGTCGACGGCGCTGCTGTTCATCCTCGGCACCGGCTCGGCCGGGCTGATCGAGCGCTACCCGGTCAGCTGGCGCTGGCTGCGCCGGGCCACCCCGGCCGTGGCCGCCCTCGTCGCGGTGCTCGGCGGCCTGGCCGCGTGGGCCGCGCTCGGCGGGCTGCCGGCGGCGGTGGCCGACGTCGTGATCTGGTCCGGGCCGTGGGGCTGGACGACGCAGGGCATGATCGCGCTCTCCGGAGGCTCGGCGCCGCTGTGGCAGCTGTCCACGGTCCTGCTCGGCGCGGCAGCGCTGATGGCGCTTTTCTGGGCGGAACGGGCCGCCGCCGGGGTCCCCGGCGCCGCGCTGCGGGTCCGGGCGCGCACGATCGGCGCCATGTCCGCGGCCGTGCTGAACATGGATACCCGCGGCGTCGCGCTGGCCTACGGCGACGCCGCCGGGCCGCGCCGGATCTGGTTCCGGCTCCGCCCGCCGCACCGTCGCGAGTTCGTGCTGCCCTGGCGTGACCTGCTCGCGGTGGCCAGGGCGCCGGCTCGGCTGCTTGGCGCGGCCGCGCTGGCGCTGGCGGCCGTGGGCCTGATCGCCGTGGCCGGCCATGCCGGGCAGGTATCCGTGGTGGCGGTCGGCAGTGGGCTCGCCCTCGGCTACCTGGCCGCCGCCTGGCTCTGCGAGGGAGCCAGGCTGGACGCCGAGGACACCCGCCGCTCGGCGGCCCTGCCGTTCCGGTTCGAGTCGCTGGCCTGGTGGCACGCGATCGTGCCGTGCCTGGTCCTGTTCGTCGTCGCCGGTGTGCCGGTCGCCGCTGTCGCCGCCGCGACCGGCAACCCGGGGCTGATCGCCCTGCTGGCCGTGACCGTCCCGGTGCTGGTGACCGGCGCGCTGGTGAACGTCTTCCGGCCGCGGTTCATGCCGGACCTGTTCGGCGGGTTCGAGACCCCCACGGGCAACAGCGCCGCGATTGTCGTCGTGTTCTGGCTCGTACTGGGACCGCTGCTCGCGGTAGTGCCACTGGCGGTGCTGCTGCCCAGCGCGCTCGCCGCGTCCCACGCCGGAGAGCTGACTCGCGCCCTGGTGGTGGGAGCCGCGCTGGCCATCGGGCTCGGCGCCTACGCGGCGCGCCGCGCGGCCAAGCTCTATTCGGCTTGACAGGACGGCATCGGTTAGAGAATTCTAACGGTTAGTGGATGCTAACCGAGATGCTGACCGGTGGGGTGCGCTGGCCGACGGCACGCGCCTGGCCATCGTGGCCCGCCTGGCTGAGGGGCCTCAGGCGGTGGGGAAACTGGCGGCTGGGCTGCCGGTGAGCCGGTCTGCGGTGTCGCAGCATCTGAAGATCCTCAAGGACGCCGGGCTGGTGCAGGACGTGGCCGAGGGGACGCGCCGGATCTACCGGCTCAACCCGGTCGCCCTGGCGGCGCTGCGAGATCAGCTCGACACGTATTGGCAGCGGGCGCTGGCCGGGTACGCCGAGGCCGCGCAGGCGCCCGACACAGATACCAGGGAGGCGTGATGGCTCAGGCCGACGCACCGACAGTCCGCAAGCACATCGTCGTTGACGCGCCGATCGAGCGTGCTTTCACGGTGTTCACCGACCGGTTCGGGGACTTCAAGCCGCCGGAGCACAACATGCTCGGGACGCCGATCGCCGAGACGGTGTTCGAGCCCCGAGTCGGCGGCAACATCGTGGACCGGGCAGCGGATGGCAGCGAGTGCCGGTGGGCGCGGATCCTGGCCTTCGACCCTCCAGACCGGGTGGTGTTCAGCTGGGACATCAGCCCCCGGTGGACGGTCGAGACGGACCAGGCCCAGACCAGTGAGGTCGAGGTGCGGTTCTATGCCGAGTCACCCACTCGCACGCGGGTGGAACTGGAGCACCGTCACCTCGACCGGCACGGCCCGGGATGGGAAGCGATTACTGAGGGCGTGGACGGGCCGCAGGGCTGGCCGCTGTACCTGGACCGGTACGCCGCGCTGGTGAAGGAAGCCAGCTGACATGTTCAGCGAGTGTCAGAAGGCGTGGTCGACTGACGACGCTGGACACCAGGGCCAGGATGCAGAGTGCCAGCCAGAACATCACCGGCCAGTACCAGGGCATCACTGCCAGCATGAGGAGCCCGGCACCGGTCCCGCCGAGCAGGAGCCACCCGCCGTGGCTGCGGCGGCGAGGGCGGAGCGCAGCCTCGATCGGATAGTGCACCGTGTGGGCGGCCTGTCTGACCGGCCGCGGCGTGACCAGGTACCTGACAGGACGCGTTGCGCCGCGGACAGATCGGCGTCTGACGCGGCGTGCAGACCTCCGGACAGCCCGGCGGGCAATGCCCATGAAGGAACCCCTCCTGCGGTGCGCGCCATTAAGACGCGCAGCCGAGGGTCAACGGGTTACCTACGATGGCGGGCACCTGGTTCTTCGACGGCCTGGAACTGGTGGAACCCGGCGTGGTGCCCGCGCCGGAGTGGCGGCCGGACAGCGTGGAGGAGGCCATGGCCCCGACCATGGCCTGGGCCGGTGTCGGCCGCAAGCGCGGCTAGATCTCGCTGCCGAGTAGCTTGGCGACCTGCCTGATCTGCTGCGCGGCTTCGTCATCGCCGTTGCGCAGGTGCAGGCGGCGTGCAGGGCCAGGCAGTCGCGGACCAACTCGACCACGCTGGTGTCGAGGTTCCCGGGGAGCGGCTTGCCGGTCTTCAGGTAGCGCTGCACGTTCATCACGAACGGCTGCAGCTGGACGATCACCCCGAAGTTCCACGACGCCAGGTCGAGGGCGAGCGGCAGCGCCCATCCCTCCTTCATGCCGTCAAGCACATCGCAGCAGCCCAGCAGCAGCCGCGCCCACGGGATACCCGACGAATCGAACTCGTGCCGCACGACCGGGGCATCGTGCCGGGTGCCGACGGCAAACAGGTAGTGCGCCTCGAGCCCGATGCGCAGCCCTGAGACCGGCGACTTGGGCAGCAGGTCGACGGCGATGCCGCTCAGCTCGTCGGCGTGCATCCGCGCGGCCTCCTCGGAGCACCGGCCCGACGGGCTCAAGCCGTCGTATCCCTTAGCCGGGGCGGTGACGGCATCGAGCAGTTCCGACCGCACGCTCCCCCGGCCCAGGGTGAGCTCGGCGTCCTCCAGGGCCATGGCCAGGGTAAGCGGCGGCCCCTCGTTCCTGGCCTGTTCCCATTCCGCCGTGGCCTGCAGCGCGGCCGCCGCGTCCAGGGCACTGCCCTCGGTCACGCAGGCGGTGGCCTCCTCCCGCCGTTCCGGCCGGCCGACGGCCCTGAGGTGCAGCCCCTTGCGGGTGAGCCTGACGGCCAGGGCCGTGGCATCGCCAGCCGAGCCGCTGGCCGTCGCCAGAGCGCGCGCCGCGTGGACGGTGAGGTCGTCGGCCTCGAGTGCCCGGTCAAGCCGCCCGGACGCCGAGTGGATCCGCGCCGCGATGTCCGCGACGGCCAGGAGATCCTCGAACTGGAAGTCGAGGTCGGGCGCTGCGTTGATGGCGTCGGCCAGGGACGTGAACAGCCGGATCGCGCGGTCGGCCGAGGCCACGGCGAGGTCGGGATCGCCGAACCGGTCCAGGATCACGGCATTAGAGGTGAGGATGCGGGCAAAATCGAGAGATCGCGCCGCGGTCTGCTGGCTCGCGGGCAGGCCGCGGTGGTACGAGACCGCCTCGTCGACCTCCAGGACCGCGGAAGCTCCCCGCCCGCCGAGCATCCTGGCCCGGGCCCGGCGGGCCTTCACGTCCGCGATCAGCGGCTCGACGCCGGCCGCACCGCGCCCGGCCAGCTCACGCCAGGTCTTCTCGGCGTCCTCCAGCACGGTCACGGCCACGTTCCACCGGTCCGCGTCGATGTGCAGGGACCCTAACTGGTAGAGGATGCTCCCCCGCTGCCGGATCGGACGGTCGTCTGCCGGGTCGGCGCGGGCCAGCCGCTCGGCGATGTCGAGCGCTTCGTTATAGAAGATGAGCGCCGGGTCAAGGCGCCCACGCTGCTGCATCCCCGCGGCTGTCTGGGTAAGCTCGGCGCACCGCTCGAGGTCCGACCTGGCCATCGGTCAGCCCACCGCTGCGGCGTGCGCACGGCGGATGCACAGGGTCCGCGCGTCGCGGAGCGTGGTTCGCACCCCGGTGAAGTGAGACATCGGCGCCTGCCTTCGGCTGAGGGCCTCCTGCGGCGGTCAGGCGAACATATGGACCATAATGCCTGCTTCGGCGGGGCCGCTAGCCTTTGTCTTCCGCATTCGCAGATCGCCGGTAATGGATCACAGCGCGGGCGGGTCGCCGTCGACGATCACCGAACCGCCGTGTCCCCAGCTCAGGTACCGGTACGAGAGGTTGATCAGCGCCGTGAGCCGGTTCCGGTGGCCGAGCAGGGTAATCAGGTGCAGGCCGAGCCAGGCGAACCAGGCCAGCGTGCCGCGGACGCGCACGTGGTAGGGCAGCTGCACGACCGCTGAGCGGCGCCCGATCGTGGCCATGATCCCCTTGTCGTGGTACTCGAACCGCTGCGCCGGCTGCCCGGCTTCCAGCCGCGCGATCTGCCGGGCGGCGAACCGGCCCATCTGCAGCGCGGGCTGGGCCAGCTGCGGCAGCGGCTGGTCATCGGTCAGCGCGATGTCACCGATGGCGAAGATGCGATCGTGCCCGTGCACCCGCAGGTCCGGCCCAACCTCGATGCGGCCGCCGCGCCCCTGCGGCAGGCCCCAGTTCTTCACCTGCTCGGGCCCGGTTATGCCTGCGGCCCACACGGTCACGTCGCTGTGCAGCCGCTCGCCGTCGGACAGCACGACCTGGTCATTGGTGATCTCGCTGATCGTGGCGTTGAGCCGGACCTCGATCCCCCGGGCGAGCAGCTGCCGGCGGGCGTACTGGCGCAGCGCGGGAACGTACGGCGTCAGCAGCGCCGGGGCCTGCTCGACCAGCTTGATGTGCACCCGGGAGCGGTCGATGTCCGGGAACGCGGTCGCCAGCGCGATGTTGCGCAGCTCGGCCAGGGTCCCGGCCAGCTCGACGCCGGTCGCGCCGCCGCCCACGACCGTGATCGACGCCTCATCCCCCCGGCCGCCGCCGCTGAGCTGCTCCAGGCCGGCCATGATCGTGTCCCGCAGTGCGATCGCGTCGTGGCGTGTGTACAGCGCGTAGCTGTGCTTGTCCGCCCCGGTGACCCCGTAGTACGCCGCCGCCACGCCGGTGCCCAGGACCAGGTAGTCGTACGAGAGCTTCTCGCCGCTGGCCAGGGTGACCGACTGGGCGGCCGCGTCGATCCCGGCGAGCTCGCCGTGCAGGAAGCGGGCGCCGTACTTGTGCGCGAACCCGCGGAGCGGGTACGCGACGTCGCTCGGGTTCAGGCCCCCGGTCGCCACCTGGTAGAGCAGCGGCTGGAAGGTGCTGTAGATGTTGCGGTCGACGAGCGTGACCCGCATCCGCGCCTGGCTCAGCCCGCGCACCGTCGCCAGCCCGGCAAAGCCCATCCCGACGACGATGACCCGCGGTCCGGTGGGCGGTGGACGCCGCATCTTCCGCCACAATCTGGCCATATTGCCTGCCTACCCGGTGCGGCCCGACGTGATGCACCCAGCCGGGCCCGATTCGCTCGCGGCGTGCTGCCGTCAACCGCCCCGGATGAGGGTGCCGGTCGCGATGTTGCCGTGATCGGTGGCGTCCCGCCAGAACATCCTGGCCGTTCCCGCTTCGGCGCCGGCCAGGCTGATGCTGATGACCCCGGAGGCGGCGCAGTTGCCCGACGGGTTCGAGTTGACCTTCTCGCTCAGCAGGATCCTCACCTTGGTCACTTGCGTGACCGTAACCGTCGCTGAGCAGGGGATCGTGGGGATCGAGAACGTGCCCCTGGTGGCGCCCTCCGGCAGCACCAGGGTCGCCGGCCACTGCGTGATCACGCCTTTTTTCTGCCGGGCCTCACCGCTCCAGGTCCCGGCGAACCGGGCCGGGATCGCGTCCGCCGGGGTCTGTGCCGAGACCGACGGCGAGCGGCCGTGCCTCGCCGTGCCGGCCGTGCCCGACGGATGCCCCGGAGGTGTGGCGTCCGGTGACGGGCCAGCGATCAGTCGCTGCACAAGCAGACCGCCCAGAACGCAGAGCACCACCAGCCCTGCGATCGCCGCGGCCCATCCGGCGACCGCGCGCCCCCGCCGGTCGTCGCGCGGCGCGGGCATCGCCTCGGTGGCCGGGACGTGTGGATACGGGCCGGGCGCCTGCCCATACGGTCCGGGCCACGGCGCGTACTGGCCGGGCCCCTCCGCGTAGGGCCCGGGCCCCTGAGCGTACGGTCCGGGCCCCTGAGCGTACGGTCCGGGCCCCTCCGCGTATGGTCCGGGCCACGGCGCGTACGGGTCGGGCCCCTGCCCGTATGTGTCGGGCTCCTGCGCGTACTGGTCGGTCATTGGAGCCGTCTGCAGCGGTGCCTGCAAGAACACGGGCGGCTGCGTGGCGACGTCGTCGTGCTGTGAGTACTGCATCAGCCGCATGAGCAGGTCGACCGCTGTCGGGCGGGCGGCGGGGTCCTTCGCCACGCACTCCGCAACGATGCCGCGCAGATGCCCGGAAAGCACGCCCAGGTCCGGCTCGCCGTTGGTGAGCTGGTAGATGGTCGCGGCCATGTTCGGCCCGTGAAACGGCGGGTTCCCGGTCGCGGCAAAGGTGATCGTCGCGGCCCAGGCGAACACGTCGGCCGCCGGGCCGGCCGGCTCGCCGCGCACCACCTCGGGTGCCATGTACCCGGGCGTGCCGAACAGCTGGCTGGTGAGCGTCGCCGACGCGTCCGCCGAGCGGGCGATGCCGAAGTCAATGACGCGCACGCCGTCCGGGCCGAGCAGCACGTTGCCCGGCTTGAGGTCGCGGTGGATCACGCCCGCCTGGTGAATCGCTGACAGCGCGGTGGCGGTGGCGACCGCGAGCCGGTCAAGGGCCGACCCGGACAGCGGCCCGTGCCTCGCGACCACCGCCTGCAGGGACGGCCCGTCGATGAACTCGCTGACTACGAACGGCTGGTCGCCCTCGACACGGGCGTCAAGGATGCGGGCCGTGCAGAACGGGGCGACCTTTCCGACCGCGGCGACCTCGCGGGCGAAGCGCGCACGGGCCACCGGATCCCTGGTCCACTCGGCGCGCAGCAGCTTGACCGCGACCGGCTGGCCGGACGGTGGCTGGGCGAGATAGACCGTTCCCTGGCCGCCCTCGCCTAGCCGGCCGATCAGCCGGTAAACCCCCAGCCACTGGGGGTCGCCGGGCAGCAGCGGGGCAACGTTGGCCATGACACCATCGTGGCATGCAGGAGACCGGACAGCCGGACACTCGTGATCGCGGCGCGCGGCGAACGAACTGGGCGGGCAACGTCGCGTTCGGCGCCAGGCGGTTTCACCGGCCTTCGTCAGTACCCGAGCTGCAGCACCTGGTGGCCAGCGGCCGTCAGGTCCGGGCGCTCGGCACCGGCCATTCGTTCAACACGCTCGCCGATACGCCCGGTGATCTCGTTTCCCTGGCCGGCCTGCCCCGGGTGATCGACGTCGACACCGCGAACGCGTCCGTCACCGTCGGCGCCGGCCTGGCCTACGGCGAGCTGGCCGCGGAGCTGAACGCTGCGGGCCGGGCCCTGCACAATCTGGCGTCGCTGCCGCACATCTCGGTGGCCGGCGCCTGCGCCACCGGCACACACGGCTCCGGCGAACACAACGGCAACCTCGCGACCGCGGTGTCCGCCGCCACGATGGTCACCGCCGACGGCGACCTGGTGACCGTGAGCCGCGACGGCGACCCGGACCGGTTTCCCGGCGTCGTGGTCGGTCTCGGCGCTCTCGGCATCGTCACCCGGATGACGCTGGACACGCTTCCCGCGTTCGAGGTCCGTCAGTACGTCTACGATGACCTGCCCCTGGAGCAGGTGACCGAGCACTTTGACGAGATCGCCGGCAGCGCGTACAGCGTGAGCCTGTTCACCGACTGGCGCGGCCCGCTGCTTCCGCCAGGCCTGGCTGAAGCGCCGGACGGACGTCACGGACTCGTGGGCGCCCGAGCCTCGGTGGATGGGCGGGCGCCTGGCTGACGGCCCACGGAATCCGGTGCCCGGGATGGACCCGGCACAGTGCACCGAGCAGCTGGGCGTGCCGGGGCCCTGGCACGAGCGGCTGCCCCACTTCCGGCCGGAGCTCGCCCCGGGCTCCGGTGACGAGCTGCAGTCCGAGTACCTGCTGCCCCGCGGATCGGCGGTCGAGGGGCTGCAGGCCCTGCGGCCGATCGCCGGCCTGATCGCCACGGTGCTGCGGATCTGCGAGATCCGCACGATCGCCGCTGACGAGTTGTGGCTGAGCCCGAGCTACCAGCGGGACTCGGTCGCGTTCCACTTCACCTGGATCAAGGACTGGGCCGCGGTCAAGCCGGTCCTTGGCCAGATCGAAGAGCGCCTGGCGCCGATGCATGCCAGGCCGCACTGGGGGAAGCTGTTCCGCACCGGGCCAGAGGCCATGCCCGGGCTGTACCCGCGGCTCGACGACTTCCGGCAGCTGATGCGCTACTACGACCCGGCCGGCAAGTTCCGCAACGGCCTGCTCGACCGTTACTTTGTGCCGTAAGGGTTGCCGAACCTGTGAGGGCTCCGCCCCCGCAGACCCGCACAAACTTGAGGAATTCATGACCGAGACCACGCTCCGGATAGGGCTGCTCGACGACTATCAGAACGCCGCGCGCGAATTCGGACCGTGGAGCGAGCTCGGTGACGCCGCAGAGGTCACGGTCTTCACCGACCACGTGGCCGGCCTCGACGCGCTCGCCGAGCGCCTGGCGCCGTTCGACGTGGTGGTGGCGATGCGCGAGCGGACCCGCTTCCCGCGCGAGGTCCTGGAGCGGCTGCCCCGGCTGCGGCTGCTGGTCAGCACCGGCATGGGCACCGCACACATCGACGTCGGCGCGGCCAAGGAACTTGGCATCACGGTGTCCGGCACCGGCGGCAGGCCGCAGCCTGCCGCGGAGCTGACCTGGGCGCTGATCCTCGGCCTTGCCCGGCACGTCGCGGCCGAGGACGCCGGGATCCGCACCGGGCGGTGGGGGCGGACGGTCGGCATGGACCTGGCCGGCGCCGTGCTCGGCGTGATCGGCCTCGGGAACCTCGGCAAGCGGGTAGCCACCGTCGGCCAGGCATTCGGCATGCGCGTGATCGCGTGGAGCCAGAACCTCGACCCCGCGGCGGCAGCGGCGGCCGGTGTCGAGGCGGTGGACAAGCAGACCCTGCTGCGCAGCGCCGACGTCGTGACCATCCACCTCAGGCTCAGCGAGCGCACCAGGGGGCTGATCGGCGCCGCCGACCTCGCGCTGCTCAAGCCGACCGCCTTTCTCGTCAACACCTCGCGCGGCCCGATCGTCGACGAGGCCGCGCTGATCGACGCGCTGCGCGCCGGGAGCATCGCCGGGGCCGGCCTTGACGTGTTCGACGTCGAGCCGCTGCCGCCCGACCACCCGCTGCGCACCGCGCCGAGAACCCTGCTGACCCCGCATATCGGCTACGTCACCGCAGGCAGCTACCAGGCCTTCTACTCCGGCGCGGTCGAGGCCGTCCTCGCCTTCCTCGACGGGCACCCGATCCGGCTGCTGACCGCCTGAGCGGTCACGACTCCACCAGCCCGCCAGGCCCGCCATCCCCGCCCCGCCGATATGCCGGGCGCCCCGCCGCCCGGCCCGCAGATATGCCGGGCGCCCCGCCACCGTCCCGCCGGCATTCTCAGGGTTCGCTCAGGCTTTCTGGAGCATCGCCGGACTCGGGCTGGGCATCTTCTAATACCTGACGTGACAAGGTCCTGACGTGCACAATCGCTCCCAGCGAGCGCGCAGGAGACCGAGGGACGCCATGGACAAGGTGGACAGATGCGACGAACGGCAGGGCGTCGGCTGCTGCGTCCAGCGTGGATCGCCGGCCCGCTGTGGGTCATCCTCGCGCTCGCCGCGGTGATCTGGTCGGCCATGCTGGGTCCGGCGACCGCGACGCTGTCCGCCCTGGTGACCGCCAGCCCGTTCGCCGGGACCCCGGCGGTCGGCGCGCTGTTCACGATGAACGATGGCCGCCTCGGCACCCATTTCTGCACCGCGAGCGTGGTGCACAGTCCCGAGGGGAACCTCATCCTGACCGCCGCGCACTGCCTGGCGGGCTATTCGGGCGCCAGCCCGGCCACCATCGCGTTCGTGCCCGGGTACGTCGACGGCGCCACCCCGGAGGGGATCTGGCTGGTCACCCACATCTTCGTGGACCCGGGGTGGGCGGCAACCCAGGACCCCGACGACGATTTCGCGTTCCTCACCGTGGCGCAGCCCGGCAGCGACACCCCGATCGAGCACGTCACCGGCGCCGAGCGGCTGGGAATCGGTCAGCCCGCCGCGGGCGTCACCCGCGTGATCGGCTACCCGGATGCCCGGGCCCAGCCGATCATCTGCCAGGACCGCACCACCATGTTCAGCCCCACCCAGATGGGGTTCGGCTGCGGCGGCTTCACCGAGGGCACCAGCGGCAGCCCGTTCCTGATCGATTCGGGCGGGCCCGCCGGCGACGTCACCGTCATCGGCGTCATCGGCGGGTATCAGCAGGGCGGCGACTCGGCCGACGTCTCCTACGCCGCCGCGTTCGGCTCGAACGTGCAGGCGCTCTACGACGTCGCCATCGCTCAGGGCTGAGGCTCGCCGAAGACCACGGTGCGCGCGCCGACCAGCAGCACCCGGTCCTCCGCGTAGAGGCGCACGGCGCGGGCCAGCACCAGCCGCTCGACGTCACGGCCGATGGCCACGAGCTCCTCCGGCGTGTGACTGTGCCCCACCCTGGCGACGTCCTGCTCGATGATCGGCCCCTCGTCCAGGTCCGGGGTGACGAAGTGGGCGGTGGCCCCGATGAGCTTCACGCCGCGTTCGTGGGCCTGGTGGTAGGGCCGGGCGCCCTTGAACCCCGGCAGGAAGGAATGGTGGATGTTGATCGCGCGTCCTTCCAGCCTGCGGCATGCCTCGTCGGACAGGACCTGCATGTACCTGGCGAGCACGACCACGTCGATCTCGTGGTCGGCGACCAGGGAAAACAGCCGCCGCTCGGCCTCCGGCTTGGTCGCCGCGGTCACCGGGATGTGATGGTAGGGAAGGCCGTACCGCTCGGCGATCGGCCGGCAGGTCTCGTGGTTGGACACCACGAGCCGCACGTCTGCCCGCAGTTCCCCGATGTCCCAGCGGTACAGCAGGTCACGCACGCAGTGGTCGAATCTGGAGGCCATTACCAGCACCTTGCGGCGGCTCGACTCCCGGCGCAGGGTGAGCACCGGCCGGAACCGGCGCACCGCTCCGGCGACCAGGCTCCTGATGGCCTCGATGTCGTCCTCAGGGCTCTCGAACGACGTCCGCAAGCAGAACAGGCCGGTGGGCGGGTCGGAGAACTGGGCACTCTCGGTGATGTTGCCCTTGGCCTGGACGATGCCCTCGGCCAGGGAACGGACGATCCCAGGCTGGTCGGCGCAGCGCAGCGTCAGGATGTAGTGCTCCATGGGTCACCAGCGTCGCATGCTCGCGATGGTCCTGTATGCGGCAGAATCTCGGGAAGGATTGAATCGGGAGATGTGACACATGGACATCCGGCGCTGGCTGACCAGCGGTGTTGACGCGGTCGAGGACTGGCAGGCGACGTTCGGGCCGTTCCAGCCGGACGCCTCGCTGCAGATCAGCGACGAGCAGTTCGCCACGGCGTTCGGCGCCTTCACCGGCCGACTGAGGGAGAACTACCCGTTCTTCCACCCGTCCTATGCCGGGCAGATGCTCAAGCCGCCGCATCCCGCAGCAATCGTCGGCTATCTCACCGCGATGCTGGTCAACCCCAACAACCACGCGCTGGACGGCGGCCCGGCGACCGCGCGCATGGAGAAGGAGGCCGTGGCGCAGCTGGCCCAGATGTTCGGCCTTCCCGAGCACCTCGGTCACCTGACGACCAGCGGCACCGTGGCGAACCTAGAGGCGCTCTACGTCGCCCGCGAACTGCATCCCGGCCGCGGCATCGCCTACAGCGGCGAGGCGCACTACACGCACTCCCGGATGTGCGGCGTGCTCGGCGTGCCGGGAACCGCCGTGGCCGTGGACGGCGCCGGGCGGCTGGATCTCGGCGCGCTCGACGCGCTGCTGGCCGGGGGCGGCATCGGGACCGTGGTCGCGACCGCCGGAACGACCGGCCTCGGCGCCGTCGACCCGGTGCACGAGGTGCTCGCGGTCGCCAGGGCCCACGGGGTGCGGGTGCACGTGGACGCGGCGTACGGCGGCTTCTTCACCCTGCTCGCCGGCCGCGGTGACCTCGGCATCGACGCTGCGCCGTGGCAGGCCATCGCGCAGTGCGATTCCGTGGTCGTCGACCCGCACAAGCACGGGCTGCAGCCTTACGGATGCGGCGCGGTGCTGTTCGCGGACCCCGACGTGGGCCGCTTCTACCTGCACGACTCGCCGTACACGTACTTCACGTCGGACGAGCTGCACCTCGGCGAGATTAGCCTGGAGTGCTCGCGGGCCGGGGCGGCGGCGGCCGCGCTGTGGCTGACGTTCCAGCTCCTGCCGCCCACACCGGACGGGCTCGGCCGGGTGCTGGCCGCCGGGCGCCGGGCCGCCCTTGACTGGGCGCGGCTGCTGTCGGACTCCGATCTGCTGGAGCTCTACCAGCAGCCAGAGCTGGACATCGTGAGTTATTTCCCGACAGCGTCCTCCCCACCCGCCGCACCCGCCCCGCCCGCCGCACCCTCCCTTTCCGCGATCGACGAGGCCAGCGCGCGGATGCTGGCCGCCGGGATGGCCGACCCGGCACACCCGGTGTACCTGAGCACGCTGCGGGTGACCGCCGACGCGTTCGCGCGCCGCCACCCGGGCGTGGCCGCGGACCGGGACGGGGCGAGGATCCTGCGCAGCGTGCTGATGAAACCCGAGAGCGATAGCTTCGTCACCGAGCTGCACGCGCGTGTCGAGCGGCTGGCCGACGGCTGAACCCGGAAAGGCTCACGATGAACGCAACGGCTGGATGGCTGGACGGCCAGGTCGCGGTGATCACCGGTGCTGGGACCGGGATCGGCGCGGCCGTGGCGGCGCGGTTCGTCGCCGAAGGCGCCGCGGTCGTGCTGGCCGGGCGGCGGCCGGAACCGCTGCGCGAGGTGGCGGCGGCGCTCGGTGACCGGGCCATGGCCGTCCCGGCCGACGCCGCGGCCGACGCCGACATGGCCGCGGTGGTGCAGGCGGCTACTGCCCGGTTCGGCGGCATCGACATCCTGGTGGCGAACGCGGGCACGGCCGCGCCCGGGACGGCGGGCGACGTCACCGACGACGCCTGGTCGCAGCACATCCGCGCGAACCTGACCACGTGCCTGGTCTCGGCCCGCGCGTGCCTGCCGCAGCTCGTCGAGCGGCGCGGCTGCGTGGTCGTGGTGTCGTCGATAGCCGGCCTGTTTGCCACGCCGGAGTCCGTGGGCTACGTGACCGCGAAGCACGGGGTGATCGGCCTGGCCCGGTCGATCACCCGCGACTACGGCCCGCTCGGCGTCCGGGTCAACACCGTGTGCCCGGGATGGGTGCGCACCCCCATGGCCGACGAGGAGATGGACCAGCTCGCCGCGCAGCACGGCCTGCCGGACCGGGAAGCCGCCTACGCGCTGGCCACGGCGCAGGTGCCGCTGCGCAAACCCGCCGAGCCGGCGGAGGTCGCCGCGGTCGTGGCGTTCCTGGCCAGCGGGCACGCGTCGGCCGTGAGCGGGGCCGTGCTCACCGTGGATTGCGGCGGCACCGCGGTTGACCTGCCGTCCATAGCGTTCGACTCGCTGTGACGGCGGGCGCCCGGTGATCTCGCGGGCACTGACCTGGTCGCGGCACGTACGATCGCGGTATGCCTCGTCGCCTCGCCGCTGGCAGCGCCAGCGACCTCGTGCGGGCCGAGCGCGACATACGCAACCGGATCGGTGACCAGCACCTCGACTTCGCCGCGATGGCCGCGGTGTCCAACATCTACCGCGCGGCCAACGTGATCCGGCACCACATGGAGCAGAAGGTCCTTGCCGACGAGGACCTGTCCTGGGCCGCGTTCACGGTGCTGTTCGTGCTATGGATCTGGGGCGACCAGCAGACCAGGCACCTGGCCGAGGAGGCGGGCGTCACCAAGGGCACGCTCACCGGCGTGCTCAAGACGCTGGAGAAGCGGGGCCTCGCCCGGCGGCGGGCGCACGACGCGGACGGCCGGCTGGTGCTGGTCAGCCTGGAGCCCAAGGGAGTGGGCGTGATCGAGCGGCTGTTCCCCGCGTTCAACCAGGGCGAGGCGTTCGTCAGTGCGAGCCTGACCGAGCAGGAGAAAAACCAGCTCGCCTCGCTGCTCCGCAAGATCATCCGCTCCGTCGAGGAGCCCTAACCCCGCCCACCCCCGCGCTTCCCGGCGTTTCATTAGTGTCGTGGGTCCCTAGCTGCTGCTAGTGGAACAGCGTGGGTCCCACGACACTAAATCAGCCGGAGGCACGTGGCCGATATGCCTGATGTGCGCGCCCTTGCCGGGCTGGGCGGGCGGGCCGGCCGGACCGGCCCCGGGTTGCGCGTAACGGGCGGTCTTAGGAGTCCGGGTGCGCGGCGATCTGGAGCGCGGTGGCGACGAGCACATCGGCGCGCTGGCGCGCGAACGGCTCCTGCGCATAGGTCTCGGCCAGGAAGCGTTCGGTGTCCACGCCCTCCTGCTCGGCCTCCGACCGCCCGCCCATGTCCAGCCACTTGGCGAGCAGCGCGCCGTCGGGCTCGGGGTGGAACTGCACCCCGAGATGCCTGCGCAGCGTGAACGCCTGCACGCAGAGGTCGTTGCGGGCGAGGATGCGCGCCTCCGATGGCGGGAAGAACCGGTCGTTGTGGAACTCGAGCCACGGCCCGGCCGGGATCAGGCCGGGGTCAACGGACTCGACCATCGACCAGCCGATCTCCTTGCGCGGCGACGGCTCCACCCGCCCGCCGAACGCTGCGGCCAGCGCCTGCCCGCCGAAGCAGATGCCGAGCACCGGCACCCCGGCCTGATCGGCGCGCTGCAGCCAGGCGAGCTCGTCCGCGATCCAGGCCCGGTCCGGGCTGTCGTCGTACACCGCCCACACGGCGCCGAGCACCACGACGTGGTCGACGCCGTCGAGCGAGGGCAGGTCCTCCTTGGGGACGAGAGTGACGCTCAGGTCGGCGCCGCGTGCCTCGAACGCTGCGCCGATGAACCCGGCCGAGTCCTCCTCGTGGTGGCTGATGACCGTGACTCGCATGGACCGATCCTCCCCTTACTGCGGCTAACTGCGCCGGGCCGTGCCGGTCGTGCCGCGCCTGCCGGCGCCGCGGCACGTCCCGTCGTTGCCCGGTCGTTCGTTTGGTGCCAAACTAAATGCCATGACCGGGCCTGTCGACCTGACCGATCTTGACTTGTGGGCGCGGGACGTTCCATATCCCGAGTTCGCCCGGCTGCGCCGGGAGGCGCCAGTCGCCTGGCATGACGAGGCGCCGCCGAGTTCGGGCTTCTGGTCAGTCCTTTGTTACAAAGACATTGTCGCAGCAAGCCGCGATGTTGGCACGTTCTCATCCTCGCGCGGGATCTCGTTCGAGGAGCCGACCGACGAGGACATGATCGCCCGCCGCACGATCATCGACACCGACCCGCCGGAACACACCAAGCTCCGCAAGATCGTGTCCGGCAGCTTCTCGCAACGGGCGACGGCGGTGTACCAGCACTTCGTCGAGCAGCTCACCGAGCACGTGCTCGACACCGGGCTGATCGACGGCGAGCTCGAGTTCGTCGACGCGGTCGCCAAGGAGGTGCCGATCCGGGTGCTGGCCCGGATCATGGGCCTGCCCGAGGCCGACCTGGACACGTTCATCGACCTCGGCGACCGGCTGATCGCCAACACCGACCCGGACGTCACCGACGTGGTCTGGGGCCGCGATGACACCGACGCCTACCGCCGCTTCCCGTTCCGCAGCCCGTACGGCAAGCAGCTGTGGGAACTCGGCCGCGAGATCGTCGCCGGGCGGATCCACGCCCCGGGCGACGATCTGCTGTCCACCCTGCTGCGCGCCGAGGTCGACGGCGACCGGCTGAGCGAGACCGACCTCGACAACTTCTTCTCGATCCTGGTCGTCGCCGGGAACGAGACCACCAGGATCGCGATCGCCCAGGGGGTCCTCGCGTTCTGTGAGCACCCGGAGCAGTGGCGGCGGCTGCGGTCCGACCCCGCGCTGCTGGACACCGCCGCCGATGAGGTGCTGCGGTGGACCTGCCCGACACACTTCATGCGCCGCACCGCGACCGCGGACATCTCGCTCGGCGGAGCCTCGATCCGCGCCGGGGACAAGGTCGTGCTCTGGTACGTGTCGGGCAACCGGGACGAGGCAGAGTTTCCTGACCCGGACGTCTTCGACGTCGGGCGCGCGCCCAACCGGCACCTCAGCTTCGGGCGCGGCGGCCCGCACCTGTGCCTGGGTGCGCACCTGGCCCGGCTCGAGGTGAAGGTGGTGCTCGCCGCGCTGGCGCAACGCGTCGCCAGTTTCGAGCTCGCCGGGCCGCCGCGCCGGATCCGGTCCAACTTCACCAACGGCCTGCGGGAACTGCCGGTCCGCGTCCGCCTGGCCTGATTCAGGGGCCGGAACGGGCAGCTACCGGAACTGCTGCCAGCCGTCGGAGTCGGGCAGGGCCGGGGACAGCACCCACAGCACCCGGGTCAGCCCGGATTCCTGCACGGCCCGCCACGTGTGCTGGGTGCCCGACGGGAACGTGAATGCGTCGCCCCGCTCGAGCACGACGTCCTCGCCGGCGACGTTCAGCCCGAGCCTGCCGTCCAGTACGAAGACGAACTCCACGTCGAGGGGCAGCGAGTACGGCTCGTCGCCGCTGCCGCCGCCGGGTTCGATATCGCTGAGAATCGCCTGCATCCGCTTCTCGCCGGACGGTGTCAGCAGGTACTCGGTGACCCCGCCGAGCCCGCCGAAGTTGACCGCGGGATAGCTGTCGTGCCTGACGACCTCGCCCTTGGCCTCGGAGAACAGCGCGCCGACCGAGATGCCGAGCGCGTCGCACAGCCGCAGCAGCGACGCGACCGAGACGTTGGCCAGGTCGCGCTCCAGCTTTGACACGAATCCCTTGGTCAGCCCGCTCTGCTCGGCCACCTCGGCCATGCTCATCCGCGCCGCGAGCCGGGCGGCGCGCAGCTGCGCGCCGATGCGCCGGGAATCGGCGCCATGGTCCGGCTCGCGTCGGTCACTCGTGCCTGGCACTGGCACCCTCCGCCCCGAGCCCACCCGAGCCCGCCACTATCGCACACCCCCGCCGCCCTCTATCGCACACCTCCGGGCGTTATGAAACAAGGGTTGACAGCCAGGAAACCAATGATCACCATATGTGCCAGGAGATTACCTGAGGAGGCCCCATGGCCGCACCGGGCGTCACGGCACAGGAACAGGATCGCGGCCTGCTCGGCCAGATCGAAGTGCACTCGATCGACTGGATTCCGGACCCGGAGCGGCACGGCAAGACCTGGCAGCAGAGCATGCTGTGGTTCCTCGGCAACTTCCAGTACTTCACGATCCCGATCGGCTTCGTCGGCCCCTCGCTCGGGCTGTCCCTCGGCTGGTCCATCCTGGCCGGAGCGCTCGGGATCGGGTTCGGCACGCTGTTCATGGCCTTCCACGGCACCCAGGGCCCGGTCTTCGGGCTGCCGCAGATGATCCAGACCAGAGCCCAGCTCGGCTACCGGGGCGTGGTCGTCGCGCTGTTCGCCGTGCTGTTCACGTACATGGCGTTCAACGTCGCCGACCAGGTGCTGCTGGCCAGCGGCCTGCACGGCGCGTTCGGCTGGAGCGCGGGCGGTGTCGCGGTCGCCACCGCCGTGCTGGCCGCGGCGCTCGCGATCTTCGGCTACGACTGGGTGCACCGGGTGTTCCGGTTCCTGCTCATCATCTCGTTCCCCTGTTACGCGATCATCTCGATAGCCATCCTGGTCGGGCACGCGGGCGGCGTGCAGCCGCGCCACCCGGGCGGGTTCCTGTTCGCCGCGTTCATGGCCCAGTTCTCGGTGGCGGCCGCCTACAACATCACCTACGCGCCGTACGTGTCGGACTACTCGCGCTACATGCCGCGGGACACGTCGAGGCGCGGGATCATCGCGGCGGTGTTCTTCGGCGCCTCCGGCTCGGCCGTCTGGCTGATCGCGCTTGGTGCGTGGCTCGCTACCCGCCTCGGCGTTTCCGACGGCCTCGTCGGCCTGCAGCTCGTCGGCGACAAGGTCGCGGCGCCGCTCGGCTCGATCACCGCGTTCCTCTCGGCCACGGCGCTGCTGGCCACGATGGGCATGAACGCCTACGGCGCGATGCTGACGGTCCTCACCGGCGTGGACTCGTTCCGCAAGATCCAGACGAGCCGGGTCTGGCGGACGGTGACCATCCTGGTGCTCGCCGCCATCTGGTACGCGATCGGCGCAGGCATCTCGACCAGCGCGTCGGATACGGCGGTCAACGCCGTGCTGAACTCGCTGACGCTGATGCTGTACCTGCTCGTGCCGTGGACCGCGCTCAACCTGGTGGACTTCTTCTTCGTCCGGCACGGCCACTACGCCATCACGGACATCTTCCGGCCGGACGGCGTCTACGGCGCCTGGGGCTGGCGCGGCCTCACCGCGTACGCTCTCGGCTTCGCGGCGGAGATCCCGTTCATGGTCCTGCCGCCGATCGCCGGGTTCTCCTACACCGGCTGGTTCCCGAACCATGTGACGAGCGGCGTGGACTACTCCTGGCTGGTCGGCCTGCTCGTCTCGGGCGTGGTGTACTTCCTGCTGTCGCGCTCGCTCAACCTCGAAGCCGAGAAGTCGGCGATCGAGGCCAGCGACCGGCAGCTGCAAGCCATCGACGCCGCGGTAAGGGAGAAGAAATGACCGAGCCCACTCCCCGGATCACCGCGGCGGGCAACATCGGGCCGGTGGACGCCACCGTCGTGCCGCGCTACGTGGGTCCGGCGACGTTTGCCCGGCTGCCCAGGATCGACGAGGTGGCCAGGGCGGACGTCGCGGTGCTCGGGGTGCCGTTCGACAGCGGGGTCAGCTACCGGCCGGGCGCCAGGTTCGGCCCGAACCACATCCGCGAGTCGTCCCGGCTGCTGCGGCCCTACAACCCGGCCCTGCAGGTCGCGCCGTTCGGCAGCCAGCAGGTGGCCGACGCGGGCGACCTGGCGGTCAACCCGTTCAGCATCGACGAGGCGATCTCCGCCGTCGAGCGCGGCGCCCGCGACCTCCTCGAGCGCGTCGGCTGCCTGCTGACGCTCGGCGGCGACCACACGATCGCGCTGCCGTTGCTGCGCGCGGTGTCCGCGGTGCACGGCCCGGTCGCCGTCGTTCATTTCGACGCGCACCTGGACACCTACGACACGTACTTTGGCGCCGCCTACACGCACGGCACGCCGTTCCGCCGCGCGTTCGAGGAGGGGCTGCTCGACCCGTCCGGCTGCCTGCACGCGGGCATCCGCGGCCCGCTGTACACCGACACCGACCTCACCGAGGACTCCGAGATGGGCTTCCAGGTGATCCCGGCGGCCGATGTGGAGCAGATCGGCGTGACCGGCATGGTCGAGCAGATCGCGCAGCGCGTCGCCGACCGGCCGGTCTACCTGTCCATCGACATCGACGTGCTCGACCCGGCGCACGCGCCCGGCACCGGCACCCCGGAGGCAGGCGGGCTGACCAGCCGGGAGCTGCTCGCCACGCTGCGCTCGTTCGCCCGGCTCAACCTCATCGGCGCCGACATCGTCGAGGTCGCGCCGGCCTACGACCACGCCCAGATCACCGGGATCGCCGCGGCCCACGTGGCTTACGAGCTGCTGTCCGCGCTGGCGGCGAGGACGGCGACGGCATGACGGCGGTCCCGGACGCGCAGACGGCCGACGCGGTGCTGGCAGCGGCGCGGGACCTGGTCCGCGCGTTCGGTGAGCATGACACGGCCGGGTACTTCGGCTGCTTCGCTCCCGACGCGACCTTCATCTTCTACACCACCGCCGACCGCCTTACCTCGCGTGAGCAGTACCAGCGGCTCTGGCGGCAGTGGGAGGAGCAGGACGGCTTCCGCGTGCTCTCCTGCCGCTCGGTCCGGCCCTCCGTGCAGATGCTCGGCGACGCGGCGGTCTTCACCCACGAGGTGACCACGGTCGTGGGCGGCACCGACGGCGAGCAAACGCTCCACGAGCGCGAGACGATCGTGTTCCGCCGTGAGGCATCCCGCTGGGTCGCGGTGCACGAGCACCTTTCGCCGCAGCCCGGATAGCCGGCGAAGCCGGCCCGGCCGCGTCGGCGAAGCCGGCCCGGCCGCGTCAGTCAAGCCGGCCCGGCCGCGCGCCGGGAGGCCCTTGACACCGATCGTTTGCTTCCATACGATCCCCCCAATGACGGCCGGGCGCCGCCTCGCCACCCCCGAGGATCCAGGGGAGGAACGTGCGGAAGATCGATGCCTTCGCTCACATCCTCCCGCCCTCGTACGCGCGGCGGCTGGAGTCGATCGTGTCCGGCAGCAACGTCAGCGACCGGATTCTCGGGTACCAGCAGTGGATCCATGAGGACCCGGCGCTGGTCGACCTCGACGCGCGGTGGCGGGCGATAGATGCGTTCGACGACTACGTCCAGGTGCTGACGCTCGCGGTGCCGCCGCTCGACCAGCTCGGGGACCCGGCGGTTTCGCGTGACCTCGCGCGCGCGGTGAACGACGAGCTGGCGGAGCTGGTCGCCAGGTACCCGGACCGGTTCGCCGGGTTCGCCGCCGCGCTGCCGATGAACGACCCGGAAGCGGCCGCCGCCGAGCTGACCCGGGCGATGGGCGAGCTCGGGGCGCTCGGCGCGCAGCTGCACACGAACGTCGGCGGGGCGCCGCTGGACTCGCCACGGTTCGATCCGGTCTTCGAGACGGTGACCCGGCTCGACGGCGCGCTCTGGATCCACCCGACGCGCAGCGCCGTGTGGCCCGATTATCCAGCGGAGACCCGTTCCGAGTACGGCATCTGGTGGTCACTGGGCTGGCCGTACGAGACGTCGGTGTGCATGGCCCGGCTGGTCTACTCGGGCCGCTTCGACCGCCATCCCGGCCTGCGGGTGATCACTCACCACGCGGGGGCGATGGTGCCGCATTTCGCCGGGCGGCTGGCATCGCCGCTCGAGGACCCGCGCCGCGACGCCATCACCTCGCGCCTGTCCGCGGAGCCCATCGACTACTTCCGGCGGTTCTTCGCCGACACGGCGATGTTCGGGGCCGCTAACGCGGTCCGCTGCGCCGTGGAGTTCTTCGGCACCGGCCACGTGCTGTTCGGCACCGACATGCCGCTGGGCGGACCCAGGGTGGTCCCCGACACGATCGCCAACATCGAGGCGCTCGGCCTGCCCGAGGCCGAAGCGTCCGCAATCTTCGCGGGGAACGCGAGCGAGGTGCTCCGGCTCGCCCCGCGCCCGTAGCCACGCGGATCCCCGATCCCCGTCCCTCTCCAAGAAGGAGGAGCCATGGCGAGTTCCGGCCCGGCGTACGAGCGCCTTGGGGCGAAGATCCTCTCCCTGCCCGATGTGATCGCGCAGTCGGTCGGGTTCATGGGCCCGGTGTTCTCCTCTGCCTTCGTGATCCCGCTGGTCGTCGGCGTGATCAGCGCCTCCGGCAAGGGCGGCGGCATCGCCTCGCCGCTTTCGGTGCTGATCGCGGCGGTCGGCGTGTTCGCGCTCGGCTGGATCGTGTCGAGCTACGTCAAGGAGATCCACGCCGCGGGGTCGCTGTACGACTACGTCACCCGCGGGCTCGGCGAGCGCGTCGGCACGGCCGCCGGCTGGCTCTACTACGGCGGGGTTACCGTCCTGCTCACCGGCCTGCTGCTGCTGATCGGCGGCTACCTGCAGAGCACGATCGCCTCCGAGTTCAAGGTCAACCCGCTGCCGGCCTGGGCCTGGACGCTGATCGTGATCGCGCTGATCGCGGCGATCCTGTACTTCGGGGTGCGCCTGTCCACCCGCAGCCAGCTGGGGCTGGCGCTGGTCTCGATGATCGTCGTGCTGATCTTCTTCATCACCGTGATCGTCAAGCTCGGCTCGGCGAACAGCCTCAAGCCGTTCAACCCGTCGTCCGCCTCGGACGGCTGGTCCGGGATCTTCTTCGGCGTGCTGTACGGCGTGCTGCTGTTCGTCGGGTTCGAGACCGCGGCGAACCTGGCCGAGGAGACGCCCAACCCGCGCCGGGAGATCCCGATCGCGGTCATGACCACGGCCGGGATCGCCACCGTCTTCTTCGTCCTGGCCACCTACGTCGAGGTGGCCGGCTTCCACTACAGCCTGAAGACCCTGACCGCGGCGGCGTCGGCACCGCTGTTCGCGCTGGGCGGGCCGGCCAGCGCGGGCGGGTACGGCGGCACCTGGATCGACCGGCTGCTCGAGCTCGTGGTGCTGTTCGACATGCTCGCGGTCGCGATCGGCTGCGCGGTGTCCGCCTCCCGGGGGATCTTCGCGATGGCCCGCGACCGCCGCATCCCGGCCCAGCTCGCGATCGTGTCCCGGCGGCACAGCTCTCCGCTGGGCGCCACGGTCTTCATCATCGGGGCGGCGATCGTGACCCTGCTGGTGGATCTGTTCTGGACCGGCCTGTTCGCGCTGCCCGCCACCCCGCACTACTTCGCGCTGTTCGCGTGGGGGTCCACGTTCGGCGGCTTCGCGCTGGTCGTGGTCTACCTGCTGATGTCGGTCGGGTCGCTGCGCACGTTCGCCACGTCGGAACGCCGGGTGTCGCTGACGGTATCGGCCGTGGTCGGCATCCTGATCACCGCCGGCGCGATCTTCGGCTCGTTCTACAAGGTCACCAGCCCGACGATCCTCGCCCCGTGGCTGGCGCTGGCCCTGCTGGTGGTCGGTTTCGCGTCAACCTGGGTGCTGCGCGCCCGCCGGTCGGCCAGCACCGAGCTGACCGACCTGAGCGCCGAGACCACAGTGTGAGCCAGTGCGTCCGGGCGCCGCGCCGCCAGGCGATCATCGACCGGTCCCGAAATGTTACTGAGCGCATGAGCGCGTTCTGAGCGCATGACCACATACGCTGTATATAAGTAGATGTACCCCAACAATCAAGACGCCCGCACTGTGCGGTAGTTACCGAACTGCGGGAACCGTCCGGGAGGGCCCGGGAGTCTAATGAATGTGAATGAGCGCAACGACGCGCCCCGCGATGCCGCGGACGCGCGGCCGGCCAGCTTAATTCTTGTCGAGCAGTCCGGCGTGAAGCACGAGATCCCTCAGGTCTCCCCCGTCGTCGGGATCATCGAGGCCGAGCACGCGATGCACGGCCATCGGGTGCCGCTGCGGGAGGTCAAGGTCGTCAGCCAGCACCAGGCCATCGCGCGCTGGAAGGCCGGCGAACTCGGCTGGCGCCGGGTCGCCTGACCGGTCAGCCGGCGGATCACGGGCCGGCGGGCTTCTCCCAGACCGAGACGTGCCCCCGGCTCTCACCGGTGAACGGCTCCCGCGTCCACCCAGCCCACCGGTCGCGCAGCCGCATCCCGGCGAGCCGCGCCATCAGGTCGAGTTCGGCCGGCCACACGTACCGGAACGGGATCGTGTGGTACTCGCCGCGGCCGTTATCAAGATCGATGTAGTGCCCCTGGCTCGCCTGCGCGGCGAAGTCGTACGTGTAGCACACCCACTCCGCCGGGCCCGCGCTCCACGGCAGGACGTTCTGCCCGGGCGGGAGCCTGCGCAGCGGCGGGACGCCGACCTCGATGACGAAGCAGCCGCCGGGCTCCAGGTGCTCCGCCACGTTCTGGAAGCAGGCCACCTGGTCGTCCTGCGTGGTGAGGTTCGTGATCGTGTTGAAGACCAGGTAGGCGAGCCGGAACGTGCCCGCCACGCGGGTGGTGGCGAAGTCGCCGATGGTCACGTCGATCGCGTCCCCGCCCGGCTTGGCGCGCATCCGGGCGACCATCGCCCGCGACAGGTCGATGCCGTGGACCGGGACGCCGCGTGCCGCCAGCGGCAGCGCGATGCGCCCGGTGCCGACCGCGAGTTCCAGTGCCCGGCCATCGCCGGCCAGCTCCGCCAGGAGGTTGACCGTCGGTTCCACAACACCGGGATCAAACGTGTGCGACGAATCGTCGTACGTCGCAGCGACCCGTTCCCCGAAATAGCCGTCCGCATCGTCCACGGGCGGACGATACCGCAGATGGCGGGCACGGCGCTGGCGGGTTTTTGGCGCACGCACCGGGCCGAAAACCGCTCGGAGCCGGGCGCCGGCATGGTGGACAATGAGGTCCATGGCTGATCTTGATCCGGCTCCTGTCACGGCAGCGGTGGCTGCCGACCCGGGGCTGCGGGTCTTCGTCGGCGACGGGCGGATCCAGGCCCTGCCCGCCAAGCAATCGCGCCGGCTGCTGCTGCTTGACAAGATCGCGCAGGCGTTCGAGCCCGGAGTGCGTTACCCGGAACGCGACGTCAGCCTGTTCCTTGGTGCGCTGCACGGCGACTACGCGGCGCTGCGCCGGTACCTGGTGGACGCGGACTTCCTGTCCCGGGCCGGCGGCGAGTACTGGCGCAGCGGCGGCACCGTCGTGCCGTCGCACGAGCCCGGGCAGGCGGGGTAAGCGCGTGCCCCGCCCCGTGCCGCGCCACGACCGTGACGCTGGCGGCCCGGCCGATGTGCTGGCGGCAAAGGCCGAGCTGCGCGAGGAGGTGTGGTCGGCGATGCGCGCGGCGAAGGTGGCCAGGTTCCCGGGAGCTGCCGGGCGCATCCCGAACTTCACCGGCGCCGAGGCGGCCGCCGAGCGGCTCCGGGCGATGCCCGAGTGGCAGGCCGCGGGCACGGTGAAGGCCAATCCGGACTCCGCGCAGTGGCCGGTACGCCAGCGCGCCCTCGAGGATGGCAAGACCGTGTACATGGCGGTGCCGCGGCTGGCCGGGCAGGAGCCGTTCTTCGCCCTGGATCCGGACCACCTGAGCGAACCGCCGCGCAAGGCGGCGTCGATCAGCGGAGCGGCCCGCTCCGCCCGGCGGGTCTCGCTGGCCGAGCTGTCCCCGGTCGACCTGGTCGTGATGGGCAGCGTGGCGGCCAGCGAGGACGGCGCCCGGCTGGGCAAGGGCGGCGGGTTCGCCGACCTGGAGTTCGCGCTGGCCACGGCCGCCGGCCTGATCGGGCCGCGCACCGTGGCCGTCACGACCGTCCACGAGCTGCAGCTCCGCCCGGCCGGGGTCATCCCGCTGACCGGCCACGACGTGCCGGTCGACTTCATCGTGACGCCTGAGCGCATCATCGACTGCCGCTCCCAGCACGGGCCGCGGCAGGCCGCGGCCATCCGCTGGGAAGACCTGACCGAGGAGAAGATCGCGGCCATACCCCTGCTCTCGGCGCAGCGAGCCAGCCAGCGGTAAGCGGCT
Organism: uncultured Actinomycetota bacterium; assembly: GCA_963833885.1. Taxonomy (GTDB): domain Bacteria; phylum Actinomycetota; class Actinomycetes; order Streptosporangiales; family Streptosporangiaceae; genus JASHPR01. The sequence continues at coordinate 61,046 of CAWHZU010000034.1, read as the reverse complement.
GCTCGCGCGGGGTAGGACGAACCCATGCGGCACGACCTGGCGGCTACGGCGGCGGAGAGGCGGTCATCGGGCAAGGCCGCCAGGAAGAGGGTGGCCCGGGGCACGCTGGGGTACTGGGACGAAGGAGAGCGCGGGCACGACGCGCTGGAGACCCTCCTGGCCCAGAACCAGATCCGGGACCCCGGTCTGCTGCCCATCCGGCACCAGCGGATGGCGGCCTCGCCGTGGAACTACTACCGCGGCGCGGCCGCGGTGATGGCCAGCGACCTGGCGTCCTCCCCGAACAGTGGCCTGAACGTGCAGCTATGTGGCGACGCCCACGTGCTGAACTTCGGCCTGTGGGCCACACCCGAGCGGAATCTGGCCTTCGACCTCCGCGACTTCGACGAGACCCTGCCGGGCCCGTTCGAATGGGACGTGCAGCGGTTCGCGGCCAGCCTGGTGGTCGCAGCCCAGGAGAACCGGCTCAAGTCGGCCAAGGCCGCCGCCGCGGTGACCGCAGGCGTGGAGGCCTACCGCAAGCAGATGCGCCGGTACGCGAAAATGCACGAACTGGACATCTGGTACGACGGCACGCATGTCGAAAGCCTGCTCGGCTACTTCGAGCCCGCCGACCGCGGGGCCGTCTCGGTGCACATTGAACGCAAGCGGAAGCGGCGGACGAGCCGCGGGGCGTTCGCCAAGCTCGTCGAGATGGCGCACGGGCGTCCCCGGATCACCGAGGATCCGCCGATCCGCCGGACGATCGGCGACGAGGAGCAGGACGACCTCGTCGACCACCTGCTGGCCGAGTACCGGATGACGCTGCGCGAGGACCGGCGCAGCCTGTTCGACCGGTTCACCGAGGCCGACATCGTCCGCCAGGTCGTCGGCGTGGGCAGCGTGGGCATGCGGGTCTACCTGGTGCTGCTCGAGGGCCGGACCGGCGCCGACCCGTTGTTCCTGCAGGTCAAGCAAGCCGGGCCGTCGGTGTACGAGGCGTACACCCAGCCCAGCGCGCACGGCAACCACGGCGAGCGGGTGATCAGCGGCAAGCGGCTGGTGCAGACCGCCACCGACATCTTCGTCGGCTGGGGCACGCTGCACGGGAACGACTACTACGTGCGGCAGTTCCGGGACATGAAGATCATCCCCAGCACGGACCTGATCGCTCCCCGGCTCGCCGAGTTCGCCACCGCGTGCGGCGAGACGCTCGCCCGCGCCCACGCCAGGACCGGCGACCCCGTCGCCATCGACGCCTACATCGGCAAGGGCAAGAAGTTCGCCGCGGCAATGGGCCGGTTCGCCCGCGCCTACGCCGACCAGAACGAGCGCGACCACGCCCAGCTGGTCAGCGCGATCGCATCTGGCGCCGTCGAGTCCGGGCCGGGCTGACTCGCGCCATACTGCTGTCGTGGCCCTGCTAGACCTGACACTTGGCTGTGGCGAATATGACCGGACCCGGGCGCTCACCGACGGCCGGGTGCGGGTTGAGGGGGTCGATCTCCGCTATGTGACCCTCGACCCCGAGGAAGTTTTCTTCCGGATGGCGCGGCACGAGGAGTTCGACGCCGCCGAGTTCTCGCTCTCCAGCTACGTGGTGACGCTGTGCCGCGGCGGCCCGTTCATCGCGATTCCCGTCTTCCCGTCAAGGCGGTTCCGCCACTCGTGCATCTTCGTCAACTCACGGGCGGGCATCGAGGCACCCGCCGACCTGATCGGGCGGACCGTCGGAATTCCCGAATACCAGCTGACCGCGATCGTGTGGATCCGCGGCATGCTCGCCGAGCATTACGGGGTGCCGGCCAGTTCGGTCCGCTACCGCACCGGCGGGCTGCACGAGCCCGGGCGGACGGAGAAGCTGCCGGTCAGCCTGCCGCCAGAGATAGAGATCAGCCCGATTCCCTCCGAACGGGTGCTCTCCGACATGCTGGCGACCGGTGAGATCGAGGCGCTGTACTCCCCCCGCGCTCCGCGCTCGCTGCTGGAGGGCGATGGCGCCGTGCGGTGCCTGTTCGCCGACCCGCGCGCGGAGGAGCGAGCGTACTTCGCCAAGACCGGCATCTTCCCGCTCATGCACGCGATCGTGCTCCGGCGCGACGTCTATACCGCCCACCGGTGGCTCGCGAAGTCACTCGTCAAGGCGTTCACCGCCGCCAAAGATCTCGCCTACGAGCAGTTCCGCAAGACCGCAGCGCTCGAGATCAGCCTGCCCTGGGTGCTGGACGAGTACGAGTCGACGGTCAAGCTCCTCGGGCCCGACTACTGGGCTTACGGGCTCGAGCCCAACCGGCAGGCTCTCTCCACGTTCGTCCGGTACGCGCACGAGCAGTACCTCACCGACCGCCTGCTCGCGCCGGAGGACCTGTTTGCCCCCGAGACCCTCGACACCGCCCTGGTCTGATGGGCTAGCCGCGGCCCCGGTGCTCCAGCCTGAGCTGGCCGAGCAGCTTGGTGCAGGCGTGCACCGCCGCGGTGTGCGGGACGTCGACGCCAAGGAGGCCCGCGAGCTCGACGATCGCCCCGGTCATGCAGCCGAGCTCCAGCCTTCGGCCGGCCTCGAGATCCTGCAGCATGGAGGTCTTGTGGTCACCGACGGCCAGTCCCGCCTCCAGACGCCGGTCCAGGGAGACGGGGAAGCTGATGCCGAGCCTGCCCGCCACGGCGGCGCACTCGGCAAAGATGGCGCGCAGCAGGTCGCGCATCTCCGGCAGCGTGCCGAGCTCGCCAAGGGTCGCCCCGGTCAGCGCGGTGACCGGGTTGAAGGCCACGTTGCCGACGAGTTTGAGCCAGATCTGGTCGCGCAGCTTCGGCTCGACCGGGGCCCGCAGGCCGCCAGCCGTGAACGCCGCGGATATCTGCCTGCATCGCTCGGAGATCGACCCGTCCGGCTCGCCGAGCGTGAACCGGGTCCCCTCGACGTGCCGGATCACCCCGGGCTCGACGATCTCGGTGGAGGAGTAGACGACACACCCGACGTTGTGCTGGGGCCGGATTGCCGCGGCTATCACGCCACCAGGGTCGACGCTTTCCAGGCCCTTGATCCCGGCAGGCTCGGACAGCGACTGGAAATACCACCACGGGATCCCGTTCTGCGCCCAGATCACCGCCGCGTCGGGGGCGAGCAGGCTTCCCAGGCGCGGAGCGATCTCGGGCAGGCTGTACGCCTTGAGCGCGACGAACACCACGTCGGCCTCGGCCACTGCCTCGAACTGGTCGGTAGCCGGCGGGTGCGCGGTGAAATCACCGCGTGGTGAAAGCACCTGGACGCCGCGTTCCGCCATCGCCTGCAGGTGCGCTCCCCTGGCGATGAGCGTGACGTCGGCACCGCCGCGGGCGAGAGCGGCACCCACGTACGCACCGATCGCCCCGGCGCCCAGGACAGCAAACCTCATGTCCCGGTCTCCTGCCCGGCCACGAACTCGGCCACCCGTCGTCGCTGCACCTTCCCGGTGGGTGTGCGCGGAATGTCAGCCACAATGTCAATTCTGGCCGGCACCTTGAACGGCGCCAGCCGTTGCCTGCAGTGCTCGATCAGCTCGCCGACCTCCACAGCCGAGCCGAGGGTCACCGCCGCGCCGACAAGCTCTCCGTACTTCTCATCGGCTACGCCGAAGCACACCGCATCGCGCACGGCCGGATGGGACTGCAGGACCTGCTCGATCTCTGCGGGGGCGATGTTCTCGCCGCCGCGGATGATCATCTCTTTGAGCCGTCCCTCGAGATACAGGTACCCGTCGCGCAGCACCCCGTAGTCCCCGGTGCGGAACCAGTCGCCAAAGAACGCCTCGGCCGTAGCGGCCGGATTGTTCACGTACCCCGACATCACCCCAGGGCCGCGAATCACGACCTCGCCGCCACTGCCGGCCGGCAGCAAGGTGCCGTCCGCATCGGCAATCGCTATCTGCGTGGAGGTCGGAACGCCCACCGAGCCGGGCACCCGGGCGGCGGGGGGCAGCGGATTGGACGATATCTGGTGGCTGGCCTCCGTCATGCCGTATGCCTCGAGCATCGGCGCCCCATACTCCCGCTCGGCTCGTGCCAGCAGCGCGGGGGCCAGCGCCGAACTGCACGAGCGCACAAAGCGCAGGGTGTCCGGCGCGCCGTTGGCGTCGGCCTTGTCCAGGATCATCTGATGGAGCGTGGGACCGGCGGATAGCCAGGTGGTCCCGTGCTCCCGGACCTGTGGCCAGAAGCGGCTCGGCGTGAACCGGCGGGGCGTGATGACCGCGCCGCCCGATCCGAGCGCCGCGAACGTGGATGCGACCAGGCCGTGGATGTGGAACAGCGGCATCACGCAGAACGACACGTCGGCTGGCCCCAGCCGGTAATGCGCGGCGATCGTCCGCGCCGACGCCATCAGGTTGCGCTGCCGCAGCGGAACCTGCTTTGGCCTGCTGGTGGTGCCGCTGGTGTGCAGCACGACAGCCACGTCGTTGGCATCGCCTTGCTCGAAGGAACGCTGTGAGCCGACCTGACCGCCTTCGTACAGCAATCGCGGCGGGCCGTCGCCGTCGGGCCGGACGCCGACGAGCGTTGTCCCCTCGGCCGCCGCGGCCGCGCTCGCCGCCGCGCTCCCGCTCGCGGGAATCAGCAGCAGCCTGGGCGCGATGTCACCCAGGAAGAAGCCGAATTCGGCCTCGGTATACGCCGGGTTCAGCGGTGCGGCGGCGGCGCCAAGAGCGGTGATGGCCAGCAAGAGCAGCACGAGATCCGGGCCGTTCGGCAATGCGAGCGCGACGCGGTCTCCGCGCCGGACGCTGAGGTCCGCAAGTCGCTGGGCGAGCGCCTCAACCCTGGACGCGACCTGCGCATATGTGAGGACCTCGGCACTATCGGGAACGATGAGCGCTGGCTGCTGTGGCCTTCCTCCGGCGAGCAGTTCCGTCAGGGACTCGCCCACCTCCGCAGACGCGCTCAGGAGAGCCGCCAGTGCGCAACCAGCCATCGGGTGACGCGGGGTCGTCTCCGCGCGACGCCGTCCACCGTCACCATCCCAGACAGTTCACGCTCTACCTGCATAGATACTCCGTTCGTCCCGTCGTGGCACCTTACCCGAGGCTGGTCGACGCCGACCCCCGCGGGCTGACGCGGACCGCGTACCGGAAAATTTTCGCGATCTGCGTATCACGCCAGGGGCCTGACTCCTCTGTCCAGGCAATGAAGTCTGAGCCCCGGGGGGACTGGCTGGCGCGGCAGGCGACGTCGCCGTGCCGTCCAACGCTGGGCCGTGGCGCGGCGAAAGCCGCGCCACGGCCCCCAGCCGACCACGATTCGGGATCGACGCAGCGATGGAGTAGCCAGAATGCCTGACCAGATCGCCGCATACTGCAACGATCGGATCAATACGTTTCCGGCCCGGGTCTGCTTTCCAGCTGGATTGCGGCACCGCGCCGGGACCGATTTACGGCACGCGCCCCAGCAGGCCCCGAGGGCCTGGAAAGGACACGCCATGGGCGACGACTCGTCGGTCAGTGCCCTGGTCGCCCGGGTATGCGACGGCGACCACGAGGCGTGGAACGAGCTCATCGATCGGTACTCCGCGCTGGTGTGGTCGATCTGCCAGCGGTACAAGTTAAGTCCCCAGGACACCGACGACGTTAGCCAGAGCGTCTGGCTGCTGCTGGTCGGGAACATCGCCGGTATCAGGGACGCGGCGGCCCTGCCGGGGTGGCTGTCGACAACGACCAAGCGCGAGATCTTCCGGGTGCTGCGGGTGGCCCGCAGGCACGATCACGACGATCTGCCGCCGGATGGCCAGATCCCCAGTGACGCCGACGGGGCCACGATCGAAGAAGGGCTGATCGTGGCCGAACTCAACGCCGCTCTGCGCGCAGCCTTCGCCGAACTGCAGCCAAACTGCCACGACCTGCTGTCTCTGCTAGTCACTGACCCGCCGCTGCCCTACTCGGACATCAGCATCAGGCTGGGCATCCCGGTGGGCAGCATCGGCCCGAAGCGTGCTCGCTGCCTGGAACGGTTGCGGCGGTCTCCGCACCTCGCCCAGATCATCAGCCAGGACGCCAAGCACGCCGGAGTCAAGGAGACCAAAGGGTGAGCACGGTACCTGACATCTGGGACGACGAAGAGCTGCTGGACGCCCTGCGGGAGGCCCTGGCGGAGCGCCGGACCGTCCCGGCCGAGTTCGTTGAAGCCGCCAAGAACGCCTTTGCCTGGCGCAGCATTGACATTGACGTCGAACTAGCCGAGCTCACCTACGACTCCAGCCGCGATGCCGACATCGCGCCGAGCACGCGTGCCGAGACTGCGTCCATCCGAGCGCTCACATTCACCTCGGCGCACCTGACCATCGAGCTCGAGGTGACGCACGACTCCCTGCTCGGCCAGATCGTCCCGGCCCAGGCGGGAACGATCAAGGTTCAGTTGCGGGATGGCGCGGAGTCAACGGTCCCCGCCGACGGGATCGGCCGCTTTACGATCCGCCCCATGCCGGCCGGCACGTTCCGGCTGCACTGCAGGACCGCGGCCGACGCCGACGCGCTGACCAGCTGGATCACGCTGTGACCGTTGTCAGCCAGCGCCGAGGGCCACCAGCGAGATCGCGGCGACCCACTGCACCGGATCGCCGGCCGCGTCCAGGCGGACGCTGTACATCGACTCGGCAAGGCTCTGGCCCGCCAGCAGGTGGCGGTGCAGGTTGACCATCAACGGAACGAGGGCATCGTCGTTGAGCGGGACGACGCCCGCAACGATGCCGGCCGTGCCAAGCGGCAGCAGACTGCTCACCAGGCCTAGCAACTCATCCGCACCGGCCGGGGCCACGACGCCGGAGTCGCAGCTCGACAGCACCAGCCGGTAGGGCGCCCGGCGCAACTGCTCAAAGTCGTAAACGGTCAGCGGCCCGTCCCGCATCTGCAGTGAGGAGAACAGCGGGCTGTCGGCGCGGAAACGCCCGTGCGCGGCGATGTGCGCGAGCCAGGCTCCGTCGATCGCGGACAACACCTGCTCGACCGTGGCTCCTTTCCCGGATAGCACGGTGGCGCCGGAGTACATGTCGGCGAGCACTGGGACCTCGGCGCCGTCGGTGGTCAGCCCGGGACCCCTGGCGAGGGTAACCCGCCGACTGCCGGGCGGCTTGGCGGCACGCGCGCGCATCCAGGCCTGTGCGGACGGGGCCACGCTGAAGACGCGGCTGCCGAGCGCCGGAAGCAGCGCCCACGGGACGGCATGCAGCTTGCCCGGTGGAACGATCACGACGGGGGCATCACCGAGCTGCCCGGCCGCCGGGCCGAGGATCGCGTCCTGCAACTCCGGTCCGACGGCGTTGAGGATGGCTCGTGCGCTGTCCGCGTTGGCCCCGGCCCGCCCACGGGCCAGCCGCCGCAGCGCGAACGGTGCGAAGCCGGCGGCGCGGACCGCGTCCTCGGTGCGACCGGCCGTGAACAGCCGCACCCGCCCAGCCCCGCAGACGAGCACGTGCAGCGTGCCGTCGACGTCGACGATCTCGACAAGCTGTGCCCCGCCGAGCTGATCGAGCAGCGCGCCGACGTCGATCACGGAACGGCCGGTCCCGGCCACACCCGGCGCCTGCAGCGAGCGGGCCCGCACGATGCCCTCGAGCCGAAGCTGCTCCCGCTGCAGCGGCCCCGTGGGCGTGCCTTGCCGCCGGGCCTCCTCCAGCCGACTGGTCGCCTCGCGCAGTGCCGCCAGCCCGGCGTTGAGCTCCGTGTCGGCGGATGGCCGCACCGACGGCACGGTCAGCGCGGTGGCCCTCCAGCGCTCGGTCAAGACAAGCAGCAGCCTTGGTCGGCGGGCGCGCACGGCGTGCCGTTGCGCGAGCGCGGCCAGCTCCCCGCCCCGCGCGGTGGCCTGGGCGCGCAATTCCGACGCGCCGAGCGTGACCCGGTGGTCGTCCAGCACCTCAAGGCCCCGGCGGCAGGCAGCCAGCATCCGGCGAGACTCGGCAGCCGCCTCCGCGCGCAGAGCCTCAGCCAGCCAACCACTGGCGCGCGCTATCGCCGCACCACGTCGCCTGCTTCGGGCCGCCACGCGGAGATGACGGTCGGCGTCTGCCCGACGGTCGAGTTCCAGGGCCACCCGCCCGGCCAGCAAGTGTGCCTGCGTCACCTCGCCCGAGCCCAGTTCTGCCAGCGTCTCAGCGGCCTCGTCCACCGCACGCAGCAGCCTGCCCGATACCGGCCCTACTGCGTATCGCGCCTGAACTAGCGCCAGCCGACTATGCGCCTGACCCCAAGTGTTCTGCTGTGAACGGAAGAGACGGTAAGCAGCCTGCGCTCGGTCCAGGGCTCCCTGCGGCTGCGCCGCCGCCAAAGCGCATTTAGCCGCGGTCAGCAGCAATTCCGCCTTCTTGGTTGACCAGCCGCGTGTCTGCTCGATATCGCGTATTGCCGAGTCCGCCTCGGCAAACGCCTCGGTCGTTAGCCCAGCTGCCAGCAGTACCTCACAACGGTCGAGTCTGAGACTGGGCATCGGCACATTGAGCAGCCGATAGCGGGAGGCAGCCTCGTCAAGGAGGGAGAGAGCGGCCGGAAGGTCACCCGAACGGAAGGCAACCGAGGCCCGGTTTAGTACCGAATGGACCGCTGCCAGCTCTTGACCTGTTTCGCTGTACAGGTGCCCCGCAGCCACGAAGTCGGCATCTGCGCGAGTGGGCGAGCCAATGGCTAGGTAAACCAGCCCGCGGCCTTCTAGTGCTCGAGCCGTCCAGACCCAGTCTTCGGCGCGCTGCAGCGCGCTGATTGCACGCCGGAAGTCGTCTAGGGCCGTCGGATACCGGCCAAGAGTCCACAGCACGATGCCGCGCCGATGCAGTACCCGTCCCGTCATCACACCGGAGGACAGCTGGATGGCGCGGTCAAAGGCGGCGAATCCGTCCACAGTCCGACCTGCATGGACCAAGGCTGTCCCCAGAGACCCCAGCACATCGGCTTCGCGCTCCACAGCGCCGGTCCGCCGGGCCAGGCGCAGCGCACTTCGCAGCTCACCTACGCCAGCGTTCACATCACCGATGTCACGCAGCACGATCCCGACGGCCTGGCGAGCTACCGATGCCTCAAACGGGCCGGGTCGCCCGCTTAAGATCCTGCTCGCGATGGCCAACGCCTCTCGCGGGCGGGACACGGCTAGCCGCAGCAGGTCGTCCGGATCACCCTGACCGGATTCGCCCTCTGCCACATGGTTGATCTTAGAAGCTGCACGCCCAAGCTTGCCCGTTTGGGGCAATCGCTTACAGCTAGAGAGCAGAGACGCAAAGTAACACCAGTCGCGGGAGGTATCACCTTGCCCATTCGGACACTCTGTGTCAGTACGGGGGCCTGCAGTCGCGTACGCGCGCCTGCGGCCCCTGCCGGTCCCGTCCCCACACCGGCAAGCCCTATTCGCTCACAATCCTGTGGGAGCCAACATGACTGAATCGGATGATTGGCGAGACTCCGTAATACCCAAGGTGGCCGACGAGACCGACCACATAATCCGCTCCTTTAGCAGCGCACCCAGCGGCGGAAAGGAGATCAAGGTCGTGCCTGCCGATGGCGGGATCGGCCACATGTACGCCGAGGGAGAAATCCTGGTTCGCGAAGATCACCTCGAACGGGTGCTGGAGATCCTCGAGCCGGATGCAGACCACGACCAAGTGCGAGGTGATCCCGCTCGAGTCCAGCGGGTCGTCGAGAACGTGGTCCTGCTCACCCTTGGCGAATCGCAACCCCTGGCACTCGACGCACTCGACGCAGTTGACCAGCAACTCGGCCCGGGGATCGCGACCCCGAATCATGTGCTAACCGTCGCCCCCCAGGGAACATCCTGCCCTGCCACTGAGCCCGAGGGAGCGTACTACGACATCGAGCCCTTCCCGTCGGTCTGCCACGACGGCGGTGGGAACGGGGTGCTGGTCTACATAGCGGACACTGGGCTGCTGCGGGATACGGCGACACATTCGTGGCTGGAGGGGATCGGGATGGTGAACCCGGTCGAGGATTTGGATCCTCGTGAGCCCTTCGAGGGCGACCCGCCCCAGATTCCGCCCTACACCGGCCACGGCACTTTCGTCGCGGGCGTGCTCCGCTGCATCGCGCCTGCCACGGATATAATCGCGGAGAATGTCTTCTCGATCGCGGGCAGTCAACTGGAGTCGGACCTGGTCCTCAGGCTCGACGTGGCGCTCGGCCTGGGCGTCGACATCTTCCACCTGACGATCGCCTGCTCGTCCAGGAACGATCTTCCGCTGATCGCCTTCCAGGAGTGGCTCAGGAAGGTGCGCAAGACCGGCGCGGTGTGCATCGCCGCGGCAGGCAACAGCGGCTTCGACCGGAGGACCTGGCCTGCCGCGTTCCCCGGCGTGATCGGGGTTGGCGCGCTCGGCGGCGACTGGCGCGGTCGGGCCACGTTCAGCAACTTCGGCTCATGGGTCGACGTGTACGCCCCGGGGCGTGACCTCATCAACGCGTTCGCGACCGGCACGTACACCTGCCACGTCTACCCGTACGCCAACAAGGTCCGGGAGTTCTACGGCATGGCCAAGTGGAGCGGCACGTCGTTCTCGACGCCGATCGTCACCGGGCTCATCGCGTCGCGGATGTCCCGCTCCGGCGAGACAGCCCGCCAGGCGGCCGCGGCCCTGCTGGCCGAGGCGCGGGCCCAGTCGATCCCAGGCGTCGGCCCCGTTCTGCTGCCCGCTGGCTACCCGCTCCAGCCACGCTAGACGCCGCCTGCGGTCTGGACGCGGATGCGCCCGGGAGCCTTGCCCTCGTAAGGGCTCCCGGGCGCATCCGGTTTCCAGGCCTTTTACGTCAGGGCCTGCTCCGCGAAGGTCAGCATCTGCTTCCACAGGGAGTCGAGCTGCGCGGTGTCCAGCGCCTGGTTCAGCGCGATCACCAGCGACCGCAGGTCGGAGCTGCGCAGCCACGCCGGGTTCCCGGCCGCCACGTTGGCGAGGTGCGACTGCGCGGAGATCCCGTCCGCGTTGCCCAGCACGGTGCCGATGACGTCGTCGGGCCAGGTCACTTGGCCCTGCAGGCCCTGCGGACTGGACTGGGTGATGGAGCCGAACACCGCTTCGGCGAACCGGTGCGACGCGTCCTGCTGGAAGTGCAGCCGGACGGCTTCCACGAACTCCCGCAGCGGGACCTCGTCCAGCCCGCTGCCGGGGGCCCGCAGTTGCTCGGTGACCTGGTCCCGGACGGCGGCGACCTCGTCCGGCTCGAGGATCTCGATGATCTGCGGAACGGGCGGGCCGGTGGTCCAGAACTGCCGGGTGAAGATGCCGCCCGCGTAGGAAACCAGGACGCCGGCCCCGTCGTCAGGACACTGGGCGGCGATGACTACCGCGCCGCCGAGGGCGGGAAGACCCGGCCCGGAGAAACCGCCTTGCCACAGCCCGGTTGCCTCGGGCACAGCAGGCGCAGGTGTCGCCATCTTTTTTGCTCCTCAACTGGGTTGCGCTATTGGCGCGTCCCCGAAGGAGCAGAGGTGCGGCGCGCCGTTCTTGATACGCGCCGCGGCAAAACTCACAAGTGATACGCGTACTCGCGGAACTCCCAGTCGGTGACGAATCGCTCGAAGCGCTCGATCTCGTTGCGCTTGAAGGTCAGGAACGACGTCACGAAGAACTCGCCGAGCACGGCGCCGAGCTCGTTGTCGGACTCCAGCGCGTCGAGCGCCTCGCCCAGCCGCATGGGCAGCATCTGCGATCTGGCCGGGTCGTAGCCATACCCCTCGAGCTTGGCCGGCGGCTCCACCTTGTCCTGGATGCCCAGGTAGATGGCCGCACCGAGCGCGGCCATGGCCAGGTACGGGTTGGCGGTGGCGTCGCCGAGCCTGACCTCCATCCGCGCGGCAGCCCCCCGCTCGGGCGGGATCCGGACCATGGCGCTGCGGTTGTCCAGGCCCCAGTCGATCAGCCACGGCGCCAGCGTGTCCGGGCCGAACCGCTTGAACGAGTTCACGGTGGGGTTCAGCAGCGCACTCAGTGCCCTGGCGTGCCGGAGCACCCCGCCTATCGCGTAACGGGCGGTTGGCGATAGCCCGTCCGGGCCGTCCGGATCCCCGAAAACGTTGGCCCCGGAGGCGTCATTGATCGAGATGTGAACGTGGAACCCGGAACCGCCCTCGTCGTTGAAGGGCTTGGCCATGAACGTGGCCAGCAGCCCGCGGTGCCGGGCGATCTCCTGGACCGCCGACTTCAGCCGGAACGAGCGGTCGGCGGCGTCGGCGAGCTCCGAGTGACCGAGGTTGATCTCGAACTGGCCGGGCGAGAACTCGTGGTTGGCCGTGGTCACGCGCAGCCCCGCGTCCCTGAGCTGCCGCAGCATGTGCAGGAGCAGGCCCTCGGGGTCGCCCTTCCTGCCGACCACGTACACGTTGCCCGGGTCGTTCGCGTACCGCTGCCAGCTGCCGTCGGCGGCCTGCTGGCAGACGAAGAACTCCAGCTCCGGGCCGCAGACCAGGGTGTAGCCGAGGCCGGCCACCTGCTCGGCCACCCGCCGCGCGACGGTCCGCGGCGACTCCGGCGCCGCCGCGCCGTCCGGGGTCGTGGCGTCGGCGAGGCACCAGGCCGCGTTCGGCTCCCACGGCAGCGGCGTCAGCGTCGTCAGGTCGGGGTAGACGGTGATGTCCGGCAGGCCCATCTCCAGGCCGCCCTGGACCGGCACCACGTCGGCCATCGGGGAGGTGTGGTAGACCGCGCGGCAGAACGCCAGGCCATGGCCGACCGCCGTGGGCAGCTCGTCGAGCAGCACGTCGCGGCCGCGGTCCACGCCGATCATGTCGGGGTAGGAGACCCGGACCACGTCCACGCCCTGTTCCCGCAGCCGCTCGCAGATGGCGGCGACGTCTGGTGCCTGTGTCACGGCGGCTCCCGGGTTGGCAGGGCAGGCGCGGCGGAAAACGTTCGGATACAAACGAACTGTCGCAGCGTAAACCGCGCCGAACCGCCCCGGCAAGGCCCGCCCGCCGTCACTGGACCGGGCCGCCGCGCCAGGCCGGCAACGGGCGGTCCCCCACCCCCACCGCGAGGCCGGCGCGAGCCAGCAGGCGGGTGGAGTCCAGGATCGGCAGGGGCGAGTCCGCGGGCGTCACCAGCAGCGGGATCTCGGTGCACACGAGCGCAACCGCGTCGCAGCCACGCTCCGCCAGGTCGGCGATGACGCGGACGTACTCCTGGCGGGACTGCTCGGCGAACACGCCGTTCACCAGCTCGTCGAAAATGATCTTGTTGAGCAGCTGCCGGTCGGCTTCGCCGGGAACCTCGCTGGCGATCCCGCGGGCGGCGAGCGCCCGCGGGTAGAGCGTGCTGTCCATGGTGTACCGGGTGCCGAGCACTCCCACGCGGGTGCGGCCGTCGCGGGCGGCCTGCTCGGCGACCACCTCCGCGATGTGCAGGCCCGGCAGGGCCAGGTCCGGCCCGGGCCGCTCCAGGGCAAGGTGCGCGGTGTTGTCCGGGCAGATGAAGAACTCGGCGCCCGCGCGGGCGAGCCGGTCCGCGCTCACCGACAGCGTGGCCCGGATCGAGTCGTAGTCGCCCGCTTCCCACGCGGGCATCATGGGCCCGAACGCGATGTAGTCCAGTGTCAGATCCGGGTACACGTGGGAACCCAGGCGGCGGACTCCCTCCTGGCAGAACTCGAGGAAGCACAGGGCCGCGCCCTCGGTGCTGTGCGCGAGGATCCCGCAATGCCGCATGCTGCAAGCGTCGCAGCCGCCGCGGCGCGCCCGCAAGCTGCGCCGAGGCCACTGGTGACGGACCGCGGGCCGACCATTTAGCATCCGTAGCAGCCAGAACCGTACGGCTACAAACGACCGAGGAGCGGACGTGAGCGAAGTCGCCGGGTTCTTCTACCCCAGGACCGCGACCGGGCGGTCCTCGCTGCTGCCGCCCCCGCCGTGGCACTACTCCGGCGACCTGCTCACGGTCGAGTACCGGACCGACCCGGCGCGGGTCGCCGAACTGCTGCCCGCCCCGCTCAGCCCCGCCCCGGAGGACCCCGGCGCAGTGGCGCTGATCTGGGCCGACTGGCAGTCCTGCGGCGACGACGGCGCCGAGCTCCTGGATCCGGTCCGCGCGCAGTACAAGGAGTGCTTCGCCGTGGTCCGGTGCAGCTTCGAGGGCCAGGTGTACTCGCGCTGCGTCTACATCTGGGTCGACTCCGACTTCGCGCTGGTCCGCGGCCTGTACCAGGGCTACCCGAAGAAGCTGGGGTCGATCCACCAGACCCGCCCGCACCCGTTCGGCCGCGCGGCCCCGCGGATCGGGCCCGGCGGGGTCTTCGCCGGAACGCTGGCAGCGGCCGACCGGCGGCTCGCCCAGGCGGTGGTGACGCTGCGCGAGATGACCGCCGCGAACGGGTTTGTCAACGCGCACCCGATGGCTCATCACCGGTGGCTGCCGTCGATCGAGAAGGGCGCCCCGGACTCTCTCGACGAGCTGATCGCTTCCGGCAGCGCGAGCGTCGAGGCCGGCCCGGCCTGGCGCGGCGACGCCACCCTGGAGCTGTTCGACTCGCCAACCGAGGAGCTGGCCCGGCTGGAGGTCGGCGAGATAATCGGCGGCTACTACCGGCAGGTCGGGGTCACCTGGGACGGCGGGCGGGTACTCGCCACGCGCCGTGCCGCAGCGCCTTGACGGTCCTCGGAGGTGCTCGCCACCCGCGGCGCCGCAGCGCCTTGACGGCCCCCGGGGGCGCTCGCCACCCGCGCGCGCCGCAGCGTCTTGACGGCCCACGAGCCGAAATATAGTTTGGCTCCAAACGACACGTGGTGAGGGCGGCTGGATGGTGAACACGGCCAGGGTGGCAGGCGTCGACGTCGACACCCGGCACTGGATCGGCGGCCGCCGCGTCGGCTCCGCGGCGACCTTCACCGACATCTCCCCCATTGACGAACAGCCGATCGCCGAGATCGCGCGCGGCACTTCGGCCGAGGTCAGCGCCGCGGTGCAGGCCGCCCGCGAGGCATTCGGCGGCTGGTCCTCGACATCACCGGAACTCCGATCGAGAGCCCTGAACGCGATAGCGGACGGCATCGAGCGCCGGGCCGAGGACCTCGCCCAGGTGGAAACCCGCGACAACGGCGCTCTGCTGCGCTCCCACCGGCGCGGCGTGATGCCGCGGGCGGCGCACAACTTCCGCTTCTTCGCCGACTGGCTCGGCCGCCTCGACGCGGGTGACCTGGAGATCAACGGACACCGGGAGCAGGTGTCCTGGGCACCGTCCGGCGTCACCGCGGTGATCACGCCATGGAACGCGCCGCTGATGCTGGCGACCTGGCGGATCGCTCCCGCGCTCGCGGCGGGCAACACCGTGGTCGCCAAGCCGCCGGAGTGGGCGCCGCTGACCGCCAGCCTGCTCGCCGACATCACCGCCGAGGCGGGCCTGCCCGACGGCGTGTTCAACGTCGTGCAGGGCACCGGCGCGGAAGCGGGCGCACCGCTCGCGGCGCACCCGGACCTGGCCAGGGTCTGCTTCACCGGCTCGGTCGCCACCGGGCGCCTCGTCGCCGCAGCGGCCGGCGCGCAGCTCACCCCGGTCTCGCTCGAACTCGGCGGCAAGTCGCCGCTGCTCGTGTTCGCCGACGCCGACCTGGACCTGGCCGTCCGGCACGCCGTGGGCCAGTACGACAACGCCGGGCAGGTCTGCCTGGCCGGGACCAGGCTGCTGGTTGACGAGCGCATCGCCGACGAGTTCACCGCGCGCTTCCTCGACGCCGCCGCGGCCCTGCGGCAGGGCGATCCCAGAGACGACGACACCGACATGGGCCCGAACATCACCCGGGCGCACCTGGAACGGGTCGACGGCTTCGTGCGCCGGGCGTTGGCCGCCGGTGCGCGCCCGCTGCTCGGCGGCACCGTCAACGCCGACCTCGGCGGGCTGTACTACCGGCCGACCCTGCTGGCCGACGCGAAGCCCGGCTCGGAGATCCTCACCGAGGAGGTCTTCGGCCCGGTGCTCACGCTGCAGACCTTCTCCGGCGAGGACGAGGCGGTGGCGCTCGCCAACAGCACCCGCTACGGGCTGGCCGCCACGATGTTCACCGGTGACCACGACCGCGCCGAGCGGGTGTCGGCGCGTCTGGTCGCGGGAACCGTCTGGGTCAACTGCTTCTTCGTCCGCGACCTGCGTGCCCCGTTCGGGGGCGCCGGGCTGTCCGGGATCGGCCGGGAGGGCGGCACCTGGAGCTTCGACTTCTACGGCGACGTCAAGAACACCGTGTACGCCCCGGAGGGATGGCGCAGCGATGGGTGAAGTTGTCGGAGCGGGCCTGCTCGCTCACGTCCCGACGATCATGCTTCCGCGGCAGGACCGCCTGGACCTCAACGAGGGCAAGGAGATCAGCCTGGTCCCCGGGCTGGAACGGCTGCGCGCCGAGGTCTTCGAGGTGCTCGACTACGACACCGTGGTGGTGTTCGACTCACACTGGTTCACCACGGTGGAGTTCGTTGTCTCCGCCCACGACGTCCGGGCCGGCCTGTTCACCTCCGATGAGCTTCCGCGCGGTATGTGCCGGGTCCCCTACGACTGGCAGGGTGACCCCGAGCTTGCGCACACTGTGGCAGCACTCGGCGAAAAGCACGGCACCTGGATAACCGCGATCGACGACCCGTTCCTGCCACTCCACTACGGCACCGTGAACCTGTGGACTTACCTGGGCCGCGGGCTCGGCAAGCAGTGGGTCTCGGTCAGCAACACCGCGGAGACCGGCGACACCGAGGACTTCCTGCGCGCGGGCCGGGCCCTGGGCGAGGCGATCGAGCAGACCGGCCGGCGGGTACTGCTGCTGGCGTCCGGCGCGATGTCGCACACGTTCTGGCCGCTGCGCGAGTTGCGCGCACACGAGGCCAGCAACCCGGCGCACGTCAGGACCGCGGAGGCGCGGGCGGCGGACGCCGAGCGGATCGCCTGGCTGCAGGCGGGCGACCACGCCCAGGTGATCGACACGATGCCCGAGTTCGCCAAGGTGCGGCCGGAGGCCAAGTTCGCGCACTACCTGATGATGATCGCGGCGCTGGGCGGACGCGCGGTGACCGCGCCGGGCCGCCCGTTCAGCGACTACGAGAACTCCGTCGGCACCGGCCAGATGCACGTATGGTTCGACCGGCCCGCCGCCGGCTGGTCGGCTGGGCGGGCGGGATGAGGACGGCGGGTGGGGGTAAAGATGCCTGAGTACCGCAGGATCCTGCTGGAGGGCGCGGCCGTCGAGGTCCACCGCGATGGCGAGGACCTGGTCACCGGCGACGGCCGCCGGGTCGGCGCCGCGGACGCGGTGCACCTGCCGCCGGTGACGCCGTCCAAGATCATCGCGGTGCACCTCAACCACCTCAGCCGGGTCACCGAGTTCGGGGCCAAGCTGCCCCCGGCGCCCACGTACTTCCAGAAGCCGGTCTCCGCGCTCGTCGGGCACGGCGGCGCCGTGGTCCGGCCGCAGGGCTGCAAGTACCTGAACTACGAGGGCGAGGTGGCCATCGTCATCGGCCGCACCTGCCGCGGCGTGCCGCCCTCGCAGGCCGGCGAGTACATCGCGGGGTACACGATCGCCAACGACTTCGGGCTGCACGACTTCCGCGACACCGACGCCGGGTCGATGCTGCGGGTCAAGGGCTCGGACACGATGGCGCCGCTCGGCCCGGGCCTGATGACCGGCTGGGACTTCCACGGCAAGCGGCTGCGCACCTACGTCAACGGCCGGCTGGCCCAGGACGGGTCGACCGACGAGATGAAGTGGGACATGCACTACCTGGTCGCCGACATCGCGCGGACGATCACGCTCAACCCGGGCGACGTGCTGCTGTCCGGCACGCCCGCCGGCTCCCGGCCGGTCGGGCCGGGCGACGTCGTCGACGTCGAGGTCGACGGTCTCGGCCGGCTGACCAGCCATGTCGTGGCCGGCCCGGGCCGGTCCCGCCCGACTTCGGTGCGCAGCCGACCGAGAGCGAGGAGGTCGTATCGACGGCCCTCGGCGGCGACTGGGAGTTCCGCGGCATCCGCCCCCCGAACCGACCCTGACCCGCTGTGGCCGCCCGGTGATCATAGGCCCCGCCCGCCACACAAGCACCAATCTCAATCGACGCCGGCCCTGGCGGTTCGCTTTTGGCCGGTCGCGGCCGGACAAAAGCGAACCAATAACGTCATCGAGCATTAAAAGCGCTCGGGGTTCGCGGGTGGCGGGCTGCCCGGGGCGGCGGGGTGACGGGGTGGCGGGGGGCGGGTGCGGGGTGAGGGGTAGAGGGGTGGGGGGCGGCGGCGGTTCTTGGGGTGAGGAGGAAGGGAGGGATGAGTGTGGGCGCGCCGAAGATGTGCCTGATCTTGAGCGAGAACTGGACCATGGCGCCGGGACGCGATCTGCCGGCCCTGGTGCGGTGGGCACGGGAAGCCGAGGATGCCGGGTTCGACTCCGTCATGATCAGCGAGCACGTCGTGCTGGGCCCCTCGGCGGGCGCGAACGGGGTCATGCCGAACCCGCGCGAGTACGCGCTGCCGGGTAACCAGGACCCGGCGACGCCGTGGCCGAGCTCGCTGGTGCTGCTGTCCGCGATCGCGGCGGTCACCGAGCGGATCCGGCTGGTGGCCAGCGCGGTGATCGCCCCGTTGCGGCACCCGCTGCTGCTCGCCCGCGAGCTTGGCTCGCTGGACCTGGTCAGCAACGGCAGGCTGGTGGTGCAGCCGACGGTGTCCTGGCTGGAGGAGGAGTACGCCGCGCTCGGCGTGCCGTTCCGCTCCCGGGGTGAGCTGCTCGACGAGCACCTCGAGGCGTGGACGGTGCTGTGGCGGGACACGCCAGCGTCGTACTCGGGCGCGCACTACTCGTTCCGCGACGTGTACTTCGAGCCGAAGGCGTTCCGGCCGGAGGGCCCGGCACTGTGGCTCGGCGGCGCCAGCCTGCACCGGCGCATGCTGGACCGCATCGTCAGGTATGGCGACGGCTTCAACCCGCTCGGTCGGCCGTCCGCCGAGGAGATGCACAGGCTGGACGATGCGCTGCGGGCGGCCGGGCGCGATCCGAACGGTCTGGAACTCGTCGGCGGAACCCGGGCCGTGTTCCCCGACAACGACAGCGTGGCCGACCTTGGCCAGGCCCTGGCGACGATCCCGCCGCAGGTTGCGGCCGGGTTCACCACGTTCTGCATCAAGCCGTCCCAGTTCACCGACGACCCCGGCGACGTCGCCCAGCTGTGCCGGGACATCATCCGCCGCGTCGACGGCATGTCCGGTAACCGCTCTCTTGCCGACACGTGACGTGGGGCGCGCAGAACGGCCGACTCGGCCTCATCCAGCGGAACCGAACCAGGGAGGACATCGAGCTGCGCCAACATCTGCATCATCGCATCATGATGCGATGATGATACGCTACTGACATGCGGACTACTATCGACCTCCCTGAGGATCTTCACGCTCAGGCGGTCGCGATAGCCAGGGATACCCACCAGTCGCTGAGCCAGACCGTCGCCGGGCTTATCCGCCGCGGGCTCGGCACTGGCGGCCCCGGCGAGATAGGGAAGAGCCCTCGCACCGGCCTGCCGGTCGCACATCTCGGCAGGACAATCACCACGGAGGACGTGCGACAGCTGGAGGATGACGATCAGTGACCGTCCTCCTTGACGCGAACGTGCTCATTGCCCTGCTCGTCGACGATCATGTCCACCATGAGGCCGCCGAGAACTGGTTCACCGATATGGCCGGCCACTTCGCGACCTGCCCGATCACCCAGGGCAGCCTGATGCGGCTGCTCGTCCGCGAGGGCCAGTCGGCCGCGGCGGCGCACGCGATCCTCGACGGCACGACCGCCGACCCCCGGCACGAATTCTGGGCTGATGATATCCCGTACACCGATGTGCCAACCCAAGGAATCATCGGCCACCGGCAGGTGACCGATGCCTATCTGGCACAGCTTGCGCGAGCACACGGATCCCGGCTAGCCACATTCGACCAGGCGATGGCCAAGTTGCATCACGACGTCGCCGATCTAGTCCAAGACAGCTGACATACAGGTCAGCTCACCGCGGATAACTGCGGGCTCGTCCGCTGTGACCAAACGCGAGTGGCGAGATCATGCACCATAATCCGGCATCGTGCAGGTTCCGCATAGTCGGCTGCCGCCATAGCTCGACGGCACAACTAGGCACTGAGCGGGATGAGGCGTTCACCGAATACCTCGGCGCTCTACAATCACTTGGCCGAGGGCGCAGCACCGCGCCGGTGCGCGAGTGAGACCTGCCAGCGGCTCTTCGTCAGGCAGCGCGGCAGGGCAGAGTACGGTCAGTATCGGACCGGCGGGGTGAAGTACTGCTCACGTGAGTGCGCTCGCGCTCAGTCTCAGCGCGAGCTTCGTCTACGCCGCAAGGTGCACTAAACCGACCCATGCTGTGAGACGTTGATCATCTTTTCGAGCAGCCTTGTGCCCTCCGCATAGGGGTGCGCGTCAGATTAGTGGCGGTTCTGGATCGTGGCTGGCTGCGGGCTTAATCTGAGAGTACTAATACTCTCAGATTAAGGGATGCCGTGCCTGACAAGCGTGATGAGCTGGCGGAACTCGAGCGCCGGCGTGCGGAGCTTTACGCAGAGCTAGGGCAGGTCGGGGACTTCCGCCGGGGATCGCTGAACGAGGCGCGCCGCAAGTGCGGCAAGCCGAACTGCAGGTGCGCTGGCCCGGGGCATCCGGGTCACGGGCCGCAGTGGAACCTGACGCGGAAGGCGGCCGGGCGGACGCGGACGGTTCACCTGAGACCGGGGCCGGAGCTGGACAAGGCCCGCCGCGAAGTCGCGGAGTACGAGCGGTTCAGGGACTTGATCGGGCAGGTCACGGAGGTGAACGAGGCAATCTGCGCCGTGCGCCCGGCCGTGCCGGGCGACGCCGGCGTTGATGCCGTTCCTGGGACGCCAGGGAAAAGGGGGGCTCCGGGACGCGCTCACGGCGGAGAAGGCCGCCGAGCTAGGACGGCTCGCCGGCGAGGCGGCCAAGGCCCTGGGCTGCGACGATGCGGGGCTGGAAGCCGCCGAGCAGGTGATCCGCGCGGGACTGCTGCGGCTCGGGGGGAGCATGCTGGAGCAGCTGCTGGCCGCCGGCCGCAGCCACCGCGGGCCGCGTGTCCCGTGCGGTAACGGCCACGAGGCCCGCTTCGCCGGCGACCGGGACAAGTCCTTCGACACCGTCCTCGGCCTGGTCACGCTGACGCGGGCCTGGTATCACTGCCCGCAGTGCGGGCAGGGCCTGGCACCACGGGACGCCGAGCTCGGCGTCGCCGCCACGTCGATGTCGCCGGGCCTGGCGGCGATGAACGACATGGCCGCGGCAGCCGTGCCGTTCGCGCAGGCAGCGCGGCTGCTGGAGGAACTGGCCGGGGTCCGGCTGACGGCCAAGCGCACCGAGCGGACGGCCGAGGCCAGCGGCGCAGCCGTCGCGGCGGCCGGGCGGGAACGCGCCGCGCTGATCGCCGCCCGCAGGCTCGTGCCGCTGCTGCCATCCCTGCCCCCGGACAAGCTCTACGCCGTCATCGACGGCACCGGGTCCCCATGAGCAAGCAGGGAAACGGCAAACCGCAAGGGCAAGGGCGAAGACGGCCGGGCCCGCACCCGCGAGGTCAAGCTCGCCGTCTTCTTCACCCAGGACAAGCTCGACACCGACGGCTACCCGGTCCGCGACCGGGCCTCCACGAGCGTCATCGCGACCTTCGAGCCCGCCTCCGTGTTCGCCGGCCTGGTCAAGGCCGAGGCAATCCGCCGCGGCGCAGACCACATCCGCCAGTTCACGATCATTGGCGACGGCGCCGCCTGGATCTGGGGCATCGCCACCGCCAAGTTCCCCGAGGCCACCCAGATCGTCGACCTCTACCACGCCCGCGAGCACCTGCACTCCCTGACCCGCGCCCTGGAGTTCATGCTGCTCGACCACAGGGACCAATGGCTCGCCGCCCGCCTGGAGGACCTCGACTACGGCTACATCGACGGCATCGAGGCCGCCGTCCGCCAGTACCCCCTGGAAGGCGCCAAGAAAGACGAAGCCGAGAAGGAACTCGGCTACTTCCTCAGCAACGCCCCCCGCATGCGCTACCACTGGTTCCGCTCCCGCGGCCTGTTCACCGGCTCCGGTGTCGTCGAGGCCAGCTGCAAAACCGTCATCGGCCAAAGGCTCAAGCAGTCCGGCATGCACTGGACCGTCGCGGGAGCCGACTCGATCATCGCCCTCCGCTGCAAGGAAGCCAGCAGAACCTGGGAAGCCATCTGCAACAACCCAGACACTCAGACGCGCACCGCCTGACCAGCCGACCAGCCAAGCTACCGGCCAGTCACCACAAAATTGACGCGCACCCGCCGCATGCGCCCGGCCCATGAGTGTCAGACCCTAATGCGAGACTCGAGTTGTGACCACTGCCGACATAGCCGGCCACCGGATGGCTACCCCCGTCTCTGGCCGGGATGGTGCGCGGACCTCAAACGGACGGTGCGCGTACGGACGGTGCGCGCACGGACCGGGCCCGCCGGGCTGAGCTCGGCAGCTTCCTCAAGGCATGCCGGGCCCGACTGCGGCCCGAGGACCTTGGGCTGGCGCCCGGGCCGCGGCGCCGGACCCCGGGCCTGCGGCGCGAGGAGGTCGCCCTGCTGGCCGGGGTGGGCGTCAGCTGGTACACGTGGCTGGAGCAAGGCCGGCCGATCAACGCGAGCTGGCAGGTGCTCGACGCGGTCGCCCGGACGCTGCAGCTCGACGGCGCCGGCCGCTGGCACCTGTACCGGCTCGCCGAGGCAATGCCCTTGCGGTCGACCGCCAAGCCAGCCGCCGTGCCCGAGGCCGTCTGCGACGCGCTCCGCTCGCTTGACCCGCTTCCCGCCGTGCTAATCAACTCCAAGTTCGACGTCGTCGAGACGAACACCGCGCACGAGGAGATGTTCTGGGACTGGCACACGCTGCCGTGCGTGCACAAGAACCTGCTCTGGTGCGCGGTCACCGAGCCACGGGCACGCGAGCAGTTCCTCAACTACGACGAGGAGATCCCGTACATGGTCGCCCGGCTGCGTGCCGCGTACGCGCAACATGTCGGCGACCTGGAGTGGGATGAGGACATCCGCCGCCTAGCGGGCCTGAGCCGGGAGTTCGCCGAGCTGTGGGCGCGCCACGAGGTCGCCGGGCCCGCGCCGCGCACCCTGCGATTCAGCCACGCCGACGCCGGGCCGATGACGTTCACGCGCGCTGAGCTTGACGTCTCGGGCATAGCGGACCTGCGCATCGCCGTGTACAGCCCGGCGGACGACGACACCAGAGCCCGGCTCCCCCGCACCCGCAGGCCAACCAGCCCTAGCCGATCCTGCGGCGAACCCGCCCAAGTCCAAGGCACACTTAGATCATCGGTGCATGCGCGACCGGACCGTAGAGCTTGCCGTCGATGGTGCCCCGGAACTGCATCCGGTGATCTCCCCGAGTCGCCGCTGGGTCAGGTTCGTGCACGACGGACTGTCGGCCGTTCCCGCGGACGGGACCTCGCCGTCGAAGCGGCTCACCCAGTCGGCGGACGGCGTCCGGTGGGCACCGGACAGCAGATCGCTGTCGTTCGTGATGTTTCTGCACTTCTGGGCAGTGACCAATCGGCTGACGCTTGGACTAAGGTGCCCTCGTGGCTCGCGCGATCGCCGGAACGTGAGAGTCAACGGTGTGTGGAGGGTCCACGTCTGCGACCTTGTCAAAGGGGATTCTTTCGCCGGAACCCGGGCCGCCGGAGGACTGTTTGGGTGCGCTTGCCGCTCAGCCCGCGGCGCGGCCGAAACAGGCCAAGAAGAGGAAATTGGCGCCCACCACCATGTCGTCACGGCAGATCAAACCTGCCCAGCTGTTCGCCAGTCAGTTTTTGAGCAACCGCCTGACCACGGGGCGGCGAAGGTGCCCTCCACGCATCATCGTGTTGCCGGCTGAGGTTACAGCGCGGGCTCGATTGCGCAGGCGCTTTCGTCGTCACCTATTGCCAGCAACAGCCTCGACGCCGCAATTGCATTGACGCCCGATCGGCGCCTTACCACGAGGAGGCCAATCTGGCCCATTGGATCCCACAGCCGGGCAGTTCGGTCGTCGCTTCCCGTGGCCAGGACCAGCCGCCCGCCCGGCGCGGTACCGAACGCCACCGACGTCACCGCACCGGCGTGCCCAGTGAGAGGGCCGCCGAGGGCCGTCCCGGTGAGGGGGTCCCACACCTGCCCGGTTCGGTCGGTGCTTCCGGTGGCCAGGACCAGCCGCCCGCCCGGCGCGGTACCGAACGCCACCGACGTCACCGCACTCGCGTGCCCGGTGAGGGGGTCGCTGAGGGGGGCGCCGGCGAGCGGGTCCCACAGCCGCGTGCCATCGGAGCTGGCGGCCGCCAGGAGTAGCCGCCCGCCCGGCGCGGTGCCGAACGCCACCGACCTCACCCAGTCGGCGTGCCCGATGAGCGGGCCGCTGAGGGGGGTGCCGGTGAGCGGGTCCCACACCCGGACGGTGCTGCCGGTAGCGGTGGCCAGGAGCAGCCGCCCGCCTGGTGCGATGCCGAACGCCACAGACGTCACCAAGTCGGCGTGCCCGATGAAGGGGCCGCTGACGAGCCGGCCGGTGAGCGGGTCCCACACCCGCGCGGTGCTGCCGGTGCCGGCGGTGGCCAGGAGCAGCCGCCCGCCCGGCGTGGTGCCGAACGCCACCGACCTCGTCGATCTGGTGTACACGGTTAGGGAGTCGCTGATGAGGGTGCCAGTGAGCGGGTCCCACACCCGCGCGCCGTCGGTGCTGGCGGTGGCCAGGAGCAGCCGCCCGCCCGGCGCGGTGCCGAACGCCACCGACGTCACCGCACTGGCGTGCCCGGTGAGGGGCGGGCCGGTGAGGGGGTCCCACACCCGCGCGGTTCGGTCGGTGCTGGCAGTGGCCAGGAGCAGCCGCCCGTCCGGTGCGGTGCCGAACGCCACCGATCTCACCCAGTCGGCGTGGCCAATGAGAGGGCCGCGCAGGAGCCGACCGGTGAGCGGGTCCCACACCCGCGCGCCGTCGGTGCTGGCGGTCGCCAGGAGCAGCCGCCCGTCCGGTGCGGTGCCGAACGCCACCGACCGCCACCACGTCACCGCACTGGCGTGCCCGTCGAGAGGGCCGCCGAGGGCCGTGCCGGTCAGCGGGTCCCACACCCGCGCGGTCCGGTCGGTGCTTCCCGTAGCCAGGACCAGCCGCCCGTCCGGCGCGGTGCCGAACGCCACCGACGTCACCGCACTGGCGTGCCCGTCGAGAGGGCCGCCGAGGGCCGTGCCGGTCAGCGGGTCCCACACCCGCGCGGTCCGGTCGGTGCTTCCCGTAGCCAGGACCAGCCGCCCGTCCGGCGCGGTGCCGAACGCCACCGACGTCACCGCACTGGCGTGCCCGTCGAGAGGGCCGCCGAGGGCCGTGCCGGTCAGCGGGTCCCACACCCGCGCGGTCCGGTCGGTGCTTCCCGTAGCCAGGACCAGCCGCCCGTCCGGCGCGGTGCCGAACGCCACCGAGCTGACCCAGTCGGTGTGACCGGTCAGAGGGCCGCTGAGGGCCGTGCCGGTCAGCGGGTCCCACACCCGCGCGGTCCGGTCGGTGCTTCCGGTAGCCAGGACCAGCCGCCCGTCCGGTGCGGTGCCGAACGCCACCGAGCGCACCGGTCGGGCGTGCCCGGTGAGGGTCAGAAGGCTGTCGTCTTGCCTGACTGCTGCCATGTGCGTGCGGTACAGCGGGCGCACGCTGGTGTTCTCAGCGGGCGTGATAGCTCCGGTGATAGCGAGGCGAGCCTCGGCGAGGCAGGCGGCGTTGGCGCTGGCATTGCTGCCTAGCAGCGGCCGCGCGCGGCGGTAGACGCGCGCGGTCTCGCGCAATTCCGGATCTGCGGGTGACAGCAGCGGGGTCAGGGTGACCGGGTCGGCCACGGCGAGATAGCCATGGTCGCGGGTGAGGTCGGCGAGCACTGGGGTTCCAGCTGCGGCGGCATGCTGGGCGAGATAGGTCGTCAGGTAGGGGTGCGCAGTGAGCCAGTCCGGCCCTCCTTCTGGTGCTGCCGGAACGGTGCCGAGCAGGGCGCGAGTGATCGCCGCCTCGGTGCTGGTGCGGCACTCGTGCCAGGCTGCTCCGGCGGCCGGGTCGGCTCCGCGTTGCTCGTTGGTGGGTTCGCCGCGAAGGTGGACGGCCAGCAGGTCGTGGAACGGCCGGTACACCGACCGCTTGCCTGGGCCGACATCCTCGATGATGTATGCCCCAGCGTTGGCGAGCAGCCAGCGGATGCCGTCA
The DNA here is from genome assembly GCA_963833885.1 of uncultured Actinomycetota bacterium. Lineage (GTDB taxonomy): Bacteria > Actinomycetota > Actinomycetes > Streptosporangiales > Streptosporangiaceae > JASHPR01. The sequence continues at coordinate 34,859 of CAWHZU010000034.1, read as the reverse complement.
TCGCCAATGACGAGTTCACTGCTGCGGTCGCCGGGCTCGGTGATGGCGCGGGCGGCAGGTGCCCAGATGGTTTCCCAGGGCAGTCCAGGTCCTTTAGCCCAGGCCAGGGCAGTCAACAGGGCGCGCGCCAACTGCTGTTTGTCGCCGAGACGGGCCAGGTCCTCATCGAATGCCTCGCCGATGCTGGCCGGCAGGTCGGCTAGCCAGCTTGGGCTGGACAGGTCAGCGGGTTCGGGCCGGTTCCGGACGGACAGCCCAAGTAGCCGGGCGAGCAGGAACGATTCCGCGTCCCCGGCGCCGGTAGCGGCGCGGCGTGCGATCCCGGCTGCCACAGCGCTGACGGTGTCCGGGCTGGCCTGCTGGTAGGAGGTGGTAACGTCGGGCTCGGCGGTGGCGGTCAGGAGCTGGCTGACGTAGTCGGCTAGAGCCTGCGGGTCCTGGTACTGACTGGCGTCCAGGTTGATGATCATTCCGGTGTCAACTGATGACGGCAGGACGTGACGGCGAGCTCCCGCGATGAGCCGGAGGCCGGATTGGAGTGCCAGCGGCACCGCGAGGTCGGTGAGCATAGTCTGCGGGGAAGTTGCCTCGTCGATCGCGTCGATGACCACGACGTGGCTGCCGGTCACCGGGTTAGCTTCGAGGTCTTCTAGCAGATCGGCCGCTGACACCGGGACCCGGCCGAGGCCGCGGGCTATGGCCCGGGCGGCTTGGTCGGTGGACAGGCCGCGGGCGTGCACGGCCGTGACCGGAAGCCCGGCCGTGATCAGGCCGGCGGCGTAATGGAGCAAGGAACCCGATCCAGGTTGCAGCAAGTGGCCCCGGCGCGCCGGCTGGGAGAGTAGCACCGGCAGGCTCAGCAGCGCCGACTTACCGGTGCCCGGGCCCCCCGTGACTACGGCGAGCCGGTCAGGCTCAGGGCCCGTGACCCAGCTGGCGAAATGTTCAATAGCCAGGCGGCGGCCGGTCACGCCGGTCAGGTACGACCCCAAGATGGTGTCCTGCGGGCCAGCCTGTGCTCGCGACAGCCAATGCTGCTCGTCCACGGTCCGCCCGGCAACTCCGGCCACGTAGCCGGGGTTGCGGAAAAACCCGGGCACGCCCGTGGACCCTGAGGGCGGCACGAACAGGTGGGCGACCTGCTCAGCATGACCGGCGATGGCGGCATTGACCGCCCCGACGATGCTGTCCAGCGACAGGAACTCCTGCGATGGCCCGCTCAGCGGCTGGGCAAGCACGTGGCGGAGCGCGCGGGCGAACTGGCCGGCCACCGCGTACTGCGCTGACCCGGCAGTCGCGATCACCCAGGTCCTGGCGTTCCCGGCGCCGTTTAGCGCGTCACGGAGCATGGCCATGCCCGCTGTCCCTGCGTAACAGCAGTCCAGGATCACCAGCACAGCAGGCTGGCTGGCCAGCGGATCACCGCGCGAGTCCCGCACGACTACCAATTCCAGCAGGTCACGGGCTGCTACGGCCGAATCGCTCAGCAGCCCGCCCGGTCCCGATGCCTTCCCGACCAGGTAGAAGGTGCCGCCCGGCAGGTCAGCGCCATGACCGGTGTAGTAGACAACCACCGCTCGTGCTGAGCTCGCGGCCCGCCGCAGCGCAGCGCGCAGCACGTCGCGCTCGGGGTCCAGCACATACCCCGGATCGGCGGCCACCGCCGTGTACCCACCCGCCGTCAGCACCTCCACCACCATCCGCAGCGACTGCGGCACATCCTCCAGGCGACCGTAGGACGCGTGGTCGTAGTGCTCAGTGCCCGCCGCCAGCAGCCCCCGCTCCGCGGTCGGCCCGCTACTTGAGGACATCGCTGAGCGCGCTCCCGGTCTGCGCCGCGCTCAGGTACCGACCGACAGAGTGCGGCTCATCACCGTTGTCCACCAGCCGGTCAATGATCCGCACGCCGGGCAAGTTACCGGGAAACAACGGCGCTAGATCCTTCCGCAGCGCCACAACGTCGTCCCGGTCGGCCACGTTCACCCATCTGGCCACCCTGCCGGGCCACGCCCCCGCTCCCGCAACCGGCACCGGAGTCAGCCGGTCGAACACCACGTTCGGGATCCCCAGGGGCGAGCCCACCGTGATCAGCAACTCCACTGGCCCCGGCTGATCCTGACACAGATACTCGTAGGCCACCACTGACCCCAGCGAATGCCCAATCATCACCCGAGCATCCAGGCCGACCTGGCCGCGGACCCGCCCCAGCACCGCCTGCTTGACGGCCGGGTTCGCCAGGAACGCCGTCACCTGCTTCAGATCCCTGAGGAACAACTGCTGAGCCACCCGCGCGAACGTCTTCGACCGGGCCAGCCGTGCCAGCATGAACTCCACGCTCACCACCCCCGCTCCCATCGCCCCGACTGGCTCCCCCAGGACCGGATCGCTCGCGACGGCGCCTGCGTAGAGCGCAGTCAGCAAGTCCCGCTCCGGACCAGGGCGGATATCCGAAGCGGTGTAGGGCGGATCAGTGACAGCCATGGTGCCGGGCGGGCGGAACAGGTCACCGAAAAACGCGACCCGCACATCCTCTGGAGACAGTGCCCGCGCCGTATCGTGATGGCCAGCCGCGAACAGGCCATCACGAATCCCCGCCAGCCACACATCGGCGAGCTGATACGGGCCGCGGTACTGCTGAGCTATCCCGTGGATCCCGACAATCTCCGGCACACAAGCGTTCTAGCAGACGACGTCCTGCCCTTCACGTAATCGGCTGCGTTGCGTACGCCGACTGCGCGGCACGGGTTATGGTTACGAGAAGCTGCCACGCTTCGGTTGGATCGTCAGCCAGGGCAGTACCACGATATTGGAACGGCGAAGCGTCGAACTCCTTGAGTTCCGGTTGCCCGGTTCAGAGGGCCTGCCTTACAAGGTCACGGCGGAACGCTCATGCATGTACTTCGGCAGCCTTTTCGAGATCCCCAGCGGCCCGGCCTTGACAGGGAACCACCTGGTCCTCGCGCCAGAGGGTTGGCGGCCGGTAGCGAGCCTCACCCCCAACGATCTGGTCTATCGCTTCGCCGAGAACGCGGGCGGCGTGAGGCCGACTGCGGAGATCGATGTCGGTGAAGTGCATGACTGTCCAACCGGCCGCGGCGAGGTCGTGGTCTCTGTGCTGGTCGTGCTCGACTCGTGCGCGATGCCACATCACGCCGTCGACCTCGATAATCACCGCATAGTCTGTGAGCATCGCATCGGGCACGTATCGGCCGACGTTGCCGAATTTCTCGTACTTGACGCCCGCGGTGTCCAGCGTGTCGAATAGCCAGCCTTCGAGTCGGGTTGGAGAGTGCCTGACGGCTCGCCGCTTGCGGTAGTCGTCATCGCTCCACATGCACAGACGTGAGCAGTAGAAGCCGCGGAACTTGCCGTCCGAGTCAGGCTTCGAGTAAGGAGCGCGGAACTCCTTCCCACACGTCCGGCAGTTCGCGGTTCTGGCGGGGCGCGGCCGGGGCGTTCAAGGCTTCGAGGCGGCAGGAGTTTGAGCAATACTCGCCGGTCCTCGGTCCCTTGAGATGCGACCGGTTCATCGTAAACTCGGCACTGCAGCGGGCGCATGTTAGCGAGAGGACACCTCGGTGCGTCGCCAGCTTGCGGCGGGCGGTTGAGCAGGTACGGGAGCAGGTCGCGTACCGGTGCGCGAGGTTCCCGACTATCAGGAACCCCCGACCGCAGATCACGCACATCCGCTCCACGCGCGGCCCTCGGGCGGTCGCTGGAGTCCGGTCGGGAAGATCGTTCGGCGTCATTCTCTCTGGGCAAGAGTACCGGCGTAACCGCTTGGCGGTCCCGGTGGGCGGCGGCAAGCCGGAGTCGCTCACCGCATGGAGCGGCGGCATCTCCCGCCATCTTCCGCTCGCCGACGGCCGACGTGTGGCTCTGATCGGCAAGGACGAACCGGCCCCCGGCGCAGTGGCTCCGCGACCGCGGGATACGCCGTCCATTGGCGGCACGGCGGCTGGTTCGACCGCTGGCTCAGCTGGCGGCCTGCGGCACGACCTCCAGCAGGTCCGGCTCACCGGGCGAGCCGGATCGCACGGCCAGCTTGCCTTCCTGTTCCAGGTACTGGATGTGGGCGGCGGTCTCGAACAGCGCGGCCCGGCGCATGAAACCGGTGATCTGATCCCAGCCGCGGGACCAGGTCAGCTTCGTGGTGACGTCCCAGATCGTCGCCTGGCCCGCGGCGGCGATGACGTCGAGAACCTCGCCGGCACGCACGCCGTGATGCTCGATCAGGGCGCCCGCTCGCCCAGAGATCCCGCGGAACCGGTACTCATGAGCTGGCAGCGCCTCGGCGCTGTCGTAGTCGGCCATCGTGCGCAGCGAGTTCAGATAGCTGGCCAGCGGCGAGTCCATCGAGCCCGGCGTGAGGCCGATGTTCGGGGAGATCCGCGGCAGCAGGTGGTCGCCGGTGAGCAGCACGCCGTGGTCGGCGTCGTACAGGCAGATGTGCCCGGGCGTGTGGCCGGGAGTCCACACCACTCGCACCTGCCGGCCCGGCAGGTCGAGGGCGTCGCCGTCATCCAGCAGCACGTCGGGTTCGGCCAGGCGGAACACGCCGAGCATGTCGGCGAGGTCGGAGTTGAACTCGGCGACCATGTCGGCGGGCGCCCCACAGCGCGTCAGCCAGGTGTGCGCGCTCTGCGACCCGACGGCCTCCCTGATCCGGGACGGGAGGGCCTGGACCTCAGCGGTATGCATCGCGATCGGCGCCCCCGATACCTCGCTGAGGCGGCGGCTGAGCCCATGGTGGTCGAGGTGCACGTGGGTGACGACGATCCCGGTGACCCGGTCGGCGGACACGCCCGCGGTCTCGAACCCGGCCTGCAGGTCCTGCCAGCCGCGCTCGGAATCCCAGCCAGGGTCCACGACCACGGCGCCGGTGTCGGACAGCAGCAGGTAAGCGAGCGTGTAGCGAAGCGGGTTGTCCGGGATCGTGACCGGCATTGACCATACGCCGGAGCGAACCTGCTCGACCGGCGGCAGCTCGTGCGCTCGCCACGCCTGGCGCTGGGCCACCCCGGTAACCGTCACCGGCCCGCCGACGGGAGCAATGCGTGCCGGGGCGCCTTGGCTCCCCGTCATGCGCAACTCCTCCAGATCCGGATGTCTCGATGACCAGCATAGTGTTGCGTCAGCCAGCTTAATACGGACGAAGTTCGTCTAGCAATTCGGGTTCAGCCGGGCGATGCTCCGCTCAGGTCATCGCGACGGCCGTGACCTGGACCGTGGACGATCCGAGCCTTGGATGATGGGCCGTAACGGTGATCGGACCCACTTGGCCTGGCTTGGACCGGACAAACGCGCCGCCCACTGCCCCGTAGGCACCGAAGTCGAACGGGTTGTCGCCGATGAGCGTGACCGGCCCGGCCATGGACAGGTGTACCAGGCCGCTCACGAAGCGCCGCTGGTTGCCGTACGCGTCCACGGCACGGAAAGTCAGCCGGGTGGCGTCCGAGCCGTCCGCCCGGATCGAGCTGTCTTCGGCGGTCAGCACGAGACGGTCCCGCGCGGTGTCTGCCGACATGCGGACCGAGCCGACGAGCTTGCCGCGCAGGTAGCCGTCGATGCGCAGCTCCGGCAGGCCCGTGCCGTCGACGCCGAGGTTGGCGAATACCGGAGGGTAGGCGAGGCTGCCGAAGCGGGCGCTGTCCGGGGTGCCGGTGGCGATGTGGTGCCCGGCGACGTAGATCTCCAGCCGGTCGCAGTTGGTCGCGATCATGGCGTCCGGGCCGGGGCCGGACGGCGACTCCGGGCCGAAGTCCCAGAAGAAGGCAGGCAGAATCTCCGGGTGCGCCGACGGGTCCCGCTGCGAACCGTAGAACGCGGCGCCGGGCTTAGCCGCCCGGAACGTGTCAACGACGCCGGGCGTCTTCAGCCCCTCCCAGATGCGGATACCGCCCTCGTACGACGGGTAGTCGATCCCGGCCCAGCCAAGCAGCCCGGCGTAACGCGGGTCGGACCGGGCGATGTTGTGCACCTGGGCGTGCAGCACTGCCTGCTCGGCCAGCACCGCGCCGGAATCGACCCAGCGGTAGGTCGGCGACCCGTCCAGCGCGCCGACGGCCTCGCTGACCAGGTAGGGCACACCCGGCATCGGCGGCTCGAGCACCGCGTCGCCGTCGCGGTGCTGGTAGTCGTCGTAGGCGAACACGTCCTCGGCCCAGCCGTCCGTGGAGTAGTGGATCATCGCGCCCGTGGTCTGCCTGCTGCCGTCAAGCTGGTGGGCGAGCTCGCGGGCCTGGGCGTACAGGGCCGGGTAGTTCGGCGCCTCGTTCGGCCGGGTACCCCAGACGATCACCGACGGCCTGCTGCGATCGCGGATCACCATGTCGTGGACGTTCTGCAGCATGATGGCCTGCCAGGCGGCGTCCCCCACGTAAAACCAGCCGGGCGACTCCTGCCAGACCATGATGCCGAGCTCGTCACAGGCGTCGAGGAAGTGCGGGGACTGCGGGTAGTGCGAGCAGCGCACCATGTTGCAGTTCAGCTCGTACTTGAGGATCTCCGCGTCCCTGCGCTGCAGCCGCGCGGGAGCCGCCATGCCGATGTAGGGAAAGATCTGGTGCCGGTTCAGGCCGAAAATCTTGAATCGATGGCCGTTGAGGTAGAAGCCGTCGAGCTTGAACACCGCCTCCCGGAACCCGGTGCTGACCGTCAGCGTGTGCGCCAGGCCCGCCGGGGCAAGCGTCACAGCGACCGTGTACAGCTTCGGCGTGTCCGGCGACCACAACGTCACGTCGCCGATCCCGGTGATGCCGAAGGTGACGGTCGTGGCGCCGGTCCCGGTGATCGTCACCCGCGACGATGCGGTGGCGATGACGCTGGTCCCGTCCCGCAGCTCGGCGCTGATCTGGACCGGGCCCCTCGGCACGGCCGCGGCGTCGATCGTGGCCTCGATCTGCACGCTGCGGTCGCGGCGGAGCACGTTGACCGGCTTGACGAACACGTCGGAAAGGAACACCTCGGGCACCAGGCGCAGCGTGGAGTCGCGGTAGATGCCGCCCGGTTGCAGATAATCCACGGCTGATGCGCCGCCTGGCGCACCGTCCGGAGGAACCTGCAGCCACCGGGAATCCACGATCAGGGCCAGAACGTTATCGCCACCCGCCAGATGGCCGGTCAGCTCGGTCGGCCACGGCAGATACCCGCCCTGGTGGCTGCTGACCGCCGTGCCGTTGACCAGCACGGTGGCGTTCACCATCACGCCGTCGAAGTCGACGAAGACCCGGCTGCCGCCGGGTAGGCGGGGCGGGGTGAAGTGCTTGCGGTAGACCCAGACGTCCTCCCACGACGCAGGGTCCCAGTTGCCCCAGGACAGCGGCGTCACCGTGTGCGGAAGCGTGATCTTGGCGAAGCCGCTGTCGTCGTAGTCGCGGTCCGCGGATCCCGCCACGTAGCGGCCACCGAATAGCCAGCCTCGGTTGAAGTCGTACTTGCCCTGGGCGCTGACCTCCGGCGCACCCGCAGGGGACAGCCCGGCGCTGCAGGCCGCGGCCAGCGAGGCGATTGCTCCGGCGTAAAGGATCGCCCGCCGTGGCGGCAGCGACGCCGGGGAGTGCCCTGGCCGGATGCGTCCAGTGGTCACGGATTGAGAATAGTGAGTCGTAATATCCGGTAAGCCGAAGGCTTGCGCTGTTAGCAGCGTTGGGCGAGCTTTGCCGGGCTATTTCGGCGGTTGCACGAGCCGGACGCGGGTATCGGTGACCACGTCGAGGAGGATTGCCGTGGCAGAGACAACACCGTTCACGATCGGCGCCGAGGTCAGCTGCAGCGACGGGGCCTGCGGCGTGGTGTGCCGCGTGATCGTGGACCCCGTCGCCCGCGCCGTCACCCATCTGGTCGTCGAGCCGAAGCACCGGCTGGACCTGGCCAAGCTGGTGCCGCTCGACCTCGTCGACGCCTCCGGAGGCCAGGTCAGACTCTCCTGCACCACGGCCGAGTTCGAGCAGCTAGACGACGCCGAAGAGACCCAGTTCATCCCGGGCGCAGGCGGCGTTCCCGCGTATGGCCCGGACCAGGCGCTCAGCTGGCCGTACTACGGCCTCGGCCCCGGCGTGGCTGGGTTCGGCTCGGACATCGGCCCGATGGAGGTTTTCTACGACACAACCCCGGTTGGCGAGGTCGAGGTGCGCCGCGGCGAGCACGTGCACGCCACCGACGGCGCCATCGGTCGCGTCCAGGGGCTGGTCGTCGACCGGAAATCACGCCAGGTGACCCATGTGCTGCTGCAGGAAGGTCACCTGTGGGGCAAAAAAGAAGTGGCCATCCCGATCGGCGCCGTCGCCAAGGTCGACCCTGACGACGGCATCCGCCTCAGCGTCACCAAGCGGCAGGTTCAGGACCTGCCGCCGGTGGACGTCGAGCATCCGGCCGGGTAGCACGCACCCGGCCGGGTGCCCCGGTAGCTGATCAGGCGGTCAGGACGCTGGGCTCCGCCGAGATCTCGGCCTGCCTGCCCGCCGCCGCAGCGCGCCGCCGCCGAACGGCCTGGCTAGCCATCACCGCGGTCAGCCCGCAGCCCGCCCATATCGCGAGCACGACCAGGTGGGTACCTGATCCGTAGCCGTGGAAGAACGCCGAGCTGCGCAGCAGGCTGGCGCCGGCACCCGGGGGTAGGAGCTGGCCGAGCGTCCCTGCCGGGCTCGGCAGCAGTTGCGGCGCGGAGGACACACCGGAGAACGGGTTGCCGACGAACACCATCAGCAGCCCGCCGAGCGCTACGCCGGGCGCGCCGAGCATGGCCCCGAGCCCGCAGACGGTGGATGAGATCGCGATCACGGTCAGGCTGATAACGGCGGCGTTGGCCACCCAGTCCCCCGGGATGACGCCGAGCCAGCCCTGCACGATCCCGACCACGACGAGACCGATCAGCGCCGACTTGACGAGCAACACGCCAGCCTGCGGATAGCCTGCTCGCCGGCCATCCCGGCCGGCCACCCATGTCATCACGCCGCCAAGGGACCCGATGATCACCAGGGGAAGGAACGCGGAGTCGAGCACGATGCCTTGCGGATCATTGGGATCGGCGGGCACCACGTCCACGACGCGCACCGGGACGGCGCGACCGGCGGCCGCGTGCTGGCCCGCTTCCTCGCCGACCTTGGTCAGCAGCGTGGCCACAGCGGGACTAGCGGCCGGCGCCGTGAGCACGGTCAGGCCGCCGGGACCGGCCACGAACGCGCCGTAGATCTCGCGGTGCCGGATCGCCGCCACGGCCGCAGCCTCGGAACCGTATGTGTGCGCATCGAACTTCCCGCCGAGCCCGTCGAGCCGGTGCCCGACGGCGTCGGCTACCTTGGCCGTCCCGGCCACACCTACCGGAACGCCGCGCGGGGCGAGCCGCGCGGCGGACCAGGCGAAGGCCGACAGCGCTACCGCCGCTACCAGAGCCGGAATGATCACAGCCGCCCGCAGCAGCATCGCCGGATGGATGCCTCCGCCCGCGTTCCTGGCTCCGCCCGCGCCACTGACAGCTCCCGCCCCGGTCGCAGCGTGGCCGCCGGTCGCAACGCCACCGCCGGTCGCAGCGTGGCCGCCGGTCGTGACGCCACCACCCGTGGCACCGCCTGCGTGGGCGCCTGGGTTCGCGTGAGTGCCGCGCATCGGTCCACACACCTCCAAAACGAATGTTCGTTCTCTATAGATTTACCTCTACTCCGCGGATTTGTCAAAACGAACATTCGTTCTATAATGGAGGCATGCCGCGGGTCACGCAGGAGCACCTAGATGCCCGGCGCCGTCAGATCCTTGACGCCGCCCGGCGCCGCTTCATCAAGAACGGCTTCCACGCCACGTCCATGCAGGACGTGCTGAGCGAGGCAGACCTGTCCGCAGGTGCCGTGTACCGGTACTTCCGCGGCAAGGAGGACATCATCGCGGCCATCGCCGACGAGGCGCTCGCCGAGCTCACGGCCTCGGTAACGGACATGCTCGACACCGATCCGCTGCCCTCGCTCGAGGACGTGGTGGGTCAGATCCTCGAGACGGTAGGACGGATGGATTCCGGCCAGGAACTGGCCAACCTGGCCCTCCAGATCTGGGCCGAGGCGTTGCGCTCCCCCGCGCTGGCCGAGCGTGTGGCCCAGACCGTGAACGGCCTGCGCGACGTCCTCGCCGAACTCGCGGCGGTCTACGCCGAACGCGGGCTCATACCCCCGGACGTGTCGCCGATGTCGGTCGCCAAGGTGCTAACCGCGATCGGGCCCGGGTTCGCCATGCAGCGCGCACTCCTGGGGGACGTCGACGAGCAGATGTTCCAGGACGGGCTGCGGGCGCTGCTCGCACCCCAGTTCCAGCGCTCCCCGCAGGCGCTGGCTTAGCCCGCTTCGGCCCGGTCGGCGACGGACACCGCGAGCACGTCGGCGTCGAAACAGGTCCGGTCGCCGGTGTGGCAGGCGGCCCCGGTCTGGTCCACCTTGACCAGCACCACGTCGCCGTCGCAGTCGAGCGCAACCGACTTCACCCACTGGGCATGGCCCGAGGTCTCACCCTTGACCCAGTACTCCTGCCGGCTGCGCGACCAGTAGGTGCACCGGCCCGTGGTCAGCGTGCGATGCAGCGCCTCGTCGTCCATCCAGCCCAGCATCAGCACCTCGCCGGTGTCGTGCTGCTGGGCGATGGCCGCTATCAGCCCGTCGGGACTGCGCTTCAGCCGCGCGACGATCTCCGGGTCGAGCCCGGACTCGCCAACCCCGATCCTGGTGGCCTTGTCGCTCGTGCTCATGTGCCTAGCCTGACATGCCGCCGAAGCCAGCTGACCGCTGGTCAGCGGACGGCGTGGCCAGCGGTGCGCAGCGACTCCTTCACCTCGCCAATCCTGATCTCGCCGAAGTGGAACACGCTGGCCGCGAGCACCGCGTCGGCGCCCGCGACGACCGCCGGGGCGAAATCCCCGACCCGGCCGGCCCCGCCGCTCGCGATCACCGGGACGTCCACGGCTTCCCGCACCGCCTCGATCAGCTCCAGGTCGAACCCACCCTGGGTGCCGTCGGCATCCATGGAGTTCAGCAGGATCTCGCCGGCGCCGAGTTCGGCTGCCCGGCGCGCCCAGTCGACCGCGTCGAGGCCGGTGCCGCGCCTCCCGCCGTGCGTGGTCACCTCGAATCCGGCCCTGCCGCCCGCACTCCCCTCGAAACCTTCACCCCTGCCCCCCGCACTCCCCCCAGGGAGCAACGCGCGGCGGGCGTCCACCGACACCACTACGCACTGAGCACCGAACCGGCCGGCCACCTCGGTGAGCAGTTCCGGCCTGGCGACCGCCGCGGTGTTCAGCGACACCTTGTCGGCCCCGGCACGCAGCAGCGCGTCAACGTCGTCCACGCTGCGCACGCCACCGCCGACGGTCAGCGGGATGAACACCTGGTCGGCGGTGCGCGCCACCACGTCGACCATCGTGTCCCGGTGCTCGGCCGACGCGGTGATGTCCAGGAACACGAGCTCGTCGGCGCCCTCGGCGTCGTAGGCCGCGGCCAGCTGCACCGGGTCACCGGCGTCGCGCAGGTCGCGGAAGTTGACTCCCTTGACCACCCGGCCGCCGTCCACGTCCAGGCAGGGGATGACCCGTACGGCGACCGGCATCAGCTGGCCCTCGTGGCGGCGCGCGTCACGTTCAGGGCCTCTTGCAGGGTGAACGCTCCGGCGTACAGGGCCTTGCCGATGATGGCGCCCTCCACCCCGAGCGGCCGGAGGCCTGCGATGGCCTGCAGGTCGGCCACGCTGGACACCCCGCCGCTGGCGATCACCGGGCGGTCCGTGCGCGCGCAGACGCCGCGCAGCAGGTCCAGGTTCGGTCCGCGCAGCATGCCGTCCTTGGTGATGTCGGTGACCACGTAGCGGCGGCAGCCGTTGGCCTCGAGCCGGTCCAGCGCGTCGTCAAGCTCGCCGCCGTCGGTCGTCCAGCCGCGGGCGGCAAGCCGGGTGCCCCGGACGTCGAGGCCGACCGCGATCCGCTCGCCGTGCGCCTCGATCGCGCTGCGAACCCAGTCTGGATCCTCGAGCGCGGCGGTGCCGATGACCACTCGCGCGCACCCGGTGGCCAGCGCGGCGGCCAGCGAGGCGTCGTCGCGGATGCCGCCAGAGACCTCGAACGCGACGTCGACCTGCTCGACGATCGACGCCAGCAGCTTTGAGTTGGAGCCTCTCCGGAAGGCCGCGTCGAGGTCGACCAGGTGGATCCACTCGGCCCCGGCTTGCTGCCAGTCCCGGGCGGCGGCGAGCGGGTCGCCGTAGCTGGTCTCGGTCCCGGCGGCGCCCTGCACCAGCCGGACGGCCTGCCCGCCGGCCACGTCCACGGCGGGCAGCAGAGTGAGCTCGGTCACCGAACCGACTCTAGCCAGTTGGCCAGTAGCGTCGCGCCGGCGTCCCCGGACTTCTCCGGATGGAACTGCGTCGCGCTCAGCGGGCCGTTCTCCACTGCGGCGATGAACGGCTCCCCGTGCGTGGCCCAGGTGATCAGCGGCGCCTTCATCAGCGGACTCTCCGGCAGCGGCAGCTCCGTGGCCGCGTAGGAGTGCACGAAGTAGAACCTCGTGCCGTCGCCGATCCCGGCGAACAGCCGCGACCCCGCCGGCGGGTCGACGGTGTTCCAGCCCATGTGCGGGAGCACCGGGGCCTTCAGCCGGCGCACCTCACCCGGCCACTCGCCGCAGCCCTCGGTCCGCTCACCGTGCTCGACTCCCTCTTCGAACAGCACCTGCATGCCGACACAGATGCCGAGGACGGGCCGCCCGCCCGCCAGGCGCCTGCCGATGATCATGTTGCCGCGAACCTTGCGCAGCCCGGCCATGCACGCGGCGAACGCGCCGACGCCAGGCACCACGAGCCCGCCGGCGTTCATCGCCGCGTCGAAGTCGGCGGTCACCTCGGCGTCGGCCCCGGCCCGCTGCAGCGCCCGCTGCGCCGAGCGGATGTTGCCGAAGCCGTAGTCGAGCACCACGACCTTGTTCCCCATCGGCCCAGGCTATTCGGGATTGATCGTCGTGGTCGGGTCGGCAGGGCCAGGATGATCGCTGAGCCACCGGCGGGTTAGCGCTGGCCAAGGCTAACCGGGCGCGTTAACGCAGCGTGAATCCGAGAGCGTCCGCCGCGTCCGCCGGCGGGTGCCCGGCCCAGAACTTGATGTAGTTGTCGGCCGTCGAGAGCGATCTGGGCTCGGCCCGGTCCAGGTACAGGCGGCCGCCGAGGTGGTCGGCCTCGTGCTGGACGATCCGGGCCGACCACCCGGAAAACACGCGGTCGACGGGTTCGCCATGCTCGTCGAGCGCCTCGACCCGCACGGCGCGGTGCCTTGCCACCAGCGCGGCGAGCCCGGGAACGCTCAGGCACCCCTCGTAGAAGCCCGCCAGACCGTTACCGTCGACCGGCGTGACTGTCGGATTGACCAGGACGGTGAACGGCAGCTCGTACCGCTCCCGTGCCGCCAGCTCATCCTCGTTCACCTTGCCCCAGCGCTCCGGGCCGTCCTGCAGAACCGCTAGCTGCAGCGGCACCCCGACCTGGGGTGCGGCAAGACCGACGCCCGGCGCGGCCTCCATGGTCGCCCGCATCTGCGCGATCAGCCGCCGCAGCTCGGCGGTGTGCAGGTCGGCCGGGTCGACGGGCTCGGCGGGGCGCCGCAGCACCGGGTCACCGCACTGCACGATCGGCAGCACATCCTCATCGGTCATGGGGATCAGAATTCCAGCACCAGCCGGCCCCTGGTGCCGCCGGCCTCCAGGATCCGGTGCGCCTCCGCCGCGTGCTCTGCTGGGAGAACGCGTGCCACCCGCAGCGTCAGCTGGCCGGTCTCGGCCAGCTGACGCAGGCCGGCGAGCTTCCCGTGCTCGCGGGCGTAGCTGCGGACGGTGACCGGGTGGAACGTGATGCCGCGTTCCTCCTGCCCCTTGAAGCCGCGTACAGTGACGATCCGGCCGCCGTCGCGCACCGCCGGGACGACCAGCTCGTTCAGCAGGGCTGCGTCGACGAGCCCATGGGCTCCCTGCGGAACCGCCTCGCGGACCCGCTGCGCGAAGTCCGGGCCCCGCCCGACCACGACGTCGGCCCCCAGTTCCTTGACCAGCTGCTCGTCCGCCGGTGCGGCGTCGGCGACCACCCGCAGGCCGGCCGTCTTACCAAGCTGCACCGCGTAACCGCCGACCGCGCCCGCGGCGCCGGACACCGCAAGGATCTGGCCCGGCTCGAGGGCGAGCAGGTCGAGCGCCTGGACCGTGGTCAGCCCGTTCATCGGCAGCGTCGCTGCTTCGGCGTCCGTGGCGCCCGCGGGCACCCGCGCGACGGACTCGGCCGGGACCACGACGCGCTCTGCATAACCGCCGGTCTGACCGTGGGGCACCACGATCGCCATAACTCGGTCGCCTACCTGCAGGTCCGTGAACGTGTCCGGGCCGATCTGCTCCACCACGCCCGCGACATCCATGCCGGGGACGTAGGGCGGCGGGACGTCAACCGCTCTGGCGCCGCTGCGCAGACCGGTGTCGGTCGGGTTGACAGCGGCCGCGCGCACGCGGATGCGGACCTGCCCTGGCCCCGCCTCGGGATCTGGGAGTTCCACGACGTGCAGGGCGCCGGGACCGCCGAACTCGGTAACACCGATGGCTTTCACACCTGCCGCCAACCGCAGCGCCGACCCGATATTCCTTCGCTAATAGCAGATTCCGCGGATCGAGGGCATCGGCGGACGGCCGGAGCCGCAGCTGGCGGGCATAATCGGTGCGCATGAGGGCTGCCGTGCTGGCCGACATTCATGCGAACCTGCCGGCCCTGGAGGCCGTGCTCGGCGAACCGGACGTGGTGGCCGCCGACGCCGTGGTGCTGCTCGGCGACATCGCGCTCGGGCCGATGCCGGCCGAGACGCTCGACCGGCTGGCGGAGCTTGGCGACCGGGCGGTCTGGGTGCACGGCAACTGTGAGCGGGAGATGATCACCGCTTTCGACGGCGTCGACGTTCCCGGGCCGAACGGTGCCGATGCCGCGGCGAGCGCGGGCCTGATCGGCCGGGCGCACCGGGACCGGCTGGACGGGCTGCCGCTCACCGTCACCCTGGACATCGACGGCCTCGGGCCCACCCTGTTCTGCCACGCCTCCCCGCGCCGCGACGACGAGATGCTGCTCGTCGACAGCCCGCCGGAACGCTGGGCAGCGGCGCTGGACGGCGTCGAAGCGGGCGTCGTGGTCTGCGGGCACACCCACATGCCGTTCGACCGGCTGACCGGCCGGCGCCGGGTCGTGAACCCAAGCAGCGTCGGCATGCCCTACGGCCACCCAGGCGCGGGCTGGGCGCTGCTCGGACCGGACGTGACGCTGCGGCGCACCCTGTACGACGTGCAGGCGGCCGCCGAGGTCATCGGCGCCAGCCATCACCCGGGCGCGCAGCAGTGGGCGGCCGAGTACGTGCTGAACCACTACTCCGATCTCGAGGCGCTCGATGCGTTCACCGCGATCGCCCGCGAGCAGGCCTAGCGCGTTATCCACACCGGCAGCAGCCTCCGGCCGCTTATCCACAGGCCGCCAAAATCGCCACGCGCCGGTCGGGTGACGCGGGCGAGCCTTGGCGTTATGACCGCGAACCTGCCGGAGAGCTGCCGCCAGCTGATCGACCTGCAGGCGGCGTGCTAGCCCGCTGGCAAGCCCAGGAGGTCGAGCTGGACTGGACCACGATCAGATCGCAGCTGGACAGTGGCCGCTGGATGCCCCTGCAGCGGGGGGTCTACGCGACCTTCACCGGGAAGCCGAGATGGGAGGCCGTGTGCTGGGCCGCCGTGCTGCGGGCCGGGCCGGAGGCGGTTCTCAGCCATCAGACTGCGGCCGAACTGGACGGGCTGACGAGCGCGCGAAGCCCAGTCATCCACGTGACGGTTCCCCTCAGCAAGCGCGTTAGCTCGATCTCGGGAGTACGCCTGCACCGATCGGTGCGGCTAGCTGATGCGCGGCATCCTTCCCGAACACCGCCCCGCACCAGGATCGAGGAGACGGTCCTGGACCTGGCCCAGACCGTGAAGACCATTGACGGTGCCTTCGGCTGGCTCTGCCAGGCGTGCGGCTCCCGGCTCACCACCCCGGAGCTTCTGCTCACCGCCTTGGCGAAGCGGCCCAAGGCCCGCTGGCGTGGCATCCTGCTCAGCGCCCTCGACGACATCGGCGACGGCGCTCACTCCGTGCTTGAAATCCACTATGTTCGCGACGTCGAGCGGCCGCACCAGCTGCCGCGTGCCAGGCGCCAGGCCAAGGTGACCAGGAGTTCGGGCCGCATCTACCTTGACAACCTGGTCGACCGCTACCGGACGTGCATCGAGCTTGACGGCAAAGCCGCCCATCCAGTGGCCGAGCGCTGGCGTGACATCGCACGGGACAATGCCTCGGCCGCTGGCGGGATCACCACGTTGCGATACGGCTGGCCGGACGTCACTGAACGCCCGTGCCATACCGCCGCTCAGATCGCTGCCGTGCTCGGCCGTCGCGGCTGGACAGGCCGGGCGGCACCCTGTGGCCCGTCGTGTCCGTTGGGCGGTTCATGATCGTGGAGAGTTTTGGCTGCTTCGCCGGAAAAATCCCACGATCATGGTTAGAGGGTGCCTCGGTGCTGGGGTGCGTGGTTAGAGGCTGCCTTTGGTGCTGGGGATGCCGGTAGCGCGGGGGTCGGGGGTGGCGGCGGCGCGGAGGGCGCGGGCGAAGGCCTTGAATTGCGCCTCGACGATGTGGTGGGGGTTGCGGCCGGTTAGGACGTTGACGTGTATGCAGATCCCGGCCGTGATCGCGAACGACTCGAAGAAGTGGCGGGTCAGCGTCGTGTCGTAGCTGCCGATCGTGGGCGGCATGCGGTCCGGCTCGGTGTGCACGGCGTACGGGCGGCCGGAGAGGTCGACGGCGGCTTGGACCAGGGTCTCGTCGAGGGGTACCAGGGCGTCGCCGAAGCGGGTGATGCCCGCCTTGTCGCCGAGGGCCTCGCGCAGCGCCTGGCCGAGTGCCAGCGCGGTGTCCTCCACGGTGTGATGCGCGTCGATCTCGGTGTCGCCGTCGGTGCGGACGATGAGATCGATGCAGCCGTGCTTGCCGAGCTGGGCGAGCATGTGGTCGAAGAACGGCACTCCCGTTTCCACCTCGGTTGTGCCCGTTCCGTCGAGGTCCAGCTCGACCAGCACCTGTGTCTCTTTGGTGACGCGCTCGATCCGCGCCGTGCGGTTACCCATTGGTCAGCACCTCATCGAGCGCGTTGCGGAACGCGGCCATTTCTGCCGGGGTGCCCACGCTCACCCGCAGCCAGCCCGGCGGCCCGACCTCGCGGATCAGCACGCCGCGGTCCAGCAGCCCCTGCCACACCGCATGCCGGTCGGGGAAGGTGCCGAACAACACGAAGTTGGCGTCGGAATCCGCGGCGACCAGGCCACGGCCGCGCAGCCATTCCACCAGGGCGTCCCGTTCCCGCCGAAGATCGGAGACGGTGGCCAGCAGCTCGTCCGTGTGCTGAAGCGCAACCCGCGCCACCGCCTGGGTAATCGCGGACAGGTGGTACGGAAGCCGCACGATCAGCAGCGCCCGGATCACTTCGGGCGAGGCGGCGAGATAACCGAGGCGCGTTCCGGCCATCGCGAACGCCTTGGACATCGTCCTGGTGACGACCAGGCGGTCGCGGCCCGGCAGCAGGTCGATCGCTGTGCGGCCGCGGTCGCGGGAGAACTCGGCGTAGGCCTCGTCGACGATTACCATGCCGGGCGCCGCGTTGTACACCGCTTCGATCACGGTCAGCGGCAGCGCGGTACCGGTCGGGTTGTTCGGCGACGTTAGGAAGACCAGGTCCGGCCCGAGCTCGCGGACCGTCGCCACGGCCCGGCCGGGGTCGATGCCGAACCCGTCGGCCCCGCCGTCGCGGGCGGCCGACACCCAGCGGGTGCCCGTGTTCTGCGCGATCTCCGGGTGCATCGAGTACGACGGCTCGAAGCCGAGCGCGGCGCGGCCGGGCCCGCCGAAGGCGAGCAGCAGCTGCTGCATGATCTCGTTGGAGCCGTTGGCGGCCCAGAGCTGGTCCCGCCCGAGCCCGTGCCCGAGGTAGGCGGCCAGGTCGTCACGCAGGCCGACGAAGTTCCGGTCCGGGTACCTGTTCAGCTTGCCCGCCACCCCGGCCACCGCGTCGGCGATCGCGCGGACCAGCGCCTCCGACAGCGGGTAGGGGTTCTCGTTGGTGTTAAGCCGCACCGGGACGTCAATCTGCGGTGCCCCGTACGGCTGCCGACCCGCGAGGTCGTCACGCAGCGGCAGGGCCTGGCCGGTTCTCACCCGGCAAGCCTAGTAAGAGCTCACGGATCGCCGCGCGGCAGACTCGGGGTGGGGGGCTCACGGATCGCCGTACGGCAGACTCGGCGTGAGGTGGACGCCGACCGGTGAGCACTAACGGGCCTGGCCTGGGCGTTCCGCCGCCCGTCACCACGGCAGCGGCTGTCCGTCCCGGAAGAAGCCCCCGCTCGGGCCGTCGTCGGGCAGGTCCACGGCCCACAGCACACTGGCCGCGCCGTCGGCGACCGGCCTGCCGCCGGGGCCGCCCATGTCGGTCGCCACCCAGCCCGGGCACACCGCGTTGACGAGGATGCCGTCGGGCCGCAACTCGGCCGCGAGGATCCTGGTCAGCGCGTTCAGAGCGGCCTTGGTGACCGAATAGGCCGGCGTACCGCCGCCCATGCTGGCCAGTGAACCCGACTCGCTGGAGACGTTGACGATCCGGCGGTGCTGGCCGCGGCGGAGCAGCGGGAGCAGGGCCAGGCACATCCGCCACGGGCCCATCAGGTTGGTATCCCAGGCCTCGGCCACGATCGAGAGATCGGCGGTGGATGCCCGCTGCCAGGTGTCGTAGTGGATGGCCGCGTTGTTGACCAGCACGTCGAGCCGGCCGTAACGGTCTGCCAGTTCCCAGGCGAGCGCCTCGACGGTGCGGGTGTCGGTCACATCCAGACGATGGGCCCGCACGGCCAGCCCGTCGCCCGCCAGGTCCGCCGCGGCACGCTCGCCCGCCACCGGGTCACGCGACCCGAGGATGACGCTGAAGCCGCGCTGCGCGAGCTGGCGCGCGACCTCGCGGCCGATTCCCCGGTTCCCGCCGGTCACGACCGCGATCCGGTCTTCGGCGCTCATCGGTGCCCGGCGGCCACGGTAGCGGCGCGGCGGATCAGGCCCGCGGTTGGGTTCATCCGCCCATCGTGCATCATCGCAGGCCCACGGGCTGCGCTACGGCCGCGGCGGGCCGGAAACCGGCTCACGTGTTCCTGGCATTCCCATGGACCGCGCCCGTTTGTAGGCTTGTGCCGATGTCCGATTCGGCGCTCGCGGCCCCGTCCACCCGGCGACTGCGTGCCAGGCTGTCACGGTCCTCCTCTCCTGGGGCACCGAGCCAGCCCGTCTGGCGCGTGACGTGGTCGACTCCCGCCGCGATGCGCGCGCTGCGGGCCACGATCGTCATGCCGACGCTGTTCGCGCTGACCTACAAGGTCATCGGCGACCCGCAAATGGCGACGTTTGCCGCCTTCGGGAGCTTCGCCACGCTTGTCCTGGCTTCGTTCGGCGGGACCAGGCGAGACAAGGCCATCGCGCACCTCGGGCTCGCCGTGGTCGGCAGCGTGGTGCTGACCATCGGGACCGCGGTCCACGCCACAGCCTGGCTGGCGGCGATCGTTACCATCCCGGTGGCCTTCGCGATCTTCTTCGCCGGGGTGGCCGGGCCGAACGCCGCGTCCGGTGTCACGGCCGCGCTGCTCGCCTACGTGCTGCCGGTCGCCTCGCCTGGCACGATCGGCGACGTCCCGTCCCGGCTGGCCGGCTGGTGGCTGGCGTCCGTGGCGGGCACGGCCGCGGTGCTGCTGCTGTCGCCGCGATCGCAGGGAGACCGGCTCCGGGCCGCGGCGGGCGCCCTGGCCACCGCGCTGGCAAGCCACCTGGAAGCCGCCGGGCGCGGCCAGGCGGACCAGACCAGCCAGGATGCGACGGTCGAGGCCAAGCACCAGCTCATCAACTTGTTCGCGGCCACGCCGTACCGGCCGACCGGCCTCGCGACGGCAGACCAGGGCCTGGCCAACATCACCGAGCTGCTCGAGTGGGTGACCTCGCTGACCACCGACGCGCTGGACGGTCGCGTGGACCTGCGGCAGGCGACACCGGCCGACCACGAGCTGTTCGGCGCGGCGGCGACGATGCTCGCGGACGTGGCCCTGCTGCTCGGCGACCAGGACGTGCCCACCCAGCACGTCGCGCGCGACATCGCCCGCCTGGAACGCGCCAGGGAGGCCAGCTCCGCGAATCAGCACGAGCTCTCCGGGGATCCGGCCAGCGTCGAGGCGGCGGCGCGGCAGGCGGTGCACGCCCAGGCGATCGCGGTCGCGGCGCGGACCGCCGTGGCCGACGCCATGATCGCCTCCGGCCGGGCCGACCCCGAGACCGTGGCCGCGGAGCGGAGCAGCTGGTACGGGGGCGGCGAGAGCGGCCTGCTGACCGCGGGACGGCTGGCCGGGCTGGCCGGCGCCGCCACCGTCGCGGCGCGGCACGCCAGCATTCGCTCGGTGTGGTTCCGCAGCAGCGCACGCGGCGCGGTGGCACTCGCGGCCGCCGTGGCCGTCGCGGACGTCCTCGCCGTGCAGCACGGCTTCTGGGTGGTGCTCGGCACGCTCTCGGTGCTGCGCACGAACGCGGCAGCCACCGGGGCGACGGTGCTGCGGGCGCTGGCCGGCACCGTGATCGGCTTCGCGGTTGGCGCCGCGCTGGTGCTGGCCATCGGCAGCGGGCAGACCGCGCTGTGGATCGCCCTGCCGATCGCCGTCCTCGTGGCGGCCTACGCGCCGGGCACGGCGCCGTTCGCGGTTGGCCAGGCGGCGTTCACGATCGTGGTGGTCGTGCTGTTCAACCTGCTGGTTCCGTTGGGCTGGAGAGTCGGCCTGGTCCGGGTGCAGGACGTCCTGCTCGGCTGCGCGGTCAGCCTGGTGGTCGGGGTGCTGTTCTGGCCGCGCGGCGCCAGCACCCTGGTCGGCGACGACCTCGCCGACGCTTTCCGGTCGGGCGCGGAGTACCTGACCCAGGCGGTGGACTGGTCCCTCGGCCTGCGCCGGGAGGCGCCCGACACCGCCCTCGCCGCGGTCGCGGCCGGTAACCGCCTTGACGAGGCACTCCGCCTGTTCCTGTCCGAGCAGGGGACCAAGCGGGCGTCCAAGCACGATCTGTGGAGCCTGGTCATGGCCACTATGCGGCTCAGGCTCACCGCGCACTCACTGACCGGGCTGCGCGCGTACTGCCCGCCCATGGGCGAGGATGGGCACGCCGGTCCGGTCCGGTCGCTGCGCGACCTTAGCTCGGAGCTGGCCGACTTCTACCAGCGCATCGCCGTCCTGGTCGGTCCGCCCGGACATGACCCGCCGGCGGCTGTTGCGGCCCCGGTGCTCTCCGCGGACGGCGCGGCGCCGCCGATTTTCGGCCCGCATCCGCTGTGGGTCCGTGAGCACCTCGAGGACCTGGGGCAGCACGCTGGCGACATCACCGTCCCTGCGGAGCACGTGGCCCAGCTGCGACGCGTTCCATGGTGGCGCTAGGCGCCGGTTCGCCCGAGCGCCACTCCCTGATCGCCATGGCCAGCAGGCCAGGCACCAGGTCGATGGAGCGGCGCAGCACCCACGCGGTGCCCTTGGTGGCCATCCATCCGAACTCGGCCAGCCGGGTCGGCGGCGGGCTGGACGGCTCGGGATCGGGCCGGGTCCCGGCGGGCAGCCCGGCGCCCGCGAGCAGGTCGTGGAAGCGGCAGGCGATCAGCCTGTGGCCGCGCTCGCTGGGATGCAGCCGGTCCACCGCCCACATCCGCGGGTCGTGGACCTCGGCGTCCCCGGCCGCGTCGTAGTGCAGCGTGCCGAACCGCTCGGCGAGGCCGTCCAGCATGGCGTTCACCTCGTGCATCCGGCGGGCCAGGGGGCGAGCCAGCGAACCGGGCAGGCCCAGCATCTGCCCCGGGTCGGGCAGCCGCATCGTCAGCACCTCGGCGCCGGCCGCGCGCAGCGCGCCCACGGTGTGCGCCGCCGCGGCGCCGGCCTGCGCGATGTCGAAGTTCGCCCGCAGCGTGTCGTTGACCCCGACGACGAAGCTGGCGATCTCCGGCCGCAGCTGCAGCGCGGCGGGCAGCTGGTCACGCTCGACATCCGGGATCCGCGCACCGCAGGACGCGAGCATGTGCAACCGCGGCTCGTGCAGGCCCTCGGCGAGCAGCGCGGCCCAGCCCCGCCAGGCCCGGCTCCCGTCAGACGGGACCGGGTCGCCGACGCCAAGCGTGATCGAGTCGCCGAGGGCTGCGAACGTGGTCATGCCGACACCTCCACCGCGCTGCCCGCCCGCAGCACCGCTTCGTAGTGGCCGATCAGCTCGTCACCCAGGGCGGTCCAGGTCCGGCCGAGCACTCGCTGCCTGGCGGCCCTGCCCTGGCGGGCGCGCAGCCCCGGGTCGGCGGCCAGCCTGGCGACGGCGTCGGCCAGCGCACTCGGGTCCCGCGGCGGCACCAGGAACCCGGTCACGCCGTCGCCGACCAGGTCGATCGGCCCGCCGGCGGCGGGCGCGACCACGGGCAGGCCGCTCGCCGCGGCCTCCTGCAGGGTCTGGCCGAACGTCTCGTGCGGCCCGCTGTGCACGAACACGTCCAGGCTCGCGTAGATGCGAGCCAGTTCCTCTCCCTGGCGCTGGCCAAGGAACACGGCGGCGGGCATGGCACGGCGCGCTGCGGCGTCGGCCGGGCCGGTTCCGACGACCACCAGGCGCACCCCCGGCAGCGTCGCCACCTGGGCGAGCAGATCGATCCGCTTCTCCGGGGCCAGTCTGCCCACGTACCCGGCCAGCACCTCCCCGCTCGGGGCGAGCTCGGCGCGCAGCTGGCCGCTGCGCTTGGCCGGGTCGAACCGCACCGTGTCCACGCCCCGGCCCCAGAGCCAGACCCGCTGGATGCCGTGCGAGTGCAGGCT
Source organism: uncultured Actinomycetota bacterium (assembly GCA_963833885.1). GTDB lineage: Bacteria > Actinomycetota > Actinomycetes > Streptosporangiales > Streptosporangiaceae > JASHPR01. Next base: position 11,895 of record CAWHZU010000034.1, on the reverse strand, counting down.
CGCGGCCGCCGCGGTGGACGGCGCGAGCGTCCGGCCGGCGGCGTTGTGGATCCGGCGCACGCGGCGCCATGCGGCGGACTGGCCCGCGGGCCCGAACCGGTAGGCGCGGGCGTAGCTGGGCATGTCGGTCTGGTACACGGCAACCATCGGCAGCCGAAGCCGGGCGGCCACGAAGGCGCCGCCGCCACCGAGCATGAACGGGCTCGCCAGGTGCACGAGCTCGGTGCCGTGGCCGGTCAGCGCGGCGCGCAGGCCCGAGCCAGCGGCGGCGATCCGGAAGCCGGGGTACCCGGGCATCGGCAGCGACGGCATCCGCGCCACAGGGTACGGAAGCACGCCGTCCGGGCGGGGCATGCAGTCGGCGGGACGGGGGGCGATGACCAGCGGGTGATGACCCTGCTGGACCAGGTGCTCGGCTACGCGCAGGACGCAGTGAGCGACACCGTTCACGTCGGGCGGGAATGACTCGGTTATGACCGCGATCCTCACGATCACACGGTGCAACAGCCAGGGTTCGGAAACGGCTTCGGCGCGATGACCACGCGGCTAACTGTCGCTGACATCTGCGCGACGCGCGCGGACCGCGTTCACGTGCGCGGCCAGGTCCTCGGCCCCGCCGAGCGCGTCGATGTACGGCGCGACCTCGGCGAGCGCGGCGGCGTCATACTCCACCACGTGGATGCCGCGCAGGAAGGTGAGCACCGAGAGCCCGCCGGAGTGACGCGCGGTCCCGCCGGTGGGCAGCACGTGGTTGGAGCCGGCCAGGTAGTCGCCGAGGGACACCGGCGAGTACGGCCCGACGAACACCGCGCCGGCGTTGCGCACCCGCGAGGCGAGCCCGGTCGCGTCTTCGGCCTGGATCTCCAGGTGCTCCGGGGCCCAGGCGTCCGAGACGGCCAGGGCGGCGTCGGTGTCGTCCACGAGCACGCAGGCGGACTGGCCGGCCAGGGCCTCGGCGATCCGCTCCCGGTGCCGGGCGGCGGCGACCTGCCCGGTTAGCTCGCTGTCGACCCGGTCGGCGAGCCCCGGATCGGTGGTGATCAGCAGGCAGGCGGCCAGCGAGTCGTGCTCGGCCTGCGCGATCAGGTCGGCGGCCACGAACACCGGGTCGGCCGAGCCGTCCGCGATGATCGCGACCTCGGTCGGGCCGGCCTCGGCGTCGGTCCCGACCCGGCCGAGCAGCAGCCGCTTGGCGGCAGCGACGTAGACGTTGCCCGGGCCGCTGATGATGTCGACGGGCGGGCAGTCCGCCGTGCCGTAGCCGAGCATCGCGATCGCCTGGGCGCCCCCAGCGGCGTGCACCTCGGTGATGCCGAGCAGCGCGCACGCCGCGAGCACCGCCGGGTGCGGCAGGCCGCCGTTCTCGGTCTGGGGCGGCGAGGCAACGGCAATCTCGGCTACGCCGGCTGTCATCGCCGGGATCACGTTCATGACCACCGAGGACGGGTACGCGACCAGCCCGCCCGGCACGTAGACGCCGGCCCGGTCCACGGGCACGTATCGCTCGGTCACCGTGGCTCCCTCGGCGACCTTGGTCACCGGCTCGGCGGGCAACTGCGCCTGGTGCACCAGGCGGGCCCGCCGCGCCGCCTCCTGCAACGCGGCCCGCACGTCCGGGCTGAGCTCGGCGAGCGCATCGGCGAGCGCCTGGCGCGGAACCCTGGTGCTCGGCAGGTCGACGCCGTCGAACCGCCTGGTCTGCTCGCGGACCGCTGCCGCGCCCCGCAGCCGGACGTCCTCACAGACCGGCCGCACCGCGTCCAGTGCCGCCTCGACGTCGAGCCGGGCCCGCGGCAGCACCCCGTCGAGCCGCTGCCTGCCGAGGCTGGCCGCGGCCTCGCCGCGCAGATCGACCCTGGTTAGCACCTGCCAAGGGTAGCCGCAGGACACCGGGTGCCACGGCCCGGGCTTGCAGTGTCAGGGCGCGGGAGGGCCCAGGACCACTGCTGCTGCGGCCAGGCCGCCCAGCGCGAGCCTCGTCATTGGCCGTCTCAGAACGGGCGGAACGGCGGCACCAGAAAAGCCGAAGAGCGACACCAGGAAAGCTGAGAGAAATGCGTGTCGCGAGGGCAACCTCGCATGGCAGTATGGCGTCCAATACACGAGGTACCTTCGCAATAGCCCGAAATGTACAGATGTACACAACTGGTCTGTTACATGGCGGGACAGCGGGGAGGCGAGATGGATGCTCGTGCCATGGCTCGAAAGCGGGGAGCGAGACGGATGAAGGCCAGCAATCCCTCAGGCGCCAACAGGCGTGAACGGGCCGCTCGGCGGGCCATGGCGATCGCCGCTGCGACCGCGACGGCGTCCTTCCTGGCCGTCGGCCCGGCGGCAGCGGCCCGGGCGTCGACGACGCATTCGGCCGCTCCTGCTGCGGCCGCGGCGGCGACCACGCGGTCGCGGATGCTGACGCTGATCAACGGGGACCGGGTGGCGGTCTCCGCGACCCGGTCCGGCGGGGTCGTCGCCAGGGTCGCCCGCGCGACGGCCAGCGGCATCGGCGGGGCCATGGTCCGGCTGGACCTCGGCGGTAAGGCGTTCCAGATCCCGGCCGACGCGCTGCCGTACCTGAACCGGGGGCTGAGCCCGACACTGTTCGAGCTGAACTCGCTGGCCGCGGCGGAGTCGGCGGGCAGGCTGCCGGTCCAGGTGGGTTACCACGGCCGGGCGCCCAAGCTGCCCGGGGTGACGATCACCAGTGCCCGCGGCGGCACCGCGCGCGGGTACCTCACGGCCGCGTCCGCGGCCACGTTCGGGGCGGCGCTGGCCCGGCAGTTCGTGGCCGACCACGCCCGCGGCAGCTACGGTGCCGACGGCATGTTCGCCAACGGGGTGGCGATCGGCCTGCCCGGCCAGGCGGCGGCCGCCGCGGCGCGGCCGCATTTCGTGATGCACACGCTGACCGTGACCGGGACCAACCTCGCGGGCCAGCCGGACACCGGCGACCTGGTCAGCGTGTTCAACGTGGACAACCTGCTGAAGTTCGGCGACCCGGTGGAGACGACAAACGTCTTCGACGACGGCTCGGTCAAGTTCAGCGTCCCGGCGAGCCACTACATGGCGCTCGGGATCTTCTTCGACATCTCCGGCACGACGGTCACCGGCTTCCGGACGGTGACCCTGCCGCAGTTCACCGTGGCCGCGGACACCACGGTGGCGGTGGACGAGCCGACCGCCACGGACCAGGTCCAGATGGTGACGCCGCAGCCCGCGGTCACCCAGGACGCCACGCTGACCATCTACCGGGCCACCGGCAACGGCGACCTGATCGAAGACGGCTTCGACGCCGGCAACGTGCCGCTCTGGACCAACGAGACAACGCTGGCACCGACGGTCGGCACGCTGCAGACCGCCGTGACCGGGTACCTGACCTCGCCGAAGGGCGCCAGCCCGCGGGCCGACTACAACCTGGTGTTCGCCGGGACCGGCGGCGTCATCGGCTCACAGCGGTACGTGGTGACCCCCGCCAACACCGCCACCATCAGCTCCGGTTACTTCCAGGACGGCGGGTCTATCGGAGGCTGGGAGCCGCTCGGCATCTTCGGGTTCCAGGAGGTGGGCCTCATCTCCTCCGACATCTTCCCGTTCGGGCTGCCCCAGTCGCTGGAGCAGAACTTCTCGGCCGGGCCGTCGCTGGTGTGGGTCAACGCGTACTTCCAGTTGTACTCGACGCTGTCCGGCGGCCAGACCGACTCGGCCCGCACGTTCTCCCCCGGCCAGACGGCCACGCAGAACTGGAACGCCTACCCGCTGCACCCCGGGCCCGACGTCAGCCTGGTCGGCGCGGCCAACCCGTTCCTCGAGCTGCCGTCGGCCAGCCGGGCCGGTAACACGCTGACGCTGGTCGTCACCCCGTTCAGCGACAACACCCTCGGGCACACCGGCAGCGGATTCTCCCCCGGCATCTTCGGCAGCGTGGGCTCGTTCTCCGGCAGCTACCTGCTGCGGGAGAACGGCAAGAAGATCGCCGGGGGTAATGCCGCCGCCCTGGCCGAGGGCTTTCCCAGCCTGTTCCTGCAGGCCAAGCTCGGCAGCAAGCCCGGGGTGATCAGGTTTGTGCTGACCGCGACGCGGACCGGACGCCTCTACCACCTGTCCACGACGAGCCGGACCGTGTGGACGTGGCACACGGCCCGCAGGCCGGGCGCCAGCCTCCCGGCCGGGTGGATCTGCATCAACGGGACGCAGCGGTGTGCCGTGCAGCCGATGATGACCCTGCTGTACGGCGTGAGCGGGATGGCCGTTGACGGCGTCGCCCCGCCCGGGCAGCAGCAGCTCCAGCTCACGGTCGGGCACCTGCAGCGTGCCCCGGCGTCCAGGATCACCGGTGCGGCCGTGGCGGTGTCGGTCAACGGCGGCACGACCTGGCAGCCCGCCACGGTGACTGCTGCGGGTGGGGGCTTGTTCAACGTGACGTTCACCGCGCCGCCCGGCGCCTTTGTGAGCCTGCGGGTGAACGCCACCGACGCGGCGGGCGACCAGATCAATGAGACCATCACCCGCGGCTACAAGACCGCGGCCTGACCCAGGCTGGAGCCCGTCGATGAACCTGCGCAACGTGTTCGCCGTGGCCGCGGCCGCGATCGTGTCCTTCGGCCTGGCCGGTGCCGCCGTAGCGGGCGGCGGCACTGCCGGTGCCGCCACAGCGGGTTCCGGCACCGCCGCCGCAGCAGCCCGGGGTGCGGCCGCAGCCCAGGGCAAGGCCGCGATGCAGGCGGCCTGCCCGCACGCCCCCGCCGGAGATGAACGGTGCTTCGCGCTGTTCGCGCGGCAGCGCGGGGTGAACGCGGCGATCGCCGCCGGGGTACGCGGCGCCGCGTCCCGTCCGGTCGGCCTGAGCCCGGCCGACATCGCGGCCGCTTACAAGCTGCCGATCCGGCGCAACCCGCATGAGACCGTGGCGGTGGTGGAGGCGTTCCGCACCCCGAAGCTGGCCGCGAACCTGGCCGTCTACCGGAGCCACTACGGGCTCGGCGCGTGCAAGGAGTCGACGGGGTGCCTGCGGGTGGTCAACCAGAAGGGCAACGCCGGGCCGCTGCCCGCGTCCGCGGTGCCCTCGGGGTGGGACGTCGAGACCATGCTCGACGTCTCGATGGTGTCCGCGGTCTGCCCGCACTGCAAGATCCTGGTCGTTGAGGCCAGAAACGACGGCGTCGCTAGCCTGGCCACCGCCGAGAACACCGCGGCGCGGCTGGGCGCGCAGGTGATCTCCGACAGCTTCGGCACGCAGGAATCCGGCTTCAGCCAGGCCTACTCCGCCGACTACGACCATCCCGGTCACGTGATCGTCGTCGCCAATGGAGACCTCGGGTTCACTGCGGCGAACTTCCCGGCCAACCTCACCACGGTCACCGCGGTCGGCGGCACGGAGCTGGCCAAGGCCAGCAACGCCAGGGGGTGGACCGAGCAGGTCTGGAACAACTTCGCCGGCGCCGGCGGCAGCGGCTGCTCGGCATACGTGGCCAAGCCCGCCTGGCAGCACGACACGCACTGCACCATGCGCACGGTGGGCGACGTGGCCGCCGTGGCCTGGAACATCCCGATCTACGAGCAGCTCCAGGGCGGCTGGCTGACGGTCGGCGGCACCAGCGTGTCCGCGCCGTTGATCGCCGGCGTGTACGCGCTAGCCGGCAACGCGGCCAGGGTCCCGCTCGGCTACGCGTACGCTCACGCCGGGTCGCTGTTCGACGTCACGAAGGGCAACAACGACTGGTTCAACGGTGCGGGCGGCGCGACGTGCGGCCACGACTACCTGTGCGTGGCCAAGAAGGGATACGACGCCCCCACCGGCATGGGCACTCCGGACGGCACCGGCGCGTTCTGACACCCTCGCCCGGTGACGTCGGTGAACGCAGCGCCACCGGAAGGTGGATAGATACCGAAAAGCACCGACCCGCGTTCGCTCGCCGAGTCACGGGCAGCGAGGATGAAGGCGTGCGATGGATCGAACTCGATGGCGCCGTCAACGTCCGTGACCTCGGCGGGCTGGACACCGACGACGGCCGGACCACGCTGACGGACCGGCTGCTGCGCGGGGACAATCTGCAGAGCCTCTCGCCGGCCGACGTCAAGCTGCTGGTCGATGACATAGGCGTGACAACAATCGTGGACCTGCGCGCGCCGGAGGAGGTCGAGTCCGAGGGGCCGGGACCGCTGACGCGCGTCGGGTCGGTCCGGCACGCGCATCACTCCGTGCTGCCTGAGGCCGGCTCGGCCACCGACGTTGCCGCCGACGCCCTGGCCGTCCTGCGGCGCGACGGAGCCCTCACCCGCTACCCGGGCGACGTCAGGTGCGGTTACTACCTGGGCTACCTCGAGGACCGGCCGGATCAGGTGGCCGGGGCGCTGCGCAGCATCGTCCAGGCGCCCGGCGCCGTGCTGGTGAACTGCGCCGCCGGCAAGGACCGGACCGGCGTGGTCGTGGCGCTGGCGCTCACCGCGGTCGGGGTCGTCAGGGATGCCGTGGTCGCCGACTACGCCGCCAGCGCCGAGCGCATGGAGGCGATCCTGGACCGGCTGCGCGCGTCAAAGACGTACGCGGCCGACATCGACAGCAGGCCCGACGCCGCGGCCGTCGACGCGCCGCGGCCGGAGACCATGGCCGCCCTCCTCGACCAGCTCGACGTGCGCTACGGCGGGGCGACGGGCTGGCTGGCCGGGCACGGGTTCGGGCCGGACGACGTCGGCGCGCTGCGCGCCAAGCTGCTCGGACCGGCGTAGTCGCGGCCGGTTCGGGGCGGCCGCCGACCCGGCTTAGTTCCGGCCAGGGCGCGGCTGCCGGGCCGGCCGCTGGCGACGTGATCCAGCGGCGGACGTCACGTTCTGGCTATGACTCCCTGCCATGGGCCGAGCGGTGTGCCGGGTGCCGGCGGTTCCGCCGCGGTGCTCAGCAGAATCTCGCCGGCCGGGCCGGGCAGCGCGGCGGGCTGATCAGAGAGGTTTGCCGCGACCGTGAGGCCGCCGGCGCGGTAGGCCCACAGGCCACGGTCGGCCGTCAGCAGCTCGTAGGGGACGATCGCACCGCGGAATTCGGCGCGGCGCAGCGCGAGCAGGCTGCGGCAGAACCACAGCACGGACGCCGGATCGTCGCGCTGGGCGGCCACGCTCTCGGCGGCGGCGTCGCCGACCGGGAGCCACGGCGTCACGCCCTCGGCGGTGAAGCCGGCCGACGGCGAGGCATCCCACTGCATCGGCGTCCTGCCCCGGTCCCTGCTGCCATCCCAGCCGGTCCCCTGCCGCGACATGTCGTCCCGGCGCAGCTCGACCGGGACCCTGACGTCGGTCATCCCGATCTCGTCGCCGTAGTAGAGCACGGTGGTCCCCGGCAGGGTGGCCAGCACCATCAGCGCGAGCCTGACCTTGCGCTCGTCCCCGCCGCACCAGCGGGTCGGGAACCGGCCGACGTCGTGATTGGAGGCTGTCCAGGCCGGGCAGGCACCGGCGGGCAGCCGCGCGATCGTCGCGCCGACGACGCCGGACAGGTCCTGCGCGGCGAACCGCGAGAACACGAACGGGAAGTTGAACGCGAGCTGCAGCTCGTCGTCGTGGCCGTAGAAACCGGCCAGGCTGGCCACATCCCGCACCCAGGTCTCGCCGAGCAGCAGCCGCGGCGGCTCATAGCTGTCGGCGATCTTCCGCCAGTCCCGGAAGACGCCGTGGGTCTCGGGGCGGTTCGCGCTGTAGGTCTGCTCCTGGCCGAACCGGCCCCCGAGCGGGTCCGTGGTGGCCGCCGGCGGGTTGTCGCGCAGCTCCGCGTCCTTGTACAGGCCGTGCGCCACGTCGATGCGGAACCCGGCGACGCCCCGGTCGAACCAGAACCTGACGATCTCATCGAACTCCCGGTGCACCGCGGGCTCGTGCCAGTTCAGGTCGGCCTGGCTGTCCAGGAACAGATGCAGGTAGTACTGGCCGGTCGGCTCGTGCCACGCCCACGCGGACTGCCCGGTCGCGTCGAGCCAGTTGTTCGGCGGCCCGCCGCCGGGCGCCGGGTCGGCCCACACGTAGTAATCGCGGAACTCGGCGTCGCGGCCGGTCGCGGCGTCGACGAACCACGGATGCGCGGTGCTCGTGTGGTTGGGCACCAGGTCGAGCAGCACCCGCATGCCGCGCGCGCCCGCGTCGGCGATCAGCCGGTCGAGATCCTCCTGCGTGCCCAGCTCGGGATGCACGCCCAGGTAGTCGGAGACGTCGTAGCCCCAGTCCTGGTCCGGGGACGGCATCGTCGGCGACAGCCAGATGCCGTCCACGCCGAGCCAGGAAAGGTAGTCGAGCCGCTCGATGATGCCGGGCAGGTCGCCGTAGCCGTCGCCGTTGGTGTCCAGCCACGACCGGACATAGAGCTGATAGAGCACCGCACCGTGCCACCAGCGCTGCCTGCCGTCGTTCTCGTCCATCTGCCTCCGATCCAGGGTCGCCCGAAGCCTACGCTCGGCCGCCTGCCGCTTGCTTTACGGTTCCGCCCGGCCGACACTGGACGGGTGATCTGGGTACTCGAGGCGGTACTGGCGTTTGTGCTGATGCCCGTCGCCGTATATGCGCTGATCGGCGCGTGGCGCGGGGCCAGGTGGCTGAGTGAGTCCCGGTACAAGCCCCCGCCCCCCAAGCCGCTCGAGCGGCTCGAGGCGGACCTGCGCCGGCTGCGCGCGGAACTCGAGGACACCGAGACCAGGGCTTCCCTCACCGCCAAGCATCATCGCGTGCAGGCGCTGCGCGGCGCCTACCTCGACGCACTCGCCGCGGCCTGCCAGCGGCTCGAGGTCACACCGCCGGCGGGCGGTGACCGCGCACCGCAGGCCGAGATCTACCGGGTGGAAGCGGAGCTGCGCCAGCGCGGCCTTGATGTACGGGAAACGGCCGTGTACTGAATGGCGGGCCGAGCCCTGCCTGTCCCGGTTCGCGTGCTCGCGGTGTCCGACGAGGTCGACGAGGGGATCGCGGCGGACCCGGGCCCGGTGCGGGGCGCCGACCTGATCCTGGCCTGCGGTGACCTGCCGTTTGAGTATTTGGGGTCGCTGATGAACGCGCTCGACGTTCCGCTGGTGTTCGTGCCCGGCAACCATGACCCCGACCTGTCCGGATACCGGTCGTCCCGCGCGGGGCTGACGCTCCGGGCGGGCATGCCGGCCCGGACGCCGTGGCCGGACGGCGCGGTGAACGCCGACGGGCGCGTCGTCGACGCGGCCGGCCTCCGGGTGGCCGGGCTCGGCGGGTGCCTGCGCTACCGCGACGGCCCCAACCAGTACACCGATTGGCAGCAGGCCCGCCGCGCACTCGCGCTGCGGGCGGCGGCCCGGTGGCGCAGGCAGCGCGACGGCCGGGGGGTCGATGTGCTGATCACCCATGCCCCGCCGCGCGGTGTCGGGGATGGCGACGATCCGCCGCACCGCGGGTTCACTGCGCTGCACCGGCTGACCGCCGCCATCCGCCCGGCGGTGCTGCTGCACGGCCACGTGCATCCTTACGGCGTGCCCGTCCGGCACACGACCCTTGGGCGCACCGTGGTATGCAATGTCACCGGGTGGCACCTGTTCGAGATCACTCCAGGCGCCGGCCCGGCCGAGTTGTTGCCCGCCGCGCGAGCCCGAGGCCATCGCGATGCCCGCTGACACCGGCTTCCCTCGCGCCGACGTCGAGAACGACTTCCAGCGCGCCCGCCGCCGCCAGGTGCTGGCCAGGCTTGCCCAGCGGCTGCGCCGCGGGCCTGACGACGTCAGCCTCATCCTGCCGTTCGACGAGGTCGTCGCCGCCCTGGGGATGCGCAGCGAGCGGCGGCTCGGCCTGCGGACCATCCGGCTGGACACGATCGTCGGCACCGTCGACTCCAGCCGTGACTTCGACCGCCGGTTCCGGCCCACCAGCGGGCGGGTGCGGGAACGGTGGGAGCGGCTCGCGCTCGCCCAGCGGCGCGGCGAGCCGATCCCGCCGATCGAGGTGTACCGCGTCGGCGACATGCACTTTGTGATCGACGGCCATCACCGGGTCTCGATCGCGATAGCCACCGGCGCCACGACGATCGAGGCCTACGTGACCGAGGTGCTGACCCAGCTCTCGCCCAAGGGCATCCGCGGCCGCCGGGACCTCCTGGTCAAGAGCTACGAGCGGATCTTCCGCGCTCGGGTGCCGCTGCCCGCGGCGGACCTGGCCAAGATCACGGTGACCGATCCGTGGTCGTACGCGGAACTCGGCGAGAACGTCGAGGCATGGGGCTTCCGGTACATGCAGGACAAGGGCCGCTTCCTGAACCGCGCCGCGATCGCGGGGCACTGGTACGCGGAAGAGTACGTTCCGGTCGTGCGCATGCTGCGCGCGGCCGACCTGATCGGCTCGCGGACCGAGGCGGAGGCCTACATGCGGGTCGCCGCCGAGCGGTACCGCCTCATCATGACCCACGAATGGAATGACGAGATCATCGAGCGGTTGCGGCGGAAGGTCAGGTGACCCCCTCGTCGGCGCTCGTCCCGCCGGAGACCGGCTCACCCGAGTCCGCCTGGCCGGCCCGGGCGGCTGGCCCGGCGTTCGCCTCGCCTGAGGCCGCGACGCTGGGCGTCACCCGCGCGGCTGTGCTGCTGCCGCCGTCGTCGGCAGCGGACAGCGACAGGTTGCGCCCGGTGGCCGGGTCGAACACGTGCATGGACCGGCCATCGACCCAGAGCTCGGCGTCGCCGCCCTCGCGGACGCCGGTGGCGGCGTCGAGCCGGGCCACCACGGTGTCGCCGCTGGCGCCGGTGTCCGAGCGTCCCGAGTCCTCGGCGAGCTCCTCAAGCTCGGCGGCGGCTACCCCCTGATCGCGCGCCTGGGTGAAGTAGACATACACGTCGGAGCCCATGGACTCGAGGACGTCGATGCTCGTGTGGAACGTGATCCCGTTCGGGCGGGCGTCGGCGGACACGATCGCTGCGTCCTCGAAGTTCTCCGGCCGCAGGCCCACGATGACCTCGCGTCCGGCTCCTGAACTTTCCACCTCGCGCCGCAGCCGGTCGCTGAGCTGGAAGTCCCCCAGGCTGGTGCGCAGCTTGCCGTCCTCGAGGGTGCCGCCCATGAAGTTCATGGCCGGCGACCCGATGAACCCGGCCACGAACAGGTTGACCGGCGAGTCGTAGAGCTCCTTCGGGGAGCCCACCTGCTGCAGCAGGCCGCTGCGCATAACCGCGACACGGTCGCCGAGCGTCATGGCCTCGGTCTGGTCGTGCGTGACGTACACGGTGGTGGTGCCCAGGCGCCGCTGGATCCGAGATACCTCGGTGCGCATCTGCACGCGCAGCTTCGCGTCCAGGTTCGATAGCGGCTCGTCCATCAGGAACACCGACGGGTCGCGCACGATCGCCCGGCCCATTGCGACCCGCTGCCGCTGACCACCGGATAGGTTGGCCGGCTTGCGGTCCAGGTGCTGGGTGAGGTCCAGGATCCGGGCCGCCTCCTCGACCTTTTCGTCGATCACGTTCTGCGGCGTCTTGGCCAGCTTCAGCGCGAAACCCATGTTTTGCCGCACGGTCATATGCGGGTACAGCGCGTAGCTCTGGAACACCATCGCGATGTCGCGGTCCTTGGGCGCCTTGTTGTTGACGACAGTCCCGCCGATGCGCAGCTCGCCTTCGGTGATGTCCTCCAGGCCGGCGATCATGTTGAGCGTCGTCGACTTCCCGCAGCCCGACGGGCCGACCAGGATAACGAACTCGCCGTCGGCGATGTCCATGGTGAACTTGTCGACCGCCAGCGCGCCGTCCGGGAAGCGCTTGGTGACCTGGTCCAGTGTGATCTCAGCCACTTGTTCTCTCCTTACTCGGCCTAGCCCTTGACCGCGCCCGACGTCAGCCCGGCCACGATCCGGCGCTGGAAGAAGAGCACGAAGATGATGATCGGGATGGTGATGACGACCGCGGCGGCCGCGATGGG
>CAWHZU010000033.1:0-358335 GCA_963833885.1 uncultured Actinomycetota bacterium | reverse complement strand
TGCAGCTAAATCCTGTAGCAACCATCTCCAACTGTGCCTGTCCGAAATGAACACGACGAGATCAGAAATTCCACGTCAGGCACCATCCCGGTCACATGGTGTGTACCTTCTAAGCATCCGGTCGCAGGTTCGAATCCTGCCAGGCGCGCCATGTGATCTCTCGAGACATAGGAATGACCCCGAACCCACGTTAGGGTCTGGGCTCGGGCAGGGGTTCGGCTGCGGCGGCGATGATCCGGCAAGAATCCGGGGCCGGCAGCGCGATGCTGCCGGCCCGGATCTGGCTGCCGACGTCGTTACGAGGACGTGAGTGTCAGACTGTAGCTGGAGCAGGTGAAGTCGCCGTTGGGGCCGCCCGCGCCATCCGTTGCGTTGCTGATCTCCCATCCTGCGGAGATCGAGTCGAGCGCTTGGGTGAGTGGGAAGGACAGGCCGTAGGTCGGCGCGTTGCTGTTAAGCCAATCCAAAGCGCTTAGGATCGGCGCGCTCGCCGTGCCGGAGTTGCTCGTCGCGATGAACGAGTAATACAGGTGATCATCGCTCAGAGCGTAGGTGTAATACACGTCGTATGTTGTGCCGCCGATACTTGCCGTGCCCATCGACGTGCCGGAAGGACTGCCTTCGCCGGTCTGGTTGGTGATGATCTCCACCTCTACCTCGTCGGCGGCCGGGGAGGTGGGACCGACGAAGAGGTCCCACATCCACTGGAACTCGCCGTAGGTGCTGGTCGGCTGGGTTTCCGTAACGGAGGACGAGATCGCGCTGAACGAGTCGATCGCCGGACCTGCCGGAGGCGGGTCAGTGCCTACCGGATCGTTCAGATTGAGTACGGCGCCTGGGTAGGCCTTATCGGCGTTTGGGCTCGTGGGCTGGTAGCTGCACACTCCGAAGTCGTTGTCGCTTTCCAGCCACATGGTCTGGTTCGACGTGGACTGCTCGTTCCACTGGTCGTTGTTGAGGTAGTAGTCGTACCCGTCGAGGTTTCCCACTGCGTGCGGGTACGGCTGCCCGGTGTACTTCGCGTTGTTGGTCCACACCGCATCTGAGGGCGGGCAGGTGCTGGACGCCATAGCGGGCGTCGCAGCGGCGAGAGCGAGGCCGATTGTGGCTAAAGCGAATAGCGCGCAGAGAGCCTTGCGCATACGTCTTGCCTTTCGCTTGGTGGCCAGAAATTGGCGTAATTATGGCCGGAGCACGATATGTCATGACCTCCTCTCCCATTAGCCCGACCGTGTTGCACGCGATAATTGGCCGAGCCGATTATTTCAAGACGCATAGAAGCTCGACAAGTTAAGTTGCTCGGAGCTTTTAATTTTGGACAGGAAAGGGTGTCTGGTATACGCATAATTGCGCCTGGAAGCGACTGGCATATCGGGTCAAGACATATCGTGATGCAGTTACGAACTAGCCGCGAGCATTCCGCACGAAGTAGCCGTTACCTGACCTGAAGGCGCCGGGCGACCCACGCGGCGCGGGATCAGCCCTGCCCGGCGCACGCTCCTGGCCGTGAAGTCGCGGACGCCAGCCAGGTCATCGCGGTATACAAGCGCTTCAGCAGTGGCTGGAGGAGTGTCCAGCGGGCGGTCGCACTCATCGGGAACCATTCCCGCTGCGTACGAAGGGCTGGGCTGGCGCCGACCGCCCTGGCTGACTTCTGGGTGGGTAGCCACCATGCCCTAACCCCTCACCGATCTTCCTTGCCGGCTGCCCCCGCGGGTCCGGCTAAACACGGCCCCATGTAGCGGCGGGCTTCGTCCATTCATCGTTCTGCTCGGCAGGAAGGGCGCCTGCAAAGCGGAGGATGGCATCGCGGCAGGGGAAGATGCCGGGTTTGCGGGGCCGTCTGGGAGGTAGACGTAGAGGAGGTGCGGTTGGTGCCGGGCAGGTTCTGACCGCGGCCCGTTGCTCCAGACCCTGGTGACGTATGCCTCCGGGCGGTGCGCTCGGAAAACGCCCCGGGAGGACAGAGCGACGATGACTACAGCATCCGGCTTTCTTGCCGTGCCGCCTGGCCGTGCCTCAGCTGCACCAGGGCCTGGTGCTGGCGTTGATCCTTCGGCGGCGGGTTTTCGTGCGCTGGCGCTGCAGGTGCGGGCGATGGGCCTGCTGGAGCGCCGGCCGGGCTATTACCGGGCAAAGATCACCCTGACCGTCGCCGCGTATGCCGGCGGATGGGTCCTGTTCGTCATGGCCGGCAACTCCTGGACGGCGCTGGCCGTCGCGCCGCTGCTGGGCGTGCTGTTCACCCAGCTCGGCTTCATCGGCCACGACGCGGGACACAACCAGGTTTGCCGCACCCGCCGCCGCAACCGCATCCTCGGCCTGGCCGCCGGCAACGCGCTGATCGGGCTGAGCTTCGGCTGGTGGGTTCCCAAGCACAACGCCCACCACGCCCACCCCAACGAGATGGGCCGCGATCCCGACATCGGCGAAGCAGCCCCGCTCGCTTCCGCTGCCGCGCCGGGAGACCGGCCCGGCCCGCTCGCCTCCTGGCTGGCACGCTGGCAGGCACCGCATGTTCTTCCCCCTCATGCTGCTGCGCAGCAGCGGCATGCACGTCCTGGGCATCAAACGGCTGTGCCAGCGCCGAGACCACGCCGCGGCCGCCGAAGCCGCCCTGCTGGCTGCTGCACGCCGGCCTGTACCTGACCGTGGTGCTGTGGGTCCTGTCCCCCCTCAAGGCACTGGCCTTCATCGCCGTGCAGCAGGGCGTGTTCTCGGTGTACCTGGGCATCAGCTTCGCGCCCAACCACAAAGCCATGCCGATCATCGACCCCGCAACGTGCGCCGGGTTCGCCCGCCGCCAGGTCAGCACCGCCCGCAACATCACCGGCGGCCCCCTCACCACCTTCATCCTCGGCGGCCTCAACCGCCAGATCGAGCACCACCTGTTCCCCTCGATGCCCCGCCCCAACCTGCCCCGCGTCCAGCACCTCGTCCGCGACTTCTGCGCAGCCACCGACCTCGGCTACAGCGAAGAAAACATCGCCGAGTCATTCCGCCAGATCATCCACCACCTCAACGACACCGCAACAGCCACCACCCACCGCCCCGACTGATGAATACGGCCTGACCGGGAGGACCCGGACTGGAGCAGGGCACCGCAGCGGGTGGTGCTGGACGGCGAGGCGGTGGTGCCACGGAAGACCAATGGCTGGGTACGGTTCAGTTTCAGAGCCCAAGACCACTAGGCTCGTCGTCACGGCGAGGTGCCGTGACAGCGGATAGAGGATTTGAACTGATGGCAACAGGAACAGTGAAGTGGTTCAACGCCGACAAGGGCTTTGGTTTCATCGCCCCCGATGACGGGACAGCGGACGTGTTCGTCCACTTCTCCGCGATCGCGAGTTCTGGCTACAGGTCGCTGGATGAGAACCAGAAGGTCGAATTCGACACGACCCAGGGGCAAAAGGGACCGCAGGCGGAGAACGTCCGTCCTCTCTAACGCACAACGCCCCGGCGTCCTCCCTGGACGCGCTGGTCAAAGCAGCTGGCTGATCTGCCGGCATCAGAGGCCCGCACTACCTGCTGGGTCGGCGCTTCCATGCGCCGACCCAGCCAGAAAAAGCTCCGGTGCCGACGCGAGCTACGAATGCCGCGCTCCTGGCGGGGTAGGGCCCGCCAGGAGACGCCCGGCTGGCGTCGGCTAAAGAGGAGGGCCAGCGTGTTTGAGGCTGCCGATATCCGGGAGTGGCGCGGCCACAACGTGGTCGACGCTGACGGTCACAAGATCGGCGAGCTGGAGGCCGTCTACGTCGACACTGGTACCGACCTGCCGTCGTTCGGCACGGTCAGGGTCGGGTTGCCGACCCGGCACCGGCTCGTGTTCGTGCCCCTCGACGGGGCGACGGTGGGTCCGGGGTACCTCAAGGTCTCCTGCGGCAAAAAGCAAGTGAAAGATGCCCCGTCGATCGATACCGACGGCGAGCTGCCTGTGGGCGACGAAGAGGCGATCTTCAAGCACTACGGCCTGACCTACGAGCCGGGAGGCGGCGGCGAGCGGCGGCTGGCCCGCCGTTGAGTCGCTCGGGCTGAGTGGAGGTTCCAATGATTGCCCTGTTTCTGCTCCTGGTGATCGTGGCCATCGCGCTGGGCATCGTGGGCGTTGTCGTGAAGGGCCTGCTGTACCTGCTGTTCATCGGCATTGTCGTGTTGCTCGGCGGGCTTGTCTTCGCCGCGCTGCGGATGCGGCGGCGACCCGGCAAGCGCTCGGCCAGGTAAATCCCTGGGTCACCGTGAGGCCTGCGTTTCGGTTCCTGATGTCCGGGTACCCCGGAGGACCGGCGCGACGGGCGCAGGGCGCCTCGTGCCCGAACGCGGGAAGCGGAGGGCGTGGTGGCGATGAGTCCTGAGGACGGTAGCCGGGTGGCGGCACCTTATGACTGGCATGACTGGCAGCGGTGGGTGGAAGGCGTTGACTGGTCGGACTGGCGCGGCTGGCTGAAGCGGTTGGCGTCCACGGACTGGACGGCGGCGCACGGGATCGGCCTGCCGTGGGAGGGGCAGGTGCCTGCCGGGGCGGTCAGCCTCACCCTGCGCGCCTTTGAAGAAGACCAGCCCGGCGACCGGGTCCGCGAACACCTGGCGGCCAGCTGGCCCGCGTTCCGCAACTGGTGGCGGGACAGCCCGACCCCCCGCCCGACTGCTGGCGAAGCCAAGGCCCGGCTCACCGAGCACATGCCCGAGCTGGTGCCCACCTGGGAACGGCTGACCGCCATGATCCCTGACGATCCTGACGCCGGCGCCGCGCTGGCGCTGTGGAATCCGCCGCCATTTCTCACCGGCTGCTCCCAGGCGGCAGTCCTTGACGGCGGCCCCGCGCTGATCCGCAACTACGACTGGGACTACCGCCTGTTCGAGGGCGTCGTGGCCAGGACCGCCTACACCGGCGGGCGAGTGCTGGGCATGCTCGACTGCCTGTGGGGGCTGCTGGATGGCGTTAACGACGCCGGCCTGGCTCTGTCGCTGACCTTCGGCGGCCGGCCCCAGGTCGGCGAGGGCTTCGGCATCCCGCTGGTGATCCGCTACACGCTGGAGGTCGCCAGGACCGCCGACGAGGCGGTACAGGTGCTGCGCAGGATGCCGGTCCACATGTCCTACAACGTGACCGCGCTGGATCGTGGCGGCCGGTGGGCCACGGTGTATCTCGCCCCGGACCGCCCGGCGCGCGTCACCAGCCGGGCCGTGACGACCAACCATCAGGGCACAGTCGAATGGGCACCGTACGCTGCGGCGATCCGCAGCGTGGAGCGTGCGGAGTGCCTGGAAGAGCTACTGGCGCAGGACGCCGACGCAGCTACCATCACAGCGGCATGCCTGCGCTCTCCCCTGTACGCCGGCCACTTCCACGATGGCTTCGGGACGCTCTACACCGCCGAGTACCAGGCCGCCGAGGGCATCGCGCGCTACCACTGGCCCGACCGTACCTGGGAGCACTCCCTCGACAAGATCGGTCCTGAACGCGTCCAGCTCCATCTCGCATCCCACAGCACCGGCCTGCCCGACACCAACGGCATGGACGCATTGCCAGCCCGCTGACCGGTGCAGCAGCCCGGGCCAAGGGCTGGCACGGAGTTGCTACAAGGGCTCGCTGACCCACTGCCAGCCGTGTGATTGGTCGCGGACGGGCCGCACGATGTGGGCGCCTGACGAATCGCTCATCTGGGCCACGGCCCGAACCAGCTGGCGGTGGAGGTCACCCGGCTTGTTCTCGTCGATATGCGTTCTGTGCGCGACCAGCGTCACTACCGTGCTGCTGTGGCCGGCCAGCCGCGCGGTGACGTTGCCGTTGTAGTCCAGGCTGACCGCGGCGATTTCCTGGGCCCGTATGATCTCGGTCCCCTCATCGTTGGCCACCCACAGGTCTGGCGTGTCCATGCGTGCCTCCTTGACCTCAATGTATGCGCCGCATACGGCTGGGCCCCGGTGCGGGGGCACAGACCTGCGACGGGCGCCCAGGCGCATGCGCGGTGGGCGGAGGGCTTGCGCTCGCGGCCACAAGGCTGATGGGTCGAGGCTGCGAGGCAGGGCCCGAGGGCGGCGTGACCGTCATGGATCAGTACGGCAATCGGCGCCGGTCTGTGGACAGGACCGCTCAGTCGGCTGTCGTCACTGGGGGCGCTTCTAGGTTGCCAGCAGCAGCACGGCAATCACCGCTGCTCCGAGGAGGACCACTGCGGCGATCGCGAGGAGCGTGAGGTTGTGCCGCTTCCCGTCGAGGCCAGTCATGTCTATCGGGCCGGTCACATCTACAGCGTCCGAGTGCCTGCCCACAACTGGTCTCCTGACTCGCGACATTCTGTTTAGACGCGTGGTGGCGACGGTAGCATGGCCGAGCCCTGCGCGCGGCCTGCTGGTGTGTGCGGTAGGCTGCGAGTACACGTACTTAGTGAGGCGCTGCCATCCGGGCGCGCCGGTCGTACCTCGCTGTATGAGCGAGATGGTTCCCACGGATCGCATGTGGTGGCCTTCGAGAATGCGGCCACCCAGATCCGAGAGAGATTCCTTTGACCCTTGCACTCACCGAAGCTTCGCATGCCCCCCGACCTCGCCGTCGCCGGGTGAAGCGTGAGTCCTCTGCCCGGGCCGCCGGGCAGGCCAGCCAGCCGCAGTCGGCCGCGGCCGCCGGGCAGGCCAGCCAGCCGCAGTCGGCCGCGGCGCAGCATGAACGTGCGCACCGGGCCGGGTCCGACCGCCGCCCGGCTGGGGTAACCCCCGTGCGCACAAGCTTCGCCGAGCTGGACGTTCCCGGTCCCCTGCTCGATGTGCTGACAGGAGCCGGCATCACCGTCCCCTTCCCGATCCAGGCGGCCACGCTGCCGGATGCGTTCGCCGGGCGGGACATCCTGGGCCGTGGCCGGACCGGGTCCGGCAAGACGCTCGCGTTCTCAATCCCGCTGGTCGCCGGGCTGGCCGACGGGTACACCAGCGCTGGCCGCCCTCGTGGCCTGGTGCTGGTGCCCACCCGGGAACTGGCCAGCCAGGTCCACGCGGTGCTCGCGCCGCTGGCGCAGGCGACGGGCCTGACGGTGGCCACCATCTTCGGTGGCATCGGGCAGAAGGCGCAGGTGGCCGCCCTGCGTAACCGGGCGGACATCGTCGTAGCCTGCCCCGGGCGGCTGGCCGACCTCATCGAGCAGGGGCACTGCCATCTGGGCGATGTGGAGATCAGCGTGCTGGATGAGGCGGACCACATGGCTGATCTCGGCTTCCTGCCGGTCGTGCGGCGGCTGCTTGAGGCCACCCCGCCCGAGAGCCAGCGGATGCTGTTCTCCGCCACCCTGGATAACGCCGTGGATGTGCTGGTGCGCCGCTTCCTCAGCGACCCGGCGGTGCATTCGGTAGACTCCGCCACCATCGCTCCCGGCGCCATGGTCCATCACCTGCTCACCGTCACGCCAGGCGACCGGGTAGGCGTGGTCGCCACGCTGGCGGGCGGCAACAACCGGTCCCTGGTGTTCACCCGCACCAAGCACGGCGCGCAGGCCCTGACCCGCCAGCTGGCCCGGGCGGGTGTATCCGTGGCTGAGTTGCACGGCAACCTCGGCCAGAACGTCCGGGAACGGAACCTGGCGTCGTTCGCCTCCGGCGCGGCCCGTGTCCTGGTGGCCACGGACATCGCCGCCCGGGGCATCCACGTAGACGGCATCGACCTGGTCATCCACGCCGACCCGCCCGCCGAGCACAAGGCCTACCTGCACCGGTCCGGCCGAACCGCCCGGGCTGGCGCAGAGGGTGTGGTCATCACCGTGCAGACCCCGGCCCAGGCAGCCGACGTGAGGGTGCTGATGCGCCGCGCGGGCGTTAACCCGCTGCATGCCAGCGTCAGTCCCGGCTCGGCGCTGCTGCGTTCGCTCGCCGGCCCGCCTGCCGCCCGGATCGCACCGGCCGGGCCAGCTTCCGTTGCGCCACTGATGGCCAGCCCAGGCACCGGCCGCGGCGCTGTGGCCGCCTCTGGCGGCTTCCGGGGACGGCGGAAGCGGTGATCGCTACGGCCAGCCGTGATGGGCACCAGGCCGTGTGGCCGTGGGCCGACAACTAGCAGCGTGTCCGCGCGACCGCGTGGACACGAGCTCGTCTTAGAAGGAGACAAGCAGATGGCACAGGGAACTGTGAAGTGGTTCAACTCCGATAAGGGCTTCGGTTTCATCGCCCCCGATGACGGCACCGCCGACGTCTTCGTTCATCACTCGGCTATCGACATGGGGGGCTACCGCACCCTGGAAGAGAACCAGAAGGTCGAGTACACCACCCGCCAGGGCCCCAAGGGCCTGCAGGCCGAGCAGGTTCACGCGGTCTGACCGGTGGCATCCGGCAGGTCTTCGCGAAGGCGCGGGCCTGCCGGACGCTCGCTCACTGCGTCCCGAGCTCGAGTACTGAGCAAACGGCCGACAGATCGGGCAGCTCGTCGTAAGGCTGGTAGAGAGAACTGCCCGGCCGCCGGTACCGATTGATCCAGATACGGCGCCGCAGGCCGAGGTCACGGGTCGGAACGAGGTCGTACTCCCACCCCTGCGCCACGTGGGTCACCCGGGCAGGCGGGACGTCCATGGCCGCGTACGCGTATTCGAAGGTCTGGCGGCTCGGCTTGTACGCCCGGGCCCGCTGCGCGGTGATGACGTGATCGAAGTCGACGCCGATGCGCGCAATGTTGCCTCCGATGAGGTCGTCGTCAGTGTTTGAGATGATCGCGAGCTCGTAGCCGAGGGACTTCACGGCGCGCAGCGCGTCCGGCACCTCCGGGAATGGCCCGAAGGCGGGCACTGCGGCGACGAGCGCGTCACCGTCCGACGGTGACTGGGGGATGCCGTGCAGCCGCATGGCGATCTGCAGGCTCGACCGCAGGACTTCGCGGTAAGAGCGGTAGGGCTCGAGCACGGCCTGGAAGCGCATGACCCGGAAGTCGTCAAGGAACTCCTCGGTGTCAACCCCATCCATCGGCAAGCGGTCCGCGAGAACCTGCCGTGCCGCATCCGAGATCCGGAAGTCGATAAGAGTGCCGTAGGCATCGAAAGTGACGACCTGCCGCATGTTGCGTACCTCCTTAGCGGGATGGCACCGGGATCCGCTCCAGATCATTAGCCATCACGACCGGTCCGCCGAACGCCATCGCCGCTTGCTCGGCAAGCAGGTGCTCGTCGTCTCGCTCGTATCGTTGCGAGAAATGCGTGAGCACGAGCAGCCGCGCCCCGGACTCGGCCGCGATACGGCCAGCCTGCCCGGCGGTCAGGTGCCCGTACTCGCGCGCCAGCGCGGCCTCGTTCTCGGCGAAGGTGGATTCACACACCAGCATGTCCGCATCCTCGGCAAGCGCGAACGCGGCATCGCACAGCCGGGTGTCCATGATGAAAGCGAAGCGCTGGCCCCGCCTTGGCTCGCTTACCTGCTCAATGGTCACCAGGCGCTCACCGCTGACCAAGCGGCCATCGCGCTGCAGCCGCCCGATGTCCGGGCCGGTGATGCCGAAGGCAGCGAGCTTGTCCGGAAGCATCCGCCGGCCGTCGGTCTCCACGAGCCGGTACCCGACAGCTGCAACGCTGTGCGACAGCGGCCGAGCCTCCACGCGGAACGCGGCCGCCTTCAGCACCGTGCCTCCGGCGTCGACCGGCCGTTCCCGCAGTTCCAGCATGTCGTGGAAGAGCGCCGCTTGCCGCAGCCGCGCGAACACTTCTTGGTGCTGCGCCGGGTAGCAGACGTCCACTGCGTGCGGTACCCGGTCCAGGGACATCCGCTGGAGCACGCCTGGCAGGCCAAGGCAGTGATCTCCGTGGAAGTGCGTGATGCAGATGCGGGTGATCCGGTGCGCCGTGACCCCGGCGAACAGCATCTGCCGCTGTGTTCCCTCGCCAGGGTCGAACAGCAGCCCCTCGTCATCCCACAACAGCAGGTATCCGTTGTGATTGCGGCGGCGGGTGGGCGCCTGACTCGCCGTGCCGAGGACCACTAGTTCCCGGGAAGCCATGGCAAGCCTGAGCAGCTAGCTTTTGCCGGGACTGGCCGGAGCCGCGCTCAGGATGTCCAGCACGTCGGTCAGGGACTCGCAGGTCCGGTACGCCAGCTCCCGGACGGCGGCAGGTACGACGCGCGGCATCGACGAGTCGGGTACCAGAAACGGCGTCATCCCGGCCGCGGCGGCTGCCCTGATACCGCTGTCGGAGTCTTCGAGGACAACGCACACCCCGGGCTCGCAGCCGAGGCGCCGTGCCGCCTCGAGGAAGATGTCGGGCGCGGGTTTACCATGATCAACTTCGTCTCCGCCGACGGTGACGTCCACGGCTCCGTCTGCTCCGGCCTCCCGCAGCCGAGCGGTAACGACGGCACGTTCGCTGGAACTGGCCACCGCAACCGGCACCTCCTCGCGTTCAGCCCAGTCAAGCAGGTCAAACAGGCCTTTCTTGACCGTGACCGGCTCCGCGCCGGCATAGGCCGCGGCGCGGTCCGCGATCTCGGTGAGACTGCCACGGCTAGCCGGCCGCTCTTCCCACCATGCGGTCATGAGGTTCCAGCAATCACGGCTTGTCCTGCCAAACAGTTGCGCGTACTGCTCTCTGGAGATCGACCAGCCGAAGTCTTCGGCCGCACGCTCCCAGGAACGGAACTCCACGACCTCGGTGTCGATCATCAGTCCGTCCATGTCAAGGATCAGGGCGGAGAATGACCGCTCCGCATCAAGGTGCCGTAGCAGGATGAGCTCCGTTCGTGAGCACTACGCAGACCGCGACGCGCAACTCGCCAGCGAATCGCCGCAGGCGAAGGCAGCCGCCTAGGTTGCCCCAGGCTAGGGCACCCGTGGCGCTGGCAGCTTACCGGCAGCCCAAGGTCACCCTTGTTGCGCGATGACGATCGTCACGCTCTTCGTGACGCTGCCCCGCGCGTTGCTGGCGGTGGCGGTGCCCGCGCTGGTGAAGGCCGGCGGCGACGATCTCGGTCTACCTGCGTTCGGCAAGCGTGAAGCTAGTCCCGGACTTGTTCTGCGACCAGCCGACGGCGGTGCACTTGCTGGGCGATGAGCACGAGACCCCGCCCTGCAGCGAGCTGCCATGCCGACCAGAGGGATCGGGGGCATCCTCGACCACCCAGGAGGTGCCGTTCCAGTGCTCCGCGAGCGGCCTCAGAAGCACACTGCTGTTGGTGAAGTAGCCGGTTGCCGAGCAGCTATCGGCCGCTGCACAGGAGACGCCCCACAAATCGTTGTGCAGCGGGGCGCCGGAAGACTCATTAGGGGTGCTCTGAATCGTCCAAGCCGAGCCGTTCCATTGCTCGGCTAGCGTCGTGGTGTTCCCTGATCCGTCGGTTGAGGATCCCGCGGCCGTGCAGTCCGCCGCCGACGGGCAAGAGACTCCGATCAGCGCGCTTCCCTCGGTCGCGCCCGCCGGGCTGGGAGTGTCCTGGATGGCCCAGCTGGCGCCGTTCCACATTTCGGCCAGCGTCACCCCCAGGCCGCTGGCGTTGTTATAGGACCCGACCGCCGTGCAGCTCGCAGCCGCGCTGCACGACACACCCTGCATGAAGGTGCTGGCAGAGCCGGATGGAGTGACGATGTTCTGGATCGCCCACCGCTTGCCATTCCAGTGCTCGGCCACGATCACGTTTCCATCCAGGGATGGGTCGAAATAGAAGCCGACCGTGACGCAGCTGTGAGCCGCTCCGCACGACACCCCCACCAGCTTGAACGGGTTTCCCGCGAGCACGCTCGACGGGGTGGGGATTCGCTGAACGGACCACGCCGAACCGTTCCAGTGCTCGGCCAGGGCCAAGTTGCTGCCCGAGGTGTTGGTGTAGAAGCCAACTGCCGTGCAGTTGCTGACCGTCGGGCACGATATCGCCTCAAGGTCGGTGTCCTCCGAGGTCTTTGGCTTGACGGCGTGCTGGATCGCCCACGCGGTGCCATTCCAGTGCTCGGCCAGCGGCTGGTTTCCCTGGTCGCTAGTGCTGGAGGCCCCGACCGCGAAACAAGCCTTGGCCGACGGGCACGAAACCCCCGTCAGCTGGCTGCCCAGCACGCCGGCCGGATTCGGCGTCGCCTGAACCTTCCACACGGTCTGGGTGCCCGCCGCAGCGCTGGCTGCCCCAGCAGGCCAGATCAACAAGCCGGCAACCGCCGCAATCATGATCACGCGCCGCACGTCCGTCCCCCTCTGCGCAAAGCATCAGCCAATGCTGGCTCGGCCTTTGCCCATTTTGCGAAGCGCAGCCTGGATTGGCAAGAATGCGGGCCGCTGGCTGGAGGCACGGAACTCAGAAAGGGCGCCCTTCAAGGGCAGCGAAGACGCGCAGCGGGTCCAGGTAGTCACGCCACCCCACGATCTTGCGGTCCTTGATCGTGATGACGGAGATGTACCTGTTGCTGTACGGGTAGCCGGTGCCGACGACAGTGCCGTGCGAGGAGTACTCGAGAACGACTGTTGACGTGTCGGGATCGTGGTGCACGCGCAGGTCGTCGCAGCTGTCCAGGAAGAACGAGCGCCCGTAGCCGCGGAAGAGTTCAATGAGGTTGTCACGCCCGACGACCTGACGTGGATAGCCGGGCACCGTGATCACGAAGTCGAAGACGACATCCTCGGCCAGCAGGTCGAAGAAGTGCTCGTCGTCGGTGTAAGTCCGCAGGCCGTCCTCGATGATACGGAAGAAAGGGTCCAGGGCGCGGAAGTCCTCCTTCGCCCCGGCGGTCGTCTCATCGCTCACGGCTCCATCATCGCGGCCGGGCCGGCCGGGGGAGATGGTTGGGCCGTGAGTGGGAATACCTAGCTACACTCAAACTTTGTGAGGCTCAATGACCAGCTCACCGATGTCATGGCTCGCCGACGTGGCGGACCACGACTATGACGCCGCGTTCAACTACCTGTCGCTGAAGTTCGACGACAAACGCGCTACCGAATCCGTAGCTCGCATGAAGAAGGCCAAGCTGACCTCGCGCCGCGCCAACGACATTCTGCGTGCCACCGGCCTGCCAGCCCTGCCGCTGACCGATCCCGGCGTCAAGAAAGACCTGCTCAAGCTGCTCAGCGGCGAAAAGCTGTCACCCGTGCTCGTGTTCGATCGGCAACCGGGCGCGGACATAGCGGATGGGTATCACCGCGTCAGCTTGGCCTACAACATCGACCCGTTCATCAGCGTGCCCTTGCGGCTGGGCTAGCGCGCGGCCCCTTTCCGCGAAGAGCTCGCCGGGGCAGGCGACTGGCCCGGTTGCCACTTCGCCGTGGGCACGCGGATCATTGGTGCAGGGGATCCGCGCGGAGGCGGGAGGCAGGCACCATGTCGAAGATCGGGCGCCGGGTACGCGCCGTGGTCAATCCGGTATCGACCGCGGCCACGGGCTGGTGGTGCCACTCGGCATTGCGTCATATGCTGACCGGACACGGGCCGACGGCCAGGCAGCGGCGGCTCATTCGCCACGGAGTGATCCACGCCACCGGCCGCGTGCCGTCCGCCGAGCAGATGAAAGAGCGTGCGGCAGCGATCGACCAGCTGCTTGGCCGGGACGACCACGGCTAGCGGCCACGCCGATCCGTTTAGGTCGGCTCGTTCGGGGCAGTCCCCATCCAGTCGATCATGATAGAAGGCGATCGAAAATGTGGTGGGAGGACATCCTCATCGCAGGGCTGTTGCTCGTCGGGGTTGGCTGTTTCCTAAGTCTTGTCGGCTTCAGGACTCGGCTGCTGACCCGCAAGACGCACCGCACCGCCGAAGGCCTGTACACCAATTTCGCTGACTCGCCCAGCAAGCAGCGGAAGTACGCAAGGGAACGCGGCGGCACGTGGCGAGAGGACGACGGGGCAACGCCCTCTGACGTGCCGTAACCCCGGCCCGGCCGGAGGGTGTGCCCGGGTCAGGCCGGGTCAGCGGCACCGGTTCGCGCGGCCGTGACCGCCACGGTGGTGTAGTGCATCGTGAAGGTGCCGCCCGCAGCGTCGATGGCGGCGCCGATGCCCGCAAGTATCTGCTGCATCGCGTCCGGCTGGAGCCGGGCGGCGAGGCCGGAGGTGGGCACCTGTTCCAGCCACTCGTCGCGGGTGTAGGGCCGGTCCCACTCGAAGTCCCAATGCTCCGGGTCGCCGAACGCGCTGGTCTCCCGGATCCCGCCGGCGGCCTTGGCTGACAGCCCGGAGTACGCTTCGGCGCCGGGTGCCGGCCGCTGGAAGAGGGGCGAATCGGGCAGCACCCGGCGGAACACGCCGGCAAAGGCTTCGGCCAGGTCGGGCGGGGGCTGGGCTGCGTTCCAGAACACCGCAAGCCGGCCGCCCGGGCGCAGCGACCGCGCCGCCTTGCCCGCTCCGGCGACCGGGTCGATCCAGTGCCACGCCTGCCCGGCGACGACCGCATCGAATGCCCGCCCGGCCGGATCCCAGTCTTCGAACTTCGCTACCTCGACCTCGAGGCCGCGCTGCCGCGCATGGCCGGCCATGCGCGCGTCCGGCTCGACCCCGAGCACGCTGCACCCGGCCGCCTGGAACTGCCGGGCGACGATGCCGGTCCCGCAGCCGACGTCGAGCACGTCGCGCCCGGGGCTCGCGGCGATGACCCGCTCGACCAGGGCGGCCGGGTAGCTCGGGCGGGCGCGATCGTAACGTTCCGGATCCGAACCGAATGACTGTGCCATGTCCCGCGCTTGGTGAGACTCGCCTTCAAAACGGAGCGACTGCTGCGACGGTAGAGTGGTCATGCGCCCACTTTAAGTGGGCACGTGCCCACTTAAGGCTTGGTTTCGCGCAGAGCGAAGGAGGCGGGAGACGGTGCCCACCGGGGTAGCCCTCCGCGATGCGCGCGAGCAGCTGTTCGAAGCTGCCGAGCGGGTCCTGCTCCGGGACGGGCCGGGCGCGCTGACCAGCCGCGCGGTGACGACCGAGGCGGGGGTCGCCAAGGGGGTGCTGCACCGGCACTTCGCCGACTTTGACGCGTTCCTCGCCGAGTTCGTGCTGGACCGCATCGGGCGGATGGATAGCCAGGCCGCCGCGCTGCGCGATGCCGCCGGGACCGGCACCGTCATCGGCAACATCACCGACGCGCTGACCGCGCTGTACGGTTCGGCCGCCGTTGCGATGGTCCCCCTCGTCAGCTCGCGCGAGAGCCTGCGCGCCCGGCTGCGCGAGACCTGGCCCGCCGGCGTCCCGGTGCTGACGGAGGCCATGGAGATGCTCGCCTCCTATCTGGCCGCCGAGCGTGAGCTGGGCCGCCTCGAGACCGATGCCGAGGTCGAGATGCTCGCGCCGATGCTGATCGGGACCGTGCACTTGCTGTGGGCCAGCCAGGATGGCGCCGCGCCATCAGCGGACGAGGTCCGCAGAGTCGTGACCACGGCCATCTCCGGTGGCGTCAGACGGCCGAACCTATGACGGGTCAGCAGGCGGTCGTCAGCGCGTCGGTGAGCCCTAGCTGGGTTCGGTCCCCCACCCAGGCGGCGTACCCGTCCGGCCAGATCAGCAGGTTCACAGCATCCTGCACGCCGGTGTTGAGGCCCTGCCCGCCGATCGCGGAGTGCACGTGCGCGGCGTCGCCGGCCAGCAGCACGCGTCTGTCCCGGTAGGACGCTGCCTGCCGGTCACATCGGTGAACCGGGCAATCCAGGTGGCAATGCGCAGGCCGTTATCCGTTTCCCAGACGGCGATGAGCGCCTGGCTAAGATCGCGCAGCGTCGGCTCGCCGGTCTGCCCGAGGTGCTGTTCCCGCACCAGCACCCGTGCCCGTCCCCCGCGCCTCCGGACAGCTCGACGTCGACTCCGGCGTCATCCTGCGTGAAACCCGTCACCTCCCGGCCGCGATAAACCGGCACCTCCAGCTCGCCGACCCAGTTGGCCAGGATGCGCTATCGAGAACCTCGATGGTGCGTGAGTGCAGACCGCCTGCCCGCGAGCCGGTGACGTCCTGGCTGGCGCGCCGCTCGACGATGGCAACGTCGGCGCCCGCCAGCGCCAGCTCGCCCGCCAGCATCAGCCCTGTCGGGCCCCGGCCCGCGATCACCACCGCATGCCCGGTCATAGCCACACTCCCTGGTACCACCGCAGCAGAGACGGCGCAGTGTTGCTACAGCAATCTCTCGACCCGGGCCCGTCAGCCCACGCGCGTGAGGCGGTAGCGCATCCGGAGCCAGGAAACCAGGTTCCAGACCAGTACCAGCCATATGCCGGCGGCCAGCAGCAGCCACGCGGCAGCGCCGCCCGCCCAGCGGGCACTGACGAGCAAGATCACCCCGCAGCCAGTCCGGACCGTCTGCCAGGACGTGCTCGGCGCGACGTGGGCAGCCGGGCGCTGGATGGCCAGCATGACCAGCGACACGACCACACCGGCCGCGGCGCACGCGATCGCCGCCCAGGACAGCACGTTGACAACGGAGGACATCGCGTTCCACTATGCCCAGTTTCGCCATGCCTGGAAAGCATTTGCCGTTATCAGCGGAGGCCGCACCAGCGGGTCACCTTGCTTTGCGGGTCAGCGGATGCTTGGTGAGCCGGACGTCCTCTTCCTCGTAGCCAAGCGCCCGGTACAGGCTCCGCGCGGCATGGTTGGCCGCGCCGGTCTCCAGCGTGAGGCAGGACAGCCCACGGCCGACCGCCCACTTCTCGGCGACGGTCATCAGCGTGCTGCCGATGCCGCGCCGTTCCATCCCGGCCCGCACCACCAGCCAGCCGACGTAACCCTCACGCTGGCCGGCAAAGCTGATGCGCTCGCTCACGGTCACGAGACCGACGAGGTCGTCGTCGGTCTCGGCGACGAATACGGCATGACCAGCAACCCGGAACGAGTCGATCGCGCTGCGCAGCGCGACCTCCACCGCGCGCAGCGTCCCGGCCGGGTCCCGCCAGGGGGCGGTTCCCTCGGTGAGCCTCGGCGCTAACCGCAGCACCCGGTCGCGGTCCCCCGGTCGGTACAGCCGGACCTGGATCTCTTGCCGGGGAGCCATGCGGCGAGTCTGGCACGAAAATCTACCGGGATAAATCACCCATAGCGTGTTGCGCCGACGCGCCGGTCTTCATCGCGACGACGGCCAGGTTCCTCGGCAGCACCACGCCGCCCCCGGAGATCTCGCGCACTTCACGGATGTTCAGGCCAGCGTCCGTGAACGCGCCAAAAAATGCGGCCAGGGTCTTGTGGTGGAACCCGACGCGACCCCCGACGCCCGAGCCGTCGCCGGATCCGTGGTCGGCCCAGCCCACGTCGCCATAGCCGGGCATGAAGCGCAGCCCGGCGTCCCGGGATTCGGTCATGCGGTCGACGAACGGCCCGAGGAAACACGGGTGGAGACCGATGTAGATGAAGCGGCCGTGCGGGCGCAGGCACCGGGCCACATCCCGGACCACCGAGGCGAAGTCGGCGACGTCGGTGTGGAAGAACATGCCCAGCGCCAAGGCGACCGCGTCGTTCCGCAGCGGGAGCTGGCGGGCATCGGCCCGCACGGCAGCCCCTAGCCTGCGCCGAGCAAACCGGAGCTGATCAGCGGAGATGTCGAACCCGATCGCACGGTAGCCCGCGTCGGCGATGGTCCGCGCGTGAAGGCCGGTGCCGCACGCCACGTCTAGGCATATCTCGCCGCGGCCAGCGCCAAGCCGCTCTCTCAGGAACGCCGTTTCCTCCTCGTAAGAGAAGGCGCCGAACGTCTCGTCGTACCACTCGGAGTGGCCGTCGTAGCGGGCGCGAGCGGGCTCCACGGCGACAGGCTAGCCGCTCGCCTGCCCGGATAGCGTCATCAGGGAAATGGCGGGTGGACGGCCAGCCAGTCGGCGGCCATGTCGATCACCGTCCACTTGTGGTCAGCGGCGGCGGCACGGATCTGATCGGTGCCGCTTCCCAAAATGGGATCACGATCATAGGCGTACTCGCGCTCTCCGTCGGTGTGGCGCACGACGAGCTGCAGAGTCGGGGCGCGGGCCGGCGGCGGTCCACTCGAGCATGGCAAGGTCACCGTCGGTGTTCCCGGCGGCCAGGATCGGCCGCTGGCCGACATCGGTGTGGATGGAGCCGGGTTTTTGCGGCCCGTCATTGACGACCTGAACGGCAGCGCCCTTTACAAGCTCGGGTCGCGCTCGCCAATCCTGAATTCGGTGGTACCTACGCTGCCGATGACACGGTGTGGCGGCAGGGCCCGGCCGGTCGCCTCACCCCGCGCGGGTGAGGCGGTACCGGGTCCGGAGCCACGAGGTCAGGTCCCAAACCACGATCAGCCAGGTACCGGCGGCCAGCAGCACCCATGTGGCGGGCCCGTTCGTCAAGTGGCTGGCCGAAAGGAAGATCACGCCGCAGCAAGTGCGAACCGTCCGCCATTCGCTGCTTGCCGCGCCGCACCTGCGAGCATGGCGACCCTTCGCGCGGCGGGCAGGCATCGGGAGCAGCGTGGCGGCCGCGGCTGCCACAGCGAGTGCGATCGTCACCCAGCGCAGGATGTCGAGTAATAGGGACATCACAGTCAACTATCCCGGCTTCGTCATAACTGGGAAGCATTTATGTTCGGCGATGGCGGGGCATCCGGCCAGCTAGGCATCGCGGCGGGATACTCCCGCTGCAGGAACGTCACGAGCCCTTCCCTCACGTCGCTGCACAGCGTCCCGATGGCGTCACCGTCGACCGCGGTTACCACAGCGGCCAGCCGCACCGACGGGCCCGCCGCGTCCTCGACCCGCACGATGCCCGGCTCCCCATCCGCCAGGGGCGAGGCCTCGAGGATCCGGCCGAGTTCCGCGCGCAGCGCGTCGAGCAGCGGATCGAGCGGCGCGCGGCCGCTGACGCTGATCTGCACGATGCCGCTGATCCGGGCGGACTTGTGCGTCCAGTTCTGGAACGGCGTGGTGGTGAAGAATGTGCAGGGCAGGATGTGCGTCGTATTGTCCGAGGCGCGCACCGCGACGTAGGTCAGCGTGATCTCCTCGATGCGGCCCCGCTGGCCCTGCACGACCACGATGTCGTCGATCCGGATCGCGTCGGTGAAGGCGATCTGCAGACCTGCGAACAGGTTTCCCAGCGTGGTCTGCGCCGCGAGCCCGACGATCACGCCGACCAGGCCGGCCGATGCGAGGAGGCCGACGCCCACGTCGCGGAGGGCCGGGACCGTCCACAGCATCGCGCCGACGGTGACCGCCACGATCAGCGCCTGGGCCACCCGGGCCACCAGGATAATTTTCGTCCGGACGTGGCGGGAGCGGCGGTCCTCGAGCCCGGCGTCCGGATGGCGCGCCAGCAGCCCCCGCTCGATCGCGAGCACCACTACCGTGAGCAGCCACCCGCCGATGGCGATCGCGGCCAGGAGGAGGATGTAACACGCCCGACCGGCCCAGGGGCGTTGCGTCACGGCCCCTAGCAGGACCGCTCGAACTGCCAGCACGACAATCAGCAGCGTCAGCGGCGCCCTCCAGACCGGCCGTCGCTGCACGCGCATATGGTGGCGCCGGGCGAACCTCCGGATCATCACCGTAGCCGCGACGCCCACGGCGAACGCGAGGACGCCCGCGACGACGCAGGCGACGACCAGCGAGGAGGTCGACGCGTGACTCGGGTCCGGCATGGGGGATCACGGGGCTTCTGGCCGGGGTGCCATGGGGCGAGTCTGGCACGAAGATCTAGCGGGATAAATCATCCATTGCGTGTGATGCCGGCCGTGCCGCGCCGTCCGGACCGCTCTTGGCGCGGCGCGGGCAAGGGCTTCCCGGTCACGGCACGAAGACCACCCGCCGTCCGCCATCTGGATGCGCCCAGGCCTTCTCGACTCCGGACAGCGGCACGGGGTCCGCGTCCAGGGTGATCTCCCCGGCGGCGGCCATCTCGAGCAGGCTCTCGAACGCGGCCGCGGACTCCGCGAGCCCGGCCCGCCCGCCAATCCCGCTGCCAAAGATCTGGACCGGCGCCCTGCGCAGCGCCATCGCCGGCAGGCCCGCCACCTCGCCGGCACTCATCCCGACCAGCACATAGCGGATCCGCTCCGGGGCGGCTCCGGACTCCGGCAGCGCCGCGAAGACGGCCTCGGCCGGAGCGCCCCAGAGGTAATCGACGACCAGGTCGTAGGGGCCCTCGGCGGCGATCGCCGCGGCCAGCTCGTTGCGCGGCCGGTCGACCCGGATCGCGGCGGCCGCCCCGCTGGCCTGCAGGTCGTCAAGGACCCGCTGGCTGCGGCCGGCCGCGACGACGCGCGCGCCCTGCCGCACGGCAAGCTGCGCGGCGATCCGGCCCGACGTGCCGGTCGCGCCGAGCACGAGCACCGTCTGGCCGGCCGCCAGCTCGCCCTCCCACACGAGCGCCTTCCACGCGGCCACGCCGGGGTTGAGGAAGGCCGCGGCCGTGACGTCGTCAGCGCCGTCCGGAACCGGGAGCCACACGCCGGCGCGCACCAGCGTCTGCTCGGCCATGCCGCCGTAGGGCTGCTGCGGGATGAAGAACGCCACCCGGCTGCCGTCTGCCAGACGGCCCACCCCGTCGAGGCCCACGACCTGGGGAACCGCGGCCGGGGCGTAATGCACGCCGTTGGCCATGAGGCGGTCCGACGGCTTCAGCGCAGCCGCCGTCACAGTCACCACCGCCTCGCCGTCGCCCGCCACCGGCGCCGGGAACGGCTCGTAGCGAGGCGTCTCCCCGATTCCGTGCAGCACGGCAGCGTGCATCTGCTGCGCACCCATCGCGAACTCCATCCCTCCACATCAATTCCGTTCACTATGAACGGATCACCAGGCAGGCAGCGTAACAGAAGATGCGTGCATAATGAACGGGATGGCTGACGACGACTACTACGACGTCTGGCTGGAGATGCTCGGGCGAACCTCGCGCCCGGGCTTCCGCGCGCTGCTGCTGAGCAGCGCGGGCGTGACACTCGACCCGGACCTGGCCCAGTACCTGGTCACCATCGGCCTGCGCGGCCCGATCGGGGTGCTGGAGCTCGCCGACCTGCTCGGCCAGAACCACCCGAAGGCCAGCCGGTCGCTCGCCCGGCTCGAGCAGCTCGGCCTGGTGCAGCGCGGCGCGGCCGACCACGACCGGCGGATCAAGACGGCAGCACTCACGCCCGAGGGCCACCGCGCGGTTCAGGCCATCAACCAGGCCCGGCGACGGCTGCTCGAGGAGGCGTTCTCCGGCTGGAGCGAACGCGACCAGGCAGAACTCGCCCGCCTCACCCGCCGCTTCTCCGACTCGATGTTCGCCCTCATCGAGGCGCACGACCGCGCCACGTAGCAGGCCCTCGTGGACACGTGAGGCGGGCCGGCGGATCAGACGTTACGGCCAGCGGCGGTGTCGGCGTAGAGCTGGGCACGGACGAAGTTGCCGTCAGCTATCTCAAACAGCCAGAGGTTCTCGACGGTTATGGTCACCCCCGACGACTTGGCGCGCCCGGTGACCCGGAGCGGCGCCACGAGGTGGGTGCCAGCGTCGAGGACGCGGCCGAGAGCAAGTTCGGTGTGGAACGAGGACCAGTACTCGTGGTCGTCATAGATGCGCTGGAAGAAGCGGTCGAATTCCGCCGGTCCCTGAAACGAGCCACCGTAGGGGAGCGTTTCCGGGATTTTGAGGACGAACGTCTCGGGCAGCATGGACACGATGCGGGTCCGGTCGTTGGCCTTGAAGAGCTCAGTCACAGCGTCGATCAGGTCAGGCTTGGTGAAGGTGCTCGCCGCGCCGGCCCGGGCAGGTGCCTCCGCGGCGACGATCTCGGTAGCGGAGACGCCACTTGCGAAGGAGAAGTTCGCGGGCGGCGTGCGATGGACCATCACGAATACATCCTCGCCGCGGACGCCCGGATCTTTTTGCAGCAGGTCGACCAGCGTCTTGTAGA
Organism: uncultured Actinomycetota bacterium; assembly: GCA_963833885.1. Classification (GTDB taxonomy): domain Bacteria; phylum Actinomycetota; class Actinomycetes; order Streptosporangiales; family Streptosporangiaceae; genus JASHPR01. The sequence goes on along the minus strand of CAWHZU010000033.1, from coordinate 336,593 downwards.
AGCGCTGCTTGGCTTCGTCGCCGCTGTCGATTCCCTCGGTGATGGTGAAGACGATGAAGTCGTCCGAGCGCGGGCCGCCGCGGAAGTCACGGTTGAAGATCATCTCGCCGGGCTCGTGCTGATCGATCAGCTGGAAACGGTCGTCGGGGTTCATTCCTAGCTCTTGGACGAGCGCCTCGTGCACGGCGGACGAGACCCCATCGAGGTACTCCTCGGACTTGCCGCGCGCTAGGGAGATGTTGACGAATGGCATAGCGATCCTTCCCGTCGATCGATCTGGCTTTCGTTTAGCAAGTTAGCCATATCGTGAGAGTAGCGGGTAGACTTTTGATATGCAAGCCAGTTCACCGGTACAACGCGAAGAAGGCGTCGACCCCGCCAGCCGCTCCTGCCCGATCGGCCGGGCGGGAGACCTGCTAGGTGATCGCTGGACGCTGCTCATCCTGCGCGACGCCACCGCCGGGATCACCCGCTTCGATGCATTCCGGGAGAACCTGGGCATCGCCGACAACATCCTGTCGGGGCGGCTGGCTCGTCTGGTGGAAGCTGGCGTGCTCGCGAAGGTCCCCTACCGCGACGGCAACCGGACGCGGCAGGAATACCGGCTGACCCAGGCCGGCGCGGACCTGCTGCCGCTTTTGCGGGCGCTCGCCGACTGGGGCACCCGCCACACCAGCCCAGCGACGGGGACGGCGCCGATGCAGATGCTGCACGTCAGCTGCGGCGGCCAGGTGAGCATCGGCGGCGTCTGCAGCACCTGCGGCCGGGCCGTCCCGCGCGAGGACGAAGCCTGGCTCCGGCCCTGGCGCTCGGCGGAGCCCACCCGGCTGGCGATGCCTGCGGGAACGTAAACCCGGCCCAGGCGGTGACGCCCGCCGCTCAGTCTCCGAGGATGCCGAGCAGCCGGGCGGCCTGGCTATGGAGCGTGCCGTGGCCGTCGTCCGGCCGGCCGAGGAGCCGGAGCAGCCAGTACAAGGCGAAGCACCGGCGGAAGAACAGGACCCGCGCACGCTCCCCCTTGGTGAGCTCGAACCGGCCGAGTAGCGCTCCGGTCTCAATCCCGGCGTCGTGCCATACCGACAGGTGCTCGGCGAACGCGGCCAGCTCGTATGCCCGGTCGCTGCGACCCGAGTCCTCGAAGTCGACCAGGCGCACCCGCTCGCCGTCCCACAGGTAGTTGGCAAGGTTCCCGTCGCCCTGGCCGAAGACAACGCTGCGCGGCTCGGGCCACGGGTCGGCGGCCCGGGCGAACCAGCGCATCCCCGCGTCGAACGCCGTGCGTGCCAGGGCGTCGTTGTCCGGCACCCGCCTCCCGGCAACGATCGACCGCATCCGGTTGACCACGCCAACCTCCAGCCAAGGCTGCGGCCGCAGGCCAGCCACGACATCCCGGGGCACCGCAACATGCAGCCGGCTGATCGCTGCGGCGACCGCGTCCAGGTGGCCGGGCGTGACCGCCTGCCCGTCCAGCGGCAGCCCGGGGACGCGGGACATCCGGACCTGCGGCGGGACCGACGTCAGGTCGGCGCTCAATGGCGCGGGCGCCAGGTCCGGCGCGTAGCTCGCCAGCAGCGTCAGGGCCTGCCATTCCCGCCGGTGCTCGCCGCGGTCCCAGGAGCGGAACCGCTTGATCACCTCGTCGTCGCCGATGTCGACGAGATGCGTGGTGAAGGACGCTCGCTCGGGCATCGCCGCGCTCTCACTCCAGGAGTTCGGATTCAAACCTGCGGTAGATCGCCGGGTGCTCGGCGGGCTCGGCCTCATGCAGTCTCTTGATCAGCTCGTCCAGCCGCGCGGGCAGGATGATGAGGTACCGCGAGGGTTCTGGCCCGGCGTTGCCGAACGTGTGCGCGACGCCGGCCGGCACGAGCACGGTCGAGCCGGCACCGGCGGTGATCACGTCGTCGGCGAACCGGAACCGCAGCGCCCCTGACATGACGTGCCATGCCTCGTCGTCGGCGCGGTGAACGTGCAGAGGCGCGACCTCATGCGCCTCTCCCTGAGCCGACCAGTCCTCGATAACCAGGGATACGCCCCGCACGCCCACGCCGGGTGCCCCGGCCGCTTGCGGCGGAATGACCATCGGTGCTGGCGTCATGTCCTGACCGTACTGCGGCAGCCGACTGGCGGGCGTGGCCGCGCGGGGTGGTCAGGAACTTTGCTCCGAAGAGGGCTGGTTATCCGCGTTATCCGTGTCATCTGCGTTAGCCGTGTCATCCACGCCGGCGGCGACGAGCTCGCTGAGGTCGAGCGGCTGCAGCAGCGGCGCCGCCACGGTCCGGAGTTGCGCGGTCGCCTCGTTGAGCCGGGCGTCCGGCGCGGTGGGCGCGTGCTCGGAGTGGTGCGCCCTGGTCATCGTGGCCAGCACGCGGGCCATCTCACCGCCCAGGCGCTGGGCCTGCTCCAGGAAGCTCCGGGAGAGCCTCCCGTCGATCAGCACCGGCGCGCCGACCAGCAGCATCATCATGTAGGTCCGGAACTCGTCGGACGCGCTGCTGCGGTCGCCCGACCCGTCAAGCGCCAAGGACACCGCGCTGGACGCGCGATCCGCCTGGGCCATCATGATGGCCGCCTGCGCCGCGACCGCCTGCGACCTGTCCCTGAGCTGGCGCCTGCGGACCACCTGGTTCACCACGAGCAACGTGATCAGCAGCACGAGCAGGCCGGACACAGTGTCGGTGGTCAGCGCGTGACTGGACCACCAGTGCCGCATCCCGGTGTCGTCGATCTCAGCGATCACCAGCCCCGCGGTCACCAGCGTGGCCGCGAGCGCCGCAAGCCAGCCTCGCCAGTGTGCCTGCGTCAAACGATCCTCCCCAAAACGGCTGTTAGCCTTCACGCCGTGGCGCAGATGAACCTGCCCGACGGCCGTCGGCTGGCCTACCAGGCGATCGGCGCCGAGGGCTGCGCCGCGGCCTTGGTGCTGCACGGTACTCCCGGGTCGTCACGGCAGCTGGCCGGCCTTGACCGGCCCGCGCGCGACCGCGGCTTAGCTCTGATTGTTCCGGACCGGCCGGATACGGCGGGTCGGGCTTTGACTCATCGCGAACGATCGCCTCAGGCGCACGGGACCTGGGCGAGCTGATCCGGCACCTGGGCCCGGACGGCTGCGCCGTGGTTGGCCTTTCCGGCGGCGGACCCACGGCGCTCGCCTGCGGCGTGCTGCTGGCGGGCCAGGTCACCGCCGTGGCGACGGTCGGGAGTGTGGCACCGCTGGTGCCGCGAAGCCCGCTGCTGCCGGCCGACCGGCTCGTGATCAAGACGGCCCGGCGCTCCCAGGCCGCGGCCCGGCTGTTGTTCGCGGCGGCGCTGCACGCGGGCCGGACCCGCCCGGAGCAGACGCTGCACCGGTTCGCCGCCCTGCTCGCCGAACCCGACGCCCGCCTGCTGCGTGAGAACGACGACTTGCGGGCCGGGTTCCTCGACGACCTCCGGCACCCGTCTGCGACGGCGGCGCGGGCGACGGCAAGGGACTTCTGGCTGTTCGCCCGGCGGTGGGATGTGGATGTCGCGGATATCGCGGTCCCGGTCCAGATCTGGCACGGCACCGAGGACCGCAACGTGCCGGTGGCGCATGCCCGCGTGATCGCCGCCGCGTGCCCGGCCGCCCGGCTGCGCATCGTGGAGAGCGGCGGGCACATGCTGCTCAGCCAGCTTGACCAGATCATCGAGGGCCTGGCGCCGCACCAAGAGTGAGCATTACCTGACGTGATTCGTCAAGTACCGATGCCCCCAGCGTGTTGCGAGCTACTCTTTGTGACTGTCCGATTACATTACGGAGTCTGGAGAGATCGTGAGCCTCGTCGCGCCTGCGCTGGAATCAGCCCGGGCCGCAGACCGGTCACGCGAGAGGGCCCGAACGCTGACCCCGTGGCTGGTCGGGTGCTGCTACCTACTCGGCGCGGTGGCCGTGACTTGCAGGCTGGGCGCCGATCCGGCGGCGCGGGCCCAGGTCGGCGACGTTCAGGACGTCAACCTGTTCGCCTGGTTCATGCGCTACGAGGCGACGGCGATTGCACATGGCAGGCTTCCGGCGCTGACCACGGCCGCGCTGAACGCGCCGCACGGCATCAGCATGATGTGGAACACGTCGGTGCTGCTGCCGGGGGTGCTGCTGGCCCCCGTGACGCTGCTGGCCGGGCCGCAGACGAGCCTGACCCTGATGCTCACGCTGGGGTTCGCGGGCTCCGCGACGAGCCTGTTCGTCGTGCTGCGCCGCTGGGGAGCCAGCCTGACGGCTGCCGCCATCGGCGGCGCGGTCTACGGCTTCTCCCCCGCGCTGCTGAACTCCGGCATCGGCCACTACAACCTGCAGTTCGCGGTGCTGCCGCCGCTGATCATCGATGCCCTGCTCAGGATCGTCACCGGCCGGGGCAACGCCGTGCGGACCGGTGCCTGGCTCGGCGTGCTGGCCGCCGCCCAGCTGTTCACCGGAGAGGAGTTACTGACCGACACGGCCCTGGCCGGGCTGGTGCTGGTTGTGGTGCTGGTGGCCGGTCAGCCACGGGCCGCCCGCGTTAAGGCCCGTCATGCGGGAACCGGCATAGCGACCGGGGTTGCAGTCATGCTGGTGATCTGCGGGCACGCCATGTGGGCGCAGTTCCACGGCCCGCTCAAGCAGCACTACCAGCCGAGGTTCACGCACTACACGAGCTACCTCTCGGCTCATCCCGCCGTGTTCGTGACGCCGGCGGGGAACCTGCTGTTCCACACGCCCGCCAACGCCGCAGCCGCGGCCCAGTATCCGACGCATCTCCCCGAGTACCTTGCCTACCTGGGCTGGCCGCTGCTCGTGGTGCTGGTGGCCGGGGCGATCCGGTACTGGCGGCACCCGCGGGTCCGGGTCATGGCCGTTACCTTCGCGGTGCTGGAACTGGTCAGCCTCGGCGACAGCTACCGCGGGGTCGGCCCGTTCCTGCCCTGGCACTGGCTCCAGGGTCTGCCGGTGCTCGGCGAGCTGATCCCGGACCGCCTGGCCATCCTCGCGGACGGCGCCGCCGCTGCGGTGCTGGCCTTCGCGCTGGACCGGGCGCGGCAGGCGGAGTCTGCCGAACGGCGCTGGGGGCACCGAGCGCACCTGGCCACCGCGGTCGCGGTGCTGGCGGTGCTCCCGCTCACCCCCCTGCCGTACGCCGCGGCCGCGCCCACACCGGTCCCGGCTGGCTGGCAGGCCGCCTTCGCCCGGCTTCGGCTCGCGCCGGGCGCCCGGGTGCTCGTCGTCCCGATCCCGGAGGAGCACTTCACCCAGCCGATGCGCTGGCAGGCGGACACCGCCGAACCCGCGTCGATGATCGGCGGGTACTTCCTCGGGCCGAACCAGTCCGGGCAGACCAAGGTCAGCCCGGGGCTGGCCGGGACCGACGCGCAGTACCTGGACCCGCTCTGGACCGGGAAGGCACCGTCTGTGCACCGGTCCCTGGCGCAGCTCCGGGCCGATGTCGCGTACTGGCGTCCGGCCGCCGTCATCGACGTCCTGCACCGGCGCTCCCGGCTCGGGCCAGTGCTGACCGCGCTGTTCGGCCGCCCAGCCTTCAAGGTCGGCCGACTGCTCGTCTGGCGGCTCTAGCGACCTGGGCTCGATAGGTGATACTTTTATCACATGACGCGAGGAGCTGCGGCAACGGCGGCAGTTCCGGCAGCCGAGGAGCCGGACCTGTGGCGGGCGCTCGCCAGCCCGTGGCGCCGGCGCCTGCTCGACCTGCTCCGGAACGGTCCGGCGACCACCGGCACGCTGGCCAGGCAGATCCCGGAACTCAGCAGGTTCGCGGTCATGCAGCATCTCGGGGTCCTGGCCGACACCGGAGTCGTGCTCATCGAGCGCCGCGGCCGAGACCGGTTCAACTACCTCAACGCGGTTCCGCTGCGGGAGTGGTACGAGCGGTGGGTGCAGCCCTTGGCTGACATCGATGCCGCCGCCCTGCTCGCGTTCAAGCGGACGGTCGAGACAGGAGGGGACGAAATGCCCGTTGCCACAGAGTCGGTCCGCACCGTCCGGCTGGCGTATGAACTGCGCGTCCGTGCCAGCGCGCAGCGAACGTTCGAGGTGATGACCCGGCAGGTGCTGGACTGGTTCCCGCACACCTACGGCGGCGACCGGGTACGGGCCGTGGTGGTCGAGCCCCGGGTCGGCGGTCGGCACTACGAGGACTGGGGCGGCGAGAACGGTCATCTGTACGGCCAGGTCACGCTCTTCGACCCGCCGCGCGCCTGGGCGACGCGCGGCCGGCTGTCCCCCGGCACGGTCCTGGACACCGAGTACGAACTCACCGAGGAGCCCGGGCCGGTCACGGTGGTGCGGGTCACTAAGGTCGCCGTAGGGCCGATCTCCGACGAGGAAGCTGCCGGGATCGCACAATTCGGCGACATCAGGAGCTACGGCCCGGCGATCGAAGCACTTGCGGCAGGATGAGCCCGTGGCCATCGACCTGCACGGGTTCCAGCTCATACTGCTGCGCCGGCCCGACGACGCGGTGAGCTACGACGACGCCGCCACGGAGCAGATCCAGCGCGACCACCTCGCGTTCTACCGGGCAATGCGAGAGGCCGGTCACGTCGTCACCAACGGTCCCGTACTCGACCAGCCGGACGAGGCGCTGCGCGGAATATCGATCTGGGCCACCGAGTCGGTCGACCGGGCCAGGGAACTGGCGAACACCGACCCCGCCGTGCAGGCCGACCGGCTCGAGGTGGAGGCGATGACCTGGCTGTGTCCCCCGGGCACCATGATCTCCGGCGGGATACCGGTCACCGTCGAGGACTGACCCGGCCCAGATCCCCGGCGCGGCACCGGCCGCCGCCCGACGCCTGTGCCGGGCCAGCGCCCGCTTGTGACCATTATGCGGGTGATGTGCCGCTTGCGAACGTATTGACTTTATGGAAATTACTGGCGTCACCGGGCAGGGGTTCTAATTTCGGTTAAATGCCTGCGCCGGCTTTCACCGACTGGTTGAATCTCCTCGTGCTAACTCCGCGGCTGAATTCGCGCAATTGGCGCTGCAGCCGGTGCCTGGCTTTCGGGCTCGGCACCGTGACCGCTCTCACGTCGGCGGCCGTCTTCATGTCGGCCCCGGCCCAGGCCCAGGAGCTGCCGATCGGGGCCGCGCAGACAAACGCCGCGAGGCCGGCCACGGCACCGCCGTCGGTGAGCCTGCGGGGCGGCGAGCTCATCGACGCCACCACCGGCGCCGTCCTGTGGGGCAAGGACGACACCGTGGGACGCCCCATGGGCAGCATCACCAAGGTGATGACCGCCCTGCTGGTGCTCAGGGCCGGTGACCTGGGCCGGGAGATCAAGGTCACCAAGGCCGCGATCCGGTACGTGCACAAGGACGGCGCGAGCAGTGCAGGCCTGATCGCCGGGGACCGGCTGACGGCCCGGCAGCTGCTCGAGGCCATGCTGCTTCCGTCCGGCTGCGACGCGGCCTACCTGCTTGCCACCGCCTACGGCCCCGGCCGGAGCGCATTCGTGGCGAAGATGAACGCGATGGCACAGTCGCTGGGCATGACCTCGACCCATTTTTCCTGGTTCGACGGTATGCCCTATCCGACCGAACTCTCCACCTACTCCTCGCCCGCCGACCTGATCCGCCTCGGCGAGCGGGCCATGCGTTATCCGACCTTCCGCAACATTGTGGCGCAGCGCACCTATTATGTGCCCGCTACGCATTTGCACCACAGTTACCTTTGGCGCACGACTGACAACTTGATCGGGTCGTATCAGGGCGCCGTCGGAATCAAGACCGGCAACACCAAGGCTGCGGGCCACTGCCTGCTGTTCGAGGCGCGCCGCGGCGGGATCACACTGATCGGCGTGGTCCTGCACGAGAACCCGACCGACAACCCCAACGCGGCCTTCGGGGCCGCCAGGCAGCTGCTGAACTGGGGCTTCCGCCAGGTCTAGGCCGCCGGGTGGTCCCCCGGGCCGATTAGCCCAAGGCCTGGCGGCAGACGCGCGCGTAGTCCAGGACCAGCGGGCGGGTATCGCCAACGCGCCAGGCCAGGGCCAGCTGGCTGGGCGATATGCCGTGGACGGGCCGGGTAGTGACGCCCCCCAGGGTGATCAGGGGCGCGTTGCCGGCTGCCAGCAGGCACATACCCCGTCCGTCGACCAGCGCCTCGTAGGTCTCGTCGGTGCTGGCGATTTCTGCGCCGATCCGCGGCGCCCTGCCGCCGCGGGAGTCGACGGCTAGCCAGTAGTCCCGCAGCGGCCCGGCGCTTCGCGGCAGCGCGAGGAACGGTTCGTCTAGCAGGTCGGCGAAGTCGATGACGTCGCGGCTGGCCAGCGGGTGGCTGTCGGGCATGGCGACGAGGCGCTGTTCCTCGGCCACCACGACCCACTGGTAGCGGCCGGGGTCGGGCAGCGGGAGCCAGACAAAAGCCACATCGACCGCGCCGTCGGCGAGCCCGGCAGTCGGGTCGTCCCAGCCGACCTGCCGCAGTTGCACGACTGCCTCCGGATGGAGGGCGGTGAACCGGGACCGGATCGCGGGCAGCAGGCCGCCGCGCCCCGGGCTCGTGCTCATCCCCGCTACCAAGGTCGCCCGCTGCTTGCTTTTTGCCTGCTCCGCTTCCGCCCAGCCACGGTCCCACGCAGCCAGGACCTGGCGGGCATGCGGCAGCAGCGCCTCCCCAACCAGGGTCAGCCGCACGCCCTCGCGGCCACGGTCGAACAGCGGGGCGCCCAGCTGCCGTTCCAGCATCCTGATCTGCTTGCTCAGCGCCGGCTGGGAGATAAAGAGCCGCTCGGCCGCCCGGGTGAAGTGCAGGTCCTCGGCAACCGCCACGAAGTAACGAAGGTCCCGCCCGTGCACGTCCATAACCATCAGTTATCACGTCAGGTCTTGGACGAGCCACCGGGGTGGTGTGCAGAGTTGATCCATCAGGCCCGGCCAAGGCGGCCAGGCCAGGGAGGATCTGATGAGCAGGGTCTGGCTCATTACCGGCGCGAACAGCGGCTTCGGCCGGGCGATCGCCGAGGCGGCCGTGGCCTCCGGGGACTTTGCTGTCGCGACCGCTCGCCTGGTTGCGTCACTGGATGACCTGGCGGCGGCTCACCCCGGCCAGGTCGATGTCCTGCCGCTCGACGTGACCGACTCCGCCGCCATCGACGCGACGGTCCGGGACGTCATCTCCAGCCATGGCCGCATCGACGTGCTGGTTAACAACGCCGGTCGCACGCATGTCGGCGCTGCCGAGGAAACCACAGACGCCGAACTGCGCGACCTGTTTGAGGTCCATGTGTTCGGCCCGTCCGCGCTGACCCGCGCCGTGCTGCCGCACATGCGGTCCCGCCGGTCCGGGGCGATCGTCCAGATCAGCAGCATGGGCGGGCAGATGTCCTTTGCCGGGTTCGCCGCTTACAGCGCCACCAAGTTCGCCCTGGAGGGCATGTCGGAGGCACTCGCCGATGAGGTCCGCCCGATGGGCATCAAAGTGCTGATCGCCGAGCCGGGGGCCTTCCGCACCGGCTTGTTCGGCAACCACAGCGCCAGCACGCCCATCCCTGATTACGACGGAACCGTCGGCCGGACGCGCCGGATGGTCGAGACCGGCGCCGGTACTCAGCCCGGAGATCCCGCCAAGGCTGCGGCCGCCATCCTCACCGCGCTTGACGCACCCAATACCCCGCTGCGTCTGCCGTTGGGAGACGACGCCGTCGACGCCATACTTAGCCACCTCGACAGCACGCGCGCGGATCTCCACACCTGGGACAAGCTTGCCCGCGACACCCGGCTAGCCGTCTAGCCTGCTCCGCCCGGCCACTGCAGAGCCCGAGCGAAAGGTTCGCTGTGTCCATGTTGAGCCTTGGCGTGTCCCTCCAGCCACGCTGGCCGATCGACGACGAAACCGCAGCGCTCCGTGCTGCCAGTCACGCCGAAGACCTGGACTTCGACCACGTGGCCGTGGGCAACCGCCTTCTGGACAGCGGTTTCGGCCTGGACGCCGACCCTCTCGTGCTGCTCTCGAGGAGTACGACGCGGTCGGGGTACCGGCCCGGAGCGCGGCGCGCGCACCGACGACCACCTCGCGGCCGCCAAGGCCCTGTGGGCGCAGCGGCCCACCGATTTCGACGGGCCCTTCACGACGCTGCGCGCCGCACGCCTTGGGGTACCCCCGGTCACCCCCGGAGGCCCGCCGGTGTGGGTCGGCGGCCATAGCGACGCCGCCCTGATCCGAGCGCTGCGCTTCGGCGACGGCTGGTACGGAACCGGCGTCACCGCCGCGGCGGGGCTCACCGCCTGCACGGCGTGGCTGCCTATCGCGGCCGAGCACGTGGAGAAGGCGATGGACTGGATCGCAGCCGAGGTTATTCCGCACCTCACCTGAAGTTTCGACGGCAGCGATAGTTCGGTCTGCGCCAAAGTGCTTTCGGGTCACCATATGTCGATGCGTTCCGATGCCATTGACTTTGCCCAGCCGGATCGGGCTGCTGGGGCGAACCGCCCCGGCTGGCTGGCGCTGGCCGCCGCCTGCGTGACCGTGACACTGTGGGCGTCGGCCTTCGTCGCGATCCGGAGCGCAGGCCAGCAGTTCTCCCCGGGTGCTCTTGCTCTGGGCAGGCTGCTTGCCGGCGTGGTAGTGCTGGGCGGGATCTGGCTGGGGCGCCGGGAAGGGTGGCCGCCGCGCGCCGCTTGGCCCGGCATCGCTGCTTGCGGGGTGCTGTGGTTTGGCGTCTACATGATCGCGCTCAACTGGGGTGAGCGGCAGGTTGACCCGGGCACAGCATCGATGATCACCAGTACCGGCCCGGTCTTTATCGCGATCCTGAGCGGATTGCTGCTCAAGGAGGGCTTCCCGGCTCGCCTGCTGGCCGGCATCGCGGTCTCCTTCGGGGGCGCGGTCGTGGTCGGGATCTCCACCTCATCGGCCGGACGTGCCTCCTTGCTCGGGGTCTTGCTGTGCCTGGTGGCCGCGGTCTCGTATGCCGCGAGCGCGGTCAGCCAGAAAGCTGCGCTTCGGCACGCCTCGCCGTTGCAGGTCACCACCTTCGGCTGTGCGATCGGTGCCCTGGCGTGCCTGCCGTTCACGGGCCAGCTCGTGTCCCAGCTCGCCGCAGCGCCCTGGACGACCAGTCTCAGCGTGCTGTACCTGGGCGTCTTCCCGACCGCAGTAGCGTTCACGACCTGGGCTTATGCGCTGGCCCGAACTCCGGTCGGAGCACTGGGCGCCACCATCTACGCCGTCCCGGCGCTGACGGTACTCATGTCCTGGGGCATTCTCGGCGAGGTCCCCCGCGGGGCCGCCCTGGCCGGGGGCGCGCTGTGCCTAACCGGGGTCGCCATATCCCGGCGGCGGCAACCGAAGCCGGCGAGATTCCGCCAGGCCAGGCACGAACGGCTGAACGAGCAGGGGCCAGCGCCCGGCTCTAGAACCTGGCAAACCAGCCAGGCGCTCGAAGGTAGGTCTAGGCCCACTCGGAACTAGGTGCAGCTCCATAGCGCTAACCCGCTGATCAGGTCCACGATGGTCGTTGTGTGGATGCTCATGATCCTGATATGGCGGATGCTCAGCAAGATGCTGCGCCGGTTCGGCCGGTGGGCACTGGTGATGCCGGTGGCGGGGATGGCTGCGGCGCTGTTCGGGCTGAACGTCTGGACGGCCGCAACGGTCCTGCTCGCGCTGCTCCTCGCGGTGTTGCTCGGGCTGGTCCTTGTCGGCTGGCGGCAGGCGGGCAGGTCCGGCGCGCTCCCGGTGGCCATGCTCGGCGCGGGAATATGCGGGCTCTGGACGGCGGCCAGCATGGCCCGGTCGTGGGCAGCAGGGATCTCCATGTGGACCGCGTTCACGGTACGCACGGTGATGGTGGGATCCGGGCAGCAGGTCACAATCGACTCCCCGAGCGCAGCGGGCATGCGTTCGGCAGGGCCGGCGGTGGCCAAGCTGCACGGCTTCGCAGTCGCGGTACCGGGCAAGTTGCCGAACGTCACTTGGTCCGGCCCGTCATGGCGCGTCGATGCCGGGCGCGCCGCCCGGGTAGTGCGGCCGCATGTTGTCATCCTCGGCCACAACATCTGGTGGGGACGCCTGCTGATTCTCGGCTCGCTGCTGCTGCTGGCCCTCGGGCTGTGGCTCTCGCCACGCGCAGTTGCTGACCTGCGCGCCCTGATCACACGGGTGGCGCCGCGCCTGGAGCGGTGGAGGCGGGAGGGTAACTGGGGCATTCTCCTGGTCCCCGTGACGTCCTTCGGGCTGACGATCTTCGGTGTGCGGCCGTGGACGATCGCTGCGATTGTCGCCGCGATCGTCATCACGATCCGGTGGCCCAGGCTGGCCGCGGATCTGGTCCCGCTCGTGCTGGTGGTCTTCGCTGCCTACGGCTTCATGCTGGTCTCGCGCTGGGTGCCGGGGCCGACGGTGCTGGCGGCGCCGCAGCCGACACAGTTCGGTGCGATCTCGGTGGACAGCTCGCAGACGTCGCTGCTGGCGGGGGTGGAAGCCAGTGCCCTGCTGGCGTTCGGCGCCTGGCTGTTCCCCCGCACGATCGGCGCGCACTCCCGCGGAAAAGCGGCCACCGGGCACGAGGTGGAGCTGGCCGGCCGGGTCCAGCGGCTGACCGAGACCCGCGGCCACGCGCTGGACTCCGCCGCTGCCGAGCTGCGCCGGATCGAGCGGGATCTGCACGACGGGGCGCAGACCCGGCTGGTCGCGCTGGGCATGAACCTGCGGGCGCTGGAGCGGATGCTGCCGGCCAGCCCGGAGGCCGCGCGGGCACTGGCCGCTGAGGCCATAGAGACCTCGGCCCGGGCACTGAGCGACCTGCGCCTCCTGGTCCGCGGCATCTACCCGCCGGTGCTGGCCGACCGCGGGCTGGGCCACGCGGTGCGCGCACTTGCCCTGGACACGGCGCTGCCGGTCGAGCTGGACATCGATCTGCCGGGGCGGCTGACCTCGCCGGTCGAGTCGGCCTGCTACTTCGCGGTGGCCGAGGTGTTCGCCAACGCGGTCAAGCACTCTGCCGCGCGGCGGATCCATCTCCTCATCGAGCACGCCGACGACCTGCTGCGGATCGAGGTGTCCGACGACGGCGTCGGGGGCGCGGACCCGGCCCTGGGAACCGGGCTGAGCGGAGTGGAGCGGAGGCTGGGTACCTTTGACGGCATCCTGGCGGTGAGCAGCCCGCCAGGAGGGCCGACCATGATCGCCATGGAGGTGCCTTGCAGGTTGTTGTCGCCGAAGACCTCTTCCTGCTCCGGGACGGGCTGACCCGGCTGCTGTCCGCGCATGGCTTCCAGATCGCCGCGTCAGTGGACAACGCGCCCGGGCTGCTGCGGGCGCTGCTGGAGCACCGGCCGGACGTCGCGGTGGTGGACGTCCGGATGCCGCCCGGGTTCGCCGACGACGGGCTGCAGGCGGCGCTGGAGGCGCGGCGGCAGATGCCCGGGCTGCCCGTGCTCCTGCTGTCGCAGTACGTCGAGGAGCTCTATGCCAGGGAGATGCTGGCTGACCAGCTGGGCGGGGTCGGGTACCTGCTGAAGGACCGGGTGTTCACCGACAACCAGTTCGTGGACGCGATCCGCACGGTGGCCGGCGGCGGCACGGTGCTGGACCCCGAGGTGGTTACCAAGCTGGTCGGCCGCCGGTCCCACGACGGGCCGATCGCGCGGCTGTCCGGGCGGGAGCGCGAGGTGCTGGAGCTGATGGCCGAGGGCCGCTCGAACACGGCCATCGCGCAGCAGCTGTTCGTCACCGAGAAAGCGGTCAGCAAGCACACGACCAGCATCTTCACCAAGCTCGGGCTGGCCGCCTCGGAGGACGACAACCGCCGCGTCCTGGCCGTCCTCGCCTACCTGAACTCCTGACCTGACGTGCACGCGCGTGGATCGGAGCCGGGCGGATTGTCGGTGGGCTGGGTTACTGTGACCAGGTGCTCGACTCGTTCCATCCCGTGGTCGGTACCTGGTTTGCCCGGCGGTTCCCGGCCGGGCCGACGACGCCCCAGGCCGAGGGCTGGCGGGAGATCGCGGCGGGCAACCACACGCTGATCGCGGCGCCGACCGGCTCGGGTAAGACGCTGGCCGCGTTCCTGGTGTGCATCGACCGGATCTACCGGGCCCATGAGGCGGGTACGGAGCTCGGCCCGGGCCCGCGGGTTGTCTACGTGTCGCCGCTGAAAGCCCTGGCCGTCGACATTCACCTGAACCTGGAACGCCCGCTGGCCGAGATCGCGGACACCGCGAAGGAACTCGGGCTGAGCGCGCCCAGCATCCGCGTGGCCGTGCGGACCGGCGACACGGCCGCCGCCGAGCGCGCGGCGATGCTGAAGCAGCCGCCGGACTTCCTCATCACCACGCCGGAGTCGCTGTATCTGATGGTCACCGCCGAGCGAGGGCGCGCGATGCTGGCGGCGGCCCAGACCGTCATCGTGGACGAGATCCACGCGGTGGCCGGGAACAAGCGCGGCTCCCATCTGGCGCTCACGCTGGAGCGCCTGGAGCACCTCACCGCGGGCGGGGAGCCGGCGGGAGGGAGTGCGGCGGGAGGGGGGGTGGGGCAACGACAGCCGTTGCAGCGGATCGGGCTGTCGGCCACCCAGCGGCCCCTCGAGTTGGTGGCCCGGCTGCTGGTCGGGGCCGGCGAGGACCGCTCGCGCGCCGACGGCTCGCCCCGGTGCGCGATCGTGGACAGCGGGCACCGGCGCGACCTGGACCTGGCCCTCGAGCTGCCCAATGACGAACTAGGCGCGGTCGCGTCGAGCGAGCAGATGGCCGAGATCCTGGACCTGATCGCCGGGCACGTGGAGCAGCACCGGACCACGCTGGTGTTCGTGAACACCCGCCGGATGGCCGAACGGGTGGCGCACCAGCTGGGCGAGCGGCTCGGCGACGGCCACGTCTCGGCACACCACGGCAGCCTGTCCAAGGACCGGCGGCAGCGGGTGGAGTCCCGGCTGCGCAGCGGCGACCTGAAGGCGCTGGTCGCGACCGCCTCGCTGGAGCTGGGCATCGACATCGGGCCGGTCGAGCTGGTGTGCCAGATCGGCTCCCCGCGCAGTTTCGCCACGTTCCTGCAGCGGGTGGGCCGCTCGAACCACACCCGCACCGGGACGCCGTCGGGCCGGCTGTACCCAACCTCACGGGACGAGCTGGTTGAGTGCGCGGCGCTGCTGCGCGGCGTCCGGCAGGGCCGGCTCGACGTGCTGATCGTGCCGGACGGCCCGCTGGACATCCTGGCCCAGCAGACCGTGGCCGAGTGCGCGGCCCAGGACTGGCCAGAGCAGGATCTGCTGGCGATGATGCGGCGGGCCGCCCCGTTCCAGGAACTGTCCCAAGAGGACTTCGAGCGCGTCGCCGAGCTGGTCTCCGAAGGGATCCGCACGGGGCGCGGGCGCCGCGCCGCCTATCTGCACCGCGATCAGGTGACCGGGCAGCTGCGCGGCCGGCGCGGGGCCCGGATCGCGGCGCTTACCTCGGGCGGCGCGATCCCCGAGCTCGGCGATTACCGGGTGCTGGCCGAGCCGGACGGCACCCTGGTCGGGACCGTGAACGAGGACTGGGCGATCGAGTCCATGGCCGGCGACGTGTTCCTGCTGGGCACGCACTCATGGCGGATCCGCCGGGTCGAGCCGGGCGTGGTCCGGGTTATCGACGCCGAGGGCGCTCCCCCGTCGATCCCGTTCTGGCTGGGTGAGGCGCCGGGCCGGACCAGGGAGCTGTCCGAGGAGGTGAGCGCGATCCGCGAGGCGGTCGCCGGGCAGCTCACCGCCGCGGGCCAGACCGGGGCCGTCGCCTGGCTGCGCGCCGAGTGCGGCATCGGCGACGCCGCGGCCGAGACGATCGCCGCCTACCTCGCCGCCGGGCTGGCGCAGCTCGGCGTGCTGCCGACCATGGACACGATCGTGCTCGAGCGGTTCTTCGACGAGGCCGGCGGGATGCAGCTGGTCGGGCACACGCCGTTCGGCGCCCGGCTGAACCGGGCGCTCGGGCTCGCGCTGCGCAAGCGGTTCTGCGTCAACTTCGACTTCGAGCTGCAGGCGGCGGCCAGCGACAACGCGATCCTGCTGTCGCTCGGGCCGCAGCACAGCTTCCCGCTGGAGCGGGTGCCGAAGTTCCTGGCCTCGGCCACCGTGGAGAGCGTGGTCCGGCAGGCGGTGCTGACCTCGCCGATGTTCGCCGCGCGCTGGCGGTGGAACCTGAACACCTCGCTCGCGGTGCTGCGGATGCGCGGCGGCAAGAAGAACCCGCCCGCGATCCAGCGGATGGAGGCCGACGACCTGATGGCGGCGGTGTTCCCGACGCTGGCCGCCTGCCAGGAGAACGTGGCGCCGGGCCCGATGGAGATCCCGGACCACGTGCTGGTGCATCAGACCCTGGAGGACTGCCTGCACGAGGCCATGGACATCGACGGCCTGCGCGAGCTGATCGGCGGCATCGAGTCCGGCCGGGTGTCGGTGGTGGTCAGGGACACGACCGAGCCGTCCGTGCTCGCGCACGAGATCCTCAACGGGCAGCCGTTCACGTTCCTCGACGACGCCCCGCTGGAGGAGCGCCGGTCCCGCCAGGTGCCGCTGCGCCGCGGCCTGCCGGTCGCCGCCAGCGAGCTGGCCAGCCTGGACCCGGCCGCGATCGAGCGGGTCGAGGAGCAGGTGCGCCCCGATCCGCGGGACCCGGACGAACTCCATGACCTCTTGATGACCGCCGTTACGCTGCGTCCGGTGCCGGACTGGCTGCCCATGTTCGGTGCTCTGGTCGCCGGGCGGCGCGCTGCCTCGGTGCACGGCCCGGCCGGGGAACTGTGGTGCGCCGTTGAACGGCGGCCCGCGATCGAGGTGCTGTTCCCCGACGCTGCGATCGTCCCGGACCACCCGTGCCCGGTGGTGCCCGCCACCCCGCCCGACGAGGACGAGGCAGCCGCCAACCTGCTCCGTGGCCACCTGGACTGCCGGGGTCCGTCCACCCCGGCCGCGCTTTCCGAGGTGACCGGGCTGCCGGAGAACCTGATCGTGCGCGCACTGGCCCGGCTGGAGGAGGAGGGCTTCGCGCTGCGCGGCCGCTTCACCTCCCTTGACGGCGCCGAGGAGTGGTGCGCCAGGCGGCTGCTGGCCCGGATCCACGCCTACACGCGGCAGCGGCTGCGGGCCGAGATCGAGCCGGTCAGCGCCCGGGACTTCATGCGGTTCCTGCTGCGCTGGCAGCACGTCGAGCCGGACACCCGGCGCGAGGGCAGGTTCGGCGTGCTCGCCGTGATCGAGCAGCTGCAAGGGTTCGAGCTGGCCGCCGGGGCCTGGGAGAACGCGGTCCTGGCCACCCGGGTCGAGGGCTACCGCCGCGAGTGGCTGGACGAGCTGTGCCTGTCCGGGCAGGTCACCTGGGGACGGCTGTCCGTTCGCGATGCGGCTGCCCTGCCCGCCCCTGCCGAGCCGGTCCCCCGGCGCAGCGGCATGGCACCGTCCCGGGCGACCCCGATCACGCTCACGATCCGCGACGACCTGCCCTGGCTGCTGCGCGCCGCGCGCGGCGAGGCCGCCCCGGCCGAGCCCGGTCCCGGCCGCACCCTCGACATCCTGGACGCGCTGCGGGACCACGGCGCGCTGTTCCGGTCCGACCTCGCCGTCGTCACCGGCCGCCTGCCCGCGGAGGTGGAGGAGGCGCTCTGGGAGGGCGTCGCCCGCGGCCTGGTCACCGCCGACGGGTTCCGCGCCGTCCGCTCGCTGCTGCGCCGCGGCGGCCGAAACGTCCCGGTGCGGCGCGGCCTGCGTCGTGGCATCGGCGGGGCAGGCACCGGGTCGGACGGGCGCTGGAGCCTGCTGCCCACCCCCGCGACCGCACCCGACCGGGACGAGCTGGCCGAGGCCGTCGCGGAGCAACTCGCCGCCCGCTGGGGTGTGATCTTCCGCGACCTGGTCATCCGGGAAAACCTGGCCGTGCCCTGGCGCGACGTGCTCTGGGCGCTGCGCCGCATGGAGGCCCGCGGCACGATCCGCGGCGGCCGGTTCGTCGCCGGGTTCAGCGGCGAGCAGTTCGCCCACCCGGACGCGGTCGGTCTCCTGCGCGCGGTCCGCAAGCAGCGCCTGACCGGCCAGCCGGTCCGGATCTCGGCGGCCGACCCGCTCAACCTGACCGCGGTCGTGCTGCCCGGCCCGCGGGTTCCGGCGATCCCGGCCAACTCGGTGACCTACATCGACGGCGCCGTAGCCGCCGAAACCGTCACCACCCCGGCGTAGCCGACCTGGGTTACCGCTCCACCTCGTCAATGACGATGATCAGTGCGGGTGCGTCTGGTCTTGCTTCCCAGACGCGCGCGGCGGACGGTCAGGGCCCCGCGCGGTGGGGAGCGACGATCTGGCCGTCGGGCAGCAGGTCGCCGGTGTCCTCGAACACCACGACGCCGTTGCACAGCAGGCTCCAGCCCTGATCCGGGTGGGCGGCCACGACGCGGGCGGCCTCGCAGTCCGGCACGTTCGCCGACGGGCAGGGCGGCTGATGCGGGCAGTTCATGATCCCTCCCCGGGTGAGGGCCGGAAGCCGGTCCTGCGGCTACCGGCCCGCTGAGGCGTCCTGTTCGTATCAGGCGGCCGGAGCTTATGCGCCCGAGTCCGCGGCGTCGTCGTTGGGCCGGGCCACTGGGTCCGGCACCGGCCCGGCGGCGGCGGCGGCCAGCTTGCCGTTGCTCGCCTGCAGGGGCAGCTGGGGGATCAGCGGGACGTCGGGTATCTCTAGCGGCGCTCCGCTCTGGATCTCGGCCTCGGCCACGTCCACGTCGCCGAAGTCCGCGAGTGACGCCGAATCGGCGGCCGACTTTCTGTCGCCCGCGGGCGTGTTGGGAGTGAACTTGTCGAAGAACCGGAGCAGCTCGACCGGAATCGGCATGACCAGCGTGCTGTTGCGCTCGGCCGCGACCTCGACCACGGTCTGCAGCAGCCGCAGCTGCAGCGCGGCGGGGTCACGCGCCATGACGTTGGCCGCCGCGGCGAGGCGCTTGGAGGCCTGGTACTCACCGTCGGCGGTGATGATCCGCGCGCGGCGCTCCCGCTCCGCTTCCGCCTGCCGTGACATCGACCGCTTCATGCTCTCGGGCAGTGAGACGTCCTTGATCTCCACCCGCTCGACCCGGATCCCCCACGGGCCCTCGGTCGGCTCGTCGATGATCCGGCGCAGCTCCCGGTTCACGCTGTCCCGCTCGGCGAGCAGCTGGTCCATCTCCGACTGGCCGATGATCGAGCGCAGCGAGGTCTGCGCCTGCTGGGAGATCGCGAACATGTAGTTCTGCACGTTGATCGTGGCCTTGATCGGGTCCACCACCCGGAAGTAGACAACCGCATCGACCCGGACGGTCACGTTGTCCCTGGTGATGCCGTCCTGGGCCGGGACCGCCATCGCGATGATCTGCATGTTGACCTTCTGCATCCGGTCGCCGAACGGCCGGATGATGGTCAGCCCCGGGCCGCGGGTTCCGGGCAGTACCCGCCCGAACCTGAAAATGATGCCCTGCTCGTACTGCTGCACGACCTTGAACATGCGCCCGGCGCCGACAAGCCCACCGAGGACGATTACCACGAGAATAATGACTATGGCGGCAACCATCACCAACACCTCTTCTTCGGTGACGCCGTGGTAGCTGGCCGCCCTCTGCGGCTGGCCCCTCGGTGCCTGCACCCAGCTTATCTACGCAACAGTAAACTAGCAAAATACTTCTAGAAAGGGAGATCGATTCTTAAGGGTGACGAGCTGGGGTGGCAAAGCGCTTCAGGCGACGCGGGTGTCGTATTCCTCGCGGTTGGCGAGCACCTCGTCCATGTGCGTCTCGGCCCACTCCTTGATGTCGCGCATCAATTGCTTGAGTGAGAGACCGAGGCCGGTCAGCTCGTAGGTGACCGTGACCGGCACGGTCGGCGTCACGGTGCGGGTGATCAGGCCGTCGCGCTCGAGGGAGCGGAGCGTCTGGGTGAGCATCTTCTGGCTGACTCCGGCCAGCCGGCGGGACAGCTCGGAATAGCGCATCGCTTGCGGTTCGCCGACGCACCCGGTCCCCGGGAGCGGGCCGTCGCTGCCGAGCGCGGCCAGGATCAGCGCGACCCACTTGTCGGAGATCCGGTCGAGCAGCTGGCGGCTCGGGCACCGGGCCAGGAACGCGTCGTACTCCACCTTCGCCTGTGCCCGCCGCTGGGCCGCCGTCGTCGTTGGCATCGCCTGCTCCTTCCTACCGGCGGGTGACCTACGCACTCCAAGGTGCCTACTTCCCGTTAGAGAGCTACCCACCAATAGTGGTGCAGGACAACCGTTGAGCACAAGCCTCGGGGAGAATCCAGTGAGTACCGCTACGTTCAAGGCCGCCGTCGTCCGCACACCGGGCGGACCCGACTCGATCGAGATCATCGACATTCCCGTTGCGGATCCCGGGCCTGGCGAGGTCAGGGTGCGCATCGCCGCAGCGCCAGTGAACCCTGTCGACCTCGCGGTCGCCAGCGGCCTGTTCCACGGGATGGGGCTGATCAACCAGCCCGACCATACGGGCCTGGGCTGGGACTTCGCCGGGACCGTCGCCGCCGCCGGGCCCGGGGTGGACCTGGCCATCGGCGCCCGCGTCGCTGGCCTGGTGGACGGCTTCGATCGCGACTTCGGCACCTACGCCGAGCAGCTCATCGTGCCGGCAGCCAACCTCGCGGTCGTTCCCGGCGGCCTGGACCTGGCAGCCGCGTCGACGGTCCCGCTCAACGCGCTGACCGCCGCCCAGATTCTCGACCTGCTCGGCGACGCGCCCGCCGACGGCAACCGGCTGCTGGTGACCGGGGCGGCCGGCGCCGTCGGAGGGTACGTCGCCTCGCTCGCGCAAGACCGAGGCTGGCAGGTGACCGGTCTGGCCAGAGCCGAAGACGAGGACTTCGTCCGCAGCCTTGGCGCCGGGTTCACGACGCAAGCCGAGCCCGGCTGGGACGCGGTCGCCGACGGTGCGGTGATGCAGGAGAAGGCTCTCGCCCTGGTGCGCGACGGCGGCGCGTTCGTCGGAGTCCAGCCGAGCGCCAAGCTCCCCACCGAGCGCGGGATCAGAGTAAACGCCGTGATGGTGCACCCAGACGATCCCCGGCTGGCCGGTCTGCTCGCTCGCACCGCGTCCGGCGAGCTTCCAGCCCGGGTGCACGCGGTGGTGCCGCTGGACCAGGTCGCCGACGCCCACCGGGCCGTGGCCAAGGGCGGCCTGCGGGGTCGCTACGTCCTCACACCCTGACCAGGGGATCCGCCGAGGAGCTCGCGCAGGTAGGCCTCGGAGAAGAAGTGCATCGTCTGGCCGGACTCCTCGACGATCGGCTCTCGTTCGCTGCCGGAGAATGTCTGGGGCAGGCGCTAGCGTGCTCCCCATGACGGACAGCAGCGAAGAGATCCTCCGGGAGCCGCCAGTCGCCGGCAGCGAGACCGACACCCTCCTTGGCTCCCTGGAACGGGAGCGCGCGATCTTCGCGTGGAAGTGCGGCGGACTGGACGCGGAGGGCCTGTCGACGACGGTCGGCGCCTCGTCGATGACCCTGGGCGGGCTGCTCAAGCACCTGGCCCTGGTCGAGGACGATTACTTCGGGCGCCGGCTGCACGGGCGGGAGTTCGGGCCGCCGTGGGACACGGCGGACTTTGACGCCGACCCCGACTGGGAGTGGCACTCGGCCGCGGACGATACCCCGGACCGGCTCTACGCGCTCTGGGAGGGCGCGGTGGCCCGCTCCCGCGCGGCCGTCACCGAGGCGCTGGCCAGCAGCGGCGGCATGGGCCAGCTGGGCCGGTTTACCTGGCCCGACGGCCGGTCACCGAGCCTGCGGCGGATCCTGATCGACCTGATCGAGGAGTACGCACGGCACAACGGCCACGCCGACCTGCTCCGGGAGTCGGTCGACGGGGTCGTCGGCGAAGACCCGCCTGGGTAACGCGGCGGGTTTCCCTCCAGTGACAGGCGCCGCGCCGTGGCGTACAGCCCGGATACCGGCACTGCGAGCCTCCTGGTGGCCCAGCCAGCTCTAGCCGAACGCCTTGATGTATGCCCGTAGTGAGCGGGGCGCCCCGCTGGGGCTGAGTTGCAGGATGCCGTTGTCACCGGCATCGAACCATGACTGGAACGCGACGTCGTGGTGGGCAATGAAAGCGCCCATGCTGGTCACGTACGCCGCGTCGTCACCCTCGGAGTTCACCGTGGCCCACTCGGGGAAGCTCAGCGGCTTGTGGTGTGCCGCGGCGAACGCGGCGACCTCCATCAGGCTGTCCGGCTGCCGACTCAGCGCCGTCCAGCGGCCCGGGTTCCCGACCGGCGGCAGGGACACGCCGCTGGTGTCGTAGAAGTCGATGCCGATGATGTCGACGTAGGCGTTGCCGGGATAGAAGTCGGCCAGCGGGATGTTCCGGTAGCTGGCGTTCACGTTCCAGTCGAACATCAGATGGCTGCCGGGGACCGCCCGCATCGTCCGGACTTCCTGGGCGAAGCACTGCCCCCATTCCTTCCACGAAGCCGGGGTCCCTCCCAGGCTTCCCGAGTTCCAGGTGCCGTTCATCTCCGGGCCGAGGCGGATCACCGAGTAGCCGAAGCCGGCCTTTACCAGGTTCGTGGCGAGCTGTGTGGCGTAGGAGTCGTACGCACCGGACGCGCACTCGGCGGCCCAGTTCGGGTCGCCCGCCAGGCTGTCCGGGATGAGGTTCTGGGTCAGGATGAGCTGGCGCCCCGGTTCTGCCGCCAGCCACGAGACGTACCCGTACACCTTGTTGGTGAGCCAGGGCTTGGCCCAGACGGCCCATGTCGGGTCGGCGTCGCTGAACGTCTCGAGGCAGTTGTACGTGACGCCGGTCGCCCGCTCAGCCTGCCTGAGCGGCGCTCCGAGCTTCGTATAGATGCACCTGACCTTGGAGTCGCCGGCGTGGACCGGCACCGAATGCGACGGCGTCGATCCGCAGCCGCCGAGCGCCGTGGCCGACACGATCGCCGCGATGACGGCGGTCGCCGCGGTCAGCAGCACGCGGCGGCGGCGGCGCGCACCGCCGTCGCGGCCTCTGTCCTCGTGCTGCGGGAGGTCGGCGCGCGACCGCCGGCGACGGCCCCGGCTGGCGGCGAGAACGCCCAGCCCGATCAGGAAGGACAGCCCCTGGGCCAGCGCCCATCCGGCGGCGGCCGCGGTGAGCCCATGCGGCAGCAGGATGGCGACGCAGCCGAGGACCAGGAACGCGTTGACCCCGTTGATAAAGACGTAGGCGCCCTTCCGGTCGCGAGCGATCAGCAGCGAGTCGACGAGGTACGTCCCGCCGGTCAGCAGGGTGCCCAGGGCAAGGACGCGCAGGCATCCGGTGGCGGCGCTGGCGTAGGCGGCGCCGAACAGGCTGAGCAGCAGCGGCGCAGCGGCGACGACGACGATCACGGCGGGCAGCAGCAGCGCGTACACGCCGCGAACCGCGCGGACGAGCTGGTCCCGCAGCGACGTCCCGCGGCGCGAGGCCTCGGCGAACAGGACCTGGGCCACCGTTGACGGGATGAGGCTGAGGAACCCGACGATCAGGAACGCCACGGCGAACCGCGCGGTCTGCTCGGCGCCGCGGATCACCAGGACCTCGACCGGCACGACGGTCAGCGGGAGGATTCCCATGACCGTGGCCAGGTAGTTGGCCGAGGTCAGCGACAGGTAGCGGCGCAGCAGGCGGAGTGACCCGGCCGCGGCCCAGCGCCCGCCGAGCCGGCGGGCGAGGGCGACCACGCTGACCCCGGTGGACAGCACCAGCCCGAGGCCAAACGCGATCAGCAGGCCGGCCGAAGCGAACCTGGCCAGCAGCAGCAGCGCCCCGACCTTGACCAGGCTGCCCAGCAAGTTCTTGATCAGCACCAGGCTGCTGTACCGGATCGCGATCAGGCCGGCGTCGATCACGCTGCTGACCGCGGTGACCACC
This sequence comes from uncultured Actinomycetota bacterium, assembly GCA_963833885.1. GTDB lineage: Bacteria > Actinomycetota > Actinomycetes > Streptosporangiales > Streptosporangiaceae > JASHPR01. The sequence goes on along the minus strand of CAWHZU010000033.1, from coordinate 312,750 downwards.
ACCAGGATGGTCACCAGCACCACCATCCCGCCGTGCTGCCCAACGTGCAGCGACTGGGGCAGGTGCGGGCCGAGCACGAGCACGGCGCCGAGGCACACCAGGGTGCCCACGGTCGCGATCGCCGCGACCGTCAGCGCCACCAGCTCGAGCGGGTTCTCGATCCCGGCGACGTGGCGGATCATGACGTTCGGCAGCCCGAGCGCCGCGACCGTGCCGAGCAGGCTGACCGCGGCGGTCACACCGGAGAACAGGCCGACGGACACGGCTGGATAGCGGTGGGCCGCCACGGTCCAGAACGCGACGCCGAGAACCGCTGTGGCCGCGGTGTTCGCGAGCAGGATCGCCGAACCGCGGTAAAGCGCATTGCCGAAGATGTTGTTGACGGCCGAGCGAGCGCGTGACCACAGGCGGCCGGCGGCCGTGCCCCCGCCAGCCGGCCCGGCGGTGCCGCCGGGCGGGTCGTTGTGCTCGGCGGCACCGCCGCGCTCGCCGCGGAGCACCAGCCGCATCTCGATGGCCGTACGCTCCGCGATCTCCTGCCAGGTCGTCTGGGAAAGGTGCTCGCTGGCCGCCGTGGACATCGCGGCGAGTACCCCGCGGTCGGCGTGCGCCAGCCGCGCCAGGGCCTCGGCCAGCCCGGGGGTGCCGCCGTTGTAGCGGAGCACGGCCTGATCCGGGAGGTCGGCCAGGCCGACCAGGTCGGGCACGACGAGCGGCCTGCCGTGCGAGAGCGCGAGCAACGCGCTGCCGCTGGTGGTCACGCGGCGGAACGGCAGCACGACGGCGTCGGCGGCGCTGAGCAGCGGCGTGACTTCCGCCGCGGGCACGTGCTCGAGTCGCAGCGCGATGCGGCCTCCCCCGCGCCGCGCGAGCTCGTGCAGGCGGGAGCGCAGCCTCGGGTCTTCGCACTGGCCGGCCACCGTGAGCCGGGCAGGAGTGTCGGCGGGCAGCGCCAGGAACGCCGCAAGCAGGTCCTCGACCCCCTTGTACTCCTCGATCTTGCCGAAGAAGAGGAACTGGCGCGGCCCGTCGCCGGTACCGGGTGTCCGCAGCGCCCCGGCGGATGGCGCCGGGGCGAGCGGGCCGTGCTCGATGACGGCGCTCCGGCGCGGCACGGCGCCGAGGACGGCGAGCTCCGCCAGCGCGGACTGCGAGTGGGCGAGCACCAGGTCGCTCGCGTCGACCAGGGCCCGGCGCGCCGACACGTCGTCGGCGAAGACCGGCTGGTGCGGCAGCACGTTGTGCGCGGTCCAGACCAGCCGCATGCGGAGCATCCGGCAGGTGCGCAGCCAGACCCGGAACCAGGCGTAGGCCAGCCGCCGCAGCACTGGGAAGCGGCCCTCGCCGGGCAGCGTGAACGCGAATACCCAGTGCAGATGGACGACGCGGGCCCCGGCGATGCGCCCGGCCAGGACCTCGAGCGGCAGCAGCAGCAGGTTGAGCGTCCGCGACCGGGTCGGCTCCCCGATGTAGCGCACGCTGACGCCGAGCCGCCGCATCTCGCCGTACAGCAGGCCCTGGTACGGATTCGGGTCCCGGGGCAGGGCCAGAACCCTCATGGGCGGACCAGCTCCGCGAGGGCTCCGGCCCCGTAGGCGAGGTGATCCGTGAGCACCCTGACCGCCCCGTTGGAGCGGTTGCGCCACGCGGGCAGGATCAACAGCGCGAGGTATAGCGGGAACGCGACGCCGGCGGGCCAGCCGAAGCGGAACGCCGCCCGGGCGGGGAGTGCCATGGCCAGCGGCACTCCGAGCAGGTACGCGGGGTAGGCGACCACCATCGGGTCGCGGCGGAGCACGTGCCGGAGCCTCGCGGGGTGCTTGCGGTAGAGCCGCATCCGGGCCTTGCCGTAAACATAGGAGCGGCGCAGCTGACGGCGCCGGGTTCCCAGGTCATGCCGGATGACGGCGTGCGGAACGCCGTGGATCTGGTAGCCGGCCTCGGTCAGGCGCCAGCTGAAGTCCACGTCGGAGCCGTAGGAGAACTCCTCGTCGAACCCGTCGACCGCGTCGAACGCGCCGCGGCGGAAGGCCAGGTTGATCGTGGGGCACTCGGCCAGGTAGCGGGCCTGGAGGGCACGCCGTGCCCCGCGGTCGTAGAGCGAGTCGCTGCCCGGCAACGCCAGCGTCAGCCCGCACGTCACGTTCTCGCCATGCCGCAACGGCGCGACGAGGCCCGCCAGCCAGCCGGGATCGGGCCGGCACCCGGCGTCGGTGAACACGATGATCTCGCCCCTGGCCGCGCACACGCCCGCGTTGCGCTGGTGCGGTATGGATATCGCCAGTTCCGGCGGTTGGCGGAACTGGACCCAGCGGACCCGGTCGGCGTGACGCTGCCGGATGTGGTCAAGCCGCCCGGAGGACGCGTCGACGACAACGACCTCGCAGGGCTCCCCGAGGTCCGCGGCCTCGCAGGTCACGTCCGTCAGGGTGGTGTCGAGGCTGGCCTCGTCCTTGCTGATGATGACGATGGAGATCACCGATGAAACACCTCCGATGAGCCGTCCGTGTAGACGAGGTCGTAGTTGCGGTCGAGGAACTTGGCGGGGAACACGTAGGTGACGGTGTGGTCGTCGTAGAGGGCACGGCCACGCCCGTCCACGACGTTGGCCCGGCTGGCGTACACCCAGGCGTGCTGGCTGATCGTCAGCGGCGTCACGTCGCCGACCACGCCGCGGTTGATCCCGGCGACGGCATCCAGGGGAAGCTGCGCGTAGCGGTCGGCGTACACGAGCTGGCCAGGCTGGACGGACCCGCCGAGCCAGCGCGCTGAGGTCAGCTCGGGTGCTGTCATGTAGTAGCGCTCGAAGTCCTCGCCGCTGTTCGCCAGGTTGGTGCCGGTCCCGCCGCCGAGCAGGACGCCCGCCAGGCCGCTCGTGGTGAGGAACATCATGGTCAGCCCGCCGGCGGTCAGCACCGTGGCCACGGCCTGCCGCCACCTGCGCCGGCCGGCCAGCCGCTGCACCAGCCAGAACAGCGCCACGGCGAGGACCGCCGTCGACTGCAGCAGGGCCCGTTCCTGGTTGTAGGTGTCCGCCAGGGTGCCGCTCAGCCTGATCAGCCCGAGCAGGAAGACCGTGGCCAGCGCGAGCAGCCCGACCTGGCGGGCCAGCACCGGCGTCCTGCGCCACACGACCATGAGCAGGGCCCCTACGGTGCCGAGCAGGTACACGAGCTGCTGGACGACCAGCGAGCCCAGGTTCAGCGCGCCGTTGGCGGCGGGCCACGTCACCGGCGGAACCGGCGGCGCCGAGCCGCGCAGCGCGTACTGGGACAGGCCCGCATCGGGGAGCGGGGTGACGTAGTGGACCCTGGCGGCGTAGTAGGAGTGCGCGAGCCGCTCGTACTGCCCGGCCGGCATCGGGGTCGGGGTGTTGCCCTGGAGGTAGGCGGCAACCGGACTCTGCCCGGCCGCACGGTTGGGCAGCACGTCAAGCCCGTTCGCCCGCAGTGAGTGGCCGAGCTGCAGCAGTTCTGACGCTGCGGAGTGGGTCACCGGGCCGTACCAGACGAAGGCACCCGCGAGCGACACGAGAAACGCGATGGCGAACGCGCCGGTTATCGCGGGGATGTCACGCCGGATCCGGGACGCCAGCCACTGCAGCACCACGGCAATGGCGATGATCGTGATGGCTACGTAGGTCGTCGAGTAGTGTGCCGCGACCATCGCCAGGCTGAGCAGGACGACAAGGGCCCACCGCGGCCGCCGCGGAACCGAGGATTCGAGCATCGCCGCGAGCAGCGCGGCGAACAGCACGAGCGCGATCTCCTGCCGTGCGATCGCCGGGAGTTCCTGCGCGAACGAGGCCTGCATGACGAAGAACCCGGCGGCCGCGAAGGCCCAGCGGGCCGACAGGACCCGGCGCGCCAGGTAGAAGATGGCCACGGGGAGCAGCGCGCCGATGACCGGGTAGACGACCTTGAGCACGAGCAGCGCGGGCAGACCGGTCAGGAAGTGCAGTTCGGCCGGCATGACCGTGACGCTGAGCATCGCGCCGTAGGCGTCGCCGCGGTGCGCCGTGTACCAGATGCCGTGGGTCACCGCCTGCTGCAGGTCGTAGTACTCGGTGGAGATGTCGAAGCCGTAGACCAGGTCGCCGCGTAGCGAGAAGGACCACATCGTGGCCAGCTCGGCGGCGTAGAGAATGACCGCGAGCAGCGCCGTGTCCACCCGCGACGCGAAGACCAGGCCGGCCACGATGATGACGGCGCAGGCCGCAAGCGCGATCGCCGCGACCGTGTTGCCGTCCCCGCTGTTCAGCCGGAGCGCCCCGGCGGCGGCGGCGGCGGCGACCAGCAGCGGCCAGACGTACCGGGTCCGCTCGGTCAGCGAGCGCCACGGTATCGCCACCTCCGACGGTGCGCGTGCGGAGGCGGCGAGCAGGGCCAGGCAGGTGATCTCCAGCCCGGCCAGCAGCGGCCCGGTCCGCAGCGGAGCGGCGACGCCGACCAGCGGCCCGGCCAGGTCCACCGCCAGGCCGGACCCGAACAGGACCACGATCGACGCACACGGCACATACACCGGGAACGAAGCCACGGTCCGGCCGGGGACCCGCAGCGCGCGAAGCAGGACCACGCCGGGGACGACGAGCAGCAGCGGCACGAGCAGCACCTGCACCGCCCACAGGCCGCGCAGCGGCACCAGGAGCGCGATGATGGCCAGGGCCGCGGCGTATCCGGCGAGGTCGCGGCGGGCCGGGGCGGCAACGCGCCGTCTGGGGCTCTGCGCGCTTCGCTGGAGCTCGGGAAGCAGCTTCGTGGTCATGGCACCAGCGCCAGATCGTCGGGAGACCCGGCCACCGGGCGGACCGCGATGCCCGCCTGGAACGCACCGGCGACGCGGTCGGTCATCGTGTCCCAGTCGTAGTCGGCCAGCCAGGGATCGGTGCCCTGGCGCTCCCGGCCCGGCTGCTGGTCCAGACCGGTGAGCACGCGCCGCGTTGTCTCAGCGACGGCCTCGGTGGAGGGCTCGCAGACCACGCCGTGCGCGGACCGTTCCGCCAGATGTCGGGCTAGGTTGTCGGGAGCCGAGGTCGTCACCACGGTCAGGCCACACGCGAGGGCCTCGAGCACCGAGATCCCGAACCCTTCGCGCGCCGACGGGAACACGAACACCTTCGCCGCCTTCATCAGCGCGTAGACCTCTTGCTGCTCGGCGACGTCGTGGCGGAACTCCACCGCGTGATCCACCCCGAGCGCGTGTGCCTGCGCCCGCAGCGCCGCCCGCTCCGGGCCGTCGCCGATGACGCGGCAGGTCACGGGCACGCCCTGGGCGTGCAGCAGGGCAACAGCGTCCAGCAGCATGCCGACCCGCTTGTGCTCCACCAGCCGGCTAACCACGACCAGGTCGGTGGCCGCCGGGTCGGGGCGGCAGCCGCCGACCGCGTCCAGGTCGATGCCGTTGGGCGCCACCGTGATCGACGCCCGGGCGCCGAGGATCGCCCGGAGCCTGTCCGCGGTCTGCGGCGAAGCGGCGATGATGTGGTCGGGCAGGCGCATGGCCAGGCACTGCGTGAACCACGCGGCCAGGCCGGCCAGGCCCAGGTACTGGCGCCAGTAGTCCCGGTCCCAGACCTCATGCCAGGTGACCACGAAGCGCTTGCGTCGCAGCGTAGCCACCAGGCGCAGCACGAAGATCTGAAGGTACGGCATGTGGTCGGCCTCCAGCACGTCGAACCTGCACCCGAGCAGCCGCAGGCAGGCGAGCGCGAACAAGACGGCCTGGCGCATGGATCTGCGCCCCCCGGTGTACAGCGGGATCAGCGGCGAGATCGCGTGGAAGGTGACCGAGTCAGCGGTGCGCACGCGCGGGCCGGCCCACCACTGCATCGTGTACACGTGCACGTCGGCCCGGCCCGCCATGCGCCGGGCCAGTTCGTGGTAGCGAAGTTCCTTGCCGCCACGGTGATACGGGTAGATCGCGTCGCTGACGAACGCGATGACCGGGTGGCGATGCCGCGTCACGGGTTCCCCTTCCCTGGCGCGCAGGCCGTCCAGAAGTCGATGGATTCGGCGGGGCGGCTGAGGTGCACCGCCACGCGGAGCTGCCCGCCCGCGCACGAGATCGCAACCTGCCTGGCCACGGTGGCGGCGGAGCCGGGCTCCACCAGGACCGCGCCGGAAGCGACGCGCCGGGCGCGCCCATGCCGCAGGACCGTGATCGACCACTGGTAGCTGCGCGAGTCGCCGGAGGAGTTGTGGATCCTGAACGACGCGTCCAGGTTCGCGTGCCTCGCTTGCAGCTGCTCCGGCAACGACTGCGGCGCCGCGAACGCGAGCGACGTGTAGCTCGCGGGCTCGTTGAACAGGCCCGCGCTCGCCAGCGCGGAGTGGCCGGCGGGCGTCTGCGCGACTCCCGCGGCCGTCACCGCGGCGGCTGTCAGGCCAGCAAGGCCCCACCATCGAGCCATCGGGCTAACCCCGCGGCGGCGACGATGGCAGCGTCACCGCTCGCAGATTCGCCGACGTGGACCGTCAGCTGCTGGCGCGGCTCTGGCTTGGCCAACCTCGCGTACCCGCCGGTGCCCCGCAGCGCCACGGCGGACCTCATCCGCGAGCCGAAAGACATCTTCACCTGCACCAGGATCCGCACGCACGCGACCGCGTCCTGCCAGCGGATCTTCTTGCCCTCCGCCTGGGAACGGCTGTAGTAGGAGACCGGGATCTCGAACGGGCGGATGCCGAGCTTCAGCATCAGCGCGGTGATCTCGGTGTCCAGCCCGAACCCGGTTTCGCTGAGCGGCAGCGTCCTGAGCAGCGGCAGCGGAATCAGCTTGAGGCACGTGTGCAGGTCGCTCAGCCCGGCGTCAAAGATCATGTTCGCCAGCTGCGTCATGACCCGGTTGCCCTTGGCGTACCGGTACGACTGGTAAACCGTGTAGAACCCGAACAGCCGCGCCCCGTACACGACCTCACTTCGGCCGGACAGGATCGGCTCCAGCATCCTCGGGATGTCCGCCGGCGAATACTCCAGGTCAGCGTCGAATGGCACGGCGTGCGTTCCGGTGGCCAGCTTCACGGCCGAGCGCAGCGCCGCGCCCTTGCCGAGGTTGACCACGTGCCGGTACACGATGACCCGCGGGTCGTCCACCTGGGTGAGCAGCAGCGGCGTGCCGTCGGTGCTGCCGTCGTCCACGACGATCAGCTCGACGTCGCAGGGGTAGTCCGTCTGCAGGATCTCCGCGATCGCCCGGCCGATGCGCTGCTCCTCGTTGTACGCGCACATCAAGATCGACAACTTGACGGTGCGCTCACCCACCGTGGGCCTTTGCTGCGGCAGCGAACTCACGGCGTGATCAAGGGAATCCAGCGCCGCTCCGGGCAGCGGCAGCGGTGTGGGGCCTCTTTCCGCCAGCTCGTTCAGCCTGACTATCGGTCGCGTCATAGCAAAATCAGCCTCTCCATAGGTGTTGCAGTTGGGGGCAGCTTCGGCGCTGCGTCACTTGGCGCTCGAGGGAATCTGGAGGCCGTCGATGTGAATCGGGGTGACGGGGCCTAACCCCTTGGTTAGCCGCGGGCAAATGCCTGCGGGTCCTGTGGTTTGCCTGGCCCCAACACCGACTGTGACATCGTTTGGCCCTCATCGGGTCACCCAGCAGGGTTAGCACCGGCTACTCAATGTGAGGTAGTCGCCAGCCACCGCTCACCACACCGCCTGCGCCCCGCTCACCTGCGACCCGCTCACCACACTGGCGGTATGGGCTACTGCAAACCGGGTACGCTGCCACGCCTGCGTGGATTAATCCTTAACGCATCCCGTGCAACAGGAACTTACCTGCGGCGCAGATTTTTCGTGCTCACTCACCGTAATCGATCGCTACATTCTGTTTATAGCTTAGGTCGGTACTGCCCTATGTAGACCGGTATGCACCACGTCTCGCAGCCCCTCCTGAGCCCCTGACCGCGGGCAGCTATGGTGGGGGCTGACGGGACAAACACTGGGGGCCGGTGTGCTTGACAGGGTTTTCGTCAGTTTCGTTGTTATCGCGTATAACGAGGCGGAAAACATTGCCCGCACCCTGAATGCCATCGCCGCGCAAGATGGCCTCGGCAGGTACGAGATCATCGTCGTCAACGACGGCTCGAGCGACGGCACCGCGGGCATTGTCGGCCAGATCGCAGCCGCCGACCGGCGGGTCCGGCTCATCGACCTGCCCGAGAACCGGGGCCGGGGTTACGCGCGGAGCACCGGGACCGCGGCCGCCCGCGGGGAGCTCATCGCGACCGTAGACGGCGACATCATTCTTCCCGCCGGCTGGCTCGTGCGGGCCCGGGAAGCCCTGCGCGACCACGATGCGGTCGGCGGCACCGCTGTACCGGACGGCGACGTCGCGTACCTGCACCGGCGATTCGGGCTTGCGCCCCGAGCCGTCGGTCACGCCACGGCCGTGACCGGGAGCAACGCGCTGTACCGGCGGGAGGTCTTCAGCATCGCCGGTTTCGACCCCGCGCTCCGCGAGGGAGAGGACGTCGCGCTGAACCACGCGCTCAGGCAGCACGGCCTGTCGCTCGGATGCGTCCCCGGGCTGCTCGTGCAGCATGCCGAGGGCAAGACGCTGGGCGCCTCGCTGCGGTGGCTGTTCGTCAGCGGCAAGGGCGCAACCCGGCAGTTGCTCACCTACCGCCAAGTGCGGACCCCGGACCTGGCGGCCGGCGCGTTCGTGGCGGCCGCCGCGGCCGGGCTGGTGCTGTGGGCGCGGCGGCGGCCCCTCGCCGGTGCAGCCCTGCCGGCCGCGCTCGTCGTCGCCGCGGGCACGCAGCATGTGCGCAGCCGCTTCGAGACTCCCTGGTCGCAGTGGAACCGGGTGGTGCCCGCGATAGCCGTCGACAGTGCGATGCTGACCGCCTACTTCACCGGCCGGCTCGCCGGCCTCGCCGTGCTGTGGCGGCGCCGGACGGTGACCGGGCCGGCTCCGGGCCCGGTCACGCGACGGCGGGCAGCCAGTGCGGGCTGGCGGCGGTAGTGGAGACATCCACCCCGGCGTCGCTCGCCGCGGCCAGCACGTCGTCCAGGAGCACCAGCCTGTTGCCGCCGCTGACGATCCAGTCGTGGAACGTGGCCATCGCCATCGCACCCGGTGCGGTCGCTGTGGTCCGGAGCACGGCCCGGGCGTAGCCGAGCAGGTCCGGCGGCGTGTCGTCCTGCGGCCGCGGCAGGCCCAGCAGGTCGCAGTCGAGCGGGGCGTACACCGGAACCTCGAGCAGCCCGGCGCGCTCGAACGGAGCACGCCCGCCAAGCAGCCAGGACAGCCGCCCGGCGGGCGAACCGAGGAAGTCCTCCCGCGCCACGAGACCCGCGTTGAGCAGGACCAGGGCAAGCCGGCTGCGGACCAGTCCCGGCAGCATGCCTGGCCCCGGCCGAAAGGCGGCACGGAGCGGGAACCGGTCGGGGCGGAGCAGTTCGGCGGGGTACCGCACCTCCTGGTTCGACACCCAGTGATAGCCGTTGGCGCGCAGCAGCGCGGAGACCTCTGGCCGGTAGAACTCCGGCGTCAGCAGGTACGGCGCGCGGAAGCACCGCGGCCGCGCGCCCGCGATCTGCTCCACCAGCGATCCGGCTCTGGCCAGGTCGTCGCCGAGCCGGTCCAGCCGGTACTGGTCATAGCTGGCAAGGTCGTCGTGGTCGTATCCGTGCAGCCCGATCTCGTGGCCGGCCTCGGCAAGCTCCTGAACGACCCCGGGATGCTCCTCGACCATCCGGCCGACGACGAAGAAGACCGCCCTGGCCTGATACCGGGCCAGCACATCGAGGATCGAGCGGGCGCTCGCGTGCAGGTCATACGGCACCTTGTACGGCATGCCGTACAAGCCCTCGAAATCAAAACATACGAGCATCCGCGCGGGAGGAGACCCCCCGCGAGCCCCCCGAAACCCAAAGCCCCCATCGCCATACCTCCGCGAATCCCCCAAAGGCCAATACTCCGTAAACCCCCAAGACCCAATACCCCCACCTGCACCTGTAACCCGATACCGCCCAGTTAAGACTTGTCGGCCACGGGAACGGCCGACCAAACGAGCGAGCGTTTCATGATCTGGGTGGAAAAAGACGTGTATTTGCTCGCCATCCTCCCAGATCATGAAAATCGAATACCTAAGCGGATGCTGGTGGGGCAGATGGCGCTGGCGAGGCTGCCGGTATTCTCAGATGAGCCCGTACAGCGGGCACGGGGAAGCGTCCGCTGAGACGACGGCGACACGGGGGAAGCGTCCGCTGAGACGACGGCGACACGGGGGAAGTGTCCGTTGGCACGATTGAGCGTCGTTCTTTGTTCGCTGAATGGGGCGGCCGGCGTCGGCCGCTGCCTTCGCGCGCTCGGCGAGCAGACGATCCGGTCCAGCATAGAAGTGATCGTGGTCGACGACGGCTCGACCGACGCGACGAGCGAAGTGGCCGGCTGGCACGGCGCCCTGGTGATCCGCCATCCCGACAACCGCGGGATATCGGCGGCGCGCAACTCGGGCGTGGAGGCGGCTTCGGCACCGGTCGTGGCGTTCCTCGATGACGACTGCGAGCCCGAGCCGCGGTGGGCAGAGCAGCTTCTGGCCGGCTACGGCGACGACGTCGTTGCGGCCGGCGGCCCGCTGCTGCCGGCCGGAGAGCCCGGGCTCCTGCTTGACTACCTCACCCGGCACAATCCCCTCGAACCGCAGGAGCTGGAGCTCGCGAAGAGCAGCCGCCTGGGGTACCGGCTCCGCGCCTACCTCCGGCGGCAGTGGGCACCGCCCCGGCACAGTGCCCGCCGGGACGTGCTGTCGTTCGCCAGCGCGAACATGTCGGTGCGGCGGCAGGAATTCCTCGAGGTCGGCGGGTTCGACGAGCGGATCCGGTTTGGCTCCGAAGACGAGGATCTGTGCTGGCGGCTGCGGCGCGCCTTCCCGGCCCAGCGCCTGGTCTACCTGCCCGGAGCGCGCGCCCGGCACCACTTCACGCCGTCACTGCGTGACACGCTGCGCCGCAGGCGTGCCTATGGCCGCGGCTCGGCCCTGATGTACCGCAAGTGGCCGGATATAGGCCCGGTGTTCTTCCCGGCGCCGGTCATCGTGCTGGGGCTGCTGGTCCTGTCCGTGCGCCGCCCGGCCCTCGCCATCGCCGCGGCTGCCGCGCCGCACCTGTTCTACCCGGCGGGGCTGCGGGCCGCGTTCGCCCTGCGCCAGGCCAGGTGCGCGGGTGATGCGTACCTGCAGCTCGTCCAGGAGGCCTGCGATGACCTGGGCTTCATCCAGGGACTGTGGCGCTACCGCGACTGGTCTGGCCAGGACGACCTCGGCGACTAGCACCGGGCGGCGATCCTGGGGCGCAGGTAGCGGACCATGCCGAAGGAGACTATGCACAGCAGCAGCGCCACCACCCGCAGCGTGCCCTCGGTCGGCCACGACAGGAGGTGAGTCGCCTGGATCTGCTGCGTGGCCGGGTGCGTGACCGCGTTCACCGACAGGTAGCCGAACAGGCCGGTGGCCAGGACCGCCACGGTCTCGGCTGCCGCCATCGCCAGCAGTACTCCCCCGGGCGCCGTGGGCGGCGGCACTGCCCCGGCCGATGCGGCCGACCGCCGTCGCCGCAGCCGCAGGTGTTCGCTGCTCAGCAGGCATACCGCCGCGACGATGAAGGCAGCGAAGCCCGATGTGTCGGTGCGCAGCCAGGGAACGACGCGCCAGTACGGATCGGCCAGATCCAGCGGCCGGAAGCTTCCGACCAGGGCGGTGCTTGCCCACTCCAGCAGCGAGCCGAAGGCCAGACCGGCGGTTGCCGCCTCCACGGCCAGCCAGGCATCGCCGCCGGGCCGGTCAGGCATTCGGTGCGTCTCGTGCCATGCCGGGAGCAACCATGACGGCCGGGACGCCCCGGGCCGTGAACCCGGGCGGCACGTCCTTGGTCACGACCGCTCCCGCGCCGATCCTGGCATCGTCCCCCACCGTCAATGGGCCGAGGATCGCTGCCCCGCTGCCGACGTATACCCGGTCGCCGAGGGCCGGCGGCGGCCCCTCTCCGCGGATGCCGATGGTCACCCGGTGGTAGATCCGTGCGTCGGCGCCGAGCCGCACGTCCGGGTGCAGGATGACGCCCCGGCCCGCGTGCAGCAGAGTCAGCCGGGGGCCGCACCGTACCTGCGGCGGCAGTTCGGCGCCGATGAGCAGCCTGGTGTAGACGAGGTCGAGGATGCTCCAGGCCATCCGCACCGGCGCAGGCTTGGTGATCGCGTATTGGCCGAGCCGGAAGACGGCCACGGTCAGGCGGTCAAGAGGCGCCTGGTTGCAGGCCAGATCGGCCTTCAGCGCCAGCCAGAGCGACGCCAGGCTCATTCCGGTCCGCGACGACCGTCTCAGCATTGCGCCACCGGCAGGCAGTTCTCACGATCCGTCATCAATCAATCACAATACGATGTCACCCTAGGCCCTCACTCAGCAGGCAAGCTTCCAGTAGACGATCGTGGCGTCGTCCCTGGCCTTGTAGCGGGGCCAGCGCTCGCGGTCCGGGTCGGCATCCTCGGCGGCCCGGACCTGGCGGATCAGCGCGGCGGGGCCGTGTTCCCTGATGACGTCGATCATGGCGGGCCAGCCGAGCTGGTGGTACAGGTCGTCGATGCGGGTGGCGCCGTCGCTGAGCAGGGCGACGCCCCGCAGACCTTCCAGCGGCAGGGTGCCGCTGGTGGCCGTCTCGGCCGCCGCCGGATCCGCGGCGGCCGCCCGGTGCCGGTCGGTGATCACCTGTGGCGGCCGGCCGTCGCCGAAGTCGGCGGCCACGCTGGAGTCGGACAGTGCCAGGTAGCTGATGCCCTCGGGCTCGGCGCGGACCGCGGTGACCGTGGCGGCCGGGGTGGCCCGCACGGACAGGTCGCAGGTTCCGGCGTGCCGGTCCCGCACCTGCCCGATCGCGGTCGCCAGCGCGTCGGCCAGCGCGATCCTGGGCTCGGCGGTGATCGCGGCCAGCAGGTCGGTGCCGAGGGTGCGGGCGTACCAGGCGACGCCGTGCAGGCATCCGGTGTCCGCCCCGCGGGGAGTGGTGGTGCAGCCGTCCAAAAGCACGGCGGCCGCGGGGCCGACGCACGCGTAGTCCTCGTTCGGCCACCCGGGTGTTCCGGGGTCGGTGGCCATCCGGATCAGCACGGCGCGGTTCCATCTCCCGCGGGCCAAGCCCCGCTGACCTCGCGGGCTTCATCCTCGCCCGGCCACGGGGGCATGGTCACCGCCACGGCGGCAAGCGGGCCGTCGCCGAGGGACCGGAACTGGAAGCTCGTCCCCACCGGGATGGACAGGCAGGTTCCCGGCTCCAATGGCACCGTCTGCTCCCAGTCTCCGAGGCTGCGCCACATCTCGCCGCGGCCGCTCAGCACGTACCAGATCTCGTCTACGCTGCGGTGCACCACGGCCCGGGAGGTCCGGCCGTCGGCGAGCTCGAAGTGCGCCATCGAGCCCCCGCCCAGCCGCAGCAGGATCCGGACGTCGGAGCCGTCCGGCGCGACCACATTGCGGGCGGCGGGCAGTCGCATGGCGTCAAATGGCTGGTCCACGCCGATCAATCTAGTCAGCCACCGCCGTTCCGGCCGGAGGAGGAAGTTCTTTCCGCCGCCGTGTCGATCCCGGCGTGGCCCGTTCGTGTGAAAGGTAGAAGGCCCGGCAAGATGCTGAGGGCCACCCCGGAGAGAGGAGACACCGATGAAGCAGTACCTGCTGAGCGTGTGCCTGGTCGACGACGGATCCCCGCCGCCGTCGCCTGAGGAGATTCAGCCGACGTACGAGGCTGTGGGCGCGTTCAACGACCGGCTGATGCAGAGCGGGGCCTGGGTGTTCGCCGGCGGGCTGCACCCGCGCAGCACCGCCACCGTGGTGCGCTCCGAGGGCGGCGAGAAGCTGATCACGGACGGCCCGTTCGCCGAGGGCAAGGAGTACGTCGGCGGGTTCTGGGTGATCAAGGCCGACGATCTGGACGCCGCGCTGGACTGGGCGGCCGGCGGCGCGGCGGCGTGCGGGGCCCCGGTCGAGGTGCGTCCGTTCCAAGAGGACCCGGAGGGCTGACGCCACGTGCCGATCGTTGACCGGGCCGCGATCGAGCGAGTGTTCCGTGACGAGTACGGCAGGTCCGTCGCCGTCCTGGTCCGGGTCTTCGGCGACATCGACCTCGCGGAAGAGTCGGTCCAGGACGCGTTCACGGTGGCCGTCCAGAAGTGGCCGGCGGCCGGGCTGCCGCCAAGCCCGGCCGGGTGGATCATCACCACCGCCAGGAACCGGGCGATCGACCGGCTGCGCCGCGATGCGTCCCGCGATGACCGGCACGCGCAGGCGCAGCTCCTCTACTCAGCGGGCGAACAGGCACAGGAGGAGGAGGCAGCCGTGCGCGACGACCGGCTCCGGCTGATCTTCACCTGCTGCCACCCGGCGCTCGCCCAGGCCGCCCAGGTCGCGCTCACGTTGCGGCTGCTCGGCGGGCTGTCCACCGCTGAGATCGCCCGTGCGTTCCTGGTGCCCGAGCCGACGATGGCTCAGCGCCTGGTCCGGGCCAAGGGGAAGATCCGCGACGCCAGGATTCCGTACCGGGTGCCCGGCGATGCTGAGCTGCCGGACCGGCGGCGGGCGGTGCTCGCCGTGATCTACCTCATCTTCAACGAGGGGTACACGGCGAGCTCCGGCGACCGGCTGATCCGCGCCGACCTGTGCGCGGAAGCGATCCGGCTGGCCCGGCTGCTGGCCGAGCTGATGCCCGACGAGCCAGAGGTGATGGGCCTGCTCGCGCTGGTCCTGCTGATCCAGTCCCGCAGCGCCGCCAGAACCGGCGGCGACGGGGCCCTGGTGCTGATGGCCGACCAGGACCGCGGGCTGTGGGACCGGGCCTTGATCGCCGAGGGCCAGGCCATCGTGCGGGCCTGCCTGCGCCGCAACCAGCCGGGGCCGTACCAGATCCAGGCGGCGATCAACGCGGTGCACAGCGACGCGGCCACCGCCGCCGACACCGACTGGCGCCAGATCCTGCAGCTCTACGACCAACTCCTCGCGGTCGCGCCCAGCCCGGTGGCCGAGCTGAACCGCGCGGTCGCCGTGGCCGAGGTCGACGGCCCCGCCGCGGCGCTGGCCGAACTCGACGACCTTCATCTCGACGGCTATTACCTGTTCCACGCGATCCAGGCCGACCTGTTTCGCCGCCTTGAACGTGACGCCGACGCGGCAGCCGCCTACGACGCGGCGATCGCGCTCGCGGGTAACAACACCGAGCGCGCGTTCCTGCAGCGCCGCCGATCAGCACTGACACCACCAGAGGAGACACCATGCGACTGACCGTCACCACCTTCCTGAGCCTGGACGGCGTCTACCAGTCCCCCGGAGCGCCGGACGAGGATGGCACCGGCTATGAGTACGGCGGCTGGACCGCTCCCTACGGCGACGAGAACTCCGGCAAGTTCATAACCTCCAACTTCGCCAACGCCGACGCGTTCCTGCTCGGCCGCAAGACCTATGAGATCTTCGCTGGCTACTGGCCGCGGGTGACCGACCCGGACCACCCGATCGCCGCGCCGCTGAACAGCCTGCCGAAGTACGTGGTGACCAGCACACTGACGTCGCTGGACTGGAACAACTCGACGCCGGTCACCGGCGACCTCGCCGACGAGGTGGGCAAGCTCAAGGAGCGGCCGGGCAACGAGCTGCAGGTGCACGGCAGCGGGCAGCTGGTCCAGGCGCTGATCACGCACGGTCTGGTCGATGAGCTGCGCCTGATGATCTTCCCGGTGATCCTCGGCACCGGCAAGCAGCTGTTCCCGCGGGAGCCGGTGGCGGCCGCGATGCGGGTCGCCGACAGCCAGACCACGGGCACCGGGGTCATGCTGCTCACGCTCCGGCCGGACGGCCCGGCGAGGTTCGGCTCCTTGGCCACGGAGGCGGAGGCGTAGCGGCGGTGACGTTAATGCGATGAGGGCTTACTGTAGAGCGCCTCGATGTCCGCCGCGAAATCCTTGGCGACCACGTCCCTGCGCACCTTGAGCGACGGCGTGAGCTGACCGGAGGCCTCGGTGAAGTCCACAGGAAGAACCCGGAACCTTCGGATCGACTCAGCGCGGGACACCGCCTTGTTCGCGTCGTCCACGGCACGCTGGATCTCGGCTATGAGCTCCGGATCGTCGGCGAGGTCGCGTGGGGTTGCGTCGGCGAGCCGGCCGTGCCGCTTCTTCCACAGCTCCAGTCCCCCGGGGTCCAGGGTCACCAGGCAAGCGACGTAGGGGCGGCCTTCGCCGACTACCATGGCCTGGCTGACCAGCGGGTTCGCGCGGAGTCGATCCTCAAGCACGGAGGGTGCGACGTTTATGCCGCCGGCGGTTACGATCAGTTCCTTCTTCCTGCCGGTCACCCGCAGGAAGTCGTCGTCATTCAGGATGCCGGTGTCGCCGCTTCGCAGCCAGCCATCGGGGCCCAGCACCTCGCGGGTCTCGGCGTCGTTACGCCAGTACCCGGCAAAGACGCACTGGCCCTTGATCTGGATCTCGCCATCATCGGCGATCCGGACGGTGACGCCCGGCAGCGGCTGCCCCACCGTGCCGATCACGTTGCGGCCTGGCCTGTTCACCGTCACGGCGCCCGTAGTCTCGGTCATGCCAAAGCCTTCCAGCACCGTGATGCCCGCGCCGCGGAAGAAATGGCCGAGCTGCTCGCCCAGCGGCGCACCGCCGGAGATCGCGTACTGGATCCGGCCGCCTGCCGCCGCCCGCAGCCGGCGGTACACAAGCCGGTCGAACACGGAGTGCCGCAGCCGCAAAGCCAGTCCGGCGCCCGCGCCGTCACGCGCCTTGCTCCACGCGACGGCCGTTTGTGCGGCGGCGGCGAAGATCCTGGCCCTGGCGGTGCTGGCTGAGGCCTGCTGCTGGGCGCCGTCGTAGACCTTCTCGAACACCCGTGGCACCGCGAGCAAGAACGTGGGGTGGAACTCGCGGAGGCCCTCGGCCAGCGTGCCCATGTCCGGCCAGTGCCCCAGGATCGCGCCCGACTCCAGGTAGCCGACCTGGATGATGCGCGCGAAAACGTGTGCCAGCGGCAGGAACAGCAGCGTCGAACAGCCAGCGACCTCGAAGATCTCCGGCAGCGCCGCCACCGCATTGCGCACATCAGCGAGCAGGTTGCCGTGGGTGATCTGGCAGCCCTTCGGCCGGCCGGTGGTGCCGGAGGTATAGACAATGGTCGCCAGGTCCGCGGCCGTTCTCCCGGCCCGGCGCTGTTCGAGCTGCTCCGCACTGATCCGCGCGCCGCCGGACGCCAGCGCGTCTAGCTCGCCGGTCATCCACAGCCGCGCCAGGCCGGGGAGCCTGCCCCGGATGCTGCCGACGATCTCCGCGTGCGCGCTGGTCTCGGCGAAGACGGCACACGCGGACGAGTCGGTGAGGATCCACTCGACCTGCTCGGCCGATGAGGTCTGATATACCGGCACGGTCACTGCACCCGCGGCCCAACAGGCGTAATCGATCAGTGTCCACTCATAGCTGGTGCGCGACATCAGCGCGACCCGGTCGCCTGGCCCGATACCCGCGGCGACCAGCCCTCTGGCCAGCGCGGCCACCTCGGCGCCGAACCCCGCAGCCGTAACGTCCTGCCAGTCGCCTGCGCCGCTCCGCCTGCGCAGCACGACCACATCAGGCTCCGTCTCGGCCCGGCGGAATACCACGTCCGTGAGGTTCGCCGACGCAGGGATCTCGACAAGCGCAGGAACGCCGAATTCGTGCACGCATCCTCCCTGACCCCGGCCACGCTCGCACGAACTTCACAACCGTACAACGCCACGCAAAGGGACTGACCTCATCGGTCGTCGCGGCGGTTTACCCAGGGCTAATCGCGCTGCGCACCGTGCCCCGCTCGCCGGTCCCGCTGTCTCGAGATAGGCGCTGGTGAGGAGCGCCACTCGTCGCTGGTTTTATTGGGCCGGCCGACGTTCACGACTTGGACGGGCAGGTCACCAGCCTCGCGGAGCACGTGGTCCGCCACCGTCGACCCGTTCAGCAGACGCGACCAGTGCGAGCGGCGGCGCGATCCGATCACCAGCTGACAGGCGCGGGCCTGGCGTGCGGCCCGGATCAGCCCGGAAGCAATGTCACCGGCCCTGATCTCGGCCAAAGTCCCGTGCAACTCGCTGAGCAGCCGACGGTCCTGCTCCAGCCGGGCCTTCGGTGGCCGGCCGAGATTGTCGATGTCCCGGACGTGCACCCCCTTGAGCCTGGCATCGGACAGCTCGGCAAGATGGGCGGCGTAGCGGATAAGCCATTCGTCGGCGGGTGACCCCTTCAAGCCGACCACGATGACCGAGGCCTGCACAGGCTCGCTGACACCGTGGGCGGCCAGGAATGCCGTGACCGGATCGGCAACAGTGTCATCCAGCCAAAGCTGTGCGAGCTCCCGCAGAGCAGCGAGGTTCGCGAAGCGGAAATAGCTCGACAATGCCGTATCTACCCGCTCTTGGGGAACAACAAGGCCCTGGGCCAGCCGACGGCGAAGCGCCGCAGGCGCCAGGTCGACGAGCTTGATCTCGCCAGCACGCACGAACGCATCCGGTACCGGTTCGGCCGGGCGCACGCCAGTGATCCGGGAGACCAACGCGCCCAGCGACTCGATGTTGGCGACGTTGAGGGTCGTAAAGACGTCGATGCCGTTGTCGAGCAGTTCGCGGACATCCTGACAGCGCTTCGCGTGCCGCTCACCGGGGAGGTTCGCGTGAGCCAGTTCGTCCACCAGGGCCAGCTCCGGGCGACGGTCTAGGACCGCGTTGACGTCCAGCTCCGTAAAACTGCCGCCCCGGTAGGTGACCGTGCGGGTAGGGAGTACTTCGAGATCGGCCAGCTGAGCAGCGGTCGCTGCCCGGCCGTGCCGCTCCCGGTAAGCCACGACCGCGTCGACGCCCGAGCGCCGCTGAGCGCGTGCGTCCCGCAGCATCGCGTAAGTCTTCCCCACCCCGGGGGCAATCCCCAGGTAGGTGCGCAGCCTGCCCTCGTTGGCCAGCGGCTCCATCACATCATCTGCGCAATCCTCAGCTCCGCCAGCGACCCGAACCGTGGTCGTGCCCCTGTTGTACCGTCGAAAGCGCTGCCGGAATGGATAGCGGCCAGCTGGCAATCTGTTACCCGCCGACCGGATCGAGCTAGCTCGGCGCCCGCCCACAAAGGTGATCGGTGCAGAGGGAGGCCGCCGAGATCACCGAGCAGGCAATGGTCACCAGCTCCGAGGGTACCGGCGAAGGCGTGAGCCACGCCGCGGCGGTGGACGCGGATGCCGCCAGCGAGGTCCAGCCGTCCGGCCATTTCCGTATCTACCTGGGCGCGGCCCCTGGTGTTGGCAAGACCTACGCCATGCTCAGCGAGGGACATCGCCGGCGCAGCGGGAGCTGGCGTTGCGGTTCGTTGCCGACGAGTCCGATGAAGAGCTCCTGGAGCACCTCCGGCGGCACCAGCCTCAGGTCCTGTGGGAAACCTGCGAGCGCATCATGGCGGCCGTCACCGCCGCGCTGCGGAACGACGTGCTAATGCGGCGGGCGGCCCGCATCGCGTCCAGAGAGAAGGGGGAACTGGACGTGGTCCACGTCATCGCCGGCGACCCCAGCCTGGTTGGCGACGGCTGCTCGATCGACGGGCTGCGGCAGCGGGCGGTGCCCGCTGGCACGAGATAGAAGATGATGATCCGGCCCGGGCATCGTCAGCTTCGCGCGGGAGAATCAGATCACCCAGATCGTGATCGGGTCCATCCAGCACTGAACTCGCACAGCTCACGTGCCTCCGGCATGCAGACCACGGTCGCGATGTCCGTCATCTGTGCAGAGCGTAAAAGATGAACAACAAAGAGGCGAGGCCTCCGAGCAGGATGCCGGCCGTGGCAACACCGGCGCCTCGCTCGCCCCGTTCCTGGATCTGACCGTGCGCGATGAGCCCAGTGAAAACGGCGAGCAGCGGTATGACGGGCATCAGCCCGATCACCAGGGAGGCGACGGCCAGCCTGTTCATCGGACGGGATGGGGGCGGCGTCTGATAGCGGGGGACCAGGGTGCCGAGCTGGCCCGCAGGCAGGTCGGCGGTTATGGGGGCAAGCTCGGCATAGGTTCGTGCGCTGAGGGCCTGCCCGACCCGCTGCTCGCATTCGTCCTGGGTCAGCCTGCCTTCGGCAAAGGCCGCCTTGAGAACGTCGATTGCGCGTTCCCTGTCCGCTGTCGAGGCTCGCATATTGCCGTATCCGCCACGAAGCCTTCCATGACCTGGTTCCGGCAGCATCGTTTCCTCCAGCACAGGGTTCCGGCGATCCCTGGTTCCAGGTTACGACGTGCTGGCCAGATTCGGGGTGGCCCGAAATATGCATATACCCGAATTATCGGCGAATTTCCGCACGGCGAGCTGGAGCGACGCGGCGGCTAAGGGGTGCCGGCGTAGCTGCCGGTGCAGATGTTCTCGTATGTGTTCGGGTTGAAGGCCTGCTTGTGCTGCGGGAAGTACCATTCGACGGCCTGGTACATGTACTTGCCGCCGCAGCTGCCCAGGTCGAAGGCGACCACCGTCGCGGATTCCTCGGTGCCCTGGGCAACCGACTGGTTCGGCCCGACGTATTCGGCGGTCCCGGTCGCGGTGGCCTGGGTCCCGCCCCACGACGACCACACCACGTGTGTGACCAGGCCGGTCGGGTCGCCGCCATTGAAGATCTTGGCGGGCTTAACTTGCCCGAACCCCTGCCCCTGGGCGAAGTCGCCGGCGAGCTGGCCGAGCGTCGGCACCCCGGCCGGGGTCGCGGACGGCGACGCCGAGGCGGGCACGGTCGCGGTGCCCGGGGAGACGGTGGGCTGGCTGACCGCGGTGGCACTCGGGGTCGCGGTGGGACTCGGCGAGCTGCTCGTGGCCGGCGGTGCCGCGGACGAGCAGCCGCCGGCCAGCACGGCGAGGCCGACCAGGACGATCGCGGCAGCTGCGCGTCTGGCGACGCGCCGCACGGCAGCCGTCCCAGCACCCGCGCGTCCCCCCATGGACAACGCGCCCGCGCCCGCGACACCGGCGCGTATCGCGATCGACCGCGCGGCCGCGGCCGCGGAATAGCAACGGCCGCTCAGCCCATAGCAACCAGGCCGCGCGCGATTCGTTTGATCCTGCATCCGGAATCCCCCTATTCGCTGGCGCGGCTATTCTGCCGGAATCAGCGGATCAGGCGGAAGAACGAGCAGATCTCATTTACGAATAGTTCCGGCTGCTCAAAGGCCGCGAAATGGCCGCCCCTGGCCGGTTCACCCCAGTAGCGGATGTCCGGGAAACGCCGCTGCGCCCACCGCCGGGACGGCCGCTGCAACTCCGCGGGGAAGATCGAGCAGCCGACCGGGACGGTGACCGGGTCGGCCGCCCCCCGCTGATCCACTCGTTCACCCGGCCGATGCTCTCCCAGTACAGCCGCGCGGCTGAGGCGCCAGTCCGCGGCAGCCAGTAGAGCATGAGGTTGTCGAGCAGCTCGTCGCGAGTGAGCACGTTCTCCAGATGCCCGCCGTGGTCGGTCCAGGCCCAGAACTTCTCGATGATCCATGCACACAGCGCGGCCGGTGAGTCGGTGAGCGCGTAACCAATGGTCTGCGGCCGGGTGGCGTGCTCCCGCGAGTAGCCGGAATCCCACTCGGCGGCGCGCTGCTGCGACGCGAGCGCCTCCCGCTCTGCTTCGGTGAGATCATCGGCCGCGTCCGGGTCCGGGCCGGCCAGCGGCGGGACCAGGTGTATCCCAGCCACGTGCCCCGGGTCCTGCTGGCCGAGGCTGGCCGTGACCGACGTCCCCCAGTCGCTGCCAGCGGCGCCATAGCGGCGATAGCCGAGCCGGGCCATCAGCTCCGCCCAGGCCGCGGCGATCCGCTCGATCCCCCACCCGGGCCGGGTGGGCTGGCCGCTGAAGCCGTAGCCCGGCAGCGAGGGCAGCACTACGTCGAAGGCGTCGGCCGGATCTCCTCCGTGCGAGGCCGGGTCGGTGAGCGGCGCGATGACCTTCAGATACTCGATCACCGACCCGGGCCAGCCGTGGGTGATGATCAGAGGCAGCGCTGTCGGCCGCGGCGAGCGGACGTGGATGAAGTGAATGGGCACGCCGTCGATCGCCATGTGGAACTGGGGCAGGCCGTTCAGCCGCGCCTCGGTGGCGCGCCAATCGTAGCCGTCGGCCCAGTACCGGCAGATGTCCTGCATGTAGGCCAGCGGCACCCCCTGCGACCAGTCGCCGACCGTCTCCGGCTCGGACCAGCGGGTGCGCCGCAGCCGCTGGCCCAGGTCGGCCAACTCGGCCTGCGGAATCTCGATCCGGAAGGGTTTCGGCTCGGCGGGCATGCCGGTGCGGCGGCGGTCCGCTACAGCTCGATCTCCGGGTACAGCCGGTGCCGGGACAGCAGGTCTGCGCAGCGGGCGCGGCAGGCCTCGGCGGTCGCGGGATCCTGGTTGTACTTGGCCTTCGCCGTGGCGTTGGCTGGCGTCGTGGCGCGCAGCGCGGTGACGATCACGTCGGCGACCTCGTCAAGCTCTCCGGTGTTGAAGCCGAGCGTGGTCAGCGCCGGGGTGCCGAGCCGCACACCCGAGGTGTACCAGGCGCCATTCGCGTCCCTGGGCACCGAGTTACGGTTCGTGACCACGCCCGCGTCCAGCAGCGCCTGCTCGGCTTGGCGGCCGGTGAGGCCGAAGCTTGCGCCCACGTCCATCAGCACGAGGTGGTTGTCGGTCCCGCCGGTGACCAGCCGCACGTCCCTGCGCAGCAGGCCATCGGCAAGCGCGTGGGCGTTGTCCACGATCCGGCAAGCGTAGTCGGCGAACGAATCCTGCCTGGCTTCGGCGAGCGCGACCGCCTTGGCGGCCATAATGTTTGGCAGCGGGCCGCCGAGCACCATCGGGCAGCCACGGTCCACGTCCGGCGCGTACTCGTCGGTGCACAGCACCAGGCCGCCGCGCGGGCCGCGCAGCGACTTGTGCGTGGTTGACGTCACCACGTCGGCGTGCCGGACCGGGTTGAGGTCCCCGGTCAGCACCTTCCCGGCCACCAGCCCGGCGAAGTGCGCCATGTCGACCATGAACGTCGCACCGACCTCGGCGGCGATCTCGGCCAGCGTGGCGAAGTTGGGGTTGCGCGGGTACGCCGAGTACCCGGCGACCAGCACCAGCGGCCGGAACTCACGCGCTTGGGCGGCGATCGCGCCGTAGTCCAGCAGCCCTGACTCTGGGTCGACCCCGTAGCTGGCCTGGTTGAACAGCTTCCCCGAGATGTTGGGGCGGAACCCGTGGGTCAGGTGCCCGCCCGCGTCCAGCGACATGCCCATCATCCGCTGGTCATGCAGGTCCTGCCGGAGCCGCTCCCAGACCGCGGGCTCCAGGTCGTTCACGTGCCTCGCGCCGACCTCGGCCAGGGCCGGGCTCTCCACCCGGTGCGCCAGGATGGCCCAGTAGGCGACCAGGTTGGCGTCGATCCCCGAGTGCGGCTGGACGTAGGCGTGATCCGCGCCGAACAGCGCCGTGGCGTGGCTGGCCGCCAGCGTCTCGACCCGGTCGACCATCTCGCACCCCGCGTACATGCGACGGCCAGGGGTGCCCTCCGCGTACTTGTCCGACAGCCAGTTGCCCATGGCCAGCAGCACGGCGGGCGAGGCGTAGTTCTCCGAGGCGATGAGCTTGAGCTGACGTCGCTGCGACTCGAGCTCGCCGACGATGGCGTCGGCCACGTCGGGCTCGGCGGCGGAGATGACTTCGAGCGCTGCCCGGTAGGCAGCGTTGGTCGCGCTGGCAACGCCGGTGGCGGTGGCTGGATCGGGCATCATGCGCTCCTTGGGCCGGGTCGGCCCAACGATAACCCGAACTTCAGCCCACGTCGCGGCGGTACCTGCCCTCGCGCCCTGGCTCGATACCCCAGCCGAAGATACGCTCCGGGTGAATCCGGATTATCTCCCCGCTCATGAACGGCTGCGGCGGCTCCGCGTCGGTGAGCGCCTCGGCGTGGCCGCGGATCTCGAGCCCCCGCACCGCCCACGGCTGCACGGACACCATGTCGTCGACGACGAACGCGACCCGCCCGTTCGCGCGCACGTTGCGGAACTTCTGGCTGGCCGCCATGTTCCACCCGCCGATGTCGATCGTTCCCGCCGCCGCGTCCACAGCGAAGCCGACCGGGTTGTTCTGCAGCATCCCGCTCGGCGCCACCGTGGCCAGCCGCCCCAGCCGCTGCGAAGCCAGGTAGTCGAGCTCGGCCTCGGTAAACACGCTCATCTCGCCCTCCCGCGCTGGTGTGGTCGTGCAGTCATTCAATCAGACGGATGACAAAGTTGGCGGATCCGTTGATACGAGGGGCGGCCGCCGACCGAGACCGCCACCTCGCTTGGCGCTCGGCCGCCTGCCCGGCGAAACGCGGTCGTCGGCCTTGGCCGCCACGCTGTCGGCCGACGCAGGAGGAGCCCGGCGGGCGCGCCTCAACCCGCGCGGGCGGAACCCGCGTGGAGCGGGAGGAGCCCGGGTGGAGCGGGAGGAGCCCGGCCGTGGCGACTCACCCGCGGGAGGAGCCGGGTGGAGCGGGGCGTTGCGTAACAGGCACTTTCACAGAATGTGATCTAAGCAACACTGAGGTCTCCACGGGGCGGGGCGGCTCGGCAATCGGTTTGCGGTACGGTCGGCAGCACCGTTAAGTAGTCTTCCGGGCAGCGTTTCGGCGCGTGCGGCCAATGACGGCACTACGGGCCCTGAGACCAATGGAAAGGTGCGGGGCCATGGTGCAGCAGGCCAATAGGCTTCGAGACGTTCGCTATGACATCCGCGGGCCGGTACTGCGCCGGGCTCGCCAGCTCGAGGCTGACGGGCACCAGATTCTCAAGCTCAACCTGGGCAACCCGGCGCCATTTGGCCTCAACGCACCCGAGTCCGTGCTTCGCGACGTGGTGCAAAGCATCCGCGACGCCCAGGGGTACAGCGACGCCAGGGGGATCTACCCCGCGCGGCTGGCGGTGGCCGAGTCGTTCGAGCGCAAGGGCGTCACCGGGGTCGGCCCGGACGACGTGTTCCTCGGCAACGGCGTGTCCGAGCTGATCGTTATGGCGCTGCAGGGGCTGCTGGATACCGGCGACGAGGTGCTGATCCCGAGCCCCGACTACCCGCTGTGGACCGGCGCGGTCGGGCTCTGCGGCGGCCGCGCCGTGCACTACCGCTGCGACGAGCAGGAAGGCTGGGCGCCGGATCTCGGCCACGTCGCCGGGCAGATCACGACGCGGACCCGGGCGCTGGTGATCATCAACCCGAACAACCCGACCGGAGCGGTGTACTCAAAGGACACGCTGCTCGGGCTGCTGGACCTGGCCAGACGGCACCGGCTGCTGGTGCTGACGGACGAGATCTACGACCAGATCCTGTACGAGGACGCGGTGCACGAATGCGCGGCCGCGCTCGCCCCCGACCTGCTGGTGCTGACGCTTGGCGGGCTGTCCAAGACCTACCGGCTGGCCGGGTTCCGGTCCGGGTGGCTGGTCGTCTCCGGGCCGCGCGACGAGGCAGCCGAGTACCTCGAGGGCCTGGAACTGCTGGCCAACATGCGGTTGTGCCCCAACGTCCCGGCGCAGTACGCCATCGCGCCCGCGCTCGGCGGCAAGCAGAGCATCGAGCCGCTGCTGGAGCCCGGCGGGCGCCTGCGCGAGCAGCGCGATCACGCCTGGACGGCGATGAACGCGATCCCGGGTGTGGACTGCGTCAAGCCGGCCGGGGCGCTCTACCTGTTCCCGCGGCTCGACCCGGACGTGCACAAGATCGTCGACGACGAACGGATGGTCATCGACCTGCTCGAGCAGCAGCACCTGCTGCTGTCCCACGGCACCGGCTTCAACCTGCCCACCGCCGACCACCTTCGGCTGGTGTTCCTGGCGCCGGTCGAGGTGCTGGACGACGCGATCGGGCGGCTGGCCCGGTTCCTGGCCGACTACCACCAGTAGCCGGCCGGGCGGCGGCTACTTGCTGTCGTTGCCGCCGTGTGCCAGGTCGCGCCAGCTGGCTTCGGAGACGTGGACGTCGTAGCGCTTGGCGGCGGCCAGGATCCGCTGCCACGCCTTGTCCCGCTCCGCGTCGCTCACGCCCTCGACCTGGTCGAACCGGGCGATCGCGTTGCGCACGTGGCGGGCGTCGGTCAGCGGCTCCTTGCGCTCGTTGGGGAACGCGAACTCCTCGGTGGGCAGCCGGTCCTTTTCCGCGGTGCTCAGGCCCTCCTCGCTGCGGGGCACGTCCTCGCCGTGGGCCCGTTCGGACTGCACCTCACGCGCCTTGGCGATGTTCTCCCGGGCTGCCGCCTTCTGCTTATCCGTAGCCACGACGCCTCCTCTCGATGCCGGTCATGGCCGCTGCGGTGGGCTTACCCGCGATCGGCTGCGGCAACCGGTGTCCTGGTCACGGCTGTCGCATCGGGCGCGCGTGGGCGCTGCTGCGACGTGGCCAGGCTGATCGCGAGCACGCCGGTGCAGACCACCACGGCTCCGGCGATCTGGATCAGGGTCGGCTGCTCGGCGAGCACCAGGTACGCCAGCAGCATCGCCGCGGCCGGCTGCAGCAGCAGGATCAGCGACGCGATCGCGGCCTGCAGCCTGGGCAGCGAGGAGGTGATCAGCAGCCAGCCCAGCGTCTGGCTCAGCAGCGCCAGCAGCAGCAGCCATCCGAACGACGGCCAGCCGATCCGCAGCTGCAGACCGCCGAAGACCAGGCCGAGCAGCAGCGCGCCGAGCGCGGCGCCCGTGGTGACCTCGGAGAGCGGGCCGGCCACGTGCGGGGTGCTGGCCGACGACCGGCGCAGGATCAGCAGGAACACCGCGTACGCGACCGAGGTGCCGAGCCCGTACGCGACCCCGGCCAGCGGATGGGTGCCGCCTCCGTCGCCACCGACCATTCCGGACACCAGCACGACGCCGACCATCACAACCGGCAGGAAGATGAGGAACCTTCGCTCGGGGCGCTCCCCGAACAGCGCCCAGGCGGCGAACGCGACGAACAGGACCTGCAGGTTGCCGAGCACCGTCGCCACGCCCGCCCCGACCTCGGCGATCGCGTGGTTCCACAGCACCAGGTCGACGGCCAGGCACAGCCCGGCGGCGAAGGCACCACGGCGGGCGGCCGCCGGCCGCGGCCCGCGCTTGCGCTGCTCCAGCACGGCCAGCGTGAGCAGCAGCGGCAGCGCGAGCAGGCAGCGGTAGAACGCCGCGGTGGCTGGGCCGGTATCGGCGAGCTTGATCAGCACCCCCGACGCCGAAATGCTGGCCGCTCCCAGGCCGGCCAGCAGGAGCGGACTACGGTCGGCGAACGTTCCAGCGTCGTTGCCTGTAATGACCGTACCCGCGTATGGTGCTGACATGATGTCAACCCTACGGGAGCGGTCTGACAGGAGTCAAAGCGGTTTTGGTGCTGACCTCCTGGAAGCGCTCGAGGCGTGCGCGGAGCTGATCAACACCGGCCGTTCCGCGGACGGGGACGGCCTCCGCGACGTCGCGGACGTCCAGGCGTTCGGCGATCGCTACGGCTTCCACGGGGACCCGGCCGTGCCGAGGGACGCGCCGCGGCTGCGCGGGCACCGCGCCCGGCTGGACGCGATCGCGGTCAGCTGCGAGGCCGGCGACGACGAGGCCGCGATCGGCATGCTGAACGCGCTGCTCGCGGAGACCGGTGCGGTACCGCAGATCGTCGCGCACGATGGCCGTGGTCCGCACATCCACGTGTCCCGGTCAACCGCACCGATGGCGGACCGGATCGCCGCGCACCTCGCCATGGGCCTCGCCGAGCTCGTGGTCTCCGGCGAGAGCCAGCGGGTGCGCGCGTGCGCGTCGCCGACCTGCCGGGACGTCTTCGTTGACCTGTCCCGGAACCGGTCCCGGAGGTACTGCGACAGCCGGACCTGCGGCAACCGGCTGCACGTCGCGGCGTACCGCGCGCGCCGGTCGCAGGCGGGCTGACGCGGAGCGACTGTGGGCTAGCTCACAGCTTCCGGTCGGGGACCACAGCACCGGGAGCTCCCTGCTAGGTTGTGGCTGGGGAAAGCACGGTCCAGATCGGAGGTCTCGATGGGCCTTCCCGCCAGCCAGCGCAAAATCCTGGAAAGGATCGAGAATGCCTTGCGCGGATCGGATCCGCGTCTTGCATCTCTCTTCTCTATTTTCACGCGGCTGACACGTGACGAGCAAATGCCTCGCATTGAAGAAGTTCGCGCCAAAGCGGCAATATTCTTGCTCCGGATTCGCTACCGGCTCGTGGCGTTCGGCCGCTGGTTCGGCGCACCGAGCCGGGCCAGGCTGCGCACGGCGCTGTTCTTCCCGGTCGCGCTGGCCTTCGTTGCGGGAGCAGTCCTGGTCGGGGCCTGGTTCCCGAACGGGAGCCGGTGCCCGGCGACGCGGGCCATGGTCAGCACCGCGCAGATCGTCTCCCGGTCGAGGTTCTGCACCCCGCTCACCAGCCCGGCGATCCTCGGCCGGTGAGCATGCCGCGGGTCAGCGGCTGATCGCCACCAGTTCGGGTCGCAGGCACACCTGCTCGTTTCCTGCTGTCGTGCCCGCGCTCACCGGGGCTCCGAGCCCGGCGCACTCGGCCAGCAGGACCATGCTGCTCGACGGGTCCGCGCTGCCGCCGATACCGGACAGGTCGACGAAGTAGTGCGGCCACGGCAGCGACGGCGTGGTCCAGACCACACGGCGCTGCGCTACGTCGTAGCCCCAGGCGTCGCCGCCTGACCCCGTGTCGAGTCCCAGCACCACGCCGGCCCTGACCCCGTAGAAGCTTGACGCCGCCGGGACCAACGTTCCCCTGACAGCGGCGCCAGTGCGCGGGTTCAGGCCGGTCAGGCCGGATCCCTTCGACACGTAGAGAACGTTTCTGACCAGATCCTCATCCTGCAGCACCGCGCCGCGCCGATGCCACAGCAGCCCCCCGGTCGCCTGGCTGTACGCGCTGAGCCCGGCGCTGCCCGAGAACAGCGCCACGCCGTCGA
Source organism: uncultured Actinomycetota bacterium (assembly GCA_963833885.1). Classification (GTDB taxonomy): domain Bacteria; phylum Actinomycetota; class Actinomycetes; order Streptosporangiales; family Streptosporangiaceae; genus JASHPR01. The sequence continues at coordinate 283,816 of CAWHZU010000033.1, read as the reverse complement.
GCGCCGCGCTGAGCGTGCCGTCAAACGAGCCGTGCGGAGGGCGGATCAGCCGCTCGGCGCCGGTGGCGAGGTTGATCCGGCGCAGCGCGGTAACCGGCGCGGTGCCCAGGTAACCGCCGGCGGCAATCGTGACCAGCAGGGTGCCGCCGTTCACCCGCCACGCCTGCGGCACCGTCCCGGTCAACCTGCGCCAGAGCGGCTTGCCGGAGGCGTTGTCGTAGCTCGTCACCGACGTGTTGCCGACGATCACGGTGTGCGCGTGGTCGGCCGCGACCGCGCCGCCGTAGGCCGTCGCGGGATAGCCGCGCAGTCGCTGGCCAGTCTGGCCGGACAGGACCACCTCGTTGCGCACGGTGCTACCGGTGCCGGGATCGGTGAAGTCCACCCCCGCGGTCACCATCTGCTGCCAGGACCGGACCGAGACGATCGACGCCCCGGCCGGAAACCCGGTCAGCGGCGACGTCCAGAGTGGCCGCCCGGTCGTCTCGTCGAACGCATAGACGTTCATGCCGTAGCCGACGGCGGCCACCTGCGGGCCGGCCGAGACATACGCCTGCCCGGCGGCAGGCACGGTGCCCGCGATCCCGGCCTCGGCTATCCATGACCCGTCCAGCCTGCGGGTCCAGCGAACCGTGCCCTGGTGCGCGCAGCCCCGGGCCGGGCATGGGGGCGAAGCAGAGCCCGAGGCGTAGCCGGGGATGAGCGTCGCGCCGGCCAGCATCGCGGCAAGCAGTCCGCGCCGCACTCCGTGCCACACCGACGCCGGCGACCCCCGTGCCACCAGTCGGCGCCGCAGCCACGCCGGTGACGCTCGTTCCACCAGTCCGCGCCGCACCAAGGCCGATGACCCCCGAGTCACCCTCACGCCTGTGCTGACCCCTTCACTGCCGCGATTGCTGCGGTCCACCGTAGCGGTTACCCGGATGCTTCAGGGTTGCGAGCGATAGCCCCGCAGGAATGAGTAGCGTTGGCATCGCCGACGTCGTTACCGGAATGAGGAGAAGCAATGACCGAACGAGCCCCGCTGCCGTACGACTTCCACCCCGAGGTGCCGTCGTTCACGGTGGAGAGCGATGACGTCAGCCATGGCGAGCAGATGAGCGACGCCCAGGTGTACAACTCGTTCGGGATGACCGGCCAGAACATCTCACCGCACCTGCGCTGGCACGGGTTCCCCCCGGAGACCAAGAGTTTCGCGGTGACCCTCTTCGACCCTGACGCCCCGACCGGATCGGGGTTCTGGCACTGGCTGGTCATCGACATACCTGCGTCCGTCACCGAGCTGCCGGCGGGCGCGGGCAGCGAAGGCGGTCCCGGCCTGCCGGAGGGCGCGTTCTCGGTCAGGAACGACTACGGCACCAAAGACTTCGGCGGCGCGGCCCCGCCAGCCGGCGACCCGCCGCACCGGTATGTGTTCGCGGTGCACGCGCTCGACACCGAAAAGCTAGGAATCGACTCCGACGTCTCCCCCGCCGTTGCCGGCTTCAACCTCCGGTTCCACACGATCGCCCGAGGCTTGATCGTCCCCGTGTTTGGCCACTGACCAGCTGAGGAGAAAAGATGCCGCTCGACGAGGACACCGTGCGCCTGGCCCGGGGCAAGAATCTGGCCACGGTCGTGACCCTGATGCCCGACGGCCAGCCGCAGGCGCTGCTGACCTGGGTGGACACCGATGGCGAGCACCTGCTGGTGAACACCGAGCCGCAGCGCCAGCGTGCCAAGAACGTCCGCAGGGACCCAAGGATCACCGTGCTGATTCACTCCGACAGCGACCCCTGGGACTGGTCCGAGGTGCGCGGCCGGGTCGTCGAAACCGTGGACGGCGGCGAGGCGCGGGAGCACATCGACCAGCTGTCCCGCAAGTACGTCGGCACCGACTACCGCAACCCGATCGGCCCGCAGGGGCGCGTGATCCTCAAGGTCGCCCCGGACAAGGTGAACACGCCAAGGTCGCTCGGCCGCCGCTAGCCGGCCAGGCTGGCCAGGACCTTCTGCTCGACGTCCGGGCTGAGGCCGTGCTGCGGGCGCCCGGGCCGCGGCGTCGGCTGCCAGTCCTCGTCCTGCAGCCACTTCCAGGTGTCGGCGACGGTCTCCCCCACCGGCCGGCAGGCCAGGCCGGCGGCGTAGACGGCCGAGACGTCGATGTCGTGCACGCTCGCGTCCTCCCCGTCTGGCGACACCCAGACTGGCAGCTCGATCCACCCCTGGATGCCTGCCGCCTCGATCACCTCGGGCGGGGCCCAGACCAGCCTGGCACGGGATCCGGTCACGTCCCTGGCGGCCTCGAGCAGGCTGCCCATCGTGGCCTGGCCGCGCCGGCTCACGGTGTTGAACGCACCGCCGAGGCCGCGGTCGGCGGCGCTGAGCATCCACGCGGCGAGGTCGCGGCAGTCGATGTACTGCAGCGGCATGTCCGCCGGCCCCGGGGCCAGCACGTCGCCGCCGCGTTCCATCCGCCGCAGCCACCACGGCATCCGCCCGACGATCTCGTACGGCCCGAGGATGAGACCGGCCCTGGCCAGCAGCGCCCGGTCGCCGAACGCCGCTGCCGCCGCGAGCTCGCCGCCGCGCTTGGCCGCCTGGTAGTCCGTGCCGTCGGTGCTGGCCGGGTCCGCGGCCACCGTCGGCGTGTTCTCGTCGGCACCCCGCGGAAAGGGGTCCGTGTACACCGACACGCTCGACACGTAACCGTAGTGCCCGGCCCGGCCGGCCAGCAGCGCGGCCGCGTCACCGACCACGGCGGGCGCGCCGCTCCAGGTGTCGATCACCGCGTCCCAGGACTCGTCACCGAGCGCGGCGCGCAGCGCCGCCGGGTCCGTCCGGTCGGCTTGCAGGGCACGCGCGCCTTGCGGCTGGTGCCCGGTGAGCCCGCGGTTCAGCGTGGTGACGTCGTCCCCCCGGGCCACGGCCGTCTCGACCACCGCCCGTCCGACATGGTGGGTCCCGCCCAGTACTAGCAGCTTCATGTCAGACACCCTGCCGCACTCGCGCCCGGCCGCCGAGCCCTGTTCATCCTCGGCGTAGCTTCGCTCCCCTCAGCAGAATCCCTTGCCACCTGCCGTCTGGCGGCTGCCGGCCAGACGGCAGGATGAAAGCACCGGAAACATGAGGAGGTCTCTGCGCAGATGGCGAGATCGCAGTTCGACGCGCTGGCCGAGGACTACGACGCCGCAAGGCCGTCCTACCCCGATGGCGTCTACCAGGCACTGGAGGACACCGCGGGCCCGCTGGCGGGCAAGCTGGTGCTGGAAGGCGGTGCGGGAACGGGAATCGCCACCCGGCAGCTCGCCGCGCGGGGAGGGCGGATCGTGGCCGTCGACATCGCGGGGAGGATGCTCCGCAAGGCGCGGGAGCACAGCCCCGAGGCGTGCTTCCTGCGCGCCGACGCGAACGCGGCGCCGTTGCGCGACGGCTGCGTTGATCTTGCCTGCTTCGCGCAGTCCTGGCACTGGTTTTCGTGCGACAACGCGCCGCGCGAGATCGCGCGGGTGCTGCGGCCCGGCGGGTTCTGGGCGGCATGGTGGAACCAGGAGTGGGCCGACGGCGAGGAGTGGTTCGACGCCTACCAGAGCCTCCTGGAGTCCGCCTGCCCCGGCTACGACCGGCGCAACCGTGACGCCCGCTGGGCCGACGAGCGCATCGAGGAGATCGGCCTCTTCGAATCCGGCACCGAGACCGAGGTTCCGTGGACACGGACACTGAGCATCGGCGAGTGGCTGACCTACGAGCGGAGCAAGTCTTACGTGGGCCGGATGCCAGCGGCCGACCGTGATCTGCTGCTATCGCAGATCGGTGATATTGCCATTGAGCGATTCCCGGACGGCCGCATGTCCGTCAGGCACTGCACGCGGCTGCGGATGGCGCGGCGGCTCAGTTAGCCCTCGCCGCCGTTAACCCCGCAGCGTCGCGCGGCGGCAGCGTCGCGACGTGCTCACCGCACCGTGCGGGATCGTACCCGGGCAGGCTCGCCAGCTGGTCGAGCAGCCAGCGCGAGGACAGCACCTTGATCAGGCCCTGCACCTCGCGGGAACCGGTCAGGTCGGCCGGGATCACCAGGTCAAAGCGCTCGGCGGCGAGCGGGATGAAGGCCAGGCCGTGGGCGAGGGCCGCGGGCTCGCTGGCCACGCCGACGTCGGCAAGCCCGGCGGTGATGGCCGCGGCTACCTGCAGGTGCCCGGTCGCCCGGGTGCCGTAACCGGGCAGGTCGCGGGCGTCGATGTCCAGTGTGGCCAGCTCGCGGTCGAGCACGCTGCGCGCCTCGGAGCCCGGCTCCCGGTTGACCAGGCGCAGCCCCCGGCGGGCGACGTCGCCGAGGCCGGCGATGCCGTCGGCGAGGTCCGGCCGCAGCACCAGGCCCTCCCGCCAGGAGCAGAATCCGATCACTTCGGCGCCCCGCGGCAGCAGTTCCCCGGCCGGACCGGTGTTGTAATCGCCCGAGCGCCCGCGCAGGTGCACGCCGGCGACGTGCACCAGGCCGTCGGCAGCCAGCCGGAGCGCTTCCGTGCTCGGGCACGCCCACCAGCTCAGGCCGACCGGCGGGTCCAGCAGGCCCAGCGGAGTCTCGAGAAGCGGCATCGCCGGATCGCACCCGGCCACCACCAGCGTCGGCCTGGGGAGCCCGATCGGCTGCACCACGTGCGCCCCGTCGCCGTCGGTGCCGAAGGCGAGGCCGCCCGCCGGCAGGAACCCGGCTCTGCTGACCGAGGAGCCGGACAGCGGGAGCGCCACGAACTCATCACCCATCGGAGCGAGCGCGACCCTGGCGGTCTCGTCGTCGATCGGCGCCACCGGGCGGGCGGTCACCGCCGAAGCCGGGATCGCGGGCCCGAACACCTCCTCGACGGTCATGCCGAGGGCGCGGGCAAGCGCCAGCGCCACCCGCAGCGACGGATCGGACAGGCCGGACTCCACCGCCGAGACCGCCTGGCGGGATACGCCGGCCATGCCGGCAAGCTGCTGCTGCGAGAAGCCGCGGGCCTGACGGGCCAGCCGCAGCACCGTTCGGCTGCCGCCTGGGCCCTGGTCAGTCATCGCCCAGCCCGGGCGTGCAGGCGGCAGGTGATCGCGGCAGCACCGATCGCCAGGTCGGCTTCCCAGCCGGCGCTGTAGGGCCTGCATCCGGTGACCATCCCGGTCATCACTCCCCCCGGGCCGGGACGCGCGCCGACGCCACCTGCTCCGGATGCATATCGGCGACAGCCTGGGCCTCGGCGAGTTCGTGCGCGACGAACACCGCGGGCACCTCCCTTGCGTGGACGAGCTCGGTCAGCGACCGGCGCAGGCCAGCGTCCAGGCCAGCGTACGGCTCGTCGAGCAGCAGCGCGTCGGACACTCCGCTAGCCACCTCGTTGCGGCCGATATCGCAGTAGCCGACCATCGCTCGGCTGCCCGCCCGGTCCCTGCAGCGGCGCCAGGTGCTCGCCGCAGCGGCTCGCGTCGTAGCCGGGCAGGCTGGCGAGCTGGTCCAGCAGCCACCGGGAGGACAGTGCCCGGACCATCGCCCGCACCTCGCGTGATCCCGCATGGGCGGCTGGTATGACCAGGTCAAAGCTCTCCTGGGTGAGTGGCACGAAGGTCAGCGAGTAGGCGAGCGCGACGGGCTCGCTAGCCACGCCGACGTCGGCAACGCCAGCCGCGATCGCAGCCGCGACCTCCAGGTGGCCCGCCGCCGCGGTCTCGTAGCCGGGCAGCAGGCCGGGGTCGATGCTGTGGTCGTCCAGCTCCCGGTCGAGCACCCGGCGGGCATCGGAGCCATGCTCCCGGTTCACCAGCCGCAGCCCGGAGCCGGGCAGGTCGCGAACGCCCGCGACGCCGCTGCCCGGGCCGGGCCGCAGGACCAGGCCCTCCCGCCACGAACAGAACCTGAGGATCTCCGCCCCGGTGCGCAGCAGGCCACTGCCGGCCCCGACGGAGTGATCGCTGCCAGAGACGCCGGCGACGTGTGCGACCCCCCCGGCAGCGAGCCTGAGCGCCTCGCCGCTCGCGCACGGCCACCACGCGAACGCGACCGGCGGGTCGAGCAGCGCGAGCGGCGCCTCCAGCAGCGGCAGCGCGGGATCGCAGCCGGCGACCACCAACGTCGGGCGCGGCGGCCCGATCGGCCGGACCGAGCCAGCTTGCCCCCGGATGCCGCCGTCCGTCGGCGCCGCAGCGTCATCCGCTACCTCCTGGGCGGCGTCGTGGCCGGGGTCAGCGCCGTCGCGGATGGCCAGGCCGCCGGCGGGCAGGAAGCCGGCCCTGGTCGCCGTCGCCCCGGACAGCGGCAACGCGACGAGCACGTCGCCGACGGGCGCCAGCGTCACGCGGCCACCCGCTGCACCGAGCGGAGCCAGCGGGCTGGCCGTGACTAGTGGCGCTGCGCTGCCCGGCCCGAACAGGTCCTCGACGGTCATGCCGAGGGCACGCGCCAGGGCCAGCGCCACCCGCAGCGACGGGTCGGATATCCCGGACTCCACCGCGGAGACAGTCTGGCGGGAGATGCCCGCCATCCCCGCGAGCTGCTGCTGCGAGAAGCCCCTGGCCTGCCGCGCGAGCCGCAGGCCGGCGCCGTTGCTCTCGGCGGTGCCGTTCTTCACGCGCTCACCCAGGCAGGCATGCTGCCGCGTGACCGCCGTCGTGCAGCAACGCATCGGCGCCGTCGGGGCCGACGCACGGCAGGTCCAGCGCGTTCACCACCAGCTCCTATGCGTGCGTGCCCGTGGCGGCCTTGCTGCCGCAAGTACGGCAACGCCTTGGCCTCCGCCGACATCGTCGTCACCTCCCATGTCAACTGGCTCGTCGGCTCGGTGCACATGCCCGTGTCAGGACCTCTAAGGAGCGGTTTCTCGGCGGGGTGTGTTGATAACGGACTGGTGATGTGCCGTATCACCTCGAGTTCCAGTAACCGCCGGATCCGACCAGACCGACACGGCGTCCCCGTCGGTCTCTACCCAGCAGGCGGCGCCGACGCTGAGGTCGGGCACCTCGAGGGTCCGTGCCCGAAGCTCGATGCCGGAGGACAAGACCACCACCACCTCGATGGTGCGGCCTAGGTCGACGATGTCGGCCACCCGGCCCCGACCGAGGCCGACGGCCGACCCGTTGGCGCCCGACGGCGACGGTCCCGGGCGGACCCGGAGGGCTTCGGGCGGCACCTGCCACAGCAGCCGAGCGCCGGCCGGCAGACCCGTAGCGAGGCCGACCGGGACGCCGCCGCCCGGACCGCCGTCCCGGCCGGCAAGCAGCACGCCGTCGGCACCGGCCGCGCCCTCGAAGAGGTTTTCGATGCCGAGCAGGCGACCGATCGCGGCCGAAGCGGGACGCTGGTATACGTCGCGGCAGCTCCCGGACTGGAGCACCTGCCCGTCACTCACGACCAGGATTTCGTCGGCCAGCATCGCCGCTTCCTCCGGGTCGTGGGTGACGAGGACTGTGGAGAGGTTGACGTCGCGCTGGAGGCGGCGCAGCTCCCGCCGCAGCTCGGCCCGTACCGGGGCGTCCAGCGCGGAGAATGGCTCGTCGAGCAGCACCACCCGAGGGTCGCCGGCGAGCGCCCGGGCCAGGCTGACCCGCTGGCGCTGCCCGCCGGAGAGCTGCTCCGGCAGGCGGTCGAGGAGGCCGTCGAGGTGGAGCGTCTCCAGCCACCAGGCGGCCCGGGCCGGATCCGCGTGGACGCCGAAGACCGCCTGCTGCCAGACCGTGCGCCCGGGGAACAGGCCGAAACCCTGGGGGACGTAGCCGACCCGGCGCCGCTCGGGCGCGGTGCGGCTCACGTCGACGCTGCCGTAAGTCACGGTCCCGGCGTCGGGCCCGAGCAGCCCGGCGAGGACCCGCAGCGTGACCGACTTGCCCGAGCCTGACGGTCCGACGACCGCCAGGCGGTGGCCGTTTTCGGGGTGCGCCACCCGCAGCCGGAACGTCCCGACGGTGGCGTCGATGTCGAAGCCCACCGCCACCGGTGGCGCGGGCACGGGAGGGAGCGGCGCCGGGATCGGCCGGCGCCGGACGCGGGGCGGGCGCCGGACGCGGACGGCGGCGATCGCCAGCACGGCGACGCCGAAGGCCAGGATGGTCGGGGCCTCGGCCAACGACAGTGGCCCGGAGGAGAACAGGTTGTCGACATAGACCGGGAGGCTGTAGGGGTGGTAGGCGAGGACCACGACCGTGCCGTACTCCCCGAAGGCCCGCAGCCACATCAGGATCATCCCGGTCCGGAGGCCGTCCGCCGCGGCGGGCACGTCGACGCGGAGGAACCGGGCCAGCGGACCGTGGCCGAGGGTGGCGGCGGCGTCGCCCAGGGACGGGTCGACGGCACGGAAGGCGCTGCGGGCTATCACGACCAGGAACGGTGCGGAGGTGAACGACTGGGCGATGACGACCCCGTACATCGTCTGGGTGAGCCGCTCCCCCGACAGCTGGCCGAGGAACGAGTACGGGCCGACGATGTAGATCAGCAGGATGCCGCTGATGAGAGGCGGCACGGCCAGCGGGAGCTGGACGACCACGCCCACCGCCGAGGACAGCCATCCGCGGCGGTGGGCCAGGACGTAGGCCAGCGGGATGCCGGTCACCACGCCGATTAGCACCGAGATGGTGGCGCCCGCGACCGACACCCACAAGGCCGACCAGAGCCCGGGGACGTTCCAGCCTTCGCCATGCCCGCCAATGATGCGGTAGGCGAACGCCCCGACCGGATATGCCAGGTAGAGGACCAGCAGGGCGCCGAGCCAGACGAGCGGGCCCGGCGACCTGCCAGGGGTCACGAGCTGAAGAGGCTCGTGAGACTGCTCGGGACGCCGGACCCGGTCGCCGTCGCCGGCGAGACGACGTTGAACTTGTCAGCCTTCATCTCGGCTTGCCCGGTGGGCCCGAGGAGGAACTTGATGAAGGCCTCCGCCGCAGCCTTGTGCGGGGCCTTGTTGACCAGTGTGATCGTGTAGTCGCCGGCCAGGTTGGTGCCGGTGAGCTGCACGAAGGGACTGCCCTGGGAGTTGGCGTCGGCCTCGTACATGAACGCCCCGTCGAGCTGCCCGGTCTGGATGTCGGCCTCTTCCGGGTCCTCCGCGTACTCGTCGGACGACTCCGTTGCGAGCGTCTTCAGCGCCGGGAGATGCTGCGCCGTCGCCGTCTGCTCGAGGGCCTTGGCGGCCAGCACCCCGCCGGGGTCCTGGGACGGGTTGGTCCGCCCGAGGCGGAACCCGGGCATCGTGATCACCTTGTACCACGGCATGGTCTGCAGGTCCTTGGCGAACTTGCTCTTCGGGTAGTACCCGAGGACCTCCGGCGACGAGGCGAAGGCCGCGTACCACGAGACCCAGTTGCCGTTCGCAGCGCCCATGAGGGTGGTGTCCACCGCCGGCGAGGCGCTGACGAAGACGTCGGCGACCGCGACCTTGTTCTTGATATCGGCCGCGAGGGTCCCCGACCCGTGCGAGGTGTCGACCAGCGTGTAGCCGGTCGCGGTGTGGAACGCCGGCCCGACCGACTTGGTCATCAGGGTATCGAGGGACCCAGCGGAGAAGACGTCGACGTCGCCGCTGGGCTTAGAACTCGTGGGCTTTGGGGCGTTCGAAGAGGAGCTGCTGCAGCCAGCGGCGGCGAGCCCAATGCAAGCAATAGATGCAAACGCGGCGATCAGTGCGCCGCGCCGTTTAGTTAGAGCAGCCATGCTGGCTAACGATAGCCAACGTAAGTTGCGCACCGCAAGAAACATGGACACCTGGGGCTCGGAACATTCCGGCTTCCTTAATGCCCTTAGCTGATCATCAGCGTCAGCCGGAGACCGCCTGCTCATCGATGGCTCCTTTAGGTCGCCAGCGCGTCAGGCGGGGTGGCTTAAAGCCGCCTGCATGTCAGGCAGGGCGACGCCACCGTGACTTGGGAGACGAGAAGCAATCACAGGGCACAGCAAGTTCTCTGAGAGAGTTCTTTCAGCCCGCACTCAGGTAGATCCGCTTCGGTTGGAGGGGTAACCCCGCGTCCTGACGCGCCTTAGCATAGTGTCAGGCGGGCGTTCGAGCGGGCCGCCTCTATGCGCGGGCCTGCCTGAGCGGGGCGGCGCGAACCGAACCCCGGCATGCGCCGTTGTCGGGTTAGCGATATCCGGACGTGTGAGGCAGAGGCGGGCATGGGCAAGGCAACCAGGATCAAGCAGCAGAACGCCAAGGAGAAAATCGCGGCTCAGCGGGCTGCGGCCCGGCGCGCCGAGGTTCGCAGGCGCGCGCTGTGGACGGGAGGCGCCGTCGTCCTGGTGATCGTGATCGTGGTCGCCTTCGTCGTGATCAAGCTGTCCAGCAACAACTCGCCAAGCACCAGTTCCGGTGGCGTGACCGGCACGGTCCTGCCGGCCAGCGTGCAGAACGACATCAAGGGCGTTCCCGCTAGCACCCTGGACACCGTCGGCATCGGCTCGATCCTGAGCTACAACCCATCGCCGCTCGAGAGAGTCTCGAACACCCCGCTGACGAGCAACGGCAAGCCGGAGATGCTCTTCATCGGCGCCGAGTTCTGCCCGTACTGCGCCGCGGAGCGCTGGGCCATAGCGGTCGCGCTCAGCCGGTTCGGCCACTTCACCACGCCGTTCCGCGGCATCCACTCATCCAGCACGGACACAGACCCGAACACACCGACGCTGACCTTCTACAAGTCCAACTACACCAGCCCGTACCTGACGTTCACCCCGGTCGAGAACGAGAACGACAGCCGCGGCGCGCTGCAGGCGACGACGTCCGCGCAGCAGGCGCTCTGGCAGAAGTACGACTCGTCGGCGGAGGGCGTCGGCTACCCGTTCATCGACTTCGGCAATAAGTACGTACTCAAGGACCCGACCTACGACCCGGGGATTTTGGCGGGCATGTCCTGGGCACAGGTCGCCTCGGCCCTGCACAGCCCGAGCAGCAAGGTCGCACAGAACGCCCTCGGGGCAGCGAACCTCATGACCGCGGCGATCTGCAAGATGACGGGCGGCAAGCCCGGCAACGTCTGCACCGCATCCGGGGTCGTCGCAGCGAGCGCCCACCTCTGATGGCCAGCCAGAAGCGGAACAGGTCCGCGTCCCGCCAGGGAAAGAGCGGCGGCACAGCTACCCGCCCCGGCCCGGCCAACTCCGGCAGCCGCGGCAGCACCCAGCAGGCCGATCGCGGCCAGAACGGCCGGGGCCAGAACAGCCGGGGTCAGAACGGGCGGACACAGGCCAGCGGCGCCCAGAACGGGCGGGCACAGAGCCGCCGGGCCGGCCAGGGACGACCGGGCGTCACCCAGACCCAGGGCCGGGGCGGCGCTCCGGCCGCTGGGTCCTCGGCCAGCAAAGCGGACATACCGTTCAGCGCGCCCGTGTGGCTGCAGTGGACCTCTCTGGTCTTGTCCCTGGCCGGGCTCGGCATGTCCGTCTACATGACGATCGCGCACTACACGTCGACAAACATCCTGGTCTGCTCGAACAAGGGATACATCGACTGCGCCAAGGTCACCACGAGTCCTGAGTCGATGGTCTTCAGCGTCTTCCCGGTAGCCGTGCTCGGCCTGGCCTTCTACGTGTTTATGACCGCGATCAACACGCCATGGGCCTGGCGCTCGGGAATCGCCGCGATCTGGTGGGCCCGGCTCATCGGGATCATCACCGGCATCGGCTTCGTGCTCTACCTGATCTACGCGGAGGTCATCCAGATCGGCAACCTCTGCCTGGACTGCACGACCGTGCACATAATCACGTTCCTGCTGTTCGTCGTTCTGGTCTACGCCTCAACAATGAGGCCGACCCCCGACACCACCCGCTAGCCCGCAGCCCTCACTCAGGGCCGCAACGGCAACTCTTTCGGAACACAGGTCAGTCGACGTCGGCGTGGGTCCCGCCGGTGATCTTCACGAGCTCGTCGAAGGTGGTGGCGAACATCGTGTGCTCGTCGCCGCCGCCCGCCCACACAACCGGATAGGCGGCCAGGGCCTGGTCCACCACCGTGCGCACCGGCGTGGGATGACCGACGGGCGCGACGCCGCCAACCGCCTGGCCGGTGTGGGCGAGCACAAAGCCCGAATCGGCGCGCCGGATCTTGCCGGACCCGATCCGCCGCGCGAGCCGCACCGGGTGCACCCGGTGCGCGCCGCTGGCCACGACCAAGAGCGGTGCGCCGTCCGCCTCGAAGATGAGGCTGTTCGCGATCGCACCTACGTCGCAGCCGAGGGCCGCGGCTGCTGCGGCGGCCGTCGGAACCGGCTCGGCGAGCACCCTGATCTCGCCGACGGCGCCGAGCGCCTCCAGGTGCTGCCGAACGCCCGCTGCATCCGAGTACATTCCGGCGACGTTAGGGGTGCCGGCGCGGCGGCACAACCCGATTTCGCAGCTCCCCCGCTATGCCGACACCTCCGGTCAGTAGTGAATTGCCGACGAGGCTGCCCTCCGGCCGCATGAATGTACGGATAGGTGCGTTCTTGGCCGCCCTTTGGTACATCGATCAAGCACCCCGCGGGGTGAGGCGGACGGGAACCGTCTATGGGGAGGCGGGAGCCGTAGGCGCAGGCGCCGTGGTCGGGGCGGTTGTAGGCGATGAATGCGTCGGCGTCGGGGTCGGAGAGGTCGTGGGCGATGGAGACGGACTCGGGGAGGGCGAGGGTGATGGAGACGGGGACGGGGACCGCGTCGGCCGTCCACCGCCCTTGGACGTTGATGTCGAGCCGCCGCCGCCTCCCGCCGCGGACTTCCCGGTCGTTGGCGTAGCAGTGACGGGTACCTGCTGATTGCTCGGCCTGAGCCCCGGTGTCTTGCCGTGGGCGAGGGCCAGGACGGCAGCGGCGCCTCCGCCCGCCAGAACGAGCACGGCGAAGATCACTCCAGCCACCAGCATCCACCGTCGGCTGCGGCCAGATGAACCTGCCTTGCCCTGGTCGCCGGGCGGTGGCTCGGGCCAGGTACCGCCGGGCGGCCGGTCACTGCCGGGCGGGGCGCCGCTGGCCGCCGGGCCGGAGGTACCGGCTGGCCCGCCGCTGCCGGCCGACCCGCCGCTGGCCGTCGGCCCGGAGCCGGCAACAGCGGCGCCGCCAGCAGCCGCGGCCGCAGCAGCACCGGCAGCACCGGAACGGGAACCAGCACCAGCACCAGCACCAGCACCAGCACCAGCACCAGCACCAGCACCAGCACCAGAATCGATCGTCGCCGGGCCGGGCGGCACGCCGCCACGGGATGGGGTTGCAGACTCGGTGGGCGTCGGCATTGAGATCCCGCGTGCGGCGGAAAGCCCGGCGATCTCGGGCGGCAGGCCGCCACCCGGCGTCGCGCCAGCAACCGGCCAGGGCAGCCAGTCCGCACTCGGCTGCGCACCGCCGAGCTCGTCGAGAATCTGCTCGGACGTGGGCCGCTGCTGCGGATCCTTGCTGAGGCAGCGCTCGATCAGCGGCCGCACCTGCTCGGGCAGCCGGGAGGTGTCCGGCGCTCCGTGCACCACCCGGTAGATCAGTGCGGGCGTGCTGCCCTCGCCGAACGGCCCCTCGCCGGTGGCGCTGAAGGCCAGCAGAGCGCCGAGGCTGAAGACATCGCTCGGCGCCCCCACCTCGCGCCCCTCGGCCTGCTCCGGGGACATGAACCCGGGCGACCCGACTACCAGGCCCGTCATGGTCATGCCAGTCGCGTCCATCGCCCGGGATATGCCGAAATCGATGATCCGCGGTCCGTCCCCGGCCAGGAGCACGTTCGTCGGCTTGAGATCGCGGTGCACCAGCCCGGCGGCGTGGATGGCGCACAGGCCCTCGGCCAGGGCGGCCGCGAGCTGCAGCACCGAGTCGGCCGGAAGCGGGCCGTGCGTGGCCACGACGTCCGCCAGCGACGAGCCGTCGATGTACGCGGTGACCAGCCAGGGCGCCGCCGCCTCCGGGTCCGCGTCCACGACCGTGGCCGTGTACATCCCGCCGACCGTCTTGGCCGCGGTCACCTCGCGGGCGAACCGTCTGCGGAAGTCTGCGTTGTCGGCGAGTTCCGGGCGGATCAGCTTGATGGCGACCAGCCGGCCGCCGGGTGACCGGCCGAGGTACACCCGGCCCATGCCGCCGCTGCCGAGCCTGGCAAGCAGCTGGTACCTGCCAATCTGCTGAGGATCCTCAGGCTGCAGCGATTGCACGAGCTCGAATCACGTCCCCCGTCGCATCGGCTCTCGTTGCCACGATAAGCCGGTTGTTCACGGAACGTACCCAGCCGAGCACTGTGCGACTCGGCTGGGAATTTATTAGGCTAGCGAATTGTAAGACTGACGTACCTTAAAGCCGGACCGACGGGAGCATGCACGGTGAGTGACGGCCAGGACGAGGAGCGGGCATCCCGGGTGGTGATGATCCTGCTGCGGCTGTTCCGCGCGCTGGAGCGGGTCGACACCGACCTGACCCCGCAGCAGTACCGTATCCTGAAACTCGCGGGCGCCGGCGGCGAGCGGTCCGCCAAGCTGGCCGAGCGGCTGGCGGTCGCCAAGCCGACCCTGACCGCCACCGCCGACGGGCTCGTCGGGGCGGGGTACGCGAGGCGCGAAACCGAGCCCGGTGACCGGCGCGTGGTCCGGCTCTGCCTGACCGAATCCGGCCACGCCGCCGTCGAGCGCGCGGACGCCGCGTACGGTCAGTGGCTGGACCAGCTGCTCACCCAGGCCAGCGCGCCTGAGGCGGTCCTGAACGCGCTCGACACGCTCAACGAGGCGATGGACGAGGTCCGGCGGGCCAGGCATGACGCGACGCCACCTCCCGCCCTGGCCGCGCCGCCGGCTGGACGGCGCACCACTGGCCGGGGATCGGCATGAGGGCGCCCGCGCGCGGCAGGGCCGCGAGCGGGGCGCCGGCCGGGAGTGGCACCGGTGCGGGCTGGCTGCGGCGGCTGGCCGGCTACTGCTGGCGGCACCCCGGACTGGAGATCGCCGCGCTGGGCGGGTCGCTTGTGGCCACCCTCGTCCAGGCCACCATCCCGCTGATCATGGCGTGGATCGTGGACAGCGCGATCATCGCGCACCACGAGCCGATATGGCTGGGCGCCTCTGTGCTCATCGTGGCCGGGCTGCTCAGCTTCGCCGGTGTCTACACCCGCCGCTACCGGGGCGGGCAGCTGTCGCTTGACGTCCAGCACGACATGCGCACCGAGCTCTTCGCGTCATTGGAGCAGCTCGACGGGGCACGCCAGGACCAGCTGCACACCGGCCAGATCGTCAGCCGCTCCATCTCCGACCTCAACATGGTCCAGAGCCTGCTCAGCATGGTGCCGATGCTGCTCGGCAACGCACTGCTGTTCGTGCTGTCGATCGCCATCATGGCCTACCTGTCGCCGGTGCTCACCCTCGTCGCCCTGGCGATCGCGCCCGCGCTCTGGCTGATCGCGATCGCCTCGCGGCGCAAGCTCTTCCCCGCCAGCTGGGACGCACAGCAGAAGGAGTCGGAGGTTGCCGGTGTCGTCGACGGCGCGGTGACCGGTGTGCGCGTGGTCAAGGGCTTCGGGCAGGAGGAGCAGGAGATCGAGCGGCTGGAGGGCGTCGCCCGGGTGCTGTACTCCGCCCGCGTGCGCGTAGTCCGGCTGACGGCGCGGTACAACCCCGCGCTGGGGGCTGTCCCCATGTTCGGCCAGGTCGGCGTCCTCGCGCTGGGCGGCTGGCTCGCCCTGCACGGCGATATCAAGATCGGGGTCTTCCTCGCCTTCTCCCTCTACATCGGGCAGATGGTCGCGCCCGTCCGCGCGCTGTCCAGCCTGATCACGATCGGCCAGGAGGCACGGGCCAGCGTGATCCGGGTGTACGAGGTGATCGACGCAAAGCCGGTTGTCACCGAGAAGCCCGGCGCGGTGGTCCTGCCGCCGGGAACACCCGACGTCGAGCTGGACGACGTGACCTTCGGCTATGTGCCGTCCCAGCCGGTGCTTCGGGGCCTGTCGCTGCGCGTTCGGCCCGGCGAGACGCTGGCCGTCGTCGGTACCTCAGGGTCGGGAAAGTCCACGATCTCCCTGCTGCTGCCCCGCTTCTATGACGTCCGGGGCGGCGCGATCCGGGTCGGCGGGCACGATGTCCGGGACCTGACGCTGGACTCACTTCGCGCCTCGATCGGCCTGGTGATGGAGGACAGCTTCCTGTTCTCCGACACGATCCGCGCCAACATCGCCTACGGCCGGCCCGACGCAACGCGGGAGCAGATTGTCGCCGCGGCCAGGGCAGCCGAGGCGGATGAGTTCATTTCCAGCCTGGCGGACGGTTACGACACCGTGATCGGCGAGCAGGGCCTGACCCTGTCCGGCGGCCAGCGCCAGCGCGTCTCGCTGGCCAGGGCGCTGATCACCGACCCGGCCATCCTGATCCTCGACGACGCCACATCGGCGATCGACGCGGCGGTCGAGGCCCAGATCCACGCCACCTTGCACAAGGTCATGGCCGGGCGCACCACGCTGCTCATCGCGCACCGCCGCTCCACGCTGCAGCTGGCCGACCGGATCGCAGTCCTGGACGAGGGGCGGCTGGTCGACGAGGGCACGCACGAGGAGCTGACCGCGCGCTGCCCGCTGTACCGGCTGCTGCTGGCCGGGCCGGGCGACGATGCTGAGGGCATCGACGCCGGCGAGCTCGCATATCACCAGAACGCCGGCCGGGGCGATTCCAGGCGGAGCCGGCCTCCGGCGGCGTGACCCCCAGCCTCTGGCCGGCGGCCGGGAA
Source organism: uncultured Actinomycetota bacterium (assembly GCA_963833885.1). Taxonomy (GTDB): domain Bacteria; phylum Actinomycetota; class Actinomycetes; order Streptosporangiales; family Streptosporangiaceae; genus JASHPR01. Next base: position 267,182 of record CAWHZU010000033.1, on the reverse strand, counting down.
CGCGAACGGGTCCGGCCACGAGGCGACGGCGAACCGCAGCCGGCTGGGTCGCGCGTCCGGCGCCGCGATCGGCCGCGGCCTGGGCGCCGCCGCCCGCGGGGGACGCAGCAGCGCCGGCGGGGGCATGCTCGCGGGGATACCGCCGACGCCCGAGCTGCTGGCCAAGGTCGACGCGCTGCCGCCGGCGAACGAGCTGCCCCATGTCAGCCGCTCCGAGTCCCGCGCCGGTGACCCGCACTTCACGCTGCGCAGGCTGCTGCGGCCGATCGCGCTGGCGCTGTTCGTCGGCCTGGTCCTCGACGGCCTGGACGCCGTTGCCAGCATTTTCATGCCGCTTCTGGTGCGCGGAGGCGTTGACAACGGCATCCTCGCGAAGGAGTTCCGTCCCATCGTCGTCGTCTCGCTGATCGGCCTCGCCATCGTCGGCGCCGACTGGGTCATCAACGTGATCCAGACGAACGTGGTGGGCCGCAACGGCGAGCGGATGCTCTACACGCTCCGGGTGAAGATCTTCTCCCACCTGCAGCGGCTCGGCCTCGACTTCTACGAGCGCGAGATGTCCGGCCGGATCATGACCCGGATGACGACGGACGTGGACGCCATGGACACGTTCCTGCAGACCGGGCTGATCACCATGGTCAACGCGCTGCTGACGTTCTTCGGCGTGCTGATCGCGCTGCTGATCATCAACCTCAAGCTCGGCCTGACGCTGCTGACGATCATCCCGGTACTGGTCGCGGCCACGCTGCTGTTCCGCGCGAAGTCCTCCAAGGCCTACAGCGATGCGCGCGAGAAGGTCAGCATCGTCAACGCCGACCTGCAGGAGAACGTCGCCGGGCTGCGCACCGCGCAGGCTTACCGCCGCGAGGGGCGGAACCAGGAGCACTTTGCCGGGCTGAGCGACGGCTACCGCCGGTCCCGGCTGCGGGCTCAGCGCTTCATCGCGATGTACTTCCCGTTCGTGCAGCTGCTGTCCACGGTCGCCGGGGCGCTGATCCTCTTCGTGGCAGCGGGCGAGGTGCACAGCAAGGCGCTGACCGCGGGCGGCCTGATCGCCTACGTGCTCTACATCGACCTGCTGTTCTCCCCTGTCCAGCAGCTGTCCCAGGTCTTCGACGGTTACAACCAGGCCGCGGTCGGCCTGCGGCGGATCAAGGATCTGCTGCGCCGGCCGACTAGCACGCCGGAGGCGGCGCACCCGAGGTTCCCCGGCCGCCTTCGCGGCAAGATCGAGTTCCGTGACGTGCACTTCAGGTACCCCGGCCAGCCGAAGGACGCGCTCTCTGGCGTGAACCTGACCGTGGCGCCCGGTGAGACGGTGGCGCTGGTCGGGCAGACCGGGGCCGGCAAGTCCACCATGGTCAAGCTCGTCGCCCGGTACTACGACGTGACCTCGGGCAGCCTGCTCGTGGACGGGCTGGATGTCCGCGAGCTTGACCTGGCCAGCTACCGGCAGCAGCTCGGCGTGGTACCGCAGGAGCCGTACCTGTTCCCGGGCACGATCAGGGACGCGATCGCTTATGGCCGCCCGGACGCGACGGATGCCGAGGTCGAGGCCGCAGCCCGGGGGGTGGGCGCGATCGAGATGATCGCGAGACTGCCGGGAGGCTTCATGCATGAAGTGTCGGAACGGGGGCGGAACCTGTCGGCCGGGCAGCGGCAGCTGATCGCGCTCGCGCGAGCCTACCTAGTCGACCCGGCGATCCTGCTGCTCGACGAGGCGACCGCTGCCCTCGACCTGGCTGCCGAGGCCGCGGTAAACCGGGCGACCGAGCAGCTGGCGGCGCGGCGCACCACGCTGGTGGTCGCGCACCGGCTGACCACGGCGTCCCGGGCCGACCGGATTGTCGTGGTCGAGGGGGGCCGGGTCGCCGAGACCGGGACGCACGACGAGCTACTGGAAGCCGACGGACTCTACGCGGCGATGTGGGCCGCGTTCACCGGCGACGCCGAGCTCGTCGCGTGACCGGCTGCAGCAGGCGGCCTAGCTGCGGCCGGTAGGTGCGCAGCATGGTGCGCACCAGCAGCGCCTGCAGCAACAGGCTTACGGTCAGCACCCCGGCCGCGTCGGCGACCAGGATTATGCGCGATGACGACAGGCCGCGGGCAAACTCGTGCACCGCGCGCACGTAGACGCCGATCTCTACCGGGGCCCCGTAGAACGCGATCACCGGCACCGTGGCCGCGCAGCCGGCCAGCACGACAGCGGCGTAGAGCCGCACCGGCCCGCGCTCTGCCGGCGGGAGGTCGGCCAGCGGATTGGGCCGGTCCGGCGCCGGGCGGCGGGCCAGGCGACCGGCCAGATAGCGCAGATATTCGGTCGCGTCGCCGAACAGGTTCTTGCAGCCGGCCAGCTCCTGGACGACGAGGTAGACGTCGGTACGCATGTAGAACAGAAACTGCTCCACAACGCCGAGCAGAGTGATCAGGCTGGTCAGCGCCAGGATGCGGTGGACCGTGCCCGCGATCGGGGTGGACGCCATCCCCATCGAGCACGCGGAAAAGATGACCAGGTCACTGGTCATCCCGGCCACGAAGACGCGGAGCCGCACGCCCCGGCTCGCCAGCCACAGGCCGGGGACGCTGGTCTGCGCGACCAGGAAAAAGAGCCGGGTGCCCCAGCTGAACCGGCCGTCCACTCCGGCGGCGCGTGCCGTTGCAAGATGGCTGAACTCGTGCAGCGCGAGGACCGTCATGGAGATGACGGCAGCGATCACGCAGGTGAGCCCGGGCCAGGGCAGCGCGAAGAAGGCCGAATAGCCGGGGAAGGAACCGGTTACCGCAGCCACCGTGATTCCGGCGGCGATGAATGCCGCCACCGCCACCAGGACCGGAGCGCGCAGCAGCCACGACACGTGCTCTGGGCGAAGCCACGGCAGGCTGGGCGGCCTGGCCTGTTCCTCGGCGATCCGCTCGCCGTCCACCGCGGCAACGAAACCCAGCCCGATCAGGTCGCTGACGAAGTCGAGCGCGTCGACGTCCGCGTCGTGGGCCAGGTCCGTGCGCCGTTTCGCAGCGGCGACCGTTCCGCCGGCGCGCAGCACGCCGAGGAACGTCATAGCCTCGCCGGGCAGGCACACGAACTCCCCGGTCGCCGCCCGGCCCACGATCCATTCCTGGCCATCCTGACGCGAGGCAAGCTCGTGCAGCTGAATGCGGCTGTCCGGGCTGGCGCAGACGGTCGTCATAGGGCCATCAACGCGCCGCATCCGACCGGGCAGTCGCGCCGGGACTCCGCTTCCAGGTAATACTGCTCGTCGTAGTCGACGACGTAACGGTGCAGTTCGCGCCCGGCCGTTGGCACCGTCATCCCGAGCAGGAGCCGGACCGTCTCCATCGCCATGAAATGCCCGGCGATCTGCGCCGTAGGCGCGATGACCGGGTTATCGGTCTCGTCGCGGCGCACGAGGTACTCGGGGTCGACCCGGATCCCCATCGACCGTTGCTGTTGCCGGTGCTGTGCGTACAGGCACCAGAAGCACACCGTCTGGCCCGGGATGAAGCACGCCAGCGAGTACTTCGGGCCCGAGTACGCGGTTGTCAGCCACGGGACCCCGCAGGCGTACGCGGCCGCGTTGGCCCACTGCTCGATTTCCTCGCCGGGCTGGCCCGGCTGGTCGGCGCAGAGCAGGAAGGCGTCGCAGTCCTTCACCGCCCGCATGATGTCATCGGGCCCGTCGAGCCGGGTCTGCGTACCGGTAATGGCGATATCGCTGTTGCGGGAGCGGAGGTGCTCCACGCCCGCCTCAACTTTGCTCCGGCCGATGTCGCGCTCGGTGTACAGAAGCTGCCGGTTGAGATTTGACAGCTCGACGGTGTCATGGTCGATGCAGTGCAGCGAGCCGACGCCGCAGCCGGTCAGGCTGGCCGCAGCCGCGCTGCCGACGCCGCCAAGCCCGAGCACCGCGACCCTGGCCGCCTTGAGCCGGGCCTGCAGGCCGTACCCGGTGGTCTCCGGCCGCAGGTCGATCGAGCTGAAGAACTGGGCATTGCGCTGGTATCGCTCGATCTCGCGGTCAGACAGCTCGGACGGAACCGGAGCCGCCGTATCCAGCACCCAGCCCGAAGCGATGAAGAAGTCGATGATCTCGCCGAGCTCCCCGGCTGTGATCTCCGCCCCAGGCGCCTGCTCCGCGAGAACCTCCTCGACGAGGACCTCCCGCGTCCGCGTCCCGTCCAGCCGCCGGCAGATCGGCCAGACCACCCCGGCGTCATCGGTGATCTCGGTGGCTTCCCCGGGTATCTGCGGGCCGATCCACACGGCACCGTTCTCCAGCCGATGCAGGGAATAGCCGGGCTTGATCCGCAGGCCCATGTGAATGATCTCCCGAAGCGAGACGTGACCGGGGAAGCCGGGCCGCCGCTCTCATCGCCAGAGGCGGCAGCCCGGCTGCTGAGCGCCGGAAGCGCTACTTGGTCCGGGGACTGACCCTGTTCGTAGCCTCGAGCTTGCCGAGCTTACGGATCTTGATCTTGATCACTCTGGTGGCACCTCTTCCCTCGGATACCTGCCGCTGCCCGCTTCGTGAGCAATTCGGCTATTGCGCCGAGTGTCGGTTGCGGGGATAGCATCCCGGTAGCGCGCCGATAGGGCCGCTGGCCAGGAGGGTCTGTGTCGGCTGACGTGGAGTTCTGCCTGCTGGGACCGTTGCAGGTGAGAAACCGCGGGATCGCCCTTCCGGTGCTGCCCGGCAAGCAGCGGGCGCTGCTCGCGGCGCTGCTGCTGCGGGCGAACCGCATGGTCCCGCTGGCCGAGCTGACCGAGGTCGTGTGGGGGTCCGAGCCCCCGGCCACGGCTCGCGCCACCTTACGCAACTACGTAAAGGAGCTCCGCAAGACGCTGGCCTGCGGCACCGGGTCCCGGCTCGGCACGGTACCCGGCGGATACCAGTTCCAGGTCACGGCCGACGAGCTGGACCTGGCCCGGTTTGACAGGCTGCTCGCCGGGGCCAGGGCGTCGGCGAGCAGCGGCGCCTGGGAGGACGCGTCGCAGCGGCTGCGCGCAGGGCTGTCGCTGTGGCGGGGCGAGCCGCTCGCTGACATCCCGTCGGAGTGGCTGGCCGCGCGGGATGTGCCGCGCCTGGCCGAGCTTCGGCTGCAGGCCACCGAGGCCTGGATCGAGGCAGACCTGCAGCTAGGCAGGCACGAACGCGTGATCGCCGAACTACGGCGACTGACCACCGTGCATCCGTTCCGGGAAAGGCTGCACGCACAGCTGATGCTCGCGCTGTACCGCGACGGCCGCCAGGCCGAAGCGCTGGCCGCCTTCCAGCGAGTCCGGCGGGCCCTGCTGCGCGAGCTCGGGGTCGAGCCCGGGCCCGACCTGGGGCTGCTGCAGCAGCAGATCCTCACCGCCGACCCGGCGCTGACCCCGTCGGCGCAACTCGGGCAGCGCCGTGCCACGCCTTCGGCGAGCCTGCCGGCCGACGTCCCCGTGCCGCGCCAGCTCCCGGCGCTGGTGCCTAACTTCGTTGGCCGGGCGGGCGAACTGCAGGCCCTGACGAGCTGCGCAGGCGAAACCGGAGAGCGAACCGCGGCAGTATGCGCGGTTACCGGAACGGCGGGTGTGGGCAAGACCGCCACGGTCGTTGCGTGGGCGCACCAGGTGGCGGACCGGTTTCCGGACGGCCAGATCTACGTGGACCTGCGCGGCTACGACCCTGCCGAGCCGCTGCCGGTGACCGAAGCGCTGGCTGGGTTCATCCGGGCCCTGGGCTGGGCGGGCCGGGACCTGCCGGCCGAGGCGGGGGAACGCGCGGCCCTGTACCGGAGCCTGCTCAGCGGACGGCGGGCGCTGGTACTGCTCGAGAACGCCCGCTCGGCAGAGCAGGTGCGGCCGATGCTGCCCGGCACGCCGGGCTGCGCCGCGGTTGTGACCAGCCGCGATGCCCTGTCCGGCCTGGTGGCAAGGGACGGCGCTCAGCGACTGGAGCTGGACGTGCTGCCCGCGGCCGACGCGGCCGCGTTGCTGTCCTCACTGATCGGCGCTCGGGCGCAGGCGAACCCCGGGGCCGTCCGGCAGCTATCCGCGCAGTGCGCGTGGCTGCCACTCGCGCTCCGGGTCGCGGCCGAGCTGGCCGCCGCCAGGCCCCAGGCATCGCTGGCCGGGCTGGTGCGCGAGCTCGCCGACCCGAGCGCGCGGCTGGACCGTCTCGACGCGGGCGGTGACGGCCGGACCGCCGTCCGGACGGTGCTGTCCTGGTCCTGCCGGCAGCTGGACGGTGCCACCGCGCGCGCGTTCCGGCTGCTCGGCCTTCATCCGGCGGGCGAATTCGGCGCGCACGCCGTGGCGGCCCTCACCGGCTACGGCGTCGCGCAAGCCCGCCGGGTGCTGGACACCCTGGCGCATGGCTACCTGATCCGGCCTGCCGGAGGCGACCACCACGGCATGCATGACCTGTTGCGGGCGTACGCTGCCGAGCAGGCTTACCTGCACGACGCCGAGCCGGACCGGCGGGCGGCGATCGCCCGGCTGCTCGGGTACTACCTGCGGCGGTTACGCGGCGACGTGGGCCGCGGGCACCGGCGGCTCCGCGCTGGCCGCCTGATCCGCGTCCACCGCCACGACCCCGCCCGCCTCCCCATCCCCCTTCGCTGACCGCATCCTGCGGACGTCACGAGGGATCAGGGCGAGGGCCGATGCGACGACGATCAGCACGGCGGCGCCGTACTGGGTCACCGAGACGCCGACGGCGGCGGCCAGCGGCCCGGCGATCAGGGCGCCGATGGGCATGGCCATGACGGAGCCGAGCAGGTCGTAGGAGGACACCCGGGCGAGCTTGACCGGCGGGATGTTCCTGGCCATGGTCACGGTCCACTGCACCATCATGATCTCGATCGTGATGCCGAGGCCGAACGACGCCAGGCACACCAGGGGCAGTGGCCAGAGCATCGCGAGCGATAGCGGCGCGATCGCAATCGCGGCACCGATGATGACCACGAACAGCATCGGCCGGCGCGGCGTGAAGCGCAGCGACACGATCCCGCCGGCGATGAGCCCGATGGCGTCGGCGGCGGTGATCGCGCCCCAGGCGGCCGGGCCGCCGAGGTGCGCCCTGGCGACGACGGGCCCGAGGATCTGGAACGCGCCGTACCACGCCATCAAGACGACCCCGAACTGCAGCGAGATCGTCCACAGCCAGGTGTGCGAGCGGAACTCCGACCAGCCGTCCCGCAGGTCGCGCAGCATGCTGGTCTCCTGGGTCCTGGCGTTCCCGGTGGCCCGGATGCTCAGCAGCATCGGCACCGAGATCAGCGAGCCGACGCCGCACACCGCCAGCGCCCAGCCCGGCCCGAAGACCGCGACGCACAGCCCGGCGACGACCGCCCCGCCCATCTGCGCCGCGTTCGTCGCCAGGCGGCTGATCGCGCTCGCCTGCTGCAGCAGATCGCCCGGCACCAGCCTGGGCAGCAGCGCCTGCGAGGCCGGGTAGAAGATCGCCATACCGGTGCCGGTGAGCGCCTCGAGCACGACCATCTGCCATAGCCGCGGATGGCCGGCCAGATCCAGAATGCCAAACGCTCCCTCGCCGAGGGCGATCATCACGTTGCCCGCGATGATCACCCACTGCGCCGGGAGCCGGTCCGCGACCACGCCGCCGACCAGCGCGAAGACCAGCGAGGGCGCGATCTGAGCCGCGAGCACATAGGAGAGGTCAGCCGTGGACCCGGTCGCGTCGAGCACCGCGAACGAGACGCCGACGAGAGAAAACGCGAATGCCGCCGGTGCCAGCAGGCGATCTGCCAGCAACAGCACGAAGTCCCGGTAGCCGAACAACGGGAAGCGGCGCACCAGCGCGCGCGCAAGCATGACTAACTTCCGATCTTGACTGAGTTTCGGCCGGGATTCGCATGCTAGCCGGGGGCAGGCATGGCAGGAAAGCGATTTTCGGCCGGGTAGAGGCCCTGACCTGGAACGCCCGGCTGGCAGTACTTGTTCCCGCGGGTCAGCGACTTGTTCCCGCGAGTCAGCGCGTCGGGGCCGGTGTCGTTGACCGGTGAGCCGCTGCGGGAGTGTCCGCCCCCGCGCCGGGGCTGGCGCCGGCCGTGGTGCCGGCGCCCGCCGTGGTGCCCGTGCCCGCGGTGGTGCCCGTGCCCGCGGTGGTGCCCGTGCCCGCCGTGGTGCCCGTGGTGCCCGTGGTCGGCGTCGGCGTGCCGGCCGGAGTCGGTGTGGGGCTCGGCGACGTCGATGGGCTCGGGCTGGTGCTCGGGCTCGGCGTGGGCGTCGAAGACGGGCTGGGTGCCGGGCTTCGCCCGGTGTGGTGCGACGTGGTGTGCGAGCCCTGGCCGCCGACCAGGTTGCCGATCGTGGTGCCCGAGCTGTGCTTGCCGCCCACCAGCGCGTCGAGCGGCTTCCCGGCGATGGCCTCGAACGCGGTGATCCCGGCGATCGCCAGCAGGAAGATGCCCACCGCGACCCCGGCGAGCGCCAGCGGACGCCGCCAGCGCGGCTGGCCGACTGCGCCCGCTGCCGGGCCGCTCGCTGCGTGCCGCCCGGAGCCGTCACCGCCGCCGGATGGCTGTCCCGCGTGCCCGGTGACGCCGGCGGCCCGCCCTCCGGTGGCGCTGCGGGCCGCGTCCAGCGACCCCTGCGACGTCCCGGTGGCGTCGGACTCCGCGGCCCAGGCCGCCCCAGCGGCTCCGGCCGCGGCGGCACCTCCAGCCGCGGCGGCACCTCCAGCCGCGGCGGTGCCTCCGGCCGCTCTGGCTGTCCGCCCGCCCGTGGTCCGGGTCGCGTCATCTTCCCGGCCGCCGACGGTCCGGGGCGCGTCGTCATGCCGGCCGCCGACGGTCCGGGGCGCGTCGTCATGCCAGCCGACACCGTTGGCCCGGTCGGCGTCCTGCCAGCGGTGCTGCGTGGCGCCCACTGCCGGAAACACCTGGGTCCTGTCGGCATCGGCGACGACATCCGTGGTGGAGGTCCGGGTTGCGGCGTGCGCGCCCGCGGTCCCGAGGCGGCCGCGGAATGCGGCCGCCCGCTCGCTGGCCCGCGCCGCCTCGGCGGCCTTCCGAAGCCGTTCCCGGCTGCGCGCGAGGTAGTGCTTGTAGATCGATGCGACCGCGGTGCTGGCGACGCTCATGACGGCCGTGCCGATGATGGTTCCCGCGATTCCCAGCGTTGAGGCGGCAATGGCCCCGGTAACCGCGGCCAGCAGGCTGGCAATGACCTGGGTGGCGTTGAGGTCCATCCGCCGCCCGTTCATGACCCTCCTTCCCAGATGTGGCCTCCCCGGCCGTGGTCGTCTCTGCCCGCGATGCGGCAAGCCAAAAGTCGAGCCTATGCTGCTTCAGACCAAGTCGCGCATTTCGTCGACTACCGGAGCATGGTGCCTTTCGTCACATGCTCGGCGTCGCCTGCAGCGGGATGGGTACTCCGGTCGAGCCGTCACGGCAGGTAGCGGGCGGCGACGGCCGGTTTGACCTTCCGGGGGCGCGGCAGGCACGATCATCTCTGAGGTGCAAAGCCGCGTTCGCTCGCCAGCCGGCCGCCGCGTCGCCGGGCGTCACGAGGAGCACTGCAGTGCGGTAGCCGACCCGTTGGGGTGGCCGGCGCCGGGGTCCGAGGGGAGCTGATCGTCGGTGAGCATCTTGGGTACTCGCGTCCTGAGGACCGAGGATCCGCGCTTCCTGACCAGTGGCGGTGTCTACACAGAGGACGTCGTGGACGAGCGCCTGGCAGGCGCCTGCCACGTGTTCTTCGCCCGCTCCCCCGTCGCGCACGCCAGGATCGAGGCCATCGACGTCAGCGCCGCGCGGGAGGCCCCCGGGGTCATCGCCGTGTTCACCGGCGCCGACCTCACCGAGCTGCCCGAGATCAAGCCGGGGGCGCTGTTCAACCAGCAGATGACCAGGCGGATCCTGGCGACCGGCAAGGTCCGCTTCGTCGGCGAGCCGGTGGCGGTCGTGGTCACCGAGCAGGCCTACCAGGGCGAGGACGCGGTCGAACTCGTGGACGTCGACTACGACGTGCTGCCCGCCGTCGTCGACTTCGCCGACGCGGCGTCCGACAAGGTGCTCCTCTACGAGGAGGCGGGCACCAACGTGGCCGCGAACTTCGGCGATGCCAGCCAGCTCGACGAGCACTTGTTCGACGAGTGCGAGGTCGTGACCACGCGGACGATCCTGAACCAGCGAGTCGCGCCGGCCCCGATGGAGGCTCGAGCCGGCGCGGCCGTGTGGGGCGAGGACGGGCGGGTGACCGCGTGGATACCGAACCAGGGCGCGCAGGGCACTCAGGGCGGCCTGGCCAGGCTGCTCGGCCTCAAGCCGGAGCAGGTGCACATCATCACCCCGGACGTCGGCGGCGCCTTCGGCGCGAAGTTCGGCGCCGACCCCGAGCACGCGCTGGTGGCCTGGGTGGCGCGGCAGCTCGGCCGACCCGCGCGATGGACCGAGACCAGGTACGAGAACCTGGTCGCGATGACCCACGGCCGGGCTCAGTGGCAGACGGTCACGATCGGCGGCAAGCGGGACGGGACCGTGCTCGCCTACCGCCTGGAGATCACCCAGGACTCCGGCGCCCACGTCCGGCTCGGTGCCATGCTGCCGTTCCTGACCATCCTGATGACGCCGGGCCCGTATGAGATCCCCAAGGCCGAGGCGGTGGCCAAGAGCGTGGTCACGAACACGACCCCGATCGGTGCTTACCGCGGCGCCGGCCGACCGGAAGCCAGCGCCGCACTCGAGCGGGCCATGGACCTGTTCGCCGCCGAGATCGGCGCGGACCCGGCCGAGGTGCGGCGGCGAAACCTGCTGCCGCCGTTCACGCAGCCGCACCGGACCAAGTTCGGGGCCCTGTACGACACCGGCGACTACGTGACCGCCCTGGATAAGGTGCTGGCCGCGGCCGGCTACGACGAGCTGCGCACGGAGCAGGCCGAGCGCCGGGCCCGTGGTGACTCGGTCGCGATGGGGATCGGCCTGGCCAGCTACGTCGAGATAACCGGCATGGGCGACGGCGAGGAGTCTCCACCTCAGGAAAACGCGACCGTCGAGGTGCACCCCGACGGAACCGCGACGATCCTCACCGGCACTTCACCGCACGGGCAGGGGCACGCAACCGCCTGGGCGATGCTGGCCAGCGAGGAGCTCGGCATCCCCGTGGACAAGATCACGCTGAAGTGGGGCGACACCGACCTGGTCCCCGAGGGCGGCGGCACTGGCGGCTCCCGCAGCCTGCAGCACGGCGGCTCCGCGGTCCGGCAGGCATCCCAGGAGCTTCTCGAGATTGCCAGGGAACGCGCCGCCAGCGAGCTCGAGGCCAGCGCGGCCGACCTGCGCTTCGACATCGAACGCAGCGCGTTCGAGGTAGTCGGCGACCCGGACGCCTCGGTGCCGCTGGCCAGCCTGGCCGAGGAGGAGCGGCTGGTCGTTCGCACCGTGTTCACCGCACCGGGCGCGACGTTCCCGTTCGGGTCACACGTCGCGGTCGTGGATGTCGACACCGAAACCGGAAAGGTTGTGCTGCGCCGGATCGTGACCGTGGACGACGCCGGGTTCGTGCTCAACCCGCTGCTGGCCGAGGGCCAGCGGCACGGCGGCATCGCCCAGGGCGCAGCGCAGGCCTTCGTGGAGGAGGTCGTCTACGACGCCGACGGCAACCCGCTGACCGCGAGCTTCGCCGACTACCCGTTCCTGTCGGCTACCGAGGTGCCGAGCTTCGAGCTGGCCGACATGCAGACCCTCACCAGCTACAACCCGCTCGGCGTCAAGGGGATCGGCGAGGCGGGCTCGATCGGCGCGACCCCGGCCGTGCAGAACGCGGTCGTCGACGCGCTGTCCCACCTCGGCATCAGGCACATCGACATGCCCGCCTCACCGCAACGGGTCTGGCAGGCAATCCAGGCTGCAAAGGGGAATGCGTAGATGCAGGTCGAGCTCACCGTCAACGGTCGCCAGCGCACCGATGAGGTGGAACCGCGGCTGCTGCTCGTGCATTACCTGCGGGAGGTGTGCGGTCTGCGGGCGGCCAACGTCGGCTGCGATACCACCTCGTGCGGCGCCTGCACGGTGCTGCTGAACGGCACGTCGGTGAAGTCCTGCACGGTGCTGACCGTGCAAGCCAACGGGCAGCAGGTCACCACCGCCGAGGGCCTCGCCACCGACGGCGAGCTGCACCCGGTGCAGGCGGCATTCCGGCAGGAGCACGGCCTGCAGTGCGGGTTCTGCACACCCGGCATGGTCATGGCCACCGTCGGCCTGCTCTCGGAAAACCCGCACCCCACCGAGGCCGAGGTCAGGGAGGGCCTGGAGGGCAACTTCTGCCGCTGCACCGGCTACCACAACATCGTCAGGGCGGTGCTGGCGGCCGCCGAAGCCAAGCGGGCGGAGGCGAGCGCGTGATCCCGGCACCGTTCGACTACGTGGCCGCCGAGTCGGCCACGCACGCCCTTGACCTGCTGGACAGATTCGGCGAGGACGCGAAGCTGCTGGCCGGCGGCCACTCGCTGCTGCCGATGATGAAGCTGCGCCTGGCGTCCCCGTCGGTGCTCATCGACATCGGCCGGCTGACCGAGCTGACCGGGATCCGAGCCGAGGGCGACGAGCTGGTGATCGGCGCGGCCACACCGCACGCCACGCTGGCGTCTTCGGACCTGGTCCGGGCCGACGCACCGTTGCTCGCCCATTCCGCTTCGCAGGTCGGCGATCCGCAGATCAGGCACCGCGGCACGATCGGCGGCTCGCTGGCGCACGCGGATCCCGCGGCCGACCTGCCGATGGCGCTGGTCGCGCTCGGCGGCTCGGTCGACCTGCTGGGTCAGGGCGGCACCAGGAACGTTCCGGCCGACGACCTTTTCGCCGGGTTCTTCGAGACCAGCCTGGACCCGGGCGAGCTGATCGCGGCCGTCCGCGTGCCGCGCAGGCCGGGTATCCCCTGGGGCTACCAGAAGTTCGTCCGCCGGGCCAATGACTGGGCCATCGTCGGTGTCGCCGCCGTCGACGGCCGGATCGCCCTGGCGAACATGGGGTCCACGCCGCTGCGCGCCAGCGCGGCCGAGCAAGCCCTCGCCGGCGGCGCCGGCGCCGCCGAGGCAGCCGAGCTGGCGGCCGAGGGGACGGAGCCGGGCGAGGACGTGCACGCCGACCGCGACTACCGGCGGCACCTCGCCCGGGTGCTGACCAGGCGGGCGCTCGAGCACCGCACCTGAACGGCTCCAAGCAGCAACGGACCGCTGCACGTTCGGGCCTGCTAGCCGGGCATCGCCGAGGTGACCCAGCGGTCCAGCAGGGTCACCGACAGCTGCGGGCTCTCGACGTGCGCGTTGTGGCCGAGGCGCGGCAGCGTGACCGTGGGGACACCCAGCCGGGCAAGTTGCTGATCGGTGTTCATCGGGTCGTTCTCGCCGCGGGCCAGCGTGACCGGCGCCCGGGATCGCGCCAGCAGTTCCGCCATGTCGGGCGCGCCGATCGCAAACGCGCCCTGGTCCATCGCCAGCCGCCACTGCCCGTCCTGCTCACGCAGCCCCGCATCCACGGCCGGGTCGTCGGCCGGCAGCAGGCCAGCCAGGCCGGACACGCGCAGGTATCGCGCGGCGGCCTCGTCGCGCGATCCGTACCAGGCCGTCGGCCGCTGCGCCACGGCCCGCGCCCGCTGCAGCTCCTCGTCGGCCCAGACGACCTTGATCCCCAGGCCGATGACCGCCTGCACCGGCACCGCGAAGCTGTCGCCGGCCAGCGCCAAGCCGACCGCGCCGCCCAGCGAATGCCCCAGCACAACAGCGGGCGAACCGGAGCTGACGAGGCCGGCGACAGCTTCGGCGAGGCCGCCGAAGGTGTACTCAGACAGCGGCGGCGAGCCGCCGTGACCGGACAGGTCCGGCGCCAGCCAGCGCCCCGGCCACCGCCGGGCAAGCAACGGCCGCCACGCGTTCCACACGTCGCCGGTCGCCCCGAGGCCGTGCAGCAGCACCAGAGCGGGCTCCCCGCTGCCACCCTCCTGGACTTGCAGGCTCCTGCTCACACGGGCAGTCTGCCACCCTGCCCCCAGAACCGAGCCACACCCCGGAAGCGAGCAAGATGGAGCAGGCCAGCGAGCCCGCCAGAGCTAACCGCACGATCATCGACAGGAGGGCGGCCCATGCCGAACTGGGCTGAGCAGGTGACAGCGATCGCGACCGCGGTCAGCGCGCTCGGGCTGCTGAGCGCCATCGGCGCGGTGGTCTTCGCGGGCCAGCAAGCCCGCGAGGCCCGGACCGGGCGCCAGGCCGCGACCGCTGTTGACTTCATCCGGCGCTGGGACGAAGATCCGCTGGTCGAGGCGCGCCGCCTGGTCGCGGAGTACCAGACGCCGCAGGCACTGGCCGACGCCATGACCCGGTTCATTGCCGAGAACTCGGTCCACGCCTACGTCCTGTACCGGGAGCTCGACTACTTCGAGCAGCTCGGAGCGCTCGAGAAACACGGCGCAGTCGATTTCGAGATGATCAGAACCCTGCTCGGCCGCCGGCTGATCGACCGGTGGGAGCTGTGGCGGCCGGCGATCGACGCGATCGGGGGCGGCGGGCAGGCTTACCCGATGTTCGACCACCTCGTGACCAAGATGCGCGCGGCCGTGTGACCCAGGCGCCGGGTCACGCGTCTGCCTCAGCCGCCATCCGGCGAATCTCGCGCGGCTATCGCGAGTAACCAGCCGATTCCGGGCAACTTGGGGGCCATGACGATACCGAGCGAGCAACTGAACCCGCCGGCTCAGCCCGAAGACGCCGACACCAGCCTGCTGCCCCCGGAGGCCAGGGCGACGGTTGCGGAGATCAAGGCCGACAACGCCGCCCTGGAAATGGACGACCACATCGCCGAGGCCCAGGCTGAGGCGATGGAAGAACATGCAAAGCAGCTGGTCGAGGTGACCGAGGAAGTGATCGAGGAGCTGCAGGAGAGCAAGGGAGCGGCCAACCCGGGCTGACCGCCGGCATGTCCTGATCTCACCCCGCCCGCCGCCACCATGGCGGCGGGCGGGTGTTAATTCACTAGGCGAAAGCCGCACCATTAGTGCGTTAGAACCCTTTACCGGGTTATCGCGCCTGCGGCAAAGGAGCGGCAAATACCCAGCGCTTCATCGCGAGAATAGGTAGGATTGGCACACCCGCTTTCGGGGGGTCTTGGGGGTGGTCCCCCCGAGGCAATACTTGACCAGGCGAGGGTGGCCAATGGCGCAATCGGCGTACCAGGATCCGGCCTGCGGGTTGCTCAGCCAGCTGCGCACGATTATGGAGGGCGGCGCGGCCGCCACGGCGGAAGAACGCTACCGCCATCTGCTCGGCGCATTCCGGGCCACCGAGCCGACCGAAATCAATACCCTGCTGGCAATCCCCGAGCAGCTCAGTCTGGCCTCTGAGTACGTCCACGCCGTGGTCGATGACCTCGACGAACGGCGCCCCGCCGCAGCGACCGAACTGCACGGCGTACTCGGCTCCGCCGTTGGCCCCATCCTGGTGGGCTGGCCCGAATGACGCCAAGACCTCTAGACGTACCTATTAGCAATGGTAACGCCTGGGTATAGCACAAGCATCGGGCTGGACATATTTCTATCTTAGTTGACCTAATAGCGGCGGGGTGCCTGAAATCCGGCCTTCCGCCCTTGTGCCGGGGGCGGCGCACGGGGGCCAAGACGGCCAGCTAGCTTTATTGTGTGCCCTTGCGAAGTTATCTTGACGGCCGCGTTTTTGCTGAGGTGGCCGATGGAGGAGGCCCGCTGATGGTCGGGCTGCACGGATGGGGACGCGATCATCGCGATTTCTCGGGCGTGCTGGGCAGATATCCACATCTGCTTATCGACTTGCCCGGATTCGGCGTCTCACCGCCGCCGACCTCGACCTGGGGAGCGGCCGACTACGCCGACTGCGTGGCCGCGGTGCTCGACGAGCACGCCGCGGCCACTCCCCCGGCACAGCCGCCGGTGGTGATCGGGCACAGCTTTGGCGGGCGGGTCGCGGTCTGCCTGGCTGCGCCGGCCCGACCTGGTCCGGGCCCTGGTCCTGTGCGGGGTGCCATTGCTGAGGTCGCCCCGCGAGGGCAAGGCCCCGGTGGGCTACCGGCTCGGGCGGAAGGCCCGCCAGATGGGCCTGCTGAGCGAGCGCCGTTTCGAGGCCATGCGCCGGGCCAGGGGCTCCGCCGACTACAACGCCGCCATCGGGGTGATGCGGAGCGTCCTGGTCCGGGTGGTCAACGAGTCGTACGACGCGGAGCTTGCCGCCACTCGCTGCCCGGTGGCGCTGCTGTGGGGCGGCAACGACCGGGCCGTGCCGCCCAGCATGGTCGAGAAGGCCGGCCGCCTGCTCACCGTGCCCACCACAGCGGACGTCGTCGAGGGCGCCGGCCACGACGTGCACCTGCAGGCGCCCGACCGGCTCGTCGCCATGCTCGACGAGGTCCTGCAGACGCCGGGGAGCGTGCCGCGATGCTGACCGTCCCGCAGACGCCGGGGAGCGTGCCGCGATGCTGACCGTCCCGCAGACGCCGGGGAGCGTGCCGCGTTGCTGACCGTCCCACTGATCGCTGTCCCGCTGCTCGCGCTGGTGATCGCCGACTTCCGCTGGCTGCGGGTGATGCAGCGGGAGCACTACATCCCTGGTTCCTCGGTCACCGTGGCCCTGCGCTGGGCACGCAAGCGGCCGCCCAACCAGGTTCTCGCGCCGGCCGGTGCGCTGGCCGCGCTGCTGGCCCTGTTCGGACGCCCATACCCGGTCGCGCTCGGCGCCGCGGTCGCGGCCTCCGTCGCCGTCGCGGCCTTTCCGGTGGGCATGCCGCTGCTGGCCCGGGAGCAGCGGCTCGTCCGCACGCCGCGGCTGACCAGGCTGGCCGCGTCCACGCTCGTCCTGCAGGCCCTCATCGCCGCCGCGGTAATTTCGCTGGGTGCACCGGGGGCTACCGCCGTGCTCGCGGCGGCCGTGCCCGTCGTGATCGACGCTGCCGCCCTGGCCATGCGCCCGGTCGAGGCGCGGCTCGCCCGCAAGTACCGCACCAGCGCCCAGGCCACGCTGGGCCGGGTCGGCCCGCGGGTGATCGCGGTGACCGGCTCCTTCGGCAAGACCTCGACCAAGAACCACATCGCCGACCTGCTCGCCGGCAGCTTCGACGTGGTCGCCAGCCCGGCCAGCTACAACAACGACTCCGGCCTGTGCCGGACCGTCAACCAGCACCTCGGTGCGCACACCCAGGTCCTGGTCGCCGAGATGGGCACCTACGGCCCCGGCGAGATCCGCGCCATGTGCTCCTGGGTCAAGCCGGAGATCGGGATCATTACCGCGATCGGCCCGATGCACCTGGAGCGCATGAAGACCCTCGACAACGTCGTCCGGGCCAAGTCCGAGATCCTCGAGGGCGTCCGTGTCGCGATCCTGAACGTCGACGACGAGCGGCTGGCGGAGCTGGCAGACGCGGTGGATGGCGCCGAGGTCTGGCGCTGCGGAACCCGCCGCCAGCGTGACCTCACCGTGTCGCTGGAACGCGAGAACGGAAGTGTCACCGTCCGGTTCCGCGGCGAGGTGATCGGCTCCTTCCCCAGCCCGGCTGGCCTGCACCTGCCGAACATCGGCTGCGCGGTGGCGGCCGCGCTCGCCGCCGGCGCCCCGCCGGAGCGGGTGGTCGCCAGGCTGGGCGAGCTCTCGGCGCCCGCGCACCGGGCGGTCACGGGCGTGGCCGACAGCGGGGTCGTGGTCATCGACGACACCTACAACTCCAATCCCGAGGGCGCCGCGCGCGCCCTGGAGATGCTCGAAGTCGCGGCCAAGGGTGGGGGCGGGGAAGGAGGAGGCAGTGGTGGAGGCGGGGACGGAGGAGGCAGGCGGAACCGCCGGGCCGTGGTCACCCCCGGCATGGTCGAGCTCGGCCCGGTGCAGGACGAGGCGAACCGGGAGTTCGCCGCGGCGGTGGCCAAGGCCGACGCCGTGCTGGTCGTGGTCGGCTGGACCAACCGGCGCGCGCTGATGGCGGGGGCCGCCGGGAGCGAGATCGTCACGGTCGGCTCCCGGTCCGCGGCCCGGAACTGGATCAGGTCGAATCTCGGCGCCGGTGACGGCGTGCTGTGGGAAAACGACCTGCCGAATCACTACCCATGATCAACGAGGGGAAATTGCATGGACGCTGAGGCCAAGGTAGGAGTCATTTTCGGCGGCCCGGGTCCCGAACACGACGTGTCGGTGCTGACCGGGCTCCAGGCAGAGCGGTGCCTGAACGACAACGGCACCCCGGCCACCGGGATCTACTGGAGCAAGGACGGTGACTTCTGCGACGTTGGCACCGGCCTGGAGGGCGTGAGCTTCCGGGACGGCGTTCCGGCCGGTTCCGAGCCGCTGGAGCTGCACTTGGGCCGGGAACGCGGCTTCTACCGCCATCGCAGGCTCGGCCTGGCTGGCGTCCCGTTCAAGGCCATCGTCGTCTGCTGTCACGGGGCGCCGGGCGAATGCGGCCGCCTGCAGGGACTGCTGGACCTGGTCGGGGTGCCGTACACCGGGCCGAGCCAGGCCGGCGCGGCGCTCGGGATGGACAAGCTCGCGTTCGCTGCCGTGGCAGAGCGCGCGGGCGTCAGCGCGATACCGAGGCTGGACCTGGCGGCGGCGGACGAGCCAGCCCTTGGGGCGCTCGGCGCGCCACTGATCGTGAAGCCGAGGTTCGGCGGGTCGTCGCTGGGCGTCGAGCTGGTGGACGACGTGGACAGCGCACGGGCGCTGGTCAGGTCCAGCCCGCTGTACGCCGCGGGGGCGCTGGTGGAGCCGTTCCTCAAGGGCTGGTACGACGTCAACGTCGGCGTCCGGACCTGGCCGGAACTGCGGCTGTCGCCGATCGAGCGGCCGATCAGGCGGTCCGGCCCGCTGCTGTCCTACGAGGACAAGTACGTGCCGGACGAGGGGATGGCCGGCGCGGCGCGCGAGCTGCCCGCCGACCTCACCCCCGACGTGGCCGCGGCCGTGGTCAGCCAGGCGTCGGCGGTCGCGGAGGCCGTCGCCGTGCGCGGGGTCGCGCGGATCGACTTCATGACCGACGGCGCGAACGTGCTGGTGAACGAAATCAACACGATCCCCGGCTCGCTGGCCCGGTACCTGTGGATCAGGCCGGAGATACCGTTCTTCCGGCAGCTCACCGACCTGATCGACGAGGCCGTGACCCGGCCCGCCTACCAGCCGGTCTGCGCCGGCGCTGACGGCCGGCTGCTGCGCAGCGCCGCCTCGGTGGCCGCCAAGCTGGCCTGACTGCGGCCCGCGGCCCGCGCACCCGGGCGCGTGTGGGGGGCTGCAGCGGGTAGGTACCCGAGCGCCGCCTTCATGACGGCTGCCCGATTCGCCGCGAGCCGCTCACGCCGGCTGCGGAAGGGAGCGCGAAATGACACAACCAGGCAGGCCCGCGGTCTTCGTTCACGGCCTGTGGCTGCACGCCAGCTCGTGGGATCCGTGGCTAGAGCTGTTCCGGGAGGCGGGCTACGCACCGACAGCACCAGGCTGGCCAGGCGATTCGGACACGGTAGAAGAGACCCGCCAGAACCCGAGCAAGGTTGCGGGCAAGGGCATTGACGATGTGGTTGACCACTACGCCCGGATCATCCGCGGCCTGGAAGCCCCTCCAGTCGTCGTCGGCCACTCCTTCGGCGGTCTCATCGCGCAGCGGCTGCTGGGGCAGAATCTGGCCGCTGCCGCAGTGGCGATCGACGCCGCGCCCATCAAGGGCGTGCTCAACCTGCCCGTTTCCGCGCTGAAAGTTGCCTCGATCGCGCTGCGCAAGCCGGCCAACCGCAACCTGGCCGTATCGCTCACTAAAGAAGAGTTCCGGTACGGCTTCGGGAACGCGATTCCGGAGGCGGAGTCGGCCGAATTGTATGACCGCTGGACCGTGCCCTCGCCAGGCAAGCCCCTGTTCGAGGCCGCCCTGGCCAACTTCACCCGGCGGTCGCCGGCGAAGGTCGATACCGGAAACAAGACCCGCGGCCCATTGCTGCTCACGGCCGGCGGCCACGATCACACCGTGCCGAAGGCCATCACGCACTCGACCCGCAAGCTGTACCACAAGTCACCGGCCATCACCGACCTCATCGAGTTCCCGGACCGCGGCCACTCGCTGACGATCGACCACGGCTGGCGCGAGGTCGCGCAGGCATCGGTGGACTGGCTCAGCCAGCGCTCGCTCTAGCTCTTCGAGCTGACTCGTCGCTCTAGCTCCAGGCGAACACCGGCTGCTCGAAGTGCGCCACCCGGGTGGCGCGACCGTGCAGCCCGACCTGGCAGAACTGGTAGACGACCGCGGCCGTCGGCGCGTGCAGCAACCGGTCGAGGATCGGCAGCTGGATGACCGGGGCGTCCGACTCCGGGATGCGCACCAGCCGGGGCTCGACGTCGAAGTCGGCCAGCGGGATCACGTAGATCTGGGCGACCTCGGCGGCGGGCCCGCGCATTTCCGGGTTCACCTGGCCACCCCACACGACGACCGGGGTGATCAGGTAGCCGGAACGGGTGGCGTAGTCGTCGAGCACGCCGAGGACGTCGCCCGGCGCGACCCGCACGCCGGTTTCCTCGTGCAGTTCGCGCAGCGCCGCCTCGGTGGCGGACTCCCCCGCGTCACGGCGCCCGCCCGGGAGCGCCCACTGGCCGGCGTGCGAGCGCAGCGTCGGCGCCCTGCGGGTGATCAGCAGGCAGCACGCGCCGGAGTCCGGCTGCGCCACCAGGCAGACCGCGACCGACGCTGGCCTGCGGCCGTCCAGCGGCAGCGCGGCACGCTGGAAGCTGGCCAGGTTCGCGGCGATCGCCGCCCGGCTATCGGTGGAGGACACTGACTCGCTGAACAGTTCTCGGGGCGCCCATCTTCCCGCGCTAGCCAGCGGCTTAAGCTGACGCCGTCCGACAAGATCGGGAGGCGGGCATGCCGACACCGGCCGTGAGCGACCCGGCCGCCGGGCCGGTGGTGCTCGACGCGCCGCGGCGGGCCGAGGCGATGGGCCGGGCCAGGCTGCTGGCCGAGCGGCTCGCCGCCGCCGGGGTCACGATGGTGGCGCTGAGCTGGGTGGACAACGCGGGCATCGCGCGGGCCAAGACCGTCCCGCTGGGCCGGCTGGAACGCGCCGCCGGGTGGGGCATCGGGATGTCACCGGTGTTCGACGTGTTCCTGGTCAACGACACCATCACCACCAGCCCGCACATCGGCGGGCCCGGCGGTGACCTGCGGCTGGTCCCCGACCTTGACCGGCTGGCCGTGCTCGCCGGGCAGCCCGGTTGGGCCTGGGCGCCGGTTAGCCGGTACACCCAGGAGGGCCGCGTCTACGCCGGGTGCCAGCGGTCGTTCGCCCGCCGCATGGCCGCCGAGGCCCGCGATCGCGGCCTGGAACTACGGATGGCCTTCGAGATCGAGTGGGCGCTCGGCACCGAGGCGAGCGGGACGGGCGGGGCCGACGCCGGGTTCCGGCCCGCGTGCTCGGGCCCGGCCTACGGCATGACCCGGGTGGTCGAGCTGTCCGACTACGGCCGCGAGGTCGTCGGCGCGCTCGAGCGGGAGGGGCTCACCGTCGAGCAGTTCCACCCGGAGTACGCCGCCGGGCAGCTCGAGATCTCGGTCGCCGCCGCGGATCCGGTTGGCGCGGCCGACGACAGCGTGCTGGTCCGGGAGACCATCCGCGCGGTGTCCGCGCGACACGGCTACCGGGCGTCGTTCGCGCCGTCAGTGGTCGCCGGATCGGTCGGCAACGGCGGGCACGTGCACCTCAGCGTCTGGCGGGACGGCCAGAACCTGCTGGCCGGCGGCCCCGGGCGGCACGGCCTCACCGCCGAGGGGGAGGCGTTCGCCGGCGGCATCTTCGAGCGGCTGCCCGCGCTGACCGCGGTCGGCGCGCCGAGCGTGGCGAGCTACCTGCGCCTGGTGCCCTCGCAGTGGGCCGGGGTGTTCCAGTGCTGGGGCCGGGAGAACCGGGAAGCGGCGCTGCGCCTGGTCACGGGCTCGGCCGGGGAGCAGGACGCCAGGGCCAACGTCGAGATCAAGTGCTTCGACCTGGCGGCGAACCCGTACCTGGTGACCGGCGCGCTGATCGCTGCCGGGCTCGCGGGCGCGGCGTCCGGCGCGGCCCTCCCGCCCGAGATCGACGGCGACCCGGCCGGCCTCTCCTCCGCGGAGATCACCGACAGTGGGCTGCGCCGGCTCCCGCAGACGCTGGCCGAGGCCTCCGACTGCCTTGAACGCGACGCCGTGCTCCGATCGGCCATGGGCGAACCGCTGGCCGAGGCGTTTCTGGCGGTGCGGCGCGGCGAGGCCGAGACGTTCGCCGGGGCGAGCCCGGAAGAGATCGTCGAGCAGACGAGATGGCGGTGGTGACCATGGCAATACCGGAAACAGCGCTTCCCCTTCCCCTGATCGACCACCACGTTCACGGCGCGGTGACGGGCACGCTGGGCGGCCCGGGGGTCGAGGGGCTGCTCTCCGAGGCAGCCTGGCCGCCGCCGCCGGGCACGTCGGCGTTTGACAGCCAGCTCGGGTTCGCGGTGCGCCGCTGGTGCGCGCCGCTGCTGGACCTCGAGCCGTCGGTGCCCGCTCCGGTGTACCTGGAGCGCCGTGCCAAGCTCGGGTCTGATGAGGTGAGCGAGCGGCTGCTGCGGGCCGCCGGCGTGCAGGCGTGGCTGGTAGACACCGGATACCAGTCCGACGAGGTGCAGACCCCGGCCGAGCTCGCTGAGGCCAGCGGGTCGCCCGCCTACGAGATCGTGCGGCTCGAGGCCGTGGCCGAGCGGGTGGCCCGTTGCGGGGTCTCCGCCGCGGGCTACGCTGCCTCGTTCGCGGAGGCGCTGTCGGCCGCGGCACGCGACGCGGTGGGGCTCAAGTCGATCGCGGCCTACCGTTACGGCCTCGACTTCGACGCGTGGCGGCCGAGCCAGGTCGAGGTCGCGGGCGCCGCTGACCGGTTCCTGCGGGCGCTGGAGCGAGACGCCTCGGCCCGGCTCGAGGACCCGGTGCTGCTCCGGCACGCGATCTGGGCCGGCGTGGAAACCGGACTGCCGCTGCAGTTCCACGTCGGGTTCGGCGACCCCGACGTGCGGCTGCACCGGGCCGATCCGTCGCTGCTGCACGATTTCCTGCTGGCCACCCGGGCCTCCGGCACGTCGATCATGCTGCTGCACTGCTACCCGTTCCACCGCCAGGCCGGCTACCTCGCGCACGTGTTCCCGCACGTGTACATGGACGTCGGCGAGGCGCTGAACCACGTCGGCGCGCGCAGCGCCGCTGTGCTTGCCGAGGCGCTCGAGCTCACCCCGTTCCACAAGATGCTGTACTCGTCGGACGCGTTCGGCCTGCCCGAGCTGCACTACCTCGGCGCAACCGGGTTCCGCCGTGACCTGGCCACGGTGACCGGGGCGTTCGTCGCCGACGGCGCCTGGTCCGCCGCGGACGCCGAACGGGTCGGGCACCTGGTAGGGGCGGCCAACGCACGCCGCGTATACCGCCTGGACGAGCGGTGACCGGCCCCGGGCCCGCTCCCGCCGGCTCCGGCCCGGCTCCCGCCGGGTCCGGGCTAGCGTCCGCCGAGTCCGGCTTGGCGGCGGCGCTGCGCGCCGCGCTGGACCGCGAGCTCGCCGAGGCGGTCCGGCTGCGCCGCGAGCTGCACGCGGCCCCCGAGCTGTCCGGATCGGAGTACCAGACCGCGGCCAGGGTGGCCGAGGCGCTCGGCGAGCCGGACGCTCCCCAGGTCGCGGGCACCGGCAGGCTGGTGAGGATCGGCCCGGCCGACGGCCCGTGCGTCGCGGTCCGGGCCGAGCTCGACGCCTTGCCGGTCGTGGAGCAGACCGGGGCGCCCTGGGCGTCGGCGAACGGCGCGATGCACGCGTGCGGGCACGACGTTCACCTCGCGGCGCTGGCCGCGCTCGGCCGCGCGGCGCGCAGCGTCGCGGCCACGGACGGCCTGCCCGCGGCCATGCTTGCCGTGCTCCAGCCGCGCGAGGAGGCCTACCCGTCCGGCGCGAAGGACATCGCGGCCTCGGCGGTGTTCACGGCGCAGCGGCCCGCCGCGGTGATCGCCGCGCACCTGCAGCACCAGGTGCCGCCCGGCACCGTCAGCGCCGCTCCCGGCACCGTGAACGCGTCGGTCGACGACTTCGAGATCGTCGTCGATGGCACCGCGGGCCACGCCGGATACCCCCACCTGGCGGTCGACCCCGTGCCCGCGCTCTGCCAGGCGGTGCTGGCGCTGCAGCAGATCGCCAGCAGGCGCACCGACCCCACGCACGCCGTGGTGGTGTCGGTCGGCATGCTCCAGGCGGGCCAGGCGACGAACGTCATCCCCGGCTCGGCCTCGGCACGGGGGACGCTGCGGGCGCTCGATCCAGCCGACCGGCCGCTGCTGCGCGACTGGCTGCGGGAGATCGCGGAACACACCGCCCGCTCATACGGCTGCCGGGCCACGGTGACGATCGAGGAGAGCGAGCCCGCGCTGGTGAACAGCGAGCCACTGGCCGCGGCGAGCTGGCCGGTGCTCCGCGAGGCCGGATTCAGCATCGACACCTCGTTCCGGTCCTGCGGCGCCGATGATTTCTCGTTCTACTCCCCCGTCGCGCCGATCCTGATGCTGTTCGTCGGGTCCGGCGGCGCGTTCACCCTGCACCATCCGGAATTCCTGCCCCCGGACGGGGCCGTCGGCCAGGTCGCCACCGTCATGCTGGCCGGCTACCTGGCCGCCCTGACCCTCCTCTTATCCGCCCGGCTGGTCGGCGGCTCTCGGAGAGCCGTACATAGCAAAACTATATAGAGTCAGCTATGCTTATGGGTCATGGCGACTGATGACTCGGCGACCAGGGCAGATAGCCGGAGTGCGATCGGGGAGGCGCTGTATGGGCTGGTGACGCTCGCGGTCAAGAACGGGCCGCGGGAGATCAGCCTGACCGCCGCTTCCACGCTGGCCACGCTGGACCGGACCGGTGCCCGGCGGCTCACCGACCTCGCGGTGATCGAGGGGGTCACCCAGCCATCGATGAGCGTGCTGGTGACCGGGCTCGAGGCGGCGGGCCTGGCCGAGCGGAGGCCCGACCCGGCCGACAAGCGCGTGGTGCTCGTGGGGCTGACCCCGGCCGGGGTTGAGTACATCCACGCCCGGCGGCGGGCCGGCGCCGCAACCTTCGCCGAACTTATCGACAAGCTTCCCGAGGACGAGGCGGCCGCGCTGATCGCCGCGGTTCCCGCCATGAACCGGCTCCGCGAGCTCGACAACGACCGCAGGGCCGCCGCCGCCTATCGCACTCCCGCGAGTGGCCTGAACGCGACGCTCCGCACCAGTCCCGCGGACCAGCGCCGGTGAGCGCGGTTCACAACGGCCGGGCGGACGTCGGCCATGCGGCGCCGGTCAACCCGTTCCGCCAGCCCAAGGCCGTCTACGCGGTCGCTTTCGCGTGCGTGGTGTCGTTCATGGGCATCGGCCTGGTGGACCCGATCCTCCCGGCGCTGTCCAAGCAGCTGAAGGCGTCGCCGAGCCAGGTGGAGCTGCTGTTCACCAGCTATCTCGTGGTGACCGCGGTGGCCATGCTGGTCACCGGGTGGGTGTCCAGCCGCATCGGCGGCAAGCGGACGCTGATCGCCGGCCTCGTCCTGATCGTCGCGGGCAGCGCGGCGGCCGGGGCTTCGCAATCGATCGGGGAGATCATCGGCTTCCGCGCCGGGTGGGGACTCGGCAACGCCCTGTTCATCGCCACCTCGCTCGCGGTGATCATCGGCGCGGCGTCCGGCGGGTTCAGCGGGGCGATCATCCTGTACGAGACCGCCCTGGGCATCGGCATCGCGATGGGCCCGCTGGTCGGCGGAGAGCTGGGCGGGATCAGCTGGCGCTTCCCGTTCTTCGGCGTCACCGTGCTGATGTCGATCTCACTGATCGCGACCATCTTGTTTGTCGACAAGACTCCGCAGCCCACCCGCAAGACCTCGATCACTGAGCCGCTGCGGGCGCTGAAGCACCGCGGCCTGCTGGTGATGAGCCTGACCGCGCTCTGCTACAACTGGGGCTTCTTCACGCTGCTCGCCTACACCCCGTTCCCGATGCACCTGGGCATCCACGAGCTCGGGTACGTGTTCACCGGCTGGGGCATCCTGGTCGCGATCTTCGCCGTGTTCGTCGCGCCCCGCGCGCAGCGGCGCTTCGGCACACCGAAGTCCCTCTACGTCAACCTGGCCCTGCTGGCCGTCGACCTGGTGGTGATCGCGGCGTTCACGACGTCGCAGATCACGCTCATCGTCGCGGTGATCGTGTCCGGCGCATTCGTCGGGCTGAACAACACGCTCACCACGCAATCGGTGATGCTCGTCGCCCCCGTTGAGCGCCCGATCGCATCCGCCGCCTACGGTTTCGTGCGGTTCATCGGCGGCGGCCTGGCCCCGTACTGCGCCGCCCGGCTAGCCGCGGCTTTCAACGTGCACATCCCGTTCTACCTGGGTGCCGTGACGGTCGTGCTCGCGATCGTGATCTTGTCCACCGGCCACTCGCTGCTGACCCAGGCTGAGCGCAAGCTCGCGGAGCCAGAGGGCACCGCGGGAACCGACGAGCCGGCCGCCGTGGCCGGGCCGGGCGCCGTCGCCGAGCCGGGCGCTGTGGGCGCCGTGGCCGGGCCAGGCGCCGTGGCCGCCCTGGCGGAGGCGGGCGCAGCGCCGATCGTGGTGGCCGTCGGCGTCGGGCCGGGCGCGGCGGAGGTGACCGACGCCGCGGTCACTCTCGGCCGGGTGCTGGACGCGCCGATCGAGGTGCTGCACGTGCTGGAGACCGACGTCGTGGGCGACCAGGTGGTCGACACCGAGACCGCCGAGGCGGCCAGAATGATCATCGCGGACACCGTGGGCCGGCTGCGCTCGGCCGGGATCGCGGCGAACGGGCACGTGCTGCGCGTGGTCGGCGATCACGGTGCCAGCGGGCAGCGGATCGCCGACTTCGCCGCCGACCGCGGCGCCCGCGTGATCATTATCGGGTCGCCATCGGACGGCCCGTCGGCCGGGCTCTTCGATGCCAGCCTGACCAGCCAGCTCATCCGGCACGCGCGATCCGAGGTGCACATCGTCCCGGTCCCTGCCACCCGTCCGCTCGAGGACGCCAAACTCCGGCCGACCTGAGACCGCGCACTCGGCGCACTCGGCGCGCCGATGCCAGGACCCAGTCCCTGCGAACCAACCTTTCACGCGATCCAGTCATGATCACGACCCATATGCCCGAAATGCCCGTACCGAACTAGTGATATGTGCTGTGTCCGGCGATCTGGACGGGAATCGCAGGTTGCCGTGCCTGTCCGAAATCGGGTATCGGCGCTGCCGGGCCGAGTGGCGGCACGTAGCAGGCTCATCGGCTGCTGCGAGGCGCTGGCACCTGGCACACCGCCGAATGCAGCCGGGCCGCGCCGCTAGCCGGGCCAGCTACGCCGCGATCCACGGCAGTAACTCAGCCTTCAGGACACCCGGCGGCCAGGCACGCTGGCGGGCGCAGTGGCATGGGCCGCCGACCTGGATCCCCGCAGCCTAGCCACGGTGCTTCGGAGTTCTTCCACCTGGCGAGTGAGTTCAGCGATCTGGCGCTCGGCATCCCCAGGGGTGCGGGCCTCGGCGATTTAGCGGATTCGGCGCATCTCGCGGTACAGCGGTTCGAGCCCGTCCGCCGGTGCCGACGCTGAGCCACAGTAGGGGTGAGCCATGGCTCATCAGCCAAATCGGCGTTCCCAATCTGGGGTGCAGCACAAGGCCTGGATCTTCGGGAGTCACGAGGAGCACACCGCCGGGTGCGGGTCCATTGACAGCGCTGGTGCGCGTCTCTAACGTTGAAGTTACCAGCAATGTAACCGGTTACAAGAGTGGATCATCCGGAAATGTCCAATGGTTACCGTCTATGACATCGCCCGCCAGGCTGGCGTCTCGACCGCCACGGTGTCCCGCGTCCTGCACGGATCCAGCCTGGTCCGCCCCGAAACCCGGCAGCGCGTCGTCGACGTGATCGAGCGGCTCGGCTTCGTTCCGAACGGGTCGGCGCAGGGCCTATCGATGCGGCGCAAGGACATCATCGGCCTGGTGGCGCTCGAACGGGGCGCCGACGAGATCGACATCGAGCGCAGCAGCCAGCTGTATGTGGACGAGATCGTGCACGCGGTCGAGGGCGTCCTGCGGGGTACCGAGATTTCCCTGCTGCTCTCGTTCGGCCCGCGCGGCGAGTCGTTCCAGCGCCGGATCCAGACCCTGTCCGGCAAGGTCGACGGCCTGCTCATGGCCGAGGATGTGCTGCCCGCCAGCCAGCTCGTCGCGCTGGCCAAACGGGTACCGCTGGTGCTGATCGCCCGGTCGGCGGACGCCACCGGGCTGGACGCGCTGACGGTGGACAACGCCGGGGGTGTCCGGGCGGCCGTCACCCACCTGACCGGCGTGCATGGATACCGGCGGCTGTGCTTCGTCGGCGGGCCGCCCGACTCACCCGACGCCGAGCAGCGCCTCGCCGCGTTCGGAGAGGCGGTCCGCGCGGCCGACGGGTGCAGCGCCGAGCCGGCCGTTCATGGTGACTTCTCTGAGGCCAGCGGCTCCGCCGCGGCCCGGGCCTTGCTGGCACGCGGCACAGAGCCGGAGGCGGTGGTGTGCGCCAACGACCAGATGGCGATCGGGCTGATGCGGGAGTTCCGGCGGTCCGGGGTCGACGTTCCCGGCCGGGTCGCAGTCACCGGTTTCGACGACATCTACCCGGCCAGGCTGACGGATCCGCCGCTGACCACGGTCAGCCAGCCGCTGCGCGAGCTGGGGACCAGGGCGGCGCGCCGGCTGCTCGACCGCATCGGCTCCGCCACCCTCCCGCCCGCGGCCGAAGTGCTGCCCACCCTCCCGCCCGCGGCCGAAGTGCTGCCCACCCATCTGGTCGTCCGCGGCAGCTGCGGCTGCCGGTCGGCGCGGGAAGGCTGAGGCCGACCGTGCAGCCAGCGACAGACAGGCTCGCCAGGCCGAGCGTCCGGCCAGCGGCAGACAGCCTCGCCAGGGCGAGCGTGCGGACAACGGCAGGCGGACTCGCCAGGGCACCACCGGGCCCGGGATCGGCGTGCTACGGGGGATCGGGGCGGGACCGGACCGATTCGGGGTAGTCAGAAGGAGATTTGATCATGCTCACCAGAGTCCGCTTGCCACACGAGCCGGCCCGGCACCGGCGCCTGACTGCCGCCTTAGCGGCGCTGGCGCTGGTATCGCTCGGCGTCATGGCCGCGATCGTCGGCCACGCCGCGACGGCGTCGGCTACCACGGTGCCGCCTCCGCCATCCGGCTGGACCACCACCTACAGCGACAGCTTCTCCGGCTCGGCCGGCTCGGGCGTGGACTCGGGCTGGACCTACGACACCGGCACCCAGTACAACGGCACCGGTTGCACGGCCAACTGGGGCACCGGCGAGGTGGAGACCAACACCAGCTCCACGGCTAACGTCGCTGAGGACGGCGACGGTCACCTCAACCTCACCGCCGTGGACAACGGCGGCTCCTGGACATCGGGCCGCATCGAGACCGTGGCCGACGACTTCGAGGCTCCGGCTGGCGGCGAGATGGAGGTCAGCGCCTCGGTCGAGCAGCCAAACCCGTCCAGCGGGCTCGGCTACTGGCCCGCCTTCTGGATGCTGGGCGCCGGGTTCCGCAGCAGCGGCGCCGGCACCTCGGGCACGATGGACTGCTCGAACTGGCCGTCTACCGGTGAGATCGACGTCATGGAGGACGTCAACGCGCTGTCCGAGCACTCCGGGACGCTGCACTGCGGCACCGACCCCGGCGGGCCGTGCGACGAGACCACCGGCCTGTCCAGCGGGCTGCAGGCGTGCTCGGGCTGCCAGACCGGCTACAACACGTACTCGGTGATCGTCAACCGGACCAACACCAGCGACGAGTCGATCACCTGGTACCTGAACGGCACCGCCTACTACAGCGTGACCGAGAGCCAGGTCGGCACCGCCACCTGGGAAGCCGCCGTGGATCACGGCTTCTTCCTGATCCTGGACCTGGCGATGGGCGGCGCCTACCCGAACGCGGTCTGCGGCTGCACGTCGCCGACCTCGTCGACCAGTTCCGGCGCGTCGATGAGCGTCGGCTACGTCGCGGTCTACGAGAGCGGCGGCACCAGCACGTCGTCACCATCACCGTCGCCGTCAGCGTCGGCGTCACCGTCGCCGAGCCCGTCAACGACGGGCGCCGAGTGCCAGACGACGGCGACCGCCGACATCTCCGCCGACTGCTACAGCGCCAGCAACGGCAGCATCAGCGTCACCGCGGCCACCGGGGACAGCAGTCCGTCCGGGGTCGACGGCAACCAGGCCGCCGAGCTTTCCAACGGGGACTGGCTGGAGTACCCGGGCATCAACTTCGGCTCGGGATCGAGCCAGTTCGATGCGAGAGTCGCCTCCGGGGCCGCCGGAGGGGTGAGCGGGCTGGTGGAGGTGGTGCTTGACAGCCCGTCGAACACGCCGGTCGGCAGCTTCGCGGTTGGCTAATACCGGCGGCTGGTCAAGCTGGGAGACCATCCCGGCCAACATCTCGGAGGTCACCGGCACACATACCGTCTACCTGGAGTTCGTGTCGGGGGCGGGCGGCGACCCGCCGTTCGTCAGCCTGCATTACTTCGACTTCCCGGTGAGCTAGGCGCGCGCACCACCGGGGCGGCCGGGCGAGGCCCGGCCGCCCCGGTAGCACGTTGGCTCGCGACTGCGGCTGACGCCGCTGACCAGCATGTCCTACGGGACACGCCCTCGTTCAGCCCGCAGTTCTTTGACCCGCAGTATGCCTAGGCCCGAGCCTTCGGCGGATTCGGCCCGCAGGCGGCCGTTGCCGTAATGTAGAACCAGCCGTATCGGTGGTTCAGGTCAATCATGAACGACCCCGGGGTATTGCCGGGAGCGCACCTATAGTGGCCCCCCGACCCGCCAGCCTGGGTGTCGACCCACACTGCATATGCGGAGTTGTCC
This sequence comes from uncultured Actinomycetota bacterium, assembly GCA_963833885.1. Taxonomy (GTDB): domain Bacteria; phylum Actinomycetota; class Actinomycetes; order Streptosporangiales; family Streptosporangiaceae; genus JASHPR01. The sequence goes on along the minus strand of CAWHZU010000033.1, from coordinate 236,289 downwards.
CGCACCGATCCCGGATTGTTGACGCCCAGCTTGTGGAAGTTGTACCACTTCCCAGACTTGTTACCCGGCCACCACGTGTGCGGGGTGTTATTAAACTTCTCGCCGTAGAAAGTGCACACCGCCTTTGTCGGGCAGGCGAAATCCGGCCCGGCGGCGCTTCCGGACGACACTGATGCTGCACCAGCCGGAGCGGCCGAGGCGGCGGCCAGAGCGACTAACGCGAAAACCATTCCGGCCACGGCCAGGATGACAGCGGCTGTGTTCTTAACCCTACGGATCATGGACTTGCCTTCCTTGAGAGTGCGGATGGCCGACGAGGCTGCGAACAGCATGCTGATAGCGGACACTGCGAGGCGGCAGGTAACGTACTCGCCTTATGCGGTGCGCCCAATGTTTGCCTGCCGACAAGGGTCGGCCACGGTCTGACGAGGCGCCCAGCCCAGTCATTGAGCCCGAGCAGCGCGGTGACCATGGCCGAGAATGCGACGATTCTTCATGGATTCCCTTCGCGGTCGCCGAACAGCTCACAACCACAGTGCGGGAGACTGTTACATTCGGCGCTAATCGCTCACTAGCTACCCTCCGGTAACCCAGCCCTGACCAGGCCAAAAGGCGGGGCTGCCGGAGGGAGCGGCCTGGTGGCCGTGATGCTTGGAGCCGGCTGTCATCGCATCGGTGGCGGCTTAGCCGACAAGACGGGATAATTCGGGTCGTTGTGCAGAACCAACAGCCGGGTGCCCGGCCATCCCCGGACACCCGGCCGGGAGCGGTGACGGGGCATGGGCGACCGCCCGGACAAAGGCGACGACGGCAGCAGCGCAACCGAGTTCAGGCTCGCCATCCTGGGACCGGTAGCCGGATCGCGCGGCGGGGTGCCGGTGGCGCTCGGGCCGGTCCGGCAGCGAGCGGTGCTGACGCTGCTGGTCCTGCACGCCCAGACCGGGCTGAGCCGGGCGGCCATCGTCGACGCGTTCTGGGGCGACGACCCGCCAGCGACCGCGGTGACCATGGTGCACGGCTACGTCACCCGGATACGCCGCCTGCTCGGACCTGACGAGCGGGTCGGCGCTGCCAGGCCGCGACTGGAGCGGACGCTCTCCTGGGACGGGACGCGCTACCGGCTGGCACCAGGCGCCGTCGAATCCGACCTGACCGAGTTCGCCAGGCTGGCGGACCTCGCGGGGCAGGCGGCCGCCAGCGGAGACACGGCCGAGGCGTGCCGGCGGTACGAACAGTCACTCCAGCTATGGCGCGCAGAGCCAGCGGCAGACATCGAGTTCCTGCAGGGCCATCCGGCCGTGACCGAGCTCAACCAGAGGCGCGCCGCCCTCATCGTCGACTACGCCGCCGCAGCTGACATTGCCGGCCTGCACGAGCAGGTGCTCGGTCACCTGCGAGCCCTGACTCGCGCGCGCGCCGCTGGATGAGCGGGCCAACGCCCGGCTGATGATCGCATTGGCCGCCACCGGGCAGCAGGCGGCGGCGCTGAGCCTGTACTAGAACGTGCGGCAGCGTCTGGATGACGAACTCGGGATACGACCGGGCGGTGAACTGGGCAATGCGCACTTGCTGGTCTTGCGCCAGCAGATCACACCAGCCGAGGCGGCGCCGGCGGCGCATGCTGGTTACCTGGATCTGGCCGCCTCGGATTGGCCGGTGCCGCGACAGCTACCCGCGCCGGTGCGTCATTTCGCTGGCCGGGCTGGCGAGTTGCGGGCGCTGACCGGGCTGGTGGACCAGGCGGCCCAGGAGTCGCCGGGGCCGTGGTGATCTCGGCGATCGGCGGCACCGCCGGGGTAGGCAAGACGGCGCTGGCCGTGCACTGGGCGCACCAGATGGCCAGCCGGTTCCCTGACGGCCAGCTCTACGTCAACCTGCGCGGCTTCGACCCGTCAGGGAACCCGGTCGCACCGGCGGACGCAGTCCGCCGGTTCCTTGACGCGCTGCGGGTGCCGGCCCGCCAGATCCCGTCCACACCCGAAGCCCAGCAGGACCTGTATCGCAGCCTGCTGGCGGACCGGCGGATGCTGATCGTCCTGGACAACGCCCGCGACACCGAGCAGGTCCGTCCGCTGCTGCCCGGCGGCCTGTCCTGTCTGGTCCTGGTCACCAGCCGCAACCAGCTCACCAGCCTGGTCGCCGCGGAAGGCGCGCATCCGGTGACGCTGGACCTGCTCAGCCCGGCTGAGGCTGACGAGCTGCTGGCCCAGCGTCTCGGGCGAGAACGCCTGGCAGCCGAGCCAGGTGTGGCCGCCGAGCTGATCGACCTGTGCGCACGGCTGCCGCTGGCCCTGGCCATCGCCGCGGCCCACGCCGCGGTGCAGCCGGATCTGCCCCTGACCGCGCTGGCCGGGCGAGCTTCGTGACGCCAGCGGCCGGCTAGACGCCCTGGACACCGGGGACGCCGCCAGCGTGCGCGTGGTGTTCTCGTGGTCCTACCAGAACCTGGGCGCGCCGACCGCGCGCATATTCCGGCTGCTGAGCCTGCACCCGGGGCCGGACATCACCGCGGCCGCGGCCGCCAGCCTGGCCGGCATCCAGCTGGCCCAGGCCGGGGACGTGCTTGGTGAGCTCAGCCGGGCCAGCCTGCTTACCCAGCACCTGCCGGGCCGCTTCACGGTCCACGACCTGCTGCGCGCCTATGCCGCCGAACGCGCTGCCGCCGAAGACAGCCTGCCGCAGCAACGCGCGGCGACCCACCGGATGCTTGATCACTACCTGCACACCGCGCATGCCGCCGCCCTTGTTCTGCACTCGCACCGCGACACGATCAGCCTGGTCCCGGCGCAGCCGGGGGTAACCCCGGAAGCCGTGGCCGGCTACGAGCAGGCAATGGCCTGGTTCGACGCCGAGCACCGGGTGGTGCTCGCCACCATCGATCAGGCCGTCAGCGCCGGCTTCGACACGCACGGATGGCAGATCCCGCTGACACTCACGACCTTCTTTGACCGCCGGGGGTACTGGCGCAGCTACCCGACGGCCCAGCGAACCGCCCTGGCCTCTGCCCAGCGGCTGGGCGACCGGGAGGCGCAGGCGCTGGTCCACCGCAGCCTCGGGCACGCCAGCACCCAGGTTGGCTCCTATCAGGATGCGGTGCACCACTACGAACAGGCGCTCGACTTGTACCGGCAGCTCGGCGACCGTGAGGGCCAGGCCCGGGCTCTCCTTGGCCTCGGCTTTGTCCACGACCGGCAAGGCCAGTACCGGCACGCGCTCGCGCACTGCCTGGAGGCTCTTGAGGTGTACCAGGCCCTCGGCGACCGGATGCGACAGGCCAGCATTCTCAACAACATCGGCTGGTGCCACGTCCGGCTCGGCAGCTACCAGGATGCTCTTGCCTACTGCAAGCAGGCCCTCAGCCTGCACCAGGAAATCGGCTACCAGCACGGCGAGGCCAATGCCTGGGACAGTCTCGGCTGTGCCAATGACCACCTCGGCCGGCATTCCGAAGCCGTCGCCTGCTATCAGGAGGCCCTCACCCTCCTCGGGAAGCTGGATGACCGCCTCCTGCGGTCAGATGTCCTGATTCATCTCGGCGATGCCCACCACAGCAATAGCGAGCCGCAGGCCGCCCGCGAGGCATGGCAGCAAGCCCTGGCCATCATGGAGGATCTGAACCTCCCAGGTGCCGATCAGATCCGCGCCAAACTGCAGCGGGCTCAGCCTGCCAAGGTGGCCCAGAGCAGGTAGACGTTCAGGGCGACGATCGTGGCGGCGATGCCGGCCGCCGCCACGGTCGTGGCCCGCCGGTTGACCAGCGCGCCCATGACGTCCGCCCGGCGGGTCAGCAGCACCAGCGGCACCAGCGCGAACGGGATCCCGAAGGACAGCACCACCTGCGAGATCACCAGGCAGTCCGTGGGCGGCAGGCCGAGCCCGAGCACCACCAGCGCGGGCAGCATGGTGAGCGCGCGGCGGGCCCACAGCGGGATGCGGCGGCGGATGAAGCCCTGCATGACCACCTGGCCCGCGTAGGTGCCGACGCTCGACGAGGACAGCCCCGAGGCGAGCAGCGCGACGGCGAACGCCAGCGCGGCACCCCCGCCGACCAGCCGGGCGAGTCCGGCGTGCGCGGCCTCGAGAGAGTTGATGGCCGACCCGCCGGTGCGGTGGAACACCGAGGCGGCGACGAACAGCATCGCGAGGTTGACCAGGCCGGCCGCGCCGAGCGCGACGACCACGTCGAGCCGCTGGAAGCGCAGCACCTCGCGCCGCTCGGCGTCGCCGTCGCAGGTCACCCGGGACTTCGTCAGCGCGGAGTGCAGGTAGACGACGTGCGGCATGACCGTGGCCCCGATGATCCCGGATATGAGCAGCAGCCGGTCGCTGGCCAGGCCAGGAACCAGCCCAGCCGCGATGCCCCGCGGGCTGGCCCCGACCTCGGCCAGGTCGTAGGCGAAGCCGAGCAGCACGATGCCGAGCAGGCCGGCGATGGCCAGCTCGAACCGCCGGTAACCGCGCTGCTGCAAGGCCAGGATGCCGAACGCGACGACCGCGGTGATCAGCCCCGCCGCCAGCAGCGGCACGTGGAACAGCAGGTTCAGCCCGATCGCCGCCCCGACGAACTCGGCCAGGTCTGTGGCCATCGCGATGAGCTCTGCCTGGACCCACAGGCCCACGGACACGCGCGCGCCGAAGTGCTCCCGGCACAGCTGCGGCAGGTCGCGCTCGGTGGCCACGCCGGTCTTGGCGGACAGGTACTGCACCAGCATGGCCATCAGGTTGGCGAGCACCACCGTCCACGCCAGCGCATAGCCGAAGCTCGCCCCCGCGGTGAAGTTCGTCGCGAAGTTGCCCGGGTCGACGTACGCCACCGCGGCGACGAAGGCGGGCCCGAGCAGCGCCGCGATGCCCCGCGCCCGGCCCCGCGAGCGCAGCAGCCGCAGCGCGCTGGGCGGGGCTAGCTGAGCGGTGCCCTCCGGGGTGGCTACCGCCATCAGCCCACCGACGGACCGAGCCCGAGCGATTGCGGCGTGCTGGCGTCGGGGGACGGCTGGTGCAGTCCCTCGTCGAGGGCGCCGTACTCGGTCATCAGCGCCGGGCTGCCGCCCCAGGGCGTCTGCTCTTCGGCAACCAGCGTGTTCGTGGTGAGCAGCAGCCCCGCCACGGAGGCACCGTTCTGCAGCGCCGACCGGGTCACCCGCAGCGGGTCGATGATGCCCATCTCGATCATGTTGCCGTAGCGTCCCTGCAGCGCATCGAACCCTTCGTCTTGGCCGAGCTTCCCGATCCGGTCCAGCACCTCCTCGCCCGAGTAGCCCGCGTTCGCGGCGATCAGGAAGGCGGGCTCGGACAGCGACCGGCGGACGATATCCACGCCGATCGCGTAGTCGTCCTTGACCTGCAGCTCGTCCAGGCTTTCCTCGGCGTGCAGCAGCGCGGCCCCGCCGCCGGCCACGATCCCCTCGGCCATCGCGGCCCGGGTCGCGGAGAGCGCGTCCTCGACCCGGTGCTGCAGCTCCTTCAGCTCGGCGTTGGTCGGCGCCCCGACCCTGATCACCGCGACCTTGCCGGACAGCGAGCCGATCCGCTCCGTCAGCACGTCCTCGTCGATCCCGAACGTGGCCCGGTCCAGCTCCGAACGCAGCTGGGTGACCCGGAACTCGACGTCGGCCGAGGAACCGCCGCCGCCGATGATCGCGGTCCGGTCCGCGTTGACCAGCACCTGCGCGGCCCGGCCGAGCTGCTCGGCGGTCATCGTCTCCAGGGTGAACCCGGAATGCCTGCTGTACACGGCGCCGCCGGTGATCGCCGCGATGTCCTCGAGCTTGTGCAGCCGGCGGTCGCCAAAGCCGGGCGCCCTCACCGCGACGCACTGGAATATGCCGTTGACGTGGTTGTGCACCAGCATGCTGAGCGCCGTGCCCTCGACGTTCTCGGCGATGATGACCAGCGGCCGCGGCGCGCGCATGATCTTGTCGAGCAGCGGCATCAGCTGCTGCACCTTGGTGATCTTCTCGCTGCACAGCAGGATGTACGGGTCATCGACGATCGCCTCGAGACTGGCCGGGTTGGTCACCATGTACGGCGACATGTACCCGTTGTCGAACTCGAAGCCCTCGACGAAGTCGACGCTCATCCCGTTGATGGCCGACTCCTCGACGGTGACGATGCCGCCGTCCCCGACGGTGTGCAGCGCCCGCGCGATCACCGCGCCGACCGTGTCGTCGTCGTTCGCCGAGATCGCGGCCACCCGGGCGTAGTCCTGCTCGGTCACCACCGGGTGCGCCACGTCCTGCAGGTACTCGACCAGGCGGCCGACGGCCACGTCGATGCCCCGCTTGACCAGGACCGGGTTGGCGCCGCCGCCGATCGCCCGCATGCCCTGCCGGACAATCGCATGGGCCAGAACGGTCGCCGTGGTGGTGCCGTCGCCGACGATGTCGTTGGTCTTGATCGCCGCCTCCTTCACCAGCTGGGCGCCCATGTTCTCGAACTGGTTCTTCAGGTAGATCTCCCGCGCGATCGTCACCCCGTCGTTGGTGACCACCGGCGATCCGGTGATCTTCTCCAGGACGACGTTGCGCCCCTTGGGCCCGAGCGTCGACTTCACGGCCTCGGCGAGCTGGTCGACCCCGGCCAGCAGCAGGTTGCGGGCATCCTCGCCAAAGCGGAGTTCCTTTGCCATTGATCAATCCCCTCCGGGTCAGTGGCTGACGGGTGCGGCGTGGCGGGCGGGCCGGTTACGGAACGAGAATGGCGCGACCGCGGACGCGCCCCGCGTCGAGATCGGCGATCGCCTCCGGCGCGGCGTCGAGCGGGTAGGTCCTCGTGTGCAGGGTGACCCTCCCGGCCTCGGCCAAAACCATGAGCTCGGCCAGGTCGTTGTATGTCCCCACGATGTTCCCGATGATGTTGCGCTCGGTCGTGATGATGTCCAGCGTCGGGATCGTCAGCGTGCCGCCGTAGCCGATGACGAAGTACGAGCCGGCCCGGCCGGTCATCGACCACCCGTCGTTCTCCGCGCCCTGCTCGGCCACGAAGTCGAGCACCACGTTGGCGCCGGCGCCGCCGGTGAGTTCGCCGACCGCGGCCACTTGGTTGTCGTCCGCGACCACGGTGTGGTGCGCGCCGAGCTGCTCGGCGAGCTTGAGCGCCTCGGGGTTGCGGTCGACCACGATGATCGTGGTCGCGGTCAGCGCGGCGAGGCACTGGATGCCGATGTGGCCGAGGCCGCCGGCGCCGATCACCACGCACGTGGTCCCGGGGTACAGCAGCGGGATCGCCTTGCGCACGGCGTGGTAGGCGGTGATCCCGGCGTCGGCCAGGGCCGCGACGTCCTGCGGCTGGGTCTTCGGGTCGAGCTTGATGCAGGCCCGCGCCGAGGTGAGCAGGTACTCGGCCATCCCGCCGTCGCGGGACAGGCCGGGGAACTCACTGTTCACGCAGTGCATGTCGTCGCCCGCCCGGCAGGCCCGGCACAGCCCGCAGGTGGGCGTTGGGTGCAGGATCACGGTGTCCCCCACCGCGACGTTGGTGACCGCGGAGCCGACCTCGTGCACCCAGCCCGCGTTCTCGTGGCCGAGGATGTAGGGCAGCGGGGTGTGCATGGCCGCGTCCCACTGGCCCTCCATGATGTGCAGGTCGGTGCGGCAGACCCCGGCGCCGCCGATCTTGACGATCACGTCGAGCGGGCCGCTGATCGTGGGCTCGGGCACCTCGTCCACCACCGGCGGCTTATGAAACTCGTGCAGTCGAACGGCCTTCACTGCTGTCCCTCCTCGCCTAGTCCCGCGGAGTCATATCGGTGCCGCAGCATGCCGCGGCAGATGCCGCCGTTCGCCTCGATGCTGATCCGGGTGACCCGCGCGCGCCGCAGGTGCAGCGGCACGGCCTGCTCGCTGACCCGGGCTCCGGTTACGGGGTCAATTACCAACGGCGCATCATCGCCGGCCGGCAGCCCCAGCTCGGCCCGGCGCTCGCGCAGCCGCTGCAGCGGCCGGGACGGCGGCACGTCGCCCAGCGTCAACTCGAGCAGGCGGGCCGGATCGGCGCCGCCTGCCAGCAGCGGCCGGCACACCTGGTCGGTGCCGGCCATGACCGCCTTGCGCAGGAAATCGGCGCGCAGGCCGTGCAGCTCGCTGACCGCCTCGCCGTCGAACGACTGCACAAAACCGGACTGCGCGGCCACGCCGCCGTTGATCGCGTCCGAGGCGAAGTGGTCCTCGAGCACCACCTCGGTGCGCCGCACCCCCGGCAGCGTGCTGACGGCCTCGTACGCGTCCGCCACCATCAGGAAGGCGAAGTTGGGCGCGCAGAAGTACGTCGGCAGCCGCAGCCTGACCGTGGTGTCACCGCCCGCGGAGACAGTGCACGAGGTCACGAAGCCCAGCGAGGTGATCGGCTCGTCGAGCTCCGGGTCGCGCACCGTCTCCAGCGCGGCCAGCACGGCGCTGGCCGCGGGAGGCGACCCCGCTGAACCCTCCGGCCTGCTGGGATCCGTCGTAACGGTCGTTGTCATCCCTTTAGTCGTCAACCAGCGCAGCGTCGTCCCGCGCGGCCGGCTCCCCGCCTCGGCCGGCAGCTGGAGCTCCGCCGGCACTTCGATGTCGTAGAGCTTCGCCGCGTTCAGGCCGAGGATCTTCTTCTTCCCCGCGGTGCCGAGCCTCGGGTAGTCGGAGAACTCGTCGCCGGGGTAGTCCCAGTCGACGAAGCCCTCGACCTGCCACTTTGGCTCCCAGATGCCGTAGTCGCTGCCGAACGTCATCTTGTCCTCGCCGACCCAGAACAGCAGCTCGCCCATGACCTTGGCGAAGAACTTCGGCCGCGCGTACATGAGGCCGCCGAGGACCACCGACAGGCCCGCGTAGACGTTGGGCTCCTGCGTCGCCATGAAGCAGAAGTCCTCGATCCGCGGCAGCCCGACGTGCTCGACGATGAAGTTCAGGCCCTGGAAATCGGTGGCGGCGTGGTCGACGTCGGCTACGTCGAACGCGTCCTTGTCCAGTGGCCAGATCGTCGGGCCCTTGTGCACGTGGATGTTCTTGATGCCGAGCTCCTGAGCGGCCTCCAGGAACCGGTACGCCGCAGGGTCGCTCAGCTTGTAGCCGCGCGAGCCGTTGTTCCACTCGGCGGTGTACAGCTTGACGCCCTTCGACCCGTAGCGCTCGACGTCCTGGCGGAGCTGCTTCAGTCCCTCGTCACCGTCGCGGGGGTCAAACCGGGTGTTGTAGATGAACTTGCCCGGGTGCTTCTCCCCCATCGTGGCATTGCGCTCGGTGGTGTTGAAGCCTTCCTTGTACCACTCGAGCAGGTAGGTCGGCTGGAAGATCGCCACGTCGACATACCCGTCCTCGAAGAGGTCCTTCATCAGGTCATCCTCGGAGTACTTCTGGAAATGCTCGATGGTCCAGTGCGTCTCCGGCGGCCCGAGCCCCTGGTAGGCGTGGAAGCACTCGATCCAGCCCTTGGCGTACTGCTCGGCTCCAGGCACCCAGTTGTCCGGAGCGGCGTTCCAGTAGTGCATATGGCTATCGACAACGAAGTACTTCTCGCCATCCTTTTCGTACATTGATGCCTCCTTACGGCCCGAAATGCAATGCTCTTACCGCTCCGCTAGCCGGACAGTTGCGGGCCCGGCGGCCAACGTCTCTAGCACAGCCGCTGGGCCCGGCAACCGCAAGGCCTACTCGGCCGTCAGGTCGAATCCGATGTATTCCGCCGCATCCTCGGGGTTCGCGAACATGATCGTCCGGTCGTCCTCGTGGATCATGCGGCCGTAGTGCGTGGACATGTTCTCCTCGAACTCGGCAGCATCGAAGAAGCCGGGTTCCTCCCCCAGCGCTTCTGAAATCTCGTCGTAGATGACGTCCATCCGCCGGAGAGCGTCGACCCGGATCATCGACGGCAGCGGCATCACCCGCACGTTGGGCTTGGTACTCATGACCTCGGCCACGACCACGCCGACCTGATTGTTCATGAGCGTGAAGCCGCACATGTTGGACGCCGTGTGGTCAGATTTGTACGGGCTTTCCGTTGTCGTGAACGTGGTCACTGTGCCAACTCCTTCGGTGTTTCCAGGCCAAGCTCGGACAGGATTCCGCTGAAACGGCTCTTCGCCGCGTCCAGGCCGTCCTCGAAGCGAGGCGGCTTCGCGTCGGGCTGGGACCAGAGCGGCTGCAGCGTGCGGGATGCTGTGATCGCGCGCGGCACCCAGGTCGACAGCCACTGCTGCAGGATCGCGTTGTTGTGGTCGGCGAACTCGCGGTCCTGGGTCAGCAGGTGGAACATCGCCGTGGTGTACCGCAGGTCCCGCTCGGCGAAGTCGTACTCCTCCGCGCCGACGACCGTGGGGGTGACGAAGTCGCCGTTGCGCGGTGCCGCGTGCTGCACCAGATGGCTCCGGAACAGCTCGCCCACCAGCGGCTCGAACACCACGTTGGCGGCGAAGATAGCCTCGCACCAGTCGTCGATGGCAGTCAGCGCCTCGGCGGTCTCCCGCACGCCCTGCCACGCCGGGTCGCTGTTCCAGGTTTCGATGTGCGCCGCGCCGTCGAATCCGTCGATCTCCTCGGTCAGCGTCAGGTTGTACAGCGCCAGGTCCTGCGCCGACCGGATCCGGTGCATGCTGTTCACCGAGATCGCGTTGTTGTGCATGTTCGTGGGAGCCCGCCGGTTGGCGTTGGCGTACAGGTACAGCCCGAGCCCGTGGTCGACATGCATCCAGGCGCCGACGTTGCGTTCCACAAAGCGGATCCAGTTCCGGTTCCACTGCTCGAACGCCTTCGACTGCCTGGCGGCATCGATGTTCTGGTTGAGCTGCCGCACGACGTTGGCGTTGTAGCGGTAGAGAGTAAGCTCCCACTCCTCGTTCGGGTCGCGGAACAGATGCCACCCGTGGGCCGGCCAGTCGTAGCCCTTGCCGCCGGAGCCCGGGAAGCGTTCCGGCTCGGGCCGGTCTGACCCCCACGCCTTGAGCACGGTCCAGTCCAGCGGGTAACCGCCCCTGCCGTCGGAGAACCCGTACAGCCAGCCCTGGGCGAGGTAGTGCCGCGGGTCGGGCTGGACCTCGACGGTCACGTCCTCGTAGTGGGTCTGCTTGCGCTTGGCCGGGGTGTAGTAGTTGAACCTGCGGGCGGTCGAATCCGGGAATTCCTTGGCGCCAGCTTCGGCATCGGTAAAGACGGGCTTCGGGAGGTCGCGTTCCGTAGTGGTCATGGTCTTCCTTCACCTTCGCAAGATCCGGCCGATGTCTCCACCGGGCGCCAGCGGAGCTGGCGTCTATGAGTCGATAGCCCTTCATTCCTCGTCAGGGTCACCTGTGGTGGTGAATTTGTCGTAGTAGATGCGTTTCTCCTCCACACCCAGCGTGCCGAGCAGCGGCATCGCGGCCTCCACCATCGGCGGCGGCCCGCACACGTAGGCATGCGCGCCCTTGAGGCCGGCCTCATGCCGCTTCACCACGTCGGTGATCAGGCCGACCTCGCCGTCCCACCCGTCATCCGCCGCGGGCTCGGACAGCGCGGGCACATACCTGAAGCCAGGCAGCGCCGTTTCCAGCGCGCGCAGCTCCTCTTCGAAGCACAGGTCCCTGCGGCCCCGTGCGCCGTAGTAGTAGGTGGCCTTGCGCTCGATGCCCTTCTCGGCCATCGAGCGCAGCAGCGACAGGATCGGCGCCATCCCGGCCCCGCCGCCGACGAACACCAGGTCGGAGTCGTAGCCCTCGCGCAGGGTGAACACCCCGAACGGCCCGGTCAGGTCCAGCCGGTCGCCGACCGCCAGCTCGACGTCGAGGAAATGCGAGAACAGCCCGTCCGGGTAGACCTTGATGACGAACTCGAGCTGGCCGCTGGCCCGGCTTGAGGTGTTCGCCATCGAGAACGACCGGGTGGCGTCCGTTCCTGGAATGGCGATATCCACGTACTGGCCCGGGAAGAACCTCAGCTCCTCGGGCTCCACCAGGCGCAGCACCAGGTGCCGCAGGTCGTGCGTGACCGGCTCCTTGGACACGACCTCCGCCACGGCCTGCACGATCGGCAGCCCGGACCTGATCATGTCCTCGTCGTAGTTGAGGAGCTCGATCGTCACGTCCTCGTAGGGATGCGCCCGGCACAGCAGGGTGAAGCCCTCCTCGCGCTCGTAGTCGGGCAGCGCGAAGGTGGAGTACCTGTCCAGCTCGATGTCTTCGCCGTCAAGCACGAACGACTTGCAGGCGGAGCACTGGCCCTCCTTGCAGCCGTGCATGAGCATGATCCCCTGCTCGGCCGCGGCGCGCAGGATCGTCTGGTCCTCACCGACCTCGATCTCGATGCCGACCGGCTCGAACCGGACAACATGCCTATCGGTCATGGCCCCCTCGCGGGCTGTACTGGAGGCAGGAAAGAGGACCGCAGGCCGAACCTCCGGCCCTCCTTCCTGCTCGCTCGATGGACTACCGGCGCGCCTGCTCGGCTACTGCTCAGGCGTCCGCGGGCGCGGGCCGACCAGCAGGGCCGCCGCGGATGTAGTTGGCGTGGAACGCTGCGCGCTCCTCCGCCGTCATCGCGTTCAGCAGCACGTTCGGGCTCTGCACCTCGCCCATCCGGCGCAGGTGGTCGAGCGTCCACAGCTTCTTGGGGTCGTCCAGGTTCAGGTGCGGCTGCGCGACCATCGTCTTGCCGTCGTCACGCACGTAGCCCATGTCCGACACCACGTCGGCCCAGTTCCAGCCGTGGTACAGGGTCTCCCACTCCCGCTTGCCGATGAGCTGGCCCATATTCGGGGTTTCCCGGCCCTGGTAGGTCGGCCGGAAGGCCACCTCGTCGGTCCACTGGCATTCTTTGTGGCAGTACGTCCGCCACTGCCCGTCGACCTCGGCCATGGTCATGTCCTCGCGGACCAGGCACGGGACCATGCAGGTCCAGCAGCGGTGCGGGTACTGGTAGTCGACGTCCTCGGCGACGATCGGGTGGTGCCCGTTCGGGGTCGACAGCCGGTTGTAGTTCTCCCACCACTTGCCGTACCGGTCATACCAGCCCGGGTACTTGTACTCGAACCACTCGAAGTCCTTGTCGGTCATCGGGTCGATCCGCCAGTAGTTCGCCAGCCAGCCGGTGGCGAAGAACTGGGCTACCTCGTGCACGTAGCCCTTGTTCCAGATCTGGTTCCACGCCTCCTCGATGAGGTCGTGCGGGATGACCAGGCCGTACTTCTCCAGCGGCACCAGGTAGCTGCGGTAGTAGTCGTCGTAGATCCACCGCCGCCACATCTCGGCGTAGGACTCGCGGTCCTTGCGGCGGTCCTTGGTCCCGTACTCGATGAACGTGCCGATCGCCGCGTCCACCACCCGGTGGTTGTTCCACCAGGCGTAGCGCAGGTCCCGCTCGAGCAGCTGGTGGTTGCCCTCGTCGGCCAGCGCCATCAGCAGCGTGGCGTACCCGTTGCTGATGTGCCGCGACTCGTCGGACTGCACCGAGTGGAACACCGTCGGCAGCAGGTAGTCGCCGTTGGCCGCCGCCTCGGCCGGCATCGCCACGAACAGCGTGTTCGTGAACGCCGTCTCGGCCACGATCGTCAGATAGATGCTCGCCGCGGTGATCGCGTCACCGGTGATAAAGCCCTCGGCGAACTGCCGGCCGATCGTGCCGCAGTAGTCGTTCTGGAAGTTGCGCAGGCTCGAGTTGAAGCCCGCGGGGTCGATGTAGTTGTTCATGTACAGGCGCTTGAGGTTCTGCTGGATCGTCGAGTGCCTGACCTCGTCGATCATCTGGATCGCCTGGCCGTTGTGCAGTTCCGGGTTGGGCACCGTGCGGAACAGCAGCGGCATCGCCCGCGCCGCCGAGATCTCGGGTAGCGGAATGATAGACAGGAACAGCTTCTGCCACTCCAGCCATCGCTCTTGGACCTGGCGGAACATGTTGCCGCGGATTGCGCCGTCGGAGGCGCCGTAGACGCGGTGGTCCTTCTCCTCCTGCATCGGGAAGTAGGACCGCAGGACCTGCTTGAGCGGGTCCTTCTTCTGCGCCTTCTGGAATGTGTAGTCAGTTCCGTACTGCGACACCGGCTCGTGGTAGAGCGGTTCCCAGGCGAGTTCCTGGATCTTCTGGTGGGCCTTTGCCACGCTCTGGCGACTCATGGTCACCCCTTCCTGCACTGGGCCGGCTGAGACAGCCTGCCTGCCTCCGTGATCGTGTCCGCTGGCGCCGTCGCCCGAGGGCGCCAGCGGGCGCACAAGCTATGAACGGCCGAACACTGCCGGTGACCTGCATCACACCTCGCGGCAGGCCGGTCGTGGTTCTCAACATGAGACAGGTCCCCGCCTGCGGCGCTGCAATCTCGCGTCAGCCGTCCCCGAACATCGCGCTGCGGATCTCGGCGAGGTGATCCCGGACGTCGCGTGAGACCTGCATGTTTCCCTCGGGCGCCGGCTGGATGCCGAGCGACCGGAGCAGTTCCGCCGCGGGCGCGCCCGGGTCTCCTGCCTCCCCGAGGACCGGATGCAGGCCCTGATCAGCCAGATGGTGGAACACGAGATTGACGATGCTCCACGGATTGAACGTCTCGCGGGTTGGTTCGTCCAGTCGGTCCATGGGGTACCTCCTACCCGAGACCGTTGAAGCTGGCCGAGAATCGGCGGTCTCAACTTGAGACACCTGTGCGTTACGGCGTTGTTACGTTGTACGTACCGACGCACACCCCGGACGACCCCCCGCGGGCCGAATCCGCCGCCCGCGAGAGCACCCGGGAGGCAGGAGGGCCATGACGCCTGCAGCAGGGCGGCCGCCGGCCCTGGCCGATGGCGAACGGCTGGCCGAAACCCGCGAGCGGTTCCTCACTGCCGAGCCGGTTGACCCCAACCGGGTGCGGGACACGATTCTGGCCTCGTGGTGGCGCTCCCGGCGGTGGAACGTGGCCGCCGACCGGATCGACCTGACCTTCCTGGGCGACCCCGACCTGGACACCCCGCTGACCCGTAGTGCCCTGCCGGTGCTGCAGCACCTGCGCGAGCATCTGGAGGGCCAGCCGATCAGCGTGATCCTCACCGACGCGGCCGGGATCGTGCTGACCCGGCTGGTGGCTGACCACGATCTCGACCGGCACCTCGACAGCGTGAAGCTGGCGCCCGGGTTCAGCTACTCGGAGGAGTCCGTGGGCACCAACGGCATCGGCACGGCGCTGGAGGGCGGCCGTCCCATGCACGTTTTCGGCCACGAGCACTACGCCGAGAACCTGGAGGACCTCGCCTGTGCCGGGGTCCCGATCCGGCACCCGATCTCCGGCAAGACGCTCGGCGCGGTCGACCTGACCTGCTGGCGCAAGGACGCCGACCCGCTGCTGATCACCCTCGCCAAGACGACGGCCGACCAGATCACCCAGGCGCTGCTCACCGACAGCAACGCCCGGGAGTTCGAGCTGCTGCAGGAGTACTTGCGGGCGTGCCGGCACAGCGCAGGGATCGTGCTTGCGCTCAACCACGACGTCGTGATGATGAACGAGTACGCCCGGCAGGCACTCGATCCCGGCGACCAGGCGGTGCTGCTCGGGCAGGCCACCGAGGCGCTGGCCAGCCGCCACTCCGCCGCGGTTGAGCTGGAGCTGCCCACTGGGTCACGCGCCCGGATGTACTGCCGGCCGTTGCACGGCGAGGACCGGCTGGCCGGCGGCGTCGTGCACGTGAAGCTGGTCGAGTCCGGCAGCAGGGCCACGGGCCCGGCCGGACCGCAGGCCCGGATGATCCTGCCCGGCCTGGTCGGCTCCGGAACGCTGTGGCTGCGTGGATGCCACCAGGTGGAGAAGATCCACGACTCCGGCGAGTGGCTGGCCATCGAGGGGGAGCCAGGGGTCGGCAAGCTCGCCGCGGTCCGTGCCGTGCACCAGCGCCGGAACCCGGCCGGCCGGTTCCACGTGCTCGACGCCGCCGACGCCGCCGACCAGGACTGGCAGATCACGGCGCGCCGGGAGCTGCTGACGGGATCCGGCTGCCTGGTCATCAGGCACGTCGACCGGCTGAGCCCGAAACGGCTGCATGCGCTGTCGACCGCGCTGCAGGAGACCCGCACCGCTGGCCGGCAAGACGAGCTGTGGGTCGTGGTCACCCTGGCCCACGGCCCGGCCAGGGGCGACCTTGCCGAACTGCTCCGGTTCTTCCCGAGCACCGTCGAACTGCCGCCGCTGCGGCATCACATCGAGGACCTGCACGACTTGGTGCCGTTCCTGCTCACGAAGCTCAACCAGCACCCCCGGCTCACCTGCTCGCCCGAGGCGATGCAGATCCTGATGCGGTCGAGCTGGCCGGGCAATACCGAGCAGCTGTGGCAGGTACTCAGGCGCGTGGTCCAGCACCGGCGGACGGGCACCATCCGGGCGGCCGACCTGCCGCCGGAGTGCTGGACGGTCAGCCGCCGGCTGCTGAGCCCACTGGAGTCGATGGAGCGCGATGCGATCGTGCAGAGCCTGCTCGACTCCGCCGGCAACAAGGTCAAGGCGGCCCAGTCGCTCGGCATGTCGCGAGCGACGATCTACCGGAAGATCCACGAGTACGGCATCGTCACCCCGTCCGGCTGACCACCACCGCGCCATAAGGCTCGTTAGGCTGCAAAGGTGCCCGTCAAGCCGAGACAGGTGTTCGCTTTCTCCGGAGTCCTGAACCGCCTCCCAGGTGAAAAGCGTGACCCGGCGTTCCTTGAGTATGCGGTGAGTCTCGCCGCCGGCGACGGGAAGAAACGGGTCTGCTTCATTCCCACGGCCGCCGGCGATTCTCCGTCCGCAATAGAAGCGGTGACCGAGGTTTTCGCCGGCCGCGGGGATGTCGACTTCAGCGCGCTCACGCTCTTCACCAAGCCCAGCGTTCCCGATGTCGGTACGCATCTGATGGCGCAGGACGTCCTGCTGGTAGGGGGCGGCAGCGTGGTGAACCTGATGGCAGTGTGGCAGGCGCACCGGCTGGCCCCCGTCATGCGGGAATGCTGGGAGAGGGGCGTGGTTCTCGCGGGATGGAGCGCTGGCAGCCTGTGCTGGCACCGCGGCGGTCCGACCGACTCATTCGGCGACTCCCTGGCCGTGTTCACCGACGGCCTGGGTTTCCTGCCCTACAGCAACGGGGTTCATGACTCGCTCGACGACCAGCCCCGCCGCCGCGTCTACCGCGAGTATGTCGCCAAAGGCGAACTCCCGGCCGGGTACGCCACCGAGGACGGCGTCGGTCTGCACTACGTCGGCACCGAACTGCATGAAGCCGTCGCCATGCGGCCCGGCGCCCAGGCCTGGTGGGTGGAGCCATCCCCCGACGGTGGCTACCACGACGAGCCGATCCCTCCACGCAGGCTCTGACTGCCCGGCGGGAGTCCATGCCTGGCTGTCCTCTGCTGCTGGCGTCTGAGCTCTAGGCGCTCCGCACGGAGGAGAGGCGGGTCATCTCGTCGTCGGTGAGCCGCAGTGCGGCGGCCGCCACGTTGGCGGCCAGGTGATCGGGATCGCCGGTGCCCGGTATGACCAGCACGTGCGGCCCGCGCTGCAGCGCCCAGGCCAGCCGGACCTGCGCCGCCGTGGCCCCGTGTGCCCGCGCGACCGCGAGCACGTCGGCGTTCTCGGTGCCGATAGCACCCGCGCCCCGGCCTTCACCGGCGATCGTGAAGAAGGGCACGAACGCGACGCCGAGGCGCCCGCAGGCCTCCACGAACTCGTGTTCCGGGCTGCTCGCGCCGATGCCGTAGCGGTTCTGCACGCAGACCACCGGCGCGATGGCCTGCGCCTCGGCAAGCATCTGCGGCGTCACGCCGGAGACACCCAGGTGCCGGATCAGCCCGGCCTGGCGCAGTTCGGCGAGCGCGCCGACGTGCTCCGCGATCGACGTCATGCCCGCCTGCACGCGCAGGTTCACCACGTCGAGATGGTCACGCCCGAGCTGGCGCAGGTTCTCCTCGACATGGCCGCGGAGCTGGTCGGGCCTGGCCCGGTTGGTCCACTCCCCCCACGGATCCCGGCCCGGCCCGACCTTGGTGACGACGACCAGGTCGTCCGGGTAGGGCGCCAGCGCCGAATTGATCAGCTCGTTGGCCGACCGGAGCGGGGAGAAGTAGAACGCGGCGGTGTCGATGTGATTGACCCCGAGCTCGACCGCGCGGCGCAGCACCGCGATCGCCTGGTCGCGGTCGCGCGGCACCGCGTCCGGCACCAGCGCCCGCCCGGTCTGCGGCAGGCGCATCGCGCCGAATCCGAGCCGGTTTACCACCAGGTCGCCGAGCTTCCAGGTTCCCGCGTCCGCGGCCGTAACCTGCCCCAGGCCCATAAAGAATCCCTTCCCCGCAATGCGCGCGCGAATAGCTGCCCGTGCAGAATGCGCTCTCGGATTCGCTATGTCAAACAAAAGATTCTTAAATAGAAAGCATGCTATAATTAATGACAATTGGCAGCAGGGCAATGCCGGTGCAGGGAAGCCGACCGCACCTGACGGCGGTGGTGCTGGCACCCTGGAGCCGGGGGGCTGCCGCACGCCGATGCTACGGGCATGAGCGAGGAACCAGCCATGCTCCCGGCGGCGCTAGATGACGAGGCCACGGGGCATGGCGCCGGCCGCACCGCCAGCATTAGCCCGGCCAGAGGTCAGTACGGGAACCAAGCCGGTGCCGCGGCTGAGGCCACGCCGGCTCAGGAGGAGCCTGGCCGTCTCCCGGCGCAGGAGCGCCGGACCTGGTTTTTTCGCGGCATGATCGCGCTTCTGAGCTCTAACGCCACCAACGCGGCCATCTTCTCCGGCGTCTCAGCTCTGACGGGCACCTGTCGCCAGCGGCGACCGTCATGGGTATCGTTGTTGACAGATTAGTACGACCGTACTAACTTTGAATCATGCGTACTAGCCGGGGTGGTCGAGTGGCCGGGGACAGTACGTTCACCCAGCAGAAGCGCCGCGACCAACTCGTGGACTGCATGATCGAGGTCATCGCGGAGCTTGGGTTTGCCCGCGCCTCCGTCGGCGAGCTGGCACGCCGGGCCGGGGTCAGCAAGGGCGTGGTCACCTATCACTTCGCGGCGAAGGACGACCTGATCCGCGCGGTGATCGCCGATGTAATCGGCTCCATGGCGGAGTACCTGGAGCCACGCCTCATCGCTGCCGAGCCGGACCGGTTCCCCGAGCGCTTCATTGCCGCCTACGTCACCGCGTGGGCCGGGTATTACCGGACCCATGCCCGGCAGGTACTGGCCCTGGTCCGGGTCTTCAACGCCTTCCGCGACGACTCGGGGAGCCCGAATCCGGCGTTTAGCACCCGCGCCGGCGAAGTGACGGCGCTCGAGCGAGTGCTGCGCCTCGGGCAGGACATGGGCCGGTTCGGGCCATTCGACCCGCACGTCATGGCGTCGGTCATCAAGGTCGCGGTGGAAGACCTGCTGAACCAGTTCGTAAACGACCCGGACCTCGATCTCGAGGGCTACGCGGCACAACTGGCGGCCCTGTTCGAACGGGCCACCCGGCCAGACCGGGACTAGGTTGACGTGGCCTTATTACGAGATGGGCGGGTGTGAGCGCAGCCGCCTCGTGATCATGCTGTGTGACGAGTACAAGAACAGAGGCGGCTGCTGCCGTCAGGATAGGCGCCGGGCTGGCGCTGCGGAAACGCTCGGAGCTGCTGGGGCTGCTGCGGCCGTGTTTTGCCCGGACGAGCCATGGCTGCAGGCGGGCAAGTATGTGTCGGCGTGGTCAGCGAGCTGCCCCGGGTAACGGGTAGAGCATCGGCCGGCACGGCGGGGACCAGACGCCGGATCGGACGCAGCGGCTGCTGAACCACGCGGTCTGGGACACGTTCGCCGCGATCAGCGTGGTGCGCCGGTTCGCGGCCAAAGGCGTGGAGGAGGCAGCGCGGCGCAGCCGCCGGGCCGCGGCCTGGTGATCGCAGCGATCGACGAGACCGGGCAGGAGAAAGCCGGCGAGGCGACCGCGGGAGTCAAAGCCAGTACATGGGATGCGCGCACGCCACGGGAGGCAGTCATGACAAAGCCCATTGACGGTACCTGGGTCAGCTACAGCGGCACGGCGAAGATCGATCTCGCCATCGTGCTGGTAGCCGCCGCCGCAGGTGTGCTGTACGCCGGAACGCGGCTGGGCCGGCCCGTCCGGCTGCCAAGACCGGGCGAGACCGCCATAGGGATCATGGTGGTGGCCTGGCTGCTCGCGATCGTCGCGTTCCTAATTTGCGCCCATGAGTACGTGAGGGCAATGCGCCAGCATCACCTGCTTCACGCCCTGCCATCGGATCCGATCGCGCCAGTCACTGGCGCTTGCATTGTTGCCATCTTCGTCGCGATCCTCATCGCCGCCAGATCGCAGGGCTGGCGGGTGCGGCTGCTGAGCGCCGCCGTTGGCGCGATCGCCGCGCCGATGGTTTTCGAGTTCCCTTACGACCTCATCGTCATGGCCAGGACCTATCCCCCGATCCCGCCCGATCCGGCTCTGTACCGGGTCCTGTTCTTCGCGCCCTTGTTCCTCGTCGAGTTCGCGACGCTGTCGTTCTTGATGTTCGCCCCGATGGTACGGCTCACAAAAGCGGCCTTCTTTTCCTTCGCGCTGATGCTGGCGGTCTTCGCGGCCTGGGCGTTGTCCGGCTTTGCCTACCCCGCCACGCCAGGCCCCTTCGCGTTCAATGTGCTGTCCAAGATCCTGGCCTTCGCCACGGCACTGACGCTGTTCCTGCCGATGAGAAGCCGGGCCCGCACCGGGCCGCCGGCGGCCGCGTCCGAGGGCGCCGCCAGCCAGCCCAGCCCGCAGGCTGTTGCGTAGCGCCCGCCTCTCGTGCCCGGGGTGAGATGATCGCGCCGATGAGCGACGCGGAAGAACAGTCGGCCGGGCGGGGAGGGTCACCCGATGGTTCGAGTCGCAAGCCGGTGCCGCTGCGGGTAGTGGAGCTGGCCGTGGGCAGACCGGTCCGCGAAGTGTGGGAGAACGCGGTTGGCGGGCGTACGTTCGAGATAGGCGGGACAGCCGACCGGTACTTCATCAAGTGGACGCCAGCCAGCAGCGGGATCGACCTGGCCCAGGAAGCCACCCGGCTCGAGTGGGCCTGGTCCTACATCACGGTGCCGCGAGTCCTCGCCCAGGGCGCGGACCACACCGAATCATGGCTGGTCACCTCCGCGCTGCCCGGCCAGAACGCGGTCACGCCGCGGTGGCTTGCGGAGCCCGCCACCGCGGTCGCGGCGATCGGTGAAGGGCTGCGCGCGATGCACGAAGCGATGCCGGTGACGGCCTGCCCGTTCTCGTGGATGACCGAAGATCAGCTGGCCGATGCCCGCCGCCGGGCCGGGACCGGCCACCTTGACTCGACAGGGTTTCACCCGGTGCACCGGTCGCTCAGCATCGAGCAGGCGCTGGACCGGCTGGCCGACATTCCCCCAGTCGACCGGCTGGTCGCCTGCCACGGCGACGCCTGCGCGCCCAACACCTTGATCACCGACGACGGCCGCTGCTCGGGTCACGTCGATTTCGACCAGCTCGGTGTGGCTGACCGGTGGGCCGATCTCGCGGTCGCCACCTGGAGCGTGGACTGGAACTACGGCCCGCAGTGGGAAGGCCTGCTGCTCAGCGCCTATGGAATCGACCCGGACCCGGACCGGACCCGCTACTACCGCCTGCTGTGGGACCTCGGCCCATGATCGTCGGCGCTTTCACGCTTCGAGCGGAACCCCGGAACGGTGCTACTGGCCGTCGTGCGGTCCGTTTCCCGCTGGATCAGGGTGCTGAGCAACCTGGCGATCTGCTCCTGACCCGCCGCGGCAGCATCGAGTTTGCCCCGCATCTCGGCAAACCCGTTGTCCACGCGAGAACTGAGGTTGTTGACGTGAGACCTGAGGTCGGCCAAGTCTTCTCGCATCGCGTTGAGCACGCGATTGTTCTGCTCCCGGAACTCGCGGCCTTCCCGCCGAATCCGTTTTTGGCGGATCAGCCGTCCAGAACGGACCTTTTCTGGTCCGTGCTAGTCAGGCGCTGGCGGGTTGGCGGGCCGTGCCCATGATCATGGGCCTTTCTATCTCGGGAGTCTTCGGCAGCTCGCCAGCACGGACCGATTCCACGGCGAGCGGCGACGCCTTGATTTCCCGCAGCGTGTCCCGGTTGGGGTGGCAGCCGATCAGCGGGTAGGGAAACGGAGCTTTGTCCTGCTTAGCGGCGATGTGCGGATCGTCGGAGCGGACATGCTCGAGGAACAGCAGCCGTCCGCCCGGGGCCAGCACCCGCGTGATCTCCCTCAGCGCCACCTGCTCGTCCGGGACGCTGCATAGCGTGAAGGTGACCACCGCGGTATCGAACGAGGCATCAGGGAAAGGCAACCGGTCAGCGGTGGCGCTGCCAATCTCTGCGTCGCGCCCGGACCGGGCGGCCCGCCTGCGCAGCCGCCGGCTCATGTGCGGGTCGGGTTCGATCAGCGCTAGCCGGGTGACGGCCGGCGGGTAGTGCGGCAGGTTCAGCCCGGTGCCCGCGCCGATCTCGATGGTGGCGCCCGTGGCCTGGGTGAGCAGGTCGTGCCGCTGCTCGCGCAGCCCGGCCCGCTCGGCAGGCCCGTTGAAGAGGTCGTACGTGCCGGCGTAGCAGCACGAGAACAGCCGTTTCAGCACGACGACCTCCTCTCGGCAGCTATTCCGCGGGTCCGGGTCATGGCGTGCGCCTGCGGCGGACCTGCCACACGCACACCCAGCCGAGCCCGACGGCCAGCAGCAGGTAGATGCCGGTTTCGATCCACTGCAGCGGCCAGAACCGGCTGGCGGGCTGGTAGGTGACGGACTGGCGTAGGTGCATGGCAGCCAGCGTTTCCCGGCAAGGGACAGGGTTGAAGGCAGACCCGGGCGTGGGAGTGCATGCCCGGGGTAGCACCGTGAAGTCCGGGCCTGCTGGCGTCATGACGATGTCTGACGGCTGCGCGCCCGATGGCGTGACAACGACGTCCGATAGCACCCAGGCGCCAGGCTCGTTGAAAGACCCGGTGAGCTGGATGTCGGTTATCCCGGTACCCGCGTTGGTGTTGACCTGCCCGTGCTGGGTGCTCAACGGCGTCGTGATGTGGGCGGGCGGGAGCAGGTGCGGCCGGACGAAGTTCGGCATCAGGAGCTGGATCGCGACGAACGCGACCAGCGTCACGGCCATCGCGGGCAGCGTCCGGCGCAGCAGCACGCCCGCGGTCACGCCGAGCGCGAAGGCGAGCGCCGCGTAGCCGAGCGGCGCCACGCCCCGTGCGTCGAAGGTGACCGGGTCAAGCCGGGCCTCAGCGAACCCGGAGAAGGTGACGTGCGCCCCGTTCCCTGCGGTTGCGGCGGCTTGTGCAGCTCCGCCGGCGAGCGATGCTGCGTCGATCGGGCTGGCCCACCAGGTCACCATCAGGCTGAGCAGGCCCGCCGTCGCGATGGCGGCGAGGCCGACCAGGCCGAGCTTGACGATGGTCCAGCGGGTGCGCGTGACGCTCTGGTTCCAGGCGATCCGGTGCGTGCCCTCCGCGACCTCGCGGGCGATCAGCGGCGCGCCCCAGAACAGGCCGATCAGCGCGGGCGCCAGAAGGAGCAGCAAGACGGTGCCGAAGTCCAGGAACTTGTCGAAGTTGCCGACCCGGTCGAGGAAGATGCTCGCCGCCGTGGCGCAGTGCGCGTGGCACGCGGACAGGCCCGCGGCGGTGTACGCGCTGGCGAGGCCCAGCCTGCTCACCGCCAGCACGATCACGACGACGGCCATCCCGCCGGCTGCGGCGATGGCCTGCGGGCGGAACTGGCGCCAGGTCAGCCAGATCATTGGTGCACCTCCAGCCGCTGGCTCTGCGGCGATTCGGCGTGGCCCATGTACGCGAGCACCAGGTCTTCCAGGCTGACCGGTTCGACCGTCCAGGCCGGGTCGATGACCGGCTCGCTGCTGCGCACCAGGAACGTGCTCTGCCGGCCGGCGTGGCTGTCGGTGATGACCTGCTGGCTGGCTGGCAGGGTGGCGGCGGCGCGGCGCGGGCCGGTGAGCAGGTGGTGGGTGGCGAGCAGGTCGTCCACCTCGCCGTCGATCCGCACCCGCGAGGCGACAAGCACGACCAGGTAGTCGGCGACCCGTTCCAGGTCGGCTACCAGGTGCGAGGACATCACCACACTTAGCTCCTGCTCAGCCGTCACGCGCATCAGGACCTGCAGGAACTCGCGCCGGGCGACTGGGTCGAGGCTGGCGATCGGCTCGTCAAGGATCAGCAGCTCCGGCCGCTTGGCGAGCGCGAGCGTCAGCGCGAGCTGGGCGCGCTGGCCGCCGGACAGCTTGCCCGCCTTCTGCTTAGGGTCCAGGCTCAGCTGCTCGATCCTGCGCCGGGCGAGCCCGGCGTCCCAGCGCGGGTTCAGGTGCGCGCCGAGCCTGAGGTGGTCGGCCACGCTCAGCCCGGCGTAGGTCGGGGTGTCCTGCGCGACGTAGCCAACGCGGGCGAGCTGACCGGGACCGCTGGCCGGCAGGCCGCCGAGCACCTCGATGGTGCCGGTGGTCGGTGCCAGCATCCCGGTGGCAAGGCTGATCAAGGTGGTCTTGCCTGCCCCGTTCGGGCCCACGAGCCCGGCCACGTGCCCGGCCGGGATGGCAAGCGTGCAGTCGGCCAGCGCCCAGCGGTGCCCATACCGCTTGCCCAGACCGTGTGCCTCAATCGCCGGGTTGGCGTTCGTCATACCGCTTCCTCCTGCTCGGCGGCCCGGGAGGCCCGCTGAAACAGGGCCTCCATGTCTTCGAAGTCCAGGCCCGCCCGCTGCGCGCGGCCGATCCACGCCGACAGCTCCATGCTCAGCCGCTGATGCGCGACGACCGATTCCTCGCTGACGGTCTTGGTCACGAACGTGCCGACGCCTGGCTTCGCAGACGCCAGGCCCTCGTACTCCAGCAGCCGGTAAGCCTTGAGCACCGTGTTGGGGTTGATCGCCAGCGAGCCGGCCACGTCCTTGACCGTTGGAAGCTGATCACCCTCACGCAGCAAGCCCAGCCGCAGCGCCTGCCGGACCTGCCGGATCAGCTGCAGGTACGGCGCCACGCCGGACCTGCTGTTCAGATGGAAGTCGATCATCAGCGCTCCCAGCTCTCCCACCAGGTGTTTATCTAGTTGCGTAGCACACTATATTAATGAGTTGATGCGGGCAACTGGTGCAGTGACGGGCGCGGTCCTCTGCCGCCCGGGCAACGCACAACGGGCAGGGGTTACGCTGAAACTGCGCGCCGAAGGAGTACGGATCATGGACAGAGCTGGCTGGAAATACCCCTCGGGTGACCTGCGGGTGTCCGACGCCGACCGCGAGCGGGCCCTGCACGAGCTGAGCGGTGCGTTCCAGGCCCGGCTTACGGCCGACGAATTCGACGAGCGATCCGGGCAGGCCCTGAACGCCCGCACCGGGAAGGAACTGACGGCGCTGCTCACGGACCTGCCGCTGGACGACATCCTCGCGTCGCGCGCCGTCGAAGAGAAAGCAGCGCGCACCGCCGCCGAGGCACGAGCGCATCGCGTCCACACCACCCGGATCGCGATCGGCGCATCCGCCGCTGCCGCCTTCGTCTTCGCCTTCTCCGCGCTGGCCGGCGCGCTAAGACCCGGCATGAGCCCTCAGGAACGCGAGATCGCCCGCGAAATGCTGGCCCGTCAGGGCGTGCATGTCCCGGCGGGGTTCCCGCAGAACCCGGGCTTCGACTGGGTCGGCACGATGGTGCCAGGGACAATCGCCATATTGCTCATCGTGCTGATCATCTACCTGCGCAGGCGCCTGACCCGGCCGGACAGCTGAGGCACGCGCGCCGTAGAATGGTGACGTGCGAATGACTTATGGCTACTGCGGCTGGTGGCGCCCCTGACCGGGCGGCACTGTCCCTTCGCGCACATCGACACGCGGCTGCCCGGGCTGGGCGGCCGTCTTCTTTTGCCTTGATGCGGTCAGCGTGGCTCCGGGCGGCGGCCTGAGGCAGAGGAGCAAGACCAATGTCACGACGACTCACCGGGTTCACCCCGTCGGGGGAACTGCATCTGGGCAACTATGTGGGCGCGATCCGGCCGATCGTGGCCGAGCAAGCCATCGCGGACACCGTGGTGTTCGTTTCCGACCTGCACGCGCTGACGCTCGACCACCAGCCCGACGACGTGCGGCGGCGAACGCTGGAGTTCGCCACGCTGCTGCTGGCCGCGGGCGCCGATCCGGACTTGTGCTTGTTCATGGTGCAGTCGCATGTGCCCGAGCACTCCGAGTTGCACTACCTGCTGGAGTGCGCCACGGGCTATGGCGAGGCCCAGCGCATGATCCAGTTCAAGGAGAAGGCCCGCCGCCAGGAGCAGGTCCGGGTCTCGCTGCTGACCTACCCGGTCCTGATGGCGTCCGACATTTTGCTCTACGACACCGACGAGGTGCCGGTCGGCGAGGATCAGAGCCAGCACGTGGAACTGGCCCGGGACGTGGCGGCCCGGTTCAACAGCCGGTACGGGCCGACCTTCACGCTGCCGAAGGCGGTCAACCCGCCGGTCGCCGCCAGGATCATGGACCTCGCCGATCCGACCGCCAAGATGAGCAAGTCGGCCTCGTCGCTCGCGGGCTCACTGCGCCTGCTCGACGCGCCTGACGTGCTGCGGCGCAAGGTGATGCGGGCAGTCACCGACGCCGACGGCGAGGTGGCCTACGACCCGGCCAGCAAGCCCGGGGTGTCGAACCTGCTGGCCATCCTGGCCGCGTGCACCGGCCAGGAACCCGAGGAGCTGAGCGGCGAGTTCGGCCGGTACGGCGACCTGAAGCACGCGGTCGCCGACGCTGTGGTAGCGACCATGGCGCCGGTCCGCGACCGCTACCAGGCACTGTCCCGCGACCCCGACCACATCCGGTCGGTGCTGCGGGCCGGCGCCGCGCGGGCCAGCGAACTGGGCCGGGAAAAGGTGCGGCAGGCCAAGGCGGCGATCGGCCTGCTGCCCGCGTGAACGGCTGATCGATGCCCCTGTGGACCGAAAACCATGTCGTCGTGTCCGCGGAGCCTGACGTGCGGCTGTTCGTCGCGCAGTCCCAGGGCCCGGCGGAACGCCCTTTGCTGGTCATCCACGGCGGCCCGGACTGGGATCACAGCTACCTGCGCGAGCCATTGGACCGCCTGGCAGGCCGGCACCGGCTGATCCTGCCCGACCTGCGCGGGTGCGGGCGTTCCACTCGCGGCCTGGCCGACGGCGAGTACACCCCCGATGCCGCGACTGCTGATCTTGCCGTCCTGCTGGATGCGCTCGGCGTCGCCGACGCCGACGTCCTGGGTTTCTCCTACGGAGGGTTACTCGCCCAGCGGCTGGCCCTGGCCGCGCCGCACCGCGTGCGCAAGCTGGTCATCGCCTCCAGCAGCGTGCTGCCGGTCCCGCCCGGCGCGTTCGATGGCTGGGCAGAACGCGACCGCCGCACCGCGGCAGCCAGACGCGCCTGGTCCGATCCCGCCCTGCCGGGCCCCGAACTGACCCGCGCCGCCGCCATCGCCCAAGCACCAGCGGACCTGTGGCGCCGGGACGCAATGCCCGGCTACCTGGCCCGCCTGCAGCGGGTCCGGTTCTCCGCCGAGTGGCTGCGGCCCTGGCGAGCCGGCACCCTGCCCCGGGCACACCGCGATGACGCGGCTCCCCGCCTCGCGGCGCTGGGCCTGCCCATCCTGCTGCTGCACGGCCGGCAGGACATGACCTTTCCCGCCGCCCTGGCCGAGCAAGCCGCTGTCCTGATTCCCGCCGCCCGGGCCATCGTCCTTTCCGGCGCCGGGCACATGACCCACGTCGACCAGCCAGACCAATGGATCTCTGCCCTCAGCGGCTTCCTGGCATGATCCGCCACGGTCACCAGGGCGCCTAGTGGTCGACGGCCAGCTCAGTGTTGCGGACCTCGATCTGGCCGGGTCCCGCCAGGAAGACGCCGAACACGAACGCGTCCGAGTCGTCCGGGACCCGCGCGCTGACCTCGTGCCTGGCCCAGCCGCGGCCGGCCGGGATCGTGACGATGTTGTTGTCCGGATCGGCGAAGACGGAGCGGTCCGTGATTGGTCCCTGGATCGGCTGACCCTCGTTCACGCGAAGGAACAGCCCGGCGCGGCCGGGAGCATCCGCGGTGCGGAACTCGCCGCGGAACGTGATCACCGCGCCGCGGTAGTCGTCGGAGAACAGTTCCTGGCCGAGGGCCGCGAACCCGGCCGGCTCCGGCACGGCCGACGAAAGCACCACCGACCCGTTCTCCGCTGCGCAGGCGTAGTCGTGCCAGTGCGACTCGCTCGCATGCTCGGAGAAATTGCCCGCGAACAGCCAGCCGTCCAGGCCGTCGGCGAACGCAAGGTTGCGCGGTTCGAAACGGGGCCGTCGGCGAAGGCGGTCAGCTGGCTGGCCCGCCGGGCCGCGCTCCTGCGGAGCGGGCGAGATCGTTGGTTCCGGGGCCTGCGCAGGCTCCGCGCCCTCTCGCGCCGGCGGCCGCGCCAGCCGGTCCATCACCGCGTCGGCGACCCGAAGCGGAGCGCCGGTCGCGATCGCGACGGCAATGCCTTCGGCCAGGCGCGCCGTGACCGTCTGTGGTCCGGCCGGACCGGCCAGCCTTATCCGCGCTCCGGCCACCTCGGGGCCCAGTTCGTCGATGTCCACACCGGTTACCCGCGCGTCGGCCGCGCGAAGCAGTTCCGCGGTGAGATCGTCCGCGGTTGCGGCCTCCGCCGGGCCAGCCTTGTTCCGCTCGAGGAGCCGGGCCAGGCGCAGGCCATCGAATTCCAGCAGCCAGATCGGCAGCTCCCGGCCGCCGGCGTCGTCGGCGAGCACGACGAGATGCGTGGGCACGCGAACCTGCAACTGACGGGCGCGCGCGGGCCTGTCCTCGGCACGCGCGACGCGGACGCTGGTCATCTGGGTCCTCCGTGATGCAGCGGGGATGAGGTCGGGCCGGTGCTCGGCGATGTACGCGCGCAGCCGGAGCCGCGCCTTGTGCAGGCTGGCCCGGACCGCGCCGGGCGACTCGGCGATCTGGTCAGCGGGCTGGTCCGCGTAGTAATAGAGCGCGACGGCACGCCGCTGCCCGGCCGGGAGGTCGGCGACGGCCGCGCGCAGCGCGGCCGTCCGGTCGAGGTCGTCAGCCGACGGCACGGCGTCCGGGGCGGCGGGGTGCAGCGGCTCGGGCCATTCCGGCAGCAGCACCGGCTGGGCGTGCCGCTGCAGGTTCCGGCTGACGTTGAGCACGATGGCGGCCAGCCAGCCCGCGAACCGGTCCGGATCCCGCAGCCGGTCCAGCGCGACGAACGCCTGCAGGAACGACTCCTGCACGATGTCGTCCACGTCGCTGCGGTTGCGGCTGAGGCCAGCGGCACGGGCACGCGTCATCGCCTGGTACCGCTCGACCAGCAGCCGGAACGCGACCGGGGCGCCGTCGCGGGCCAGCCGGACCAGGTCACCGTCGGAGATGTCCATGGCCGTCGTTCAGGTCCCGGCGGCCAGTTCCGGTGAGCGCAGCGCGACCAGGCCGGGGCCGGCAAGGGTGATGCCGAACCTTATGAGCTCGGCGTCGTCAGGAACCAGGGCGGTTACCTCCTGGCTGGCCCAGTCGCTGCTGCCGGAGACGGTGACGTGGCGCTGCTCATGCTCGGGCCGCAGCTCCCATCTGCTCTCGCGCTCGGGTTTGACCCGCCGTGCCCGGGTGATGATCTCCAGGCGCAGCCCGGCCCGCTGTGAGACGCCCTCGGTGCGGATCTCGCCGCGGAACATGACCCGGCCGCCCCGGTAGTCATCGGCGAAGATCGTCTGCGCCAGCGCTGCTGACCCGGCGGGCCGCGGCACGGCCGCCGACAGGATCGCGGAAACGCCTTCGGCTGCGGAGGTGTAATCCCGATCCCCCGGATGTCCCGCCTCGTCAGGCACGTCGATGCCGAGGTCCCACCGGCCCAGGCCATCGGCGAACGACAGGTTGCGCGGCTCGAAGCGGGGTCTCGCATGGGTTCCGCCGGCGGGACCGCCCGCGGAGACCGGGGCGCGGCGCTCCGTCAGTCGCCGGTCGGGTGGCAGCCGGTCCAGAATCGGGCCGACCATGTCGTCCCCGGGCACGGGAACGGCCAGCCGGTCCAGCACCGCGCCGGGGACCCGGACCGGCGCCCCGGTGACGGCGGCCAAGGCCAGGCCAAAGCCGAGCCGGGCGGTGACCTGCCGGGATCCCGCGCGGCCGCCGACTTCGATCCGCGCCGCGGCGGTCTCGGCCGTCAGTTCGCCGGCGTCGGCCTTGATCATCTCGATGTCCACGCCGGTCACCGAGGCCCCCGTGGCGCGCAGCAGACGGGCGCCGAGTTCCTCGGGGACCCTGGCGGTCACGGTCACCCCGTCCGGCTCGTTGACAAGACGTGGCAGCGAGCTGCCACCCGCTCTGTTGCCGGGCAACAGCCAGACCGGCACCGCGCGGTGGCCGGCGTCGTCGGCGAGCACGACCAGATAGCCCACGATGAGGAGCCTCCGGTCGCCGATCCTCCCTGGCCACGGCCTGGCATGCGCGATGCGAACGGTGATTGAGCTCTCCACACTTCCTAGTGTCTGGCGACCGGCCCCGTGTTACTCCCGGCCGGCGTCGGTTCAGCCGTCGCCGGCGTTCACCACGCAGAACGGGTTCCCCTCGGTGTCGGCGAGCACCACGAAGTTGGCGCCGTCGGGGTACTCCCACTCCACCCGTCGCGCGCCGAGCGCCATCAGCCGCTCGACCTCTGCCTGCTGCTCGGCGGCGTTCGCCACTCGCAGGTCAAGATGCGCACGGTCGGTCTCGTCCAGGTTCACGGCAGGGCCGTCGCCGTTCTCCGGGACGAGCGTGAGCGCGCCCTCGCTGCGTGGCGTGTATCCGAGCGCCTTGCCCCAGAACTCCGCCGCCCGGCGGGCGTCCGTCGCGTTGATGACCACGGTGTCTATCCGTACCATCGCGCCAGTCTCTCAGGCCGGTACGAAATTGCCGCACGTCGTGCCGGGCCTAGTGATGGAGGCTTCACGCTTGCGCTCTCAAGGCGGCGCTCTTTGCCTCGGGCCGGGTCTGCTTCCGGCGGTGCGTGATAAGGATCGTGGTGGCGACCAGGCCGGACGCGACGGTTGCCGCCGCCGAGACCAGCAGGACGTGCTGGGCGCCGAGCCATGCGGTGAGCGGCCCGCCGAGCGCGGTGCCGAGCGGGGTCGCGAGCAAGGTCAGCGCGCCGCGAGCAGCAAAGACCTGGGAGAGCACTTCCGGGGGGCTTTCCCGCTGAAACAAGGTGGCCGACAGGGCCGGGTAGGGCGCATAGAGCAGGCCGCCAGCGGCGAAGCAAGCCAGCGCGGGAACGGGCAGGGCGAGCAGGCCGAGCGGGGCGAGCGCCGCGCCCCAGCCGATGACCGCTGTCATCAGGATCGGCCACACCGGGAGGCGGCGCGTCAGTCCCGCGACAATGCTGCCCGCGGTAGCGCCGATCCCGAACACGGCCCAGAACAGGCTGAGCAGCGGGGCGCTGCCGTGCAGTGGCCCGGTCACGTATAGCGGCAGGGCTACCTCGACCGGCCCGTACAGGAAGAAGTAGACGACGGTCAGGACGAGCAGGCCGGCCAGCGCAGGGCTGCGGGCGATCGCCGCGAAGCCCCGTGCCCGGTCCGGCTGGGCGGCATCCGCGAGTCCGGTGGACCTTGGATGATTCCTCACCGTGGCTGCAGCGACCGCCAGGATCGCGAAGGACGCCGCGTCGGCCGCAACCGGCAGCGCAGGCCCGGCAACCGCCACCGCCAGGCCGGCCAGCAGCGGGCCGATCACATAGGCGGCCATCGAAAACCCCGACAGCAGCGCGTTCCCGGTCGTGCGGTACTGCGGCGGCAGGCGCTCGGCGACCAACGTGTACTGGCCGGAGATGCCCCAGGCGTGCAGCAGCGAAGACGCCGCCAGCAGCCCCACATACGACCCGGCCCGCAGGGCGCCCAGCGCGTACAGCAGCGGGATCATGCTCAGCGTCACCGCGCGCAGCGCCGCGTCGGCGGCGACCAGGTGCCGGCTGGCCAGGCCGCGCAGCGGCCTGGCCAGCAGTACCGCCCCGGCTGCGCCCGGCAGCGTATAGGCGGCGACCGCCACGCCCACCACCAGGCCGCGGTCGGCGGGCGCGGCGATCCGGATCGCCAGCCACGCCACGCCGACCGCGCTCATCCCGTCGCCGATCGCCGACACCGCGAACGCGGGTAGCA
This sequence comes from uncultured Actinomycetota bacterium, assembly GCA_963833885.1. GTDB lineage: Bacteria > Actinomycetota > Actinomycetes > Streptosporangiales > Streptosporangiaceae > JASHPR01. Next base: position 204,208 of record CAWHZU010000033.1, on the reverse strand, counting down.
GGCGGCGCAGCACCGGACTCGCGATGACCGGGGAGACGGTCGCGCGAAACTGAGCGGCGAGCATGGGGGTTCCCTTCGGGCCGTCCGGCTGCCGGGGCGGCGGTGTGCTCAGCCCACCGCGGTCTTGATCAGCGCGGTGATCCTGGCCTCCACATCGGCGGTCGGCTCCGTCAGCGCGTAGTAGGTCGGCCACATGGCGCCTTCGTCGAGGTTCGCCTTGTCGCTGAAGCCGAGCATCGCGTACCTGCTCTTGAACTTCTGTGCGCTCTGGAAGAAGCAGACGACGTTGCCCTCCTTGGCGTACGCGGGCATCCCGTACCAGGTCCTCGGCGAAAGGCCGGGCGCGGTGGCCTTGACGATGGCGTGGACCCGCTCGGCCAGGGCGCGATCCTGCCCCGTCATCTCGGCGATCTTCGCGAGCACATCGCCTTCCCCGTCCGCCTTGCCGCGGCGCGGAGCCGCCTTGAGCTCCTGGGCGCGGTCCCTCATCGCGGCTCGTTCCTCGTCGGTGAATCCCTCGAAGGTCTTGCCGGCCGCGGGTTTGGTGGGCTTGCGCTTGTCCTTCACGTCCATCTCAGTTCCTCCTTCAGAAGCGATGCTCCTAAGTTAGGAGTTTAGCTTTGGAATGTCAACTTGACGATGCTATGCTAGGAGCGTGAATCGGAGTTATGGCGACCAGTGCGGGGTGGCCCGCAGCCTCGACGTCATCGGCGAGCGGTGGGCGCTGCTGATCGTTCGCGAGCTTCTGCTGGGTCCCAAGCGCTTCAACGATCTGCTGGCCGGGCTGCCCGGGGCCAGCCCGAACGTGATCAGCCAGCGGCTGCGCGAGCTGATCGGCAGCGGCGTCATCCGCCACCGCGACCTAGGCCCTCCCGCCCGGGTTGGCGTCTACGAACTGACCGGCTGGGGGCACGAGCTCGAGCCCGTCATCGTGCATCTCGGCCAGTGGGGAACCCAGGCCCCGCTGCCCGAGGACGCGGGGTGGAGCCTGGACTCCCTGCTGATCGCGCTGCAGGCGGCTGCCGACCCGATGGCCGTGAACGGCCGGTACGAGCTGCGGGTCGGCGCCGATGTCTTCACGGTGGACGGCACCTCCGGCTCCGTCCGGGTGCGGCGCGGGACCGCCGAACACCCCGAAGCCACGCTGTCCACCGACGCTGACACCTTCCACGCCGTGACACTCGGCGTCCGCCCCATCCCGAGCACCGCCGAGTCCGGCGACCTGCGCTTCGACGGCGACCCGAAGGCCATCGGCGGCCTCACCAGCCTGCTGGAGTCGCTGACCCGCTCACCACAACCAGGGAACGGACAGGTGGGCGCGGCTACCGGCGGAAGGTGAACAGCGGTCGGTCGGGCAGCTCGGCGGTTGCGGCGCGGCGCAGGCGGTTCGCTCCCACGCTCATCAGCCTGTCCTCGGTGTCCAGCGCCTCAAAGGCGAGTTCGTCGAACCCGCTCGCCGCGAACCAGGCGTGTATCTGCGGCGTCAGGTCCGGCGGCCGACGGTGCCTGGTCCAGATCACGGTTCCGCCTGGCCGGCACATCGCCGACGCTGCCTCGATGGTGAACTTGATGTCCTCGTCGCTGATGTTGCCGAAGATCCCGCACAGCAGCAGCACGTCGGCCGGCAGCGCATCGGCGAATCCGGCCACAGCGGCGGCGTCGGCCTCGCGCACCTCGACCTGGCGTAGCCCGGCCTGCGCGGCAGCGCGGTGAGCCGCCTCGGCGTTGCGCGGGTCGGACTCCACCAGGACGGCGTGGACGTCGTCGCGCCGCGGGTGGCCCGGCAGCACGCCAATGACGTCACGGCCCTGGCCTGCGCAGAGGCTGACCAGGCGAACAGGCCCGGCGGGCGCCGCACCGATGGCCTCGGACAGACGCTGCCGGACCTTGCGCAGCCGCACGTTCAGGAACGAAGACGGGTCGTCGTAGGCCTCGTGCCAGGCAGCCCAGTCCCTCATGCACAGCATCCTGCCGCAGACCCGGGCAGGTCACGAGCCGGGCATTCGTGAAAACATCGGGAACGGAATAGCGTTCGGCCGGGCGGGACAGCCCGCTCACTCCGCGAAGCCAGTGGAGGTATCCCGTGGAAACAGCCCTGACGCCTGTCGACTTCGCCCGCCGCACCCGCCGCCTGCACGGCGCCAGGGAAGGGGTGGTCGACGGAGACCTGCGGCTGACCTACGAGCAGTTCTTCGACCGTTGCGACCGGTGGTCGTCGGCGCTGCAGGGGCTCGGCGTCAGGCAGGGCGACCGGGTGGCGACGATCGCGCCGAACACCCACGCGCAGCTTGAGGCCTTCTACGCGGTCCCGCAGATCGGGGCGGTGCTCGTGCCGGTCAACTACCGGCTGACAGCGGACGACTTCGTCTACATTGTCAACCACTCCGGCGCCAGCGTGGTCTGCGTGGACCAGGACTACCTGGACGCGGTTGACGGCGTCCGCGACCAGATGCCGGACGTCACGCACTTCGTGGCGCTGCGCGGCGCGCGGGACGGCTGGCTCGACTACGAGGCCGCGATCGCCGCGGCCAGCCCCGAGTTCTCCCGGCCGGAGATCGGCGAGCGTGACCTGCTCACGATCAACTACACCAGCGGCACCACGGCGCGCCCCAAGGGCGTCATGATCACTCACCGGAACGCCGCCATGAACACGATCGGCACGCTGCTGCACCTGCCGATCGCGGTCGGCGAGCACTACCTGTGGACGCTGCCGATGTTCCACGCGAACGGCTGGACCTACACGTGGACGGTCACCGCGGCCGGCGCGACCCACATCTGCCTGCCCAAGGTCGAGCCCGCTGAGGTGTTCCGGCTGATCAGGGACGAGAACGTGACGTGGCTGTCGGCGGCGCCGACGGTGCTGATCTCGCTGGCGAACGCCCCGGCAGAGACGCGCGGCGAGGTCCGGCCGGGCGTGCACGTGGTCACCGCGGGGGCTCCCCCGGCCGCGGCCACGATCGAGCGGCTGGAAGGGGAGTTCGGCTGGGAGGTGACGCACGTCTACGGCCTCACCGAGACCGCGCCGTTCATCCTGGTGTGCGCTCCGCTGCCGGAGCACGAGGACCTGTCCCCCGGCGACCGGGCGGTAATGAAGGCACGCCAGGGCGTCGAGCTGATCACCTCCGGCGAGCTGCGGGTGGTCGACCCGGACGGCCGCGAGGTGACGGCCGACGGGCAGGATCTCGGCGAGATCGTCGTCCGCGGGAACGTGGTGATGGACGGCTACTACAACGACCCGGAGGCGACCAAGCGGGCGATGGGCGACGGCTGGTTCCACACCGGTGACGCGGCCGTCGTGCATCCCGACGGCTACGCCGAGATCCGCGACCGGATCAAGGACGTGATCATCAGCGGTGGCGAGAACATCTCCTCGGTCGAGGTCGAGGGGACGCTGCTGCGCCACCCGGCGGTGCAGGAGGCCGCGATCGTCGGCCTGCCGCACGAGAAATGGGGCGAGGCGCCGTACGCGTTCGTGGTGCTGCGCGAGGGAGCCAGCGCGACCGACGCGGAGCTGATCGCGTTCACCAGGGACCGGCTGGCCCATTTCAAGGCGCCGCACGGCGTGACGTTCGTGACCGAGCTCCCGAAGACGGCGACCGGCAAGATCCAGAAGTTCGTCCTCCGCGACGGCGCCCCCAACCTGGCCCGCCAGTAGCCACCGCCCCGGATTTATCCGCCGAAAGGCGGGGCGCAAGCAACTCGTGCCTTACTCGGCGCGGAGCACCGACGAGGTGGTGTTCCTGGCGGCCCACGTGGCCGGCAGCAGCGCCCCGGCGACGGCGATCACCACCCCGGCCAGCGCCAGCCCGGCGAGCTCCGCGGCGCTGTAGACATCCAGGTAGCTGGGTGGCATGCCGGTCCCGGCGGCGGCCCCCATGACCGGCGCCAGGGACCGCAGCAGCGCGATCCCGGCCGGGATCGCGGCCACGCCAGCCACCAGGCCGATCCCGGCGACCGAGCAGACCACCATCGCGATGGTCTGCCGCGGCGTCATCCCGACCGCGCGGAACACGCCCATCTGGTACGCGCGCTCCCTGGTCTGCAGCACCACCGTGCTGAGCACGCCGAGCCCGGCCGCGCCCGCCAGCAGCAGCGCGAGGCTGCCGATCAGGCCGAGCACCAGCGGCAGGCCCTTGTTGTTGCTGTTCACGCCCGCCACGTATCCCCGGCCGAGCGCGGCCTGGATCCGCAGCGCGTAATCGGACGGCGACGTGCCCGGGCGCACGCCGACGTCGTACCCGCCCGCCTCGAGGCCGGGGTCGGCGCTGGCCAGGGTCTGCCAGTCGGTGACCATCGCCAGCCCGTTGTTCTGGTTGCCGAAGATCTCCCCCACGATCCGTACCGGGATCCGCCTGCCGGCGAAGGTCATCGTGACCGTGTCCCCGATCGTCCTGCCGGTCACCGCCAGGAAGTAGGCCGGCACGTCCACCTGGCCCGGCCCGCTGTACCAGCGCCCGCTGACCATGCCGTATCCGGTCCAGCCCGCACTGCCCAGGTACCCGGTCACCGGGATCTGCCCGGCCACGCCGTACACGGTCGCCTGCTCGTCCGCCTCGGCCACGTAGTGCAGGGTGCCAGGCTGCGCCCGCAGCGCCACGGCCACGACCCGCCGCGTGGCGGCATCCATGGGCTGCAGAATGCCCATCGGCTGGCCGCCGGCTCCCGGTATCGGCGTAATGCCCGCGCCCGGGCCAGCCCCGGGACCAGCCGGCCCGGACCCCGAGCCGCCGATGTACCCGACGCGGACCTGCTCGGTCCTGGCGAGCGACAGCCCGTACACGACCCGGGTCAGCGTTCCGCCGAGACCAACGGTGAGGATGACTGCGGTCGCCCCGAGCAGCACGACGACCAGCATGAACGCTGTGCGCGAGGGCCGGGCGAGCGGCGCGGCCAGCCCGATCGTCATCGGCCTTGGCAGCCGCATCCTGCCGAAGAGGCGGTGCGCGGCGTAGCCGCGGCCTGAGCGCGGGGCGCGCCCGGCGGCGATCGCCGCCGTCGCGCTGAGGCGGCCCGCGCGCAGCGCGGGCACCATCGCGGCGAACCCGACGAGGCAGCACATCGCCACCGCCACCGCCGCGTTCACCCACCCGGGCACGCCCAGGGATCCCACCCCGTACACGTTCGCGGCGTTGCCGAGCAGCGGCCCCGCCAGCAGGTTCCCGGCCACCAGCCCGGCCGCGCATCCGGCGGCGGCCGGGCCTAGGGCCTGGGCGGCGTACGCGGTCACGACCTGGCCCGGGGTGAAGCCGATGCTCTTCAGGATGCCGATCCTGCGATAACCGGCTACCACGGCTCCGCCGACGACGTTGATCACGATAAGCGCCGACATCACCAGGCCGGTGAGGCCGAACGCGACCAGGAACGGCGCGATCGGCGCTATCCCCGACGCTTCCTGTTCCCGGACCGTCAGGTACGACTGCGCTGCGGGCACCGCGCCCCGTGGCAGGGCCTCGGTAACGGCGGCCACGTCGGCGCGGATCGCGGCCGCGGAGCCCGCGGTGCGGAACCGGTACAGCATCTGGGCGCTGGCCGGGGCCTTCGCCGGGCGGAGCGGTGCGATCTGTCCGGGGACCACCCAGCCGTCCGCCGAGCCGGTCACCGAGGTGGCGATTCCGACGACGGTCAGCGTGGGCGTCCCCGCCACGCCGGTCGCGATGAGCCGTGCGCCAAGCCCGGTGCCGGGGGGCAGGTTGCCGTTCGGGTAGACCTCGGCGCTGGACAGGACCACCTGTCCGGGCCGCTGCGCCCAGTGGCCAGAACGCAGGACGACGTCGTCGACCGGACCTCCCGCCGAGGCGCGGCCGACCAGCGTCATCGCCGGCAGGGTCTGCGCACCGGAGCAGGGGGTGCCCGGAGCCGGATTGCATCCGCTCTGGCCAGCTAGCTGCAACCCGGCCGTGGCCTCGGGAAACGGCCCGGCGGCGGCGGTGACCTGCGGCAGCCGCCTGGTCGCCGCCAGCTCGGCCGGCGAGGCCGCCGCCGAGTCGACGGTCGCGGCCACGTCGGCGCCGCGCTGCGCCGCGAACGCGTGGTCGAACGGCGCGTTGGAGTCAACGGCCAGGGCAAGGCCGAGCACGGAAGCGCTGGTGGATACCAGCAGCACGACGAAAATCACGGCCGCCTGTACCCGGCGCCGGGTCAGCCCGCCGCGCATCGCACGCAGCACCGGCCCCGGCCTCATCGCCGCACCTGCGCGCCGGTGTTGCTGCCGGTGTCGCTGCTGATGCGGCCGTCGGCGAGCTCGATGACCCGCCCCGCGTAAGCCGCGGCCAGGGCCGGGTTGTGGGTGACCAGCACCAGGGTCTGGCCGGAAGCGTTCAGCCCGGCCAGCAGGCCACCGATCTCCTGGCCGCTCGCGGTGTCCAGTGCTCCGGTCGGCTCGTCGGCCAGCAACACCGCCGGGGAGTTCACCAGGGCGCGGGCGATCGCGACCCGCTGCCGCTGCCCGCCCGACAGCCGCTCCGGATACGCGTCGGCGAGTTGCTCGATCCGCAGCGAGGCCAGCAGCTCGCCCGCCCGCTGCCGGGCCCGGCGGCGAGACAGCCCGGCGAGCTGCGCGGGCAGCAGCACGTTGTCGGCGACGGTCAGGTCGTCGAGCAGGTTGAAGAACTGGAAGATCATCCCCACTTCGGCGCGGCGAAACCGCGCCAGCCCGGTCTCGCTCATCCGGTCCACCCGCTGCCCAGCCACGGTCACCGTTCCGGCCGTGGGCCGGTCCAGCCCCGCAATCAGGTTCAGCAGCGTCGACTTCCCGCTGCCCGACGGCCCCATCACCGCCACCGCTTCACCGCCAGTGACCTGCAGACTCACCATGTCCACCGCAGGCGCGCCGTCGCCGGAATACCGTTTCGTCACGTCGGTGAGCCCGATTATCGCGTTCATGGCGCTGGACACTAGGCCCGTGGCCGCCGGGCGGTCGTCGGCCGACGGATGCAAACGCATCGGCCGCAGGTGTGATCATTGGCCGCCGATCCTCCGGGCGATGTATCCGGCTACACCTCACGGCGGACGGCACCGCGGCGCTGCTGGGACACAATGATCAGATGAACGGCATCAGCATGCCGCGCCCGTGGCAGGCGTCAAGCCCGGCCGGGCAGCTGGCTCAGCGGCTGGATCGGGCACGGCGCGTGCTGCGCAGTACGTTGGCGTTCGTCGGCTCGGTGGAGTCACGCACCAGGCCGACGGCACGAGCGATCGGCGTAGACGTCGCGCTGGCCGCGGCAGCCGCCCTGGCGATGCTGGTCCTGCTGCCCAGAACCAGCACGCTCCAGCCGGCCGTCTTGCAGCTCGGCCCGGCCCGCGCCGCCCTGCACGGAGCCACGAGCCCGAATCTGGCCGACTGGCGGCAGCTGCCGCTGGCAGCCGTCAGCGCGGCTCCGCTCGCGCTGCGGCGGCTCTGGCCGCTGACCGCGTTCTGGCTGATCCTGGGCATCGCCGTGGCCACGCCCGGTTACCGGGAAACGGTGGTCACCGTGATCGTGGTGGTCGTGGCCGCCTATTCCGCCCTCGCGTACAGCCGGTTCTACGGCGCGGCGATGCTCTGCATGCCAGCGGCCGGTCTGCTGGTGACCGGCACGCTGCATGGCACGATGCCGCAACTGCGGGACAGCAGCGCGACGCTGCTGCTGCTCGGGCCGATCCTGGTGGCCGGCAACGCGATGCATGTCTGGCGGCGCCAGGCCGGTGACTCGCAGGCGCGGCTGGACCGGCTGCAGGCGGAGCACGAGGCAGCCACGCTACGCGCGCTCGACCTGGAGCGGGCGCGCATCGCAAGCGAACTGCACGACGTCGTGACGCACAACGTCAGCGTGATGATCGTGCAGGCCGGAGCGGCCCGGCAGGTGCTCGCCGCGGCCCCGGACCAGGCCACGTCGGCGATGCTGGCGGTGGAGGCCAGCGGGCGGGCCGCCATGACCGAGCTGCGCCACCTGCTTGGCCTGCTCGGCCCGGCCGACGCGGCGGACCAGGGCACAGCGGGAGACTGCGGCAGGCCGGCCAGGACCTGCGACCGCAGCCGGGCCTCGGGCAGCTCCGGTCGCTCATCGACGGGGTGACCGCCGCCGGGCTGCCGGTCGATCTGCACATCGGCGATCTGCCGCGGGGCCTGCCGCCAGGCCTGGATCTGGCGGCGTTCCGGGTAATCCAGGAGGCGCTGACCAACGTGATCAAGCACGCGGGCAAGCCGCACACGAGCGTCAGCGTCGACTACCGCGACGGCGACCTGGTCGTGGCGGTGGCCGACGCCGGACGGCCGGCCGGAGCCGCCGGGGGCGCCGCGCCCGCGATCCCCGGCGCCGGGCGCGGCCTGCTCGGCCTGCGCGAGCGGATGGCGGTGTACGGCGGCGAACTGGAGGCGGGGCCGCGGCCGGACGGCGGCTGGCTGGTCCGGGCCCGCATCCCGGCGGACCTGGTGCCGACCGTGCCACCGGTCCCGTGACCGGCCCCACCGGCCCGGTCACCGGCCCCACCGGCCGGGTCACCGACGCCGCCGGGCTGGCCGGCGAACCGGCCCCGCCGCGGGTGGTGATCGCGGACGACCAGACGCTGGTTCGCAGCGGCTTCCGGATGATCCTGGGCGCGGCAGGCATCCCGGTGGTGGCCGAGGCCGCAGACGGCCAGGAGGCCGTGGCCGCCGTGCTCAAGCACCGGCCCGACGTGGTGCTGATGGACATCCGGATGCCCGAGATGGACGGCCTCGAGGCCACCCGGCAGATCCTCGCCGCCCGGCCCGGCCGGGACAGCCGGATCATCATCCTCACCACGTTCGACTTCGACCAGTACGTCTACGCCGCGCTCAACGCCGGTGCCAGCGGCTTCCTGCTCAAGGACGTCACCCCCGAGCAGCTCGTCGCCGCGGTGCGCACGGTCCGGTCCGGCGACGCCCTGCTGGCGCCGTCGATCACCCGCAGGCTCGTGGAACGGTTCGCGGGCTCGGACCATGTGGCCGTGCACCGTGACCTGTCCGGGCTTACCCCGCGGGAGCTCGAGGTGCTCCGGCTGCTGGCCCGCGGCATGAGCAACGCCGAGCTTGCCGCGCAGCTGACCCTCAGCGAGGCCACGGTCAAGACGCACGTCGCCCGCATCCTCGCCAAGCTCCAGCTCCGCGACCGCGTCCAGGCCGTGGTCCTGGCCTACGAAACCGGCCTCGTCGGCCCCGGCCCGCGCACCTGACGAGCTCGCGGCTCAGCTGGGGTCCCACCCCGCTTGCGGCTCAGCTCTCGGTCCCGCGCCGCTTGCGGTTCAGCTTTGTCCGGTGGGCGGCGGACGAAACCGCACCGCAAACGTCGTGTGCGTGGTGCGGAACAGGTTGGCCTCAGGCGGGGAGCTGACACCGGAGGGGTAGGCGTCGATCTGGAGCCGGTCGACGCCGGGGCGGCCTGCCGCATCCCAGGCAATTGCCAGCTCGGTGAGCCTGGCGGTCTGCCGTCCTGCCTCGCCGTATCCGCGCACCGCCAGCTCGAACGTCCGGCGCCACGACGGGCCCTCGGCGGCGGCCGCAGGGGCCGCCCGGTCGAGAGCGGCGAACCCGCTCGGGCCGACGAGGCAGGGACTCGCCCGCCTCAGGAGGCCGCGGCGCGTGCCCTCCAGTATCGCCGGTACGCCGCTGGCGTCGGCGCCCTCGCTGGATCCGGTGTAGCTGAGCAGAGCCGCTTCCGGGTCGGTAAACGCGAGCCACCGCCGCAGGCGCAGGAACACCTCACGGGACGACGTAGTGATGCCGATAGCCGCCGCAGGCCCGCGGGCACCAAGCGCCGCCGCGATCTGGCCGGAGTCCGCCGCCGTGTCCGCCGGCGCATGCACCCGCACGCCCTGGTGCCCGGGCACGGGCAGTGACCGGTCCGCGTTCGCCATGGCGCCGGTCAGCGGCATGAACATGGCATCGCACGCCGCGACGCTGCGCAGGTGGCCGTCGTCGGCGCGGGTCAGGGCGACGGACTGGGGCACGCCCTGGATCGACAGCGGGGCCACAAGCCGCCCCCCAGGGCGTAGCTGGGCAACCCAGGCCGGGAAGAGATCCGCGACGCCAGCGGTGACGATGATGCCGTCGTAGGGAGCGCCGTCGGCCCGGCCCATGGCGCCGTCGCCGCAAACCACCGTCGCGTTCGCGATGCCCGCTTCGGACAGGTGGGCCCGGGCCTCCACGGCCACCTCGGGGTCGATGTCCACCGTGACGACCCGGCCCGAGGGACCCACGAGCGTCGCGAGCAGGGCGGCGTTGTAGCCGGTGCCAGCGCCTATCTCCAGAACGGAACCGCCGACCGGGGCCCGGAGCTGCTCGAGCATGATCGCGACGATGGCAGGCTGGGAAGCCGAACTGATCGGCACCCCATCCCGCAGATGCGTGACGATGGCCCGGTCATCGTAGGCTTCGGCCAGCTGCGACCCGGGAACGAACACGTGCCTGGGCACCGTCTCGAGAGCCGCGATGACCCTAGGGTCGGAAACGCTGCCCCGCTCCCTCAGGAGCGCGACCATCTCTGCGCGCAGCCGCGCCGCCGTCTCGCCGCCGTCAGCTTCAGCCATCACCACACAGCATGCACTCCCGGCGAAGTAGCCCGTGTCGCTTGCGGTGAACATCAGTTCATGAAAACATATTCATGAACTAATGTTCACTACGCGAAGAGCCGCAGACGGGATGGGTCGATGGAGCTTGAGGTGCGCGGGCTGACCAAGACGTTCGGGCCGGTTACGGCCGTGCGGGAGGTGTCGTTCCGGGCTCCGGCCGGCCAGGTAACCGGGCTGCTCGGGCCGAACGGGTCGGGCAAGACGACCACGCTGCGGGCCACGCTCGGGCTGGTCAAGCCGACCGCGGGCACGGTGCTGATCGGCGGTCTGGCCTACCGGAACCTGCCCCGGCCGCGCCGGATCGTGGGCGCGATGCTGGAGGCGACCGGGTTCCATCCCGGGCGTCGGGCCCGGGACCACCTGCGGGTGCTCGCCGCCGCGGCGGACGTGCCCGACCAGCGGGTGGACGAGGTGCTGGACCAGGTCGGCCTCGCCGAGGCCGCGGGCCGCCGGGTTCGCGGCTTCTCGCTCGGCATGAAGCAGCGCCTCGGCCTTGCCGCCACCCTGCTCGGCGATCCGCAGGTGCTGCTGCTCGACGAGCCCGCCAACGGGCTGGACCCGGCGGGCATCGCCTGGCTCCGCGGGCTGCTGCGCGGCCTGGCCGACGAGGGCCGCACGATCCTGGTCGCCAGTCACGTGCTCGGCGAGGTGGCGCAGACGGCCGACCGCGTCGTGATCGTGAGCGCCGGCCGGCTCCGGTTCGCCGGGCCGCTGGACGAACTCGGCGGGAACGGCACCGCGCTCGAATCCGCCTTCCTGCGGCTGACGGCGGCGCCGGCATGATCCGCAGCGAGTTCCGGAAGATCACGAGTGTGCGCAGCCCCTGGCTGCTGCTGGCCGCCGGGCCACTGATCGTCGTGGCCGGGGTCACCGGCCTGATCCAGTCGGGCGGCAACGTGCACAACCCGGCCGTGCAGCGTCAGGCGCTCGCGCACGCAGGGCTGGCCGCGATCATCACGCTGCTCTTCGGCATCGTCGCGGTCGCGGGCGAGTACCGGCACGGCTCGATCACCGACACGTTCCTGAGCTGCCCGGACCGGCGCCGGGTGATCACCGCCAAGATGACCGTCTACGGGCTGGTCGGCGCGGCCGCCGGACTGGTGTCGTCGGCCGTCGCGGTCGGCGTCACGGCCGCGTGGTGGGCGGCCAAGGGCGGCAGCATCCGGCTTTCCGGCACCGACACCTGGCTGACGCTGGGCGGTGGCCTCGCCGCCTGCTTCGCGTTCGCCGTCATCGGCGTCGGCCTTGGCGCGCTCGTCCGCAACCTGGTCGGCGCCGTGGCGGCCGCGCTGGCGTGGATCGCGCTGGTCGAGGGCATCGTCGGGCAGATCATCGGATCCGGGCTGGCGCGCTGGCTGCCGCTGCACGCGAGCGAGGCGCTCGACCGCACCGACCTGGGCGGCGGGACGCGGCTGCTGCCGCAGTGGGGTGGCGGGCTGGTGCTGCTCGGTTACGCCGTGGTGTTCGCCGGCGCCGCGGTCGTCACTACACTCAGGCGCGATGTCACCTAGGAAACCTGCCGTGCTGCGCGACGGCGACGGGGGCGGCGCCCGGGACCTGCGCGAGTACCTGATCGCGACCGCGGCGCGGCTGATCGGCCAGCGGGGCAGCGCCGGGCTCGCCGTGCGCGACATCGCCAGGGAGGCGCAGGTCGCCGACGGCGTGCTGTACAACTACTTCGCCGACAAGGACGACCTGCTCGCGCACGCTCTGCTCGCGCACGTCGCCTCCGTCATGACCGCGATGCCGCGGATGCCGGAGGCCGGGACCGGCACCGTGGCCGAGAACCTCGGCTGGTTCATCGCGACCGGAATGGACACGCTGACGCGGGTCGCGCCCGCGTTCGCCGGGCTGATGTCGCAGCCCGGCGTGCTCGTCCGGTTCCATGCAATGGTCGGCGGCGCTCCCGCGTTCGGCGCGGCCGGGCCGCAGGACGGCGCTGCCGAAGGCCGGCCGGAGCCGCGGGAAGAACCGGGCGAGGAGCGGGACGGCCCGCGCGGGCTGCCCGACATCCTGCGCGGCTACCTGCGCGCCGAACAGCGGCTCGGCCGCGTCGGCCGGGCCGTGGACATCGAGGCAACGGTCGCGCTGGTCGTCGGCACGGTCCACGGCGAGGTCCTGCCGCGGATGCTGTTCGCCGCGCCGGGCAGCCAGGTGGCCATCCCTCCGGACCTGCCGGGCCGGATAGCGCAGACCGTCATGGCGGGCATCGCGCCCCGGCCGCCCCGCGCGGCTTAGGATTGCGCCGAGAACCATGCAGGCGCATCGACGTCACGGGATGGTGGCGCCATGGCGAGCAGCCGTGCGACGTTGGCGGCATCGTCATTCACTGACTTCGGCACGCTGCTGCGGGTCCTGCGGCACCGGGTCAGGCTGACGCAACGCCAGCTTGGCATCGCGGTCGGGTACAGCGAGGCGCAGATCAGCCGGCTGGAGCAGGGCCGGCGGCGGCCCGATCCCGCGGTCGTGGCCGCGCTGTTCCTGCCCGCCCTGCGGCTCGGGCCCGAGCCCGAGCTCGCCGCCCGCCTGCACGAACTCGCGCTGAGCGCGCGTGACGGCCCTGTGCCCGGCTACTTGCCTGAACGGGCCGCCCCCGCCACCACGGCGCCCGCCGGGGATGCCGTCGACCTGGCTGCCGTCCCGTCGCTGCCCAGGCATTACGTGGAGCGCCCGGCCGCGCTTGCGGAATTGCGCGAGCTTCTGGCCGCCGAACGCCGGGTGGTGATATCCGGGGTGCCCGGGGTGGGCAAGACCAGCCTGGCCGCCGCGGCGGCCAGGGAACGGGCGGCGGGCGGCGCGGTGTGCTGGGTCACCCTGACCGCCGGCGTAACCACGTCGGCCGAGGCCGTTGTCCGGCTGCTCGCGCGGTTCCTGGTCCGGCACGGTCACGACGAGGCCAGGCCCGTCTGCGGCCCGGGGAACGTGGGGCAGCCGCTTCCCCGCGACGAGCAGCTCTACCTGATCACGAAGGCCATGGGCCGGGCGCGCATGCTGATCTGCCTGGACAATCTGCATCTGCTCCGCGACGAGCCGCAGACCAGGGCGGTGATCGAGCACCTGGCGGGCTCGGCCCCAGCGGAATTCCTCGCGGTCAGCCGGGAGGACCTGCCACTGGCCGGCTTCACCCCGTTCCGGCTTGGCGGCCTCGCTCGCGGCGAGGCGCGCGAGCTTGTCGGCGGGCTGGCCGGCCCGCTGGTGTCGGGGTCACTCGCCGATACCCTCATCGACCGGACCGGCGGCAGCCCGATGCTGATCCGTCTGGCGCTCGGCCAGCTCCGCCCGGGCGGGCCCGGAGCCGCCGCGGTCATCGGCCGCCTGGAGGCGGAGCCCGGCGTCGTCAGCTATCTGCTGCAAGCCACGCTGGGCGATCTCAGTGAGCCGAGCCGCAGGCTGATCTCGCTCGTCGCGGTGTTCCGTCACCCGGTGGATCTGCTCGACGAGCGGCTGATCGATGCCAGTGAGGCGACCGGGGGCCGCTATGACGTCCTGGCCGGACTGGACGAACTGCGCCGCAGGCAGCTGATCGACTACCCGGCCCGGGCCGACCTGCACCCCCTGGTCCGCGACTACTGCTACGCCAGCCTGCTCGGCGCGGCCGCGGGGCGCAGGCAGCTGCACCGGCTGGCCGCCGCGCACTGCGAGCGAGTGCTGAACGACCCGCTCGAGGCCGGCTGGCATTTCCTGCGGGCGGGCGACCCTGCGGACGCAGCCGACCTCCTCGCGGCCAGGACCGCGGACATCGTGGCCAGTGGCCGCTCCGGGCCCGCCGCCGATCTCGCCGCCGAGCTGCTCGCCGCGGGCGAGCTGACCGGCGACGCCGAGCGGCTGCTGCTGCTCACGCGAGGCGATCTGCTGCTGCATACCGAGCGGGCCGGGGAGGCCGAGGCTGCCTACCGCGACGCCCTGGCCCGCCCCGCTCCCCTGGTGGTGCGGGCCGAGGCTGCCTGGCGGCTGGCGGAGAGCCTGCTGCAGCGCGGCAAGGTTCCCGAAGCCCTCGAGCTCTGCCGGGAGACGGCCTCCGGGCTGACCGGGGACGAGGAGGTGCTGCGGGCGCAGCTCGGCGCGGTGCGCAGCCGCGCCCATCTGATGCTGTCCGAGTTCGGCCAGGCCACGGCCGTCGCCGACGAGGCCTGCGCGGCCGCGGAGCGGATCGCCGACGTGGCACCGGACGTCGCCGGGGCCGTGCGGGCCCGCGCGTACTGGGTTCTCGGCGTCGTGGCCCGGCTGCGCGGCAGGCCGGACGAGGCAAGCGGCTGGCTGCGCCGGGCCGTCGCGGCCGCGCGTGGTGCCGGGCTCAGCGAGGTGACCGGCCGCGCGCTGTTCAACCTGGCCGCGATCGCCCTGGAGCTCGGCCACATCAGCCAGGCCGAGCAGCTGCTCGGGGAAGCACTGGCCGAGGCCCGGCAGGTCGGCGATGGCTACAGCATCGGGCGCATTCTGCACGCTCTCGGGACGGCCCGGGTCGCGGCCGGGAAACCGGACGAGGCGATGCGGCTGTTCGGCGAGGCCCACGGGCTCAAGGCGCGGATGGGCGACGAGCTGGGCGCAGCGAACTCCGAGCACTCGCTCGCGCTCGTCTTGCTGTCCCAGGGCCGTGCCGAGGAGGCTCGGGCCCTGCTCGCGAAGATCCTCGGCTCGACCGAGCAGCTTGGGGAGCGTCGGGCCCGCGCGCACCACCTTGACTCCCTGGCCATGGTGGACATGGTCGACGGTGATCAGCGCAGTGCCCAGCGCCACCTGGCGGACGCTGCTGCGATCGCAGCGGAGGTGGACAACCCCAGCCTGCGCGCTTCCGTCAGCATCCACCGGGCACTGGCGCTGCTCGCCTCCGGCGATCTTGCGGCCGCGGCCGTGGCGGCAGGAGACTGCGCGCAGCAGGTGGCCGGCGCCGGCTCCGGACTGTACGTGGCCGTCAGCATCGAGCACGCCGCGCTGGCCGCCTGCATGGCGCTGGCCTCGGGGGATCGAGCGGCCGCCGCGGCCTGCGCCGCCGATATGGCCAGCCGCGCCGCCAAGGCCGAGGACGTCCGCTACGGCGAGGCTGCGCAGCGAATCTCGGCAGTGATCACATCAGCGGCCGACGGCCGGGCAGCCTCCCTGGCCACGCTTCCCCGGCTGCTCTGGGTCTCCGGCGGCGGGTGAACGGCCTGCCGGGCACTTCCGGCGGCCGGCGAACCGCCTGCCGGGCACTTCCGGCGGCTGGCAAGTGCCGTTGGCAAGAAAGGTCAAATCGGCTCAGGCCCGCGTGCGTAACAAGGGGTGTAGCAACCGCGCAGCGGAAGGACTCCCCCATGCTCGTTCACGCCACCGAGGCCCTGTCTTGCGCTTGGGTGATCCTGATCGCGGCGATTGCGCTGTGCACCCGGGGGTGGCGGCCCGCCCCCGGGCGGGCATCGCTGACGCCGCGCGATGAGCCGCCGGCCGTGGTGAGCCTGCTGGCAGGCCGGCTAAAGCAAGACGGCTACCCCGCGACCCTGCTCGACCTCGCGGCCCGCGGCTGGATCGGCCTGGATGAGGCCGAGCCCAGCCGGGTCATGTGCCGGAGGGCCGCCGGGCGGGCGGATGACCCCGGCCTCACCCCGTACGAGCGCCGGGCGCTCGCCCACCTGGAGCTCCGTGCCGCCGGGATGGGCGCGGTACCGGGCACGGCGCTCGATACCGGCTTCGAGGACGGCGAGGATGAGTTCCGCAAGCTGTTCAGCGACGAGGTGCGGGCCGGCGCCGGGGGCGCGGCCTGCTGCGCAGCCGGATCGGGCGTGGCACGCTCGCGCTGCTCGAGGTTGCCGGTGCTGGCTGCCTGGTGCTCGCCGACACGGCGACCGTTCAGCATCGCGCGACAGGCGACATCATCCTGGTGACGTTCACCTACCTCGTCTTCATGCAGGCGCCGTGGGCGCTCTACCGGCGCACCAGGCTCACCCGGACGGGCCGGGCGGCGCTGGCCGAATGGCTCGGCTTCCGGGTGGCGCTGATCGGCAGCCGGTCCGGGCGGACGGGGGCGACCGCGATGCTCGCCGTGGCAGGCGACCGCCGGATCGCGTACGCGGCGGCGCTGGGCGCTGCTCCGGACGCGGCGGCGGCGTTCTCCTCGTCCGCCGACCGCGGTCACGCCTGGTCGTCGTTTGGCGGCAGCTGGCACCGGGTCCTGCTCGGCGGGGCGGACGCTAAGTACGTACCGGGCAAGCTTGAGCTAGTGCTGATCACCGCGTACGGCTGCATGTACGGCGGGATAGTCCTGGCCGTCCTGAGTACTTCCGGGCCGCTGTGGGCGGCGGGCATTGCGGTGCTCCCCGGCTCCTCCTGGTGGCTCCCGGCGATCTGGGTGTACGGCAGCGCGGTGCGGGCGTCGCGGCTGCCGCGGTTCGCTGAGTTTGACGGCCAGGTGCTGAAGCGGTGGACCCAGTCCGACGGGGACAACGGCATCGACCACTGCATCGCGATCGACGACGGTGTGAGCCAGCGGGCATGGGCGCTGGTCGTCGGCAGCCGGACCTACGCGGACGCCAAGGCGGGGACGCTGGTGCACGTCCAGGTGGACCCGCGGCGCAACCAGCTGATCGCCATGGCCCCGGCGGGCGCACCGCGCTGGTGACCGGCGCGCCGGCGGCCGCTACCCGTTCAGGTGGGTGTCGAAGAAGGTGAAGATTTTGGCCCAGCCGTCCATCGCGGCCTCGGGCCGGTACATGGGGGCGTGGTAGTAGAAGAAGCCGTGCCCGGCGCCGTCGTAGCGGTGGAACTCGTACTCCTTGCCCAGCCGCTTCAGCTCCTCCTCGTGCTGGTTCACCTGCTCGGGCGTGGGATGAGAATCGTCGTTGCCGAACAGCCCGAGCAGCGGTGCGGTCAGGTCGGCGGTGTAGTCGATCGGCGCCACCGGCCGGGCCGGCGACAGGTCCGACTGCGACATGACCACACCCCCGCCCCACAGGTCCACGACCGCGCCGAACCCGCTGACCCGGGAGGCGGTCAGCAGCGCGTGCCGGCCACCGGAGCAGCTGCCGATGATGCCGACCTTGCCGTTGCTGCCCGGCTGGGCCTTCAGCCAGGCGAGCGCGGCGCCGCAATCGGCGACCACGCTGTCGTCCGGCACCCCGCCCTCGGAGCGCACCTTGGCGGTGATGTCGTCGGGCGTCCCGTGGCCGAAGCGGCAGTACAGGTCCGGACAGATCACCAGGAAGCCGTGCCGCGCCAGGCGCTCGGAAAACTCCCGGTAGAACTCGTCCCAGCCGGGCATGTGGTGCACCGCGACGACGCCCGGGACCGGCTCATCCCCGGCCGGCCTGGCCACGTAGGCGTGGATCTCGTCCCCGTTCCCCCCGGGATAGGCGATCACCTCTGCCGTGGTCCCGGTCCTGGCGTCGGTCCTGAACGAGTTCCACAGGTTCGGCATGGACGAATCCTTCGCTCGGCGGGAAACGCTCCAACCGTAGCCAAACGGCGGGGGCCGGGCCACAAACAGCGCCGGACTGGCGCATCCGATTGCATCGCCGCAGTGGTAGACCATAGCCAAGACGTCCCATGACCCAGGAGGTCGGTGTGACAAAACATCCGCTGATCGGATATTTCGTCTGGGCGCTGCTGTTCGGCGCCCTGTTCGCGTGGGAGGGCCTGGCCCTCACTTACAAGTTCGGCGACGTGCCGACGCTCAGCGCCACGTTCCGGGTGATCATGCGCTACCCATTCGGGCGGTGGGCGCTGTTCGCGCTGTGGCTGTGGCTCGGCTGGCATTTCTTCGTCCGCGGCTGGCACTTCCTGCTCCGCGCCTGACAGCGGCCTGACGTGTCGTCCTCACTGATCCGCCAGGATCTCGTGCCGATGGTGGCCGGCTTCGTGCTGATCATGGGTACGCTCGGCATCGGCCTGCGCATCGCCCGGCGCTCCGCAAGGGCCGGGGCGGCTGCCGCCGCTGCCATCACCAATCGGGGCCAACCCGCTGGCCAGTCGAATCCCGCACCGGTCTCGGCGCCGGTAGCCACGCAGGTGCCGGTAACGCCCGCGGCACCACCCGCGCCGAATGCGCCGGCGGGCGTGCCGCCGGCGCGGGAGGCGCGCCGGCGGCACGCCCGCGCCCGGCTGCGCGCGATCGTAGCGCCGGAGCCGGGGTGGCGGCGGTTCGTGATCCACTACCTGGGCACCGCCGTAGGCGGCTACCTGCTGCTGATGGTTGTGATCATCGGCTACTACTTCGGCATCTCGCCGGTCGCGGGAAACTTCGTACAGAGCGCGTTCAGCGGCTGCGCGCTGCTGATTGGCCTTGCGACGCCGGTGTTCATCGCCCTGTCGTGGCTCGTTGAGCGCAAGGGCTGGCGGATCTGACTCCCAGCTCCGGCGAACCGGAGATCAGCGGGCCAGGCGCGGCGTGCTCCGCTCCCTGAGCAGGATCCACAGCGCTTCAGCGCCGTCGCGCCAGGTGAGCTTCTTCCCGGCCTCGCGGGTGCGCGCCTTGTAGGTGATCGGCACCTCGTACGGCCGGATGCCGAGGCGCAGCAGCTTGCCGGTGATCTCGGCTTCCATGCCGAACCCGGTCTCGCGGATGCGCAGCTTGCGGTACAGGTCGGCGGGCATCAGCTTGAAGCAGGTCTCCAGATCGCTGATATAGCAGTTGAACAGGACGTTCGCGAACGTTGTGACCGCCTTGTTGCCCAGCACGTAGGCGTATGAATAGGAGTTGTGGCTGCCGAACGTCCTGGTGCCGTAGACCACCTCGGCCTCTTCGGCGAGCACCGGCGCGAGCAGCGACGGGATCTCGTCCGGCGAGTACTCGAGGTCGGCGTCGCACATGATGATGTAGTCGCCGGTGGCGACGGCGGCCGCGGTGCGTATCGCGGCGCCCTTGCCCTGGTTGCGCTTGTGCATGTGGATGCTCAGGCGGGGGTCATCGCCTAGGGACGAGTACAGGTCCCTGGTGCCATCCGTACTGCCGTCATCCACGATGACGAGTTCGATTTCACAGGGGAAATTAACGTTAAGGACGTCTTTGATTGCCGAGATCAAGGTCGCCCGCTCGTTGTACACCGGCATCAGTATCGAAAGCTTCACGGTGGCAGCTTACGGGAGCCCACCTGGGTAATGGCGGATAAAGTTGACCCGCCTGCCAAATTGAACGCCATAGAGCGGTCATGCTTTGGTCAAAGCTTGTTAAAGGGTGATTAAAGGAGTGGTTTTCTGTGAGTTCGGATATGGCGCAGGATCCTCCCGGGTTGCCGACCGGCCCGGCTCAGCGCATCCTGGTGACCGGCGGCTCGGGGTTCATCGGATCGCACCTGTGCCGGCGCCTGCTCGCCCTCGGGCACGACGTTCTCGTCGTGGACAACTTCTACTCGAGCTCCCGGCACAACGTCCTCGACTTGCTCGACCAGCCGCGGTTCGAGCTGATGCGCCACGACGTGACATTCCCGCTCTATGTCGAGGTCGACCAGATCTACCACCTGGCCTGCCCAGCCTCGCCCGTGTTCTACCAGCGGGACCCGGTTCAGACCACCAAGACCTGCGTGCACGGCTCGATCAACATGCTCGGGCTGGCGAAGCGGCTGCGGGCGCCGATCCTGCTCGCGTCCACGTCCGAGGTGTATGGCGATCCCACCGTCCACCCGCAGGTCGAGTCGTACTGGGGCAATGTGAACCCGATCGGCGTCCGGTCCTGCTACGACGAGGGCAAGCGGTGCGCGGAGACGCTGTTCTTCGACTACCTGCGGCAGCACCGGCTGCCCATCAAGGTGGCGCGGATCTTCAACACCTACGGCCCGAACATGCTGCCGAACGACGGCCGGGTGGTGTCGAGCTTCATCGTTCAGGCGCTGCGCGGCGAGCCGCTGACCGTGTTCGGCGACGGCTCGCAGACGCGCTCGTTCTGCTACGTCGACGACATGGTTGACGGGCTGATCAGGCTGATGAACTCCGCGCCAGACGTCACCGGCCCAGTCAACCTCGGCAACCCCGGCGAGTTCACCATGCTCGACCTGGCCAAGAAGGTGCTGACCCTTACCGGCAGCGACGCGCCCATCGAGAACCGCCCGCTGCCGTCCGACGACCCGGTCCGCCGCAAGCCGGACATCAGCCGCGCCCGCGACCTGCTCGACTGGCAGCCCCTCGTACCCCTTGACGAGGGCCTCGACAGAACCGTCGAATACTTCCGGCGTGCCCTGGGTAGATGACGACCCCGGAGGCTGATGGGTGGAGACGACGGCGTTCGTGCTCGGCGGGGGCGGCATCCTCGGCGCCCACGAAATCGGCATGCTCCGGGCGCTGTCCGAAGCCGGAATCCGGCCCGACGTCGTGGTCGGCACCTCGGTGGGGGCGATCAACGGAGCGCTCGTGGCGGCCGACCCGGCCACTGCGGCGGAGCGGCTCGGTGATCTGTGGGGCGGCGACGCCCTTGGCCGGGCCTTCAGCGAGAATCTGTGGGGCCGCGCGGTCACGCTGGCCAGGTCGGGCACGCACTTGCACTCGATCGAGCCGCTGCGCCGCGTACTCGAGGACGCGCTCCCCGGGCCCGGCTTCGCCGACCTCGAGCTGCCGTTCCACTGCGTCGCGGCCAGCATCGAGCGGGCGAGCCCGCGCTGGTTCAGCAGCGGCCCGATCGTGCCGGCCGTGCTGGCGTCGTGCGCCGTGCCCGGCCTGCTGCCGCCGGTCGAGGTCGACGGCGAGCACTACTTCGACGGCGGCCTGGTCCATTCCATCCCGGTTGGGCGGGCCGTCGCCCTCGGCGCCAGGTCCGTCTACGTCCTGCACGTCGGCCGGATCGAGCGCCCGCTTGCGGTGCCGCGGCGGCCGTGGCAGGTGGGTCTGGTCGCGTTCGAGATCGCCAGGCGGTACCGGTTTCACGAGGAAATGTCGGCGCTGCCCGAGAACGTCCAGGTGCACGTCCTGCCCGCGGGCGGAGACCGGGCCGCGCCAGACCTGGCCCAGCTGCGGTATCGGGATAAGACTAGGGTCAGCGAGAGCATCGAGCGTGCCTATGCGGCCTCGGCGAGCTATCTCGCCGGGTTGGCCGGAAACTGACCGGCCGGCGAGGACGGGAGGCGCACGCCATGCTCCCACCCAGGCTCGTCCGCCGGATCGTGCTGGCACCGCTGGCGATCGTCGTCGCGGTTGCCGTCATCGTGCTGTCCCCCCTGCTCGCCCTGCTGACCCTGGTCGTCAGCCTGGCGGGGCGGGCCAGGCGCCGCACCGCCCACCCCCCGTCACTGCGCGGGCTGCGCGTGCTGGCCTTCGCGATCATCTGGCTCGCGGCCGAGGCGTCAGCCCTGTTCATGTGCCTCGGTCTGTGGATCGCGAGCGGGTTCGGCGGCCGTCTGAGCACCGAGCCATACCAGACCCGGCACTACGCGGTCATGCGCTGGTTTCTCGACCAGATTTTCGCCGGGGCGGAGCGCTCGTTCGGCCTGCGCGTCGAGGTGGACGAGCCGGACCCGGACGCCTGGGAGCGGGCGGCCCGGCTGGCCCGCCCGGTCATCGTGCTCAGCCGCCACGCCGGGCCCGGCGACTCGTTCCTGCTCGTGCACCAGCTGCTCAGCGTGTACGGGCGGCGGCCACGGATCGTCATGAAGGCCACGATGCAGCTCGATCCCGGGGTGGACGTGGTCACCAACCGGCTGCCCAACGTGTTCATCCAGCCTCGCCAGGTGGGCGAGAAGCTGTTCACCGAGCAAATCGAGCGGCTGGCCAGCGGGCTCGACCAGGCGGGCGCGCTGGTGATCTTCCCGGAGGGCGGGAACTGGACGCCCGGCCGCTGGCAGCGCGGCATCCGGCGGCTGGAGCGGGCCGGCCGGAGGGAGCTGGCGGCGAGGGCGCGGCAGATGCCCAACCTGCTCCCGCCGCGGCCGGGCGGCGCGCTCGCCGCGATCGAGGCCTGCCCGGAGGCCGACGTGATCTTCGTGGCCCATGCGGGCCTGGACCGGCTGGTCAGCGTCGGCGACGTCTGGCGGAGCCTCCCCATCGGCGCGATCGTGCGCGCGAAGTGGTGGCGGGTGCCGGTCGACGAGGTGCCCCGCTCCGCGGATCACGAGGCGCAGGTGCAGTGGCTCTACGAGTGGTGGCAGCGGATTGACACCTGGATCTCCGAGAACCGCCCTAACGAGCCGGAAGGACTCCAAACCGGCAGCGGCAGCGGTGCGGATAGCCCGTCGGCGTCGCCGGGCTCCCGCGGGTAAGGGCGCTGTCGATCCTGCGGCCACGCGCGGTGAATTCGGCGGCTATGGTAGCCAAGCAAAAGTTCTGACCGGGCAAACGGATCAGGAGTCCTAGTGGCGCTGCAGCGCAATGCCTCATTTGAGCGCGATGTTGTGGTCATCGGCGGATGCGGCCACGTCGGGCTCCCGCTGGCGATTGCCTTCGCCGACCGGGGCGCGAACGTCGCCGTTTATGATGTTAATCCGGACGCGGTCGCGCAGGTGGGCGACGGCTGCATGCCGTTCGACGAGCCGGGCGCGGCGCCGGTGCTCGAGCGCGCGGTCGCCGAGGGGCGCCTGGTCGCCTCGGCGGACCCGTCGATCGTCGGCACGGCCGAGAACGTCGTGGTGGTGATCGGCACCCCGGTCGACGAGCATCTTAACCCGGACCAGCAGGCGATCCCCCGGGCACTGTCCGGGTGCTCGGCACACCTGCGCGACGGGCAACTGCTGATCTTGCGCAGCACGGTCTATCCCGGTGTGACCGCCTTGGTGGAGAAGATGATCGCCCGCCTCGGTTACTCCATCGACGTGTCGTTCTGCCCGGAACGGATCGCCGAGGGCAAGGCGATGACCGAGCTGTTCGAGCTGCCGCAGATCATCTCCGCCCGGAAGGAATCGGCGTTCGAGCGCGCCGGGGCGCTGTTCGGCCTGCTGACCGACGGCCAGGTCCGGATGACGCCGGAGGAGGCGGAGCTGGCAAAGCTGTTCACGAACGTGTGGCGGTACATCAAGTTCGCCACCGCGAACCAGCTCTACATGATCGCCAACGACCGCGGGCTGGACTTCGAGCGGATCCGCCAGGGGTTGATGCTCGACTACCCCAGGGCCGCCGACCTGCCCGCCGCCGGGTTCGCCGCCGGCCCGTGCCTGCTGAAGGACACGATGCAGCTCGCGGCGTTCAACAACAACAACTTCGCGCTCGGCCAGACCGCGATGGCGATCAACGAGGGTCTGCCGCTGTACGTGGTCGACCGGCTGCAGCGGCGCTACGACCTGGGCACGATGGCCGTCGGCATCCTGGGCATGGCGTTCAAGGGCGGATCGGACGACGTCCGCTCCAGCCTGGCCTACAAGCTGAAGCGCATCCTCACCTTCGCCACCGACGCGGTGTACTGCACCGATCCTCATGTCACAACGGACACGTCGCTGATGCCGCTCGGCGACGTGGTGGCCAAGTCGGACCTGCTGATCATCGCCGCCCCGCACGCTGAGTACGCGGCGCTGGCCACCGACAAGCCCATCGTGGACATCTGGAACCTCCGCGGCGACGGTGTGATCGTGTGATGGCCAAGAACCGCGCATCGAGCAGTCAGATCTCCGCCGCGGACCTGGTCCGGCGCGGAGCGGACAGCGACCCCAACGCCCTGCGGCTCTCGATCGTCATTCCGGCGTACAACGAGGGTGAGCACATCGTCCCGGTGCTCGAGCGGCTGTTCGAGGCGGTCATGCTGCCGTGCGAGGTCCTGGTCGTGGTCGATGACGAGGCCGACACCACCCGCCCGGTGGTGCAGCGCCTGGCCGAGCGCGAGCCCCGGCTGCACTGCCTGATCAACACCTACGGCAGGGGCCCGGCCAACGCGATCCGCTACGGCATCGATCACGCCACCACGCCGGTTGCCGTGGTCACGATGGCCGACGGCTGCGACGACGTGCGGCAGATCGACGACCTGGTCCGCCTCGTGGAGCGGGGCGTCGCCGTCGCCGCGGCCTCCCGGTACATGGCCGGCGGCCAGCAGGTCGGCGGGCCGCTGCTGAAGGGCATGATGTCGGCCGGGGCCGGGCGCAGTCTGCGGCTGCTGGCGCGCGTGGGCACCAGGGACGCGACCAACTCGTTCAAGGCCTACTCGACGGCGTTCGTCCGCGCGGTCGGCATCGACAGCAGGGACGGGTTCGAGATCGGCATCGAGCTGACCGCCAAGGCCAAGCGGCTCCGGCTGCCGATCGCCGAGATCCCCACGATCTGGCTGGACCGGCACGAGGGGCTGTCCAACTTCCGGGTAGCGGCCTGGATGCCCAAGTACCTGCGGTGGTACCGGTTCGCGTTCGGCCGCAAGCTGAGCCTCGATGAGCTCCAGAACCTCACGGGGACCCCAGATAATCAGAAAGAGACAAGGTGACGATGCAGAAGGTACTGGTCAGCGGGTCCGCTGGATTCATCGGCGGCTACCTGGTCGAGGAACTCCTGGCGCGCGGCTACGCCGTGGTGGGCATCGACAACTTCTCCAAGTACGGCAAGGTCACCAAGTCCTACGACGACAACCCGAACTACGAGCTCGTCGAGGGCGATGCGCGCGACGTCGACCTGATGACCCGGCTGCTGTCCGACTGTGACCACTTCATCGCCGGCGCCGCGATGATCGGCGGGATCTCCTACTTCCACACCTACGCCTACGACCTGCTGGCGACGAACGAGCGGATCATTGCCGCCTCCTGCGACGCGGCGATCGCCGCGCACAAGGCGGGCAGGCTGAAGAAGGTCACGTACGTCTCGTCGTCGATGGTGTTCGAGTCTGCCGACTCCTGGCCGTCCTATGAGGGCCAGGAGCGCGAGGTGCCGCCGCCGCTGTCGTCCTACGGCTTCCAGAAGCTCGCGGTCGAGTACTTCGCCCGCGCCGCGCGCGACCAGTACCAGCTCCCGTACACGATCGTCCGCCCGTTCAACTGCGTCGGGATCGGGGAGAGCCGGGCGCTCGGGGACGAGGAGATCCTGTCCGGCAACGTGCGGCTCGCCATGAGCCACGTGGTGCCGGACCTGGTGCAGAAGGTGCTCAGGGGGCAGGACCCGCTGCACATCCTGGGAGACGGCAACCAGGTCCGCCACTACACCTATGGCGGCGACCTGGCCCGCGGGATCATTGACACGATCGACCACCCCAAGGCGGTGAACGAGGACTTCAACCTCTCCACTGCCGAGTCGACGACCGTGCTCGAGCTCGCTCAGCTGATCTGGACCAAGATCAAGGAGCCCGGCGTCCCCCTGCGGGTCGAGCATGACGACCCGTTCACGTACGACGTGCAGCGGCGCGTCCCCTCCACCGAAAAGGCCAAGCTGGTTCTCGGCTTCGAGGCGACGACCTCACTGTCGGCCATGCTGGGCGAGGTAATCCCGTGGATCAGGCAGGCCATCGAGGCCGGGACCATCTAGCGACGCCGGTGGCGGGCGAAGCGACGGCCACGGGCGGGGCGGCCGCGCCGCAGGCCGGGGCGGCCGCGTCGCAGGCCGCCGACGAGAGCGCTCCGGCTCCGGCGGCCCGGCCTGGCCAGCGCGCACGCGGGCCGCGCGCCTGGGCGGAGCCCGCGATATGGGTGCTCGGCGTGCTGGCCGTCTTCGCGGTGAACCTGCAGATCGCGCGGACCCGGGCGGTCAACTCGGATGGCGCGGGCAACGCCCTGCAGGCCTGGGCGATGCTGCACGGCAACCTGCTGCTGCAGGGCTGGCACCTATCGGACGTTTCGTTCTATACGACCGAGCTGCCGGAGTACATGCTCGTGGAGCTCGTCCGCGGGCTGAACGCGGACGTGGTGCACGTGGCCGCGGCCGTGACCTACACGCTGGCGATGCTGCTGGCCGCGCTGCTGGCCAAGGGCACCGCCACGGGGCGTGAGGGCCTGGCGCGGGTGCTGATCACGGCCGGGATCATGCTGGCACCGCAGCTGAACTCCGGGGTCAACGTCCTGATCTCCTCGCCCGACCACATCGGGACGTCGGTGCCGGTGCTGGCGGTCTGGCTGCTCCTGGATCACGCCCGCCCGCGCTGGTACATCCCGGTCATCGCGGCCGTGGTGCTCGGCTGGGCCGAGGTCGCGGACACGCTGGTGCTCTACATCGGCGTGCTGCCGCTCGCGCTGGTGTGCGGGGTTCGCGTGTGCCGGGCCGTGGCCACGGCGCGCTGGCCGCTGGCGTCGCAGTGGTACTACGTGGCCCTCGGTGTCGGCGCGCTCGCCGGGGCGGCGGCGGCCACGCTGGCGCTGCACCTCATCCGCGCCGACGGCGGGTTCTACTCCCCCCACGCCATCGCGCAGATCGCCGCGGCCGGCGCGATCCTGCCCGGCCACTTGCGCGTCGCCGCCGAGGGCGTGCTGATCCTGGGCGGCGCCGACTTCCTCGGGCTCCAGCTGCACGCTTCGGCCGTTTTCATCCTCCTGCACGTGGTGGGCGTGGCCCTGCTCGTCTGCGGAATCTGTGTGGCCGCCTGGCGCTTCCTGGCCGGCCGCGACCTGATCGCCCAGCTGCTGGTCGCGGGTGTGGCGGTCAACCTGGTCACGTACGTGATCAGTACCCAGGCGGTCAACTCCACGTCGACCCGTGAGATCGCGGCGGTCCTCCCGCTCTCCGCGGCGCTGGCCGGGCGGCTGCTGGCGGGCAGGCTGACGGCGGCCAGGCTGCTGCCGCTGCTGGCCATCATGGCGGTTGGCTACCTGGCCGGGCTGGTCTACGAGGTCAGCCAGCCGGCGGCGCCCGCGCAGAACCAGCGCCTGGAAGCCTGGCTGGCGGCCCGGCATTTGCACACCGGCCTGTCCGGCTACTGGGAGTCCGGCGTCGTGACACTGGCCAGCGGCAACCGGGTCCAGATCCGCCAGGTGGTGGTGACGCCGCGCGGCAGGCTGATCCCGAGCAACGTCGAGTCGGACTGGGCCTGGTACACCCCGGCGCACAGCTCGGCGAGCTTCGTCGTGCTCACCCGCGGCCTGCCCGGCTATCCCGGGCTCACCAGCAAGCGGGCCGTGCTGGCCACGTTCGGGCCGCCCGCTCAGACGTTCCACTTCGGCATGTACGCGGTGCTGATATGGCACAAGAACCTGCTCAGCGAGCTCCCCCCGCCCCGGCTAGGGCTCCCGGCAGTCCCGGGGCACCCGAGATAGTGGACCATCCCGCAGCGTCCCAAAAGCTGGCTGGGTACTATCTGAGCAAATCCCCTGCCGGTAGCGGGATTGCAACCTTACGGCTGCACGCTCGTCCGCACCGCGACACACAGCGGGCACCAAGCCGGGGTGCAAAGAGCCTGACTTGCTGCCTGTGCTGGGCTGGTCGGCCGAGCAGGCGGATATCACCAAGGAGCGCCAGCGTGGAGGTCTCGCCGTCCCGCAGGCTGGCCACGCCCGAGCCGCCGCCCGCCGCCGAACCGCCGGTTTCCCGCTTGCGCCGCCGGTGGTCCCTGGCCACGGTGACCTGGCTGGGATCGTTCCTTACGCTCGCCGTGCTGCTGGTGGTGCGCAACGCGTACCTGTTCACCACCAAGATCTACGAAGACATGGACTTCGCCGCGAACACGATCGCGGTTCTCCAGGCCAAGCACTTCGACCTGCTGACGGGCAACTACTCAAAGGAAGGCTTCTACCACCCGGGGCCAGCCTTCCTCTACGTGATGGCCGGTGGCGAGTCGTTCTTCCATGATCTGCTGCACCTGGTGCCGACGCCGTGGAACGGCCAGCTGCTCGCGATCCTGCTGCTGAACGCCGCGCTGATCGGGGCCTCGCTGGCGGTGGTGGCCCGGCAGGCAGGCTCCGGGCGGGTGGCGCTGGCCGCCCTGGCGGTCGTGCTGCTGTTCGTCGCGCTGCACCCGCTGACGGTCAACTCCGCGTGGATGCCGTACGTCTACTTCGCGCCGACCCTGCTGCTCCTGGTGTCGGCCGCGTCCGTCGCCAGCGGGCAGACGGTGGACCTGTGGCTGCTCGCGCTCTCCGCCTGGCTGTGCATCAACGGGCAGGCGGAGTTCCTGCTGTTCTCGCCGGTCGTTGTCGTGGCGTCGCTGGCGTGCCTGGTCGTCATGCGCCGCCGCCAGGCCTCCGGGGACACTGCGCACCACGTGCCCGCCCGCCACTGGATCGGGGCGCTGGCGGTGTCCGCGGTGCTCGCGTTCCCGATCGCGCTGAACACCGTGCTGCACTGGCCCGGGCAGTTCGGCCGCTACCTCACCTACGCGCGCGCCGCCTCGGGACACCTGACACACCACTCGGTGGTGTTCTCCATCGGCTACACGCTGCGCTACTGGCGGCCAGGCATCCCGTCCACCACCGCGGACGTCGGCGGCCTGATCGTCGGCCTGGCGGTCTGCGCGATCGCGCTGGTGCTCGCGTGGTACTGCCCGCTGCCCGGGCTGCGCCGTTTCCTGCTCGCGTCGCTGGCTGCAGTTGGCCTGATGACCCTGCTGTTTGTCTACTACGCGGTCAAGGGCGTCGACGACAACGACATCTCACAGGCCTACCTGGGCTACTTCTACTGGGCGGCGCCGCTGGTCGTCGTCATCGTCGCGGTAGTGGCGGCCGTCGTGCGGGTGAACCTCAGGCGGGCGGCGGTGCTGGGCCTGGCCGCCGC
Organism: uncultured Actinomycetota bacterium; assembly: GCA_963833885.1. GTDB lineage: Bacteria > Actinomycetota > Actinomycetes > Streptosporangiales > Streptosporangiaceae > JASHPR01. The sequence continues at coordinate 175,156 of CAWHZU010000033.1, read as the reverse complement.
GGTCGCCGGGGCCGCGGTCGTCGCCACGGTGGTGCCGCAGCACAAGGACAATAACGACGACCCCCCCGCCAAGTTCTACGGGGTGCCGCAGATCCCGCACGCTGTGAAGCAGCTCGCGGCGTCGGCCGATGGCCGGCCGATCGTGCTGCACATCCTCAACCACGACTGGATCGACACGGTCGGCCTGGTCGCCTACGCGGACCGGACCGGCGTGCGGTCCTGCGTGGTCGGACAGAATTGGACCATCCTGTTCCGGGCGCAGTCGATCTGCACGCGCGGCGAAATGCAATCAGGGGTCACGTTCTGGCTCGGGCCCCCGAACCGTCATCTGCGGCCAGGGTGGCGGGTCGCCGCTACCTTGCCCACGGCGTGGATTGCCCGGCAGCCCTAGGCGGCGGCACCGCAAAGGCAGCACCGCAAAGGCAGCACCGCAAAGGCAGCACCGCAAAGGCAGCACCGCAAAGGCAGAGGAGAGCAATGCCAGCGATTCCCTCATCCCACCGGGACCTGCTCGACGGCCAGGTCGCGACGCTCGGCACCATCGGCCCTGACGGGCGGCCGCAGCTGTCCGCGGTCTGGTTCCTCGCGGACGGCGACACGGTCCGGCTGTCGCTGAACACCGCGCGGCAGAAGACGAAGAACCTGCAGGCGAACCCGGCCGCGAACCTGTTCCTGCTCGACCTGGCCGTCCCGTATCGCTACCTGGAGATCCGCGGCGACGCCGAGATCTCTCCGGACGACGACTACGCCTTCGCCGACCGGGTCGACGCGAAGTACAACGCGAACGTGCGCGACCACGACCAGCCGGGCCAGTCGCGCGTGGTGGTCACCATCCACCCAGTTCGGGTGAACGCCGTAGACATGCGCGGCTGACCGAGGCGGCTGACCCAGGCGTCCGACCAGGGCCTCCGACCCAGGCGTCCGACCCAGGCGTCCGACCGACAGCGCCGCGGCTGTCTACGACTCGGCGGCGCTCGGCTCGGTAACGCTGCTCGCCCCGGTGGCGCCGCCCGCCTCGGTAACGCTGCCCGCCCCGGTGGCGCCGCCCGCCTCGGTAACGCTGCCCGCCCCGGTGGCGCCGCCCGCCTCGGTAACGCTGCCCGGCTCGGTGGCGCCGCCCGCCTCGGTTGTGCCATCCGGCACGGACTCCGCCTCCTCCGCGGGCTCCGGCGGTTTCCTCCGGCGTTGGCTGAAGACAAACCAGCTGAGCCCGACCACGGTCATCACCAGCGCGATGAAGAAGTTCAGCCGCAGCCCGAGGACGTGCGCTGACGAGTCGATCCTGATGGTCTCCTCGAAGATCCGGTAGCCCGAGTACCCCGCCACGTACAGGGCCAGCAGGCCGGGCGGCTTGATGTTGCGATGATGACCCAGCCAGACCAGGAACGCGGCGAACGCCAGATCGAAGATCAGCTCGTACAGGAACGACGGCTGGAACGTTGTGTACTTCAGGTCGGCCGCGGGGATGCCGGAGTTCAGCCGCGCGGCCCTGGAGATCTCGAGGCCCCACGGCAGGCCGGTCGGCTTGCCGAAAAGCTCCTGGTTGAAGTAGTTGCCGACGCGCCCGATGGCCTGGGCGACCAGCAGCGCGGGCGCGGCCGCGTTGCCCATCAGCCGCCAGTCGGCACCGGCCCGGTGCACCCGCCAGATCCCGACGGCGGCGCCGACCGCGATGCCGCCCCAGACGCCGAGGCCGCCCTCCCAGACCGCGAACGGCCCCCACCAGGTGTGCGGCGTGATGTCGAACGGCGTGGTGACGTCGAAGTAGATCCGGCCGCCGATGATGCCGGCCGGGACCGACCAGGTGGCGACGTCGGTGATCAGCGCGGGATCTCCGCCAACGGCCCGCCAGCGCCGCCGGGTGATGATCACCGCGAGCGTGATCGCGATGACATACATCAGGCCGTAGAAGTGGATGTACAAAGGCCCCAGGTGGAACCCGTTGACCGGGGGGCTGGGGATGTACAGCGGCACAGACAGGGCCATGGACCGAGAGTAGCGCCGCCCCGCCACCCGCCGTCCACCCGGCCGGTGCCGGGGCTGGCGCGGTTAGTGTGGGTCTGTGGCTTGACCTCGCCCCTGGGGCCAGCCGCAGCCTGGGGTAGCCGGGCAGCCTGCCCGGTATGAGGAGGGCTCAGGCGTGCAGCTCATGACCAGTGGGGCCTTCGCCCGGGCGTCCGGACTGTCCCGCAAGGCGCTGCGCCTGTACGACGAGCTCGGCTTGCTGCATCCGGTCCAGGTCGATCCGGTTTCGCAGTACCGGCGCTACGATCCCGCCCAGCTCGAGCAGGCCCGGCTGGTGGCCTGGCTGCGCCGCCTCGGCATGCCGCTGGCCAGCATCCGCGCGATCAGCGTGCTGCCGCGGGCAGAGGCCGCGGCGGAGATCGCGAGCTATTGGCGAAGGGTGGAGGCGGAGACCGACGCCAGGCGCGAGCTTGCGTCCTTCCTCATCGGTTACCTGTCCGGAAGGGACGCTGCCATGGAAGACCCCCAAAGAATGCTCGCCGTCCGCTGCGCGGTGCGGTCCGATATAGGCCTGGAACGCGAGGACAACGAGGACGCCGCCTATGCCGGGGCCCGGCTGCTCGCCGTGGCCGACGGGCTCGGCGGGCACGCGGCCGGCGAGGTGGCAAGTGCGGCCGCCATTGACGCGCTCCGGCCGCTGGACACTAACGTGCCAGCCGGTGAACTGCTCAACGCCCTCGACCACGCGGTACGGCGGGCCAGCAGCGCGATGCGCGACAAGGTCAAGGCTGATCCGTCCCTGGCGGGCATGGGGACCACGCTGACGGCGCTGCTGTGGTCGGGCTCGCGGCTCGGTCTGGTGCACATCGGCGACTCCCGGGCGTACCTGGTCCGCGACGGTGAGGTATTCCAGATCACCCACGATCACACGCTCGTGCAGTCGCTGCTGGACGAGGGCAAGCTCACCGCCGAGGAGGCTGCGTCGCACCCCCAGCGGGAAATGCTGCGGCGCGCGCTGGGCAGCAGCAACGCCGAGCCTGACCTGCAGCTTCGCGAGGCCTGCGTCGGCGACCGCTACCTGCTGTGCTCCGACGGGTTGCACGAGGCGGCGCCAGCAGAATCCATCAAGCAGGTGCTGCTGGCGGTGAGCGATCCCGACGAGGCGGCCGCCCGCCTGATCGAGCTTGCCATCCACGGCGGCGGCCACGACAACATCACCTGCATCGTGGCCGATGTCGTCCCGGCCGACGTCCCCGCGACGGCCTAAAACGGTCAACCTGGACCTGTCGGCCGAGATCGAGACGAGCGGCCGGCAGGTCCGGTCCGACCTGCCGTCAGGAACTTCCGGGCTACCGACCCTGACATACTTGCCGGTCATGGGTGTAAACGATCAAGCATCGGCGGGGAACCAGCAGGCAGCGGCGGAGCTCGCCAGGCTCAGCGAGGAGTATTTCGACGTCGCCCACAGGGCCGATCCGTTCGGCGCCACGCAGGTCGGCGCGTCGGGTTTCGACGCCCTGGTCCCCGATCCCAGCCGCGCGGGCGCGGCCCATGACGCGCAGCAGATCGCCGGGGTCGAGGAGCAGCTGAGCCGGATCGACGTCAGTGAGCTCGACCAGGCAGGCCGGGTGAACTACGCGGTGATGGCGCACCTGGCCTGGGCCGCACGCTCCGACCTGGAGCACGGGCTCTGGGAGGCAAACGCGTCCGCGGACGGCTATGCCTCGCCGCAGGCAGTGGTGTTCATGTCGGTGCCAACCGCGCTGCTGGACAGCACCGACGCGGTCGACAACTACCTCCAGCGGCTTCGCGGGCTCGGCGAGTACTTCGACGCGGTCACCCACCGCTACGCCGAGGCCAACCGCGATGGCCGCATCTCGACCGCGGTAGGGACCCGCCAGGCCATCGAGCAGATCGAGGGCCACCTCGGCCGCGCGGTGACCGAGGACCTGATGGTGACGGTGCAACTGCCGAATGGGATCGACGACGCTGCGTTCCGGCGCGAGGCGGCCGAAATCCTCGGCGAACAGATCCGGCCCGCGCTGCGCCGGCTGCTGGCCTGCCTGCGGGACGAGCTGCTGCCGGCGGCGCGCCCCGACGAGCAGGTCGGCATCAAGTTCGTTCCCGGCGGGACCGAGGGATACCGGGCGGCCGTGCGCAAGCACACCACCACCGAGCTGTCGCCCGAGGAGATCCACCAGATCGGCCTCGACACCCTGGCCGCGCTGCAGGACGAGTGGGCCGAGCTCGGCGGGCGGGCGCTGGGCATCACCGACGTGCCGGCGATCCTCCAGCGGCTGCGGGACGACCCCTCGCTTCGGTTCAGCAGCTCCGCCGAGATCGTGCGCACGGTCACCGAGGCGCTGCAGCGCGCCGAGGAAGCCCGCGACGGCTGGTTCCCGCGGTTCGACATCCCCGACTGCATCATCGAGGAGATCGACCCGATCGAGGCGGACAACGCCCCGCTGGCGTACTACCGGCCGCCAGCCGCGGGAGGGTTGCGGCCCGGTGCACACTGCGTGCTGACCACGGAGCCGCAGCAGCGCTACGTCTACGAGTACGAGGCGCTCTCGTTCCACGAGAGCACGCCAGGGCATCACATGCAGATCGCGTCCTCGCAGACGCTGCCGCTGCCCGCGTTCCGCCGCTTCCTCGACGCCGAGGTGTGCGGCTACGTCGAAGGCTGGGGCCTGTACTGCGAGCGGCTGGCCGACGAGATGGGCCTGTACACCTCCGACCTGCAGCGGCTCGGCATGCTCTCGTTCGACTCGCTGCGCGCCTGCAGGCTCGTGGTGGACACCGGCATGCACCACTATGGCTGGTCCCGATCCCAGGCCATGGACTTCATGTGGCGCAACACCGCCACCACGCAGGCCAACGTCAGGAACGAGATCAGCCGCTACATCGGCTGGCCGGGGCAGGCCCTGGCCTACATGATCGGCCGCCGGGAGATCCAGCGGCTGCGCGCAGAGGCCGAGCGCCAGCTCGGCCTCGACTTCGACATCAGAGCCTTCCATGGGACCGTGCTCGGCAACGGCGCTGTGCCCCTCGGGGTGCTCGAGCAGCTGGTGACCGCCTGGGCCGACCAGTCGCCCGCCTGATATCCCGGCGGCTATGGGTGGATGGCCTCGATCACGCCGTAGGGGAAGGACACCGGCGTCACCCGGTCGAGGGTCAGGCCGGCCCGGGTGAGGAGGCTGCCGTACTCCGCGTTGGTCCGTTCCTTCCCGCCGGTGACGATCAGCATGTTGAGGTCGCTGAGCAGGGTCGGCAGGGCCTGCTCGGGGTCGTCGGGGATGAGCCGTTCAACGATCAGCACCCGCCCGTCCTTGGCCATCGCCTTACGGCACTCGGCAAGGATCGCCACCGCCCGGTCGTCATCCCAGTCGTGCAGGACATTGGCCAGGAGGTACCGATCCGCGCGGTCCGGAACCCCGGCAAAGAAATCCCCGGCAACGACCTCGCACCGGTCGGCCACGCCGGCCGCCTCGAGGACCGGCCCGGCGGCGGCCGCCACGGCCGGGGCCTCCATCAGCACACCGCGCAGCCGGCCGTGCGCCTGCAGGATGGCAGCCAGCAGCGTCCCCTTGCCGCCGCCCACGTCGACCACGGTGCGCAGCCCGGAGAAGTCGTGGCCAGCGGCGACGCCCGGGGCGAACGCCGCGGTCCGCTCGGACATCGCGGCGTCGAAGCCGGCCGCGTGCTCAGGGTGGGAGGCCAGGAACTCGAACAGCCCCATGCCGTAGGTCAGGTCGATTCCGGGCGCACCGGTCCGGACCGTGCGGATGATGGGCTCGAACGTCCGGACCCCGCCGATGGCCTCGACCAGCATCGCCCAGGACCGCATCGAGGCGGGAACGTCGCCGCGCAGCCGGTCGCCGAGCACGGTCAGACCGAACGACCGGTGCTCTCCCTCGGCAAGCACGCCGAGCGAGGCCAGCAGGCGGAGCACCCGGTACAGCGAAGGCTCGTGCGCCTGCGTGTCCTCGGCCAGCTCGGCCGAGCTCAGCGGACCGGCAGCGAGCCGGTCGGCGATCCCGAGCTCGGCCGCGACGTAGATCGCGCGAGAGGCCTTGGAGCTGCTCCGCCAGCTCGGCGACGCGGACGGCATGATCGTCGCCCTCACCAGCCTGGGCTCGAGCGCGACCATCATGGGCGAGCCCGACGCAGGGCGGCCCTACCTGAACGAGGCGATCACGCTAGCCGAGCAGACCGGGGACCAGCGCGCCCTCGCCTACGCGCTGGCTCTGCTCGGCCGGACCGCCGTGAACAGCGCCGTCGGCCGGGATGCGGGCCGGGAGGCGCTGCGGCGGAGCCTCGCGGTGGCCCGCGCGTGCGACGCGACGGACGCCGAGTCGATCGCCATCTTCCTGCTCGGCGTGCTCGATGCCCTTGACTGCAAGCCCGCCGATGCCCTGGCCCTGCTGGGCCGGGCCCTGCCCGGGCTGCGCGAGGCCGGCGATGGGTTCTTCCTGTCGTTCTGCCTCACCGCGATCGCGCACAGCCAGGCGCTGCTCGGTGACTTCGCCGCGGCCGACGAGGCATGCGACGAACTGGACGCCATCGGCGAGGCGATGGGCCCGGCCAGGCTCTACTTCTCCGCCGAATCTCGTGGCTGGGTTGCGTTCTGCTGCGGGCAATGGCCGCAGGCGGTGAACGCGTTCCGCGGGCAGCTCTCCTACTACGCCTCGGTGGCGCTGCGCGGGATGTGGACAGGCAACCTGGCCTGGTCCGAACTGCTGTGCGGAGAGCCGGACACGGCCAGGCGGCGGCTTGACGACTTCATCCGGACCTCCGACCCGGCGAGGACCTGCCTCGCACTTCCCGTGGCGGTCCGGGCCCTGATCGCCCGCGGCGACGGTGACCTCGAGCGCGCCGAGGAGCTCGCGCACGCGGCCGTGGCCGACTCCCCCGCCGACGCGTTCGGCCGGCTGACGGTCTGGATCTGCCTGGCCGTCCTGGCCGCGGTCAGCGCCGACGGCGGCGGCCATGAGATCGCGGCCCGGCTCGCTGGGGCTGCCGACGCGTTCGCCCACTCCGCCGGGCTCGCCGGGCCGAAGGCCACCGCCGAGCTCATCGATTCCGTCGCCGGCGCCTGCCGGGCGGCGCTCGGGCACGACCGGTTCGCCGAGGCCTGGGCCGCGGGCCAGGGCATGACCCTCGAGGACGCCGCCGCGTACGCCAGCCGCGGCCGGGGCAGGCGCCGCCGCCCGGCTACCGGCTGGGCGGCTCTCACCCCGACCGAGCTGCGGGTGGCCAGGGCGGTGGCCGACGGCCTGTCCAACCCGCAGATCGCCGAGCGCATGTTCATTTCGCGGCGCACCGTGGCCACCCACCTGACAAGCATCTTCCGCAAACTCGGTGTCTCCTCACGGGCCGAGCTCGCGGCCGTGGCCGTGCGCCGGGACGGCTGAGCCTCAGCTGCCGTGCTGCGCTTCCCACGCGAGCTGGATCGCGCCGATCACCCCGGCCTCGCCACCCAGCTTCGGCGGCACGATGTAGCCCTCCATCGCCTGCGGCTCGGTCAGCTCGGGAACCCTCAGGTACCCGGCCAGGAGCTCGCGCAGCCGCTGGCGGGCCATCGGCAGCAGCGTGGGCTGCTGGGCCACTCCCCCGCCGATGATGATCCGCTGCGGTGACAGCATGCAGACAAAGTTGACCAGGGCGAGCGCGAGGTACTCGGCTTCGATCTCCCAGGCCGCGGGGCCGGACAGGTCCTGGCCGGGCCGGCCCCAGCGCTGCCGGATCGCCTCGCCCGACGCGAGGCCCTCGAGGCAGTCGCCGTGGTACGGGCAGATCCCGTCGAACGGATCCCTTGCACGGTCGTGCGGCACGCGTATGTGCCCGAACTCGGGGTGCAGCAGGCCGTGCAGCAGACGGCCGTTGACGACGGCCCCTCCGCCGATTCCGGTGCCGACCGTGATGTAGCAGAACGAGTCGAGCCCGTCCGCCGCGCCCCACCGCCACTCGCCGAGCGCGGCCACGTTCACGTCGGTGTCCAGCGCGATGGGAACCTGCAGCCCGGAACGGAGCGGCGTGACCACATCGGTATCGCCCCAGCCCGGTTTGGGAGTCGTGGTGATCGTGCCCCAGGTCGGTGAGTCCGGCCGGATGTCCACCGGGCCGAACGCCCCCACGCCGAGGATCTCGACCGGCCCGTTCTCGGTGAAGAAGCGGACGGCCCTGGCCACCGTCTGCTCGGGGCTGGTGGTGGGGAAGGTGTCGACTTTGTCCGGCCGCCCGGGCTCGTCAGCGACCGCGCAGACCCACTTCGTGCCGCCTGCCTCGATGCCCCCGTAGCTCATCGGCCGCCTCCGGCTCAGTGGGAAATCCTCCCTGACAGGATTCCCCGCTGGCACGATCTTGATGTCCCAGTTTCGTTAGGCCAGGGTTGATCCATGAGCAGAGCACTCATCGTGATCGATGTCCAGGAATCGTTCCGGCAGGATCCGGGCTGGGAGACCATCTCCAACCCGGGCATCGTTGGCCCGGTGAAGCAGCTGGTCGACGCCGCCAGGGCCAACGGCGACCTCGTCATCTGGGTGCTGCATGCCGAGGCTGGTTCCGACACCGTGTTCGACCCGGCCAGCGGCTACGTCCGGCTCATCGACGGCCTGGCCGTGCAGGACGGTGAGCCGGTAATCACCAAGACCTCACACAACGCATTCACCACGACCAACCTGCAGCAGATTCTCACCAGCCAGGGGGTCAGCGAGGTGGTCATCTGCGGCATCAGGACCGAGCAGTGCTGCGAGACCACGGCGAGGGTGGCCTCGGACTTCGGCTTTGGCGTCACGTTCGTCACCGACGCCACCGCCACGTCGCCGATCGAGCACTGGGACGCGCAGGCCGGCCGCGGCGCCGACGAGATCCTCGCCGACCCTCGCACGCTGCAGGTCGACGACATCCTGGCGCGCACCGAGTACGCGCTGGCGGGCCGGTTCGCGACGATCCGCACGGTCGCCGAGCTGACCGGCGATGCCACCACCGAGTAACCCCGTGCCCCGGCGCCACCACCGCGCAATCCCCGTCGCGGCGCCATCAATGACCGGCGGCGCCACCACCGCGTAACCCCCACCGCGGCGGCATCGATGTACCGATAGGCGTGTTCTAGCCGGCCCAAACGTTCATCCATACCCCTCGCGAGCGAGGTCAGGCTTGACATGTGACCAAACGGTCACGTATTTTCGGCCGGGTGGACGCGGTGTTCAAGGCCCTAGCCGACCCGACCAGGCGCGGCCTGCTCGACGAACTGTTCCGCGCCGACGGGCAGACGCTGCGGGAACTCGAGGAACGCTTCCCGATGACCCGCTTCGGCGTGATGAAGCACCTGCGGCAGCTCGAGGAGGCTGGCCTGGTGGTCACCCGGCGGCGGGGCCGGGAAAAGCTCCACTTCCTGAACCCGGTCCCGATCCGGCTGATCCACGACCGGTGGGTGAGCAAGTACGCAGAGCCGTGGGCCGCCGGGCTCAGCGAGCTCAAGCAGACGCTGGAGAGTCCTATGGAAAAGATTTTTGAGATCTATATCCGGACCACGCCCGAGCGCCTGTGGCAGGCGATCACCGACCCCGGGATCCGGAGCAGGTACCAGTTCGGCTGCCTGATCACCTCGGAGTGGACGCCCGGCTCCCGGGTCGAGATGAGCCACCCGCGGGCCCCCGGGCTGCTGGCGGAGGGCGAGATCCTCGAGGCCGAGCCGCCGCACCGCCTGGTGCAGACGATGACGGCGCTGTGGAGCGACGACGCCAAGAACGAGGGGACCTCGCGGGTCACCTGGGAGGTCGAGCAGGTCGGCGACTCGTGTCGGCTGACCGTCACCCATGACCAGCTGCGCGAGGGCGCGAGCCCGGAGATCTACGGCGGCTGGCCGATGATCCTCTCCGGCCTGAAGACCTGGCTGGAGACCGGCGAGTCGCTCACCACGCCGGGCTCGCTCATGTACAACGGCTGACCAAGCACGGGAGGAATGCAATGAACGACCAGGCCAAGACCCAGATCACCGGAGTGCACACGGTAGGAGTGCCGGTCACCGACCAGGACCGTGCGCTGGAGTTCTACACCGGCACCCTCGGGCTCACCAAACGCCTCGACGTCCCCTACGGCGATGGCGGGCGATGGATCGAGGTGGCGCCGCCCGGGGGGGAGACGACGATCGCGCTGGTCCGGTCCGGTCCGGGTGTTCCGGCCGGGGTGGAGACCGGCATCCGGCTTACGGCCCGGGACGCCAATGAGGTGCACACTGCCCTGCTGGCCAGCGGCGTGGACGCCGACCCCGAGGTGCTGCGCTGGCCCGGGGCGCCGCCGATGTTCGCGTTCCGCGACCAGGATGCCAACCGGCTCGAGATCGTCGAACGGGCATGAGGAAACCCGCCGCGGACAGGGGTGGTTGTCCGCGACGGGCCCTCCTGTGTGGGTCTAGCTGACCTGGCTGCCGAGCATGAACGATGCCCGGCCTTCCTCATCGAGCTGAGCGTCGAGTTCCCTGTCCTCAACGATCCCAGCGGCATCGCGCTGCACAAAGACGCGAGCGCCGCTGTCCTCGATGATCGCGTCGTCCGGCTGCGGGCCCTCCAGCGAGAGCGCCAGCGTGCCCGCCTCGTTGTCCTGCAGAGACATGCGCAGACCCGTCTCCGGAGGGATACCCGGCTGGGAGGTGAGGGTGCGGATCGTGTCCGCGGCCCGGTCGGTTAGCGTAAGCAATTCAGCACCTCGCTCGATCGTGGTCTCGTGGCCAGGTGTATGCCTGGCACGATCATTGCCCCTGCCCCCGCTCGGTGGGCTCAAACTGGTTCGGGCTCGCGGGCTGCCTGGAGGGAGAAATGACGCGGCTGGTGGTCTCGGGCGAGGTGCGCGCGGCGTTCGGCGGGCTGCGGATCACCGCGGTCGTGGCATCGGGCTTCGACGGGCACTCGCCCTGGCCGGAGCTGGATGCGCGGTTCGCCGACCTGCAAGCCAAGGCCGGTGACCTGCCCGCCGACGGAGTCGGAGACGACCCGCACCTTGCCGCCTGGCAGGCCGCTTACCGCGCGTTCGGGACCAACCCGCGACGGCAGCGGCCGAGCGCCGAGGCGCTGCGGCGGCGGCTGGCCCGGTCCGGCCAGCTGCCGCGGATCAATCCGGCCGTGGACTGCTACAACCTGGTCTCGGCCAGCTTTGGCGTGCCCGCCGGGGCCTTCGACCTCGGCCAGGTCAGCGGCGACATCATGATCCGCTTTGCCGACGGGTCAGAGGTGTTCACCCCGCTGGGCGAGCCCGGCAGCACCGAGAACCCGCGCCCCGGGGAGGTCATCTACACCGACGCCGCCGGGGTGCTGACCAGGCACTGGAACCACCGCGACGCCGACCGCACCAAGGTCACCGCCGAGAGCAAGCAGATCGTGTTCCTGCTGGAGACCGTGGACGGCGCCGCCTTCGGCGCACGACTGGATGACGCGACGAGGTCACTGACCGGGTTGCTGCAGGACCGGGCCGGCGCGGTGATCGTGCACCAGATCACCGCCGCCGGCCCTGCCGTGCCCGACCTGCTGCCCGCCCCGTAGCCGCAATGCGGTCGTGGGACCCACGCTGCGGTTCTTCCAACCGCGTGGGGCCCACCACCCTATTGGGCGCGCGGGGGCGGAGGCACGCGGCTTTAGGTGTGCGGACAGGGCTCAGGCGCGCGGGTCGACCTGAACCTTTGGCCCTGGCCCGGCGCCGCCGGGGCGCCAGCCGACCAGCACCTCCCCCACCTCCGCGAGGCCGACCGTGGCCGCGACCAGCGGCCGCGGGTTCACCGAGCCGGCCGCGTACTGCTCGATCGTGCCGGCCAGGCCGGCCGAGGCGCCGAGGATGCCGACGGCGGTGACGTCCTTCAGCACCAGGGACCGGGTGTCGATGACGCTCGGCTGCCCGGCCACGCCGACGTACACCACCCGCTTGCCCGGCTCGACCAGGTCGAGCGCCTGGGCCGGCAGCGCCGGGGCGTTCGATGCGTCGATGACCGCGTCGAACGGCAGCCGGGGCAGGTCCGCCGCGGTCCACACGCCGTGCACGCCGAGCGTGCTGGCGAAGTCCAGCGACTCCCGGGTCAGCCCCAGCATGTGCACCTGGGCGCCGTGCGCCAGCGCGAACATCGCCACCAGCAGGCCGATCGTGCCGGGGCCGAGAATCAGAACCTGCTCCCCCGGCCGCAGCGCCGCGCCCCGAAGCGCACGCAGCGCGCTGCCGCCCGGCTCGACCAGCGCCCCGGCGATCCCGTCCACGGCGTCCGGCAGCGGGTACAGCGCGGTGACCGGCATCGCCAGCTGTTCGGCGAGCGCGCCGGGGAAGCCGCCGCGGATGCCCACCTCGTAGCGGTCCTCGCAGACGTGCGCCAGGCCGCTCCGGCACCGGTCGCACCTGCCGCAGCCCAGCATCGTATCGCCGGTCACCCGCCTGCCCAGCCAGCCAGGGTCGATGTCGTCGCCCACGGCGCTGACGGTCCCGCACCACTCGTGGCCGAGCCGGATCGGGTACCCGGCGTGGCCCTGGCGCAGGTAGGCCATATCGCCGGTGAACAGCTCGACATCGGTCCCGCACACGCCGGCCCGCTCGACGTCGATGACCACCTGGCCCGGCGCCGCCTGCGGGCTCGGCACGTCGGCGACCTCCGACCGTCCGGGGCCGGTGACGACGAATGCCCTCATGCCAGCGCCGCCGCGGCAGCCAAAGCCATGCCGCGAGTAAGTTGTGGGGACATTTGCGAATGTTAGATCTTTGGTGCAGGAGGGCGGAAGAGCGGATGCCCGAGCAGCGCAGCTCACAGTGGTACGCCGGAAATGACCGGGATGGGTACATCCACCGCGCGTGGATGCGCCGGGGCCTGCCCGCCCACGCCTTCGACGGCCGCCCGCACATCGCGATCGCGAACGCGACCTCGGACCTGGCGCCGTGCAACTCGCACCTGAACGAGGTCGCCGACAGCGTGAAGCAGGGGGTCTGGGAGGCGGGCGGGGTCCCGATGAACCTTCCGGTGGTGTCGCTCGGCGAGACGCTGGTGCGCCCCACGGCCATGCTGTGGCGGAACATGGCCGCGATGGCGGCCGAGGAGATGTTCCGGGCCAACCCGGTCGACGGCGTCGTGCTGCTCGGCGGCTGCGACAAGACCATCCCGTCGCTGCTGATGGCCGCGGCCTCGGTCGACCTGCCCGCCGTCGTGGTCCCCGGCGGGCCGATGCTGACCGGCACATTCCGCGGCGTGGCCCTCGGCTGCGGGACCGACGTCTGGAAGCTCAGCGAGGAGGTCCGCGCCGGCAACCTGTCCGCGCAGGACTTCCTCACCTCCGAGTCCTCGATGATCCGCAGCCGCGGGCACTGCAACACCATGGGCACGGCCTCGACGATGGCCTGCATGGCCGAGGCTCTCGGGATGACGATCCCCGGCATCGCCGGAACCCCCGCCCCGGACAGCCGGCTCCTCGAGAGCGCGCACGCCGCTGGGCGTCTCGCTGTGGACATGGTCTCCCAGGAGCGCCGCCCGAGCCAGGTACTGACCCGGGGATCCTTCCTGAACGCGATCGTCGCGCTGGCCGCGGTCGGCGGATCGACCAACGCGGTGGTGCATTTGCTGGCCATCGCCGGGCGGCTCGGGATCGACTTGTCGCTCGACGACTTCGACGCGACCGGGTCTGGCGTGCCGTTGCTGGTCAACCTGCAGCCAGCCGGTAGCCACCTGATGGAGGACTTCCACCGGGCCGGCGGCCTGCTCGCGGTGCTGCACGAGGTGCAGGACCTGCTCGACCCCGAGGCGCTCACCGTGACCGGGCGGCCCCTCGTCGACCACCTCGGCGACGCGCGGATCTGGGACGAATCCGTGATCAGGCCGCGCAGCGATCCGCTGCAGGACGAGGCGGGCATCGCGGTGCTGCGCGGCAGCCTCGCCCCGGACGGCGCCGTGATCAAGCCAGCGGCCGCGTCCCCGGGACTGCTTCGGCACCGGGGCCGGGCGGTCGTCTTCGACAGCATCGAGGACTTCCACCGGCGCATCGACGACCCCGGCCTCGACGTGGACGCCGACTCGGTGCTGGTGCTGCGCGGCTGCGGGCCCAAGGGCTACCCCGGCATGCCCGAGGTGGCCAACCTGCCGCTGCCGCCCAAGCTGCTGGAACGGGGCGTGCGGGACATGGTGCGGATCTGCGACGGCCGGATGAGCGGCACCGCGTACGGCACCGTGGTGCTGCACGTCACGCCGGAAGCCGCGGCCGGCGGCCCGCTGGGCCTGATCAGGACCGGCGACGTCATCGAGCTCGACGTAGCGGCGCGGCGGCTGGACGTGGACGTGCCGCCGGAAGAACTGCGGCGGCGCGAGCCGCCCGTGGCGGCGGTGGAAGGCTACGCGGCCCCGGCCCGCGGCTGGCAGCGTCTCTACGTCGACCACGTGATGCAGGCCGACCGGGGCGCCGACCTCGACTTCCTGGTCGGCGCCAGCGGCCACGAGGTGGGCCGCGAGTCGCACTGAACGGCAAGATCTGCTCCCCGAAGCCTCCCCGGACGGTGCGGTCAGGAGGACGCCTCGTTCACCCGGCAACCCGAAGCGCCCGTCCGCCCCCAGGCGCCCATGGATCAGGCCGCCTGTTTTCCGGGACGTTGATCGCGGAGCGCAGCCAGCGGTCAGACATTGGCTCGTCGTCGAATCGCGGAATGACATGCATATGGGGATGCAGCACACCACCCTGGTTCCAGCCCAGCAGATAGCCGTCTGGGGCCAGCAGATCGTGCAGCGCCGCCTGTGCCCGGAGCAATAGATCCTGGGTGTCTGCCCACTCCGTGGGCGTCAGCTCGAAGACCGAAGTCCGGTGGGCGATGGGCACGATTGCCCCGGAGCCGGGCAGGACGCCTTCCGCCAGCCCGGCGTGGGCCCGGATGCCCGGGTCCCGGGTCGAGGCGAATATGCAGTGGGGAGTCTCGATGAAGATCTCCGCTGCCCTCATCCAGCTTTGATCACAGAACACGCAGCCGTCGCTCATGGAGCGTCTCCAGACGCGCTCGATAAGTCCCAACAGTGACATACTCACCCCTGAGCGCATCGGCGGAAAGCGATGATATGGGGCACCTGAGCGACCGGCACCGACGGCTCCGGGATGTCACGCTCGCCGGCGGGGTTGTCGCGTTTTTTCTGTTGCAGATCGTCGCCATCGGCTCCGGCTGGCCGGCAGCTGTGGACATCGTCGTTCTGCTGGGCATGGTGCTGAACATCGCGGCCCTGTGCTGGCTGATCTGGGCTATGGCCACACGCAGGATAGGCCTGACCCACTGGACCCGGGCCGGCCGCAGCGTCGCATCGGCGCCAAGAGGCGGGCCCGGGCAGAGGCAATGACGCAGCAGCAACGGCTTGACGCCGCCCTCTCCCATGGCCCCTACCGCCCGCAGCCGGCCCCGCCGCCCGACGAGCGGGCACGGGCGAGTCAGGAACTGCTCGAAGCGGCCGAGCGGTACGGCGGCCTGAGCCCGGAGGCACGCGCCGCGGCCGAGAAGGTCAAGCGGCTCTCAGGCTGACCCGACCTATGCTGCGGTCAGGCGAACAGCCAACGCCGAGCGCGACTCTGACGTTGACGTCAAGGTCCGCTATGATCTACCGGGGCAGGATCAACGGCAAACCAGTAGGGACGGCACATGGGAGTGGCGGGTCAGGAAACGGCGGCCGCGAGCCAGGAAGGCAGGAGCGTCCACTACAAGTGGATCGCGCTGTCGAACACCACGCTCGGGATCTTGATGGTCACCATCAACCAATCGATCCTGCTGATCTCACTGCCGGACTTGTTCCGGGGCATCAAGCTGAACCCGCTTGTCCCGGCCAACACCTCCTACTTCCTGTGGACCTTCCTGGGATTCCTGCTGGTCACCGCCGTGCTGGTGGTCAGCCTCGGGCGGGTGGGCGACATCTACGGCCGGGTAAAGATGTACAACCTGGGCTTCGCCGTCTTCACGCTGTTCTCGATCCTGCTGTCGGTCACCTGGCTCACCGGGGTGCCCGGGGCGCTGTGGATCATCATCATGCGGATATTCCAGGGCGTCGGCGGCGCGTTCCTGTTCGCCAACTCGACCGCGATCTTGACCGACGCGTTCCCCGCGAACGAGCGCGGGAAGGCGATGGGAATCAACGGCATCGCCGCCGTGTCCGGCGCGTTCCTCGGCCTCATCCTCGGCGGCGTGCTCGCCCCGATCGAATGGCGGCTGGTGTTCCTGGTCTCGGTTCCGTTCGGCCTGTTCGGCACCGTCTGGGCCTATCTCATGCTGCGCGACAACGGGATCCGCATCCCGGCCAAGATCGACTGGCTGGGTAACACCCTGTTTGCGGTCGGGTTGATCTCGGTGCTGGTCGGGATCGTGTACTCGCTGCTCCCGTACGGCGGCCACCCGACCGGTTGGACCAACCCCTGGGTGCTGGCCGGCATCTTCGGCGGGATCGCCATCCTGGTCGTGTTCTGCTGGGTGGAGACCAAGGTGGCGGCGCCGATGTTCCGGCTCGGCCTGTTCAAGATCCGGGCGTTCACCGCCGGCAACATCGCCGGAATGCTCGGCGCACTCGGCCGGGGCGGCATCCAGTTCATGCTGATCATCTGGCTGCAGGGGATCTGGCTGCCGCAGCACGGAAAGAGCTTCGCCGAGACCCCGCTGTGGGCGGGCATCTCGATGGTCCCGCTCACGGTCGGGTTCCTGCTCGTCGGCCCGGTGGCGGGGACGCTGTCGGACCGGTTCGGGGCCAGGCTGTTCGCCACCGCCGGCCTCACCATCTCCGGGGCAAGCTTCCTGCTCCTCGAACTGCTGCCGATCAACTTCAGCTACATCTGGTTCGCGCTGCTGATCTTCATGTTCGCGCTCGGCATGGGGCTGTTCTTCGCTCCCAACCAGGCATCGGTCATGAACAGCCTGCCGCCGGACCAGCGTGGCGCCGGCGCGGGGATGCTCAACACCTTCCAGAACTCGGCCACCGTGCTGTCGATGGGCCTGTTCTTCACGATCGTCACCGTCGGCCTGGCCTCGCGCCTGCCGTCCCACCTGTACAAGGGGCTGACCGCGGCCGGCGTCGCCCCCGGCCCGGCCCACCTCGTCGCCAGCGAGCCGCCGATCGGCAGCCTGTTCTCCGCGTTCCTCGGCTACAACCCGATCAAGGAACTGCTCGGCCCGACCGGTGCGCTGCAGCACATGCCGGCCAAGCAGGTGGCGTACATCACCGGGCGGACGTTCTTCCCGAAGCTGCTGGAGGAGCCGTTCGCCGGAGGACTGCACCTGGCGTTTACGTTTGCCGCCATCGCCACCGGCATCGCGCTCATCGCGTCGGCCGTCCGTGGCAAGCAGTACTTCCACCAGGTCAAGCCGCTGTCTGAGGAGCTGGCCGAGGGCGCGGCCGACTCCGCCGAGGCGCTGGGGCTGGACGAGTCGTCCGAGGTGGCCGACCTCGACGGCGCGCAGAGCGGGACGGCGGCCAACGGCTCGCGGAGCGGCAACGGCCACCTCGCCACCTCCGGCAGCACGGGCGAGGAACTTGACACGTCGCGCGGAACCGGCTGAGCCCATGAGCCCCGCGCACCGAACTGCCACCGCACCACCGCCGACCGCCGATCACCAGGCGGAACACGGTGAGCTGCTTGGCATCGGTGCCGCGGCGGCACAAGCCGGCGTCTCGGAGCGCGCCCTACGCTACTACCAGCAACTGGGCCTGCTCGAACCCGCCAGCACCACGCCCGGCGGGCTGCGCCGCTACTCAGCGGACGACCTCGCCCGGGTGGCGCGTATCCGGGAACTGCAGACCCTGCTCGGCCTGAACCTCGACGAGATCGCGGTCGTGCTGCACAACGAGGACCGGCTGGCCCAGATCCGCCGCGCCTACAAGGACGAGCGCACCAGCGACGAGCAGCGCCAGCAGCTTGGCCGTGAGTGCCTGATCCTGCTGGAGAGCCTGCGCGAGACGGTCGAGGCCAAGCGGGCCGCCCTGGAGAGCTTCCTGGCCGACCTCGACGCCCGCATCGGCCGCTGCAAGGACGTACTGCCAGGCGGCGACACCGCCAAGACCTAGCTCGAACGCTTGCCGGTGTCCGCCCGGAGCCGATCCAGATCGATCAGCTGGTAGGCCAGCTCGACCAGCACCAGGACGATCACCGCTTCCAGCACCGCCGTGCCGAGCCCGCGGATCGCCAGTGATTCCAGGGCCGCGGTCACGGTATGCGGCTCGGGAGCGAGCGACTCGAGTTCGCTGACCACCGCCAGCGGCAGCGTGGCGAGCAGCACCACCCACCAGAACTTCGGCCGGACGAGATGCGCGGATCGGCGCAGCGCCGCGCGCACCGGCTTGCCCTCGATCTCTATGACCGGGCCGACGATCGCCAAAAGGGTGACCGCGATCAGCCCGGGGATCACGAGTGCGATCAGGCCGAGCACCACGAACACGACCACCAGCAGGTCGGCGAGGATCAGGCGGACCCACGGCAGGGTCTTGGCGACCTGGCCGACCGAGGCGGGCTCCTGGCCGTGCTCGGCCGAGCCCACGATCCGGCACACGAAGCCCGACAAGAAGACCGATCCCAGGACCTCCAGTGCCGACGAGGTCAGCTCACCGGTGATCGCCAGCGACACGTCGGCATGGTCGATGAGGTTCGTGACCGCGATGTCCGCCAGCACGGTCAGCAGGGACACCGTGACGGCGACGGCCAGAATCCGCCACGGGTCGTGACGGGCCGCGCGGGCCGCCGCGGCGAGGAGGCCGCGCACCGGCAGCGGCGGGCGGGCGCGCTTCTCTCGCGCATCGCTGCGGAGTTCACCACGGGACGTCATAGGCCGTAACGCTACGTCACGGGGTGGGTTGGGCGCCCGGAAGGGCTCACGCCGCCACGGCGGCCTCGACCGCCGCACCGGCCGCCAGCAGGCGCTCCTCGGTGCCGGGCGCGGAGACCAGCTGGATGCTTGCCGGCAGCGGGCCGCGGGCCGGGACCGGAAGCGCCAGCGCGGGCCCCCCGGCGAGGTTGACCGGCAGCGTGCAGCGCGACTCCAGCAGGTCGGTCGCCCGGTCCAGCGGCGGCGGCGGGATCGTCAGCACCGGCGTGACCAGCAGATCGAAGCTGCCGAAGAGCACCGCGAGTTGTTCCTGCCACAGCTGTCTGGCCTCGTTGGCCGCCGCGAGTTCGGCCGGCGTGATTTGGCGCCCGGTGTCCAGACGGGCCGCTACGTCCGGCGAGATGCGGTCGGCGTCACGTTCCAGGATGTCCTTGTTAGTCTGGTATGCCTCGTTCACCAGCAACGGGCCGGTCGCCTTTGTAGCGGCGCGCCATTCGGCCGGGTCCAGGTCGGTGACGTCCCAGGATGTCGCGCGCAGCGCCGCCGCCACCGCGTCGTCAATGTCGGGAGCGGCGGGGACCCGCACCCGGCCGACGCGCGGCGAGCCTGCGCCGGCGGCCACGGCGAACCCGGGCTCGAGCAGCTGCATGCCGAGGATCAGGCCGGCCACGTCGGCCGCCATCGGCCCCACGGTGTCCATGCTCGGCGTCAGCGGCCGCACCCCGTCCAGCGGAATGCGCCCCCAGGTGGTCTTCAGCCCGCAGATCCCGCAGCAGGCAGCGGGGATCCGGATCGATCCGCCGGTGTCGGTCCCGTACGCCACGTCGGCCTCGCCGGTGGCCACCGCCACCGCGGACCCGCTCGAGGACCCGCCGGGCGCGAGCGAGGGGTCGAGCGGGTTCTCCGGCGTTCCGAACCACGGGTTGATCCCGGTGACCCCGAGCGCCAGCTCGTGCAGGTTGGTCTTGCCCACGATCCGGGCTCCCGCCGCGCGCAGGCCCGCCAGGCAGGCCGCGTCGGCCGCGGCCGGGACGGCGGTCTCGGCCAGGACCCGCGACCCGGCGGTGGTGGGCACGCCGGCCATGTCGATGAGGTCCTTGACCGCGACCCGCGGCCCGGGTCCCGTGCTGTCGAAGGACGTGATGAACGTGGCGGACACGCTGCCTCCCGGCTCAGTTCTGCTGGTTCAGGTACTTGCGGTGCACGGAGTCGACGGACCAGATCCGGTCGCCGCGGCCTTCGCGCAGCGCCAGCATCCGGGTGACGTGGTCAGCCAGGGCCTCTCCGGCCGGCCAGCGGCGCTCGATCAGCCGCGCCGCTCCCTCGGTGATCTCGTCGAGGTCGGCCTGAATGCGCTCGCGGCACATGCTCGGCGACCGCGGCCCGTCGTCGTCCACCGGCTCGGGCTCCGGGCCCAGGCCCGTGTAGGCCGGGAACCGGCGCACGTCCGGCAGCACCGAGTAGAACGGCACGCCATTGAAGTAGTACTCGGGCCACAGGTTGCCCGCGATGCTCAGCCACGGCGTGCCGACGGCGAGCGCCGCCATACCGAACCCGGAGTGCGGGGAGACGAGCACGTCGCACGCTGCCACGGCGGCGAGCTCGTCGATGATCGGCAGGTCGACGGCGTCCACGGACACGGGCACCGACGCGGCCAGCTCGTCGAGCTCGGCACGGCCGAAGCTCGTGGCGGTGCGGCCATCCTGGCGCAGCTTGCCGAGCAGGCAGAACACGGCATCCGGCCAGCGCCGGCTCAGTGCACCAAGCACGAGCCGCCAGGAACGCACCGACGGGTAGTTGCCGCGCGGCCCGCTGCCGGCCGGCAGCACGCCAATGCGGGGGCGCGCGCCGGGCGCCGCGTCCTGCAGTCGCTGCTGCGCGCTGGCCAGCGCCAGGCCGGGCAGGGGCAGCCGGAACTGCTCGCCGGGAGAGTAACTGGGCGGCGCCGCCCCGGCCACGCCGAGGACGCTGCCCGGGGCGGCGAAGCGCTCGTCCGCCCGCTCGTAGTAGGCGCCCAGACCTGGGAAAACGGCCCGCTGCGGTTCCTGATGGCCCCGGTCGTCGTCGACCACCCAGTCCCAGCCGGCCGGGATCCGGTCCAGCGCCCCGAGATCGGGCGCGGGATCGAGAAGGTCCAGCGTTACCGGGTAGACGTCGCCGATGTATGGGCAGAGCGCGGCGAGCTCGGCGGGGGTATCGGCGTTGACCGCCAGGCCGATGCGCAGGCCGGGATCGGCCCGGTGATAGCCGTGGCAGTAATGCAGCGCCTCGATCAAGTGGCCGACCGGGTGGCAGTACACGAAGTTCACCAGCACCGACCTGCTATCCGCCACCCGCCGATGGTACCGGCGCCGGTCACGACGGGGCAGCGTCGGACGCGGGCGGCCGGGACGGGGCCATGTCCTGCGGCGCCCGCCGGGACAGCTCGACCACCCCGGCGGCCATGACGGCGAACGAGACGACCGCGATCGCGATGCGCGCCGGGCTGCTGGTGAACTGCTCCTGGAACAGCCAGATGCTCAGCACGATGCTGGCCAGCGGGTTCACGACGATCAGCAGCGGCTGGGACACGCTCAGCGGCCCCGCATGCAGCGCGGCCTGCTCGAGCAGCGTGCCCGAGATCGCGGCGACGGCCAGCGCGTACACCGGCCAGCGGCTGAGCGTGCCGAGCACGCCGAACATCGCGAGCGTGTCCGTCGTCGCCTTGAGGAACACCGCCATCATGGCCCACGCCAGCGCGCCGGCCAGGGCAAACGCGATCGTCTTGCGCAGCGGCGACCCGCGCATCGCTGCCACGGTGAGCAGCGCGACGGCCCCGCCGAACGCCAGCAGGGCGGACAGCCATTCGGCGGTCTCGGGGTTGGACTGCCCGCCGCTGGGCTCGGCCACCGACAGGAACACCCCGAGTGCCACGCAGACGACGGCCGCGGCGGCCCAGGCTGAGCGCGCGATGTCCTGGCGGAACCACATCCGGCGCATCAGCAGCACGAAGACCAGCTCGGTGACGAGGAGGGGCTGGACAACCGACAGCTTCCCGTCGCGCAGCGCGACGGCCTGGAACACGAAACCGCCCACGGCGGCGACCCAGCCCAGCAGCCAGAGCGGCTGCCGGAACAGGTAGCGGACCAGGCGCAGGCCCTTCTCCCGTTTCGGCGCGCCGATGCTCGCGGCGTGCTGCGTGATCACGTTGGCGCCGTTGCTAAAGGCGGCGGCCAGCGCAAACACGACCGTGAAGACCATTCCCGTCCCCTGCTCGTTCCGCCCGGAGGCATCACCGGGCGCTTTACGAGTAAGTGCCCCATCCGGGGGCCGGCCATGCTGGCCCGGCTGGCCCCGGGGCTCACCGGGGCCCTGCCAGCCGGGGCGGTTTTTCATGATCTGGGAGGCAAAAGTGGTCTATTTGCTCGTTATCCTCCTGGATCATGAAATCGGGCGCGGCAATCACGACACCGACCTTGTCGAGTCAGGTCAGGTCACATTGCGTGTCCAGGCCCGTGATCTGGAGGACTCTGCGCACCACCGGGCGGGGGTGCCTGATGACAGGCCGTCCGCCGTCCGGGAGCACTTGCCCAGCACGGACGATAAGGCGCAGAGCGGCACTATCGGCGAAAGCGACCTCGGCCATCTCCACGACCAGGCGCCGCGGCTCCTGCTTCATGGTTTCGGCGAGATGCCGCGCCAGCCAGGACCGGCTCACGATGTCGAGGTCGCCGCTCAGGACGATCACGATCGTCCCGGCGACGTCCGACCGGGTCTCGAAACCCGGGCGCCGCGGACCCGGCATGCCGTCGGGTGCCGGGTCCGCTGGCCCGCCGTTACCGGTAATGGCGCGCTACCAGTAATGCCTCCGGCCGCCCACCGCGTGCCCGACGGCGCCGAGCAGGGCGAGGATGAGGCCGATCACGAGCGCCAGGATGCCGAGCGTCCAGACAATCGCGATCTTGAGCAGGAAACCGATGATGAGCAGGATGATGCCGAGGATGATCATGGAAACTCCCGTTCAGCAGTAACGCCTCGAGTCCGGCCGACTGCTGTCAGGGGGCGCCGTTCGCAGGATCCGCGAACGCGCGGGGACGAGCATCGACGTAACGATGGGCCGCGGGCTTCTGGGCGGCTTTCGTGACGGCCGTTCCAGTATTAGTCAGTCTGCGGCGAGGATGCAAAATATCTGGGGACACCTCCCCAGGCGCCACCCCGGCCGTTTGCTTGCCTGCGGAAGCACCGCCCCGGCCGTTTCCTTGGCGGCGGAGGCACCGCCCGGGCCGTTCCTTAGCCTGCGGAGGCAGCGCCCCCGGCCATTCCCTAGCCTGCGGATGCCCCGCTCGCGCTCGCCGTCTGGCGCGAGGCGGTCTCCACGACGTCGGCGCAGATCGCGGCGAGCTTGCGGCGCTCGGTCCTGGCCTGGGCCCTGAGCTGCTCGTATGCTTCCCGCGCCGAGATCCCCCGGGTGCCGATCAGGACCCCCTTGGCCTGCTCGATGATCTGCCGGGAGTTCAGCGCGGTCTGCAGCTGCGTGGAGAGCTCGGACTGCTCTTCGCCCATCATCATGCTGGCGATCAGCAGCGCCGCGAGGTCGGTGAACGCCAGCAGGGCCAGCTCGCCCTCGGGCGACCAGGGGCGGCTCTCCTCCGAGAGCACGGCCACGACCCCGACGGCGTACTGGTTGTACGGGATCGGGCTGGCGAGCACGGCGCGGACCTTCCTCGCGACGGCGGCCTCGCTGAACAATGGCCACCGGTGGTCGCCGGCCAGATCCTCGACACCGACGAGTTCCTTGGTCTCGAACGCGTCGATGCACGGCCCTTCCTGGTGCTCGATCTGAAGTTCCTCCAGGTGCGCGAGCCTCGCATCCGACGCTGCTACGTTGCGCAGATGGTGCTCGGCGTCGGCGAGCATCAGGCCCGCGCCGTCGACGTGGAACATCGAGTGCGTGGTATGCACGATCTCGCGGATCGCGTCCTCGACCTTCATCTCGCCGAACCGCAGCCTGCCCAGCTCCACCAGGGCGTGGCGCACGTCGTGCAGTGACACATCCACGGGCATTCACCTCATCTGGCGGTCTAACTGCCCGGTCAGGAGTTCAGGTAACGCACAACCGCCATGACTCTGCGATGGGTCTGCTCATCGTCGGGGGGAAGGTCCAGCTTCATGAAGATGCTGGCCACGCGCTTTTCCACGGCGCCCATCGAGACCACGAGCGTTTCGGCGATCGCCGAGTTCGACCGGCCCTCGGCCATCAGGCCAAGCACCTCGCGCTCGCGCGGGGTGAGCCCGCTGAGCGGGTCGGACTGGCGGCTGCGGGCCAGGAGCTGGCGGACCACCTCGGGGTCGAGCGCGGTTCCGCCCCCGGCGACGCGGTGCAGTGCCTCGATGAACTCGGCGACGTCGGCGACCCGGTCCTTGAGCAGATAGCCGATCGCCCGGGTATCACCGGCCAGCAGCTCGGTCGCGTAGCGCTCCTCGACGAACTGGGAGAGCACCAGCAGCGCCACGTCCGGCCAGCGCCGCCGGATCTCGATGGCCGCCCGCAGCCCCTCGTCCCGGTGGCCCGGCGGCATCCGGACGTCGATGACCGCGAGGTCGGGCTTGTGCGTCTCCACCGCGGCGAGCAGCGAGTCACCGTCGCCGACGCCGGCGACGACCTCGATGTCGCCCTCGGCAAGCAGCCGCGCGATCCCCTCGCGCAGCAGCACGCTGTCGTCGGCGATCACCGCGCGCAAGGGATCACCGCCTCAACGCCCGGCGGGCTGGCACTCTGAACGTTCCGTCGACCCAGGACACACAGCCATGTTCGCAGCCTTGGACCATGCGCGCACTCATCAGCAAGAAGCTATCCAGGGCCGCCGGCACCCATGCCACCATCCCGGCGGGCGGCTCCCCTGGATATACCGCAGCGGTTGGTGACCTTGCTGCAGCTACCGATCGCACACTCGTTATCAAGCCGTTGCGCAAATCGTGTATCAGAGGGTGGCGACGTCGCTCTTTACGAGCGTGCCGGCCCCGGATGAAGGGCCGCGCAAGAGGGAGCCAGACGTGAAATGGTTCTTCCAGCCGCGCCCTGACGGCGACGGAGCAACGCACGACGAGGATGACTCTGCACCCGGCCTGATCAGCCTCCCGGCAGAACTGCTGCAACGGCACGGTGCCGTGGTGCTCGACCCCGGGAAGGCCGCGGCGGTGCACGGCTACCCGACCCCGCAATCAACGGTCTACCGGCTCAGGACGCTGCTGGTCCCGGGCGACCAACTGCAGGACTCGCAGTTGGTTACGGCCCTCAACGGGGTTCTGCGCGGCGTCAACATGATGCTGATCCCGCCCGAGCCCGACGAGGACATGGCTGGCGACGGGGAGGTCATGGAGGTGCTGCAGCAGCTGCCCCGCCCGGCGGTCCTGGTACCTGCCGAGGACGCCACCGTCCCCGTAGTGGTCGACGCGTGGGTGGCGCTGCAGGCACTGCGCGCAGCGGCCGCCGTGCAGAAACGTCCGGAGTCTCCGGAGCATCCGGAGATCACCAAGGCGACCATCCAGCGGATCGAGCTGGAGCATCTGATGCGCGCCTCGGCCATCAACGGCAGCCCGATCGACGGCGGAGGCGGCGGTATCCCCGGAGGGCCGGGCAACGGCAACGGCGTCGCCGGTCCCAGCAGCACCGACTCCTACCTGTTCAACGGCGGCGACGCGCGGGCCCCGGTCGCGATGGTCATGGAGCCACCTGCCCGCAGGTCAGTCAGCGAATGCGCGTCCGAATACGGCCGGCGTCCCGTGCTCGCGCTGCTCGATACGGGGGCCCGCGAACAAGAAGAGTGGCTGGACGTTCGGGCGAAGCCGGGCGGCGGCTACGAGACCATCGCCGACGGCTTTGTCGCGGTGGATCCCGGCCTGCAGCACGCCATCCGCGTCGAAGGCGACCTTGCGGCCTCTCACGGTGACCGGCCGCGCCAGGTGATCAGGGATCCGTGGGACGGACCGGTCTCCGACGACCCGCTGGTTGGTGAGCTCGACTCGGAGACAGGTCACCTCACATTCGAGGCGGGAATCGTCCGGCAGGTCGTGCCCGACGCCTGCGTCCTCGCCGTGCGGGTCATGCACAGCGACGGCGCCGTCTACGAGGGCGATCTCATGTGCGCGCTGCGCCACCTTGCGAGGCGGATCGTGCTGGCCAGGCCGGATGACATTGCCGCACAGGTCGACGTGGTTTCGCTGTCGCTGGGCTACTTCAGCGAGTCACCGCGCGAGATGGCCTTCACCTCTGGGCTGCACACGGTGATCGACGTGCTGCGCGGCCTGGGCGTCGTGGTGGTTGCCGCGGCGGGTAACTACTCCACTGCCCGCAGGTTCTACCCGGCGGCCTTCGCCCGGCCCTCGCCTGCAGATCAGGTGCCCCTGATCAGCGTGGGCGCGCTCAACCCGAACGGCTCCAAGGCAGTCTTCAGCGACGCTGGCGACTGGATAACCTGCTGGGCCGTTGGCGCCCTTGTGATCAGCGCGTTCCCGACCGACATCAACGCCAGCCGCAGTCCCGAGCTCAGGATGCGCGCGCACCCCGGCAACAAGCTGCCGCCCGGAGTGCCGCTGCCGGGCGAGCGTGAGGCGCTCGATCCTGATGACTACTCCGGAGGGTGCGCGGCCTGGAGCGGCACCTCGTTCTCGGCTCCGCTGGTGGCCGCGCACGTCGTCGCGGCGCTGCTGAAGGGGGCGGCGAGCGTGGCGAGCCTGCAGCTTGACCACCCTGGGGCCGCTGCAGCGACCGAACGGGCGCTGGCCGCTCTGACGGCCCTGGACTGGCCGGGCTGATCAGTAATGGACGATCGGACGCCCGTCACGGTGCGAGCCAGCCAGCCGGAACGCAGCGAGCGTATCGCGCGTCTGGTGAACGCGGCCAGGCAAGGGAGCGACGCCGCGCTCGGCGAGATCGTGACCGAGCTCAGCCCGCTGCTGTGGCAGGTCGCTCGCGCGGCCGGGCTGAACCTCAGCGATGCGGAGGACGTGCTGCAGACGGTATGGATGCGCCTGCTCACTCACCTGGACGGCATTCATACGTCGGAGGCTCTCACCGCCTGGCTGGTGATCACCACCAAGCGGGAAGCGTGGCGGGTGAGCGCCGCGGGGCGCAGGCAGCACCCGGCGGACAACGAACTGTTCTCGATGCTGCCCGATCAGGGACCGGGGTCGGAGGAGCAGGTCATCGTCGATGATCAGCGCCGTATCTTGTGGCAGGCGATCAGCCAGCTCTCCCCCAGGTGCCAGGAACTGCTGCGGATCATCGCTTTCGTGCCGCGCCCGGATTACACGGCGCTGGCCGCCGAACTCGGCATGCCTGCCGGGAGCATTGGTCCCACCCGTGGCCGGTGCCTCGCAAAGCTACGCGCCCTGCTGGCCGGTGACCTCGAGGGGAGTTCGCAGTGACACCTTCGGACGCAAGCGGCATTACGCCGGCCGACGAGTCGCTGGACGACGTCGATCTCGAGTTGCTCGACGGCATCCGCGATGTCTTCCAGGCCATCGACCCGATGCCAGCGGATCTTCCGGAACGGATCCGGTTCTGCCTAGCGCTGCGCGGTCTGGAGATCGAGGTTGCCCGGCTTGCCGCGGAGGAAAGCCAGCCGTCCCTCGCGGTCCGCGGGGCCGAGCTGAGCCGCACGATCACCTTTGACAGCGACAGCCTGACCATCATGATCCGGATCGACCCGAACCTGGATGGAACGGCACGCGTGGATGGCTGGCTGGCGCCGCCCGAGCGGCGCGAAATCGAGATGAAGACCGCCGCGGACTCGCTGACCGTGGCCAGCGACGAGCAGGGGCGCTTCGCTTTTGACCGCGTCCCCCGCGGCATGGCCCAGCTCGTGGTCCGGTCCGCCGAATCGGAGCAGAGCGGAGCGGGGAGGTCCGTGGTGACCCCAGCCCTCATCCTCTGACGGGAGGCAGCCGCCGGATGCCCCGCACGCAGTGGCCCTCCGAACGCTCCGACCGCTGGCTCGCCCGTGCCGAGAGCCGAGCTCAGGAGGCGCGTCAGCGTGGCCTGCGCGAGGGCAACGCCGGCCGTCCCGCCGTCGGCGCCCGCCACGCCCGCGCCGGGCTGCGGCACCTGGGCTGGGCGGAGGACGGGACTCAGCCCGACGGGGTTCAGCTGCACGAGGCGCACCACGCACTCGCCGCCCGGCTGCTGGGGATCCTGGCGGGATGGGAGTCCAAGCAGGGCCGTACCGAGTACGGACTGCGCCTTCTGGACCGGGCGGGGATCCTGGCTTCGGCGGATGAGCGAGGTGTGCTGCTGCTCCAGCGGGGCCTCATGTTCATGCGGACCTGGCGGGTGGAGGCCGCCCTGCGGGCGCTTGACGAAGCGGTAGCCCTGCTAGAGGGGATGCCGGCGGAGACCGCGAACCTGGCCACCGCGCTGCTGAATCGCAGCTACGCGCACCTCAACGTCGGCCATGTACGGCGGGCCCGCGCGGATCTGGCCTGGTGTCGCCGTGTCGCGGTGGATCATGGCCACGACCTGATCGCGGCCAAGGCGGTGCATAACCTGGGCTACTGCGACCTGCTGGCCGGAGATGTCCCGGCCGCGCTTCAGCTGTTCAGCGAAGCCGCCGACGCGTACCGGCAGAGCGCGCCCGGCAACCTTCCCGTGGTCGCGATGGACAAGGCCCGCGCGCTGCTTGCGGTCGGTCTCGCCGACGACGCGGCCCGCGAGCTTGACGGCGCGATGGGCTCGTTCCGCCGGCAGCGGCTTGATTATGATCTCGCCGAGGCGGAGCTGGCCCGATCGGAGGCCGCCCTGGCCGCCGGAGAGCAGGCCGACGCGAAGCGGTGGGCGGCCGCCGCCGGGCGCCGCTTCCGCAGGCAGGCCAACGACGCGTGCTGCTGCCTCGCGGAACTTACCGGGCTGCGGGCACGATTCGGATCAGCAGGACGACGGGCATCCATCCCGGCCGAGGCGCTTCCCCTTGCCAAGCGGCTGCGCGGATGCGGGCTGGCCGTCGACGCGGACCTGGCGGAGCTGCTCGCGGCCCGGGCGCTGCTCGCGGCCGGGCGCGCGGACGAGGCGAGGCGGCGCATCGCGGTCGTTCGACGCCGCGGCACAGAGGTACCGCTCGCCGTGGCGCTGCTGCGCAGACTGGCCCGGGCTGAGCTGGCGGAGGTGGAGGGGCACACCGGAACGGCACTAGCCGAGCTCCGCGCGGGCCTGGCGCTGGTGGACGCCCGGCGTGGCCGGCTCGGCAGCGTTGACCTGCAAACCGGCTCCGCCGCGCTCGGCGCGGATCTTGCCGCCGCGGGGTTGCGGCTGGCTCTGGACCGGGGGTCGGCCCCGCTGGTATTCGCGTGGCTCGAACGCTCCCGCGCGCAGGCGTTTCGGGTCAGGCCGGTGCGCCCGCCGGCAGACCCGCAGGCTGCGGCCGTCCTGGCCGAGCTGCGTCAGCTTGGCTACCTCATCCGTCATGCCGAGCTGCGAGGCGGCCGGGATCCGGCCATGGTCGCGAGGCACGCCGAGCTGCAGCGCAAGATTAGGGAGCACGGCTGGCTGGCCAGTGGCCAGGGTGAGACGACCGTGCAGGCTAGCGTCGGCGAGGTGGTCGCCGCCCTCGAAGACAGCGGGCAGTGCCTGGTCGGCATCCTGGCCCGGCAGGGCGTGACGCTCGCGGTGGTGGTGCGGCGCGGGTCCGTACG
Source organism: uncultured Actinomycetota bacterium (assembly GCA_963833885.1). Taxonomy (GTDB): domain Bacteria; phylum Actinomycetota; class Actinomycetes; order Streptosporangiales; family Streptosporangiaceae; genus JASHPR01. The sequence continues at coordinate 145,738 of CAWHZU010000033.1, read as the reverse complement.
CCTTGTCCAGCTCGGCGACTTCGAGGTGGCGGCCGAGGCCGCCAGGCGTCTTAACGTCGATCTTGACGCGCTGGCCGGGCGGCGGCTGCCCGCCCGGCTGGAGGCCGTGATCCGGGAGTCGGTCCGGCATCAGACGGAGGTGCTCACAGCCGAGATCATCGCGCCATTGCGATCTTCCATCGGCGATGACGGCGTCGTGGTGGTCCCGGCCGGCCCGCTGGCGAGCATCCCCTGGAGCGTGCTGCCCGACATGCACGGGCGCCCGGTCACGGTGTGCCCGTCCGCGTCGTCATGGCTGACCGCCCGGCGTCGCGGGCTGGACGAGATTGCGAAGCCGCCGGGACCGCCGGCGGTCCTGGTCGCCGGGCCAGATCTGACCTATGCGGCCGCGGAGGTCACCGGGATAGCGAAGGTCTATCCGGGCTGCCATGTGCTGCTCGGGGAGACGGCCACCGTGAACGGGACCTTGCGCGCCCTGGACGGCGCGCCGCTCGCCCATCTGGCCGCGCACGGGCATCACGATCGCGAGAACGTCCTGTTCTCCAGGCTCGACTTGGCCGACGGTCCGCTCATGGCCTACGACATCCAGCAGCTCGCGGCCGCTCCCCGGCACGTGGTCCTGTCGTCCTGCGATGTGGGCCGGACGGTCGTACGCCCGGGAGAGGAGATCCTCGGCTTCACGGCCGCTCTGCTCTACGTCGGGACCACCACGGTGATTTCAAGCTTCACCCGGGTGGCCGACGACACCGCCGTTGGCGCAATGACCGCCTATCACCGGCTGCTCGCAGCCGGGCACCCTCCCGCCGAGGCGCTCGCCCAGGCTTGCCTGACGGAGGAGTTCAGCCCGTTCGTATGCTTCGGAGGCGGCTAGCCGCCGCCTGTAGCCGCTCAGCGGCGGCGTGAGTCGAAGTAGTCGCTAGATTGCCGCCGCCACAGTTCGATCACGGCTATAAACCCGATCAGCCATATCAGCACGCCGAACGTCTTGGCCACGGGGATGCCCGTCCTGCCGAGGGTGCCCAGCAGCCCGATGGTGTCCAGCCCGAACAGAATCGTCCCGGCCGTCCGGGCCCAGCTCCGTCCCTTCCGGCTGGCCGAGGCCAGTTTGAGCCACAGCCCGATGCCTACCGCGCCGGTGATGACCACCGCGGCGGCCGCCAGCGCCGCAACCCCCTGAGCTGCGTTCTGGGCGAGCGGATGCTGGGTCTCGAAGGCGGTCTTTATCTGGTTGATCGCCGTGAGGTTGACGATGACGTTCACCAGGCTGACGGCCGCCCCGGCGTACATCAGCCTGACCGCGGTGAGGACCGATCCCGGGATGCGGGGCCGCGCCGAGGCGGGTGGCACAGACCATCCTGGCGCGGGCTGGTACGGTGCCGCCGGCCCCTGCGGCCAGGCGGCTGCGGGGGGCGCCTGATTCCAGGCCGCCGTGGCGGGCCGCGGCATCCACGGCGCGCCGCCCGGAGCCTGCGGCATCCACACAGGGCCGCCCGGAGCCTGCGGCCTGCCGGCGGCCGGGGCCCGGGTCGCTGCCTGGTACGCGGCCTGCGCGACCGCCTGGGAAGCCGCCACGTTTGCGGCCTCCCGGGGTCTGGACTGGAGCGCGGTCGTGGCGTGCGTCGCCATCGCAAAGCTCATCTCATATCCGGACTCTGCCTGGTACTGGCGGATGGCCTCGGCCAGCGGACCGGGCCAGAACGACGTGGGCGACGCCGCGACAGCAGGCCCGTCGCGAGAGATCATGGAGGCCAGGGCGTCCAACGCCGGACGGTCAGCTGGATTCTTAGCGAGGCAGGCGGCGACGATTTCCCTCAACCCGGACGGAATATCGGCCAGGTTGGGCTGGCCGCTGACCACCCGGTACAGGACCGCCGGCGCGCTCCCCTCGCCGAACGGCTGGATGCCCGCCGCTGCGTAGGCCAGCACGCAACCGAGCGAGAACACGTCACTGGCCGGCCCTACCTGCGCTCCGCCGGCCTGCTCGGGCGACATGAACCCGGGCGTGCCGACCACCATGCCTTTGGCAGTCAGCGTGGTGCCGTCGAGCGCGCGGGAGATGCCGAAGTCGATCACGTGCGGCCCGTCCGGCGCGAGCAACACGTTGGCTGGTTTGAGGTCCCGGTGGACCAGGCCGCAGGCGTGCACGGCCTGCAGCGCCTCGGCCAGACCGGCGGCGAGCCGCCACGCCGCCGCCTCGGGAAGCCGGCCGCGGGAGGAGATGACCGTGGCCAGCGATGGCCCGGGTATGAACACGGTGGCCAGCCAGGGTGGGTCGTCGTCCAGGCCGGCGGTCACCACGGGCGCGGTGTAGATGCCGCTGACTGCACGTGCAGCGGCTACCTCCTGCCGGAACCTGCCGATGAAGTGCTGGTCCCCGGCCAGCTCGGGATGGACGACCTTCACCGCGACCGCCCGCCCGGCCGGGGAGAAGCCGAGGTACACCCGGCCCATGCCGCCGACACCCAGCCGGGCGCGCATCTGGAACTCACCGACCCTGCGCGGATCGTTCGCGGAAAGCGGTTCCATCCATGCTCCCAAACGGCGATCAGACGGGGATGACGGCCTCGACCATGGTGGGCCCGCCCTTTGGTGAGTGCACGGCGAACGTCCCGTCTATAGCTGTGACCCTGGCGGCCAGGCCGGCCAGGCCGCCGTCAGGCTCCACCTGCGCCCCGCCGCTGCCGTTGTCCTCCACGAGGACCCGCAGCAGCCCGGCGCCCTCGGTGATCATCACCGAGGCATGGGACGCGTCGGAGTGCTTCGTGATGTTGGTGATCGCCTCGGCGACCACGAAGTAGGCGACGGCCTCCACCGCCTTATCCGGGCGCTGGCCCAGGCTGACCTCGACCCGGACCGGCACGGAGCAGTTCGCGACCAGGGCGGAGAACGCCGCGTCCAGGCCACGCTCATCCAGCACTGACGGGTGGATCCCCCGTACCAGGCCGCGCAGGTCCCCGATCACCGTCTTGGCCTCCTCGTGTGCCTGGTTGAGGAGGGACAGCGCCGACGCTGGATCGCGCTCGAACCTGGCCTTGGCCAGGCCGAGCTCCAGGGCCAGCGACACCAGCTTGGGCTGCAGCCCGTCGTGCAGGTCACGCTCGATACGCCGCCGCTCGCTCTCCGCCGACTCGACGGCCAGCGTGCGCGCCTCGCCGAGCCGCTGAACCTCTTGGGAGAGCTGGCCGCTGCGGCTCGGCCCGAGCAGGGCCCTGGCAAGGGACACGTCGACCGCCGAGCCCAGCCGGGCCAGCAGCGGCCACGCGAACAGGCAGACGAGGCCGACCAGCACCCGGCCGAAACCCTGGCCCAACGCGGGCGCACTGGCGCCCAGTCCGGTGATCATCCCGTACCAGACGAGGCCCACGGCGGACAGCGACGCGGCGCTGACCGGGAGCCGCGCGAACTGGTAGGCGACGCGCCGCCGCACCGCGGGCGACTGTGACCACGCCTTCTGGCGCTGCAGGAACGACAGGTCCGATGCCGGCTCGGGCGGCGACGCCAGCTCGATGCGCACGCCGTTCACGCGCTTGATCCGCCAGCGGTCCACGCGGGCCATTCTGGCTGCGAGCCGGAGCGTGGACGACAAGGCGAGCATCCCGAGCCCGACGATCCAGGAGACCGAGCCGGCGAGCAGCAGCGCGCACGACAGGATGACGAAGAACAGCGAGCCGGTAATCAGCGAGACCAACACGCTGACGAGCGCGCGCCAGGTCCGCGGCGAGATCGGCCCAAGCAGAACCGACCAGCCGATCTGCGCCGTCGGAGCGGGCTGGGCCGGGGCGTGCGTGGTGGACGCCTGTGCCAACGGCTCCTCTCCCACACCGCCACGATACGCAACTACCCCTCCATTGAACGGGGGACAAACCCCCCTCCTACCGGGGGGCCGCCCCCATTCCGGTTCGGGGGACAGGGCTATCGATATTCGGGCCGCCGCGAACCAGGCTAGGACCGGACTCCATAAACCACCATGACAGCGGCCGAGGCGGCAGGCCGCACCGAACGAATCCGGTGAAGGATCGATGACAATCATCGCGGAACGGGCCAGCGTGATCACCCACGGCGCAGCCCTCAGACCGCTTGCTCCCCCGCCGCCCTACCGGCCAGCGGCCGAGCCAGCGGCCGAGCCCCGGTCGCGGCGGGCTGCCGCGTGGTTCGCCGTCTTCGCCGTCTACGCCGGCGGCGTCGCGGTGTTCAGCGGCCCTGGCCACGACCGCTCCTGGGGGATCTGGGCATCCTTCGGCTACGCCGCGGCCGCGGTGCTCGCGGCGGCCTGGCCGACCCGCCGTGGGCGGCTGGCGGCGCTCACCGCGGGCCTGGCCGGTGCGCTGGCCGCGCCGGTGGTCTGGCTGGCGACCCAGGCAACGGCCACCCCCGACGTGGCGGTGGTCACCAGATCGGCGGCGATGCTGCTGCACCACGGCACCCCGTACCTGCCGCTGTCGCAGCTCGCGCACGGCGGCTTCCTCGCCTACAACCCGTACCTGCCGGTGATGGCATTGTTCGGCCTGCCCCGGGCGCTCGGCGTGCCTGGCCTGGCCGGCGACCCGAGGCCATGGCTCGCCGTGGCCACCTTCCTGCTGCTGGCCGCGGCGTTCCGGATCGCCTTGGGCGAGCGCTCCTGGACCAGCAGATCGCTGCGCCTCGCCGCGCTCGCCGTGGCCTCCCCGGTGCTGGCCTTCCCGCTGGCCGAGGGCATCACCGACCCGCCGGTGCTGGCGCTGACATGCCTCGCCCTGGCCCTGCTGGCCGCCCCCGCCCGCGCCGGGGCGGGCCGCGCCCGTTCCGCGGCCCGCCCCGGCGCCTGGCTGGCTCCCGGCGCGTGCGCCGCCGCCGTCACGATCGGCGTGGCGTGCGCGATGAAGTACACCGCCTGGCCCGCCGTGGCGGTGCTGGCGGCCATGGTCGCCGCCCGGGACGGCGCGCGCAGCGCCGCCAGGTTCGCGGCCACGGCGGTCGGCGCAGCCGCCGTCCTCACCGCGGGCCTGGCCCCCGCCGCCATGGCCGCCCCGGCCGCGCTGATCCAGAACACGCTGGCGTACCCGCTCGGCCTGACCCGCGTCCGCACCCCGGCGCAGAGCCCGCTGCCGGGGCACTTGCTCGCCACGATGGGTCCGGCGGGACACCTCGCCGCGATCATGCTGCTGATCGCCGCCGGGCTGGGCATAGCGGCTTCGCTGGTCACCCGCCCGCCGGCCGACGGCGCGGCCGCCCCGCGCCGCCTGGCCCTCGGCTTGGCGCTGATGTTCGCCCTCTCCCCCGCCACCCGGTTCGGTTACTTCGCCTACCCGGCCGGCCTGTACGGGTTCCTCGCGCTGACCGGGCAGGCCACCGGCCATGGACGGCTGGTTCCGCTGACACGCGCGGCAGCCGATAGCGTGCGGTCATGGCTATCCAGACGCGCCCTCTCGGGCGCACAGGCGCGAACGTAACGATCCTCGGGTACGGGGCCATGGAGCTGCGCGGCCAGCCGCGCGGCCCGGCGATCACCGACGACGAGGCGGGCAGGCTCCTGGGCGCGGTCCTGGACAGCGGCATCAACCTGATCGACACATCGGTCGACTACGGCAACAGCGAAGAGCTCATCGGCCGGTATCTGGGCCACCGCCGCGACGAGTACTTCCTCGCGTCGAAGTGCGGCTGCCCGCTCAGCCCGCCACCGGACGCGACCCCGCCGTACCAGCACGACTACAGCCCCGGCAACGTCCGCGCGGACATCGAGGAATCCCTGCGCAGGCTGCGCACGGACCGGCTGGACCTGGTGCAGGTGCACATGTCCCCCGGCCGGGCCCTGATGGAGGCCGAGCACACCGTCGAGACCCTGCAGTCCGTGCGCGACGAGGGCAAGGTCCGGTTCATCGGGATGTCGGGCATCCTGCCGAACCTGCCCGACCACATCGCGATGGGCGTGTTCGAGGTGTTCCAGATCCCCTACTCGGCGGTGCAGCGCGAACACGAGGAGCTGATCACGGCCGCCGCCGGCACCGGCGCCGGGACGCTGATCCGCGGCGGTGCCGCCCGCGGCGCCCCGGCCGAAGACAAGGCCTGGCGGCACGGGCCGCTCGGCCTCGACCAGGGCGTCGGCCACCGCCGCTGGGAGACCTCAGGCGTGGGCGAGCTGCTCGACGGCATGAGCCCGATCGAGTTCGTGCTCCGGTTCACGCTGAGCCATCCGGCCCTGTCCAGCACGATCGTCGGCACGTCCAGCGCCGACCACCTGCGCGCCAACGTGGCCATGGCCGAAAAGGGACCGCTCCCGCCCAACCTGTACGCCGAAGCCAAGCGCCGCCTGGAACCAGCCGTCGCGTAGCACACCGGGATCCGGCCGGCCGCCGTTACGCTCCTGCCTGGGGAGACATGACCGGGCAACGTCGGGGGGCTGGCCGGGATGACGGCATCAGGGGCCGAGCAGGTACGCGCCCAGGCGCTGGAGGTGGCCGCGGGCTGGGACACGCCGGACGCGCCGCCGTCCTGGCGGCTCACCGCGGCGCTGTTCGGCGTGATCGCCGGGCACGACGCGCTGCTGCGCCGCATGGCCGCGCTGCCGCCGGACCGGCTGCCCGCACTCCTGGCCAGCGCCGCGATCGCGTTCCTGATCCGCTCCGACCGGCCGCAGCCGCTGGCCGGCTACTTCCCGGAACCCGGCGCGGCCCAGCCGGACTTCGACGACGGCTTCTTCCCGGCGGCCCGTGCCTTCTGCTCCGAGCGCCTCGACGACATCGCCGCGGTCTGCGACGGCCGCCGGTACCAGATGAACGAGGTGGCCAGGTGCACCCAGATCGCGCTGGGCATCGCGGCGGCGGCGCCGCCCGGCGGCCCGGTGGCGCTGGTGGATCTCGGCACCGGGGCCGGCTTCGGCCTGCACCTGGACCGGTACCGCTACCGGGTCGGCGCCGTGACCAGCGGGCCGGCGGCCGCCGGGCTGACCCTCGACTGTGAGCCGCGCGGCGCGGGCGCGCCGCCGCCCGCCACGCTGCCGCCGATCGCCGAGCGGGCCGGCATCGACGTGCACCCGGTCGACGCCGCAGACCCGGCCGCCCGCGCCTGGCTGGAGGCGTGCGCGCCGCCGGAGGCGTCCGCGCTGTCCCGGCTGGCCGCCGCGCTCGACCTCGCGGCCGGGCACCCGGCACGGATCGTGGCCGGTGACGTCGTCGACGCGCTGCCCGGCGTGCTCGCCAGCCTCGAGGCGCCACGGGTCATCGTGACCGACGCCTACCTGGCCGTCTTCCTGCCGCCGGAACGGCGCGCGCAGCTGGCCGGCATCCTGGCCGAGGCGGGCCGGGCGCGCCCGGTGACCTGGCTGTCGCTCGACCCCCTGGTCCCCCTCGGCCCGGCCGGGCGGGACAGCGTCCAGGGCATCGACCTGCCCGCGCCGCTGATCGACGACTACCGGCGCAGCGGCGTGTTCGCGGTGCTCGGCGCCCGCACGTTCCACGCAGGCACGGACAGCGCGCGCCTGCTCGCCCGCGCGCACCCGTCGGGCCGGTGGGCCGAATGGCTGAGCCCCGGGACTACCTGGAACGGGTAGCCCCGGGGCTCGTGAGGTGTGGAGCAGTTAGGTCCGGTTAGCCAGGATCACGTTGAGGTGGCCAAGGTTCAGGACCGGGATGCCGGTGTTGGGCAGCTTCATCCCGAACCGGTTCCGGCCGATGTAGTTGTTGACCACCCGGTTGAGCCGCGTCCCGGACAGCAGGGTTACCCCGCGGCCCGTGTTGCCGCTGATCAGGTTCGACGGCCGGTGGGTGAAGTTGCCGATCGCGTTCAGGTAGGCGCAGCCGCCGATCAGCACCCCGCCGCGGCTGTTGCCAAGGGCGGTGATACCGAGGATCTCGGCGCCGATGTAGCTGCGGAACACCAGGTTGTTGTGCGCCGTGCCGGTGATCTCCACCCCGTAGCGCTTGTTGCCCGAGAACGTGTTCTGCGGGATCACCGAGCGCAGCGTGCCGCCGATCGTGTTGCCGTGCGCGTTGCCGTCGATCAGCAGGCCATCGCCGCCGTTCGGCAGCAGGCCGTTGCCCTCGGTGTTGAGCCCGGCAATGTCGGGGTCAACGGTCACGCCCGTGGCGTTGCCCGCAAGTTCGATGCCGTTGTGGGTGTTCCCGGACATCACGTTCGTGCGGACCAGGTTGTCGCCTCCGGTGGAGGTGATCAGCACGCCGTCGTTGCCGTTCGGCCCCGCTCCCCCGAACGCGAACAGGCCGCCGAAGGTGTTGAAGGTGGTGAACCCGCTTGCCTGGTCAGTCACCTCGATGCCGTTGGCGCCGTTGCCGGCGGAGACGTTGCCGAGCGGGATAACGCCGCCGACCTGGGTGTTGGCCGACGTGCCCTCGACCAGGATGCCATTGAGGCGGTTGCCGACCGCCGTGGCGTTGTTGGCGCCGGAGCCGAAGAAGTTGCCCTGCACGACCGTGTTGTTCGAGTTCGTAATGCTCAGGCCATTCCCGCGGTTGCCGCTGATGACGTTGTAGTAGACAAACGGGTTATTGACGAATTTGCACCCGGTCAGCGAATTATTGTTGGCGTTTACGATCCAGACCCCATCGCCGCCGTTGCCCAGCGCGCCATTGCCGTCGGCGGTCGTGCCGACGAAGTTCCCGTTGAGCATGTTGCCACTCGAGCGGTCCTCAATTTCGATGCCGGCGCCGCGGTTGGCCGACACCAGGTTGCCGAGCGGCGGCACCACGAACACCGGTGTGGTCGTGCCCTTGTTCCCGGTCGGGTTGTTGGCCTGCCCCGTCGACTTGTCGACGAAGGCGGTCCCGCCGATCTCGTTGTTGTTCGACCGCTGGGTGATCAGGATGCCTGCGCCGCCGTTGCCGATGCGCACGCTGCCGCCGCGGTTCGTCCCGATGCGGTTGGACACCACGGTGTTGCCCGACGACCCGTCCAGCACGAGGCCGTTCCCGCCGTTCCCCGAGATCACGTTCGCGACCACGCCGACCGCGGCGGCCCGGTTGAGCCCGATCAGGTTCCGCGACGACCCCGGGGCGACATAGACGCCGTCGCCGCCGTTGCCGGCTCGCCGTCCGAGCAGGTCAAGGCCTATGTAGTCGCCGTTGATCGTGATCTTGCTTGCGTTCAGGGTGACGCCGTCGCCCCTGGCGTTGTCCACGGCCAGGCCCAGCAGCTGCGAGCCAGCCGAGCCGACCGCGAACCTCAGGCCTGCCTTGCCGTTGCAGTTGAGCTCCACGAGCGGGCGGCCGGAGTAGCCGGTCGCCGAGGTTGCGTCGATCTTCGCCGGGCGCCTGACCGGCGGCAGCGCAGTACTCAGGGTGATGATCCCGCGGACCTGGAACTGGATGGTCCACGACAATCCGGGCGCCCCGGCGTTGACGGTGTGAATCGCGGCCCGCAGGGATCCCCACCCCGCGCTGCGCAGGTTCGTCACAGCAATGGTTCGCTGCAGCCCGAAGGACGAGCTCGCGGCCACGGCTGCGGTCGCGCCCGCCGGAACGGCCATTAAGGCGCATATGGCGGCAATGGCGATTCGAAATGGTTTACCAGCGAGCATTTGCACCCTGCCTTCATCGTTGCCGGAACTTTGCGGGGGGCGCTTCAGGAGTATGCACCTCCGTAAAGAATGAGACAACTAACTATTGAAGAAACACGCCGGCTGCCATTCCAAACCCCTCGCAATTGCCAACGCTTATGTGAAACCGGGTAAAGGCGGATTCAGCCGCCAGGCGGCGAGGCCCAAGGAGGCTCGAGGCCCGGGTTGTCACGGGTGTCCCAGGTAGGGTGCTTTGCCGGAGCACATCCGGGGTACGGCGCCAGTACGCAGCCATCACGGAGGACAAACATGGATAGGGCAAGCTCCAAGCACGGCCCTCAGCGAGACGACGAGATGGAGCGCGAGGACCGAGAGATAACGCACACCGGCGAGCCGCAGCCCGGCCCGGAGTGGCGCCAGACCGAGCCGTTCAACGAGCCGTACAACACGCCGGAGGAACAGATGGTCGGCACACCGGCTGGCATCACCCCGTCTGGCGTGTACGAGCGAGCGGACATCGCGGTCTACCTGCAGCCGCACAAGCTGCCCGCCGACCGCGCCGGCATCCTCGACAGCGCGCGCCAGGAGGGTGCACCCGACGAAGTTTTGGACGCCCTCGGCCGGCTCCCCGCCCGCACGGTCTTCCACACGATCGGCGAGGTCGTCCGCGCGATCGGGATACACACCGAAGAGCCGAGAGACCACACCGACGGCTGACGCCCCGGCCCGGCTGACGCCCCGGCCCGGCTGACGCCCCGGCCCGGCTGACGCCCGCCAGGCCGGGTGGTTGACCGGCTATGCCGATCTAGACAATTATTTTGGCACTTATCCATCACCGTCCCTGTCAGCGCTGATCTGGGTCCTGATCCGGCTGCCAGGCCCGAATCACGCTGCTTGGGGGACCGACTTCGGTGACTTTCGTGCCATACGACCGTCCGGTGCGCGCTGCGTTCGTCGGGCTGGGCCGGATTTACGACCTGAATGTGCGCGGCTACATCGACAACCCCGACGTCGAGGTCGTCGCGCTCGTCGACCCGAACGAGGAGCGGCGTGCGCAGCGCCGGGCGGACTGGCCGGGTGCGGCCACGTTCGCGTCAGCGGCCGAGCTGGCGGGGAGCGGCCTCGAGGTCGACACGGTCGAGGTCCTGCTGCCGATCGTGCTGCACGCCGACGGCGTGGCCGAGCTGCTCGACTTCGGCTGGCACGTCAACCTGCAGAAGCCGATGTGCAACAGCCTGGCCGAGGCGCAGCGGATGCTGGACGCGGCGACGGCGAACGACCGGATCCTGCGCGTGATGGACAACTACCTGTTCTACGAGCCGCTGCACCGGCTCAAGGCGGTGGCCGAGTCCGGGGAGATCGGCAACGTCGTTGGCTACCACATGAAGATGGTCGGCACCGGCAACGGCGGCTGGGACGTGCCGTGGAGCAGCTTCGAGTACCAGGTAGACCAGATGAAGCGCGGCCGCGGGATCATGGTGTTCGACGATGGCTGGCACAAGCTCACGACCGCGATCTGGCTGTTCGGGCCGATCCGGGAGGTCCGCGCGTGGATCGGGAACCTCGCCGTCGGGCCCGGCATCGACCTCGAGACACCGGCCACGCTCATGTGGGAGCACGAGAACGGCATCCGCGGGGTGTGGGACATCACGATCGCCATGGACATGTACCTGCGGTCCGACTACTACACCAACGACGAGCGCTGGGAGATCACCGGCAGCAAGGGGTTCGCGCGGGTCAACCGGTGCACCGGCCGCGGGATTCAGCAGCCCAGCCTGGAGGTCTATGCCGACGGCGAGATGCGCGGCTACCACGCGCTCGACGACGACTGGGGCAGCAGCTTCCGCGACTCGGGCCGCTACTGGCTGCGCTGGCTGCAAACCGGCGACGGCCCGCTGCTGTGGAGCGGCCAGGAATCCGTCGACGTGCTGAGGTTCGCGCTCGCCGCGTACGAGAGCAGCGCCAAGGGCGGCATCGGCGTGGACCCCGCGCTGCTCGCATAGGACTCGACAGGGCCAGGCCGAAAATGGTGGCCGAGTCAGGTTGAGCGGGAGGTGGTCCATGTGGCCGGGCCGGGGTTCTGCCGGTCGGCACGGCGCACATGGACCGCCGGTCAGGGCTCGCGTTAGCTGCCCTTGGAATCCTCGGCGGTGACTCTGACAGCGGCGGCCGTGTTGTCCGCACCGGCCAGGTCGGCGCGGCGCACCCGGACCATTACCAGTGTTATCAGGACGGCGGCCAGCATGATCACGGCCGCGACGGTGAAGCCGCGGGAGATGCCGCTGGCGAGCGCGCTGTGCAGGATCGGCACGGGTATCTGCCCGGCGGAGCGCAACGCCGACACTGGGTGCCCGGCCTTGGCCGCCGCGGCCGCGGCGTGCGCCACCTGGGTGTGGGCGCTGGTAGCCACGCTTCCCCAGACGACGGTGCCGAGCGCGGCCAGGCCGATCGCTCCGCCGACCTGCTGGCCGGTGTTCAGCAGGCTCGAGGCAAGCCCGGAGTCCTCGTCCCGTACGCCGGAAACGCCGACCAGGAACAGCGGCACGAAGATCAGGCCCAGGCCGGCGACCGTGACGAGCATCGGGCCAAGGAGGCCGTTGACGTAGGTGCTGTGGTCGGTGACCCGGGAGAACCAGTAGAACCCGCCGGTGCCGAGCAGCCCGCCGGCGAGCATCAGCGGCCGGGCGCCGATCCGGGGGATCAGCTGCGACGCGATCGCCGAGACCACCGCGATGCCCGCGGCGAACGGGAGGAACGCGATGCCGGTCTCGAGCGCTCCATAGCCGAGCACCTCCTGTACGAAGATCGTCAGGAAGAAGAAGATGCCGAGCAGTGCGGTCCCCATCACCAGCGCCGTCAGGTACGCGCCGGAGCGGGTGCGGCTGGCCAGGATGCGCAGCGGCATCAGGGCGTTCTGGCTCCGCCGTTCGATCAGCACGAACGCCGCGAGCAGGACCGCCGATGCGGTCAGCGCGGCGATGACCTTGGTGTCGCCCCAGTGCGAGACGCCGGACTGGTCGGTGCTCGCGTTGGACAGGCCGTATACCAAGGCGGCGACGCCGGCGGTGCCGGTGATCGCGCCGGGCAGGTCCAGCCGGCCGCCGCGGCGCTCGGACTCGGCCAGGACCCGTGGCGCGGCGAGGGCGGTGAGAATCCCGATCGGCACGTTCACGAACATCACCCATCGCCACGACAGGTAGCTGGTCAGCAGCCCGCCGCCGATCAGCCCGATCGCGAGCCCCGCCCCGCTCATCGCCGAGTACACGGCCATCGCCCGGTTGCGCGGTTGGCCCTCAGGGAAGTTCGTAGTGATCAGGGCCAGCGCGGTCGGTGCGATGATCGCCGCGCCGGCACCCTGGACCGCCCGGGCCGCCAGAAGCCACGCCTGTGAGGTCGCGAATCCGCCGGCGAGCGACGCCGCCGAGAACAGCACCAGCCCCGCGATGAACACTCGCCTGCGGCCGAGCAGGTCGCCCGCGCGCCCGCCGAGCAGCAACAGGCCTCCGAAGGTGACCGCGTACGCGGTGACCACCCACTCCAGCCCGGATCCGGAGAACCCCAGCGCCCGCTGGATATGCGGCAGCGCCACGTTCACGATGCTGGCGTCCAGCACCACCATGAGCTGGGCGGCGGCGATGACCACCAGGGCAATGCCGAGCCCGCGGGGCGGCGCCCCCGTGCCCTGCCGCTGTGGTCGTCCGCTGGCGCTCCCGCCGGGGCTGGCCACCGCCCGCCCGCTATGCGCCGTTGCTGTATCAGACATCCTGTCCGCTCCTTCCGCTGCTGTTGTCGGGGCTGCCCGGCCGGTGCGCCGTGGCGGGCGACGGCTGTCGCCGGTCGCCGAGGCCATCGGGAGCGTGTCTCGCAGCCCGCGACCCCGCCTCGGCACAAACATGTCACTCAATGCCAGTTGCTGTCAAGAGACTTTTGTCGTTAAGTGACTTGAGCCTCTACGCGACTATAGTCACCCTGCGCCTATAGTCACTCCGTGGCAACCGTGCTACGCTGCCGCCATGAGCGTGCAGACGGCCCCGGTACCTGGCCTGCGCGAGCGCAAGAAGGAGCGCACCCGGCAGGCCCTCATCACCGCGGCCTTTGACTTGTTCCAGCGGAAGGGCTTCGACGCCACCACCGTCGAGGAGATCGCGGCCGCCGTTGAGGTGTCGAAACGCACCTTCTTCCGGTACTTCGGATCCAAGGAAGATCTCGCGCTCAGCGTCCAAGACGACTGGGAGACCGCGGGCATCAGCGAGCTTGCCGCGCGCCCGCCGGACGAGCCGGTGATGACCGCGATCCGGCGCGCCGTGCGCGCCGGATACCAGTCGCTCGCCGAGGACAACGACCGCCGCCCGCCCAACGCGCACGGCCCGCCGTCGCAGCGACTCGCCCGCTTCACCGAGCTGATGAGCACATCGCCCGCACTATTCGGGGCCAGCCTCCAGCGCACCGCGGCGCACGCGGACGACCTCGTTGGGCTCATCGCCGAGCGGATGGGCGCCGACCCGGCAACCGACCTGCGACCGCACCTGGCCGCGGCGGCGGCGCAGATCGCGGTCCGCACAGCGCTGGAGACCTTCAAGCGCGCCGGCGGCACCGCCCTGTCAGTGGCGGAGGACGCGGATAAGGCGTTCAGCCTGCTCGAGGAGAGCATCAACTACCCGGCCGCGCCGGGCAGCAGCTGATCCCGGCACCTCCGGCCACGGCCAGGCCAGGCCAGGCACAACCAAGCCCGCTCCCCGGATGGATGACACGACCGCGGCAGGTCACATAGGACTCGACAGCGCGGGGACGCGCCCCGCCCTCGCCTGCCTGATCGCGTGCTGGCGGAACAGCTCGGCGGCCGGCAGCAGCCGCCGCTCGGCCGACCAGGTCAGGCAGATCTCCCGCGCCGCCGCCGGGTCCGGGATCTCGCGGTAGAGCACTGGCCCGCTCGCCGCCTCCGGCGATCCCGCGCGCGGCGCCGGAATGATGGCCACGCCGAGCCCGGCGGCCACAAAGCCCCGCACGGTAGACAGGTCGTTGCCCTCGAATACGACGATGGGCGCAAAGCCCGCCTGGGCACACAGGTCGTCGGCCTGCTTCCGCAGTGCGGTAGTTGGCGGCACGCTCACAAACTGCTCCCCGGACACCTCGGCAAGGTGAATGCGCTCGCGGGTGGCGAGCTCATGGTCGCGGGGCAGGGCAAGGCGCAGCGGCTCGATGGCGAGCTGGCGGACCCGAAGCCCAGGGTCGCGGCGGCGCACCGTGCCGATCTCCAGGTCGGCCTCGCCGCCGTCGAGGGCCGGGGCGTTCAGCTCGTCGTGGACCTGGGTCAGCCGGAACCGGACGCCCGGGTGAGCGCCACGGAAACTGCGGACAAGATCGGGCACCAGCCAGGTGCCCAGGGACTGCTGGAAAGCAAGGGCAACCGTGCCGGTGTCGGGCTCGATCAGCTGGTTGACCGCGGCGATCCCATCGTCGAGCTGGTGCAGCAGCGCGTCGACGTGGTGCTTGAACACCGATCCGGCGTGCGTCATGTGCAGCGTCCGCCCGGAGCGGCGCAGCAGCGGCGTCCCTACCTGCGCCTCCAGGCGCTGCAGGGCGCGGGAGACTCCGGGCTGGGTAACCACCGACAGATCGCTGATCTCGGTGACGGTGACTCCGTCGGCGACCTGCTGGAACCAGCGCAGCGTGTCGGTGTCCATATACATGACTGTAGATCATAGGTTTCCTGAGTCGCGCTCATTGGACGCATAAGTGCCGGGGCGGCAGACTGGAGTGGCAAGGGAAGAATCTACTCAGAAGGACATACAAATGGACAAGCCAACGTACGAGCTGCGCCCGCTGCTGGCTGAGGTCCGCGATGGATACCGGGAGATGCGCACGCTACGCACGTCCCTGCGGACCGCCAAGCGTGAGGTGATACGCACCGCGCGGGCCGAGCGCAAGACGCTCAAGCGTGACCTGGCCGGCTACACCACGCCGGGCGACCGGGCCGACCTGGAGGCGATCCTCGCGCGCTACAGCGACGAGGAGACGGCCGACATTCGCAAGCTGCTCGCGGCCCGCCGCTGAACCAACGGCACACGCTTAACCGGCGCACCAGGGCGCCGGTTAAGCGGCCTGGCCTGCGGGAACAATCCGGCCCTGAGCGCCCGGGACGCTCACTGCCAGCTCAGCCGCTGATTCGAGGTCCGGATGGAGCCCCAGGCGAGGATCACCGCCAAGGTCGAGCACGCCCGCGAGGTGGAAGGATTCCTGCGGCGGCTCGGCTGGTCGGTGGCGGTCCTCGGGATCATCGGCGTCGCGGTGTACGGGGTGCTGTGGGGGATCGGCGACCTCAGCACCGAGCAGGCCATAAGCCTGATCCTGGGAACCTGCCTGGCGACGATCCTGTCCGGCGCGACCGCCTACGGCTCCGGCACCAACGTGGGCCTCGGCGCGGAGCGCCTGGAGCTCGCGGCCCGCGCCGCACCCTCCGAGGACGAACGACCGGCACAGCGCTGACGGCGCCCGCGTGACCGGCCACGGCGAGGGCGGCCGGTCACGCGTGTGGCCCCACGGCTCAGAAAAGCTGGTACGAGCCAATGACCGTCATGCGTTCCACGACGGGCGGTTCCGCGTACCACCGCTTGAGGCTCTCCACGAACTCCGCATATTCGGGGAACGGGGCCAGGGGGTGGCTGCCATCGGCATTGAGCTCCACGAGCGCGATGAACGTGACGCCGTCGCTGAGCACGCTCGCGGTGTACCGGACGTCTGCCGGGCGCGCTTGCTCGAGCGCACGGATGACCTTTCCAACGGCTGCCTGCGCCTCGGCGACGTTCTCTTCCTTGATCTTGGCGCGCACCATCAACACGGTCATTGACCTGCCTCTTTCCGTTCCGGGTGGACTCTCTTTCCCAGGAGACGAATGGGCAGCGGCCGGGGGGACAGTCCCGGTCAGAGCTGTTCGAGCCGCTTGGTCAAGAACCGCCGCTCGGGGATCGAGGTGGCCAGCTCGAGCGCCCGGTGGTACGCCTCCCGGGCTTCCTCCGCACGGCCGAGCCGCCGCAGCAGCTCGCCGCGGGTGGAGTGGAAGTACAGGTAGCCGTCCAGGTCGAGGCCGTCGACGGCGTGCAGCGCCGCAGTGGGATCACCAGCCTGGGCGAGGGCAACGGCACGGTTGAGCTCGACCACCGGCGAGCCGGTGAGCTCGGCCAGCCGCCGGTACAGCTCGGCGACCTGGGGCCAGTCGATCGGCTCGGCGGTCTGCAGCGACGCGATCGCGGCCTGGACGACGTAGGCACCGCGCCCGCACAGCGCGATCGCCCGGTCGAGCGCCGTCCGCCCCTCGGCGATCTGCGCGTGGTCCCACAGCGAACGGTCCTGATCCTCGAGCAGCACTAGGTCGTCACCGGAGAACCGGGCCCGCCGCCGGGCGTGGTGGATCATCATCAGCGCGAGCACCCCGTACGCCTCCGGCTCGTCCGGCATGAGCTCGGTGAGGACCCGGCCCAGCCGGATGGCTTCGGCGGCCAGGTCAACCCGTCCGCTGTAGCCCTCGTTGTAGATCAGGTAGATGACGGCAAGCACCGCGTCGAGGCGGTCGGGAAGCAGGTGCGCACCGGGAACGGCGAACGGGATCCCGGTCGCCTTGATCTTGGCCTTGGCGCGGGACAGGCGGCGCTTCATGGTCTCCTCCGAGACCAGGAACGCCCGGGCGATATCGGCGGTCTCGAGCCCGCCGAGGGCCCGCAGCGTGAGCGCCACCTGCCCGTCCAGCGGAAGCGCCGGGTGGCAGCAGGTGAAGATCAGCTCGAGTCGCTCGTCCTTGATCGCGGTGTCGTCGAATTCGCCCATGACCGCCTCCGGTACCGGCAGCAGGTGGATCTTCTCGGCCAGGGTGCGCTCCCGGCGGATCCGGTCGATTGCCTTGTTGCGTGCCGTCGTCACCAGCCACGCACCCGGGTTGGCCGGCACTCCCGTCGCGGGCCAGCGCTCCGCCGCGATCGCGAACGCCTCCTGCGCCGCTTCCTCGGCCTTGTCGAAGTCACCGAGAAACCCGACCAGCGAGGCCAGCACCCGGCCCCATTGGTCCCGGAAAACCTCCTCGAGCACGCTCAGCGCGCCACCACCGGCCGGACCTCCACCACGCCGCCGAACCGGGCGGCCGGAATGCGCGCCGCCAGCTCCACCACGTCGTCCAGGTTGGCCGCCTCCACCAGCCAGAAGCCGCCGAACACCTCCTTGGTGTCCGCGAACGGGCCGTCGGTCATCAGCGTCCGGCCTCCGGCCACCCGCACGCAGGTCGCTGTCTCGGCCGGCTGCAGCTGCACCGCGCTGACGGCCGCGGCGTCATCGGCCAGCGCTGCAAATTCGGCGCTCACCGCCGCACGCTCCGCCTCCGGCAGCGCCTCGTATCGGGCAGGGTCGGAATAGATCATCAATGCGTACTGCATCGCAGCCTCCGGGCATTCGGGCTCCCATCTGCACAACGAACGAGCAGCCGCCCACGGGACACGACGGGGTTCACAATCGTGGCCCGGCAGGACTCACCCGTTGTCCGGGCGCACCCAGATGTCCCGCTGCTGCATGAGCTCAACCTGCTTGGCGGTCACCTCGCGGCGGTACTCCTCGTGCGCGTAGGGGGCCCGGTCAAGGTAGAGGTTCTTCGGGTAGACCGGCTGCTCATAGATGAGCTGGTACTGCTCGGTGGTCAGGTCCTTGATCCAGTTGTCCCACTGCGCGTTCGCGCGGAACCGGCGCAGCGCATCGACGTCGATGGTCCCGGCCACCCAGGACGAGCCGCCGCTGTAGTCGTGCCGCCCAACGATCTGGCCTCGGTAGTCGATCACCGCTGACCCGCCGCCGAACGTGTCGATCGGGACGTCGGAGTCGGTATGCAGGTAGTACGTTCCGACGTTGCACGCGATCAGGTACATGTTGTTGTCCAGCGCCCGCGCCCGGTTCTGGATCTCGAACAGGCCGTTGCCGACGTGCGGGTGCGGGTACGGGCCCCGGTAGACGACCTCGGCGCCGTTCATCGCCAGGCCGCGCGCGTTCTCCGGGTACGAGCCCTCGTTGGCCATCAGGAACCCGAGCCGGCCGATGTCGGTGTCGGCGACCGGGTAGAACGCGTCGAGGTTACGGCCGTACAGCTCGATCCATTTGTCCCAGACGTTGTGCGGTGTCATCGAGTGCTCCACCGGCAGCAGCGGCACGACCTTGTGGTGCTTGAGGATGACGTCGCCCTCGGGGCTCAGGATGAACCCGACGTTGAAGAAGCGCCCGGGGAACTCCGGATGGCGCGCCTTGGCCTGGGCCATCACGAACGCGTTCCACTGCCGGGCCAGACCGCCGAGGTAATCGGTCTCCGGGCCGGGGATGTCGATCGCGCATTCGGAGGCGAACTCCTCGTGATCGAGGTCGAGCACCTCGTCGTTGAACCCCTGCAGCGCTCCCTCGGGCACGGCAATCAGCCGGACCGGCAGGTCCAGGCTGGACAGCCACGACGCGGCCTTGATCAGGTGCGAGAGATGCTCGAGGTTCGTCTGGATCTCGTCACGGCGGCGGATGCCGCGCATGGTGGGCACCAGGCCCAGGGCTTGATAAGGCTCGATCATGGCGTATCCCTCCGGCCCGCTGAGCCTGGTCGCGGTCGGCCCATCCCGGGCTGCAACCTTGTCTACCCCGGGGCTACCCGTTCTGTCTGCAGATCCGGGTCCCGGGCTGGGCGCCGTCAGGTGGATAGCCTGACCGGATGAATCGCATCGCACTCATCACGGGCGGGAACCGGGGCCTCGGCCGCGCGTCCGCCCGCGCCCTTGCCGATGAAGGCACCGACGTCATCCTGACCTACCGCTCCAATCCTGGAGACGCAGACTCTGTCGTCGACGAACTGTCTGAAGGCGGCCGGATCGCGGTCGCCCTCCCCCTCGACACCACCGACCACGACAGCTTCCCCGCCTTCGCGGACGAACTCCGCGGCCAGCTGGCCGAGCGCTGGTCTCGGGAGCAGTTCGACATCCTCATCAACAACGCCGGTTTCGACAGCGAGACCCCGTTCGGCCAGACAGACGCGGCCACGATCGATGCGTTGTACGCCGTGCACGTGAAGGGGCCGGTCCTGCTGACCGAGCTGCTCGCGCCGATGATCAGCGACGGAGGGCGGGTGCTGTTCACCTCGACCGGGCTCACCCGGTACATCGCCAATCCCGCATACTCGGTGTACGCCGCGATGAAGGGCGCCATCGAGGTCTACACGAGGTACGCCGCGAAGGCCCTCGGTGCGCGGGCGATCACCGTCAACGCGATCGCGCCCGGAGCGACAGCGACCGATTTCGCGGGCGGCAGGATCCGGGACAATGAGACGTACCGGGCCATGGTCACCGCCAACCACGCTTCCGGCCGGGTCGGAGAACCGGAGGACATCGGCGGCGCGGTGCGTGCCATCGTGTCCGAGACCGCCGGATGGATCACCGCGCAGCGGATTGAGGCCTCCGGAGGGCAAAGCCTCTGAGGGCTGGGCGTGAGTAGCGGTGCCACGGGTCCCGCATCGCCACACAGGTCACGGCCAGTGCGGCCGACGCGATCAGGTACCAGGCGATGGTCACGCCGTGCGCGGTGGCGGGAGGATCGACCAGGACGTTCGCGCTCGGCGGGACGTTCCAGGCGACCCCTATGGCCGCCAAGCTGACCGGTACGGCGATGGCCCCGCCGAGGTCGGTGTAACGGGAGCGGTCGACGCATACGGCGGCGGCCACCGTGACCGCGCACCACCCGGTGAACTGGGCGATCAGCGGGTAGACCGCCGGTGCGTGGCCGAGGGCGTGCGGCGGGATGGTGTAGGCCATGATGCGCAGTTGAGCCCAGCAGGTCAGCGCCAGGATGGGGGCGGCCAGCAGCAGGTGGCAGGCCGGGGCGACCCAGGCCGGGATCGGCGTGGTCTGGGTCAGCGGCCGGAACGCGCCCCGGGGAACGAACGCCACCGCGGCGACCGCGGGCAGCAAGGCGAGCCGGACGTTGCCCTGCTGGAGCTGCCAGCCGGAGGTCCGGGCGACGTGGGCCTGGATGGCGAGGAAGACGGTGCCGGTCAGGCATCCGGCGATCAGCGTGGCCCACGGCATCGTCCGGGTGATGGGCCGGGCCAGCAGGGGCAGCACGCAGAGCCAGGTCCGGCGTGCCCGCGTCACTGTCCGCTCGTGCATACCGGGCTCTGGACTGCGCTGGCCGCCCCGGACGCGCCTCCCGACGGACCGGGCGGGAAGCTCGGGACGCTGGGCATGCGTACACCGAGCGCGCGGGCGAGCTGGGCGTCGCTGGTACGCCAGTTCAGCCATGTGCCCCACGCGTCTGTCAGGACGTGGCTGACCCGTTGTTCTGGCACGCTCGTCATCGCGCTGGCCAGAAGGTATCCGGCCGCGGTGTTCTGTGGCCCGCCCCCAGGCGACGTGACGTAACCCCTGCCCATGCCGGGATAGGTCCAGGTCTGGACGATGGCGTTGCCGACTCCCGTGCCGGTGATCCCTCCGCCGGGGCCGGTGTTCAGGCCACCGCGGAGCTCGCCAGCTGAGCGATGGGTGGCGAGGATAGCCAGCCAGATCGCGATCGCCTCCCGCGCCTGGCCGACCGGTACGCACGGCTGGTACGCGGGGCTCCCGCTGCTGCGGGGCGGGATTCCTACCGCCCATTCGGCGGTGGCCAGGGCCAGGTCAAAGTTCGCGTCGGCCAGCTGGCCGCCAGCGGCAGGCCAGGACCCGACGGGCAGGTAGATCGTGGCTGCCGGGGCGGCGAAGGCGTTGCCCGGCGCCTGCTGCAATTGCGCGTCCCAGCGGGACATCTCCCGGCTCGGCTGCCCATGCGCGAGGGCCCATTGGGAGAGGGAGAGCCCCACGACCTGCCTGATCATCAGTGCCTGGCTGGGCTGGGCCGGCAACCGTGCCAGCACCGCGTGGACCGGCGCCTCCAGCGATGTGAGCTGGCTGCCGAAGCCGGGATAGAGGCAGTACCGGAGCTGGCCGGCGGTGGTGCAGCGCTGCACCGAAGCCGGGTCGGCGACTTCGGCCACCAGGTGGTTCATCGCGGAGGTCGGGATGGGCCGCAGCTGCAGGGCCCCCGCGAAGCAGATCACCGCGACGGCGGCGATACCGGCCGCGGCCAGCCCGGCCCGGGCCCGGGCGCGGCTGACGGTCACGGCGAGCGCCACGATCCCGGCCAGGACCGCAAGGCCGGCCAGTTCCAGCGCGTGTGCGCCAGGCGGGTACCCGGCCAGCGGGCCAGGCAGCGACGCTAGCTGGTTCACCATGATTTCCCACGGAACCAGCCAGATGGCGCCGTCCCACAGCGCTTGATATGCCCCGCAGCAGAGGAACAGCACCAGCGCGACGAGCACCCCGACTACCGGGTGCGATAGCCGGGAGCCGATCGCGACTCCGGCCGCTCCGGTCGCGATTACCAGCAGCACCCCGCCCGCGAGCACCACGAAATCCGGCATGCCGATCGCGCCGCGGGCCTGCACCACGGCGGTGGCGGCGCCGGCCAGCAGCAGGCTGGCGGGCACTACTCCCGCCAGGCCGGCCAGGTGGCCGGCCGTGCGGGTAGCGGCTGAGGTCGGGAAGCTTGCGTACAGATCGGCCAGGCCAGCCCGGCGGGGCCGCCCGGCGGCCAGCTGCGCGGCGATCAGGACGGCCATGCCGAGAATGAGCTGACCCGCGCCGATCCACCACGAGACGTTCCACCACAACGGCTCCGTCCGGTCAATGGTGAGCCAGATCAGGCCGCCGCCGCCCACCAGGCCGGCCAGCACCAGGAGGCTGCGGACCAGCAGCCACGCCTCCACCTGCGCCAGGCCCAGGGCCGTCCGCAGCAGGGGGGCGTGGGTCGCCGGGACTCCTGGCCCGTCGTCATCACGCGTGCGGGCGGGGGCGTCCGTGCCGGGCACCGCGGCCCCGCCTCCGGTGCCGGTCACCGCGAACCTGCCGCGTGGGACAGCAGCAGGTACCCGTCCTCGACCGTCGGCGCGACCAGTTCGGCACCGGCCGGCGGGTCCTCGCCCACGTGCCGCCATCGGTTGTCACCGCCGCGCCAGGCCAGATGGGCGCGGTCGTCGCGCTCGTCGGCCGCCCACACCCGCCCGGCGGCGGTGGCGGCCAGCTCGGCCGGGGTGCCCGTGAAGTGAACCTGCCCCTGCAGCAGCACCACGACGTGGGGGCAGATCGCGGCGATGTCGTCGGCCTGGTGGGTGGACAGCACGATGACCGGGTCGCCGGGCAGACCCGACAGCAGCTCACGGAACCGCAGTCGCTGCTCCGGGTCCAGCCCGGCCGTCGGCTCGTCCAGGACCAGCAGGTCAGGATGCCCGAGCAGGGCCTGGGCGATGCCCAGGCGCTGCCGCATGCCGCCGGACAAGGCCCGGATCCGGGTGCGAGCGCGGGATTCCAGGCCGACCGCGGCCAGCACCCGGGCCACCTCCTCGGCGCGACGGCGGCGGTCGGTGATCTCTTTCAGGATCGCCACGTAGTCCACGAAGGCGGCGACCGTGAAGTGCCGGTGATACCCCAGCTCCTGTGGCAGGTAGCCGAGCCGGCGGCGGATCTCCACCCGCTGCGGTGCCTGGCGCGGGTCGAGGCCGAACACCGATACCCGCCCCGCGTCCGGTTCGCCGACGGTGGCGAGGATCGACAGCAGCGTGGTCTTGCCCGCGCCGTTCGGGCCGAGCAGGCCGGTGATCCCACGCTCCAGGGTGAGGTCGACGTCGTCCAGGGCACGGGTGGCGCCGTACCGCCGGGACAGGCCGGCGACACCGACGGCTGCGGTGCGTACGTTCAGCGTCATCTCGTCCATCCCTGCTCGAAGCGGTCACGGCGCGCCAGCAGCACTGCGGCACAGGCGCACAGCACGGCGAGGCACGCGAACTGGGCGTGCGCCTGCACGACCGGCAACGGGCCGTGCGCGGTCGCCAGCAGCAGAAGCACCGGCACCGCCCACAGCACCCCGGCCGTGACGGCGGCGGCCCGGGGGTCCAGGACGGTCGCGGCCGCGAGCGCGAGCGCGCACAACGCCAGCGAGGGCAGCAGCAGCGCGAGCGGCAGCCATCGCGGCCCGGGCAGCAGGAACGTGGCCGCGACCACCGGGACCAGCGCGGCGGCCAGCGCGCAGACCGAACGGACCAGCAGCAACGTGAAGCCGGAGAACGGCGCCGCAACCGCTAGCCGGAAGGCGGGGTCGAACATCGGCAGGAACGCCGCGGCCACCCCCGCCAGCACCAGCAAGGGAGCCACCAGCAAGAACGGCGCCAGAACCTCCGCGTCCCGGTACCCGGCCAGTTGCCCGGGCGGGCCGGAGCGGACCCAGCCGTACCTGACCGCCACGGCTTCCGCGGCAAGCACGGCCAGCACGCCGAGCACGGACAGCAGCCATGACCTGCGCAGCGACGGGGTCGCGCCGAGCAGGCGAAGCAGATGGTCGGGGAGGCCGCACCGGCACAGCAGGCGCCGCACCCGGCCTCCGTCACCGAGCGCTGCGCGCACCATCAGCACGGACCGGTTGCGCGCCAGCCGCCCGGCGTCCACCTGAGCCGACAGGGCCGAGCGACAGCGCGCGCACTCCATCAGGTGGGCCTCCACCGACCAGCCCGCGGCCGGCTGAATCGTCCCGGTCGCGTAGCCGGCCAGGAGATCCCCGCCTGCGTGCCCGTCCGCTCCGGCCGCAGGCCCGGTCGCGCCGGGAAGTGAACTCGTCATGACGTACCCCAAGCTTCTCGGCGGTGCGCCGGTGTCTCCGGTCCGGCTTGCTGATCGGTGAGCGCGGCGCGCAGCGCCACCCGCGCGCGATGGCATCGGGACTTGACGGTCCCTTCCGCCACGCCCAGCAAGACCGCGGCCTCCGCGCAGGTCAGGCCGTCCAGCACGGTCGCCTCGATGGCACCGCGCAGTTCCGGCGACAGCCCGGCCAGGGCCTGACCCAGGCGGCCGTGCTCGATGCCGGCCAGCACCTGATCCTCAGCGGAGACGACCACATCCGGCCGCGCCGCGTGCCACGGCAGCCGCCGCCGGGCGCCGGTCTCCCGGCGGATCGTGTCGATCAGCCGCCGGATGCCGATGCCCCAGATGAACGCGGCCACGTCGCCGCCCCCGCGATAGGCGCCCGCCTCTCGCCACAGGGCGAGGAACGTGTCCTGGACGGCGTGGTCGACAACATCCGGCAGCGCGCATCGCCGGGTCATCCGGACGGTCAGCCAGCCGGCATGCCGGTCGTACAAGGCGGCAAGGGAGTCCTCGTCACCGCGCGCCACAGCGCGCAGCAATGCCGCGTCGTCGCGCTCCTCGGCCCCTGGGCCCACGCCCGCAGCCGGTTCGCACACTCCCATGCACTTCCTGTCGCAGCAGCAGACCGGTCCGGTTCCCATCATGCAGAACAAATTCAGCTAGGACGCTGGCCTGCGGGGATAGCCATGATCGGTTATCCCGCTGCGGATTCGGGGGCTTCAACCGCCCGCCGGTTACTTCTGGGGAGGCTTGCGCACCGCGTAGCCCAGATTGATGATCCCGATGATGATCCAGATCAGGCCAACGAGCAGCACCTCAGCAAAACCCGAGGATCCCTTGAGCGCTATCGTCACAAACAGGGCCACCAGCATGGACCCGAGAGCCAGCGTGATGGACTGCCAGCCAGAACGGTCGGCTCGGTTCGCCCGAATCGTGCGCCGCTCGGCCCGGATCAGGCGCCGCTCGCCCTTGATCATGCCTTTGGCCCGGCGGCGCTGGTGCCTGCACCCCGCCGCGTACTCGTCCAGCTGCGTCACGATGCGCCGGTCCACCTCCGCCGCGACCCGGTCACCGAGACCGGCCGCGATCTTCTGGTCGATCTCCGCACCGATGCGTTCCACGAGGCCCTCGGCCAGCGCATGGTCATAGCCGGAACCGAGGTCCTGCAGCGCGGCCACCGATGCCGCGATCTCAGCCTCGCGATCTGTTACCACTGCGCCCTCCGAGTTCCGTCAGCCCTTCCGGAAACGGTACGGAGCCCGGACGGGCACGCGGAATGCGGCTAGCCCCCCTTCCCGCCGTCGGGTCAGCCCCCTCCCGGGCGAGGGAGCTCCGTTAGACGGCCCGGACGGCCTGCATGATCAGCTCGGTCACCTCTCCCGGGTGAGTGACCAGCGAGAGGTGGCCGGAATCGATCTCGACCGTCGTTGCCTGCATGCGTTCGGCGAGGAACCGCTGGAGCTCCGGTGAGATCGTGCGATCCTGGCGCGAGACCGCGTACCAGGCCGGCCGCGACCGCCAGGCCGCCACCGTCGTGCGGTCCTGGAAGAGGGTCTGCGATATCTGTCCCTGCACCGCGTACAGCACGCCCGCGAGGCCGGGTTCCACGCCGTTGGCGAAGTCGTTGCGGAACGCGTCTTCGGTCAGGGAGCCGAACCCGTCCGAGTACTCCAGGCCCGCGCTGGCCGGCGGCGCCGGGAACCTGCCGGCGAGCGCCGCGTAGTCCTCACCCGCGTCGGGAGCTCGCGCGGCGATATACACCAGCGCGGCCACCGCGGGATGAGTCCCGGCTTCGGTGATGACGGTGCCGCCGAACGAATGACCCGCCAGAATCACGGGCCCTGATTGCCGCGTCAGGGCGCGGCGGGTGTGCGCGACATCGTCCGCCAGCGATATCAGCGGGTTCTGCACCGCGGTGGCGGTGACCCCCGCGCCCTGCAGGTGCTTGATCACCTCGGACCAGGAGGAGCCGTCGGCATACGCGCCATGAACAAGCACGACACTCGGGTTGGCGCTCTCCGTCGAGGTCATGGGATGCCTCCAGGTGGTCAGCGGTCGGGGAGCCAGTTGCCGTGGAAACCGAGCGGGATGCGCGCGGGCAGGTGGATACGGGCGACGGGGTCGGCCGTGAAGTCCTGGGCGGCGAGGATGACCAGGTCAGCGGCGCCTCGGTCGGGGTTGTGGACGAACGCCATGACGTAGCCGTCGTCTTCGGCGGCGTCGGAGGACGAAGGAGCGAAGACGGCTTCGCCGACGGTGGCGTCTTTGCCGAACTCGTGAGCCTGCACGGTGCCTGCCGCCAGGTCGTGCTTGAGGATGGCGTTGGCAAAAGCGTCGTCGCCGAAATCGCCGGCCGCGGTGATGGCGCGGGCGACTTCGCCGATGACGGCGCTGTAGCCGTAGCGGTGGGGGCGGGAGATGATCCGGTCGTCGATGCGGGGGAACTCCTGCCCACGGTCATCGAGGCGCTGCTGGGCCACCTTGCCCGCGGCCGGCTCGATGACCCACCGGTCCAGAGTCACCGGGCCGTGCGCGGCCCAGAGCGTCGAGACGTCGAAGCCCTGGTTGTACTGACACAGGTCGACCACGACCTTGTCTCCGTCGTCGTAGGCGTTCAGGCAGTGGAAGACCCAGCACGGCTCGATCTCGATCCAGCGGACGCCCGTGCTGCCGTCGCGGGGCAGCAGGCCGACCCGGGCCTGATGGCCGGGGTTCCACCCATACGGCAGTTCCTTGCCCTCGGTCACCGCGTTCAGGCTGAAGGTGACCGGCAGGTCAAGCAGCACCACGTATTTGCCGGTGAGCGCGAAGTCATGCATCATCGGCCCGTCCGGAACCGGGATGTCGGTGGTACGGGCGACCTTGCCGTCGGCGCCGACGATGACGTGCTGGACGTGGTCCCACGCCCAGAAGTACGCGATGGCGTGCAGTTCGCCGGTGGCGTTGTCGAGCTTTGTGTGCGCGGCGAAGCCGCCGGGCAGCGTGCTGGCGAAGTCGTACGAGCCGACGGTGCCGAGCTCGTACGTCAGCTCGTAGGGCAGCGGGCCCGCCTCGACGGTGGCCAGGGTCCGCCCGGCGTTGGCGATGATGCAGGTGTTGGCCGCGAAGTCCATGTTCTCGTGCACCGGGCCACCCGGCCAGGTCTCATGGTGCTGCGCGGCGACGGCCTTCGAGCGGACCCAGCGGTTGCGGTACCACTCGGCCTTGCCCCCGCGCAGCCGCACCCCATGCACCATGCCGGCGCCGAGGAACCAGTGGTAGTTGGGGTCGTCCAGGCCCAGCGGGTTCGGCCCGTTGCGCAGGTACCGGCCGTCCAGCTCGGCCGGGAGCTGGCCGGTGACCGGCAGGTCGAACGCGGTGATCTCCTCGGTCACCGGCGCGAACGGCCCTTCCAGGAAGCGGTGGCCAGCAGGTTCAGACACTGTGCTCATCCTCTCGGGTCATGGCCTGTGCCACGTTACGCAGGACATCGGCCAAATGACCATCCATGGCCCACGTCCGGGATCTGATAGCGTCGGCGTGCACGTGACCGACCCGAGGAGGTGAGACCCATTACCGCTACATCAGGAGGTTGGGTACTCCCGCTCGCGGCCGTGCCGTTCGGCTGAGACGTGCGGTTCTGATCTGGGCACAGGTCGCGCCGGGAGCACCCAAGCACGCATCCCGGAAGGCATTTGCCTCGCCCGCTCGTGCTGGTCGGCCACGGCGGCGGCCAGCACAAGAAAGCACCCGGCGTCGTCGGGCGCGCCCACCGCTACACCACGCAGTGCGGTTTCGCCGTCGCGGCCATCGACGCGCCATCGCACGGAGACCGCCCGCAAAGCGAGGAACACCAGCGGTTCAGCGCCACGATCAGGGAACGGTCGGCGGCTGGCCAGCCTGTTGGCCCGCTGATACCGGGCTACAACGCCACGATCGCGGCGCGGGCCGTGCCGGAATGGCGGGAAACCCTGGACGCGCTGCAGCAGCTGGACCAGATCGGCGCCGCGGGGCCGGTGGGCTACGCGGGCCTGTCGATGGGTGGCGCGGTCGGCGTGCGGCTCGCCGCGGCCGAGACCCGGATCACCGCTGCGGTCCTCGGGCTCGTCGCCAGCGACGGCATGACCGAGGCGGCGGCCTCGATCACGATCCCGGTCGAGTTCCTGCTCCAGTGGCACGACGAAGCCGTGCCGCTGGGGTCCGGCCTGGCATTGTTCGACGCGTTCGCCTCCACGGAGAAGACGCTGCACGCCAACGCCGGTCAGCACCGGGACCTGCCCCTCTTCGAGGCGGAGAGCTCGGTGCGGTTCTTCGCCCGCCACCTGCTCGGCGGCACGTAACGACTGGGAGGCCCGACGGGGTTCAGGGCCTGGTCAAGGTCAGCAGCGGCTGCTGGTAGCTCGGGACTAGGGCGTCGGGGTCGGCGGCGACCGCAGCTTCGAGCCGCTCGAAGCCGGCCGCCGCCTCGCCCGGCGTGAAGTGCTCGAAGATCGAGTACGGCCGGAGCCGGAGCTTAGCCAGCCTCTCGGCCCGGGTCGCGGTCGACGGCTCGGCCGGCTCCGCGAAATCGGCCACCCGCCATCCGGCCTCGGCGAAGACCGCCACGACATCGGCGAGGGGCTGGAACGTCGCCGCATCGATCTCGAACCCGCGCGGGAAGTACTCGAGCCACCACAGCCGGGGCATGTGATCGCGGAACTGCGACCGGAGCAGGACCGTGCCGCCGGGCCGGGTCACCCGGGCGAGCTCGGCGGCGGCGCGGGCCTGGTCCCGTACGTGGTGCCAGACCAGGAACATCAGCGTGTAGTCGACGGACGCGCCTGGCAGCGGGATCGCCTCGGCCGAACCGCTCAGGTAACTGACATCGGGATGGGCGGCGGCCCCGGCGATCCGGCGCATCGCCACCGCGGGCTCGACGCCGGTGACCGGCCCGAACGCCGCCGCGAGCGCCGGGGTGAACCGGCCGGTGCCGGAGCCGAGGTCCAGGCCGTGCAGCGGCCGGCGCCGCGGCAGCCGGTCAGCGAACGCGCGGATCCAGAAGTCAACCTGGTCCGGCCGCAGCGAGCGGCCGCGCACGTAGTTCTCATGCTGCTGGGTGTTGTAGTCGACCGGCTTCATCGGGAGCCTCCGGTGGGTGGGCGTAACGGACCGCCGACCTCACTCAACCGGGCTTTTGTCCCTTCAGATGCCCGCGCGGACGCGGGTCGCAGCGCTCGGACCAGTCTCGCCGAAGCGACGGAACCCTAGCTGCGTCCAGTCGTAAGGTCAGGCTAGCGAACCGGGGGGCGCGATGACAGATCTCGAAGCGGTGATGCTCGAGGACACGCGGGTGCTGCTGGCCCGGTGGCGCCGGCAGTTCGCCGGCCTGCCGGGGGCGGAACGCGAGCGGCTGCTGCTGCTCGCGCTGGAGCGGGAGCAGATCGTCGCCGTCGCCTACCGGGAGGAGGCGGTGGCCGGGCGCGTCGCCGAGCTGGACGTCGGCGCGGCGGCGCGGGCGCTGATCCGCCAGACGCTGATGTGGATCTGGAAGGACGAGCAGCTGCACTTCGAGTTCATGCGCGGCCTGCTGCTCGACTCCGGCTCGCTGACCTCAACGCTCGTGGTCTACGGGCGGGCGGTGCAGGGCACCCTGTCCGGGTGGACGTCGTCCACAGCGACCGGGCTCGAGGCGCGGTCGGCGCCGCTGCGGACCGGGGCGGCCGGCGCCCTGATCGCGGTGGCCAGCGGACTGCACCGGATGCCCGCGGCGCTCGCCAGGGAGCTGCGGTACCAGACGTTCCGCCGGTACTGCGCGCTGAACGTGGCGCTCGAGGCCAGCGCCGAGTACGCGTACCGGCGTCTGGTGCAGGTGGCGGGCTCCGATGAGGAACGCGTCGCGTTCGACCGGATCCGCGACGACGAGGACCGGCACGCGGCGGCGTTCAGGCTGCTGACCGACGTGCTGACCGACGACGACCGGCTGGCCGGCGGCTGGACCGCGCAGCGCCTGGCCGAGCGCCTGGAAGAGATCAGCCCCTGGTTCCTGCCAGCGGCCCAGCGGCCCGCCACCGTGGCCGAGCCCGGTCCGGCGCGCTCGTTCGGGTCCCGCGCGCCGGTGGTGGTGCGCACCGGGCGCACCGACGCGGACAAGGCCGCGGTGCTCGAGGAGTGCCTGGACCGGGCGGGCCTGGGCGAGCTCGCCGCGGGCGCGCGCTCGGCGGCGATCCGCGTCTCGTTCATGCTCGGCTACGACCGAGCCGACCGCTCGAACGTCAACGACCCGGAGCTGGTCGACCTGCTGGCGTGCTACCTGCGGCGGCACGGGGTGAGCGACGTCGCGGTGCTCGAGGCGCCCACCGTGTACGGCAACCTGTTCGGCAACCGCTCGGTCGCGTCGGTGGCCGCCTACTTCGGCTTCGGCGCGCCCTCGTACCGGATCGTCGACATCGGCGATGACCTGGAAGCGTGCCGGTTCGACCGCGGGTTCGTGCAGAACTCGATCACCGGCACCTGGCTGAACAGCGACCTGCGGATCGTGATGCCGAAGCTGCGCACCGACCCGACCGAGTTCGCGCACCTGAGCCTGTCCACGCTGGAGGGCAGCACCGGCGCCATCGACGCCACGTTCTACGCCGGGCGGCACACCGACTTCCGGTCCGCGACGATGATGCTGCTCGACGTCGCAGCGCCGCACTTCGCCGTCGTCGACGCGTGGGCGCCGGTGGCGGACGGCCCGTTCGGCGTGATGGGCTGCCATCACCCGGCCGCGATCCGGGCCGTCTACGCCGGCCGCGACACGCTGGCGGTCGACGAGGCGGTGCTCGCCGACATGGGCGTGACCGACGCTCGCCGGGCGCCGATCGTGGCCCAGGCCTACCACTGGTTCGGGCTCGAGCCGACGCCGCTGACCGTCGATGGAGCCGGCCCGCCGCTGCGCGAGCGGCTGCGCGGCGCGCACTCGTCGCCGCTGCTGCGCGGGCTCGGCACGATCTCCTACCCGATCTACATGTACCTCAGCAACCGAGGGGAGCTGTTCGTGCCGGCCATGGACACCACCGCGTTCCCGCCGCTGCAGCCGTCCGGCCCGGTCACCCGGTCAGTTCGCTGGCTGAGTCAGCGGGCGTTCGGGTTGCGGCCCCCGGGCCCGGCACCCGCCGCACGCGGGCCAGCGCGCGTGACTGCGCGGGCCGCTGGACGGCCACGGTGAGGGGCCCGACCCGCGCCCAAGCGCGCGGCATCCTGGAGACCGCCCGGGCCGGTCACGTATCGGCGCGCGCGCTGGCGGTCGCGGACAGCCGGTCGCTGGTCCGGTCGCTGTGGCTGGCCTCCGCCGTGCGCACCGGCCTGCTCGACATCCTGCACGAGGGCAGGGCGCGCGGCGGCCGCGGCTTCGCCGAGATCGCCGCGCAGACCGGCAGCCTGCGGTTCGACCGGCTGCAGGCGTGGCTGGACGTCGGAACCGAGCTCGGCGAGATCTCCCAGCGCGGCGGCCGGTACCGGGTGCGGGGTCGCCGCTCGCGCGCGATCGCCGCCGGTGACGCGCTGCTGCGCGCCCACTACCGGTCGATGCTGGACTACCAGACCGGCCCGTACGCCGACCTGGAGGCGCTGCTGCGGTCCGGGCCCGGCGACGGCCGCGCCGACCTGGACCGCTACGCCGACGACATCGCCCAGGTGTCCACCGCGGCGACCCCGTTCATCGCCTCGTACCTGACCGGGGTCATCGCCGCGGCCCGCCCGGCCCGGATCCTCGACGTGGGCTGCGGCACCGCGGTCTACTCCCGGATCGCCGCCGCCGCCGACCCGATGGTGTCCGTCGACGGCATCGACCTGGCCGAGAGCGTCGTGGACGCGGCCCGCGCCGAGCTCCGCGCCGCCGGCCTGGACGACCGGATCCGGCTGCACGCCGGGGACATCCGCCGCTGGGCGCCCGAGGGCGGCGCCCGCTACGACCTCATCCTGCTGCTCAACAACGTCTACTACTTCCCGCCCGGCGAGCGGATCGCGCTCTACCGCCAGCTCGGCGGGCTGCTCGGCGAGCTGGGACAGCTGGTCGTCGCCACGCAGACCACGCCGGGCTCGATCGCGGCCGCCCACCTTAACCTCATGCTCGCCAGCCAGGCGGGCGCGGCGGCCTTGCCGCGCGAGGGCGAGCTGCTGGCCGACCTGCCCGCGGCCGGGTTCGAGATCACCGACATCCAGTCCATCGTGCCGACCGAGCCGTTCGTGGCGATCACCGCCACCCGCCGTCCCACGTGAGGGGCGGTCTTCCGGACCGGGCGCGCTGCCAGTGATGATGGGTGACATGACCACGGCTCACCTTCCGGCCGGTCTTTCCGCACCGGACCTGACCGACTGGGCGTCGTCGCCGCCGGCCGCGGACGGACCGTTCCGGCCCGTTAGCCAGGCCGTCAGTGCCTACCTGGTCCGCGGGCAGGAACTGGCCGGGCTCCCGGACGCCCGGGCGGCGATCAACGGGATCATGAACGGCGCGCGGGACGCCTACCTGCGCGCGCACACGGCCGGTCTGTACGACGCGCTGACCGGCCGGTGCACCAGGCCGCTGCGGGTGGAGGACCTCGTCTACCGGGCCGCGGCGGAGGTCCCCGGGCTGGCGCCGACCCGCGAGGATATGGAGGCCGAGCGCGGGCGGATGCTCGCGGACAAGGAAGGCATCGAGTTCGCCCAGGGCCTGCTGGTGTCGCACGTGCTGGCGCTGCCGCGGGCGGGCCGGACCTGGTGGAGTCGATGCTGCGCCCGGTTCCCGCGGCGTTCGAGCACCTGGACGGGCTGCGGGCCACCGGCGCGGCCGACCTCGGCCCGGTGCGGATCACCCGCCGCGGGCGGGCCGGCGTGCTGGAGATCACGAATCCGAAGCACCTGAACGCCGAGGACGACGTGACGCTCGACCTGACCGAGTGCGCCGTCGACATGATCCTGCTCGACCCGGACATCGAGGTCGGCGTGATCCGCGGCGGCGTGGTCGAGCACCCGCGCTACCCCGGCACCCGCGTGTTCGGGTCGGGCATCAACCTCACCCGCCTCTACCACGGGCGCATCGACTTCCTGTTCTACCTGGTGCGCGACCTCGGGTACGTGAACAAGATCTACCGCGGCGTCACGGTCGCGGATGCGGACGGCCGGCCTGGTGACCATCCGGAACGTGACGCGATCGAGAAACTCTGGGTCGCGGCGGTGGAGCGGTATGCGGTGGGCGGCGCGTGCCAGCTTCTGCACGTGATGGACCACGTGATCGCCACCCGGGGGTCGCGGCTGTTCCTGCCCGCCCGCAAGGAGGGGATCATCCCGGGCGCATCCAACCTGCGGCTGCCGCGGTTTGTTGGCGACCGCGCCGCGCGCCAGGCGATCTTCTCCGGCCGGGAGTGGACGGCGGGCGAACCGGACGCCGCGCTGCTGGTCGATGAGGTGGTGCAGCCCGGCGAGATGGACGCGGCGCTCGCCGCGCGGATCGAGGCGCTCACCAATTCCGGCCTGGTGAACGCGGCGGCCAACCGGGCCGCGCTGCGAGCGGGCCAGGAGCCGCTCGATTTGTTCCGGGAGTACATGGCCACGTTCTCGGTGGAGCAGGCACGCTGCCACCTCAGCCCGGCGCTCGTCCGCAACCTGGAGGTGCACTGGAATGCGCGCGAGCGCAGCCTCTGAGGGCAGCCGCGGCGCGGCAAACACCGACCAAGTGATCTGGGACAGCGCGGAGACGCTGCCCCGCGACCAGCTCGAGGTGCTGCAGCTGCACCGCCTGCGCTCAACGGTCGCGCGGGTGCTGCGCGGCCAGCCGCCCGGCGCCGAGCGGCTGGCGACCGCCGGGATCACGGCCGCCGGTGAGATCGGCTCCCTGGCCGACCTGTCCCGGATCCCGTTTACTACCAAGGCCGACCTGCGGGCGAGCTATCCGTTCGGCCTGCTGGCGGTGGAGCGGGAGCAGCTCGTCCGGGTGCAGGCGTCGAGCGGCAGCCACGGCAAGCCCACCGTTGTCGGCTACACCAGGGGCGACCTGGAGACGTGGACCGAGCTGATGGCGCGGTGCATGACGATGGCCGGCGTCCGGCCCGGCATGGTGATCCACAACGCCAACGGCTACGGGCTGTTCACCGGCGGCCTCGGCTTCCACCAGGGCGGAGAGCGGATCGGGGCAACGGTGGTCCCGGTGTCCGGCGGCTTCACCGCCCGGCAGGCGATGCTGCTGCGCGACCTCGGCGCCCACGTCCTGGTCTCGACGCCGTCGTACGCGCTGGCGATCGCGCAGGCCCTGGCCGGGGCCGGGGGCGGGGGCGCCGCTTCGCTGCCGGTGCGGCTGGGGCTGTTCGGCGGCGAGCCGTGGACCGAGGCCATGCGCGGGCAGATCGAGCGGGCGCTGCCGCTGCGTGCGGTCAGCTTCTACGGCCTGTCCGAGATGTGCGGGCCCGGGGTGGCGGCCGAGTGCCCGGCCCGCACCGGGCTGCACGTGCAGGAGGACCACTTCATCGTCGAGGTGATCGACCCGGGCGGGCGCGCGGTGCCGCCGGGAACCGAGGGTGAGCTGGTCTTCACCACGCTGACCAAGGAGGCACTGCCGCTGCTGCGCTACCGGACCGGCGACATCGGGTGCCTGGCCGACACCCCGTGCCCGTGCTGCCGCAGCACGGTGCGGCTGACCGGGCTGCGCGGCCGCCTTGACGACATGCTGATCGTGCGCGGAGTCAACATCTACCCATCCAGCGTGGAGCACGTGCTGCTGGGCGCGGGTGGCGTGGCGCCGCACTACCGGCTGATCGTCGAGCGGCCGGGACCGCTCGACGAGCTCACCCTGGAGTGCGAGCCCGACGGCGACGGCGCGGATCCCGGGGCGCTGCGCGAGCGGCTGGAGCAGCTGCTCCGCGAGCACACCGGGCTGCGGATCACTGTGCGGGTCGCCGAGCCAGGAACCATCCCGCGCAGCGAGGGCAAGGCAGTGCGCGTGGTCGACCGCCGCACTGGCGCGTGACGTTCATCTGCGGGATGGTGTGCTTGCGCGGTCAATCGGGCATCGTGGGGGAAAGGCTGAGAGGAGGGTGTCATGGCAAACAACCCGAAAGGTGGCGTGCTGGGCGGCCCGGAGCCCGACGAAGAGGGCACTGACCTGCTCGGCGGCCCCGAACCCGGAGACGACGTTCTCGGTGGAGCCGAACCGGGTGACGACGTGCTCGGCGGTGCCGGGCCGGAAAGCGACGAATTCGGCGGGCCCGAGCCCGACGAAGAGCACACCGACCTGCTCGGCGGCCCCGAACCAGGCTGAACCGACCGCGGCCGAACCGGGCCGACACGAACCGACCGCTGCCGAACCGGGCCGGGCGGTGTCGGCTGAGCCCGGTGTGACTGGATGCTGGCCGGCTACCAGTGAGAACGGCTGCTCTGAATCTGCTCCATCAGAGCCCTGTCGTACTTCACCTCTTCCGCGCTCGCCGACAAGGCCATAGCGGCTGTCAGCCCGAACGAGATGACCGTGATGCCGATGACCAGCGGGAGCAAGAAGCTCTCAGCTGTCGCCCCGCCCGCACCGCCCATGACCATGCCCGAAGGAACGGCGGAGCGGAACACGTGCATCGCTGCCATCCCGATGTAGTGCATGCTGCTGACCGCCGCGCCCATGATCAGCGAGGCGATCAGCGTGGGCCCGACCCCGTCCAGCCGGACCGCGGCCCACAGCGCCGCCGTCGCCGCGACGACGGCAATCACGACTGACAGGATGACCAGTCCTCCGCCGTAGGTAATCCGGGCCGGCATCCGCATTGCGGCCATCCCCAGGTAGTGCATGGCCGCTACGCCGAACCCGGTGATCAGCCCGCCGAACAGCAGCGGGGCATAGCCCTCCGGGCCGAATCCGACGATAACCAGGCCGATGCAGACGATCCCCACCGCGACCAGCAGGCTGAGGATGGTGACCGGCACGTTGTAATGGATGGTCTCACCGGGGATCGTGTACCCCAGCATGGCGATGAAGTGCATGAGCCAGATGCCGGTGACGCCGATCGACACCCCGCCGAGCAGCAGCCATCGCAGCCGTTCGAAGCCGTGGAACGAGCGGGCACGGGCGGTGCAGCGCAGGCCGATGAACGCTCCCAAGCAGGACATGACGTAGGCAAGACCGGGGGTTGCCAGACCATATGTGAAATTATGTACTTGCAACACCGTATGATCTCTTTTCTCCCGCTCCCAGGAGAGGCTCGGCAGGAGGCTACTGCTCTCGGGAAATTACGGTGCACAATTCCGGAAAATCGGAAGAAAACTTCCAGCTTGTGCTCGACGTAAACGGACATCAAGTCCGATACCATGCGATCAGGTAATGGCCGCGCAGCCGCAGTCCAGGCAGCCGTGCAGCCGCAATCCAGGCAGCCGTGCAATTGCACCAGACGACCGGCGCAATTGCGTTCGGGGGCCGCGCCATCCCAGTTCGCGGGGCCCGTGCAATCCCAGTTCCAGCGGCCCGTGCAATCCCAGTCCAGCCGCCCGCCCGGCTGGCCTATTAAGGCGCCGAAGGTGCGGGGTCGGCCAGCACTTGGGCGATGCCGACCTCAAAGCATGGCCATTCATCGAGCACGCTAAAGCCAAGATCATTGTTGATCGCGATCATGTGCTCGTTGGCGTCGGCGTTCCCAGTGAGAATCCTGGTCAGCTGTGGCTCGCGCTTGGCCAGCAACTCGAGCATGGCGACCTTGGCCAGCAACCCGAGTCGGTGGCCCCGGTGCGGCCGGGACACGGCGGTCAGTTCCTGGAAGCCCCACGCGGGTTCGGCCGGGTCGACTGCGAGCGCGGTCAGCCCGGCCAAACCGCCGGTGGCCTGCGACTGGGCGGCAACCGTGTAACTGCGCAGCCCCTGGACCACATGGCGGCGCTCGTCCAGCCGAACCCGCTCGGTGTCCCAGAGCTGTGGCTCATGCTCGGGGCTGCGCGGCATGTCGGCCTCTGCCGAGTTGTTGATCGCGGCGACGTCATCCACCTGGTCCTGGGGCGCCGGCCCCGTCCAGGACAGCAAACGGTACCCGCGCGCGGCCGGCTCTGCCCTCGCCCGCAGCGAGGCCAGGTGCCCAGGAGCGATCGCGGCGAGCTCGAGCACCCGCGTGACGTCGACCATCCCCGTGCGCGCGCCAAAGGCATGGGCAAACGCCGTGCCCGGCGAGCCTGCTCTTGCCTGTCCGGCGATTTCGGTGCGCCCAAGGTCACGCGCACGCGCCGCCGCGTGCCTGAGCAGCGCCGTGCCCAGGCCAGCGCGCCGGCTGGAGGCGTGCACTTTCAGGTCCAGGTCGGCGAGATGCCGGTTTTCCCGTCGCGGCAAGCCGAGCCGGTACCACCCGCATGGCTTGCCTGCGTCGTCGCGTGCCAGCCACGTCTCGGCCGGGTCCTCGGTCCAGCCGATTTCCATCCAGCCAGCGAACGGCTGGAACGACATGACCGGGCTATTGGGGTCATCGGCGGGCAGACCGGACAGGTAGATCTCATGGCACGCGCGTACCGACGCGCCGTCGCTGGCCGGGGAGAAGCGCTCCAGATCCACAGCGCCAGCTAACCGAGCCGCGCCCGCCCGCGCCACTGAATATCGGCGCGCTGCGTGCCACCCACGGCGCCGCACTCCCCCACGCACCGCCCCGGCCGCACTCCCCCGTGCGCCGCCCGCGCCGTCCCGCCTGCGTGCCGTCCTGACTCCCACGCCCCGCCACGCACGCCACTCGCCCCCCACACCCCACTCCCGCCCCGTGTGCCTCGCCTCTGCGCTGCATGCACCGCCTCCCGGCCGCGATCGATGTACCGCTGGGCGGCTAAGAAGCAGCCCTTTGGTACATCGATGACTCGCCTTGACCCGCAGGGCGACACCCGGTAGGGCCGTTCTGTCTGCAGCGCGGAGTAGGCAGAAATCATGAGATGGACTGAGATAGCGACCCGCCATCCTGTGCTCGGTGAGATCGCCAACGACAACCTGATCAAACCGGGCGCGCTCCTGGTGGGCACGGTCACCCGTGACGGTTCGGCGCGTATCAGCGGGGTGGAGCCGCTGGTCATGGACGGCGAGCTGTGGCTCTCGATGATGCGGACTTCGATGAAGACCCACGATCTGCAACGCGATCCGCGGATCCTGCTGCACAGCCTCATCAACGGGCCGGCGGCCGCGCCCGAGGTCAAGGTACGTGGCTCGGTCGTGGAGGAGACGGACCGGGACGTGCAGGAGCGGTACGCAACGGCAGCAGCGGCCGAGTTGGGCTGGCGTCCCGTGGTCGGCCAGTTCACGCTGTTTCGCGTGGACGTTCGCGACGTCACTTACATTGGCTATGACACCGAGACCGGCTCCCAGCACGTAGCGCGCTGGCCCGCCGACGTCGAGTACCTCCGGCCGTCCACCACGCCGACGAGCCTCGGTCCTCCCCAGCCGGTGACCAGGCTGCTCGGCTAGCCAGCGTGCCTCCCAGGCCATGCCAGCACCCCGGCCGAGTCATCACCCCGCCGCGCCAGCACTCCGGCCGAGTGATCACCCCCGCTTTCACCACAACCCTGGTTGCCACAACCCTGGCTGTGCCACCACCCTGGTCTGATACGACCTGACCTGTGATCATTCGGGGAGTGCGGTAGCGGATGCCTGAGGGGAGGCGGTGTTCAAGTCATGCCTGTTCTCATCGGCACGTCCGGCTGGCAGTACCGCGACTGGCGGGGTGTGCTGTATCCGGATGGCCTGGCGCAACGCCGCTGGCTCGAGTGCTATGCCAACCATTACGCGACGGTCGAGAACAACGGCGCCTTCTACCGGCTGCCTAGCGAGCAGACGTTCGCCGACTGGAGGGCCCGCACCCCGCAGGGGTTCGTGATGGCGGTCAAGGCCAGCCGCTATCTCACCCACGTCCGGCGGCTTCGTGATCCGGCTGAGCCAGTCGGGCGCCTGCTGCGTGCGGCGGCAGGGCTTGGTGACCGGCTCGGACCGGTGCTGCTCCAGCTGCCCCCGAATTTCCCCGCCGATGCCGAGGCTCTGGACGGGTGCCTGCGCGAGTTCGCCGCGTTCCGGCCGCAGGCGGGGGCCGGAACGCGTAACCCCGTGCGCGTCGCCGTCGAATGCCGACACGACTCGTGGTGGTCCGACGAGATCCGCGCCGTGCTGGCCCGGTACAACGCCGCGTTGTGCTGGGCAGACCGGCGCGGCCGCCCGGTCAGCCCGCTGTGGCGTACCGCTGACTGGGGCTACTTGCGTTTCCACGAGGGCTCGGCGGAGCCATGGCCGCGATATGGCGAGCGTGCACTGCACAGCTGGGCGCAGCGGATAGCCGAAACCTGGCCGGAAGACGCGGACGTGTTCGCCTTCTTCAACAACGACCCCGGTGGTGCCGCGATACATGACGCAGCAGCATTTGCGTCGCTCGTCCGTGCCGCCGGGCGCGAGGTGAGCCGTACGGCGGTGCCAGCAGCTCCGGCTTCCTAGCCTTCTGCCAGCAGCAGGCTGCCGCTTTCGGCAAATCGCGACCATAGCGCCTTGTGCGCGCTGAAGTGCAGCGGTGCCGTGGCCGCCGCATCCGGCGCTGACTCGTAGAACATCACGTAGTTCATGGCGACCAGTTATTCCCCGGTCCGGCCGTCGGCCAGTTCCACCACGATGTCGAGCTGGCCGATGTGGCGCGCGTACTCCTGAAGCAGGTGGAACAGGACCCGTTCGAGCGACGCCGGATCGGCGCCATCCCACCGCTCGCCGGGCTTGC
This sequence comes from uncultured Actinomycetota bacterium, assembly GCA_963833885.1. Classification (GTDB taxonomy): domain Bacteria; phylum Actinomycetota; class Actinomycetes; order Streptosporangiales; family Streptosporangiaceae; genus JASHPR01. The sequence continues at coordinate 105,860 of CAWHZU010000033.1, read as the reverse complement.
CGATGTCGGCGAGATCATGGGAGCCGACAATGACCCTGGTCCGTTCGGCCTGGGCGTGGAGGTCCGCAACCAGGCCATCCACGGTCTCGTCGGGGGCGACAAACCAGCGGTCATCCCGGGCATCGGCCCACCGCTCAGCGATGTCGCTGCCCGCGAAGCCCCAGTCAAGCCAGCGCATCTCGACGTAGCGGAGGTGCTTGAGCAACTCGATCGGTGTCCAGCCAGATGGCAGCCGACTGCGGCGAACCTCGTCGGCGGGCAGGCCGCTCACCTTGTCCACCAGCCGGTCGCGGAAGAAATCGAGGTACCTCAGGAAGACCTCGGCTCGCGATGACGCGGGATCGGTGGGTTCTGGAAACGGAAGGCTCACAACCCAAGCCTGCTGCACGGTACCGACAGTTCAGCACGATGGGGCCCCGGGTGCGACGCACCCGGGGCCCGCGCTCGCTGGCGTTGAGACGCCCGGACGAGCGCCGTTACGGCCGCGCTGAAGCCATCTTGCGCGCGGCCGGATCGCTATTGTTCCCCCGCTCGCGGCTGATCCAGCCGTCAAGCACATCGTCGCTAGCCCAAGAAGTGATCAGCGCGTAGCGCGGCTTTGGTCCTGGGTGCCACACGACGTGGTAGAGCCGTTGGGTGTCGATGACAAGTTGCATCCCCGGGTGCAGCCGGATACGCGTCTCGGTCGAGGGATCGTCTTTATCCTCGCGCAGGATGAAGACCGATTTCTCCGCTGCGTCGTCCAGCTCGAGCCAGGACCGGACGACCCATGGCTCGCTATCGGGATTCAGGCGGTTGTTGTCATCCAGGTGGAGCTGGTGAAGCGCCGCCGACTCGTCGCTTGGGTTGAGCTTGATTACGCGGACGCGGCCGAAGTTGCCGCCAATCTCGTCGACGTATTCGGCCAGGCCGGGAGCGATCTTGCGGTTCTTCGTCCAGATACCATCCTTGTCGGGCTTGCCATGATCCCAGAAGCCGCGGCAGTCCATTTCGCCCGTTGCTGAGGTCAGCGGCGCGAAATTGGTGTCGCCACCGCTTTTCCAGTCCATGTACTCGAGCGATTCCCACTCGGCAGGATCAATGGGCGTCCCCTGCCAATCACGCAGGATGACGTAGCCCTTGTCCGCCAGGATATCGAGCTTGCGATGCATGCCATTCCCCTCGCTTGGACATCTGACTTTCTTTTCCCCCGGGCCCGCCGTTCCCATATCCCATGACCGGTCGCGCTACTCGTCCAGACGAGCTCAGTTATTGAGATGTGGCAATGATTTTGAAATCCCATGACCAGAAGCAACTAGATAGGACTAGCTCTTCGGGAGCGCTTTTGGAGTTCATCGGAGATGGAGTTCGTCCCCATGCATCCGTTTATCCGTGCCCGGGGTTGGCGTGTATCTGCTCGCTGGCAGCGGGTTTCCGGGGGTGCCGGGCTGGGACCTGCGGGGGGTGTCCGGCTGTCACGTTTGAGTGTCGGCACCTCGGCTTAGGTTCAACTTATGGTGGCCAACAGGTTGCCTATGAGCGACCGCGATTCGTCATCGGCCGAGCCGCACGTCGCGAGTGGAGTGCACAGCAGGCTTCCAGGGCATGTTCAGGCTGTCAGCAAAAATCAGGTAGGCGATCAGAGGGCCTTCAGCTTTCTCACAGGTACCCGGCCAACGATGGAAGCGTAGAAACAGGGACCGAAGCGCACGAGGGGGCCGCACCCATGAGGAGCATCTACGAGCCGCCGGCCGCCGGCGAACCAGCCGGGCAGCCACCGTACTCGTCTGGGTCCGGCGCTGACGACCCGTACCGTCGCGACAGCTCTGACGACCCGCCCCGTCGGGGCGGCGTTGACGACCCCTACGGTGGCGGCAACCAAGGTGCTGGCGGCGGCTACGGCGGCGGACCCTATGGCCAAGGACCCTATGGTCAGGGACCCGGGCAGGGAACCTACGGCCAGGGCCCATCCGGCCAAGACCCGTACGGCCAAGGCCCGTACGGCCAAGGCCCGTACGGTCAGGGCCCATACGGCCAGGGACCCTATGGTTACGGCGGGCCAGCCGGCCCCGGCGGCCCCTACGGCTACGGCTATGGCGGGGGCGGACCCCAGGGTCCGCGCAGTCCGGTCCGGCGGTTCCGCCGCGGTGCGGCCATCGTCGCGGTGGCGCTCGCGGCCGGTCTAGGCAGTTTCTATGCCCTGGGCGGCGGGCGCAGCAGCGGAATCGGGCCGACCCTGACCACATCGCAGATCGAAGCGCAGGTGGATCCCGCCCTCGTCGACGTGACCTCCACGCTCGGCTACCAGCAGGCCGAGTCGTTGGGCACCGGGCTGGTGCTGACCTCGAACGGCGAGATCCTGACCAACAACCACGTGATCGAGGGCGCGACCTCGATCAAGGTGACCGATATCGGCAACGGCCATAGCTACCAGGCCAAGGTCGTCGGCTACAACCAGACCAAGGACATCGCCGTGCTGCAGCTGCAGGGCGCCTCCGGCCTTAAGACCGTGAAGCTCGGCAACTCCGACACCGCCGCGGTCGGCCAGAAGGTGGTCGCGCTCGGCAACGCGCAAGGCAAGGGCGGCACGCCGTCGGTCGCCACCGGCCAGATAACCGCGCTCGACAAATCGATCACCGCCTCGGACCAAGGCTCGGGCACGACCGAGCAGCTGACCGGCCTGATCAACCACAACGCTCCGATCCAGCCGGGGGACTCGGGCGGGCCGCTGGTCAACACCGCCGGCCAGGTGATCGGCATCGACACCGCGGCGTCCAACACGATGCAGTTCCAGCAGTCGCAGCAGACCGATGCGTTCGCGATCCCGATCAACGACGCGCTCGCGATCGGCAACCAGATCGAGGCGGGCCACGCCTCGTCCACGGTGCACATCGGCGCCAGCGGCTTCCTCGGCGTCGAGGTCGAGTCCGCGGACAACGCGGCCCGGCAGGGAGTCCAGGCGGGCTCGGGCGCGGCGGTTCAAGGGGTACTCCAGGGAACGCCGGCCGCCGGGGCTGGCCTCTCCGGGGGTGACGTGATCACCTCCGTCGACGGCCACTCCGTCTCCTCGCCGTCCGCGCTGCAGGCGGCGCTGGAGGAGCATCACCCGGGCGACAAGGTCACGATCGGCTGGAAGAGCGGGACAGGCCAGTCCCAGTCCGCCAGCGTGACGCTGGCAAACGGACCGGCCGCGTAACCCGGAGCACCGGTGAGCAGTGCCCTGCAGCGACGGCCTAGCCCCCGAGCTGGCCGTTCTGCAGGGCATTGCCTATCGCCAGCGCGGCCTGCGTGGTCACGCCGGCCGCCGGGCTCAGCGCCGTCGGCCAGGTCGAGAACTTCGCAACCACGGTCTGGGACGGCACGTGCACGAAGATGTTCTGCCCGTTGATACCCGACGCCTGATAGAACGGCACGCCAGGATCCCTGATCCACCAGCAGTTGCGGTAGTGGGCCCCGGGCGGGTAGCCGGGCGAGTCGTCTCCCTCGGCGAACGCCCGTGCACCATCGGGAGCTCCTCGGATAGTGTCTTCGATCCAGTCCTTCGGCACGATCTCCCGGCCGCCGTCCAAGTAGAGCTGGCCGAACCGGGCAAGGTCGCGCAGGCTCGCGCAGATACCGCCGTCGGCCATGGGGTTGCCGTGCCCGTCGACGGTGATCTCCGCGTCGAACTCCGCGCCCATCGGCTGCCAGAGCTCGCGCGATATGAGCTCGTGCAGCCGCATACCGGCGGCCCGCTCGATCACCCATGCCAGCACGTCGGTGAGGATCGAGCGGTACCGGAACGGCCCACCGTGCGGGCCGTCATTCTGCAGCGTGGCGAAATAGCCGAGCGCGTCCGCGGGCCTCGGGTCCCCGTTGTCCGGCCGCCACAGGTACACCCGCTCATAGGTGCGCACGTCGGCCTCTGGGTTGTCGTAGCTCTCGTCGAACCGCGTACCCGCCCGCATGTCCAGCAGGTCCTGCACGGTCGCGCCCTCGAATGAGGTGCCGCCGAGCTCCGGGACGATCTCCTCGATGGCTGCGGAGACCCGCAGCAGACCCTGGCCGGCCAGCACGCCTGCGACCGCGGAGGTGACCGACTTGGAGACCGACATCAGCAGGTGCGGCACATCGGGTGCCATGCCGTTGAAGTAGTGCTCGGCCACGACCCGTCCCTGGTGCAGCACCAGGAACCCGTCGGTGTACGTCTCCTCGAGCATCTCGGCCACGGTCAGCTCGCCGTCCCCGTAGCTGAACCGGAAGCCGAGGACGTCCCGTTCCGCGCGGGGCAGCGGGTCAGGGGCTGCCGCGCGCGCGATGCGGGCGGTCGGTATCAGCTCCCTGATGTGCTGGAACGACCACCGGTTGAACGGCGGGTCCTGCCAGTTCGCGAGCGTCACCAGCGACTGCTCAGGGAACGGGGGCACGCCGGCCATCAGCGCTGGGGTGTCGGACGGCGGGTGAGATGGTCCAGCCACGGCAAGTGCTCCTCAGACGGGGATCCTGAAGACCGTTATATCGCCACAGGTCAACACGCAGGCCCCCGGTGCCGACGGCACTGGCCAGGGCTGGCGGCGGTCCCATGTAATCGCAGGTGCCGACGGCACCGGCCGAGGCTGGCGGCGGTCCCATGTAATCGCAGGTGCCGACGGCAGCGGCCCAGGCTAGGGACGGGCCCGGGTAATCGCAGCCATTTAACGTGAATGCCTACTGGCTGGGCAATCGGTATCGCTTCATGAAACGGACGAATTAGAGCGCGATCCGAGTCCGCCAAATCGGAATCTAGCGTGATTACGTAACGTAATCAAAATTCCACAAAGCGCTGCGGTGGCATATTCCATCTTGCTAGCCTGCTTTTGGAATCAGTCGAGCACATGACTGTATTTCATCAGATTCAATCTTTGCCCAGGGTCGTTTCAATTACGGGGGTTTGCATGCGCGTATTGCGCTATTTTCTCGTTTCCGGCGCGGCCGCGGTGGTGGCCGGGTCGCTGACGCTCGCCACCCAGGCGACGGTAACGACCGCCGCCGCGCCGGATCACGCGGCCAGCCAGCCGTCCGCCCACTTCCAGGCCCAGGCGCGCGCCGCCCTGGTCAGCTACCTGTCGACCAACCAGCAGGCGCCGCCGTTCACGTCCGGTAACCCGGGGGCGAAGACGGTCAACCAGCCCGCCTCCGCGATCGAGGGCACGGCGGCGGCCAGTTCGTTCAACTGGTCGGGTTATGCGGACGTCTCCAAGACCGCCAACACGTTCACCAACGTCAGCGGCCAGTGGAAGACACCAAAGGTGCGGTGCACCAAGGAGGACCAGCTCACCTCGGAATGGGTCGGTATTGACGGCTACAACAACGGCACGGTGGAGCAGGACGGCACGCTGAGCTGGTGCTTTGAGCACCATCCCACGTATTTCACTTGGTACGAGATGTACCCGGCCGGCACGGTCGAGGTCGGCACCGCACTCCACCCCGGCGACAAGATTGCTGCCAGCGTGACCCGCACCGGCACCAGTTACAAGCTGGCGCTGACGGACTTCACCCACCCCGCGAACAGCTTCTCGAAGAACGCGACGTGCAGCACGTGCCAGAACTCCAGCGTGGAATGGATCGCCGAGCGGCCCGCCTTCTCGATCGGCATAGCCCCGCTCGCCGACTACGGAAGCTGGACGCTGTCCAAGGCGAGCCAGACAGCGGGCACAAAGACCGGCGTGATCTCCGGCTACCCGACGTATTACCAGGTCGACATGGTCGACGCGACAAGCACCTACCCGCTATCCGTCGCCTCGGGCCTGTCGAATGCGGGTAACGCGTTCACTACCCACTGGACCAACAGCTACTGAGCAACCAGGTCCAGCCGCCGGGCCCGCGTCACCGCCGAACCGGCGCGGGCCCGGCGGCTTCTACAGATCCCGCAGATTCCATAAATCCCGCAGATTCCATAGATTCCGGCGACGCGACGCCGCCGGGCCCCGGCTGGTCAGCCAGGGCCCGGCGGCCCATCGATCCGGTCAGGACCCGGCGGCCCCGTCGATCAGGTAGGTGGCGGCGATCTCCCGGTGCTCTTCCGGGGTGCCGAGCATCAGCTCGGTGGACTTGGCCCGCCGGTAGTACAGGTGCGCGTCGTGTTCCCAGGTGAAGCCGATCCCGCCATGGATCTGGATGTTGTCGGCGGCGGCGCGGAAGTAGGCCTCCGAGCAGAACGCCTTGGCCAGGCTCGACACCAGCGGCAGCTCTTCGGACCCTTCCTCCGCCGCCCACGCCGCGTAGTACGCCGCCGACCGCGCCGACTCGACCTCGAGCAGCAGGTCCGCGCACATGTGCTTGATGGCCTGGAAGCTGCCGATCGGCCGGCCGAACTGCATCCGGATCCTCGCGTACTCCACGCTCATGTCGAGGCACCGCTGCGCTCCCCCGACCTGCTCGGCGGCCAGCGCCACGGCCGCGAGGCGCAGTGTTCGCCGGACGACGTCGGCCGCGCTGCCCTCCGCGCCGATCAGCCGGGCGGGCACGCCGTCGAGCGTCAGCTCCGCCTGCTTGCGGGTCATGTCGAGCGTCTCGAGGAGCCGCCGCGAGAGCCCGCCGACCTCTCCCGGCACGGCGAACAGGCTCGGCCCGTCCTCCGCCTGCGCCACGACCAGCAGCAGGTCGGCGGTGTGGCCGTCGAGCACGAACGACTTGCGCCCGTCCAGCCGGTAGCCGTCGCCGGACCGGCGCGCCGTGGTCTGCAGGCCGTCGGTCGTCCACGCGCCGTCGTCCTCGGACACCGCCAGCGTCGCGATCGTTCCGCCGTCGGCGAGCGACGGCAGGAACTCCTCGGCGGCGGCCTGGTCGCCACTGGCCAGCAGCGCATGGGCGGCGAGCACCGCGGTGGCGAAGTAGGGCGCGCACAGCAGCGCCCGCCCCATCTCCTCGCACACGATCGCGAGCTCCACCGGGCCGGCCCGGACCCGCCGTACTTCTCCGGGATCGCCAGGCCCTGCAGTCCGAGCTGCCCGGCGAGCTGCGCCCAGGTCTGCGGGTCGTAGCCCTCCGGCGTGGCCATCAGCCTGCGCACCTCGGACGACGGGGACTTGTCCTGCAGGAAGCGGCGCAGCGTGGCCGCGAGCTCGCGCTGCTCGTCGGTGAACGTGAAGATCATGACTGCTCCCCCGCCGCCTGGGTTCCGATCTTGAGCTCGCGGAACGGCATCGTCCGCGACGGGTCCGCCTCCCTGGGCAGGCCGAGCACCCGCTCCGAGATGATGTTGCGCTGAATCTGGTCGGAGCCGCCGTAGATCGAGGGCCCCGGCGTCGCGAGCGTCTGGCTGGCCAGCCGCCCGTCGAGCGGCCCGTCGTCGCCGGCCAGCATCCCCTGCGGGCCGGCGACCAGGGAGGCGGTATCCCGCCACTGCCGGGCGACCCGGGACGCCATGAGCTTCCCGAGCGAGGCCTCGGGGCCCGCCCGCCCGCCGGCCTTCAGCGCGGCGCTGGCCCGCTGGCCGTTCCAGCTGTTCGCAGACGCCAGCGTGTACAGCCGCACGATCTGCTGGCGCACCTCGGGGTCGTGCGCGCGGCCGAGCTCGGCGGCCAGCGTGACCAGCGGGGCAATGCCGCCCCCCGTCATCGCGGTGCTGCCGGTCCCGAAGCTGCGCGCGTTGCTCTTCGAGGCGGCGATGAACTCGCCGACCGAGGCCTCCTGCTGCTGCAGGAACCTGCTCCCGCCCGGCGCGCTGAGCCGGAACCCCTGCCCGCTCGCGGTTCCGAGCGACGTCCGCTCGAAGCCCAGCGTGGACAGCGCCACGGCCCACCCGCCGTTCAGCTCCCCGATGATCGCGGATGCCGGCACCCGCGCGTCGGAGAAGAACACCTCGCTGAAACCCGACTCGCCGGTCATCTGGATCAGCGGCCGCACCTCGACCCCCGGCTGGTTCATCGGCAGCGCGAAGTAGCTGATGCCGCGGTGCTTGGGCACGTCCGGGTCGGTACGGGCGAGCAGCATCCCGTAGTCGGCGATCTGTCCCCCCGACGTCCAGACCTTCTGTCCGTTGACGATGAACTCGTCGCCGTCGCGTTCCGCCCTGGTCTGCAAGCCGGCCAGGTCGGACCCGGCTCCGGGCTCGCTGAACAGCTGGCACCAGAGATCGTCCCCGACCAGCATGGCGCGGATGAACTGCCGCTTCAGGTCGTCGCTGCCGTTCGCGATGATCGTTGGCGCGGCGAGCATGATGCCAAGGCCGGCTGGCGGGCCAACCGCGTCGACGCGGTTGAACTCCTCGTAGGCGACCACGGTCAGGTCCGGCGGGAGCCCCCTGCCGTACCACTCGGCGGGCCAGGCGGGCGCCGCCCAGCCAGAATCAGCCAGGCGCTCCAGCCAGGCCCGCACGCTGAGCTCCGGGTCGAAGCTCTCCTCAATCCAGTCGCGCGCCTCCCGGCGCACCGAACTCGCCGTGGCTTCCACTACGCACTCCGATCTACTCCCGCGGCCATCGTAACGACCGGGCAGATCTGGTTTCCGTACCCGCTTATATGAACTTGCCTGAACGTTTCGTCAGGATCAACTAGTGCGTACACGGCGATCTGGGTACCGTCGGCCAGGATCGGGCTCCGTGGCGGGGACGGTCAGCGTCCCTCGAACCGCGGCGGGCGGCGCTCGGCCATCGCGCGCACCCCCTCGCGGAAGTCTGCCGTGCCGAGGAGCCGGCCCTGCTCGGCGGCCTCACGGTCGGTCGCCGCCCGGATCCGGCCGGCCAGGTCGCCGCGCATCGTGGCCCGGATAGACCGCACTGCCAGCGGCGCCGAGACCGCGATCTCGGCCGCCAGCGCGTGCGCCTCGGCGCGGACGCGATCGGCGGGCACCAGGAGGTCGCACAACCCGATGCCGGCCGCCTGCTCGCCGCCAATCCTGCGGCCGGTGTACAGCAGGACCATGCTCTGCTGCTGGCCGACGATCGCGGGCAGCGTCACCGTGAGCCCGAACCCGTGGTGGAAACCGAGCCGGGCGAAGTTCGCCGCGAACCGGGCCTCCGGGCAGCCGACCCGGAAATCGGCCGAGCAGGCCAGCCCGAGCCCGCCGCCGATCGCCGCGCCGTGCACCGCGGCCACCACCGGCTTGCCGGCCTCGAACAACCGGATCGCCTCGCGGTACAGCGCGCCGGGCCCGCCGCCGAGGCCATCGCCCACCCCGCCCCCACCGCCCCCGCCGCCGAGGTTGGCCCCCGCGCAGAAGTGCTTTCCCTCGGCGCAGAGCACGATCGCGCGGCACCGCGGATCAGCGTCCAGCGCCTGGTAGGCGTCGGCCAGCGAGCGGATCAGCGTCAGGTCGAAGAAGTTGTCCGGCGGGCGGTGCAGTTCGGCGGTGGCGACGAAATCGTCGCCGAGCGTGACCGTTGCGTCACCGTACTGCTGATCCATGGGCACTCCGCTCGTTTCCGGTCGCGTCTGGTCCGATTATGAGCCAGCGTCCGATGAGTTCCCGGCGCGGATCTCGTCTTCCTGGCAGATTGTCCCCGAGGCGGCAACAGGAGGACGAGATGCCGGTACCGGATCTGGGACCCGCGGCCGAGGAGATGTCGGCGCTGATCGCGGCCGTGCCCGACGAGATGCTCGGCCGCTCGACGCCGTGTCCTGCCTACCGGCTGGGCGACCTGATCGACCACGTCGGCGGGCTGGCGCTGGCCTTCACCGCCGCGGCGGCCAAGGACCGCGGGCCGCTGACCGGGTCGGCGCCGTCGGGCGATGCGGCGCGCCTGAGCGAGGACTGGCGGACTCGCATCCCGCGCAATCTGTCCGCGATGGCAGCTGCCTGGCGGGATCCCGCCGCCTGGACTGGCATGACGCAGGCCGGCGGCGGCGACCTGCCGGGCGAGGTGGCCGGCCTGGCCGGGCTGGACGAGCTCGTGGTTCACGCCTGGGACATCGCGCGGGCCAGCGGTCAGGAGCTGACCTCCGATCCCGCCGCCGTCGAGTCGGCGCACGGCTTCCTGATGGCGGCCGGCGGCCCGTTCGGGCCCATGGTGGCCGTCCCTGCTGACCGCCCGCTGCTGGACCAGGTGATCGGGCTGGCCGGGCGGGACCCCGACTGGACGCCGGCCCAGTTCCGGAGCTAGCTCGGAGTCTTTGGTAACGCCCAGAAGCGCTGGTAGCACTCGGCGTGCTCGCGCTCGGTGACCTGCTCGGTGGCGGATAGCACGTTGCGGGCCTTCTCCGCGATCAGCGGATCTGGGTCCTCGCTCAGCCGCTCGGCCAGGCCCCGCGCCACCGCGGCGGGCCTGACCCCGGCAAGTCCGAGCAGCGCCGCGGCAACCGCGAACCGGTCGCGCGCGTCGTCGCTGGCCGCGAGCGAGTTGAAGATCGCGTACGCCTCGCGCCGGTGCAGGGCCAGCTCCTGGACCGCGGCCATGGCGGGCGCCCACACGAACCAGTCCTCGGTGCTCGGCAAGGCCAGCCGGCCGAGCACCTCGACCGGAACGTCGAGCGGCGCCACCGCCGCCCGGTCCCGCAGCAGGTTCGCCGCGCAGGCCCGGGCCTGATACCGCGCATGGCCAGCCAGCGTCTCGACCATCTCGGGTGACACCAGCGCCGGGTCAAGGGCCGCCACCGCCTCGAGCAGTGCCGCCGCGGCCAGCACCCTGCTCTCCTTCTTGGGCTCCAGGACCTCGCGGTACAGCTCGCTGGCGATCCAGCGACGCCGGTCCTCGGACCGGTCCCGCAGCAGCGGGTAGATCCGCGCGCAGGCCTCGTCGCGGTCGCCGGGCGGCGCGGTGAGCAGGGCGTCGACGTCATCCGCTTCCCAGGAGCCGACGCGATGCGGCGCGGCCGCCGGGCTCTCGGGCACCGGCACGATCCCCCACTGCTGCAGCTGCTTCAGGATGACCTCGGCCGCCACGGCCGGCTTGGTCACGTCGAGACTGTCGTAGGTCGGGGTGATGTCACTCGGCAGCAGCACCCCGGGCGACTTCAGGACCTGGGCGTGGTCGCGCAGCTGTGGGCGGCCCAGTGCCTCCTGGATCTCATCGATGATGTTGGCCCTGGGGTACTTCGAGCCGTCGCTGAGCTCGTAGTCGGCCGTGCACAGGGCCACGAACGCGGACGACGCGTCCAGGTAGGGCTCGGCACTGGTCTCTTCACCGCTGGGGGCCCCCAGCGGCGGCGCCTCGCTGATCATGATCACGCGAAGGCCCTGGGCGGCCAGGGCATCCCGCACCGGCCACGCGAGTCCCGGCCTGAACTTCTCAGAACAGGACAAGAACACGGCAACTTGTCCGTGTAGCACCCTGGATCACTCCTCTGCGGATGGCCGAGGAGGCGGTCATGTTGTCGAGCCCCCCAGCACTAGTGCCAGCCCCTGTCTCGTCCCGCTCAACGAGATGTTCACGCCTAGTGTTCACCTTACGAACACCGCAGTTCATGATCATCTCGACTTTTATTTTGATTGGCTTACGAACCTTGGGTGAAATGAGCCGAATTGGCTGGTAACGGCACGATCACGGATGAGTGCCGTCGTTCTGGATGCTCACGAGAAGGTCGCCCGCCTCGGAGCGGTAGTACAGCACGGATCGGCCGGCTCGCCGGCGGTGCAGCAGTCCCGCATCCCAGAGGATCTTGAGGTGACGGCCGACGGACCCGAGTCCCTGGCTAGTGAGCGTCACCCTGGCCAAGCTTGGTCGTGTGCGCGACGATGTCAGCCTCGATGATCCTGCGCCGGCGCGGCCAGTAAGGCACGACCGTATGGGTCCACACCTACTCCAGCAGGTCGGCCGCGCGTGGCGGACGAACGCCCGGCTGCTGTCTTCGGTGTCCCGCCGCTACGTCTACCTCGCGCTGTGGGTGCCGAACGGGCTGATCGTCGGCTGCGAGTCCCTGGTGTTCCTCACCCACCCGGGCTTCTGTCTGGCCTGCATCGCCTGCGCCGCCGCCTCGGTCGGATACTCGGCGTCGCTCATGCTCCAGCAGCGGTCGATGGCGCTGACGCAGGAGGAACCGGCCGCAATCGGCGTGGGACTGGGCGCGGCAGCCGCAGCCTTGATCCAGCGAGATCCGAAGCCAGAGCCTGGCATTAAGGCGAGCGGGGACGAGTTGACGCAGCCTCTGCCAGACGCGATGCCGAAGACATAAGGTCGCCGACTAAATACCGGCCGGGCAGGCCGGGCATGTGGTTGCCAGCCCCACCGCCGGGCGCCTGGGGTTTGCCGGCTTCGTCCAGCAGGTCGCGCAACTGGCTGACGGAGGCGGCCAGTCGGGTAGCTCCGGGGCGTTGCCGCGCCGGAGCCCCCGCGCGAACGTCTGGCGGTCAGCCGTATGAGCCGACCACTGTCCCGCTGGCCGGCGTCGGCCCGTCGGCGCAGCGCTCGTTGATGGCCGACACGAACTCGCCGAACGCAGGGAGCCCGGTCAGCGGGTTGTGCTCGTCTTCGAGCACCGCCACGTGAACGAAGCTGACCCCGTCGTCGAGCCGGATGGCAACGTAACGGAGTCCTTTGGGCAGCTGTTCGGCTAGCTGAGCGAACACGGCCTTGATCAGCTGTTCGTTCTCGTCGGCGGTATCGGGACGCGTGGTGTAGCGGACGACTGCGGCATGACTCATAACTCGTTCCCCTGTCAGCGGATCGCTCGTATCTGGTTGTTGCGGGCGTCATGGGTTAGTTCGGCTAGGCCGAGTTCTTCCAGCAGCGGCGGCAGGTACATGCCGAACCGCCCGCGGTAGCCGTTGCGCAGCCCGTACCAGCCGCCGACTGGATTGTCCGGCGACCGTCCCCACGCCTCGACTGTGCCCTCGGCTGCCGGTTTCTTCTCATCCGCCGCGCCGAGGGAAACCCAGCCTTCCTGCTCGGAAAGCCACGCGTGAAGGTCCTCGATCGCCCGCAGGTGATATCTGAGGGTCGTGGAGCCGACCTGGCACACCAGCGCGGGCGGGCTGGCCTGCGGGTCTTTGTAGATTGAGTACTCGGATGTCCCCGGTGCGGTCTTCAGCAGCCACGGATCCTCTTTGAGGCCAGCAGCCATCAGCGATCTCCTCTGGTGATTGCTGCCGCGAAGTGCGGCAGAAGGGTCTCCCACCCCATCCTGTTGCGGTCTCGCAACCCGTCCGCCGTTGCGCCCAGGCGTTCCCACCCCCGGTGCTCGATCTCGAGCCGAGTATCGTCCGGGCCCAGGGCGACGAAGCGGATATCGACATCGGTGGCCTCGCTGCGGTCCCGGCCGAGGTGCCACAGGTACGCCAGCCGCTTCGGGGGATCCCAGACGGTCACGACGCCCCAGTCGTGTTCGACGCCGTGGGCGGTCCGTTCATAGATCCGTCCGCCGACACCGCTTTCCAGCACGATAGCCAGGTCCCGATCGCCGGTCACCGTGTGATCGGCCGGCCACCATGTCCCGATCCGCGACGTCCACATGGCGAACGCGTGCTCGGCCGGGCAGGCCACGTCGAAGGTGATGCGCAGCGGGGATGTCACTGCCGGGCGTCCGGATCAGAGTTCTCGGCCAGCAGCCGGAACCGGACTGCGGCCTCTCCCCACACGCGCTCGAGATAGGCCTGCACAGCCTGCAGCCCCTCCTCCTGCAAGTGGTAGATGCGCCGGGTGCCGTTTGCTTGCTCGGCCACCATTCCGGCATCCTTCAGCAACCGCAGGTGCCGCGACACCGCCGGGCGGCTGATGGGCAGCGCTGCCGCAATCTCATGCACCGGCTTGTCGCCGCCGCTCAGCAGGCGCAGGATCTCACGCCGGTTCGCGTCCCCCAGCGCTTCGAACGGATCCCCGTAGGCCCCGGCGGTCGGCATCGCGATCAGTGCCCGGCCTCGACCAGGCGCTTGAGCCCTCCGGCGAACCTGTCGAACGACGGCCAGGCCGCCCCGTCCGCCAGCACCGCCCACACCGTCTCCGGACTCGACGCGATCGTCGAACTGGCCTCGTAGTACCGCATCAACTTCGCAACCCCCGGCATTCGGTAACACTCCAGTTACCGTAACCCACAGGTTACCGATGCGCAAGAGGCAGCATCGTCGCCAGTCTCAGCCAAGGGTTTTAGCCATCCGGTAATTGTGGATGGGCACGCCGCGGAGGATCATGTCTTGGCGTCCTAGCACCGCGAACCCCTTCCGCTCGAAGAAACGCCGGGCCAACTCACTAGCCTCCGTGAACAGCCGCCCAATGCTCTGCGCGCGTGCCGCTGTCTCGATCGCGTCGTACAACCGCGACGCGATGCCGCAGCCGGCCGCTTCGGGTGCGGCGTACAGGCGATCGATGTGCCCGTCGAGTTCCAGGTCGATGAACGCGACCACCTCCCCCGCTTCGCCTGCGGCAACCAGGACCAGCCGGCCATCACCGGAACGCCGGTGTTCCTGCTCGGCATCCCAGCGTCCGGGAACCCACGCCTTCACCTGTTCAGCCGTGTAATCGGACCGGGCCACGTCGCGGACGGAGCGGTAGAAGACATCGGCCACGCCGGCGGCATCCCGCCGCTCATACGCCCTGATGGTTACCTCCACCACCCAGACACTATCCATGACGCCAGTCCCGCCCGCCGGTCGGGCGGCTGCGGGAGGGCCGTCAGGAGGTCACCGGATTCCGCACTCCGGTCAGTACTCCAGGACCGCGATGTATGGCAGGTTGCGGTACCGCTGGGCATAGTCCATGCCGTAGCCAGCCACGAAGTCGGGCGCTATGTCGAAGCCCACGTAGCGGATCGGCACCTCGACCTTCACCAGGTCGGGCTTTCGGAGCAGAGTCAAGACTTCCACCGAAGCCACCGACCGGGAGCGCAGGTTAGCCACCAGCCAGGACAGAGTCAGGCCAGAGTCGGTGATGTCGTCGATGACCAGCACGTTGCGCCCGTCGAGGTCCAGGTCGGGTTCCTTCAGCATCCGGATGACGCCAGATGACGTGGTGCTGTCGCCGTAGCTGGACACGGTGATCCAGTCGATCTCCACCCGGTCGTGGTTCAGCATCCTGGCCAGGTCGGCGACGACCATCATCGCGCCCTTGAGCACGCCGAGCAGGACCAGGTCACGGCCTGCGTAATGCGCGTCGATGTCGGCGGCCAATTCAGATAGCCGGTCCCGAATCTGATCCTGGCTGAGCAGGATTCTCCCGATCACGGGCTCCGGCGCCGTCATGGTGGCAATCATGGCAGATACCGAATCAGCGGGCCGATCGGTGCTTAGCGCTGCGGGACGCACAGCTAAGAGCGCGGGACCGCTCGCTTGCCAATGGCGCCGATGATCTCCTGGGCAACCCGGCTGGCCGCGTCCGGACGGCCGTGCTCGCGGGCCCTGGCCGCCATGGTGCTGCGCTCTCCGGGGTTCTTGAGCAGCTCGAGCAGTTCGTAGCGCAGGCGATCGGGGGTGGCGTCGGCGCCGGTGAGCATCCGGGCGGCACCGACCTCGTCCAGGTACCGGGCGGTGCGGCGCTGTTCGTCACCGCCGGTGGGCACCAGCGGGATGAGGATGGCGGCCTTGCCCAGCCCGGTCAGTTCCGCCGTGGCGCCGGCGCCGCTGCGGCAGACCACGACGTCGGCTGCGGCCAGGACGTCGGGCATCTCATCGTGGATGTAGTCCACCACCCGGTAGCGGTCGGCCAGCGCCGCAGGGAGGCCCGCCGCGGCCTCGCGCGCCCGGGCGAAGCCGTACTCGCCGGACTGGTGCAGCATGTAGCAGCGCGGCAGCACGTCCGGCAGGACTCCCGCGACCAGGTCGTTGACCTGCAGGGCGCCGGTGGCGCCGCCGGTCACCAGGACGAGAGGCGGCTGCGCATCCGTCCCGTACGAGGCCCGTCCCCTGGTCGGGTCGCCCGCCAGCACCTCCGGGCGGATGGGGTTGCCGGTGACCACCGCCCGGCGCCGCGCCCGCGCTGGCAGGTGCTCGACCGAGGCATCGTGGCTGAGCAGGACGCGCGTCGCCAGCCGGGCCAGGATCCGGTTGGCCAGCCCGACCGTGCTGGTCTGCTCGTGCATGACCAGCGGTCGGCGCAGCACCCAGGCGGCGACGCCGATCGGGACGCAGACGTACCCGCCCGTCGACAGCACCACGTCGGGCCTTGCCCGCAGCACGATGCCGAAGGCCTGCAGCACGCCCATCGGGATCCGGAACGCGTCGGCGAGGTTCTTGGCCAGCTCCCGCGGACTCGGTGAGCGGCGCAGCTTGCCGGTCGTGATCGCCTTGAACGGTATGTGCTCCTGGTGGCAGATCTTGGCCTCGAGGCCGCTGGCCACGCCGACCCACAGGAACTCCGCGTGGACGCCGGTCCCGGCGAACCGGGTGCGGAGCTCACGGATAGTGGTCAGCGCCGGATAGGTGTGCCCCCCGGTCCCGCCCCCGGTGACGATGATCCGAACTCCCCCGAGGTGCTTAGAACTGTGGGCGCCCATACCTTCCCTCGCGACGTGGCCGACGGGGCCATCGTAGAGGCGGGCGTTTGCAAACGTCTGCCGCTCAGTCGAGGCCGTCGCGATCCGCCCATTCGAGCAGCGTGTCCAGCGAGTAGACGGAATCGTCGATGCCCTGGTGCAGGTCGCCGAGCTGGGCGAACCGGCCAGGCACGGTGGCGATCGTGAACTCCCTGGGGTCGACGTCGTCGATCTCGTCCCAGGTGATCGGCGTGGAGACGGTCGCCTCCGGCACGCCGCGCACCGAGTAGGCGCTGGCCATCGTGTGGTCCCTGGCGTTCTGGTTGTAGTCGACGAACAGCATCGTGGGATCGCGGTCCTTTCGCCACCAGGCGGTCGTCACGTCGCCGGGGACGCGGCGCTCGACTTCCCGGGCAAAGGCGTACGCGGCCCTGCGGACCTCGGCGAACCCCCACCGCGGCTCGATGCGGACGTAGACGTGCAGGCCGTTGCCGCCGGACGTCTTCGGCCACCCGGTCGCGCCCAGCTCGCCGAGTATCTCGTGGACGACATGAGCGACCCGGCGCACCGTGTCGAACCCGCAGTCTGGCATCGGATCCAGGTCGATGCGCCATTCGTCCGGCCGCTCGGTGTCCGCCCGGCGGGAGTTCCACGGATGGAACTCCACGGTCGACATCTGGACGGCCCACAGCACGCTGGCCAGCTCGGTGACACACAGCTCGTAGGCGTGCCGGCCGTAACGCGGGAACTCCACCCGCACGGTCTCCAGCCACGGCGGGGCGCCGTTCGGAACCCTCTTCTGGTGCACCTTCTCGCCCGCCACCCCTGCCGGGAAGCGGTGCATCATGCACGGCCGCTCCCGCAGCGCGCGCACGATGCCGTCGCCGACCGACAGGTAGTACTGGGCCAGGTCCAGCTTGGTCTCGCCGCGGGCGGGGAAATAGACCCGGTCCGGGCTGGAGATGCGCACCGTCCGGTCCCCGACCTGGAGTTCTACGCCTGCCCCCGCCATATAACGAACCTAGCGGGCGCGCGCCGAGATGTAGCGGTCGCAGGGCCGATCACGGTCGCGGGGTCAGCCGCGCAGAAACGCCGTCGCGGGCCGACCGCGCACGGAAACGCCGCGGTCACGGCGTCTCGAAGTGGTAGCCCTCATCCAGCAGCCGGGGCAGGACGATGCGCAGCGCCTTGACCGTCTCGGACCGGTTTCCGCCGCCGTCGTGCTCCAGGATGATCGACCCGGGCTGGGTGTTCCTCATGATGTTCCTGACGATTTTGCGCACCCCCGGCTGCGACCAGTCGCGCGGATCGACGGACCAGTCCAGCGGGACCATCTTCATCCGCTCACACTGCCTGATCACGGCGCGAGACCACGCGCCGTAGGGCGCGCGGAACAGGGCGGGGTGCACGCCGGTCGCAGCGTGGATCGCGTCGCCCGCCCGGGTCAGCTCGTCGCGCACCCTGGGCACCCGCATGCCGACGAGGTCGGAGTGCGTCCAGGTGTGGTTGCAGATCTTGTGCCCGGCCTCGTGGACCGTCCGGGCCAGCTGCGGGTAGGCCGCCACGTGCTCGCCGATCATGGAGAACGTGGCGGTCACGCTGTATTTGTGCAGCACGCTCAGGACCTGCGGCGTGTAGGCCGGATCGGGGCCGTCATCGATCGTCAGCGCAATCGCCTTGGAAGCGTCGTTGATGTAGTAAAGCGGGTGGTTCAGCGGATAGGAAGGCACTTCATAAGCGGGGGCGACGTGATGAGCCTGGTGCCGGCGCTTCGCCGGAACGTGATGGCGGGCGGGCACCTCAGCCGAATGAGCCGGATCGAGCCGGGCCGCCGGAAAGCTGGTGAGCACGATGCCGCCGACGGCCAGCAGCACCCGCCTGCGGTTTACGAACGTAACCGAGTATCTGTCGTCTTCCGACGCATCCTCGGTCATAGACACCCCCAGCGCGATGAGCGCCACATTGCGACCTCAGCGCCCCGATTGCCGCACGTCCTGACACGTGCCGCTTTGTAAGTCATCGGGATCATGGTGCGGGAATCGACCCGCGAAATGAAGCAGGCCCTCCGGTGTGTCGCTGCTTTTCCGGACACAAACGGCACGTGCCCACCGGCGCGCTAGGCGTCGGTGCCGCGCGGAATCCGAGGGTAGCGAGGAAATCCTCGTGGAACTGGATCCAGACGGTGTGGCAGGCGTCCCGGTCGTGGCCGTCGACTCGGCCCGGCACGGGCGGCAGGCAGCAGCGCCAGCGCGGCGAGCAGGGCATCGTCGCCGATGCCGTCTCGCGCGTCTGGGCGGGATCGGGAATACCCTGGAACCTTAGTTAGTTCGCATTAAGCAACTAGCATCGTGCTGCCCGCCACGAGCCGACCTGCGCTGGCAGCAGCCCCTCCAGGGAGGATGTTCATGCCGCTCGGTTCCGCCCACTACAAGTGGATCGCGCTGTCGAACACGACGATCGGCATGCTGATGGCCACGATCAACGCCTCCATCATGCTGATCGCGCTGCCCGACATCTTCCGTGGCATTGGCGTCAATCCGCTGCAGCCGGGCAACACCAGCCTGCTGCTCTGGCTGATCATGGGCTACCTGGTGGTGACCGCGGTTCTGGTGGTCAGCTTCGGGCGGCTTGGCGACATGTTCGGCCGGGTCCGGATGTTCAATCTGGGCTTCGCGCTGTTCGCCCTGTTCTCCATCATGCTGTCGCTGACCTGGCTGCACGGCACCGCGGCAGCCTGGTGGCTGATCTGCATCCGCATCCTGCAGGGGGTCGGCGGAGCCATGCTGATGGCCAACTCCAGCGCGATCCTCACCGACGCCTTCCCGGCCAACGAGCGCGGCCTCGCGCTCGGGCTGAACCAGGTGGCCGCCATCGCGGGCTCATTCATCGGGCTCGTGCTCGGTGGCGTGCTCGGCCCGCTGAACTGGCGCTACGTCTTCCTGGTCTCGGTGCCGTTCGGGGTGCTCGGCACGATCTGGTCGTACCTGAAGCTCCAGGAGCGGGGCATCCGCCGCCCGGCCAAGCTCGACTGGGCGGGCAACGTGACCTTCGGCGCCGGCCTGGTCGCGGTTCTCGTCGGCATCACCTACGGCATCCAGCCCTACGGCGGCCACACGATGGGCTGGACCAGCCCGCTCGTGCTGGGCCTGATCATCGGCGGCCTGGCAATCCTGGCGATCTTCTGCGTGATCGAGACCCGGGTCGCCGAGCCCATGTTCCAGCTCGCCCTGTTCCGGATCCGTGCGTTCACCGCGGGGAACATGGCCAGCCTGCTGTCCAGCCTCGGCCGCGGCGGCCTGATGTTCATCCTGATCATCTGGCTGCAGGGCATCTACCTGCCGATCCACGGCTACAGCTTCAGCGACACCCCGCTGTGGGCGGGCATCGCGATGCTGCCGCTGACCATCGGCTTCCTGATGGCCGGGCCGGTCTCCGGCTGGCTGTCCGACCGGCTCGGCGCGCGTCCGTTCTCGACCGGCGGCATGATCCTGGCCGCGGCCTCGTTCGCGCTGCTGCAGGTGCTGCCGGTTGACTTCGTGTACTGGCAGTTCGCGGCCATCCTGCTGCTCAACGGCATCGGCATGGGCCTGTTCGCCTCGCCGAACCGTGCCGCGATCATGAACAGCCTGCCGCCCGAGCGGCGCGGCGTGGGTGCCGGGATGAGCGCCACGTTCCAGAACTCCGCCATGGTGCTGTCGATCGGCGTCTTCTTCACGCTGATCATCCTCGGACTGGCCTCGGCTCTGCCGACCGCGCTCAACCACGGCCTGGTCGCGCAGGGCGTGCCGCACGCGGACGCGGCCCGGGTCGCCGCACTGCCGCCGGTTTCGATCATGTTCGCCGCGCTGCTCGGCTACAACCCGGTGCAGACGCTGCTGGGGCACGTCATCAGCAAGCTGCCCGCCAGCCACGCGGCCTACCTCACCGGGCACACGTTCTTCCCGTCGCTGATCTCCGGGCCGTTCCAGCACGGGCTGGACATCGCGTTCGACTTCGCGATCGCTGCCTGCCTGATCGCGGCCGTCGCCTCGCTGCTTCGCGGCGGCAGGTACGTGCACGAACTGCACGGCGAAGGGGCCGAGCCGGCCAACGAGCCGGAGCCCGCGGCGGCGGAATCGGGGCCCGCCGCACAGTCGGAGCCCGCCGCGCCGCAGACGGTCGCGGCCAGGGCGGGCGGCAGGCTCCGCTAACCTGGCGCGGTGCATCTCGGCCTGGTGACCATCGTGGTCGCGGAGTACGACCCGGCGATCGAGTTCTTCGTTGGCACCCTCGGCTTCGAGCTTGTCGAGGATCATCCCGACCTGACCAACGACGGGCGCCCGAAGCGCTGGGTCGTGGTGCGGCCGCCTGGCGCCGCAACCGGCCTGCTGCTGGCCCGGGCGGACGGGCCCGACCAGGCTGCCGCGGTCGGAAACCAGGTCGCCGGGCGGGTGGGCTTCTTCCTGCACGTTGACGACTTCGACGAGGCTTACCAGCGGCTGTCCGCCGCCGGAGTCCGGTTCACCCGGCCGCCGCGCAGCGCACCTTACGGGCGCGTTGCGGTGTTTCTCGACGTCGCTGGCAACAAATGGGACCTCATCGGCCCGGCGTAGCCGGGTGCCGGAGATACTGGCGGAATGGACCTGCAGGTTGTCCGGCGCAGCGAGCGGCCCGAACTGTGGGATGACATTCGCGATCTGTCCGATGAGGTCTGGCCCGAGTACAACCTGCATGGCGAGTTCATCAACTACTACTGGGCGCAGCTGTACGACCTCTTCCCCGACTGGCAGTTCGTGCTCTACGACCCCAGTGAGCAGCTGGTCCTGGCCGAGGGCCACACGATCCCGGTGGCCTGGGACGGCACCGACGCCGACCTCGGGCCCGGCATCGACGCGACCCTAGCCGCGGCCTTTGAACTGCGCGCCGCGGGCGGGCAGCCGACGGCGGTCAGCGCGCTGGCGGCCAAGATCCCGCCGCGGCACCAGGGCAGGCGCCTGTCCGGCGTGCTGCTCAAGGCGATGGCGGACCTGACGCGCGAGGCCGGGCTCGACCACCTGATCGCGCCCGTGCGCCCCAGCCGCAAGGACCGCTACCCCACGATTCCCATCGAGCGGTACGCCCACTGGACTCGCCCGGACGGCGAGCCGTTCGACCCGTGGGTGCGGGTGCACACCCGAATGGGCGCCCGGATCGGGCCGGCCATCCCCCGCTCGCTGCACATCACCGGCAGCGTCGGGGATTGGGAGTCCTGGACCGGCATGCAGTTCCCGGAGACCGCGGACTACGTGTTCCCGGCTGGCCTTGCCACCGTGCACATCGACCGGGAAGCTGACACCGGCGAGTACTGGGAGCCCAACATCTGGATCATCCACCAGACCGGCGCCTAGACGGACAAGGAGGCGGCTCCTCAGCTGACCTGAGAAAGCCCCTTCTGCAGGTCGTCGCCATTCATCGCCGGAGCGATCTCCACACCTGCGTTCAGTTCCATGAAGAACGGCTCCGCAAACGAAGGAATGTCGGATGCGTCCGGAAGATCGAAGACCATATACGCGGTCCGCTGCCCGTCGAAGGTCGTGAAATGCATCGCCTCGGGCTTCCAGCGCTGCGCGGCACGCTGCATGACCGTGCCCAGGCTGCCGTCCTTGATCGCCCGGTTTCCCGACTCCACCGGCAAAGTGATCCTGGCCATGACTCGCATGGTTATCCCCCCGATGATCTCAAGCTGTCTGCACAACGTAACAGATAACTAACACTACGTAGCGTCGCGGCACCGCCTCGCGCGCCGCGCGCACACCGGCGCGGCGGCGACCATGGCGAGGGTGAGGCCGCTCAGCGCGAGCAACGCCGGGTAGTCGCCGTACCCGTGGAAGCGGAACACGACGTGGTCTGTGCCCGCGGGGACGTCAACGGCGACAAGCGCCGGCGCCACCATCCGGACAGGTCGCGGTCGGCCGTTCACGGTTGCCGTCCACCCGGGGTCATAAGAGGCGCTGAGCACCGCGACTCCGGCCTGGCGCATCCGCACCGTCGCGGAGGCCTCGCCATCATCGAGGTCGGCGCGTTCCGCGCCGACCTCGCCGGCGGAGGACTGGCTGCGCACCGTCGGCAGCGGGCCATCCCCGCCACCGCCGGACCCGTACCTGACACCGAGATACGCGCCGTCCGCGGCGAGCCCGGAGCGAAGCAGCCGAACGCTGCGGGCACCCACGTTCGTCCGGTTCGCCGATATCTCACCGACGATCCGGCCGGCCTGGACATAGCCGGCGCCGTCGATCGTCCACAGCCAGTAAGGGCCGGAACGCATCGCCAGCCGCGCGGGCACCGGCGGCCGGTCGCGGGCGGGAAGGATGAGGTACCGGATCCCGAACAGCCGGTAGTCGGAGGGGTCTCGCTCGTCGAAGAAGTACTCCGGGTCGGTCATCAGTGACGCCGTCCGCAGCGTGTATCCGACTTCGTCGACGTCGCGGCTCTCCAGGTACTTGAACACGGGCACCGCCCCGACGGTGAAGTGCTGCCCCCAGTTCGACGGCATCCCCGCGTACGTCCGGCCGCCGCCGTCGCGTTCGATCACCGCGACGAGGCGATCGACGTCGGCGCCCTCGGTGCTGTCCGCGCGGCGCTGGGCCGCGATCGCGGCGCCGTCATGGCGGTCGTAGGCGCCGAGCTGAAGCCACGCGGGCGCGAGCACCACGACAGCCGCGACGAGAACCGCAGCCGGGGACAGGCCGGGCAGCCAGCGTGGAACTCGGGCTTCGAGCAGCCGCACGCATCTTGCCGCCAGCCACGCCGCTCCCTGGCCGGCCAGCAGCAGCGCGGCGAGCTGCACGCCCATCATGAAGCGGCGGAAGAAGAGGTCAGCCCCGCCCGGGATCACGTCGACGAGCGACCCGAACGTCGTGCGGCCGAAGGCGAACAGCAGGCACACCGCGAGCGCGGCCAGCAGGGCGCGGGCGTCGGCGCTCGAGGACCAGGCAAGCCACGCCAACCCGAAACCGAGCGCCGCCAGCACGGTCACGACTGGTAGCCGGCCGTAGTCGAGCAGCTGCCCCGAGACCAGCCAGTGCAGCACGCTGCGCGCGCCGTAGCCGTTGACGAGTCCGCTGCCCTGCAGCGGCTCGTTGACCGCCGCCCACCGACGCTGCTCCACGAGCGGGACGATCACCCACGCCGCCGCGAGCAGCGAACCGCCGAGGAGGACCGCAGCCCGCCGCAACCGGGCCACGAGCGGCCTGCCGGCGAGGAGCGGCCAGACGAGCAGCATCGACAGCGCGAGGTAGCCGGTCTCGAAGTGCAGCGCGACGGTGAGCGCGGTCAGCAGGATCGCTGCGAGGTAGCCGCGCCCGTCGCGGATCGCTCGCCAGCTCCAGCCCCACGCGAGCGGCAGTGTCCACGACGCCCACAGCTGCGTCCAGACGCCGAACCCCGTCCACACGTAGGCGTGCTGCTCGTAGCCGACCCCCGTGGCGCTCACCAGGAACGGAGCCATCGCGGCCGAAGCGGCCGCCGCAGGCCTGCCCGCCCCGAACGCGCGGGCCGACAGGTAGACGCTGATCGGCCACAGCGACAAGAGCAGGTACAGCGACCAGCGAAACGCCACGTCGGGGCCGACCGCCAGGCCCACCAGCCCGGTCAGGATCGCCGGCAAACTCTGGTAGTGCAGGAACTGCGGCGACCCCTCCCCGAGAAACGGGAACCAGCTGGTGAGCGGCAGGTGCCCGGCGCGCAACTGCGCCGTCGCGAACCGCACCATCTGCTCGTGCACCGAGTTGTCGTCGAGGTACGCGACCCCTAGCGTGAGCGCGCGCAGGCTCACGAGGTTCCATCCGGCAGCCGCGGCGACGATCGACCACGGCCACCACACAGCGGTCCGGCCCCCGCCGTCGGCCGGGAGCCGAACCGCAAGCCGGGCCATCGCCGACGCCCGCGCCGGGCGGGCGCCGGCGGCCCTCACCAGATCACCCAGGGCCCGTGTTGCCGGTGTTGCCCGAGCCGCTGTCGCCCGTTAGGTGGCAGGCGCCCAGGTGCCAGGTGCCGGCGCCGGTGTTTCCCGAGTTGATCACCTGCGTGCCGTTCGTGCCCACGAGAACCTTCACCGGCGGCCCCGACACACCCGGCGCCGGCGTGCAGGTCACCGGGCCGCTGACGGCTGCTGCCCCGGACGCCATATAAATCGTGACCTGCTCGTGGATCCCCATCGCGGTGAGCTTGGCATTCGCCTGGGGAAGCGCCGTGGTCTGGTTGATCGTGACCAGCACCGAGCCATCGCCGCTCGTCGTGACGGCAAACGCCGGCGTGCTGCTCGCGCCCAGGGTGAGCGCAAGCGCCGTGCCGACGCCCGCCAGCCCGAGCGTGCTGCCCGCGAGTACTCGCGGACGCCGGAGGAGAGGAGCACGGGCCGGTTCGAGGCGGTCGGCGTTCGCGAGGGTCGCGCCGTGCTCTCGGGCGAGATCACTCCAGAGATGATCTGTGAACTTAGTCATTGCTCTCGTGTTCCTTCCTCAGCCGGGACCTCGCCCGGGACAACCGCTTTCGGAATGCGACACCGGAGACGCCGAGGGCCTGCGCCGCCTCCTTCGGGCTGAGCCCATCCAGGTCGACGAGCTCGATCGCCGCCCGCTCGACCGCGGGCAGCCGTGCGCACCGCCGCATCAGCGCGGCGCCCTCGCGCTCGGCATCGATCCGCTCGGCGAGCTCCTCGATCTCGTCCATGCCCAGCGTCCGGTGGCCGCCGAGCCGCGCGGCCGCTTCCCGGCCGCCCGCCGACTGCTCGCAGTGGCGGGCGAACACATGCGCGGCGATGCCGAACAGCCACGCCCGGTCCGATCCCCGGCGGGGGTCGAACCTGGCGAAGCCGTCCATGGCCCGGACGAACGTCTCCGAGGTGAGATCGGCGACCGTGTGCGGATCGTGGCACCGGCGCGCGAAGTAGCCCATGAGGACGTCGACGTTGCGCAGGTACACCTGCTCGAATTCCTCGAGCGGCGATCTCGGCGGCCGCCCGCGCGACCGCGCTCTCACCGCGACCAGCCGCTCCGGCATGGTCAGTGCTCTTGCCTCAGTGCTCATGTCCCTAGTTGCGATCCTCGCCTCCGGCTGTGACATCGCCCGTTCGCGACGGGCCGCCCGACACCCCAAGCGACGGGGACTGGGGCACGGTTTTGCGGCAGACTGCCGGCGCTAAGCCTGCGGCGGTGGCAGCATGAGCGCGGTGCGGATCTCAAAGGTCACGATCACGCCGGTCGCGTTTGCTGACCCGCCGCTGCTCAACTCGGTCGGCGTACACGAGCCTTTCGCCCTGCGCGCCGTCGTGGAGATCGATACCGACGCGGGTCTTACCGGTCTGGGCGAGACCTACGCCGACGAGCGGCATCTGGACGCGCTGCGCGCCGCTGCCGCCGCCATCGAGGGCGCCGACGTCTATCACACCGGGGACATCTACCGCCGCGTCCAGGCCATCGCGGCGCCCGACGCCGTGATCGCATCCGGTCTGATCGGTCAGAGCGACGCGGCCGACCGGGTGTTCTCGCCGTTCGAGGTGGCGTGCCTGGACATCCAGGGCCGGGCCGCCGGCCGCCCGGTCGCCGACCTGCTCGGCGGCGCGGTGCGGGACGAGGTGCCGTTCTCCGCCTACCTGTTCTACAAGTGGGCGGCGCATCCGGGCGCTGACCCAGACGACTGGGGCCAGGCGCTCGATCCCGACGGCATCGTGGCCCAGGCCCGGCGAATGGTGGACAGCTACGGATTCACCGCGCTCAAGCTGAAGGGCGGCGTGTTCCCGCCGGGGCAGGAAGCCGACGCGATCCGCGCCCTGCGCCGGGCATTCCCCGACCACCCGCTGCGGCTCGATCCCAATGCCGCGTGGACGCCCGCCACGGCCATCGACGTCGCCCGCGACCTGGACGGCGTGCTCGAGTACCTCGAGGACCCCACGCCGGGCATCGACGGCATGGCGCAGGTGGCACGCGTCGCGCCAATGCCGCTGGCCACCAACATGTGCGTGGTTGCCTTCACCCAGCTGCCCTCGGCGATCCGGGACGACGCGGTCCAGGTGGTGCTGTCTGACCACCACTATTGGGGCGGCTTGCGCCGGTCCGGGCTGCTCGCCGGGATCTGCCAGACGTTCGGGCTCGGGCTGTCCATGCACTCCAACTCCCACCTCGGCATCAGCCTGGCCGCCATGGTCCACCTGGCCGCCGCCACCCCGAACCTAACCTACGCTTGCGATACTCACTGGCCGTGGAAGAGCGAGGACGTCGTGGCGGGCGACCCGTTTACCTTCAGCGCCGGCGCGCTCCGCGTCCCGGACGGGCCCGGCCTCGGCGTCGAACTCGACCGGGAAGCCCTGGCCCGGCTGTACGAACAGTACCTGCGATGCGGTATCCGGACCCGTGACGACACCGGCTACATGCGCCGCCTGCACCCCGGTTATGAGCGCAGGCAGCCGCGCTGGTAGCCGGCTCAGCTGAACTGGCCGGACCGCGGCGAGCCGAACGGCGCGAGACCCATGCGACTCGCCCGGTACTGCGAGACCAGCCGCTGCACGCCCAGGCTGACGGCCAGGTACAGGACGATCGTCGCGGTGCCCACGTCGCCACCGCTCCCGTGACCGCGTGCGACCAGCGCGTCGTAGCCAAGGTGCACGGCAATCGCGACGATCCACAGCCCCGCGGTCAGCCAGTTGCCCTTGGACCAGACCTGGCCGTCCTGGCTCCAGATCCGCACCGTGCCAGCCCGCAGCACACCGAAGACAGCGGCGAGCACCAGGCTGCCGCCGAGCGCAGCGTAGGTACCCGGCCCGCCGTGGTACTTCTGCAGGTAGTCGACGGTCTCCACCACGCCGATGACCGCCAGGACCACGAGCAGCCGCAGCCCGCGAGCGCTGATCGGCCGGGCGACCAGCTGCCGGTAGATCACCAGGCCAAGAACGAGGACGCCAAGGATGATGTCGAGAGCCACGGTTGCCTCCTCGGGCGCTGCGGTGGCCGGCCTCCGCGGCGCACCGCGCACCGCGTTCCCTGCGGTGCGCTACCAAACTAAGCCAGTGCGGACAAAAGGGCTCGTGCATTATGTCCCGATCCGCCCGTGACAGATGTCATGGGTGTCGTGGCCTGTCCGGCGGACGGAACATCCAGTGGCCGCGCCGATGAGTTCACGGCTGGCGACTCGTCTGCCTGTTATCCATTCGCTCATGTCGGTGCCTTACCGTAGGTTCGATGGGCGGGGTGTTCTGGGCTGTCGGCCCGTTAGGGGAGGGAAAGGAAGTTGTCAGCTCCTACTGCTGGGCCGGCGATTCTCGTCGAAGGCCTGACCAAGTCGTTCGGCGAGGTGCACGCGCTGCGCGGCATCGACCTGACGGTGCCGCGCGGGACCGTGCTCGGCGTGCTCGGCCCGAACGGCGCGGGCAAGACGACCGCCGTGCGGATCCTGACCACGCTGCTGCTGCCGGATGGCGGCCGGGCCCTGGTCGAGGGCTATGACGTCGTCCGGCAGGCCGCAGCGGTGCGCCGCACGATCGGCCTGTCCGGCCAGTCCGCGGCCATTCAGGAAGAACTCACCGGCCGCGAGAACCTGGAGATCGTGGGGCGGCTGTATCACCTGAGCTGGCCCGACGCGCGCAGCCGCGCCGCCGAGCTGCTGGGGCAGTTCGGCCTGAGCGACGCCGCCAACCGCGCCGCCAAGACCTACTCGGGCGGCATGCAGCGCCGCCTGGACCTGGCCGCGAGCCTGGTCGGCCGGCCGAAGGTGCTGTTCCTCGACGAGCCCACCACGGGTCTGGACCCGCGGTCGAGACTGGGCATGTGGGACATCATCCGGTCGCTGGTGGCCGGCGGGACCACTCTGCTGCTCACCACGCAGTACCTGGACGAGGCGGACGAACTGGCCGACGAGATCGTCGTCATCGATCACGGCCAGGTGATCGCCGTGGGCACCTCAGAGGAACTCAAGGGACGCGTCGGCGGGGACGTGCTGGAGTTCACCGTTCCTGACCGCAACAAGGTCACCGACGCGGCCGAGGCGATCGCCCGGATTGGCGAAGGCGAGCCGCACGTCGACAAGGAGACCGGAGTGATCAACGTGGGTGTCGGGGCCCGCGGCTCCGAGGCACTGGTCGAAGCGGTGCGGAGCCTGGACAGCGCCGGTGTACAGACCCAGGGGCTCGCGCTGCGACGGCCGTCGCTCGACGACGTATTCCTGGCGCTTACCGGGCACGCCGCCGAGGAAGACGGGGAACCGGGCGGCGGCAAGCGCAGCAAGCGGCGAGGCCGGCGCTCCGGAGGCAGCGACGCAGGAAAGGCGGCGTCGTCATGACCGCCGTCGCGCCGACCGCCGGGGCCAGTGTCCCAATCACGCCGAGCGGCCCGAGCCTGCTTACCCGGGCACACTGGGCGGTGACCGACACGCTCACGATCACCCGGCGCAACCTGCTGGTCTGGATGCGGGTTCCGGCCTACATCATGTTCACGGTGATCCAGCCGGTCATGTTCGTGCTGCTGTTCCGCTACGTCTTCGGCGGCGCGATCCAGGTGCCTGGTGTCAAGGGCGGCTACGTCAACTTCCTGCTGCCGGGGATCATCGCGCAGACCGCCGCGTTCGCGACCTTCGGCACGGCCATCGCGCTGGCGCAGGAACTGCAGAAGGGCGTGATCGACCGGCTGAAGTCGATGCCGATGGCGCGGTCGGCCGTGCTGGCCGGCCGCCTGGTCGCCGACACCATCAGGATGTTCGTGACCATCGTGATCGTGGTCGGCGTTGGGTACGCGGTCGGGTTCCGGTTCCAGAACGGCGTCGGCCTCGCCATAGCCATGATCGTGCTGGCCACCGTGTTCGGGCTGGCGATCTGCTGCATCTCCGCGTTCACCGGGCTGGCCATCGGGGATGAGGAGTCGGTGCAGGCGTTCGGCCTGATCTGGCTGTTCCCGCTGACGTTCCTCAGCTCCGCGTTCGTGCCGATCCGGAGCATGCCGGGCTGGCTGCAGGCGTTCGCCAACAACCAGCCCGTCACCTACGTCATCAACGTGATGCGCTCGATGGCGCTCGGCGGCCCGATCGCGGCGGACCTGTGGAAGAGCATCGCCTGGCTGGCGGGGATCTTCATCGTGTTCGCCCCGCTCGCGGTCCGCGCCTACAAACGCGCCAACTAGCACGCAAAGCGCGCTTGCCCACAGGCTGGAGAGCGGCGCCGAAACAGCGGTTCGCTTTCGTCCGGTGATTTCCGGACGAAAGCGAACCGCTGTCGCTGACCCCTGCGCACGCCGTTGCTGGTGGGGTCGGTGTTGCTGGTGGAATTCGTCGCGACGGGGTCCGGCCGGGGTGAGGCGGTGAGATTGCAGGTCACGGCGCTCACTTGGGTGAGGCGGTGAGGTTGTAGACGGTCGTGCCGCCCACCGTGGTCGCGGTGAAGTGGGCCTCGACCCACGCGCTGATCTGCGCCTCGTCGGTAGACGCGCCGCCTCCGCCTGCGCCGCCAGCCTCGCGGCCGCCGAAGCCGCCGGCTCCGCGGCCGCCGTCGCCACGATCGCCGAGGTCGCTGGTGCCACGGTCGCCAAAGTCAGCGAAGTCTCTGCCAGCGCCGGTTCCGCGGCCGCCGAAGCCGGCGCCGCCGAAACCGCCACCCCCGCCGCCGAAGCCGCCGCCGCCGCCCGCGACGTAGTAGTGAATCTTGTGCTCGGCGACGAGCTTCTCGAACTTCGCGAGGCTGGGCGCCGGGTCGGTGCCGCGGAAGCCGCCGATCGCCATCACTGGGGTGCCGCCGGTCGCCAGCTCCATCGAGGCGGCGCTGTCGGAGCCATCCGTCGCCGCCGTCCACTCGTAATGGGACGCGCCCGTCTCGAGCAGTTTGGTGAACGCGCTGCTGACCGTCGCGTTGCCGCCGCCAGCACCGCCGAAGCCACCCGGGGCCCGGCCCGCGGCGCCGTCACGGAGCCTGCCGGGGAAACCGCCTCCGCCGCGGCCGAGCCCGGCGCCGCCGCCGGGACCACCCCTGGCGGCAGTCAGCGCCGGACCCGCGGACGGGCTCGCGCCGCTGTAGCTGCTGGCCGCGGTGCCCACGCTGTAGGCCAGCGGGCCGCCGAGACCGGCGATCGCGGCCAGCGTCACCGTGCCCACGGCCAGCGCCGTGCCCCACCGGGCCGAGACCGCCCGCAGGGCCGGGCCGGCCAGGATCGCACCGATCGCGGCGACCGCGGCGATCGCGATGAGCACTCGCACCCACGGGTACCAGCCGGGACTGCGGCCGAGCAGTACCCACGCCCACGCGCTGGCGGCCGCCAGCCCGGCGGCCAGGGCGGCTCGCGCGAACCAGGTGTGACGGATCCGCCACAGGCCAGCGGCGCCGATGCCGATCAGCGCGCCGATCGGCGGGGCGAGCGCGATCGAGTAGTACGAGTGCGTGGTGCCGGACATGTAGCTGAGCACGAGGCCGGCCACCAGCAGCCAGCCGCCCCACATCAGTGCGGCGGCGCGAGTCCGGTCGGTCCTGGCCGCCCGCCGCGACACCCACAGCATGACCGCAAAGGCGATCAGCGCGGCCGGGATCAGCCAGCTGATCTGCCCGCCCCACTCCGAGCCGAACAGGCGGGTAAGGCCGGACCCGCTGCCGAGCGCGCCACCGCCGCCTCCGCCGCCTCCCCCACCACGGCCGCCGAACCCGCCCGGTCCGCGCGCAGCGTCACCCGCCCCACCGCCAAGCCCGCGCGCAGCGTCACCCGCCGCACCGCCAAGCCCACGGGCCGCATCGCCCGCCGCACCGCCAAGCCCACGGGCAGCGTCACCCGCCCCACCGCCGAGCCCGCGCGCAGCAGAGGCCGCCGGACCGCCGAGTCCACGGCCCGGCGTCCGGCCCGCGCCGCCGGGCAAGCCGCCCCGGTTTCCGGTGAGCCTGCCGAGCCCGTTGTAGCCGAACGTGAGGCTGAGGATGTTGTTATTGCTGGTGCTGCCGACGAACGGCCGGTCGGCGGCCGGGGTGAGCAAGACGATCGCCACCCACCAGCCCGCCGTGAGCAGCAGGGCGGCGCCGCCGACCAGGAGCTGCCAGATCCGCCTGCCGAGCTTGGCTGGCCCGCAGACGAGGTAGGCCAGGGCCAGCGCGGGCAGGGCCAGGAATCCCGCGAGCATCTTGCCGAGGAACCCCAGGCCGAGCAGCACCCCGGCCAGGGCCAGCCACCGGGTACGGCCCGATTCGATGGCGCGGACTATGAGGTACGCGGCCAGGGTGGCCGTCAGCGTGATGAACGCGTCGGGATCGTTGAAGCGGAAGATGAGCGTGGCGACCGGGGTCAGCGCCATGACCGCCCCAGCGATGATCGCGGCCGCCGGCCCGAACCAGCGGCGCACGGTGGTGTAGAGCACGCCGACCGTGGCGATGCCGGCGAGGGCCTGCGGGACGAGCAGGCTCCAGTAGTTCACGCCGAAGATGCGCGCGCTCAGCTCCATGGGCCAGAGAAGCCGGCGGGCTTGTCCACCGAGATGAAGTTGGAGCGGTCCAGCGAGCCGAACAGGAACGCCTTCCAGCTCTGGCTGCCGGCCTGCGCGGCGGCCGCGTAGAACTCGTTGGCCCAGCCGTTGCGGCCGAGGCCGACCAGGTACAGCAGGCCTGTGGCCACGAGCAGGGCCAGCAGCGCTGGCCTCGCCCACGCGGGATCTTCCGGCCGGGCCCGGAGCATGCGGGCCATGCGCCCGGATCCGCCCGGCCGGGCGGCAGGCGCCGAGCCGGGTTTTGTCGATGTAGCGGTCACCGTCATTGCTCCTATGTGGATAGGTCAGGCAGCCCGGACTGGACCGGCCCCGGGCCCGTCCTGGACTGATTCGGAGATGTCTGCTGGCCGGCGGCCACCGTGGGCGGAGCCGCGGAACACCCAGCTGCGGTAAAGGCCGAACCGGACGATGGTGGCCAGCAGGTTCGCCGCGACCAGCACGCTCACCTCGGTGACCCGGCCCGGCCGGGCGTCGGCGTGGTGCAGCACCGCCAGCGCCCCCGACGTCAGCGCCAGCCCGATCCCGAACGCGATCAGCCCGCGCACCTGATGCCGCCCCGATTGGGCCCGGCCCCGGATCCCGAACGTCACCCGCCGGTTCACCGCCGTATTCGCCACCGCCGTCACCAGCAAGCTCACCGCGTTCGCCCACTGCGCACCCAGCCCACCACGCAAGAACAGAAACAGCAGAACGTAGGCCACCGTGCTGGCCACGCCAACCAGGGTGAACCGCGCCAGCTGGGACACCAGCAGGCCGTGCCGCCGGGCCGGGCCGCCGCCGCCTTCGCGCGATCCGGGCGCCGGCGGGTCACCGAGCACCGCCCGGCCACCCCGCCCCGCCAGACCCGGCGGCGACGGGTCACCCAGCGCCGGAACCTTGATCGTGCCGCGCGCCAGCCCGGTGCCCAGCCGCACGATCCCGCGCAGATCCGCCACCGCGGTCGCCATCAGCTTGACCCGCGAATCGGCGTCGTCGATCCAGTCCACCGGAACCTCAGCGATCCGCAACCCCGCCCGCTCCGCCAAAACCAGCAACTCGGTGTCGAAAAACCAGGCCGTATCCGTCGTCAGCGGCAGCAGCACCCGCGCCGCATCCGCCCGGATCGCCTTGAACCCGCACTGCGCGTCGGAGAACCCGGTCCCCAAGCTCGCGTGCAGCAGCAGGTTGTAACACCGCGAGATCACCTCCCGCCGCGGACCGCGGATCACCCGCGCCCCGCGCGCCAGCCGGGTGCCGATCGCCACATCGGAATGCCCCGACAGCAGCGGAGCCAGCAACGGCAACAACGCGTTCAGGTCCGTCGACAGATCCACATCCATGTACGCGAAAATCGCCGCATCACTATGCGACCAGACCGACCGCAGCGCGCCACCGCGCCCGGGGCGCTCCAGCCGCACCGCGCGCACCCCATCAAGCTCGGTTTCCAAGGCCAGCGCCCGGGACCACGTTCCGTCATCACTTGCGTTATCCGCGATCGTGATCCGCGCCGTGAACGGGAACTCCTCCCGCAGAAACGCATGCAGCCGCCGCACACTCGGCCCCAGATCACGCTCCTCATTGCGGACCGGAATGACTATCTCTGCCTGGACGCCGGCCGGGCATGATGCCTCCGGGGCCTGTGGCGCATGTGACTGCGCTGCAGATAAGTAGTCTGCAGGGAGCAGTGAGTCGAAGCTCCTCATGCCCCCAGGCTGTCCAGTGAGGTTGCACCCTCACTGAGACGGTCCTACAGAAGTGCTCCACGCTCAGGGCGAATCTGGAGACTCCGCGGCCGCGCCCGGGACCCATGCCACGTCGGACGTGGCGATCACGCGCTCGCCCCGGGACTGGCTCCGCGCCCGGCGGGCGCTGCGGATCGCGCTGAACCCGAGCACGCCCGCCGGCGGGAGCGTGATCAGCGCGGGGAGCTGGTAGCGCCAGGAGAATTCCAGGACGTCGGGCACGAGGAGCATGACGACGGCGGTGACGGTGAACAGCAGGCAGGCCAGGGCGAGCTGCCTGCTGCGAGGGCTGCCCGCCCGGCGCAGCAGCGCCAGAACCGAGCCGATCAGGCCCGCCAGGGTGAACAGGGCGAGCAGCGGACCCGGCGTATAGCCGCCGCCGAGCTGGTAGGAGCGCAGGAACGCCGCGACCGGCCGGTCGACCTGCGCCCGGCCGATCTTCCGGAACTGGAATCCGCTGAACGCCTGCTTCTGCACACCGACGATGATCGCGTGGTTCTTGCCGAGGCTCACCCACGGCGGGTACACCGCGTAATGGTTCTGGAACTGCCAGCGCGCGATCGGGGTGACCGACCCGACCTGATCGCGCGTCAGCGCAAACAGGCGCACCGAATCGCGGGCGATCGCCGCCACGACCCTGCCCGGCTGCTGGTGCTCGACCGCCGAGTCCAGGGTGTTGATCAGCGCATTCCTGTTGGCGCCGGGCGGGATGGCCGCTGCGTGCAGCGGCGACACCTTGGTGTGCTCGAGCCAGTCCGGGCCGTGCGCCTGCTCGCTCGGGGTCGGGCAGAGCGGCCGCACGTCGGCCGGGAGCTTCAGCGTGGCGCAGTCGGCCGCCGCCGAGAGCCTGCCGGCCGTGCTCTGCGCGTGGGCCAGCCAGAAGTGCCCGGTGTTGAGGTACGAGACGCTGCAGTAGCACAGGATCGGCAGCAGGAAGGCGAGGCACAGGGCGCCACCCAGCTCGATGACGCGGCGCCATCCGCCCGCGGCCACGATCACGTAGACGAGTGCGGGCACGATGAGGAGCTCGCCCACGTCCCTGACGGTGGCCGAGGTCCCGAGGATCAGGCCGCCGGCGGCCGCGAACGGCAAGGTCAGCGCCGGGCGCCAGAGCAGGACCGCGAGCCCGGCCACGATCATCGCGTCGAACCACACGTCCGGCATGATCGTCTGCTCCATCTGCACCTGGTAGGCGTCGAGCAGGACCGGGACGGCGGCCACGGCCGCGAGCCAGCGGGAGGCGCCGCGCCGCAGTACCACGGCGTAGATGAGCACGGCCACGGCGATCCCGAGCAGGTGCTGGAGCAGCACAACCGCCTCGAGGTTGCCGAAAGCGAGCAGAACGGCCTTGTACCCGAGCGGGTCGGCGCCGGGCGACGCGCCGTACAGGTACTTGAGCGAGTCGACGTAGATCAGGGCGGGGCGGTACGCGAGCTCGCTGGCGAACCGGAGCAGCAGCCCGGCCGCCGCCAGCACCGTGATCAGCCAGTGACGGCGCAGCAGCGTGGCGATCCGGTCCGGCAGCCGCTCCCGGGCTGGGCTGGGGGCGACGTCCGGCTCGGCTTCCTGGGCCGCACCCGCGGGCTGCTCGGGCTGCGCGGACTGGGTCAGCGGAATGCGCAAGCGCCGTGTCCTGACCCCGCCGAGGCGTGCGGCGACATGCGGTTCGGGCGCACCGCGGGCAGCGGTCACCGGTCTACCACCGAGCGCATAGGCGACGGCGCCGTACCGGGCAGATAGTGATGCTCGGGGGGGCGCCGTACCGCATTCACTGACTCCTTCAACGTTTTCCAGTTACAGCCCACAGCACCGAGAACCGGCCCGGCAGGCGGTTACCCCATTATTTGACAAGTTGACCTTACGCTTTACCCCCAAGTCCCTCCCTTGTTACCAAAATTACTGGTGAGCTATGGGGTTTTTGCGCCAGTCTTGTGGGATGACACCTCGCCTCCGCTCTCGGCGAGCGTTCCTTGGGTTAGCCGCGGCCGCGGTCGCGGTACCGGCCGCCGTCGTCGCGGCGGTGAAGGCCACCGAGTCAAACGGCTCCGATGCTTCGCATAGCGCGGCGCGCGCGAAGGCCGCCCGGCCCGCGGCGCGCCCCAAAGTGGTCAGCGAGAACGAGCTGCCCGGCGACCCGAACTGGTACCCCCGCTCGCTGGGCGCGCCGGACGAGATGATGGGGTACTCCGGCCAGTACAGCGTGCTTCCCGGCGAGCCGGTCACGCTGTACGCGTCGACCACAGCACGAGAGTTCACGGTCAAGGCGTTCCGGATGGGCTGGTACAAGGGTGACCAGGCCCGGCTGGTCTGGCAGTCGAAGAGCGTGCGCGGGCGGCGGCAGAGCGCGCCGACCGTGACCTCCGAGGTCAACACCGTGGAGACCAGCTGGGGGCCATCGCTGACGATTCCGACCGATGACTGGCCGGAGGGTGCCTACCTGCTGCGGATGGACTCGGAGAGTGGCGGGCAGCGGCTGGCTCCGGTCACCGTGCGGTCGGCCAAGACCGCGGGCAAGGTGGTGCTCAAGAACTCGACGTCCACCTGGCAGGCGTACAACACCTGGGGCGACTACGACCTGTACAACGGGCCCGGCGGCCTCTCCGACTACGGCAACCGGTCGCTGGTGGTCAGCCTGGACCGGCCCTTCGACCAGAACGGCGCGTTCCTGTTCCTGGTGCACGAGCGCCCGCTGATCGCGCTCGCCGAGCGCATCGGGGTCCCGCTCGCGTACGTCACCAGCATGGAGGTCGCCACCGAGCCGCACCTGCTGGACGGTGCCAGCGCCTTCTTCTCGCTCGGGCACGACGAGTACTGGACGCCGGAGGAGCGGGGATACGTGACCGCGGCGAGGAACGCGGGCGTGAACCTGGGGTTCCTGGGCGCGAACTGCTGTTTCCGCCGGATCAGGCTGCAGAGCAGCAAGCTGGGACCGCAGCGGCAGGTCGTCTGCTACAAGACCAGCTACATGCAAGATCCCATGTACGGCAAGGACAACGCCCTGGTCACCAACGACTACCGGGAGCCGCCGGACCCCGACCCCGAATCCTCGATGACCGGGACGCTGTACGAGTCCAACCCCGCCAACGCGGACTACGTCGTGGCCACCCCCGACGCCTGGATGTTCGCGGGGACCGGCGTGCACAAGGGGTCCAGGTTCCCGGGCATCGTCGGCATCGAGTACGACCGGGTGAACCCGGACTCGGCCGTCGAGCGGCCCATCCAGGTTGTGTCCCACTCGCCGCTGACCTGCCGCGGCGTGAACAGCTACTCGGACTCGGCCTACTACACACACTCCAGCGGCGCCGGGGTGTTCAACGCCGGCACGATGCGCTGGGTCGGGGCGTTCGAGCCGTGGAACTACACCGAGTTCGGAGTCAACCGGCGCGGCGGCAACTTCGTCAAGCGGGTCTCGGCCAACCTGCTCCGCGGGTTCGCCGACGGCCCGGCCGCGGGCAAGCACCCGGCACAGGACAACCTGGACGCCATGCAGGAGTGGCCCGGGGACCCGATCGCGGCGCAGCACGACCTGTGGCCACCGGTCGTGCTCTGAAAACACGTCAGCCCGGCCATGCCGCTGCGGCGGAACGTGAGTCACAATGCCGGTCATGAGCGAGCAAGACGGATCCGGTGCGGCCGAGGCGGTTGCTGAGCTGAGGGACTGGATCAGTGCGAACTGGGATCCAGGGCTGAGCCTGGCCGCGTGGCGCCAGCGGCTGGCGGACTCCGGCTGGGCGTGCCCGGACTGGCCGGCCGACTGCTGTGGCCGGGGCCTCTCCGCCGCGGTGGCCGCCCAGGTCGCGGCCGCGATGGCTGCAGCCCGCATCCCCGGGCCGCCCGAGGGCGTGGGCGTGGTGCTCGCCGCACCGGTGATCATCGAGCACGGCAGCGAGGACCTGAAACGCCGGCTCGTGCGCGCCACGGTAACCGCGGAACTCATGTGGTGCCAGCTGTTCAGTGAGCCCGGCGCCGGATCGGACCTGGCCGGCCTTTCCACCCGGGCGGAGCCGGACGGCGCCGGAGGATGGCTGGTGACCGGGCAGAAGGTCTGGTCGACCGGCGCCGCGACCGCCGACTTCGGGCTGCTGCTGGCACGCACCGACCCTGGCGTTCCCAAGCACGAGGGCATCACGGCGTTCGCGCTGCCCATGCGCCAGCCGGGCGTTCAGGTACGGCCGCTGCGGCAGATGAACGGGCACGCCTCGTTCAACGAGGTGTTCCTGGACGAAGCCCGGGTGCCGGCCGGGAACGAGATCGGCCGGCCCGGCAGCGGCTGGCGGGTCGCGCGGGCCACGCTGGCACGGGAGCGAAGGCTCGCCACGTCCGTGGTCCGGCCGGCGCAGGGCGCGGTGCTGGGAGCGTCCGAGGCGCCGGGAGCGCCAGGAGCGTCCGAGGCGTCCGGGGATGCGGCGGCGGGCCTGGCGTGGCGGGAGGCGATCGCCGAGCGGGTCGCCGCCGCCGAGCCGCACAAGTGGTACCCGCAGCGCGCCGGCCGGGCCGACCTGATCACCGAGCGCGCCAGGGCCGAGGGCCGCGCGGCCGACCCGCTGGTCCGCCAGGAGATCGCCCGGCTCACCGAGCTGGCATGGTCGGCGCGGTGGACGGCGGCCAGGGCCGCTGCCGCCCGCGCGGCAGGCCAGGCGCCGGGCCCGGAGGGCTCGCTGGGCAAGCTGGCCAGCAGCCGGATCGCCCGGCAGGCGGCACGGGTCCACGCGCTGATCGCCGGGCCGTCGGCCATGCTCACCGGTGCCGGGTCACCGCTGGACGGCGTGATCGCCGAGATAACTTTGTCGGTGCCGGCGATCTCGATCGCCGGCGGAACCGACGAGATCCAGCGCACGATCATCGCCGAGCGGATCCTCGGCCTGCCACGCGAACCCGACACCGGCCGCGACCTGCCGTTCCGCGACCTGCCGCACAACGGCTGACGCGGCGAGAACCGGAGGGAAGCCCATGCCGCAGCTGGACCGGGCGGGCACGCACATCTTCTACGAGGTCACCGGGGACGCAGACGGCCAGCCTCCGCTACTGCTCAGCCACGGCTTCG
Organism: uncultured Actinomycetota bacterium; assembly: GCA_963833885.1. GTDB lineage: Bacteria > Actinomycetota > Actinomycetes > Streptosporangiales > Streptosporangiaceae > JASHPR01. Next base: position 67,368 of record CAWHZU010000033.1, on the reverse strand, counting down.
GCGCGTCATCGGCGATGTGGCAGCCCAACCGTGCGGCACTGGCAGCGGCCCGGCAGGTGATCACCTGGGACATGCGCGGCCATGGCCGCAGCGACAGCCCCGCTGACCCCGCCGAGTACACGCACGCGGCCTGCGTGGCCGACATGGCGGCGCTGCTGGACGCTGCCGGGGCGGAGCGGGCCGTGATCGGCGGGCTGTCGCTGGGCGGGTTCCTGTCGCTGGCGTTCTGCCTGCAGATGCCGGACCGCGTGGCCGGGCTGGTGCTGTGCGACACCGGCCCGGGCTTCCGCAGCGACGAGGCGCGGCAGCGGTGGAACAGCCGCGCGCTCGCGACCGCCGACCGGCTGGAACGAGACGGCCTGGGGCCGTTCGGCGACGACTCCGGGCCCACTGCCCCAGGTCATCGCTCGGCGTCGGGCCTGGCCCTGGCCGCGCGCGGCATGCTCGCCCAGGCCGACAGTCAGGTGATCGATGGGCTGGCATCGATCCGGGTGCCAACACTGGTGCTGGTCGGCGGACGCGACGAGGCGTTCCTCGGCGCCGCGGACTACGTCGCCGCCAAGATCCCCGGCGCGCAGAAGGTGGTCATCCCCGATGCCGGCCACATGTGCAACATCGACCAGCCCGACCTGTTCAACGAGGCCGTGCTCGCATTCCTGAACAGCTTGCTCTAGAACGCTGGTCGTGCAGCCGTCATCCGCGGCTGCCTGACCTGACCGGGCCGTCGCCAGGACAGACGCAGTATGGTGAACTTGCGGTTCAGCGGATGGAGCCACGATGCAGCCACTGGCTATTTATGTCCTTGCTTCAGGTGTCGCGATGATCTTGGGCGTGTCGGCGACTCTTGCAATAGCCCGGCGCGACGTAAGGCATCGTCGCAATGCGATCAACCGTTGGCACATGCACGGAAGTATCCCGCTGGCTGCGGCTGCGCTGGCGATCGGCGCGATCTCGCTCAGCCACGGGCAGTCACCTGCCACGCACACGGTCATTTATGTGATCGGAGCCACCCTGCTGCTGGCTGCCTTCCTGTGTGCAACGATCGGCGCAACTGCCGCGTCCCGGCGGTGATTCCCGGCCGTGGCCACCTGGCCATGTGCCGGGTTCTGGGTTGATGACGCCCGTTGGGGCGGCTTAGTGTTGGTCTGTGGCGCGAGTTGATCCTGACGACGACAGCATCGAGCGCTTCATCGTGCGTCATTACCGCTATGACCCGCAGCGACGGGAGCGGCGGCATATCGTGATGGCCGCGTTCGACAACGAGCGAGAGTTCGCGGCCTGCATGGATGATGTGCAGGCGGGGATCAGGCGCCGCCGGGAGGCCGGTGAGCCTGTCGAGCCGGAGCGAGCACGCGTCCGGAGCTGTGCACGAGGCGGGATATCTGCGCCGCGCGGCGAACGGGCACCTGGTGACGCGGGCGATCAGGCACGGTGTTGCCGGGCGGTGGATCGAGGAGCTGGAACTGCCCTCCAACATGTCCGTGGTGCGGGCGGAGCGCCCTTCGGCTTAGTGCTGGCCAATATTGGGCAATCGACGCATCGGGCTTGTGTCACGTCCGGTAAATGTCGCGTCGGTGGCCAATGTCGACGGTCACCACACGAGCAGCTTCGTCGACCCGGTAGATCACCCGGTAAGTTCCGCGGCGCGCGCTGAACCTGTCCTCCAGTGGAGGGAGCAGGCGCTTGCCCACCCGGTATGGCTGTTCAAGTAGCGGGCCGGTGATGAACTCGAGCGCCGCGGCGGCCACGGCCTCGGGCAAAGTCTCGGCGATCGCCCTCCGGACGGTTGGCGTGGTCCGCAAGGCATAGGGCTCATCGGCCCCGGCGCTCAATCCTTTGCCTGGCGGCTGCGCAGGGCCTCGGCCAGTTCATCAGCGCTGACTTCCTCACCGCGAGCAAGCTCGGCATCTGATTCGGCCAATCGGCGCAGCGTTCCTGCATCGCGCATGATCGCCAGGGTCTCTTCCAGCGCTTCTAGGTCCTCGACGGAAAGCAGCACCGCGGACGGCTTCCCGTGCACCGTGACCGTGACCCGCTCGTGGTGATCGTGCACTCGCCCGACCAGCTCGGACAGATGACTTTTCGCTTCCCCCAGCGGCATCGTCGTCATAGTCAAAAGTATGACCAAAACTCAGACTGGCGTCAGATGCCCGCCGCTCCAGCCTGGCGCACTCACCAGGATCGCCGCTGCTCCGAGTGTGGCGACGAGTGGCGCGACGACCTCTGTGAACAATGCACCGCCGATTACGACCAGGCCAACCGGTACCACGAACTGGCCCGCGCCCTCGGTGTCGTGGGCGACATTCCCAGTGCCGGGCCGGAGGCAGGCCCGACCGGCCGGAAGCCCGCCGCCTAAGGCTTAGGTGCGCTGGCCGATGGCCATGGGGGTGAGCTGCTCGATGTCGTGCCGGGCCCGGACCTCGGCGATCACCGCCGGGTCGGGTCTCCCCTGGCCGATCACGGTGCCGAGCTCGTCCAGGTAGTGTTCGTGGCCTGGCGGGGAGACCAGGAACAGCATGCGCGCCGTGGCCGTCCCGGGGTTGGCAAAGGCGTGCGGGCAGCCGGCTGGGACGAACATTGCGGAGCCCGGCCCGCCGCGCAGCACCCGGGCGCCGCTGGCCGACTCCCAGGTTCGCCAGTCGCCGATGGCCTTGCTGCGCGGCTCGAACGCGAGCAGGTCCAGTTCGCCGTCGAGGATGTAGAAGAACTCCTCGGCCTGACGGTGCAGATGCGCGCCCACGTCGAAACCCGGCGTGACCAGGGCCTCAAAAGCCGACCACGCGTTTGATTGATCCGCGCCCACCTTGAGGGTCATCCCCGCGGCGGCAATGCTCCGGCCCGCGCCTGGAGGCAGCATCAGCCCGTCGGTCATCTCGTCTCCTTGACATCCGCGGCTCCGGGAGGGACGTGTCGTACCGCACGCTAGCGCCGATACGGGTACCTATCCTGGTACTGAAGCTGCCAGGCACGGCGAGGCGCCGACCCGTCCGTGCACGCCACCGCCAGGGCGGTCCGGATTCTGGAACCCCATGTGACCAGCGACAGCCCGCATCTGCCGACGACCCGGCGCACCGAACTGGCCGCGTTCCTGCGCACCCAGCGAGCCCGGCTGACGCCTGCCGACGTGGGCCTGGTCACGGGGAGCGCGTCGGGCCGACGGCGGACGAAGGGCCTGCGCCGCGAGGAGGTCGCGCAGCAGTCCGGGGTGGGCGTCACCTGGTACACCTGGCTGGAACAGGGCCGGGACATCTCCGCTTCTGCCCAGGTCATCGACGCGCTCGCGCGGGCACTGCTGCTCGACCAGGACCAGCACCGGCACCTGCGTGAGCTGGCCGGGCTGCCGCCACCCGAGCCGCAGGCCCCGGCCGGCGACATGCTGCCCCGGCTGCAGCTGCTCGTCGACGCCGCCATGCCGAGCCTGGCCTCGGTCTACGACCGTCACTTCGACTACGTGGCGTGGAACCAGGCGTACGCGCGCATCAGGCATGACCCCGCCTCGCAGCCGTCCGGCAGGCGCAACATGCTCTGGATGATGTTCACCGACGCGGACAACCGCGCTCGCATGGTGCGCTGGGAATCGGCCGCGCAGGCGGTGCTGAGCCAGTTCCGCACGGCGGTGGGCCGCCACCCCGACGATCCCCGGCTCGCCGAACTGGTGGCGGCGCTGACCGAGGCCAGCCCGCAGTTCCGGGACTGGTGGGCTGAGTACCCGGTGCGCTATTTCCGGCCGGCGACCATCGGGATCAAGCACCCCGGTGCCGGGCTGATCTGGCTGCAGATGTTCCAGCTCCGCCTGGTGGACCAGCCCGACCTGATCGCGGTCATCCAGGTTCCCGCCGACGAGACGTCCGCTCGGCCGGGTCAGATCGCTCCTATAGCGTGGTCGCTATCCCTCCTCGCCGGGCGCCCGCAGCGCCAAGCCCGCGAGCAGGCCGCCGTCCACCCGCAGCTCGGCGCCGGTGACGTAGGACGCCAGCGGGCTCGCCAGGAATACGCATACGTCCGCGATCTCGGCGGGGTGGCCGACCCGGCCGATGGGGTGCCCCGAGCCCCACCTGCGGATCACGCTGTCCGGGTCTTCCGGCGAGATGTCGCGCGCGGACGCGCGGAGCATCGGCGTGTCGACCGAACCGGGCAGCACGGTGTTGACCCGGATCCCCTCGTGGGCGTGATCGACCGCCATGGCCCGCGTCATCGCGGCGATCGCCCCCTTGGTCGCCGTGTAGGCCACCACGTTGCGCTGGCTGGCCACGGCCTGCACCGAGGAGATGTTCACGATCGCCCCGCCGCCGCCCCTCCGCATCAGCGGGACCGCGTGCTTGGCCAGCAGGAACATGCTGCGCACGTTGACCGCGAACACCTCGTCCCACATCTGCGGCGACGTGGTCTCGACCGTGCCGTAGCGCTGGATGCCCACAGAGTTGACCAGGGCGCCGATCGCCGGGTGGCGGCCACCGACGGCGTCAAAGAACGCGGCCACCTGGCCGGCGTCCGAGACGTCCGCCACGTGACCGCTGACGTCCAGGCCGCGGGCGCGAAGCTCCCGCTCGGTATCCGCGACGGCCGCCTCGCTGATGTCGACGAACTCGACCACCGCACCGTGCTCCGCGAACCGTGTCACGACCGCCTGGCCGATTCCTGAGCCGCCGCCTGACACCACCGACACCACGCCCTCGAGCAGGCGGCCTCCGTTCTCGTTCAGGCTCCTCACCTCATCACGCTCCACGACGCCGGACACCCCCATTGTCCAGGCACCGGTCTTGCCGGTCTCCGAACGCTTCGTGCATAGACCGGGAGTGGACCGGGAATGGTGGTACATTCCGGCCGTGTCCGCTCCTGAGGTCCACGCGCCCGGACAGGCCGGGTCCGGGACGCATCCGCCGTCGGCCACGGGCCGCGCCGAGCGCGTGCGCGCCATGCTCATCGACCTGTTCCCGGCGCCGGGCGAGGCGACGTCCCGTGCTGCCCTCGTGCGCTGGGGGTTCGTCTTCCTCCAGGTCGTCGTCGTCGGCGTCGGGGCGGTGGCGATGCTGGCCCGTCTCGGCGGGAGGCCGGCCTGGGAGAGCGTCTGGGCCGAGGACCCGGGCATCTACCTGCCCGCCGCGCTCGCTCACCCCTGGCACGTGCTCCAGTCGTACGGCGGATATCTGCAGCTGGTACCGCGCGTGATCGGCCAGATTGCCGCGCTGCTGCCGGTCAGGCACGCGTCGGTGGCGTTCGCGGTCGGCGGCGCGCTCGTCGCGTCCGGGGTCGGGGTGTTCGTCTATTACGCCAGCGACGGCATCGTCAGCTCGCGGTGGCTCCGCGTCATGCTCGGCCTGTCGGTGGTGCTGCTGCCGGTGGCGCAGCTCGAGATCGCCGACAACGGCGTCAACACCATCTGGTACCTGCTCGTCGGGCTGTTCTGGGCGGCGCTATGGCGGCCGCGCACCCGGGCAGGCGCCGCGGTCGCCGCCGTCCTGGCGTTCGCCGCGGCGGCCTCGACCTCGCTCGGCCTGGTCTTCGCGCCGTTGTTCGCGGCGCGCGCGATCGTGGTGCCCAGGCGCCTTCGCGAGCACGTCGTGACCGCTGGCTGGGCGCTCGGCTGCCTGGTGCAGCTCCTGGTCATCGTGACAAGCCACACGTCCAGGCTCACACCGCATAATCCGCTCAACGCGGTGGCGTACTACACCCGCGAGGTCCTGCTGCCCACGATCGGGTGGCACCTGTCCTGGCACCTGCGCGACCTCATCGGGGTGAACGCCGCCGCCGCGCTCGTCGGCGGCCTGATCCTCATCGTTCTCGCCGCCGCGGTTGTCACGCAGCCCGGGCGGACCCGGGTGTTCGTGGTTACCGCGGTGCTGACCGGCCTGGTGTTCACAGCGATCACGTCTGCCTTGGCCTGGGGCGGCCCGGGCCAGCCGGTGCTGATCAAGGTGGAGCACGGCGCGCGGTACTCCACGCTGCCGATCCTGCTGCTCGACGCGGCGCTGATCGTGGCGGCCGACGCCTGCGTGCGCCGCTGGTGGCCGCGCCCCAAGGCCATCGTCGCGGTCGTCGCGCTGGTAGCGGTCCTGGGGGCCGGCTGGGCTACCGACTTCCGTTACCCGGTGCGCCGACTCGCCGGCCCCGCCTCTGCCTGGAAGACGACGGCCAACGCGTGGCTCCGGCACTGCGACCGCCACCCGGCGGGAACGATCACGGTCAGCTTCAAGGACTGGTGGGGCGGAAAAACTCCGCTGACCAACACGTTCAGCTGCACCAGTCTGCACCGCTGACCGGAGGGGCCGCCTCAGCCGGGGCCGCTAAGCGGATGAGGCCACCTCTGCGGCGGCGGCCAAAGAGGACCAGGCCGCCTCAACGGCGACAGCTGAGCGGACCGGGCCGCCTCAGCGGCGCTGCCAGAGCGTGACCTCCATGCCCTTGAAGTGCCGCTTGGCGACCAGGGTGAAGCGGCTCAGCAGCAGTTCGCTCTCGCCCTTGATCGCAGGCGCGGCCACCTGCGCCGACGGGTAATGGCCGACCACCCAGATCCGCCGGTACCTGAGCATCAGCGAGCGCACCTGGGCGAGCGGCTTGTTGATGCCGTTGTACGTTCCCGCCCTGGCCGGTGACACCGCCAGCGAGAAGTCGGTGACGTCCCGGAAGTCCTCCGGGTAGCCGAGCGTGATCTTCCGGTAGAACGTGTTGAAGAACAGCACGCCGTCGCCCGCCTGGGCGCGGGCGTCGATGTAGAAGGCGGGGCCGCCAAAGTCGAACTGGCGGCTCAGCGGGGTGCGAGTCCGCTGCTGCGCCCCGAACTGCAGCACCAGCGCGCACACGCACACGAGCACGCCTGGCAGCCACACCAGCGAGCGCCAGCCTGTGGCGCCGCCCTGCTCGCGCCATCCGGCCAGCCGGCGCCCGAGCCACGGCCCGGCCCATTGGCCGAGCCGGTACACACCCGCTCCGGCCAGCAGGGCCGCGCCTGCCTCGCAGTACAGGATGTACCGGTCGGAGTACAGCGCCTTTCCCACCAGCGACTCCGCGACCAGCAGGAACGAAGGCAGCACCAGAAGCGGCGCCGCCACCGACGGCAGGCAGAAGCCGCCGCTCTGCCACCACGCGGAAGAGGCCTGCGTCCCGGCGGCCGGTCTCGGCCGCGAGATCCTGATCGCCGGAAGCGCGGCTGCTGGCAGCACGGCGAAGACGGCGAGTACCACCATTCCGACGGCCACCAGGATCGTCGCGCCAAAGTAGTCGTGGAAAAGGACCTGCATATCGTGCAGGTCCGGCCGGGTGGCCCCGGTGTCGGCCGAAGCCTGGGTGATGCTCAGCCCGATGACCGGCAGGACCAGGATCGCGCCTACTGCCCCGCTGACGAACCAGTGCCTGACGGTCGGCCACCCGTACCTGGTGAGCAGCACCGTCACCGCGTGCGCCGCCAGCACGAGCAGCGACAGCTCGTTCAGGTAGCCGCCCACGGTGATCAGGGCGGCATAGGCAATCCAGCGATTGCGGAGCCGGCCGCCGGCGAGCGCGTCGCCGGCCCGGGCTTGGTCCTCGGCTTCCAGCGCAAGCACGAGGACCAGGGTGGCGGCCATCACGCAGCAGAACACCATCGCGTAGGACCGGGCGGTCTGCGCGTAGTAGCTGATCACCGGGTCCAGCGCCATGATCAGGCCGGCGAACAGCCCGGCCCAGGCCGACCCGGTCAGCCGCCGGGCGACGATCACGACCAGCCCGGCGGCGACGGTCATGAAGATGACCGAAGGGATGCGGATGATCGTCGGCGTGGAGCCGACGGCTATCCAGCAGTGCAGCAGCAGGTAGTACAGGCCGTGCACCGCGTCCAGGTTGCCGAGCAGGTGGAACAGCCGGCCGAGGCTCAGCGTGGCCGCCCAGCGGCTGGCCACCTCGTCGTTGCCCATGGCGTTATGCCTGGCCAGGCCCCACACGCCGAGCACGACCATGACGGCGGCCACGATGACGACCGGCAGCCATCTCTCGACCACCGCCCACCGGGTGCGCGCCCCGGCCGGGGCCTCGGCATCCGGCGGCCGAGAGGTGCCCTGGTCCGGGGCGGCTGGCGCGGGTCCGCGCCGTCCGGTTGACGCCGCGCTCACGAGGGGCTGTCCGGCCGATCGTTAGACGCCGGCTGTTCGACAGACGCGGGCTCAACGACAGACGCCGGCTGATCAACAGACGCGGGCTGTTCGACAGACGCCGGCTCAACGACAGACGCCGGCTCAACGACAGGCGCCGGCTCAACGACAGGCGCCGACCGATCAACAGACGCCACGAAGGTCTCCCGCCACCGCTCCGGCGACGTGATCTCGGCGGCCGCGGCGCGGTACTCAGCGGCGAGCTTCGGCCACCGCCGCCGCAGCCGCGCGTGCAGGACGATGCTGCGCTTGCCCAGCGACCGGAAAAGCTTCGGGTCGCGCTGATACCAGGAGGCGCTCGTCCCATCGGCCGTCGACACCAGCGCGCTGTCCAGCTTGGTCAGCACCCACCAGCCAGTGTCCTGGTACGGCAGCGCCATCTGCGGGCGCTGTTTCGCCCCCTTCCGCGGCCTCCGAAACTGATGCACGGTCCCCGACGCCGCCTTGCTTAGCAAATTGAACCTGTTGGTCGGCGTGGTGGAAGACTTCACCGCCTCCGGGGCCCGTCGCCGCGGCGGCGGGTAGCTTTCCAGGTCGGCCTCGCCCCTGGCGTCGGGGTACTGCTTCCGGAACTCCCGCAAGAAGGCCAGCTTGGTGCCGATTTCGGCGTGCATGTGCGCCGGGCCCCGCAGCACGTCCTCGATGGCCAGGGCCCGCAGCGCGACGGTCGAGTACTGCATGGACAGCAGGGCCTGCAGCTGGCGCTCCAGGCTTTCCGGGATCAGCTGGCCGCCGTGTGGCTCCCTCGAGTGCAGCAGCGCGGCCACAAGCCGGTTGCGCAGGTGATAATAGGCATTCCAGTCGAGGGCGTCGTTCTTGTCCGTCCACGGCGCCTGCCAGCAGGCCACGCCGGGCAGGGACACGGTCGGGTAGCCCCGGTCCCTGGCGCGCACCCCGTACTCGGCGTCGTCCCACTTGATGAAGACCGGGATCGCTAGCCCGAGTTCCTTGATCAGCTGGACCGGGATCAGGCACATCCACCAGCCGTTGTAGTCGCCGTCGGCCCGGCGGTGCAGCCACGGGGTGTTGCGCAGGTTGCGGCGGCCGAAGTCGTGCCGGCTCTTCGTGTTCGGCGCGTTTCCCCACCACCACTTGAACGGCGCGACGGCCTCGGCGAACGCGTGCAGCACCGAGCGCTCGTACCGGCTGAACATCTGGCCGCCGACGATCGTCGGCTTGCGGGCCAGGTCGGCAAACGTCACGGCGCGCAGGATGCCCTCGGGATCGAGTTCGACGTCGTCGTCGCTGAGCAGCACGTAGTCGCTCTGGCCGGCCCGCACGGTCTCGTCCATGGACCGGGAGAACCCGCCCGATCCGCCGAGGTTCCCCTGCTCGATCACCTGCACCCGGCCGCCGAGCTTCTTGGCCGCATCCTGGAAACCCGGGTGGTCGCTGACCCGCTTCGGGTTCTGGTCGATCACGTAGACGGCGTCGAGCTGCGCGTGGATGTCGGTGGCCTCGCCGAGCACCCGCAGCTTCTGGACCAGATCGTCGGGCGCGCCGAAGGCGGTGATGCCGAGACTGACCCGGCCCGGCGGCGAGGGCTCGGTCAGGGCCAGCCAGTCCGCCTCGATCAGCGTGGTTCCTCGCGGCCCGGCCACGATGTCGAACCAGTACCAGCCGCCGTCGATGAACGGGGCAAGCGGCAGCGTGCGCTCGATCGTCTCCGCGTAGTCCGATTCGACGTTGATCGTCTCGATCGGATGGCTGTGCCCCCGGGCCGATGAACGGTACAGGATGACCTTCGACTCGCCCGCCACCCGGATGCGCAGGGTCACCGCGTCCACGGTGGTCCAGCGGCGCCAGTAGCTGGCCGGGAACGCGTTGAAGTAGGTGGCGAACGAGACCCGGCAGCCGCTGGTGATCAGGCCGCTGCGCCGCGGGCCGGCTTCCTCGACCAGGTGCGCGGGCACGTCGACGCCGAAGCGGATGCTCGATTGCGCCTCGCCGACCGACGCGCTCGCAGTCGAGGTGCCGCCGGCCACCTTGCGCCCGGTGAGCTCCTCCGCGGCCATCTCGGCCGCGAGCTCGGAGGCGCCGCGGTCCATCTTCGTCTCCACGTACAGCGGCACGACGTCGAGGTCGTCGCCCGGGAACACGACCCGCTGCAGGACCCGCAGCGACCGGACAGGCACGCCCGCTTCCGTCGCGTTACTCATGACCGTCTTGCCCCTGAATTGCCGCCACGCGATCGGCGAACAGCGGACGGATGTGGTTGTCGTACATGCTGAGCGCGGACCCGATCGCCATGTGCATGTCGAGGTACTTGTAGGTGCCCAGGCGGCCGCCGAAGAACACGCCCGGCTCGCGCTCCGCCATCTCCCGGTAGTTCAGCAACCGCGCCCGGTCCGCCCCCGTGTTGATCGGGTAGTACGGCTCGTCGCCGCGGCCGGCCAGGCGCGAGTACTCACGCATGATCACTGTCTTGTCCTTCGGGTACCAATCGCGCTCCGGGTGGAAATGCCGGAACTCGTGGATACGGGTGAACGGCACATCCTCGTCGGCGTAGTTCATGACCGGCGTCCCCTGGAAGTCGCCCGTGGGGAGCACCTCCACGTCGAAATCGAGCGTGCGCCAGCCCAGGTCGCCCGCAGCGTATCCGAAGTAGGCGTCTAGCGGGCCGGTATAGACAACCGGGACGTTTCCCAGCAGGCTGGACCGCAGCTCGGCGAAGTCCGTGCCCAGCCGGACCTCGATGTTCTTGTGGTCGGCCATGCGCTCGAGCCAGGCCGTGTAGCCGTCGGTCGGCAGCCCCTCGAACGTGTCGCTGAAGTAGCGGTTGTTGAACGTGTAGCGCACCGGCAGCCGCGTGATGATCTCCGCGGGCAGGTCGGTGGGGTCGGTCTGCCACTGCTTGTACGTGTAGCCGCGCATGAAGGCCTCGTACAGCGGCCGGCCGATCAGCGAGATCGCCTGCTCCTCCAGGTTGGCCGCCTGACCGGGCGGCACCTCGGCCGACTGCCCGGCGACCAGCGCCCGCGCCTCGTCCGGCGACATCACCGAGCCGAAGTACTCGCAGATCGTGGCCAGGTTGATCGGCAGCGGGTACACCCGGCCCTTGTAGACCGAGAACACCCGGTGCTGGTAGCCGGTGAACGTCGTGAAGCGGTTGACGTACTCCCAGACGCGGGCGTTCGAGGTGTGGAACAGGTGCGCGCCGTACCGGTGGATCTCGATCCCGGTCTGCGGCTCCGCCTCGCTGTACGCGTTCCCGCCGATGTGATCGCGGCGCTCGAGGATCAGGACGCGCAGGCCGAGGTCGTTGGCGCACCGTTCGGCGACCGTCAGCCCGAAGAACCCGGAGCCGACGACCACCAGGTCGATGTTCACGAGCCCACCGGCAGCGGCTGCTCGCGCCAGAATCCGGCGGCCGGCATCTCCGGGTACTCCCACTCCCCCGGAGGCAGCCCGCACGCCAGCCCCCCATCCGCAGGTTCCCTGTCCGCCGACTCCCCCGGCTCCCCCAGCGCCGCCGTGGGCTCCGGATGCTCGGTGAAGTGGGCCACGATCGGCCGGTACATCGCGCGGCGGCACCACCACGGGATCAGCCGGTAGCCGCCGCGAACCAGCACGTTGCGCGCGAACTCGACCGGGGTGGTGAACCCGCGCCGCCGGAACTCGCGCTGCAGCCGCAGCTCGGAGCGCAGCAGCCCGGTCCCGCCCCGCCGCTTGAAGGCCTCGGGGCCGACGCGGTAGAACACGAGCGGCTCGGCCACGTTGACCGCCCTGGCACCGCTGGCCAGCATCCTGGCGAACAGCGCGTAGTCCTCCATCAGCGGAAACTCGCCGTACCCGCCCGCCTCGAGCACCGCGTGCCGGCGGTACACGACGGTCGGGTGGTTGAACGGATCGTGCATCCGGGCGTAGCGCTGGATCTGGCCGGCGTCGGTGGGCGGAACGCGCTGCCCGACGATGCCATCGGTATCCCCGACGAACTCGAGCAGCCCGGCCCCGACGATGTCCGCGTCCTGGATCAGCGGCAGTTCCACCTCGAACCGGTGCGGCATGGCCACGTCGTCGGCGTCCATGCGCGCGACCACGTCGAACCAGCTCGCGGCCAGCCCTTGGTCGAGAGCGGGCCCCAGGCCGCTGTTGCGCGCCAGCGGGACGTACGACACCGGCACCGGGCTGGTGCGCACGAAGTCCTCGAGGCATCCGGCGATTTCGTCGCGTACCGGCCCGTCCCGTACGATCACTACCTGGTCCGGGCGAACGGTCTGCTCGTCAACCGCGCTGCGGAGTGCCCTCCGTATGTAGTCGGGCCGGTCGCCGTCGTACACCGAGACCAGGAGCGAGAAGGGCTCATGCATACGCAGGAGGCCTGCCTTCCATCACCGGGGGGAACGCGCAACGCGACGAGGCCGGGCCGCAAAACGGGCGGTCCGTGCCGGTGCCCGAATATAGCCGGGTTCGTCGACGCCGCATGGTCCATAGCTCATACAGCGCCCAACCTTTTGGTGAAGGCTACCTTACGATCACTTTAGGGCAGATAGCTGGCATTACTGTCAGTTGCAGGCCCCCGCAGCCGGTATCTGACCTAGTCTTCGAAGCGCAAAACCGACGAGACGTCTTCGAAGCGCAAAACGACGAGACGCGAGGTTGCCAGGATGGCAAGGCACGCCGAGAGCGAGTCCCCCAGCACCACCACCGGCACGGGGCCAAAAGTTCTCCTGCACATCGGCGAGCCGAAGACCGGCACCACATTCCTGCAGCACGTCATGTGGCGAAACCGCGACGAGCTCTCCGCGCAGGGCGTGGTGCTGCCCGGCCACCACCCGCAAGATCACTACCGTGCCAGCCAGGACCTGCGCGGGATCCCCAAGCTGGCCTCGGATCCGGCCGGGTCATGGACCGGCGAATGGGAGATCCTGGCCCGCCAGGCCCAGCAGGCGCCCCGGGTCGGCGTGATCTCGCACGAGCTGTTCTCCGCGGCCGACCCGGAGCAGGCCGAGCGCGCGGTGCGGTCCCTGCAGCCGGCCGAGGTGCACGTGGTGATCACCGTGCGGGACATGGCCACGCTGCTGCCGGCGGAGTGGCAGGAGACCGTGAAGCACCGCAACGCCAAGGGCTTCGGCGAATGGCTCGAGGACGTGATCGACCGGGAGTCTTATTCGGCCGACCGGCGGCAGTGGTGGTTCTGGCGGGTGCACGACACGATGGCGATCCTCGGCATCTGGGCGCAGTACGTACCGCCGCAGCGGATCCACGTGATCACGGTTCCGCCGCGCGGGTCGGACAACGCGCTGCTGTGGCAGCGGTTCGCGGCCCTGCTCGAGGTCGACCCGGCCAGCGTGGATATCAGCCGCGCCCGGCCGAATGCCTCGCTCGGCCTGCCCGAGATCGAGTTCCTGCGGCGGCTGAATGAGGTGCTGCCCGAAGAGGTCCCCGACTGGTTCTACATGTGGAACGTGAAGGAGGGGGTCGCGCATCGCGCCCTGGCCGCGCGGCCGCGCGAGGGCCGGCTCGTGATCCCCGCCGAGCGCGAGGAATGGGCAGGCAAGCAGGCGGACGTCCTCGTCGAAGCGCTGAGCGAGTCCGACTACGACGTGGTCGGCAACCTGGAAGAGCTGCGGCCGCTGCCGGTCACCGGGCCCGCGGCCAGCTCGGCGGACCAGCCGGCCGAGCTGGTGCTCGACGCCGCGGTGCACGCCGCGGCGGCGATGGTCGTGAACCAGTACCACAAGGCGCATCCGGCGGCGAAGCCGCAGCCGAGCCCGGACCGGCAGCGTGGGCTCGTCGCCAGGGTCGAGTCAACGGTGGCGTCCTCGCCTCGGCTGAAGCGAACGGTGCGCGAGCTCAGCAGCCGGTTCCCGGTCGTGCGCCGCATTCGCATCGTGGCCTGGCGCAGGCTCGAGCGCCGCCGGGTCGGCAAGCATGCCTAGCGTGCCCGACGGCACGCCGGCCGCCACGGCCGTACCGGCCCAATCACCCGCTCCGGCCACCCCAGCGCCGCGGGTGATCGCGGTGGTGGTTACCTACAACCGGCGGGACCTGCTGCTGGAGGCGCTGGCGGCGGTGCAGGCTCAGACCCGGCCCGCCGACGCGGTCATCGTGGTCGACAACGCCTCGACCGACGGCACGGCCGCGGCGGTGCGCAGGCAGTACCCGTCCGCCGGTGTGACCGAGCTGGCCAGCAATACCGGAGGCGCGGGCGGGTTCGCCTGCGGTATGGCGCTGGCCCTCGACCAGTCTGCCGACCTCGTCTGGCTGATGGACGACGACACGGTGCCCGAGCCGGGCGCGCTGCGGGCCCTGCTCGACGCGCGGGAACGCCATCTCGCCCTTCACCCCGGTTCGTCCAGGCCCCCGGCCCTGCTCGCCAGCCGCGTGGTGTGGACCGACGGACGCGCCCACCCGATGAACACCCCGCGGGCCAAGCCGTTCGCCGGGCGGGCCGAGCGCGAAGCCGCCGCGGCGGCCGGCTGCATGCCGATCCGCTCGGCGTCGTTCGTCTCCATACTCGTCGACGCCGGCGTCTGCCGGGAGCGCGGCCTGCCGCAGGCCGACTACTTCCTGTGGAACGACGACTTCGAGTTCACCACCCGGGTGCTGCGCGGTAACGCCGGCCTGCTCTGCCCGGCGAGCATCGTGGTGCACAAGACCGCCGCCTTCGGCTCCACCGACAGCGACCCTGGGCAGCGCTTCTTCTACGAGGTCAGGAACAAGATCTGGACGCTCAGGGCCCGGGCGCCGCTGACCCCCGGCGAGCGCGTGCTGTACGGCGGCTCGACACTGCGCCGCTGGGCCCGGACGTTCGCCAAGTCGACCGACCGCCGGGCGCTCGGGCAGTGCCTGGTCAAGGGCGCCGTCGCCGGGGTCCGCACCAGCCCTCGCCCGGCCAGCGAGGTGCTCGCCTCCGTCGGCCTGAAGTCCCCCGTCCCGTAACCCGACCCGCCCGGCGGCTTTGCTTCATGATCTGGGTGGGAGGCTGACCAGCCCCAAGCTAACTGGGCACGGCCGCCAGGGGCAGGTCTGGGTGGCGGTAGAAGTTCGGCGTCTGGTGGACGTGGTCGTAATACCGGTGGAAGACCGGAGTGGCCGACGCCGCAGCCGGGGGAACGATCCAGGTCCAGTCCGCTGAGCAGACGCGCCCGGCGCTCTCTTCCTTGGCCAGGTGCATGAGGAAGCGCACGGATTCGGTGTGATGGTCGGTGATCGTCACGCGGGAGGCACGGAACGAGGAAAGGACGGCGACGTTCAGCTCGGTCAGCGCCCGGTCCTTCCAGAGCATCTGGTTGCTGACCGTGCTCATGCCCATGCCCCTGGCTACGACCGGAAGCTGGTTGTAGCGGGCGACGTCGCCCAGGTTCCTCGAGCCGATCTCGGTGCACATGTACCAGCCGTTGAACGGCGCGGCCGGATACCGGATGCCGCCCGCCTCGAGGTACATGTCGCTGATCACGGGCACGGCATGCCAGCGCAGCCCCAGGTCGGCAAACCAGCCGAACTCCGGGTGGCTGAGCGGCACCTCGAGCACCGCGTCGGCGGACAGCCGGAGCAGCGCACGCCGACCCGAGCCGTCCTGGACGATAACCGGTAAGACGTCGAACCGCCCCTTCGGGTGGCACCCGGCCCAGCCGAGATCGCGGGCAAGCCGGGTGATGCCCACGTTCAGGGGATCGCCGGTGACCGTGCCGTCGGCCGCCTCGTAGCCGGCGTACCTGATCAGCTGGGCGTTGAGGATCCGCGGCCCCGGCGCACCCGGCAGGTCGGGGGCGAACACGGTGATCAGAGGCCGGATCCGGCCGTCGTTGGTGGCTTCGTGCAGGTGCCTCACGGCTTCGGCGGCGACGTCGGCGGCGGCGCTGACGTGCCGACGGTCGCGAAGCTGCAGGCTGCGCCAGTACAGCCGCCCGATGCAGCGCGAGCTGTTCCGCCACGCCACACGCGCCGCGAACTCCAGCTCGTCGCGGGTGTGCCGGTAGGTGCCCTGCGAATCGATCTCCCGCCGGACCTGCCGCAGCCGGTCCTGCGGCGGCCCGGCCCCCGGGTTCTCGCCGTGAAACTGCAGGATGAACGTTTCCGCCTCCTCGAAGCGCAACGGGCCAGAGCCGGGCGCGGTCGGTCCCTGCGGCGCCTGACCGTAACGGGCGACAGGCGTGATCGAGGAAGTGTCCGTCATGGGTGAAGAGCCTCCAGGGCCGGGACGCCGCGTGGCGGTGAATGCCGCGAGAGGGGGGCCCCTGGCTTCACCACCGATCCTGGCAACCGCAGCCGGCCCGGTCAACGGACACGCCGCGCCCGGTACGGTGATCTTCGGGTTTCAAACCCGAACATAGCCTTCTGACCTGCGCATTCGCCGCACATCGTGGCCCCCCGGCGGGGCGCGGTGGGCGCTGCGAGCACGCGGCGGCCTGCGACACGTAGGTCACCCTCGCGACTTAGGAGTGCCCCACCATCACACTGCCTGCGGGCACTGCGGGCGTTTGCCTGACTCGCCCACGCTGTCGGCCAAGGACGAGTTGAGCCGGGCCAGCGCGGCCGCAAGGCCGGTCTGATCGGCGCCGTCCCAGTCGCTCACCAGCGCCTCGATGCACCGCAGCCGCTCCTGCTTCACGTCGCTCATGCAGCGGCGGCCCTCGGCGGTCAGCGCGATGCTCGACGACCGGCCGTCGGCGGGATCGCGGCGCCGCTCGATCAGCGCGCCGCGCTCCAGCGGAGCGATCTGCCTGGTGACCGTAGATGCGTCCAGGTGCAGGGCGTGAGCCAGCGCGTTGGTGCTCAGCGGGCCGAGATCTTCGAGCACCCGCATCGCGAGGTAACCGGCCCGGTCCACGCGCACATACAGCGAGCTGCGCCGGCCAAACGTCTCGAGGTGGCGGACCAGTTTGACCAGCTCGAGCTCGATAGTCCCGATGGCGTCAGCACCATCTGGCCTGTTATCCACTACGCCAACCAGCTCCGTCGGGGTATGCTAACCGAGATAGCTGTATGATACATGTGTTTCTGGACAGCAATATGCGGATAACGGTCTGCGGGCAGGCAGACTGGAACGGGCCTGTTGGGAGCGGGGTTAGCGGGGACCATGGTTTTCGTATTGGCCTTGGCTGCCGCCCTCGCTAACGCTCTGACCAGCGTCTTCCAGCGCAAGGGCATCGAAGCCGCGCCTCAGTCCACGACGCTGCGGTTCAGCCTGATCACTTATGCAGCGCGCCGCGGGATCTGGCTCGCCGGGTTCGCGCTGATGATCGTCTCGTTTCTGCTCCAGGCCGTGGCCCTGCACCTGGGCCGGCTGTCCGAGGTCCAGCCGATCCTGACCACCGAGCTGGTGTTCCTCGTCATCGTGCTGGTCGCCTGGTTCGGCTTCAGGATGGGCGGACGAGAGTGGACCGGCGTGGTGGCCGTGACCGCCGGCCTGGCCGGGTTCCTGGCCTTCGCCGACCCGGTGGACGGCACGCTGTCCCCGCCGCTGTGGGAGTGGCTCATCGCCGGCGGGGCCTGCACCGGCGGCATCGTGATCGCGACCGCGCTGGCGCTGCGCGGCCCGCGCTGGTGGCGGGCTGCGATGTTCGGGACCGCCGCGTCGATCAGCTTCGCGTTCACCGCGGCCTGCACGAAGGTGGTGTCCGGGTTCGCCGCGTCCGACTTGGCCGGCCTGTACCGGCACTGGCAGACCTACGCGCTGGCCTGCTTCGGCGCGCTCGCCGTGTTCCTGGCCCAGAACGCGATTCACGCGGGCCCGATCGTCGCCTCGCAGTCGACGATCGTCCTCGTCGACCCCGTGGCCAGCATCCTGGTCGGCGTCGGGCTGTTCGGCGACGACCTGCGGACCAGCGGCGCGTGGGGGCCACTGGAGGCGCTGTCACTGCTGGTCATGGTCGCCGGAGCGGTCGTGCTCGCCCATTCCCCGCTGGTGGCGGGGCTGAAGAGCGGCAGCGACCAGTACTCCGAGATGCTTACGCATCACTCGCAGTCCGACGGGATGTCCGACGCGGCCTGCCCGGGGTCTTAACGCGACGCTCCCCGCCGGTCAGGTCGGGTCCGGGGCCAGCCGCGCGAGCCGCCGGCCCGCCTCGTGCAGCGTGGTCAGCTTCTTGCTGTAGGAGAACCGGATCTTGGAGCGGCCAAGCCCGGGCCGCGAGTAGAACGACGAGCCCGGCACGGTGGCCACGCCGACCTCGCGGGTGAGCGCGCGCGCCGTCGCGGTGTCGTCGCCCATGCCCAGGACCGACGCGTCGCACATGATGTAGTACGCCCCGGCCGGCGTGGTCGCGGGCTCGAGCCCGGCCATGGCCAGGATCTGCAGCATGAGGTCGCGCCGCTCGGTGTAGTCGGCGGCCAGCCGGTCGTAATAGGAGCCCGGCAGCCGCAGCGCCACCGCCCCGGCCTCCTGGAACGGCGTCGGCGCCCCGACCGTGACGAAGTCGTGCACCCGGCGGATCGCGTCGGTCAGGCCGGGCGGCGCGATCGCCCAGCCGACCCGCCAGCCGGTGACGGCGTAGCTCTTGGACAGCGCGCTGATCGTGATCGTGCGGTCCTCCATGCCCGCGACCGTGGCCATCGGGATGTGCCGGGCGCCGTCGTAGACGATGTGCTCGTAGATCTCGTCGGTGATCGCCAGCACCCCATGCCGCTGGCACAGCCGCGCGATCGCGGCCAGTTCCTCGGCGCTGAACACCTTGCCGGTCGGGTTGCCCGGCGTGTTGATCACGATCGCGCGGGTGCGGCTGGTGAACGCGGCGGCCAGCTCGGCCTCGTCGAAGGACCAGCCGGGCTCGCGCAGGGTGACGTAACGCGGCACCGCACCGGCGATCGCCGCGGCCGCGCCGTAGTTCTCGTAGAACGGCTCGAAGACGATCACTTCCTGGCCCGGGTCGACGCAGCCAATCATCGCGGCGATCATGGCCTCGGTGGCGCCGCAGGTCACGCACACGTCGCGTTCCGGATCGACGACCATCCCGTAGTGCTCGCGGTACTTGTCCGCGAGCGCCTCGCGGATGGAGACCTGGCCCCACGTGATCGGGTACTGGTTCAGGTCCCCCTCGATCGCGGCGACGGCGGCGTGCTTGACCTGGTCAGGAGCGGGGAAGTCGGGAAAGCCCTGGGCCAGGTTGATCGCGTTGTGCTGCAGCGCGAGCCTGGTCATCTCCCTGATCACCGACTCGGTCAGCGCCGCTGCGGTGGCCGACGCCTGCCCGCTGCGCGGCCGCGCTGCCATTGGCCTCAGCCGCCATGAGCTGTCACCTCTCCTTGCCGTGGAGCCGGGTGCTGCGGGAACTCATGGCCAAGGATGTCGCAGATCCGGTCGACGAGCACACCCGCAAGGTACCGCCCGATCTCCGGCGACGCGGGGTCGGACCGCCACGGCACGCCGTCCAGCGGGATGACGTCGTCCGGTGTCGGGAAGATGTCGTACGCCACGGGGCGCGGCGTGCCGCCCTTGCCCTTCAGCGCCGAGCGCACCAGGTCCGGGCGGAGCTCCTCCATCAGCGACGTCTCGGCCACCCCGGCGTGCTCGGCCTCCCAGCCGGGGAACTCTTCGACGAAGATCCGGCCCATGTCCTCCGGCCTGACCTGCTCCCACCAGTTGACCAGGATCGCCTTGCAGGTCTGCCGGTACGGCTCGATCGCCTCGGTCAGCGCATCGTAGACGGGCGCGGCGTTCTCGTAGTGGCCGTTCAGGCACGCGATGCGGCGGAATCCGTTGCGGAAAAACTCCGACGCCGCGTCGTGGACAACGCCGATCAATGTCTGGCCGGTCAGGCCGGTGGAGCCGGCGAAGTTCCGGCCGCCGCCACCGCTGCGCGGTGACGACCGGGCGGTGTAGCACATGGCGGGCGCGACAACCGCGCCGTGCCGCCTGGCCACCCGGCGAGCGAGCTCGAACGCCACGATCGCGTCAGTTGCGAGCGGCAGGTGCGGGCCGTGCGCTTCGATCGCGCCGATCGGGATGATCAGCACCCGCCCGGCTTCCTGCGCGGCCTTCGCCTCCTGCCAGGTCATGTGCTCGAGCAGCAGATCCTGGTCGTCCCGGCTCATCGCCCCGTCACCTCTCAATGCAGCCCTGCGTCGCCCTGGCCCTGCTGCTCAGCGTCGCCGACGTCCTCATACCAGCGCACCCGGGTCCCGACGCGGGCGCGCGCCTTCCAGCGCAGCGACTTGGGCGCCTGCTCGATGCGCTCGCGCAGCTCAGCGGCGCGGGCCGCGCCCGTGGCCGCGACGTAACCGGCAGAGGACCACCCGGCCAGCAGCTCACCGGCCAGCGCGAGGTTCGTCGTCGCCGTGTGGCACAGCCCCCAGTCCTGGCCGGTGAGGACGAGCACGCGCTCGACGTCAAGCCGCTCGCCGCCGCCTTCGGCCCCCGCCCCGGCGGACGGATGCGCCGCGAGCAGCGCGCCGATGTCCTTGACGTCTTTCTCGGTGATCTCGTGGATCTGCAGCTTGGACAGCAGCAGATCGGCCGCTGGGGCGGCGGGCCCGACGCCGCCCAGACGGCCCTTGAACTCGATCGTGTGCGACATCCGCAGCACGTCGAGGAACACGTCGATCTTGGTCGCGGCCGCGTGCCCTTGGTAGATCAGCCGGTCGATCCCGTACTCCTGGCTGAACGCGACCGACGGATCGGCGGCGTACCCGAGGTCGTTGAACATGCGGCCAAGCTCCCGCTGCTGCTTGCGGTAGGCGAAGAAGTCCAGGTCGCGCGGGAGGTCCCGGCCGAGCGCCGCGACCCCGGCGCAGCACCGCTGGCAGTGCTGCAGCACGCCGGCGGAGCCGGCCAGCTGCAGGGCCAGCCCGCGGTCCGCCGATTCCGCCAGGATCCGGTCTGCCTCCTGCAGCAGCGGCAGGACGGCGGCTGGCGGGCCCTCACTCAATCGGGATCTCCTTGAACCGGCGGTCGACGTCCTCGCCGCGGTGCCTGCGGTACCAGCGCAGCGCGTAGAACCAGCCGAACCCGACGGCGATCAGGATGCCGTTGACTATCAGCGAGATGTGCGCGTTCGCGCCGAGCGCCTTGTCCACGGCCGTACGGTAGGCGATGAACCCGATGAACGGGGCCGCCAGCACGCCGCAGATCGTCATCAGGGGGATCCCGGCGACCTTGATGTTGGCGGGCGACCGCTCGAGCGTCTGCTTGTGCGTGAACGGGAAGAACACGCCGGCCAGGCAGACGACCAGGAACGCGATCGCGAAGCCGAGGAACCCGGAAAGGATCGCGACCAGCGTCGTGTACGTGAAGATGGCCAGCGCGATCTCGGCCAGCACCACCAGCGTGACGATCGCGAACACCGGCGTGTGCCGACGTTCCGATACGTTCGCGAACGACCGCGGCGCGACCCCGTCCAGGCCCCAGGCCAGCATCGCCCGCGACGAGTAGATGACGTTGCTGCCGAGCGCGAACGGGATGACGAAGATTACCCACAGGCTGATCAGGATCGTGAGGATCCCGTTGTTGCCGAGGATGGACGCGAACACGTTGAGGAACGGCGGCACCGGGACCTTCGCGGATGTGGGCGCGGCCAGCAGGAAGCGGTCGCCGAACGCGCCGCGGGCGAAGACCATCAGCAGGATCATCAGCACGCCGGTCACGATCATCGAGCCAACGATGCCGATCAGCGGGCCGCGCCGCACGTTCTTGACCTCGCCGCTGAACGACACCATGTTCACCGAGAAAAGGATCGAGAACGCGGGCCAGACCATGAAGTTGAACGTCGCGACCAGTCCGAAGCCGGGCGCCGCCGCGGCCTTGGACACGGCGGCGTAGGCGCCGGAGCCGGCGATCGCGTTGAAGTTCGTCGCGAAGTGCAGCACCCCGGTGCTGCCGAGGATCAGCAGCACGAGCGTTAGCGCCACGCTGCCGAGCGCGAACAGCCCGGCCCACCGCTGCAGCCGGAAGAACCCGCGCATCCCCCGGTAGACCATGAAGCCGATGAACAGGATCATCAGCGAGCCCATGACGAAGATCCCGTTGTGGCTGGAGAACCACGTGCCGGCGCTGGTCAGTCCGGAGCTATGCCACTGCAGGCCGAGCACGACGAACAGCGGCGCCAGCCCGTAGATGGCGAAGAACGCGCCGTTCAGGCCGAAGTAGAACGCGTACCAGAATGCCTGGATGAAGCTGACAACGAAGCCCACGGACGGGTGCACCACCCGGGACAGGAACACGTACTCGCCGCCGGACCGCGGGTAGACGGAGGCGAACAGAGCGTAGACGACGCCGAGCAGCGATCCGCCGACCACGACCAGCAGCGTCGCCAGCTCCATGGACGACCCGGGGTAGCTGGCCCAGGCGGTCACGATGAACACCATGTAGGCGATCGTGATCGCCATGGCGCCGTAGTAGATGGTGTCGCTGGTCGACACCTGGCGCACCAGCCCGGAACTGGCGCGGGTGAAGACGCCGGGCACTTCGACGATGCGTGGCTCCGTCGGATCCATTCGGGGCTCCTCTCTACCGCACCGGGCCAGGGCTCACCCGGATGTCAGCTGCATGTCAACGACCCCACGGCGGGAGTCCAGGTCGATCAGGACGCCGTCGAGGACGCCCTCGCCGTACTCGCTTCCGGGGTTCGCGACCCTGGTCCGGCCCAGCTTGCGGACTCCCCTGGACTCGTGGATGTGCCCGTGCAGCCCGAGCATGGGCTGGTAGCGCATGATCGCGTCGTGCACCGCCGTGCTGCCAACCGGGATCATGTGGGGCCCCGAACCGGACATCACCATGCGCAGCTCGCTGTCCAGCTCGGGCGCGAAGTCCAGGCCGCTTCCGTGCGGCGGCACGTGCAGGTTGAAGATGGCACGGTCCGGCCGCTCGACCGTGTCGGCGACTTCCGCGATCTTCGCGGCGAGCTCGTCTTCCGGGATGTCGCGCGGGCAGTTCCACGGCGTCGGGTTGCCATAGCCAATCCCCATGATCTCGAAGCCGTCGCCCAGGTCGAGCACCCGGCCGTCGGGGTTCTGGATCAGGCTCGACGCCCGGAGCAGCTCGTCGACCTCATAGAAGTCGTCGTTTCCGGCGCTGACCAGACAGCGGATCCCGGCCGTGCCGAGCCGGTCCTCGGCCATGTCCACCCAGCGGCGGACGCGCTCGAGCGCGAGTGTGCGGAACAGTTCATCGATCTTCGGCTGGTCGCCCTCGTACTCCGCGTACTCCTCGTCAGTGGTCTCGAACGCGTACTGGCCGGTGTCGGCGATGTGCGCCTTGAGCTTTGCCAGCTCCTCGCGGGTCTTCAGCCGCCACTGCCGCCCGAGGAAGTTCTCGACCAGCCAATTGCCGTTCGCCTGGACGCGGATCGGGACGATGAACTTGCCGGTGATGTCACCGCCGATGATCACGGTGTCGGCCTCATAGAACTTGGGCGCTGCGAGGAACTTCAGCCAGCAGCGCTCTGACGCGTGCACATCGGAGACGAAGTAGATGCGAGTTCGTGCCACTTGAGCGCCCGATCATTTGTTACGTATACTGAAACAGTTTGTGTCGTATATCGGTACGCTAGCTGCGCCGCCGATATCGGGTCAAGATCCCGACCAGACTCGTAACTTGCTGGAAACGAGGCATAGCGGAAGGTCGATGGCATGGCGGGCCGGGCTTCGCAGGGAAACACGCTCAGCTCGCTCGACCGCGGGCTCGCCGTCCTGCACGTGATCGCGCGCCGCGGCGAGGTGCGGCTGGCCGAGCTCGCCAAGGAGCTGGATACGTCGCGGACCACGATTTTCCGGGTTCTGGAGACGTTGCGGTCCCACGGGTTCACTGAGCACGTGGCGGAGCGCCACACCTACCGGCTGGGCCCGGGCGCTCGCTCGCTGGCCGCGCTCGCCACGCATTCGGCGATCACCCGCCTTGCCGAGCCCCCAATGGCCGCCCTGCGCAACGCGACCGGTGAGACCGTCAACCTGGTGGGCGTGCATGGCAGCCGGCTGGTCTACGAAGTCGTTCTTGAGGGCGGCTACGCGCTGCGCAGCCTGCCGTCGCTAGGCATGACCGTCGCCGCGCACTGCAGCGCCCTGGGCAAGGCCGTGCTCGCGGAGTCGCCGACGGCGCTGCGGGAGGTCCTTCTTGGGCCGGAGCCCTACCAGCGGTTCACTGAGAAGACAATCACCACCCGCCGCGACCTGGACGCGGAACTGGAGGCGGCCAGCCAGCAGGGCTACGCGATCGACGAGGAGGAAATCGAGACCGGGCTCACCTGCGTGGCGGCGGCTATCGGCGGCGCCGGGGGCAGACCGGCCGGCGCGATCTCGATCTCCGGGCTGACCGGCCGCATGCACCGGCTCGACCTGCCCGAACTCGGGGAGCGGGTGCATGCCTGCTGCGCCGACATCGCGGCGCTGCAGATCCGTCATGCACCCATCATGGCGCTAGGACGGGGTGCCCAGGCGCGCCTGCAGCCGGCGCATGCCGCGCAGCCACCGGTCCCGGTCGCCGGCCCGGCGCTGCTCGTACATGGTCACCTCGGGGTGCGGCAGGATCAGGAAGCGCTCGTCGCCGATGGCCTCGAGGACGCACGCGGCGACGTCTTCCGCGGTCAGCACGCCGTCCATCGAGGCCTGCGGCGTGCCCAGGCCGGTCCGCTCGGCGGGCATCTCGCTGACCTCGCGGTGGCTCGTGGCGGTCAGGTTGGTGCGCACCGCCTGCGGGCACAGGCACGACACGCGCAGCCCCTGGTCCCCGTAGGTGATCGACAGCCACTCGGCCAGCCCGACCGCGGCGTGCTTGGTCACCGAGTACGGGGCCGAGCCAAGCTCGGTGAGCAGGCCCGCGGCGGACGCCGTGATCACCAGGTAGCCCTCGCCCCTGGCCAGCATCCCCGGCAGCAGCGCGCGGGCCGCGAAGACGTGGCTCTGCACGTTGATCGCCCAGATCCGCGACCACGCAGCGTCGGCGACCTCGACGCCGCCGTCGACGATGATCCCGGCGTTGGAGCAGAAGAGATCGATGCGCCCGAACGCATCCTCGGCCCGCGCGACCAGCGCCTTGACGTCATCCTCCTTGGACATGTCGGCCGGCACACCCAGCGCGGAATGACCGGCCGCCTCGATGGCCGCCACGGTCTGCGCCGCTCCCCCGCCGTCCACGTCCGCCACCACGACGGCCCCGGCGCCCCGCTCGGCGAGGGCGAGGCAGAGCGCCCGGCCGATGCCGCTCGCGCCGCCGGTGACGACGGCGACCTTTCCGTTGATGTCCATGTCAGTGGCCCCTTGCCGTGGCGCGCGCGGCGTGGTCGGCCCACGCGGCGAGATCGGGGTCGGCGGCGAGCAGGCTGGCGTACTTCTTGCGCGCCTCCTCGCGCTTGGCCGGGATGTACTCGGTCGGCCACAGGCCGGCGTGCGGCTCATAACCCTTGAGCACGTTGCGGGACACGGTGACCTTGTGCACCTCATCGACCCCGTCCATGACCGCCATCGTCGGCGCGCTGGCCCACATGGCCTGCAGCGGGGTGAGGTTGGTCGTGCCCAGCGAGCCCATGATGTGCATCGCCCGGTAGGACACCTCGCGCAGCACCTTCGCGGCCGTGTACTTGCACGCGGCGATCTGGGTCCGGGCCTCGCGGGTGCTGGAGTTGTCGATGGTCCACGCGGTCCACAGCACCAGCAGCCGCAGCATGTTGATCTCGGCGTAGGAATCGGCGATCGCCTCCTGCACCATCTGGTGCTCCGCGATCGTCTTGCCGTGCGACGCCCGGCTGAGCGCGCGCTCGCACATGATGTCGAAGGCCAGCTTGACCTGTGCCACGGTCCGCATCGCGTGGTGAATCCTGCCGCCACCCAGCCGCCGCTGCGCCAGCACCTTGGCGCCGTCCTCGGGCCCGAGCAGGTGGTCGGCCGGGACGCGCACGTCGTTGTAGCGGATGTGGTTGTGCAGCGGGGGATACTCCATGATCTCCAGGCCGGGGGCGTCGCCCGGCACCGCGAACATGCCGTTGGTGCACATCACGAAGATGATGTCGGCCCTGGCCCCGGCGCTGGTGAACCACTTCTCGCCGGTGATTACCCATTCTTCCCCGTCCCTTGTCGCGTGCGTCAGGAACAGGCTGGGGTCGGAGCCGCCCTGCGGCTCGGTCATCGAGTAGGCGGAGAAGATCTCCTGGTTCATCAGCGGGTACAGCCAGCGGCGCTTCTGCTCCTCGGTCCCGTAGGCGGCGAGCATCTCCATGTTGCCGGTGTCCGGCGCGGCCGTGCCGAAGATAACCGGCGCGGAGCGGTAGCGGCCCAGGATCTCGTTGAGCAGGGCGAGCTTGAGCTGGCCGAATCCGGGGCCGCCGAGGTCCTTGTCGAGGAACAGCGCCCAGAGGCCGTGGTCCTTGACCTGCTGCTTGAGCGGGTCGGCGAGCGCCTTGGCCTTCGGGTCGCGCGAGTAAGCGGCACCGGGGAACACCAGGTCGAGCGGCTCGATCTCGGTGCAGCAGAACTGCTCGACCCAGTCGAGCTGCTCCTGGAATTCCGGGTCGGTCGAGAAGTCCCACGCCACAGCGTTCCTCCCAGCCTTGCCGCATGCTCCGCCAACTGAGCCTACTAGAACGTGATTCTAAAATGTAGCCGTGCCCCGATTCACCCCGCTGCCCCGCCGCCTCCGCGCCGCGCGGCGCCCAACGCCACCGGCGCACCCATGCTCGACCTCGTCCCCCAGCCCGTACCCGAAGCTCACTTTTCCATGATCTGGGTGATAACGACCGGATAAGCGTGTTTTTCCACCACCATCATGGAAAAGCCGCCCAGTGCGCCGATCGATGCCCACCGGCATGACGCAGCGTGCCCAAGGTGCCGTGGAGTGCTACTCAGAGTGGCCGGATTCGGTGGGACGGCGGGTTGTCGGTGGTGGGTGGTTGGGTGGGGACGTGGAACTGGTGAAGCCGCGGGCCGTCCGGCCCGGCGATTGCATCGGGATCGTGTCCACCTCCTCGCCGGTGTCAGCGGAGGAGCTTGACCGGCTGGTCGCCTACCTCGAGGGCCACGGGTACCGGGTACGGCTGGCCGAGGGCGTCGGGGACCGGTCGGGGCACCTCGCCGGAGCCGCGCAGCGGCGAGCGGCGGGCGTGATGAGCATGTTCGCCGACACCGACGTGGCGCTAGTGCTCCCCGTTACCGGCGGCACGGGCGCGAGCCACCTCGTCGACCTGCTCGACTACGGCCTCATCCGCGCCAACCCGAAGGTCTTCACCGGGTTCAGCGACCCGAGCAGCCTCTGCAACGCGATCCTCGCCGGGGCCGGGTTGCCGAACGTGCACGGGGTCACCGGGATCCAGTTCTTCGAGCCGGAGCTCAAGGACGACTGGACCGAGGCCGAGTTCTGGGCCATGGTGTCGGGCCCGATCGCCGGGCGCGAGATAGCCGGAGGGGACTGGCGCGTGTACCGCACGGGGGGACCCGTGGTGTCCGGCCCGGTCGTCGGCGGGACCCTGCCGTGCTTCCGCGCGCTGGTCGGCACCCGCTGGATGCCGTCCACCGCGGGCGCGATCCTGGTGATCGAGGCGTTCATGGATACGTTCGACGACGTCGACCGTGCGCTGACCCACCTGAGGCTGGCCGGGGTGTTCGACGGCATCGCCGCGCTCGTGATCGGGGCGCCCGCCGACTGGGAGCGGGAGGACGCTCCGGACGCCGACACCGACGAGCTGATCCTGCGCTGCGTCCCGGACCAAGGCTTTCCGGTGATCACAAACGTCGACTTCGGCCACGCGGCCCGGAACATCCAGCTCCCGCTCGGCTGCCGGGTCGAGTTCGACCTGGGCGGCGGCCGCCAGGTACTGCGGTACCTCGAGGACCTTGTTGTCGCGTGAGCCGCTCAGGCGCTGAGCCTGCGGTACCGGCTGCCGTGGAAGACCAGCGGCGGCACTTCGGGGTCGGCGTCCAGCGCGTGCACCTGGAGCAGGATCAGTTCGTGGTCGCCGACGCTGATCTCGCGCTCGATGCCGCAGTCCAGCCAGGCGCTCGCGCCTTCGAGCAGGATCGCGCCGTCGGCGGTGGCCCGCCAGCGCAGCGAGCCGAACCGGTCGCCGCGGCGCTCGCTGAGTGCGCGGCCGTGCCCTTCCTGGTGTGCGCCGAGAACGCTGATGCCGAGGCGGGCGGCCGTGCGCAGGACCGGCCAGGTGGTAGACGTGTGCGCAACGCAGACCGAGACGATCGGCGGGTCCAGCGACACGGACGTGAACGAGTTCGCCGTGATGCCGATCGGGGCGCCGTCGACCAGCGCGGCGACCGCGGTCACGCCGGTTGGGTAGGCGCCGAAGACCCGGCGTAGGTCGGTCGGCTCCAGCGCGCAGGCCGTCATCTCGAAGCTCACCGCCGGTGCCATTCGTCGGCGAGCAGCCGGTACGAGCGGACCCGGTCGGCGGGGTCGTGCGTGATCGTGGTGATGATCAGCTCGTCGGCGCCGGTCGCCTCCTGAAGCTGCTCGAGCTTGTCGGCGACCTGCCCGGCAGACCCGACGAACTGGGTCTGCACCCGGTCGGCGACCAGGGCGCGATCCTCGTCGGTCCAGGTGTGCGCCCGGGCCTGCTGCGGCGTCGGGAACGGGATCGCGCCCTCGCCGGAGCGGATGCTGCGCACCCACAGGCCGTAACCGGTTGCGAGCTCGCGCGCCGTCGTCTCGTCCTTCGCCACCACGACGTCGGCCGAGACGCTGACGTGCGGCCGCTCGAGGTCGGCCGACGGCCGGAACGCGGCCCGGTACCCTTCGACGGCCTCCAGCACCGTGGCCGGGCTGACGTGGTAGTTCGAGGCAAACCTCAGGCCGTTCTCCCCTGCGACGGTTGCGCTCTGCCCGCCGCTGCTGCCGAGGATCCACACCTGGAGGTTCGCGCCCTCGCCCGGGATCGCGCGCCCCTCCACGCCATCGGGCGAGCGGTAGGTCCCGTGCAGCAGGGCGAGGATGTCGGCGACCTGCTCGCCGTAGTCCTGCGGGCTGGCACCGGGCAGCTGCAGCAGCGTCTTCTGCATCCGGAACCGGGGCGAGCCGAGCAGCTTCTCCACGGAGAACTTCGGCGGAATCAGCAGGCCGTTCGGCGCCCACCGGTTGCCCGGCGCGGCATCGCCCTGGCGGGCCGCGCCAACCAGCGCGGGCTCGCGGTCTTCGCGGTCCCGGCGGTCCTGCGGCTGCGGCGGCCGCCCGCCGGACCGGCCGAGGCCAAGGTCGACCCGCCCGGGGTGCAGCGCGTCGATGAGCCCGAACTCCTCCACGGTGGACAGCGCGGCGCGGTGGCCGAGCTGGACCGCGCCGGAGCCGATCCGGATCGTCGAGGTCGCGTCGGCCGTGAGCGCCAGGACGACCGCGGGCGAGGTCCCGGCGACGCCGGGGTTGAGGTGGTGCTCGGCGAACCAGTACCGGTAGTAGCCGAAGCTCTCGGTGGCGCGGGCGAGCGCGATCGTATTCTGCAGCGCCTCGGCCGGGCTGGAGCCCGAGCTGATCGGCACGAGGTCGAGCACGGTGAGCGGCGTGGTGGCCATATCCCCTCCGTTAGGTCGCAGAGCCGGCGAGCGCCGGGTCGGCCACGGTCTCACCGGGCCAGGGCGGGTCGGGAATGTCCCGGCGCAGCACCGGGGCGATGGCCGACTGGAAGAGCTCGAGCGACGCGCGGTGCTGTGCGTCGGTGAGCCCGCCGGCGTCGGCGTGCAGGTGCATCACGCTGTGGCCGAGCTGCTCGTGGTAGCGGTACACCTTGTCGATGACCTGCTGCGGGCTGCCGATCAAGGCGGAACTATGGGCAACGAAGTCGTCGAGGTCGGTGAAGACCGGCTGCAGGCCGAGCCGCTGCTGGAACGCGCGCTGCGCGGTGAAGATCGGCCGGTACACCGCGAGCGCGTCCTGGGAGTTGCGGGCCGCGTAGTAGCCGGCCGTGCCCGCGCCGACCACCAGGCCGGCCGGGTCGTGCCCGTAGTGCGCCCACCGCTCGCGGTAGTAGCGGACCAGCTCGGCGTACGGCTCGACGGGGTTGGTGACGTTGGCGGAGAACAGCGGGTCACCGTAGCGGGCCGCGAGGTCAACGGACTCCCTGCTGGTCGCGCTGCCGTGCCAGATGCGGATCGGCTGCTGCAGTGGCCGGGGCCAGACCTCGGCATCGCGCAGCGAGGGCCGGAACCGCGGCGTTGCGGTCACCGTCGGGTTGCGCCAGATCTGCCGGAAGATCTCGTAGCTCTCGGCGTTGCGGTCCCACTGGTCCTCGGGCGTGACGCTGAACAGCTCGCGCTGCGCGGCGCCGTTTCCCTTCCCGATGATCAGCTCGAGCCGGCCGTCGGACAGGTGGTCGAGCGTCGCGTAGTCCTCGTAGGCGCGCACCGGATCCAGCAGGCTCAGCGTCGTGACCGCGGTGAACAGCCGGATCCGCGAGGTCAGCGCCGCGATGTGGCTCAGCGTCACCGGCGGCGACGAGGAGATGAACGGCCGCTCGTGCCGCTCGCCCACGCCGAACCCGTCAAAGCCGAGTTCCTCGGCGAGCAGCGCGTTGCCGATCACCTCGCGGAACCGGCTGGTGGTGGACTTCTGGATGCCCGTGACCGGGTCAGGGGCGTGCACGATCAGCGTGATCGCCAGGAACTTCATGACGCCGCCCGGCTGAGCGCGGCGCCGGAGGGCAGCGGCGCGAGGCCCAGGTGCTCGCGCAGGGTGGTGCCCTCGTAGTCGGCACGGAAGACGCCGCGCTCCTGCAGGATCGGCACGACCGTGTCGGCGAACTCGTCGAGCCCGCCCGGGGTGATGTGCGGCACCAGGATGAACCCGTCGCTGGCGTCGGCCTGGACCAGGGTGTTGATCTGCTCGGCGACGGTGGCCGGGGAGCCGATGAACGACTGCCTGCCGGTGACCTCGACGATCAGCTCGCGAATCGACAGCTTCTCGGCCTCGGCCTTCGCCCGCCACTGCGCCGCGATCGCCACCGGGTCCCGGTGCATCCGCACGCTCGCCCGGCCGCGGGAGACCGTGTTCTCGCCGGGGACCGGGTCGACGTCCGGCAGCGGCCCGTCCGGGTCGTAGCCGGACAGGTCGCGGTTCCACAGCTGCTCCAGGAACTTGATCGCGGTCTGCCCGCTGACCTGCTGCAGCCGGACTTCCTGGGCCAGCTCTGCCGCCTCGACGTCGGTGCCGGCAAGCACGAACGTGGCGGCCGGCAGGATCAGCAGCTCGTCGCGGCTGCGCCCGTACCGAGCCAGTCTGTCCTTCACGTCCTGGTAGAAGGCCTGCCCGTCCTCCAGCGTGCCGTGCCGGCTGAAGATGGCGTCCGCGCTCGACGCGGCGAACTCGCGGCCGTCGTCCGAGTCGCCGGCCTGGAAGATGACCGGGCGGCCCTGCGGGCTGCGCGGCACGTTGAACTGCCCGCGGATGTCGAAGTGCTGATCGGTCCGCCCGAACGCGCCCGGCCGCGGATCGGCCAGGAACTGGCCGGTTTCCTTGTCGGCGATGATCTCGCCGCCGTGCCAGGAGTCGAACAGCTCCCACGCCGTCTCCAGGAACGCCCGCGCCCTCGAGTACCGCTCGTCCTGCGGCAGGAAGCCGCCACGCCGGAAGTTCTCGCCGGTGAACGCGTCCCAGGAGGTGACCACGTTCCACGCGGCCCGCCCGCCGGACAGGTGATCCAGGCTCGCGAACTGCCGCGCCACCTCGTAGGGCTCGTTGAACGTGGAGTTGATCGTGCCGGCCAGGCCGAGCCGGTCGGTGACCGCGGCCAGCGCGGCGAGCACGGTGAAGGTGTCCGGGCGCCCGACCACGTCGAGGTCGTAGATCACGCCGTTCTGCTCGCGGAGCCGCAGCCCCTCGGCGAGGAACAGGAAGTCGAACTTGGCCCGCTCCGCGGTCCGCGCCAGGTGGGCGAACGAGCTGAACTCGATGTGGCTGCCCGACCGCGGGTCGCTCCACACCGTGGTGTTGTTCACGCCGGGAAAGTGCGCGGCCAGGTGGATCTGCTTCAGCGGCTTGGTCATCGCCGGGTCCCTCCCCAGGTCACGAACGGCTCCCTTCCTCGTCCCGGCGGTCACGCGGTGGCGTAGCGATTGACCGGCCGGCGCAGCCCGAGCAGCCCGCGCAAGGTCGGTGACTCATACGAGTTCCGGAACGCGGCGCGCCGCTGCAGTTCGGGCACCAGGCCGCCGATGATCGTGTGCAGGTCCTGCGGGATGGCACCCGGGCGCAGCCGGAACCCGGACAGCCCGCCGGCCTGCCACGCCTGCAGCAGATCGGCCAGGCCTGCAGCCGTCCCGGTGAAGATCGTGGCGTCGCTGGCATACGGGTATCCGGCGAGGTCATCGAGGCGGGCCTTGCGCTCGGCCCCGGTCTCGCCGCTGGGCTCGTCGAGGAACACCACGAGGTCCCCGAACACGTGCACGGTGTCCCCGGCGCGGCCCGCTGCTTGCTGGGCGTCGCGGATCTCGGCCACGATCGCGGCCGCGTGCCCGGCGTCGCGCGGCGTGACAAAGCCGATGTCCGCCGACCGGGCGATCAGCCGGTACGGCACGCTGGCATGGCCGAGCGCGCTGACCACCGGCTGGCCCTGCGGTGGCCGCGGGGTGATCGAAGGACCCTTGACGCTGAAGTGCACGCCGGTGAAGTCGATGTAGTGCAGCTTGCCGCGGTCGATGAACCGGCCGGTTGCCACGTCGCGGATCTCGGCGTCGTCCTCCCAGCTGTCCCACAGCCGCCTCACCACCTCTACGTAGTCGGCGGCCTCATCGAACAGCTCCGCCACCAGGTCCTGGACCCGCGGGTTGGACCGGTCGGTGAGGTCGAGCGCCGGGAACGTGCGGCGCCCGAAGTGCGCCGCCTCGTGCGGACGCGCCGTGACCTGCACCCGCAGGCCAGCCCGCCCGGTGCTGACGTAGTCCAGCGTGGCGATGGCCTTGGAGATGTGGAACGGCTCGGTGTGCGTCACCACCGCCGTCGGAATCAGCCCGATGTGGCTGGTCAACGGCGCGACCCTGGCCGCGATCAGCACCGCGTCGAGGCGCCCGCGCACCTGGTCGGTGCGCCAGTCCTGCTCGAAATGGCGGGCGGACTGCAGGCCGAGCCCGTCCTCGATGGTCACGAAGTCGAGCAGGCCGCGTTCGGCCTCCTGGATCAGGTCCGCCCAGTAACCGGCCTGGAACAGCTCGTCCGGGCGTGCCCGCGGCTCGCGCCACGCGGCCGGATGCCAGCCAGCGCCTTCGAGCGCGACGGCCAGGTGCACTGCCGGGGATGCTGCGGACATGATCTCCAAACGCTCGTAACGCTTTGAGCAGCATTTTAGGCAATCTCGATAGATATTGTCGAGTAAGTTTGGCCGCGCCTCCGGCGCTGCGTACCGTCCGCCCGCGACGCGCCCCGCGGCCACGGGCGCTTCGTTGGCCCCGCGGCGGGCGTGGATACCATCGCCGACGTGGCGGACACCAGGCGGCTGGCCGAGCACTTTGCGGCGGGCGACTCAATCTTCGTGTCGTCTGCGCTGTACCGGTCGCTGTGCCGGACGGTCGCCGGGGACCAGCCCGTCCTTGATCTCCTCGTGCAGCGGCGGCCCGGGCAGCAGCCGTCGTTCCTGCTGTTCGGCGCGGTCCACTACCTGCTGCTCAGCGGGGCAGCACACCCACTCGGCGGCTACTACCCGTCGCTGCACGGCGCGGCCGCCGCCGATCCCTCGGGTGCCGGGCCCGCGCTGCTGGACTTCTGCCGGGCGTACCGCGACGAGCTGGCGGAACTGATCCGTACCCGACTCGTGCAGACCAACGTCGTGAAGCGTTCGGCCGGGCTGCGGATCGCGCTGTGGGCAGTCGGACAGCGCTGCGCGCGGCCGGTGCACCTGGTCGAGGTCGGCGCGAGCGCCGGCATTCACCTGCACTTCGACCGGTACCGCTACGTCGTCGGCGGCCACACGTTCGGCCGTGAAGGAGCTGCCGTGACGATCGAGACGCAGTGGCGGGGCCCGGGCCAGCCACCCGACCTCGACGACGTGCCGGAGATCGCCAGCCGGACCGGCGTCGACCTGTATCCGGTCCCGGCCGCCGATCCTGCCGAGCGGCTCTGGCTCCGGGCGCTGGTCTGGCCGGAAAACCAGCACGCGGCTGACCTGCTGATGGCAGCGCTGCAGAGCGTCGCCGCGGATCCGCCGGCGATCGTGGCCGGCGACGCGATCAGGGTGTGCCCGGAACTGGGCCGGAGCCTTCCGAGGGGCGAGCCGCGCCTGGTGTTTCACGCGGCGACGCGGATGCACGTGCCGAAGGACAGACGCGCGGCGTTCGATGCCGCGATCGATTCGATGGCCGATGGCGGGCCGTTGTTTCACGCCTGGCTGGAGCCGCAGTTCGCGCGGCACCACGGCCTGCCCGGCGCCGGGGGCGAAATGTTGGCCATGCACGGCCCGGGCGACCTGTCCGCCGTGCCGGTAGCGCGCGTCGACGGCCACCTGGAATGGGCGGCGGCCTGCTGACACCCCTTCCAATACGGTGAAGGGGCCCACGCTGTTCCTGTACCAACAGCGTGGGCCCCACCACACTAATGGGCGGGCGAGGAGGGAAACATGAAGACCGAGACGTTGCAGGTGCCGGGCAGACGCCGGAAGCCGCAGCGGCCGGAGCCCGGATGGGCGCCAACCTGGAGCTGTTTGCCGGGCGGCTGATCCCGATCATCGGCAGACCCCGCGGCGACGGTGTCCGCTAGCGGGCGAGGGCGCCCATCGGATCCCAGGCGGGCAGCACGATCGGCGTCGTGTCCAGCGCGGCACGCAGTTCTTCCGGCAGCGCGTCACGCCGCGCCGCGATCTCGAACACGTACTCGTCGAACCACGAGTCGTTCATCGTGTAGAAGCCGTCCTTGCCCTTGTCCGAGCCCCAGCTGTTCTCAACGCGCCATTTGCGGGTCGCGCCGTCGAGGACGTCGACGCCGGTGAACAACATCGCGTGGGTCATCAGCGTCTCGTGGTAGATGAGACGGTCGGCCTTGTCGAGGGTGAAGGCCGTGTCGTACACCGAGGGCAGGTCGTACAGGTTGACGTCCCACACGCCGTACTCGTTGCTCATCATCTTGCCGACGTCACAGCCGAACCACACCGGCTCGCCCTGCTGCAGCGTCCGTGCCGCGATGTCCTTCATCACCTGCATGTCGACGTTGAGGTAGGTGACCGGCGGCGCCCCGAGCACGTTGCCGAGGTACTGAACCGTGAAGGTCTGGCCGACCGGGCTCGTCGGCCGCGGGTCGTGGACCAGGCACACGTAGTCGTTGATCGGCAGGGTGACGTACTTGGCCGCGAACTCCTGGGGCGTGAGCACGCCGTCGCGGTGGAACTCCTTGTCCTTGTCGGTCCACTGCCAGTCGATCTGCTCCGGCGGGGTGCCGAGGTGGATGCAGAGCACCCGGTAGACGACATCCAGGATGTCGGACTTCACGGCCCGGGCTGCGTCAGGGCCCTGCGCGGACGCCTCGCGCAGCGACCTGGCTCCCTGCCGCAGCAGGTTGCGCAGCACCGAATTCATCCGGCCAGTCGAGGACGAGCTCTGCGTCTCCGGCATGAAGGCCTTGGGCACCAGGCCGTGCTTGTTGACCAGTGCCACGAACATATTCCACTGACCGCCGTCGCCGGCCACCTCGCTCAGCAGGAACGCAACGGTGCGGTCGTCGATGTCGCGGTCGGCGGTCTCGATGATGGCTTCGAGGAAGTAGTTGGCCCGCTCGATCTTGTCCCAGAACATGGCGTAGTTCTGCGAGAACTCGAAGTCCTTGAGGCCCATCTTCTTCATGGCGCCGACGCGCAGCAGGTTGAGCCCGGCGAACAGCCAGCACCGCCCGCTGCGCTCCTGGTTGGTGACCTTCCAGTCGTCGAGCAGCGTCGACAGTGAGTGGTCAGTGCTGTTGAGGATCTCCCGGTTGATCGCTACGTCGTCGACGGAAACCCTGGTCACCGCGTTCTGCGCCAGCCGGTACGCCGGGTTGGCGACGAAGTCTTTGCGGAGCAGCTCCAGGTCCTGTGCGCTCAACGTCCCGTCATTGCTCCGCATGGTCCCTCCTAAGCATCGTTGCTTCCCCTTACAAAATATCAGTGCACCCGGGCCGCACCATATGGGCGCACTCCAGGAAAAACCGGCTGGCCTGGCGCAGCCGCCCGGTTCGCCGCTGCGCTTCTGCGCAGTTCGGAGGGGAGGGTCGTTGCCGGTGCGCCGCGTTGGTCGTAGCCGGTGCGCCGCGTTGGTCGTTGCCGGTGCGCCGCGTTGGTCGTTGCCGGTTCTGCCGCGTTGCCGAGTTATGCCGCAAAAACCTGCGCAGCCTGGTGAGATGTGTGTATCCGAAACCGCCGATTGCCTGATGGTGCGCTTGTGAGCCGAGACACTCAACCGGCCTTGCCGTACTCCGGTATGTCGGGCCAGATCGCCCATTACCGGCTGAGCGGCTACATCGGCCGGGGCGCCATGGCCGTCGTTTACCTTGCCCAGGACCAGCGAACGGGCGGCAACGTCGCGCTCAAGGTCGTGGCGCCCGAGCTGGCCGGCGACGCCGCCTTCCGTTCCCGGTTCCTGCATGAATCGCGCATGGCTGCCTCGATCAGCCACCCGCACATCATCCCGATCTACGACGCCGACGAGGCCGCCGGGAACCTTTACGTCGCGATGGGCTACGTGCAGGGCGGCGACGCCAGGTCGCTGCTCAACCGGCACGGCCCGCTGCCCGTGGACTGGGCGTGGACGATCATCGCGGGCGTCGCGTCGGCGC
Source organism: uncultured Actinomycetota bacterium (assembly GCA_963833885.1). Lineage (GTDB taxonomy): Bacteria > Actinomycetota > Actinomycetes > Streptosporangiales > Streptosporangiaceae > JASHPR01. The sequence continues at coordinate 30,657 of CAWHZU010000033.1, read as the reverse complement.
TGGACGCCGCGCACGCGCACGGCCTGATCCATGGGGACGTCCGGCCGGCCAACATGCTCCTCGACACCAGCGACCAGGCCAACGGAGCCGCGCAGCCGATGGCCGACGGCGGGCAGTCAGCCGCCGGCGGCCCCGGGCACGTTTACCTGTCCGATTTCGGGATGAGCCGGAGCTCGCCGTCTAGCGAGATCATCGCGGCGGGCCAGGTCGAGCCGCTGGACTACGCGGCGCCGGAGCAGATAGAGAGGCATGAGCTCGACGGCCGCGCGGATCTGTACTCGCTGGCGTGTGCTGGCTTCGAGCTGCTGTGCGGCACGCCGCCGTTCGGGCAGGACCAGGGCCTCACCCTGATGTACGCGCAGCTGTACGCGCCGGCGCTGTCGGCCGCCGACCGGCGCCCCGACCTGCCCTCGGCGGTCGACGCCGTGCTGGCCACCGCGCTGGCGAAGAACCCGGCGGACCGCTTCCCGACCTGCGGCCAGTTCGCCGAGGCGCTCCGCGCCGCGCTCGGGAGCAGCGACTATGCCAGTCCCGGCCCGTCGGCCCCGGCGGGCGGCCCTCCCCCGGCTGGCCTTGCCCCAGTTGGCACTGCCTCATTTGGCACTGTGCCGGCCGGCACTGTCCCGGCTGGCCCGCCGCCAGCTGACACCGCCGTGCCGGTAGCGGACGACTGGTTCGGACCGGCCGCGGATGAGCTGGCTGGATACGGCCAGCAGGGATCCGCCGCCCCGGACGCCGGGCAGGCCCCCCTTCCGCCCGACGACACGCTGGCCGGGGCACCCACGATGGCCGGACCGCCCGCAATGGCGGAGGAACCCCCGCAGTACGGACCGCCCGACACGGCGCAAGGACCCCAGCCCTACGGACCACCCACCATGGGCGGGCCACCCACCATGGCGGAAGGCCCCCCGCAGTACGGACCCGGCTGGCAGCAACACCCCCTGGGGCCGCCTCCGGGCGCACCGCCCCGGCAGGGCTCCGACTTCATCAGCAGGCTGCGCGGCGCCTACCCGCAGCAGGGGCGGCTGCCTACCGGCAAGAAGCTGGTCTTCGTCGTGGCCGCGGTCGCCGTTGTCATCGTGGGGATCATCGCCGGTGTCACTCTTTCTGGCGGATCGTCACCGAGCACGCCGACGGCTTCGTCGTCACAGGCCGCCTCCCCGACCCCCTCGACCTCGGCGGCCACCCTGGCGTCCCGGCAGGCGGGCGCCGTGGCCAGCCTGCTGACTTCCAGCGCGGCAACCCGGCGGTCGCTGGAAGGCGCGGTCGCCGACGTCCGCAGCTGCTCGAGCCTGGCCAGCGCGACCAGCCAGATCCAGGCCGTCGCCAGCCAGCGCAACGCCGAGTACCGCCGCGCTAAGGCGCTGGCCATGGGCGGGTTGGCCAACGGCACCGCGGTGAAGTCGGACCTGCTCGCGGCGCTGCGCGCTTCGCTCGACGCCGACCGCGACTACCTCACCTGGGCCCGCCGGCAGCTGCATTCGGGGTGCAGGCCTGCCAGCCGGTCGCCCGCCTACAACAACGCGGTCAGCGCGGACGGGCAGGCGGGCTCGGCCAAGGCCACGTTCGTCCAGGCGTGGAACCCGGTTGCGGCCAAGTACGGCGACCCACAGGAATCCCCCGGCGACATCTAGGGCCGGCCTCACCTGAGCCGTAGACGGCGCCTGCTACGCGGGAACCAGGAACGCCCGCAGGGCCGCGATCATCATCGCCGGGTCTTCGGCCCCGCCCAGCTCGCGCGCGGAGTGCATGGCGAGCGCCGGGTTGCCCACGTCGACGGTGGGCATCGCCAGGCCGGCGGCCACGTAGGGCCCGATCGTCGACCCGGTGCGCACGCCACTGCGCATGACGAAGTACTGCACCGGCACCCCGGCCTGCTCCGCGGCGAGCAGGAACGTGGCGTGCGTCTTCGCGTCGGTTGCGTACAGCACGTTCGCGTTCATCTTCAGGATCGGGCCGCCGTTGAGCGCGACCTGGTGCTCCGGCTCGTGCTTGTCCGGGTAGTTCGGGTGGGTGGCGTGCCCCATGTCCGCGGACACGTGCACCGACCCCGCGACCGCGCGCAGGAACTCATCGCGCGTCCCGCCCCTGGCGAGCACCGAGCGCTCCAGCTGCCTGCCGAGCCAGGCGCCGCGCGCGCCGGTCGCCGACACGCTGCCGATCTCCTCGTTGTCGAACAGGACCAGCGCGCTGACGTGCTGGCTGGCCGGCTCGCCGGCGACCGCGGCCAGCGCCGACACGCAGGCGTGCGAGCACTCCAGGTCGTCCAGCCGCGCGGAGCTCAGGAACTCCTCGTCCGCCCCGGCCAGCCTGCCCCCGGTCAGGTCGTACGTCATCAGGTCATGGCTCAGCACGTCCTGGGCCGGGATGCCAAGCTCGGCCCCGATGAGTGCCTTGAACGCTCCGCTTTCCGCCGGGCCGAGCGACCAGATGGGCACCATGTGCTGCTGCGGATCCAGCTTCAGGCCCGACCCGGCCTTCAGGTCCTGGTCGAGGTGGATGGCCAGCTGCGGCACCCGGAGCAGCGGCCGGTCGATGCGCAGCAGCCGGGTCTGCGGGCCGCCGGGGGTGCGCACGACCACCCGGCCGGCCAGCCCGAGGTCGCGGTCGAGCCAGGAATTGAGCAGCGGGCCGCCGTAGATCTCGACGCCGATCTGGCGGATGCCGGCCGCGCCGGTGTCCGGGCGGGGCTTGACCCGCAGCGTCGGGCTGTCGGTGTGCGCGCCGAGCAGCCGGAACGGCGTGTGCGGCGCCGCCCCCTCGGGGACCACCCAGGCGAACAGCGACCCGCCATCTAGCGTCGCGTAACGGCCCGTTTCCGATGGCCACTCCTGGTCCAGTCCCACCTCGGTGAAGCCGGCCGCGGTCAGCCGCAGCAGTGCCTCAGCGGCGGCGTGGTACGGCGACGGCGAGGCGTCAATGAAGTCGATCAGATCCAGGGCGGTGTCACGGGCGCTGCTCACCGGTCCATCATGTCGCACGGGCGCAGAACGTGATCGCGGGCCAGGCCAGTCCGGCGTCGAGGAGGCTCTGGGATCGGGAAGCACTCCCCATCCCAGAGCCGGGACCTGGTTAGCTTGCCGAGAGGATCCGCGGTAGCCCGGTCACGTCGCTGCGCCGCGGGCGGATCGCGACGGCTGGCAGCTCGCTAACGGCCTGGTCCAGGGTTGTGAAGTTCGGGATCACGTGATCCACGCCGGTGAGACTGAACAGCCGCAGCAACGTCGCCGACCGGACGACCAGCCGGAGCTCACCGCCCTCGGCGGCGGCCCGCCGGTGTGCGAGCACGAGAACCTGCAGACCCGATGTGTCGCAGAACGACGTCTCGGTCAGGTCGACCACGATCGTGGCGTGCCCCTGCGCGGCGGCTGCCAGCAGCGCCGCGCGCAGCTGGCCAGCGTTGGCGATGTCGATTTCGGCAGGGCCGCTGACCACCGGCAGACCTGAAATCGTCGCTACGGGGAATCCCGCTGACATCTTTGGCACCTCCCAGCCGTCAGGTCCGAGAGCCGGGACGGCCGGGCCCGCGGGGGTGGATCCGGGGGACGGAACGGACCCGGCCTGAGCCCCGGCTGAGTCGGCTGCTACCCCCCGAACAGGCACGTAAACGGCGCCCACGTCTCACCCATCGCCGCATCGATGTACCGATGGGCCGCAAAGAACGAGCCTTTGGTACATCGACGCCCGCGGTCGGCCCTGTCAGGCGGGCTCGAGGACGAACACCGGGATCTGGCGGGTGGTCCGCTGCTGGTACTCCGCGTAGGGCGGGTAGGCAGCGACCGCCCGGTCCCACCACTCGGCTCGCTCGTCGCCGGTGATTTCCCTGGCGGTCATGTCCCACCGGTTCGGGCCGTCCTGGAGCTCGACCCGCGGGTTGTCCCTCAGGTTGTAGTACCACTGCGGATGCTCCGGGGCACCGCCACGGGACGCCACGGCGGCGTAGCTGCCGTCGTGCTCCACCCGCATCACCGGCGTCTTGCGCACCTTGCCGCTGCTCGCCCCGCGGTTGGTGACGATCACGACGGGAAGGCCGGTGTCGCGCAGCGTCGTCCCCTGCGTGCCACCGGAACTCTCATAGGCCTCGACCTGGTCGCGTACCCAGGCCTGCGTGCTCGGCTCGTAGTCACCATCGACAGGCATGGACCTAAGTCAAGCATCCCGAAGGGCGGCTCCGCCCCCGCACACCCCCGAAACCCCGATGCATGGTGTCGCTAGGCTCTGGCTGTGCCCTTGGTCGAGATCGGCGTTGACGACCCGAACGCCGAGGACGTCCGCGAGCTGCTGCGACGGCATATGGAGTTTGCCAGGGACAACACGCCGACGGAGGACGTCCACGCGCTCGAGGTGAACCAGCTCGTCGACCCCGGTGTCACCTTCTACAGCTACCGGCGCGACGGTGAACTGCTCGCCGTCGGAGCGCTGAAACAGCTCGACGGGCGGCACGCAGAGCTGAAGTCCATGCACACCGCCGCGGATGCGCGCCGCAGCGGCGTCGGCCGGGCGATGGTCGAGCACCTCATCGGCGTCGCCCGCGATCACGGATTTCGACGGGTGAGCCTCGAGACCGGATCCACGCAGGCGTTCGCTGCGGCGCGCTCGCTGTACGCGCAGGCCGGGTTCACTCCGTGCGGGCCGTTCGGGGACTATCCGCCCGGCCGCGGCAACACGTTCATGACCCTGCCGCTCTAGGCGTCCGGACCGCTAGCCCGGCGCTCTGGGGCTCAGTGCCTGGATTGCGGCGGCCACCTGTGCTTCGAGGGTGGCGCCGGCGTTGCGGCGGTTGTCGATGGTCACGTGCGGCGCGGCCGGCTCGGCGCCGAGCCGCATGCTGGCCGTGAACGCGGCGAAGTCCGCGAGCTTTTCCGTATCCCGGCCGGATCCCCGGGCCTCCAGGCGGCGGCGGAGGGTTGCCGCGTCCGAGCGGACCCAGACCAGCCGCACGGCCTCGCCACCGAGGTCGGCGACCCAGGACCGCCACCGGCCGGCGTCGTGGATCTGCTGGGTGAATGGGGCGGACAGCAGCACCGGGCAGCCGTACCCGCGGATCTCGCGTGCGGTCGCGGTCATCCCGCCGTACTCGTGCGCCTTGATGTGCTCGTCGTACCACGGGCCTTCGCGCTCCCCCGCCGGGCGCCCGGCAGCGAGCAAGGTCGCGGCCACGAACGAGCCGTACATGGTGTCCTTGTCGAGCAGCGCGGGTGTCGGGGCCAGCGCGGCGAGCAGCAGGCCGGCCACCGTGCTCTTGCCCGATCCCGGCGGGCCTGCCACCACCCAGGCGGGCGCGGGCGGCCGCCCGGTCACGCGTTCGCTGCCATCGCGGTGCGCAGCAGCGGGCCGAGCCGGTCGAGATCCCCGAGCGAGCTCAGGTGCAGCTCGATCCAGTCGCGGCGGCCGGGATCACGGCGGACCGCGGGGTCGTCACCGAAGTCCGCGCTGACCCGCGACCACCCGTCCCGCGTGATCCGCAGGTCGATCACCCCGGGCGCCTCCAGGTGAGCGATCTCGCGGTGCCCGGCGACCAGCGCCGGCTTTTCGCCGTACCGGGAATCCCGCTCCTGGACCGCTCCGGCCGTGAGCATCAGCAGGACGAACGCGTCCCATAGCAAATCACCCTGGCCTTCATGCATGCCCGCGATGCTAGCCAGCGGAGCCGACGGGCCGGGGTCCACCCCGCCCCGCGGCCCAGTAACAGCCGGCGGATGGTGGCCAGCCAGGCCTCCACGGCCGCGGTGCCGAACCCGGATTCCGGGTTGACCTCGAACTTCTCCGGGACGATCTCGGTGACATTCCAGCCGTCGCGGAACGCGGCGCGCAGCTCGTCCTGGCGGACCCGGCGCGGGCCGGAGGTGCCGGGCTGGTGCTCGCTGAAGCAGATCAGGTAGAGACTCCCGCCGGGCTCAACCACCGAGGCCAGGCTGGCCACGTACCTGGCGCGGTCCTCGTCGTCGAAGATGTGGAAGACGCCGCTGTCGATGACCGTGTCGAAGGCCAGACCGAACTGCCAGAGATTCAGCGCGTCGGCGACCTCGAACCTTGCGGCGATGCCGCGCTCGGCCGCCTTGTCCCGGGCCCGCTGGATCGCGCGCGGCGAGATGTCGATCCCCAGCGCGTTCGCGCCCTTGGACGCGGCCAGCAGGGTTTGCTCCCCCGTTCCGCAGCCCGCGTCGAGCAGCCGCCCGCTCAGCAAGCCGGTGTCGGCCAGACGGACGAACGCCGGCTGCGGCCGGCCGATGTCCCACGGCGGGGACGTGCTCGTCGCGTACGAGCTGTCCCAGGTCTCCGACGGCGTGGTCATGGCATCTCCTTGCAGGGACCGGACTACGATCGCTGCCTGTCGCGTTGCGGTCCATGGTGCCAGTGCCGTCGCCGCGGGGAAGGAGCAGGGCCGATGAAGCCGATGCCAGAGGACTGGACCAAGGCAGTCGCCGTGGTCGCGCACCCGGACGATCTCGAGTACGGGGTGGCCGCGGCCGTCGCCCGGTGGACCGGGCAGGGCAAGGAGGTCGCCTACCTGCTCGCCACCAAGGGCGAGGCAGGCATCGCGGGCCAGCGGCCGGAGCGGGTCGCGCCGTTGCGGATGGAGGAAGAGAAGCGCAGCGCCGCCGTGGTGGGCGTGACCGAGGTCGTGTTCCTTGACCATCCCGATGGGCTGGTCGAGTACGGGGTGCCACTGCGGCGCGATCTCGCCGCCGCGTTCCGCAGGCTGCAGCCCGAGGTGGTCATCACCACGAGCTTCGACCTCACCTGGGGCGAGGACGGCCCGGTCAACCACGCCGACCATCGCGCGGTCGGGCTCGCGGTACTCGACGCCTGCCGGGACGCGGCCAACGAGTGGGTGTTCCCGGACGCCGGGCCGAGGTGGGGCGGCATCCGGGATGCCTACGTGGCCTCCACCGGCAACCCGACCCACTTCGCCGACGTCACCGGCACGATCGAGGCGGGCGTCGCCTCGCTGCGCGAGCACCAGGCCTACCTGGACGGCCTCGGTGGCGACTTCGACCCCGACGAGTTCCTGCGGAACATGGCCGGATACATCGGCCTGGGCGCCGACTGCGAGTACGCGGTCGGCTTCCGCCGCTACCCGATGTGACCGTGGCCGGCGGGCTTATCGCGCGTGGGCGTGCTCACGCCGGTACGCATCGACCGCGTGCTCGGCGTCCTCGGCGGCGAGATCGGCGTTGATCACCGCCCCGGCGGTCAGGCCAGCCGCCGCAGCCGAGATGACTTGCGCATTGATCGCAGCGAGGTTGCCGGCCACCCACACCCCGGGCACGCTCGTCGCGCCGGACGGGTCCGCCTCGATCTGGGTTCCGATCACCTGCCCGCCCATGGTCACCTCGGATGGGGCCAGGCCAAGCGGGGCGAGCAGTTCGGCCCGGGCGGTCATCCGCGGCGCGACGATGAGCGCGTCCAGGGACACCCGGGTGCCGTCGGCGAGCCGGACACCGGTCAGGGCGCCATCGCTGGCCTCGACCTGCGTGACCGCGCCCTCGATGACCGGGATGCCGAGCGCGCCCAGTTGTTCGCGCTGCTCGCCGGATAGCTCGGGTCCGGTGTGGGCCAGCACGGTCACGTGCTGGCTGAGCTGGCGGAACAGCAGTGCCTGGTGCATCGTGCCCGGGCCGGTGGCCAGGATGCCGATCCGCTGGCCACGCACTTCCCACCCGTGGCAGTACGGGCAGTGCAGGACGTCGACGCCCCACCGCTCGGCCAGGCCAGGCACCTGCGGAAGCTCGTCACACACCCCGGTCGCCACCAGCAGCCGCCGCGCGCTCACCGCCCGGCCGCCGATCTGGACCGCGAAGCGCTCGCCGGACCGGCTCAGCGCGGTGACCCTGCCGGTCTCCACGCGGCCGCCGTACCTGGCGACCTCCTGGCGGCCAGCCGCGTAGATCTCGGCCGGCGGCGTGCCGTCGCGGCTGAGGAAGTTGTGCACATGCGAAGCCGGTGCGTTACGCGGGTCGCCCGCATCGACCAGCAGCACCGACCGGCGGGACCGGGCCAGCGCGACCGCGCCGGCCAGCCCGGCCGCGCCCCCGCCGACCACCACCACGTCATAGCTTTCGTCCATGCACCCACAATCGGCCGCAGGCCGGGCGGTTGGCAAATCTCTTTGCCGAAACAGCAACGGACGTGCATCGCTGGTCATGGCGGTCGTCTGCGGGATGGGTGGCAAGCTGGTCATCGGGCGGTGACCGGTGGCTCGCGGCCGACTGGCGGGCAGGGGCCGGGCCGTTCAGTCGGCCTTCTGGCCGCGGTAGATGCCGTCCAGCAACTCGCGGGCGTACGCATCGGCGTCGGGCATGCCGAGCTCGCGGGCAACGGAGATCTCGGCCTGGATGTCGTACATAACCCGCGCGAAGTTCAGCGAGAACGGTGCCGGGTCGGGGCTGTTGGCGACGCCTTCGATGATCACGTAAGGGGCGGACGGCGCGTCGAGGTGGTTGCCGGTGCTGCCGATGTTGAACAGCGTCAGCCCGCGGCTGGCCTTGAGGTAGGCAGTGTGGATGTCGCCATAGCCGACGACGTCCGGCGTCGCGTCGGGCCCGGTGACGTGACCGGCCCGGAACGCGCCGGTGAAGCTGGTGTTGCTGAACATGCCGCGAAACTCCTCGTCCGAGTGGCGAACCCGGACCCGGGTGTACTCGCTGGCCTGCGAGGCGTGGAACAGGCGGATCCGGCGGCCGCTGACCAGTAATTCAAGAGTTCCGGGCAGCGCCGCGAGCCAGGCGAGGTCGCCGGCCGACAGCTCGTCGCGGGTCCACTGGCCGGAGGGCGAGTCATGCGACGCTTGGCGGGCGATGGAGGTGTCCCAGTTGCCCCGGACGGTCACCTCGCAGGCCGCACGGACCAGCCGCACCGCTTCCGAGCCGCGCGGGCCCTTGCCGATCACGTCGCCGAGATTGACGATGCGGGTGATCCCCCGCGCCTGGATGTCGGCCAGTACCGCCTGCAGCGCGGTGACGTTGCCGTGCACGTCGGAGATGATGGCAACCCGGTCGAGCATGCTTCTCCGCTCAGACGTCGTGAACCTGGACCGCTCACCGCATGATGTGCGGGCGTATGCCGCTCAGCTCAAGTGTCCGCCGGAGGCTGGGGTCCGCGAGCCCGGACCGGCTGGGCGTAGGGTCGGCTCCATGGTTGCAGGACGCAAGGTGCTTCTTCTCGCCGCCGACGACTTCGAGGACATGGAGCTGCTGTACCCGCTCTACCGGCTGATCGAAGAGGATGTCGCGGTCACCGTGGCAGGCCTGGACGACCATCCGGTGACGGGAAAGAAGGGGCACGGCCCGGTCCCCGTCGACACGACCACGGACCAGGTCGCGGAGGCCGACTTCGACGCCCTGGTCATTCCCGGCGGGTATGCGCCGGACAAGCTGCGGCGTTCCGAAGCCGTGCTGGGCCTGGTGCGGGACTTCGACACCGCCGGCAAGCCGGTGGCGTTCATCTGCCACGCGGGCTGGGTGCCGATCTCGGCGAAGATCCTCAAGGGCCGCCGGGCCACCAGCGTGGGCGCGATCCGGGACGACATGGTGAACGCCGGGGTGGACTGGGTCGACGAGGCCACCGTGGTCGACGGCAACCTCATCTCCGCGCGAACCCCGGCCGACCTCGGCCCGTGGATGAAGGCGCTGCTCGCCGCGCTGGGCTGAGCGAGCGCCCGGCACGTCGCCCGCCAGGGCTGGGCCAGGCGCCGGACCCCGTCGCCTGGCCATGGCTGGCATGCGGAATTGCTATTTGCGCTCCGCCAGCCGGCCTTCCTAACGTCGGCGAAGAGCGCGCCCCGTCCGTCATGAACGCAGCGCGCTAGTGGCGTTTCGAGGACGAGATGAGGGCCGACATGGGTCTTGGCGGGCTGGAGCGGGTTGCAGGCCCGGTGTTCCGGCGCGGCGAACCGGGCTACGAGCAGGCTCGCGAGGACGCGGTGTGGAACGCGCGCAAGCCAGCCAGGTATCCCGATCTCATCGTGATCGCGGTCACCCAGGATGACGCAGCCGCGGCGGTCAGGCACGCCCGCGCGGAGGGCCTCCAGGTCGCGCTGCGCTCCGGCGGGCACAGCTGGTGCGGCGGGCACCTGCACGACGGCGGCCTGCTGCTCGACCTGTCCCGGCTGCGCGAGATCACCGTGGACCCAGCCGCTCACAGAGTCACCGTGCAGGCCGGGGTGGTCGGCGCCGACGTGCACGAGGCGCTGGTACCGCACGGGCTGTTCTTCCCGGTCGGCCACGGCCCGGACGTCGGCCTCGCCGGGTTCCTGCTCGGCGGGGGCTACGGCTGGAACTCGCGCCAGCTTGGCCCTGCGTGCCTGTCCATCGAGGCGGTCGACGCCGTCACCGCCGACGGCGAGATTGTGCACAGTACGCCGCGCAGCAACAGCGACATCCTCTGGGCGGCGCGCGGCGGCGGCCACGGGCAGTTTGCCGCGATTACCCGATTTTACCTGCGGCTCTATCCGGCTCCCGGCGCGATCATGCGCAGCACCTACGTCTACCCGCTGAAGGCAGCAGGCGACCTGGTGCGGCTGATGATGGCCGTCGGGCCGGAGCTCTCCCGGTCGGTGGAATTCGTCGCCATGGCCACCCTCCCGCCGGCCGGAGGGTTCGACGGCGCCGCGGTGACCATGTCCGGCACGGCGTTTGCCGACACACTCGAGCAGGCCGAGAGCCTGCTCGAGCCGCTGGACCGGGCCGCGTTCGCGGACGCCGCCTGGGCGCAGACCTACGACCCGACCGACCTGGCCGCGATGGCGGCCGAGGTGCAGCGGGAAACCCCTCGCGGGCTGCGCTACGTGGCCGACAACATCTGGACCCGGGCCACGCCCGACGAGATCGCGCCCGCCTTCCAGGCCATCACCGACAGCATGCCCAACCCGGCGTCGCAGGTGTTCTGGTATTTCTGGGGCGAGGAGCACGACCCAGGCCAGGCCGCCTGGTCGGTGCAGGCACCGTGGTACCTGGGCGTGTACGGGATCGGCGACGACCCGGCCACCGACGATCAGCACGCCGCCTGGGTGACGAAGTCGATCGCCTCGGTTGAGCCTCTGTCCGCCGGAACCCAGTTCGCCGACGCCGACCTCGGCCAGCGCTTCGACCGGCCGCTGTCCGATGCCAGCCTGGCCCGGATGGAGGAACTGCGCGCCACCTGCGACCCGACCGGCCTCTTCTATGGATACCGGTAGGGCCCCGGCGCTAGGGCACCTCGGGGTGCATCGGGTCGTGCAGCAGGCCATCCAGGACCTTGCCGTCCAGCCTGCCCAGCAGATCCTCGGTGAAGGCGCCGTCGACGAGCACGAACGCCATCCGCGCGGTACGGTCCGTGCGGTTTTCCCACCGGTGGACCGTGCCGCGCTGCACAACCACGTCACCCGGGCCGAGCACGGTCTCGCTGTCGTCGAGGACCAGGACGACCTCGCCGTCGAGCACGATGCCGTAGTCGACTGACTGGGTGCGGTGGGTGGGGCTGACCACGCCGGGCGGAAACTCGTTCACCCGGATCTTGGTGCCGCCTGGCTCCGGGGGCACCGTGAGCGAGCGCTCGGTGGGGTCCGGCTCGGCCGCGCTGACCGGGGCGGGCATCGCATCGGTTCCCCATATCTCGTAGAACAACGCGCCGTCCGGAGCGGTCCGCACGACCCGGGGCGGGCCATCCTCGAGGAAGACCGATACGCCGCGCTGATCATGTCCGGTCACGACGCGGCGAGGGACCATGGGCATATTTAACTCCGGGCCGGCGGCGGATTTGCTGTCCGCCGTCTATCACAGCACGCTGGCCTGGCGAGATCACCATCGCTGTGATGCAGCCTGGAGATAGCTGGTATTCGCAGGTCATTAGGCTATCGGCAGGTATCAGTGGGGTGATGCCTGGCATTGTAAAGAGATATTTGCCCCTCATCGTGGTGACTCCTAGTGTTCCGGGTCATGACCGTAGATCCGGGGCTGATCACTCACCTGCGCCATGTGGACCTGGCGATCCCGGATTATGAGAAGCAGCTGGCTTTTTACACCGAAGTCTGGGGCCTGGCGAAGGTTGCCGAGGATTCCGGCATCGCTTTTCTCGCCGCCGAGGGCTCGCCGGAGCGCTATGTCATCCGCCTGCGCAAGGATCCGCTGAAGCGGCTGGATCTGGTCTCGTTCGGCGCGGCCAGCGAGGCGGACGTGGACGCCCTTGCGGAGCGGCTGATCGCCAAGGGCGTGCAGCTGGCGGCCGAGCCCGGCGCGCTGCGCACCGAGGGAGGCGGGTACGGGCTGCGCTTCTTCGACCTGGACGGCCGCACCATCGAGGTGTCCGCCGGGGTTCAGATCCGGGTCCATCGCAAGATCGAGGAGCGCGAGTCGATCCCGGTGCGTCTGTCACACGTCGTGCTCAACGGCACGGACCCGGACCGCACCGCCCAGTGGTATGCCGATGTCCTTTCGTTCCGGCTGACCGACACGCTCGCCGGGGCGGGCATCGGCTCGGTCATGAATTTCATGCGCTGCAACCCGAGGCACCACTCCGTTGCCTTCGCCCGCGGGCCGCATGTCTCACTGCACCACGTTTCCTTCGAGATGCGCGGCATTGACGAGTACATGCGCGGATCGGGCCGGGTGCTGCGCGCGGGCACGCAGATGGTGTGGGGGCCCGGTCGCCACCTCGCCGGGAACAACACCTATTCGTATTTCCTCGACCCGCAGGGCAACACGGTCGAGTACACCACCGAGCTCGAGGAGCTCGACGAAGACGCGTGGCACCCCCACGTCTACGACATGTACGACCCACTGGTCCAAGACCAGTGGGGCACCGCCAACCCCATGAGCGAGTCGGTGGCCAGGGAGTCCTTTAACGACCCTGATCCTGGCCTGTTCACCTGCCCGCCCGTATGAGGAGCCCGCCCAGCCCCGCTGGATATCACCTGAATGCCACATCCAAGGAGATCTTCCGATGAGAGTTCTATACCCGCCGGCCTGGCCACGCTGGCCCTCGCCGTCGGCCTCGGCATGTCGGCGTGCTCGTCTAGCTCGTCCGGCACGACCAACACCGCCGGCAACACCTCGGCCGGCAGCAAGTGCGGCACGATACCGACCACGCTGCCGTCCGACCCGGACGGCGTCCTGACCTCGCTGCCCAGCAGCCTCCGGGCCCTGTACAACGGCTACCCGACGCCCGTGTACAAGAGCGCGTTCGCGACCTGGAAGCCCACCTCGAGCTCGAAGACCGTGGGCTTCCTGCTGTCGGAGACCAACAACGGCTACCAGCTCGCCCTGCAGGCCATCCTGGAAGGCATGCTCAAGGGCGCCGGGTACAAGGTGGACGCGGTGACCTCCTCGGACGAGGTCACCGACCAGGTCGCCGACTTCAACCAGATGGTGGAGCGCAAGGACGCGCTGATCGTGTACGAGCCGCTGTCGTCCAGCGCGTTCACCACCGCCGTGAAGAACGCGGCCGCCGCCGGGATACCGTCGATCTCCCTGCTCAACCCCGTGGCCAGCGCCGACACGATCTCACTGGGCGCGAACGACTGGCTGCAGGGGGCTTATCTCGGCCAGCAGGTGGCCAAGGACATCGGCGGCAAGGGCATGGTTCTGGACGTGCACGGCATCTCCGGCGTCGGCATCGACATCGCCGCCTACGACGGCGTCAAGGCCGTCTTCAAGCTGTGTCCCGGGATCAGCACGAACGACACGATCTACGACCAGTTCTCCGACGCCACCGCAAAGAGCGACGTGCAGACCTACCTGGAGACCCATCCGCAGAAGATCGCCGCCGCGATGACCTCGGGCTCGGGCGCGACCGGCGTGCTGGAAGGCTTCCAGGCGGCGGGCAAGACCGTGCCGGAGATCGCCAACGACAGCATGGAGGACGGCGAGCTGGCCTACTGGTACCAGCACAAGGCTTCCTACAAGGGCGTGGGCATCACCACGACCCCGCCGCAGCTGGCCATCGCCACCACCACCCTGGTCAAGGACCTGTTCGCCGGTGACGGCGTGAAGGTCTCGGCGGTCGTGCTGAACACGCCGCTGGTCACCGACGCCACCGTGGCGCAGTGGTTCACCAGCAGCATGACGCCGACGTCCACGGGCAACGCCGGCGGCCCTGCCAGCCTGAACGTGCTGCCCACGGCCGAACTGAGCGCGATCCTCACGCATCCCGGCGCGTGACGGACCCGCTGACACTGATGGGGACAGTGACGCAGACCCAGGCGCCGCCGTCGACGGTGCTGCACGTCGACGGCCTGGCGAAGGCCTTCGGCGCCACCACGGCGCTGCGTCACTGTTCCCTGGCGTTGCGGGCCGGCGAAATACACGCCCTGATCGGCGAGAACGGGTCGGGGAAGTCCACCCTGGTCAAGATCCTCGCTGGGGTGCACCGGGCAGACTCGGGCGAGGTGCTGCTTCGGCAGGAGCCGCTGCGGACGCGCAGCCCCCGTGCGGCGATCGGCGCCGGAGTAGCCACGGTGTTCCAGGAAGTGCAGTGCGTTCCCGCGCAGTCGGTTCTGGAGAACCTGTGGCTCGGCTACGACGGCATTCTGCGCCGGGCCCGGATCTCGCCGGCCGAGCGGCGGGACCGGGCCAGGGAGGTGCTGACCGAACTGCTCGGCCGCTGCCCCGATCTCGGCGCCCCGGCCCGCTCGCTGTCCCTCAGCGAACGGCAGGGCGTGGCGATCTGCCGCGCGCTGCTGCGCGACCCGACGATCCTGATCCTCGACGAGGCCAGTTCGGCCCTGGACGTCGCCACCCGGGACCGGCTGTTCGCATGCATGCGCCGGCTGACGGCGGCGGGGCGCGCGGTGCTGTTCATCTCGCACCGGATGGACGAGGTGACCCAGGTCGCGGACCAGATCACCGTGTTGCGCTCCGGCGAGTCCGTGGCCACCCTGGACCGGGCCGACGCCGGGGCGGACCGCCTGGTCGAGCTCATGACCGGCGGCGAGCAGCTGGTGCAGGCCGAGGCGACCGCGCCCGAACGCGCCCAGGCCGGGGACGTCGTCCTCGCGGCCGGCGGTCTGAACCTGCGGTCCGGTGAGATCGTCGGCCTGGCCGGGCTGGAAGGGCAGGGTCAGGACGAGTACCTGCAGGCGCTCCGGTTCGGCCGGGCGGCCACGGCGGCGGGGGGCAGCTCAGGCGACCCCGGCAGTTCTGGTGGCCCGGGCAGGCCCGGGGGCCCGGGCAGCCCCGCCGTCCGGATCGAGTACGTGGCCAGGGACCGGCGGGACGAGTCGATCTTCCCGCCGCTTTCGGTCCGGGAGAACTTCACCGCCGCGACGCTCCGGCAGGACGTCCGCGGGCTGCTGATCTCGACCCGCCGCGCCTCGGCGCGGTTCGAGCCCTACCGCAACCGGCTGCGGATCCGTCTCGGCCGCGACCGGGACCCGATCACCACCCTGTCGGGCGGCAATCAGCAGAAGGTCGTGATCGCGCGGGCGCTGGCCGCCGACCCGCAGGTGCTGCTGCTGAACGACCCGACCCGGGGCATCGACATCGGCGCCAAGCGGGACATCTACGCGCTACTGCGGGAGCTGGCTGCCCCTGCGGGGGCTCCGACCGCGCGCACCCCAGGAAACCCCTCCCCCTCCCCGGGCATGGGGATCGTGATGCTGTCGACCGAGGTCGACGAGCACCTGGAGCTGATGGACCGGGTGCTGGTGTTCCGTGACGGCCGCCCCGCGGCCGAGCTGGGCCGTGACCAGCTCAGCCGGGCCAGCATCGTCCGCGAGTTCTTCGGCCCCGCCGCGGCCGAGGACACCGCGCAGCCACCGCAGCCCGCACCGGCCGCGAAGCCGCAAGCCCAGCGGTCCGCCCCGCTCTCCCCGCCCACCCCGCTTTCCCCGTCCGCCTCGCCTGCCTCACCCACCTCGCCCGCCCTGCCCATCTCGCCTGCCCCACTCACCTCGCCCGCCCGGCCCAGCCAGGGGTGGCGTGCCGCGGACCGGGCCTGGCTGCTGCCCGCCGTGCTCGCGGTCGCGCTGCTGGTGGCCAACGTGGCGGTGCAGCACAGCTTCCTGTACTGGAGCTCGTGGATCGTGACGTTTGCCGAGCTGGCCACGCCGGCGCTGGCGGCGATGGCGTCGACTCCCGCGATCCTCGGCGGCGGGATCGACATCTCGATAGCGCCGCTGTTCACGATGGTCTCGGTGGTGATCGAGGTGGTGCTTCTTGGCCACGGCATCACCAGCGCCGCCGTGATCCTGCCGGTGTCGGTCCTGTTCGGCGCCGCCGTCGGCGCGTTCAACGGGGCGCTGGTCAACTACGGCCGGTATCAGGCAGTGGTCGCGACGCTGTGCATGAACTTCATCCTGTCCGGCTTCGCGCTGGCCTACGCACCGTCGCCGGTATCCGGCACGACCGGCTGGCTGACCTCGCTGGGCTCGACCGCCGGCGGCGTGCCCGGCGGGCTGATCCTGATCGCGGCGCCGCTGCTGGCCTGGTTCGGCCTGGACCGCACGCCTTTCGTGCGGACCCTGCGCGCCGTCGGCGGGAGCGAGACCACCGCGTACACCGCGGGGGTGAACGTCGCGGCGGTGCGCACGCTGGCGTACACGTGCGGCGGCGCGATCGCCGGCCTGGCCGGGGTGGCGATCGTCGCCCAGCTGCACCAGGCCGAGGCCGATTCCGCGTTCGTCACCCCGTTCATCCTGCTGGCGATCGCCGCCGTGGCGCTGGGCGGCACGTCGCTGGCTGGCGGGCGCGGCGGCATGCTCGGCTCGCTGCTCGGCGCGGCGGTCATCTTCCTGATCGAGAACCTTCTCGCCGCGCTGAACATCTCCTCGTTCTGGTCGCAGGCCTGCTACGGCGCCGTCCTGATCGTGGCGATCATGTTCGCGGCCCGCCAGCGTGCGGCCAGGAAGGCCCTGCGGTGAGCGGCCTGACGTCGCCCGCGCCGGAGCGGGACTACCAGCCGGACCGCCGGCCGCTGCTGGGAGCGGCGCGCTCCGCAGCCGCGGCCCAGCGCAGGTTCCCGCTGCTGCAGGTGCTGGTGCTGGCCGCGCTCGTGCTGTACGTCGGCGGGAAGGACGGCGACTTCAGCTGGAACGGCCTGCTGGCGCCGATCCTGCTGCAGGCGTCGTTCCTCGGCGTCGCCGCAGCTGGGCAGACGTTCGTGATCCTGCTCGGCGGCCTGGACTTCTCGATAGCCGCGTACCTCGTCGCCGGGAACCTGCTGGTCACCCACTTGAGCGGGCTCGACCACTGGAACTTCGGGCTGGTGGCCCTCATCGTGGCTGCCGTGTGCGTGGCCGGGGGAAGCTTCTCCGGCTGGGTGTGCCACCGGTTCGGCCTGGAACCGCTGGTGGTCACGCTCGGCATGAGCTCGGTCGTGGTCGGCGCGGTGGTCGGCACCGACACCAAGCTGCTGAACGGGATGGCGCCGGGCTGGCTGCAGACCTTCACCCAGCAGTCCTCGACAACGTTCGGGCTGCCGGTCGCGCCGGTCGTCGCGTTCTGGGTCGTGCTGGCCGCCGTGATCACGGTGATCCTCGCCCGCACCCCGGCCGGACGGCGGCTCTACCTGGCCGGCTCGGGACCGCGCGCCGCGGACCTGGCCGGAGTCCGCACCGCCCGCGTCTGGACCAGCGCGTACGCGGCCAGCGCGGTGATGGCCGGGCTCGCCGGGGTCATGCTGGCCGGCTTCAGCCCCGGCGGCGACACCAACATCGGCAACAACTACCTGTTCCCCGGGCTGGCCGCGGTCATCGTCGGCGGCACGATGATGGGCGGCCGCGGCGACTACCTGCGCACCTGTCTCGGCGCCCTGATCGTGACCGCGCTGAACTTCGTGATCGCCGTGCTGAACGTCGACTCGGCCACGGCACAGATCGTCTTTGGCGCGCTGATTTTGCTCACCGTCGCGCTCTACGGGCGGGAGCGAAGAATGCGCGATCGGGTCTGACGGGCAGCGATCGGACCGGCTATTCATGACCGCTCAGGAGAGGAGCACGCCGTGAAGCGGGCTGGGGAGGTGGGCGGGGGGGTGTCGACGGCACTGGTCGTCGGCGGCGGCATCACCGGCAGCATGCTGGCGCTGGCGCTGGCGCAGCGCGGGGTGCGGGCCGACCTGGTGGAAATCAGCCCCGTCTGGCACGGCGTCGGGCACGGCATCACCGTCCAGGGCAACGCGCTGGCCGCGCTGGGGAAGGTGGGCGTGCTCGACGAGGTGCTGCAGCGGGGCGTGCCGTTCAACCAGATGCGGATGCGGCACGCGGACGGCTCGCTGATCGCCGAGGTGCCGACGGCGCACACCGGTGGCGAGCAGCTGCCCGCGACGCTGGGCGCGCTGCGAGCCGACCTTCAGGCGGTGCTGTGCGAGCACGTGTACGGCGCGGGCGTCAACGTCCGCCTCGGCCTGAGCGTGAAGGCGATGGCCCAGGATGGCGGGCAGGCGCATGTGGACTTCACCGACGGGAGCTCCGGCTCCTACGACCTCGTCGTTGGCGCCGACGGCATCAGGTCGGCGACGCGGTCACTGCTCGGCATCACCACGCAGCCGCAGCCCAGCGGCATGAGCATCTGGCGGGTGGTGTCGGAGCGCCCGGCCGAGATGGACTGCGCGGAGGTCTACTACGGCGGGCCGCGCTACAAGGCCGGCTACTCCCCCATCTCCGCCGACCGGTGCTACGCCTACATCCTCGACGAGGACCGCACGCGGGACGGCTTCGGCGACGGCCCGGCCTGGCAGCTGATGTACGAGCGCTCCGAGGGCTACGGCGGCACCTGGGGCAAGATCCGCCAGACCATCGGCCCCGAGTCCGACGTATCCCACACCCGGATCGAGTGGCTGCTGGTCGAGGACCCGTGGTACCGGGGGCGCGCCATCGTGATCGGGGATGCCGCGCACGCCTGCCCGCCGCTGATCGCTCAGGGCGCGGCCATGTGCGCCGAGGACGCCGTCGTGCTGGCCGAACTGGTCACCGGCGAGGCGCCGCTCGGCCAGGCGCTGGCAGCGTTCATGGCGCGCCGGATGCCCCGGGTCGAGATCGTGGTGCGGAACTCGCTGCAGCTGGTCCGCTGGGAGATGGACACCGAACCGCACACCGATCAGGACGTGGCGCGAACCATGGACTCGACGCTCAGCTTCCTCGCCGCCTCGCAGCCCTGAATGTCCTGTTGCCCGATCTGCCCGGAGCGGGTAACCCGGGGCGTGGTCATCGGACACTAACGAGTGTGGCCCAAGTCGCTGTCTTGCCGTCTCCTGGAGGACCGCCGTGTCGATTGTCCGCATCGTGCTTGATGATCCCAGGTCCGGGCGAGTGCCGGGCGGCAGTGCCGCGAACGGCCAGGCACTCATCGTGCTCGCCGACGACACGGATCACCGGGCGGTGCCGCTGTGGCTGCGGGTTGACGGTTTCAAATTGCTGCGGGCGCTGGACCGGCCTGCCGGAGACGCCGTACTGGCCGGCGTACTGGAGGAGACAGCGGCCCGGCTGCTGCACGCGGCCGGGATGGCCGTGATCGCCGTGGACATCGAGCCGGCCAGCGAGGATGTGCCGGAGCTGCGTTCGGACACGGCCGCGGCGCGGGTCGAGCTGGCCACGGCCGCCGGAGACCGGCATGTCCTGGTCAGCGCCGAGTACGGCCTGAAACTGGCGGTCGCGGCGGGGGCGCCGGTCCGGGTGGCCGATGCGGTGATGGACCGGTTCGCGGCCCCGGTCCAGGGCGAGGACGTGCTGGCGCCGTTCCTGTTCCCGGCTGCCATCCGGCCGCCGGGCAGTCCCGGGCAGCGGCGGCGTTTCGAGCCGCGGAACATGGCGTTCGCCGACGGCCTGGACCGGTGGGGGCTGGCTGGCAGCTTCCTGGCTGCCGGCCGGCCGCATTCGCAGGACTATTCCGGCGCCGCCGCAGACGGGACCGCGGTGCTGGCCTCCGCGGTCCCGGAACCCTCCGGGTTCGCCGTCCTGTTCCAGGAGATCCTCGCCGAGGACCACCTGGGCCGCACGGTCACCTTCCGCGGACAGCTGCGCACCACCAGCGTTGCCGGCCAGGCCGGGCTGCATCTGGCCGCGGGCGGGCCCGCCGAGCCTCCCGGCGCCCACCTGCGCGACCGCGGCGGCAGCAGCCTGACCGGCCCGGGCAGGAGCGACTGGACCTGGCATGAGGTCACGATGCCCGTCCCGGGCGACGCCGGAATCATCCGGTTCGGCATCTCGCTGACCGGCCGCGGCCGCGTCGAGCTGCGCAACGCGGAACTGTCCCCGGCCCGGCCGCAAGCCGCGGAGTAGAGCAGAGCATGGAGATCTCGGACGGGGACCTGGTCCGGCTGGCCCGCGACGGCGATCCGGCGGCGTTCCGCCTGCTGGTCGAACGGCACCTGCCGATGGCCCGCGCCCGCGCGGCACGGCTGTGCCCGCAGCCGGACGACGCCGACGACGCCGTGCAAGACGCGTTCCTGCAAGCGTTCATCGCGCTGGACCGGCTGCGCGACCCCGGCCGGTTCGCCGGCTGGCTGGGCGGCATCGTGGCCAACGTCTGCCGCGTCCAGCGGCGCCGCGCACCGCTGACCCTGCTCGGCGACTGGCCCGAGGATCTGCACCCGGCATCGGCGCACGGCCTGCCGTCGGCTGAGGACCTGGACCGTGCCGACGTGCTGGGCCACGCGGTCGCCGGCCTGCCCCCCGGGCAGCGCCAGGCCGTCACCCTCTTCTACTACGCCGACCAGCCCGAGGCCCAGATCGCCGGCACTCCGGGCGCCGCCAAGGCCAGCCTGCACAAGGCTCGCCGCCGGCTGCGCGCATACATCACCGCGCACCGCCCCGACCTCATCCCCGCCACCTCCCGGAGAACCCCCATGACTGCCGTCCGCATCGCGCACGCCGAACCCTGGCCCGGACCCCAACCAGCCGGCCCCCACGTGCTGGTGGTACTCGCCGACGACGCCGGGCACCGGGCGGCACTGCCGGTCCGGCTGCCAGCCCGCAGCGATGCGTTCTGGCGCCTGCTCGCCCGCCAGGAGGACCGCGACGATGCCGGGGAGATGACCGGCCAGCTGCTGCACGCTGCCGGGATCACCGTGACCGCCGTGACCGTCACCGACCTGGGCCCGGCGGTGACCGCCACGCGGATAGACATCGCCGCGGGCGGCGGAACCCGCCAGGTAACTACCCGCCTAGCCGACGGCCTGGCCCTGGCCGTCATCACCGGCGCGCCGCTGGCCGTCGACGACCCGGTAATGGACCGGCTCTCCGAGCCCGTCACCGGCCCCGGCCTGCTCAGCCCGTACGGCAGCCGCCAGCAGCCACCCCCCGAGCCGCCCGAGTACACGCGGTTCGAGCCCCGCAACATGGCGTTCGCCGACGGCCTGCACCGATGGCAGCTCGGCGGCACCTTCCTGCGCCAGGCGACCGGGTCCCACGACCAGGACTATTCCTGCGCCACCGAAGACGGGCGGGTGATCCTGGCCGCGGCCGTGCCCGAACCCGCCGGATTCGCCTTCCTCAGCCAGGAGATCAACGCCGACGACTACCGCAGCCGCACCGTCGCCTTCCGCGGCGACCTGCGCACCACCGACGTCGACCGCGCCGGACTGGTGCTCCGCGCCGTCGGCGAAGGACGGCCGGGGCAGCGACCAGCCGTACCGGATCCCTGGGACGATCCTGAGAACCACTTCGCCTTCGTCACCGGAACCGGCGACTGGGCCCGGCATGAGATCACCGCCCAGGTCCCGCCAGACGCCAGCCTTATCATCTTCGGCGTCTTCCTGAACGGCCGCGGCCAGATCGAACTCCGCAGCCCGCAACTCGACCCGCACCCGGCAACGGGCGGATAGCGGGGATGCGGCGATGAGCATGCTGGAGCTGCGCCGGGTGTTCAAGGTCTACGGGCAGGGAACCGCGCAGGTGCACGCGCTGGCTGACGTCAGCCTGCGGGAGCGCCTGACATGAAGCCCGGCGCCGACGACAGCTCCCTGAGGATCCCGCGGAGCCACTGCAGCGTCGGGTCGCCGCTGCGGCTCGGATGCCAGTGTGCGGCCTCGACCAGTTCCGGCGCCTCCCAGTCCACGGGGACGATGGCCAGGCCGAGCCGGTCGGCGCATCGCTCCGCGAGGCGTCCGGGCACGAACGCGATCAGCGGGGTGCCGGCCACCGCGAACGGCAGCGGGAGCAGCCCGGGGACCATGACCGCCTTCTCGGGCTGGATGCCGAGGCGCAGCAGCGCCCGTTCAGCGGGCGTGGCCGTGCCGCGGCCGAAGTCGACGACGGCGTGGCGCATCGCCGCCACCTCATCCAGCGTGATCGAGTCCCGGGCGGCGCACGGGTTGCCGCGGTCGGCGATGCACACGAACCGGTCCCGGAACACCACCTGCCGGCGGCCGGGGATGCCCAGCCCGGCACCGCCGATCAGCAGGTCCCGGCGCTGCAGGTAGGACTCGTTCTCCTCGGCATCCCTGGGCAGCGGGTCGACCTCCACGCGCATGAACGGGGCCCGGCGGCGGAGCAGCTCGAGCAGCGGGGCCAGCAGCATGGTCATCGCGTAGTCGGAGATCGAGATCGAGATCTGGCGCCTGCTGGTCGCCGGGTCGAAGTCCGGCGGCACCTCGAGCGCGACCTCGGCCTGGCGGATGGCCTGCTGCACCAGCGGCAGCGTCCGCTCGGCCAGCGGGGTCAGCACGTACCCCCGGCCCGCGCGCACCAGCAGCTCGTCGTCGAAGTGCTTGCGCAGCCTGGCCAGGGCCGCACTCATGGCCGGCTGGCTCATGCTGATCCGCTCGCCAGCGTGGGTCAGGTTCCGCTCTTCGAGCAGCGCACCGAGGACCACCAGCAGGTTCAGGTCAGCGCCGCGAAGCCCGGACATACCGCACCGCCCCGTCATGGCCGTCGTAGCGGCGAGCATATCGGCAACAGCCCGGCAACGACCTGGTCACCTGGTCTTAACCGATGGGATCATGCAAGGGGAGGAGGTGCGGCATGACGGTCGCCGGGATGGACCTGAATCTGCTCATCGCGCTGCGCGCGATGCTGGAGGAGGCGAACGTCACCCGCGCCGGGGAACGGATCGGCATGGCACAGCCGGCCATGAGCACCGCGCTGGCCCGGCTGCGCCGGCACTACCGGGATGACCTGCTGGTCCGGGTCGGCCGGGACTATGAGCTCACGCCGTTCGCCCGGTCGCTGCTGCCGCTGGTCGAGCAGACCGTGCCGATGATCGAGCAGGCGCTGGCGCTGCGCGACGAGTTCGACGCGGCCACGTCCGACCGCACCTTTTCGATCACATTGTCCGATTACGCGTTTGCCGTCATCAGCGAGCCGCTGCTGCGGCAGATCTCCAGACTTGCGCCGCATGTCCGGGTCGAGTTCGGCCCCATCCCGTGGGATATGCACGTCTCCGATCGCGGCCTGCTGCGGTACGACATCCTGGTCGGCCCGCTGGGCTGCGGGTTCCCCGGGCAGAGCGCGGTGTTGTTCCACGACCGGTTCGTCTGCGTGACCGACCCGGCGCACGAGCGGCTGTCCGGCGGCAGGCTGAGCCTGGAGGACTTCCAGGACCTGCCGCACGCGGTCGCGAACTTCGGCCCGAACCTCACCCCGCTGGACCGCGCGCTGAGCGCGAAGGGCATCCGGCAGAACCCCAGGGTCAGTTCCGTCGGCTGGCTGTCGCTGCCGTTTGTCGTGGCCGGCACCGACCTGGTGGCCGTGCTCCCGGAACTGCTGGCGCGCCGCGTCGCCGACGTGGCGCGGGTGACGATCGTGGAACCGCCGTTCGGCGACGTCGACATCGTGGAGGCCGTGTGGTGGCACCCGACGAGGGAGGCCGATCCGGGCCACCGCTGGCTGCTCGGCCTGATGCGGGGCCTGGCCGGCACCGAGGCCGCCGGAGGCCCGGCATGCCAGGTATCCCCAGCGGCGATTTCCGCACCGGGCTGACCCGGCCCTAGCATCCCCCGCATGGGCAGGTTGGCCGGCAAGGTCGTGGTGGTGACCGGTGCTGCCCGCGGCCAGGGAGCCGCGGAGGTCGCGCTGCTGGCCGCGGAGGGCGCCAGGGTCATCGCCACCGACGTGCTCGACGACCTCGGCAGCGCCGTGGTGAGCGGGCTGGCCGACGGCGCGGGCACGCAAGCCCGCTACCAGCACCTCGACGTGACCAGCCCGGACGACTGGGACGCGGTGGCGAGACTGGCCGCCGACGCCTACGGCGTGGTGCACGGGCTGGTGAACAACGCCGGGATCGCGGGGCGGGACCGGCTGCCGACCGTCCCGCTGGACGCCTGGCGGCGGGCCTTCGACGTCAACGTGACCGGGCCATTGCTCGGCATCCAGGCGCTGGTGCCGCTGATGGCCGACGGCGGCTCCATCGTCAACGTGTGCTCGGTGGCCGCACTGAGCGGGCACGTGGCGGCGGCGTACACCGCGAGCAAGTGGGCGCTGCGCGGGCTGACCCGCACCGCCTCGCTGGACCTGGCCGGCCAGGGCATCCGCGCCAACGCGATCATGCCCGGCCTGGTCGACACGCCGATGATGGACGGCGCGTCGCCGGCGTTCAAGGACGCCGCGCTCGCCGAGATCCCGGCCGGGCGGATCGGCTCCCCCGGCGACGTCGCGCCGCTGGTCGCGTTCCTGCTCTCGGACGATTCGGCATACATTAACGGCGCCGAGATCACCGTGGACGGCGGCATGACCGCGCACGTGTCCCACAAGGGGATCGCGGACGCGATCAAGGTTCCCGGCACCACTGGAAAGTAGAGGAGAGGCGACATGGCCTACGTGGTTTCCGCTGTCTGGACGGCCAAGCCCGGGAAGGAGGAACTCGTCCGCGACGTCATCCGCCAGCTCACACCGCTGTCCAGGGCCGAGCCCGGGTGCCGCTTCTACCAGCCCTACTCCGATCCTGCGGTACCACGAATGTTCCGCCTGTTCGAGATCTATGACGACGAGGCGGCCTACAAGGCACACGCCGAGTCGGAGCACTTCCAGCGGCTCGCCCTGGAGCAGGCGATCCCGCAGCTGGAGAGCCGCGAGCGCCGTTTCTACGAGACCTTCGAGTGACGGCCCGCCATGCGCATCGCCACCTATGAGCACGCCGGCGCTCCGCACCTCGGCCTGCTCGGCGAGCGCGGCGTCCGCCCGCTTCCGGACGACCTGACCATGCTCGGCCTGCTCGCCGCCGGCCAGGCTGGCCGCGGCGCCGCGGCCGCGGCGGCCGGCACCGAGATCGGCCTCGGGGAGGTCCGGCTGCTGCCCCCGCTGCACCCGCCGAGCATGCGGGACTTCGTCAGCTTCGAGGCCCACGTGGCGGGCGTCCGGCGCGCGGTGGAGGGCAAGGAGGGCGTCCCCGAGTCCTGGTACGAGCAGCCCACCTTCATGTTCATGAGCCCGCACGCGGTGGTCGGCGCCAACGACCTGGTCCCGATCCCGGCGGGCTGCAAGCTGCTGGACTACGAGCTCGAGGTCGCCGCGGTCATCGGCCAGGACGGCCGCGACCTGACGCCTAAGCAGGCAGCCGAGCACATCGCCGGCTACACGATCCTGAACGACTGGTCAGCCCGCGACCTGCAGTCCAGGGAGATGCGCAGCGGGCTCGGCCCGGCCAAGGGGAAGGATTTCGCTTCCACCCTGGGCCCGTGCATCGTGACCGCCGACGAGCTGGCGCCCTATCAGGCCGGTGACCGTCTCGACCTGGAGATGACCGTGCTGGTCAACTCCGTCCGGATGGGCGGCGACCGGCTGGCGAGCATGGCCTGGTCGTTTGCCGAGCTGGTCGCCTACGCGTCCCGGTCCGCGTGGGTCAAGGCCGGCGACGTGATCGCCTCGGGCACCTGCCCGGGCGGTTCGCTCGCCGAGGCGTGGGGCCGGTCGGACAGCCTCGATCCGCCGCCGCTGAAGCCGGGCGACGTGGTGACGATGACCGTCGAGGGCATCGGCACGATCAGCAATGAGGTGGTCGAGGGCCCGCCCGAAGCCTCCCCGATCCCCCAGGCCCGCCGCCGGCCCCCGCAGGACCAGCGGTGAGCTCGCCGGTCGTTGACGTGCACGCCCACCTGGCCGTCCCGGCGGCCGAGGCGCTGGTGGCCAGCGCGATCGGCATGGCCGACGAGATAGCGGCCGAGCAGGCGGCCCACTCGGAGCAGTCCCTCGAGGTCAACCGGGCCCAGCTGGCCCGGGTGGTGCCGCTGATGGCCGACGCCGGCCGGCGGCTGGCGGACATGGACGCGATGGGCGTCGACATTCAGGCCGTCGGGCCGATGCCCATGCACCACTACTGGACCGACGCGGCGCTGGCCGCCGACTTCACCCGGGCGACCAACGAGGGCATCGCGGCATTCTGCGCCCAGGCCCCGCAGCGCCTGGCCGGCCTTGGCACGGTGCCACTGCAGCACCCCGAGCTCGCCGCGGCCGAGCTGCGCCACGCGGTCAGGACTCTTGGCCTGCGCGGCGCCAGCGTGTCCACCACGGTCGCCGGGCGGGAGCTCGCCGACCCGGCACACGACCCGTTCTGGGCCATGGCGCGGGAACTGGACGCCGTGGTGCTGATCCATCCGTGGGGCACCAGCCTGGGACCGCGGCTGGCCGCGCACTACCTCGGCAACGTCGTCGGCCAGCCGACCGAGACCACGATCGCCCTGTCGCACCTGATCTTCTCGGGGCTGCTGGACCGGCATCCCGGGCTGCGGCTGTGCGCCTGCCACGGCGGCGGGTACCTGCCGGTCTACATCGGGCGGTCCGATCATGCCTGGCGGGTCCGGCCGGACGCGCGCGGCTGCGCCCGGCCGCCCAGCGAGTACCTGCGCGAGATCTGGTTCGACTCGCTGGTGTTCACGCCCAGCGGGCTCGAGCACCTGGTGGACGCGGCCGGGGCCGGCCGGGTGGTGCTGGGCACCGACTACCCGTTCGACATGGGCGTGGACGACCCGCTCGCCCGGCTGGACGCCGCGACCGGCCTGAGCGAGGGCGACCGGGCCGCGATCCGCGGCCAGAACGCCTGTGAGCTGCTCGGCCTGCCGTCCCCGGCGGCCACCACAACCACAGCGAGGCAGAGATGACATCAGGCCCCGTGCCACCGGCCGGGACGTTCGACCACGTCGGCATCTCCGTCGCCGACCTGGGCAGGGCCGCCGGCTGGTACTGCGCCGCGCTCGGCCTGGCGCGGGAATTCGAATTCGACGTCCCGCACGTCGGGCTGCGCGGCGCGATGCTGCTCAGCCCGAGCGGCTACCGGGTCGAGCTGCTCGAGCGGGACGGATCGGCACGCCATGACCCGCCGCCGGGCAGCCCGGACGAAGCCGCGCTGCGCCGCGGGTACGGGCACATGTGCCTGGACATCCCCGATGTCGACGCGGCCCACGCGGCGTTGATATCAGCCGGTGCCGTTGGGCGGATGGCGCCGCGTGCCTCGCCCGAGCCCGGGGTGCGGATGGCGTTCGTGGCCGACCCGGAAGGCAACCTCATCGAGCTGATCGACCGGACGGCCTCCCGTGCCCGCGAGCACTGAGGCACACTCCCCCGGTGACCACGGCCGGGCCGGAGCGGGACGCCTCGCGGGCAAGGTGGCGCTGATCACCGGCACCGGCGGCGGGATGGGCCGCGCCGCGGCGGTCCTGTTCGCCAGCGAGGGCGCCCGCGTGGTCGGCTGCGACATCAACGCGGACGGGTCGGCGCAAACCGTCGAGCTCGCGGTCAAGGCCGGCGGCGAGATGACCGCCATGGCCCCGGTCGACCTCGGCGACCCGGACGCCGCCGCGGCCTGGGTGGACCAGGCGGCCGCGGTCTACGGGGGCGTCGATGTGCTCTACAACAACGCCTCGGCGATCCGGATGGCGCCGATTGACGAGCTCAGCGTGCCCGACTGGGAGTTCACGCTGCGTAACGAGCTCTACACGGTCTTCTATGTGACCCGCGCGGCCTGGCCGCACCTGATCGCGCGGGCCGGCGGGTCGATCATCAACGTCTCCTCGATCGCGGCGATCCGCGGCGTCGAGTTCGTCGAGCAGAACGCGCACAGCGCGGCCAAGGCCGGCTGCGCGGCGCTGACCCTGCAGTTCGTGGCCGAGGGCGGCAGGCACCGGATCCGGGCCAACACGATCAGCCCCGGGCTGATCCACACCCCGGCCACCGACCCGGTGATCTCCAACCCGCCGGAACTGTTCCGGCGCATGGTCCTTGACCGGATCCCGATGGGCCGGGTCGGCCGCCCGGACGACGTCGCCCGGGTGGCCCTGTTCCTGGCCTCGGACGAGTCGGAGTGGATCTCCGGCGCCAACATCGTCGTCGACGGCGGCCTGACGACGCTCGGCTAGGCGGGCGCCGGCGGCGCCCCATCCCGGAGGAGGAACGAGACCGATGACCCTGGCCGACTGGGATGTGGCCGGCCCGTTCGCGCTCGGCACGTTCGCGGCGCCCGGCGGTGAGCCGTTCCCCGGCCTGATCGCGGCGGCCCGCGTCCGCGACCTGCGCGCCGACGGGCTGCCGTCATCGACCCGCGAACTGCTCGCCGACTGGGACACCGCGCTGCCCAGGCTGGCCGAGCTC
This sequence comes from uncultured Actinomycetota bacterium, assembly GCA_963833885.1. GTDB lineage: Bacteria > Actinomycetota > Actinomycetes > Streptosporangiales > Streptosporangiaceae > JASHPR01. The sequence continues at coordinate 2,228 of CAWHZU010000033.1, read as the reverse complement.
GCGGACCGCGACCAGGGCACCTGGCTGCCCGCTGCCGAGGTGCGCGCGCTGCCGCCGGTCGAGCCGCGGAACCTGCTGCAGAGCGGCGCGAACTACCGCAAGCACGTCATCGACATCATCGTGTCCGAGCACGACCCGGCGGACGGCCGGACCACCGAGCAGGTCCGGGCGGACGCGGCGGCGTTCATGGAGCACCGGGCGGCAAACACGGACCCGTACCTCTTCATCGGGCTGGCCAGCGCGATGTGCGGGGCGTTCGATGACATCGTGCTGCCCGCCGGGGGCACTCAGCACGACTGGGAACTCGAGCTCGCCGCTGTGATCGGCCGCCCGGCCCGGCGGGTGCCGCCGGATCAGGCGCTCCGGCACGTCGCCGGCTACACGATCTGCAACGACGTGACCACCCGTGACCTGGTCTACCGGCCGGACCTGGGGAAGATCGGCACCGACTGGCTGCGGAGCAAGAACGCGCCCACGTTCCTGCCCACCGGCCCGGTGCTGGTGCCGAGCGTGTTCGTGTCCGACCCGATGGACCTGCGGATCACGCTGAGCCTGAACGGCAAGGTGATGCAGGACGAGTCGACCAAGGACATGATCTTCGACGTGTCCCGGCTGATCTCGTACGCCTCGCACATCACCACGCTGCAGCCCGGCGACCTCATCCTGACCGGGTCGCCGGCCGGCAACGGCGCCCACTGGCGCCGGTTCCTCGCCGACGGCGACCAGATCGACGCGGGGATCACCGGCCTCGGCTGGCAACGCAACCGTTGTGTGGCCGAACCTCCCGTAATGCCGCCATCGGCGTAGTATCGCCCGGGTGGGGAGGGCGGGGAACGGCGCGGAAAGGACGCGGAGGGCGGGGCAGTTGAACAGCGGGCGCGCGAATCCGAATGGCCGGCGCGCATGGTGAGGCGCCGCCGTCTCGGCAGGCGGGCCGGCCCGTGATCGGCATCATCATGCTGGCCGGCCTCACGATCTACGGCGCCGTGCTGCTCGGCCTCGGCATCTCCGGCTTCGTCAACGAGCACGAGCTCGCCACCAGCGGTGTGCCGGTGGTCGCGCGGGTGACCGCGACCAGCGGCTACGGCAAGAACACCATTCAGGTGAGCTATCAGGTCGACGGGCGTGCGGTGCAGGGCACGGTCGGCGCCGACCCCAGCAGCGTCTATCAGGGAGAGAGGCTCTCCGTGGTCTATGACCCCAGCAGCCCGGATGTGGTCAGCCTGGCCAGCGCCGTGGGCGACACCACTTCCGCGTGGGCCGAGACGATCGTCGGGGCGTTTTTCTTCCTGCTGGTCCCGGTGACGTTCCTGCTCACCATCATCGGCCGGCGCCGGCGTCGCCGGCGCGCGGTCAACGCCGCACTGGGGGACTGAGCACGGTGTTCGGCAAGAAGACGGCGCCCAAGCCCGATGCCGCGCTGCTGGCCAGGGTCAGCGACAGCAGCGAGGTGGACCTCGGCACGTACCCCGAGGACGCGCTGGCCGTCACCGGCGCCTACCCGGCCCGGGGCGCGCTCGACCCGCGCCCCGATGGGCCGTCGGCGTTCCGCCGCCTCGACAGCGAGGCACGCAAGGCCGCCATGCAGGCCGCGCTCGACCGGCTCGTCGCGGACGGGACGCTGAACCTGCCGCCCGGGACGAGCCTGAAGGATGTGGTCGCCGACGGCCTCGACGGCAAGCTGGCGGTCATGCGCCCGATGGCCGATCTGTACCGGCTGGCCTGCTGGTTCCACCGCCGCGGCTTCCAGAGCGGCATGGTCATGTTCATGGAGACGACCGAGGGCCTGAAGGATGTCGCGATGCCGTCCGGGGTACCAGGCCCCGGCGGGGAAAGCTGTCTCGCCGTGCAGCCGCCCGACAGCGGGGACGTGTCCGTGCTGCTCGTCGAGCGAAACAACATCGAGGCGGGCACCCGCTCCTACACGCTGCGGACCGTGCACCAGCAGTTCATCCGGATGGCGTCCTTCCTCTTCGCCGACGTGATCACGCCCGACGAGGCGCTCCGCGTCCGGGTTGATCAGCAGTTCCGCTTCGGGCAGAGGTCCCTGAAGATCGAGAACGAGTTCGTGCGCAACGAAGGCGAGGACACGGCAATCGGCCGGGTGACCATGAACGCGACCAAGCCGAAAAACAGGGAGCCCCGCTACATCAAGATCACCCAGAGCGAGCTGATAGACCTCATGACCTCGCGCTTCGTCGCCTCCGCCTCGCGCACCCAGTAACGCC
>CAWHZU010000032.1:0-86146 GCA_963833885.1 uncultured Actinomycetota bacterium | reverse complement strand
ACACGAACGTAGGGGACGTTGATCGGGGCTGCTCACGGGTCCACTCTGAGATACGTTATTTCTCAGAGGAGGCGTGGTGGCTGGGGAACCGGATCTGGCGGGGCTGGAAGCGGAGCGGGCGCGGCTGTATGCCGAGCTGAGCGGGGTCGGGGATTTCCGGCGTGGGACGCTGAGCCCTGTGTTCCGCAAGTGCGGCAAGGCGAATTGCCGGTGCGCGCGGCCGGGTGAGCGGGGTCACGGGCCGCAGTGGAACTGGGTCCGGTGGGCGGGTGGCAAGACGGTGACCACGCATCCGCGGCCGGGCCCGGAGCTGGATAAGGCGCAGCGCGAGGCCGGGGAGTGGGAGCGGTTCCGGGCGCTGACCGGTCAGATCGCGGCGGTGAACGAGGCGATCTGCGACGCGCGCCCGCCGTTAGCGGAGCCTGGCACCATGGCCCCTGACCTGCGGGGGCAAAAAGGGGGCGGCTCGGCCAGGAGCTCGCCGCGGCGCTCGCGGCGGAGGCCGCCGCCGAGGTAACGCGGCTGGCCGCCGCGGCGGCTGTGCCGGTGGCGGCCGGGCAGGGCCTGGAGGCTGCCGAGAAGGCGATCCGGGCCGGGCTGATCCGGCTGGGCGCTGGCATGCTGGAAGGCCTGCTGGCCGCCGATCCCGGGTATGCCGGCGCGCGCGTGGCGTGCGGCCGCGGTCACCAGGCGGATCTGGCCGGCTGCCGGGCCAAGAGCGTGGACACGGTGCTCGGCCCGGTGGCCATCCGCCGGGCCTGGTATCACTGCGGTCAGTGTCATCACGGGCTGGCGCCCCGCGATGACCAGCTCGGCATCGCTGGGCAGGGCATGTCGCCGGGGCTGCGGAAAATGACCGCACGGGCGGCCGCGCCGGTGCCGTTCGCCGCCGCTGCACGCCTGGTCGGCGAGCTGGCCGGGATCTCCGTGACCGGCAAGCGCGCCGGGCGGCGCGCCGAGGCCGACGGCCAGGCCGCCGCGGCCGTCATCGAGGCGCAGGCCGCCGCGATCGCCGCCCGCCAGGTCATCGTGCTGCCGCCCGCGCCGGCGCCGGACATGCTGTATGTGTGCATCGACGGGACCGGCGTGCCGGTGGTCGCAGCCGAGACCGCGGGCCGCGAGGGCAAGGACGGTGACGGCACGGCGCATACCCGCGAGGTAAAGATGGCCGTCGCGTTCACCCAGACCAGCACCGACGCCGAAGGCCGCCCCGTGCGCGATCTGGCCTCTTCCTCCTATGTGGCCACCTTCGCCTCTGCACCCGAGTTCGGGACGCTCATGGCCGCCGAGGCCCGCCGCCGTGGCGCCGCCCACATCCGCCAGATGGTCATCTTGGGTGACGGCGCAGCGTGGATCTGGAACCTCGCCGGCCAGCACTTCCCCCAGGCTACGCAGATCGTCGATCTGTATCACGCCCGTGAGCACCTGCACGACCTGGCGAAACTGCTGGAATTCATGCTCGGCGATCACAAGGAGGACTGGCTGCATGCACGGCTCGCTGAGCTGGACGACGGGAACACCGGCGCGATCTGCGCCGCCGCCCGCACCTTCCCGCTGGCCGGCAGGAAAGCCAGCGACCTCGCCACGGCCCTGGGCTACTTCGAGCACAACGCCCACCGCATGCAATACGCCGGCTTCAAAAAGCTTGGCATGTTCGTCGGCTCCGGCGCCGTGGAAGCCGGCTGCAAAGCGATCGCCGGCCAGCGCTGCAAACTGTCCGGCATGCGATGGACCCTCGCCGGCGCCTACGGCATCCTCACCCTGCGCTGCCTAGACGCCAGCGACCGGCGGGAACAGACCTGGGCCGGACCCGGCCAAGCCGCCACCGGCGCGGCCTGATCCGCATCTGAGCACATCCCACACTCAGACACGCAAGGCCAGCCGAGGTTACCGGCCAGTCACCTACATTCTTGTCCCACACCCCCGTGCGGCGGGTGCGCGTCAATTTTGTAGGTGACTGTCCGGATCATGCTTGGTGGTGCTCCTGGTCAGGCGGTGCGCGTCTGAGTGTCCGGGCGTGTTGCAGATTGCTTCCCAGGTGCTGCTGGCTTCGCTGGCAGCGGAGGGCGATGATCGAGTCGGCTCCCGCGACGGTCCAGTGCATGCCGGACTGCTTGAGGCGCTGGCCGATGACGGTCTTGCAGCTGGCCTCGACGACGCCGGAGCCGGTGAACAGGCCGCACGGGCGGAACCAGTGGTAGCGCATGCGGGGGGCGTTGTTCTCGAAGTAGCCGAGGGCCTTGTCGGCTTCGTCTTTCTTCGATGCCTTCGAGGCGGGTACTGGCGGGCGGCGGCCATGATGCCGTCGATGTAGCCGTAGTCGAGGTCCTCCAGGCGGGCGGCGAGCCATTCGTCTCTGTGGCCGGCGCAGCATGAACTCCAGCGGCGCGGGTCGAGGTCGTGCAGGTGCTCGCGGGCGTGGTAGAGGTCGACGATCTGGGTGGCCTCGGGGAACTTGGCGGCTGGCGATGCCCCAGATCCAGGCGGCGCCGTCGCCGATGATGGTGAGCTGGCGGATCGTGGTCCGCGCCGCGGCGGATGGCCTCGGCCTTCACCAGGTCGGCCGAACACGGCGGCGGGCTCGAAGGTGGCGATGATGCTGGAGGAGCCGGGGTCGCGGACCGGGTAGCCGTCGGTCGTCCAGCTTGTCCTGGGTGAAGAAGCACGGCGAGCTTGACCTCGCGGGTGCGGGCCCGGCCGTCGTCGCCCTTGCCCGTGCCGGTCCTGGCCGTTTCCCTGCGGGTCATCGGGACGCCGGTGCCATCGATGGCGGCGTAGAGCTTGTCCGGGAGCGGCGAGGGCGGCAGCGGCACCAGCCTGGCGGGCGGCGATCAGCGCGGCGCGTTCCCGCCCTGCCGCCGCGACGGCTGCGGCGCCGCTGGCCTCGGCCGCCCGCTCGACGCGCTTGACGGTCAGCCGGACCCCGGCCAGTTCCTCCAGCAGCCGCGCTGCCTGCGCGAACGGCACCGCGGCCGCGGTCCGTGTCGTTCATCGCCGCCAGGCCCGGGCGACATCGACGCGCGCGGCGACGCCCAGCTCGGCGTCGCGTGGTGCCAGGCCGTGCCCGCACTCGGCGCAGTGATACCAGGCCCGTCGTCAGCGTGACCAGGCCGCAGCACGGTGTCGATGGTCTTGTCCCGGTAGGAGACGAAGCGGCGCCTCGTGGCCGTTACCGGGCACCGGGACACGCGGCCCGCGGTGGCCGCGGTCGGCGGCCAGCAGCTGCTCCAGCATGCCTCCCGCCGAGCCGCAGTCATCCCGGCCCGGATCACCTGCTCCGCCGCCTCCAGGTCCCCGCTCGCCGCAGCCCAGGGGCTGGCCGCCTGCGCCGGCGAGGCCGGCTAGCCTCGGCGGCCTTCTCCGCCGTGAGCGCGTCCGCGAGCCCCCCTTTTCGCCTGGCCTCCCGGCACGGGCATCACGCCGTCGCGCGGCACGGCCGGGCGGGCCTCGCAGATCGCCTCGTTCACCTCCGTGACCTGCCCGACAAGTCTGCCTGAACCGCTCGTACTCCGCGACTTCGCCGGCGGGCCTTGTCCAGCTCCGGCCCCGGTCTCAGGTGAACCGTCACGCGTCCGCCCGCCGCCTTCCTGCGTCAGGTTCCACTGCGGCCCGTGACCCGGGATGCCCCGGGCCAGCGCACGCGCAGTTCGGCTTGCCGCACTTGCGGCGTCACCGTCGTTCAGCGATCCCCGGCCGGAAGTCCCCGATCGCTGCCAGCTCCGCGTAGCAGCTCAGCACGCCGGCTGCTCGAGTTCCGGCCAGCTCATCACGCTCGTCAGGCACGGCATCCCTTGATCTGAGAGTATTCAGTACTCTCAGATTAAGCCCGCAGCCAGCCGCGATCCAGACACCGCCTGACCTACATTCGTGTCCCACACCCCCGTGCGGCTGTGGATGCCCGGTAATGTCGGCGGGCCGTGCCAGGATGGGACGCGTGCAACAGCTTGGCTTCGAGGGCATGCCGAAGCGGCTGTATGCATGCACGCCCACCAGGCTGAGCACCTGGCTGGACTGCCCACGCCGGTACCGGATGACCTACCTGGACCGGCCGCCGCCAGCCAAGGGCCCGCCGTGGGCGCACAACAGCCTCGGCGCCAGCGTGCACAATGCGCTGGCCGGGTGGTGGCGGCTGCCGCGTGCCCGGCGGACCGTGGCCGCGGCCGGCGACCTGCTTGATCACGGCTGGATCGGGGAGGGCTTCGCAGACTCGCTGCAGTCGGCGCGGTACCGCCACTGGGCCAGGGGTCTGGTGGAGGCGTACGTGACCGGCCTCGACCCCGCCAGCGAGCCGATCGGGGTTGAGCGCACGGTGGCCACGCGCACCGACCTGATCACCGTGTCCGGCCGGATCGACCGGCTCGATGACCGCCGCGGCAGCGACGGCAGCGGTGAGCTCGTCGTGGTGGATTACAAGACCGGCCGGCACCTGCTCACCGTGGACGACGCGCGGACCTCGCTGCCGCTGGCGCTCTACGCGCTTGCCGCCGAGCGGGTGATGCGCCGGCCATGCCGCCGGGTCGAGCTACACCATCTGCCGACCGGCCGGGTGCTCGCCTGGGAGCACACGGACGAGTCGCTGGCCCGGCAGCTGCGCCGGGCCGAGGACATCGCCGCGGAATGCGCGGCAGCCGACGAGCAATTCCGGGCCGAGAAGGACGGCGGGCAGGCGCCCGCGGTCACGGATGGTGGGCAGGCGCCGGTGCTGGCGGACGGTGGGCAGGCGCCCGTGCTGGCGGACGCGTTCCCGCCGCGCCCGGGATCGTGGTGCGGATGGTGCGACTACCGGGCCTGCTGCCCCGAAGGCAGCGCGGCGTCCGAGCAACGCCGGCCATGGGACGCGCTGAGCGCCGAAGTCGCCGGCCCACTGCGCGACGGCGCTCAGGCCGACGTCGCCCCGGCGGAGCGTGGTGCGGTCGCCCACACGGCCATGCCGGAGTGATCGCCGCCCGCCGTCTGCTCGCCCGCTGGGCGCTTATCGTCCGCACGTCGGCGGTGCCCGCCTGCGCGTCGGCTCTCACCCGCACGTCGGTGCTCGCCGTCCTCCGCTTGCCGCCAGAAGGCCGTGAGCGCGCTGGCCGTGGTCTCCGGCGCCTCGACGGGGGGCGAGTGCCCGGCGCCCGGTATGCAGACCCGGTGGGCGCCAAGCCGCCTGGCCATCAGTTCCTGGACGGCCGGCGGCCACGCGTCGTCGTTCTCGCCGTAGAGGACCAGGACCGGCGGTCCGTCAAGATCCGCGAGCTCCGCCGTACGGTCCGGGCAGGCGAGCAGATACCGGCCCATGGCCACCAGGCCGGCCGGGCTGTTGCCCATCATCCGCTCGTGCAGGAAGGCGATCACGCGGTCGGGCACGGCCCCAGCCCTGGCCTCGGGCGCCAGGTGGTCCCGCCAAATCTGCGCGACCGTGGCCCGCAGCCCCTCGTCGCCAGCCGAGTCCATCATGGCCAGCATGCCGCGCAGCATCTCCGCGCGCTGGCCGGTGATGCGGCCGGGTCCGGAGCTGAGCAAGGTGAGCGAGATGATCCGTGCCGTCCCCGCCAGCGCCGCCTCCCTCGCGATCAGCCCGCCGAGGGAGTGCCCGACCAGATGCAGTCCCTGGCCGTCGGCGATGACTTCGGCGATCGCCGCGATATCTGCGGCAAGCTCACCCGGCGCGTAGGCCTCGGCGTCCGGTGCGCCCGGGCTCTCGTACTGCCCGCGCATGTCGATGGCGACGACCCGGCGGCCCGCCGACGCCAGCGACTGCAGGACCGGGATGAAGTCTTCCTTGCTGCCGGTGAAGCCGGGAACGAGCAGCGCCGGCCTTCGCTCGCACACGCCCATGGTCGGCTCGGCTTCGAGTGCCGCGAAGCAGCCGCGGCGGCTCTCGATCGTCACCCTCCGGACCCGTTCGGGCAGCTCGAGTGTTTTAGGTGTGCTCACGGCCTGGCAGCCTAACCCAGCGTCGGTTGCATCCCGGTCGCGTCAGAATCTAGCCCAGCCGTTTTGCTGGGAGATGACGCTGGTGTGTCGGCTCTGTTAGCCGACCGGAACGGAGCCGGCGTGCCCTCGGTCAGGCCTCCCCGCCCGATGCCTCGGCGGTACCGGTGCCGGTGGCCTGTCCGACTGAGTCTGTCCGGCCACCGCGGCGACGCGATGGCCTGCGCCGCCTGCGGGCTGGCTGGCGCCGTGCCTGCCCGGCCTCGTCGGCCGCCGCCGCGTGCCGCTCGGCTGCGGCCGGCCCGTTGCCCGGCTCGCCGGCCTCGCCAACGGCTACCCCGGCCCTGGTCCTGCGCCGGGGGCGCTTCTTGGCCTGCCCGGCCTCACGATTCCTGGTCGGCTCACCGCGGCCGCCACGCCTGGCGGCGGAGTCCTTCGTGTCACGAGCGGCACGGGAGCGGATCCGGCCGGTTTCGCCGATGTCCTCGAGATCCTCGGCCTCAAGGCCGAGGCGGCCTCGGCTGGCCATGGGCAGCGTGCCGATGACACCTTGCGGGATTCGCAGCGCGCCGTACAAGTGCGCCGATGTCGAGTAGGTCTCCTCCGGCTCGGGCTGACCCAGGCCGAGCGACTCGTCGATGAGCTTCCAGCGCTGCAGGTCGCGCCAGTCCACGAACGTTACGGCCACGCCCGTGCGCCCGGCGCGGCCGGTCCGGCCGGTGCGGTGCAGGTAGGCCTTGTCGTCCTCGGGGCACTCGTAGTTGATCACGTGCGTCACGTCGTCGACATCCAGCCCACGCGCGGCCACGTCGGTCGCGACCAGCACGTCGACCTTTCCGCTCCGGAACGCCCGCATCGCGCGTTCACGTTGTCCCTGCCCGAGGTCGCCGTGGACGGCGGCGGCGGCGAAGCCGCGCGTTGTCAGCGCGGCCGCCACCTGGTCGCAGGCCCGCTTGGTCCGGCAGAACACGATCGTCAGACCGCGGCCCTCGGCTTGCAGAACCCGGGCCAGGACCTCGATCTTGTCCATCTGGTGGGCGCGGAACACGTGCTGCTCGGTGCTGGGCACGTGCGACGGCTCGTCGTGCTGCTCAGCCCGTATGTGCGTGGGCCGGGTCAGGTGGCGGCGCGCCAGCGTGACGACCTCGCCGGGCATGGTGGCAGAAAACAGCATCGTCTGCCGCTGCGGCGGGGTGTACTTGAGGATCTTCTCCACGTCAGGGAGGAACCCCAGGTCGAGCATCTTGTCGGCCTCGTCGAGCACCAGCCCGGTGACCTGTGACAGGTCCAGGTGACCCTGCCGGACCAGGTCGAGCAGCCGGCCGGGCGTGCCGACCACGATGTCCACGTCCGCCAGCGCCTCGATCTGCGGCTCGTAAGCGCGGCCGCCGTACAGCGTGACCACCCGGCTGCCGAGGCGGGAACCCGCGATCCGCAGGTCGTCGCCGACCTGGATGGCCAGTTCCCTGGTGGGCACCACGACCAGCGCGCGGGGCGCAGAGCGCTTGCCTCCAGGGTTCTCGTCCTGCCGCTGCAGCAGCGGGATGCCGAAGGCCAGCGTCTTGCCGGTGCCCGTCCTGGCCTGCCCGATGAGGTCCTGCCCGCCCAGCGCGATCGGGAGGGTCAGCGCCTGGATCGGGAACGCTCGCAAGATCCCCGCGGCCTCGAGCGCCGCGCAGATCGGCTCGACAACCCCGAGGTCGCGAAATGTCATGGCGCTGTTGCCGGAGTCGGCTTGGCCGGCTTCCTCAACCAGCGCCTGGTTGTCGTTGGTCGTGTCGGGCATGTCGCGCTCTTCGTCCGGCGCGGTCTGCATGCCGCATGTATCTGTTGTCAGGGCTTCCGCCTCCATCAAGGCCCGCTGTCCGCGGAGCGCTGCTGCGCCCCAGGCCGACGTCGCGGGCGGTAATCTAACCCTCCAGTGGGAGCTCAGTGCCGTCAGGCGAGGCACACAGCCAAACGCTCACGGAGGAAATCAGCGCGGTTTTTGAGGGGGCGGTCGCCGCTCCCGGCAATCGCCGCGCCTTACGCTTCGTGTAACGACGAGTGGGGGTTACCGCATTCCACATGCGGATTACGCAGCAGTCTAGCAACACCGAGTGCGCCGGCGGCGTCAGGCATGCCGGTTGCGCCGCGCGGACTTGTTACGCTGCGCTCGTGACGCAGAATGACCCGCACGGAGCGACGGCGGACAGCGCCGCCGGGTCCACGGATTCGGAGTCGGATCGCAGGATTCGTGGCGCGATCGACCTGCTCGGCGTGCTGGCTTACGCCCTGCTTGTGGCTTTTTTCCGTCTTGTCGAAGATGCGGCGCTCGCTGAGTCTCTCGCCGACAAGGCGGCGCTCGCCGAGATGGCCGCTGCCGAGTTCGGCAATTTCAAGCTGATTCGCGGTCGGCTGGAGGAACTGAGAGTAGATCCCGACGAGGCGATGCGGCCTTTCGTCGCCGCGATCGACGAATTCCACGCCAGGACCGCGCCTTCCGACTGGCTGGAAAGCCTCGTAAAGGCTTATGTCGGAGACGGCATAGCGGTTGATTTCTACCGGACCGTCGCCGAGTTGCTCGACTCGCAGACGGCAGAACTTGTCGCTGAGGTTCAGAAGGACACCGGGCACGCCGCATTCGCGGTGGCGCGGGTGCGGCAGGCCATCGAGGTCGACCCCGCGATAGCCGGACGGCTGGCGTTGTGGGCCCGGCGACTGGTGGGCGAGGCGCTGGGACAGGCGCAACGCGTTGCCGCGGAGCGAGAGGACCTCGCCGCCCTTCTTGGCGGTGGTGACGTCACTCAGCTAGGCGCGATAGGCCGGATGTTCGCGCTGCTGACGGATGCCCATGCGCAACGAATGGCAGCGCTCGGCCTCGGGGATTAGCGCACTCGGCTTGCTGCACTGAAGCTGGCGGCGCCCGTGGAGCCGATTCGCGTCTGTGGTCAAAGCGTGTTGCCGAAGCCAATACGGCGTTGTTCGCTGCCGCTGACTTCCACGTAGGCAATCTTGTCCGCCGGAATCAGGACCCTGCCGTTCCGCTCGTCCCCCAGCGTGAACACACCGCCATCGGCGACCGCTGCGGCAAGCGCGCGCTGCACCTCCTCAAAGGAAGACCTGGTCTCTATGACTAGCTCTCGCGGCACGGACTGAATGCCGATCTTGATTTCCACGGCGCTCCTCTTCGCAACCGAGGCTAGCCTCAGGCTAGCCCGGGTCCGGGTGGTTCAGGTCGTGCGGGGCCAGCCGCTGATACCGCGCCAGGCGAGCCGCGCCAGCAACTGCTCAGCGGCGTCCTTGGGTATCGCCCGGCCGGTACTGAGCCAGTACCTGGAGCTCACTTGGGCCATGCCGACCAGGGCCATGCCCAGTAGGTGCGCCTCGTCGCTGGACAGGCCGGCGTCTTCGCGGATGAACTGGCTGATCATGTCGGCGCATGCACGCATCGTGCGGTCCAGGCGGTCCCGGACGGCGGGCTCGTTGCTGAGATCGGACTCGAACACCAGCCGGAATGCCTCGCCGGAGCTGCTGACGAAGTCGAAAAAGGCCTGGAAGGTCGCTGGCACGCGCTGCTTGTTGTCCGTGGTCGAGGAGAGCGCCTGCCGGACGATCCCCACCAGCTCGTCCACGCTCTCGTCCAGCAGCGCGAGATACAGCTCCAGCTTGCCGGGAAAATGCTGGTAGAGCACGGGCTTGCTGACACCTGCCCGCTCGGCGATTTCGTCCATGGCGGCCGCGTGATATCCATGGGCGACAAAAACTTCCTGGGCCGCGCCGAGCAGCTGCCTGCGCCGGGCCGGCCGCGGCAGCCGGGTACCGGCCGTTCCATGCGATCTGGCCTGCGGCGTTGCGGTCACGAGTATCTCCGGATATCTGCTGTCACATCAAGACGCGCTCCTGCAATCCTACGTGTCAGCGGTAGTCATCCTCGTCGAGGCTAAGCTCGCGTTCCTGTTCCGCGGCGTCCGCCTCGTCTGCCTCGAGCGGCACCTCGTATGACAGATTGACCTCGTCGAGGTCCTCGCCGCCAGTGATGGCATCCTGATCCTGCTCGACGGAATCGTCCAGAGGTCGCTCCAGGCCCATCTCGCTCATGCGTGCCTCCTAGTCCAAGCGATGCATCGAACGTAGTGCCGATAAGAAGATTCAGGACAACACTGTGGTATCAGTACCCGAGGTAACGGGGTAGGGAGACACCATGCGCAGCATGTGGAAGGGCGCGATTTCCTTCGGCCTGGTCATGATCCCGATAAAACTCTACGCTGCGACGGAACAGAAGGATATTGCGTTCCGGCAGGTGCATCGCGAAGACGGCGGCCGGATCCGGTTCCGCAGGGTGTGCTCGATCGACGGGCAAGAGGTTCCCTACGAGGACGTGGCCAAGGGCTACGAGCTGCCGACCGGTGAGATGGTCGTGCTCACCGACGAGGACCTGGCCGAACTCCCCCTGCCGACGACGCGGAGCATCGAGGTACTGCACTTCCTGCCAGCGGAGCAGCTTGATCCGATTCTGCTCAACCGCAGCTACTTCGTGGAGCCGGAGGCGGCGGGGGCGAGGGCGTATGTGCTGCTGCGCGATTCGCTCGAGCGTTCCGGCAAGGTCGCACTGGCCCTGGTCGCGCTCAGGCAGCGCGAGTCGCTGGCGACGCTGCGTACCAGGGACGGGCTGCTCGTGCTCGAGACGCTGCTGTGGCCCGATGAGGTCCGCATGCCCGACTTCCCGTTCCTCGAGGACGACATCGAGGTGCGCTCGCAGGAGCTGAAGATGGCGGCGTCGCTGATCGAGTCGATGACCGTGGACTTCGACCCCGACGAGTTCCACGACAACTATCGCGAGGCGCTGCAGGAACTAGTGAACGCGAAGGTCGAGGGGCGCGAGCTGGTCCAGCCGGAGAGCCCGGCCGAGGCTGCCGAGCCGACCAGCCTCGCCGATGCCCTGAAGGCGAGCCTGGCCGCCGCCCGGCAGTCGCCGCGCCGGGCAGGCGAGGTCACCGCCGAGGTGAAGGAGCCGCGCCCAGAGATCGAGGGCGGCACGAATGCCCGCCGGTCGGGGACAGCCCGCGGCGGGGCGAGCGGCAGGACCAGGGCCGGCGGTGGCAAGGCGGGCGAGGGCAGTGCCGACGGGAGCGGCACCGGCCGGAGCCGGAGCAGCGCCAGCCGGACGAGGGCAGGAACCGCTAAGGAACCGGCGAGCAAGGACGGCCAGCCGACGGCGGCCAAGGGCGACGCCGCATCGAAAACAAGGACAAGGCGCCGCGCCAGCTGACGGCCCGCAGGGCCGTCAGCTGATCTAGCAGGACCGAAGTAGCCGGGATGGGTCCATGGCCCTGCAGGGGCGGAGTGCTCTGGGTAGGTTGGGTTCTGGCAGAACCGAAGTGGCTCGGTTGGTCCGCTGTGGCGGGACCGGAGTGCCTGGGCTGGGCCCGGGGGATCGCGGGGGCGGAGCCCCCGCGGGTATCTTTTGTCCATGACTGATCCGGTCGCCGCATGGCCTGGGGAACTCGTCTCGGCAGGCGCCGGCCAGCTCTTCGTGCGCAGCGTGCCAGCGCCCGAGGGCGCCGAGCCCGCGCTTTTCGTACACGGGCTCGGCGGGTCGTCGACCAACTGGACCGACCTGATGGACCTGCTGCGCAAGCCGCCGGCCGACCGCCCGGACGAGCCCGCGCTGGCCTGCGAGGCCGTTGACCTTCCCGGGTTCGGCTTCTCGCCGGTGCCGCCGAGCGGCGAGTACTCCATCGATGCGATGGCCACCGCCGTCGGCGAGCTGATCGACAAGCGCGGGTACTGGCCGGTGCACCTGGCGGGCAACTCACTGGGCGGCGCCGTCTGCGTTCGGCTGGCGGCGCGACGGCCTGACCTGGTGCGGACCCTCACCCTGATTTCCCCGGCCCTGCCGGACCTGCGGCCACGCGTGCTTCCGATGCGGCTGACCCTGCTGTGCGCGCCGGGAATCGGCCCCTGGCTGCTGAGCCGGGTGACCCAGCGGGTTCCCGCGCGGGGCAGGGCCTCGATGTCGGTCCGGGACGTGTTCGCGGATCCGGGCCTGGTGCACCCCAAGCGCCTCGCCGAGGAGGTCGTTGAGCTGACCCGCAGGGATGGGCTCGGGTACGCCGACACCGTGCTGCTGGCCGCCGCCCGCGCCATCGTGACCGAGTACATGCGCCGCGGGCCCCGCTCGCTGTGGCACGACGCGGCCAGGGTGAAGGCGCCGACGCTGGCGATCTACGGCAGCCATGACCGGCTGGTCAGGCCCGCCATGGCCGCGCTCGCGGCACGCTCCTTCCGTGGCGCGCGGGTGGTGGTGCTGTCGCGCACCGGCCACGTGGCGATGATGGAGCACCCCGGCCTTGTCGCAAAGGAGATGCGGGACCTATTCGCCGCGGCCAGGCGCCCGGCCCAGGCCACTGGGTAGAACGGGTGTCACGCTGACCACGTCAGAGGTGCTGATCGCCGCGCCGCGGCTGATAACCGCCACCGCCGGAAGCCGGATCGCCGCTCCCGGCTACGTAACGATGACCGGGGGAGTGGTCACGGCGGTGGGCCAGGGTGACCCGCCGCGTGCCCCCGACGTCGCGCTGCCGGGCGGCGTGCTGGCGCCCGGCTTCGTGGACCTCCAGGTCAACGGGTACTTCGGCGAGGAGTTCCTGACCGCGGGCGCGGACGGCTGGGCCAGGGCCGCCACGCGTTTGCCGCAGACCGGGACCACCGCGTTCCTGCCCACGTTCGTCACGGCGCCCCCTGGCGTGCTCACCGCGGGCCTGCGTGCCGCGGCAGACCTGATCCCGGCCCTCCCCGCCGGGGCGCGGGTGCTCGGCGTGCACGTCGAGGGCCCGTTCATCTCGCCTGCATGGAAGGGCGCGCACAACGAGGCCTGGATCACCGAGCCCTCCGCCGATGCCGTGGCTGAGCTGCTCGACGCCGGCCGCGGCGTGCTCAGGCTGGTCACGCTGGCGCCAGAGCGCCGCGGCGGCATGGCGGCCGTCACCGCGCTGACCGAGGCCGGCGTGCTGGTCAGCGTGGGCCACAGCGACGCGACCGCGCGGCAGGTCGCCGAGGCCGCCGACCACGGTGCCCGGATGGTGACGCACCTGTTCAACGCCCAGCGCCCGATGCACCACCGGGAGCCCGGTGTGGTCGGCGAGGCGCTCACTGACCTGCGGCTCACCAGCGGCCTGATTGCCGACATGCACCACGTGAACCCGCAGGTGTGCGTTCTGGCCTTCCGTGCGGCGCCCGGGCGGATCTGCGCGGTCACCGACGCGGCGGCCTGTGCCGGGATGCCGCCGGGCAGCTACAAGCTCGGCGGCGAGCCCATCGAGCTGCCGCCCGGCGACGGCGAGCCTCCCGTGCGCAGCGACGGCACCCTGGCGGGCTCTGGCCTGCGGATGGATGCCGCCGTGGGGAACCTGGTGGCAGCCGGGATCGGGCTGGCTGAGGCTGTCTGCGCCGCCACCCGCGTTCCCGCCGACCTGATCGGCAGGCCCGACCTCGGCCGGATCGCGCCGGGCGCAGCCGCCGACGTGGCGTGGCTCGGCGACGACATGCGGACGCGGGCAACCTGGATGGGCGGCGAGCTGGTGTTTGCGCAGGACGGAGTGGACGGAGGACTCGGGTGAGCGGTCAGCAGGCCACGCACATGCGGACCGAGATAGGCGAGCAGCCCGCCGCGATCCGGGCCACGATAGGCGCGCTGCTGCCCAGGGCGGCCGAGGCGGCGGCGCTCGCCTCCGACACCCGGCAGGTCCTGTTTATCGCCCGGGGGACCTCGGACAACGCGGCGGTCTACGGCAGCTACCTGATCCAGACCCACGCTGGCCGTCTCGCCACCCTGGCCTCGCCGTCGATCGCCACCACCTACCGCAGCAGGGTCGACCTCGGCGGTGTGCTCGCCGTGGCGCTGTCCCAGTCCGGGCGGACCGAGGAGATCGTCGAGACGCTGGCGTGGGCGCGCGACTGCGGCGCCGCCACGCTCGCGATCACCAACGGTGACGGCTCGCCGCTCGCCGAGACCGCCGACGTGGCGTTCGTCACCCGCGCGGGGACGGAGCGCGCGGTGCCGGCGACGAAGACGTTCACCACGCAGCTCGCCGCGCTGGCTGTGCTGGCGATCGGCCTCGGGGCCGACCTTGACCCTGGGGAGCTGCGCAGCGTCCCTGACGAGGTCGAGGCGATGCTGGACGCGCCGCAGCCGGAGCTGGATCCGATCGTCGCCGAGCTCGCCGGGGACCGCGGGGTGGTCGTCTCCGGGCGCGGGTTCGCCTACGCGGCAGCGCTCGAACTGGCGCTGAAGCTGAAGGAGGCGTGCTACCTGCACGCGATGGGCCTTTCGTACGCGGACCTGCTGCACGGGCCGATCGCCGTGGTCGACGCGCAGACACCGGCAATCTTGCTCGCGGCGGACTCGGGCCCGACGCTGCAAGGCACAGTCGACCTCGCCCGGCGGGTCACCGGGGTCGGGGCCCGGTCCTACGGGATCGGCGGCGGCGACCGCCTGGCCGCGGCGTGCACCCGCGCTCTGGCCGGCCCGCGGCTGCCGGAGTGGCTGGCACCACTCGGGCTGATCGTGCCGGGCCAGCTGCTCACCGAGGCACTGGCGCGTCGGCTCGGACTCGACCCCGACCACCCGCGCGGTCTGAGCAAGGTCACTCAGACGGCCTGAGCGAGCGGCGCCCGGGAGGCGAGCGCGGCAGCGCCGCTGCTGACGAGCGCTCGGCCGGCCCGGTCCGCCCACGGCTTCAGCACGTCGTCGAGCCGGCCCAGGTCCGACTCCAGCACCGCGAGCCCGGGAACCGGCACGGTCGCGCCGAGCTCGATGAGCAGCGGCCTGAGGTAGGCGTCCACGGCTGGTGCGTGGTCGGGGACGCCCATCAGCATCAGCGGCAGAGCCACCGCCCGGCCGAGCGCCCGGTGCGGCAGACGGTCAAGGAACACCTTCAGCAGCCCGGTGTAGGTGCCCTTGTAGGTCGGGCTGGCCACGAGCAGCAGGTCGGCCTCGGTCACCTGGTCGAGCGCCTCCTCGACGGCTGGAGAGGGCTCGGGCAGCAGCAGGTGACGCGCGAGCACGCAGACGTCGATGGTCTGCGGGCTGCCGGCCAGCCCGGCGGCGCGCGTGATCGCTCCGGCCGCCGCCGTGGCCACGGCCAGGGTCCGCGACGCCGGCTTGGGGTTCCCGACAACGATGACAAACGACAAGGTTCCTCCTGCGGCAGGCCTGGCGCTCGCTGGCGCGAGCGTCGCGAACGGTCGGTGGTCAGGTACTGGCTGGCACGCGGGTGCGGTCATGAAGGATGGCCGGGGAGGCGACGGCGCCACGCGCGCGCAGCACGGGCAGGACGCCCTCGCCGAACCAGTAGGCCTCCTCGAGGTGCGGGTAACCGGACAGGATGAACTCATCAATGCCCAGCGCGGCGTACTCCTCGATCAGGTCGGCGACCTGCTCGTGGCTGCCCACCAGCGCGGTGCCGGCGCCGCCGCGGACGAGGCCGACGCCGGACCACAGGTGCGGGTAGATCTCGAGCTCCCTGGCGGACCCGCCGGCCTGGTACCCGGCGTGCAGCGCCAGCATGCGCTCCTGGCCGACCGACTCGCTCTTGGCCAGGACCCGCTGGGCAAACTCGATCTCCCCCGGGTCCAGGTAGCTGAGCAGCAGGCCCGCCTCGGCCCAGGCCTCGGCCTCGGTATCCCGCGTGATCACGTGCAGCCGGATCCCGAACCGCAGCTCCCGGCCTTCGGCCTCGGCCAGCCCGCGCATCCACGCGATCTTCTCGGCGACCTGAGCGGGCGGCTCGCCCCAGGTCAGGTACACGTCCACGTGCCTGGCGGCCACCGGCCCCGCTGCCGGTGACGAGCCGCCAAAGTAGATGCCGGGCGGCGGGTCCGGCGGGCGCATCACGGTCGCTTGCTTGACCTGGTAGTGCTCGCCAGAGAAGTCGAACGGGTCGCCGCGCCACGCACCGCGCACGATCGCCAGGAACTCGCCGGTCCGCGCGTAGCGCTGGTCATGCGACAGGTAATCGCCGAACCTGGCCTGCTCCTCGGCCTGGCCGCCGGTGACCACGTTGAGCAGCAGCCGGCCGCGGGAGATGCGCTGGTAGGTGGCTGCCATCTGGGCCGCGAGGGTGGGCGACACCAGCCCGGGCCGGAAGGCCACGAGGAACTTCAGCCGCTCGGTCTGGCTGATCAGCGCCGCGGTCACCAGCCACGCGTCCTCGCACCAGGTGCCGGTCGGCGTGAGCACGGCCTCGAATCCGAGCTGCTCGGCGGACCTGGCGATCTGGCCGAGGTACTCCAGGCTCGGCGGCCGGTCCGCCATCGCCGCCCCGGTCACCCGGGAGCCGTTGGTCTCGGCGGCCGTGGCGAGGGCCCCGCCCGAGCTGCCCAGCGGCAGGCTGTGGCCGCGCCCGATGATCGCCCGGCCGTCGCCAGACGTGGGCAGGAACCAGTGGAATCGCAGGCTCATGACGACCCGCCCACGACGCTGTTGAAGGCGGTATCGGAGAATTTCGCGAAGTCCACCTTGGTCGGGATGAGGCCCGCCGAGTAGAAGTCGTCCGTGATCTGCTGCTCGGCATTGATAACGGCCGTGGTGATCGCCACCGCGGTCTCCGTGTCGTCGCCGGCCGCCTTCAGCATGACGTTGTACGGCAGCCCAGTGGCCTTGGCCCAGATCGTGGCCCAAGCGGGCAGGTGTGTGTTTGCCCAGGCGTGCGCCTGGTTGATCAGCTTGATGTAGTCCTTGATCGCCGCGGCCTTGGCCGGGTCGGCGAGGGCGGAACGGGATGCCACCTCGAACGAGTACGTGGTGCCGATCGAACTGCCGTTGACCAGGATCCTGGCCCCGTCCTCCGTCGTGACTTCCTCGATGTACGGGGACCAGACGTCCCAGGCATCCACGTGGCCCGACGTGAACGCGGGCAGGGCCTCGGTGGGCTGCAGGTAGTCGATGCTCGCGTCCTTGGGCGTCAGGGAGGCGTTCTTGAGCACCGCCAGCAGGTGGAAGTCGCCCGAGCTGCCCTCGGCGACGGCGATCTTCTTGCCGCGGAGCTCGGCGACCGAGTGGATGGGTGAATTCTTCGGCACGACGACAGCCGCGGCGAGGGGGTTGCCGCGCAGCGCCCCCACGATCGCTATCTGATCGCCAGAGGCGGCGGCGAAGACCGGCGGCGCGTCGCCGACGCCGCCGATGTCGAGTGAGCCGCTCGCCATGGCCTGCAGGATCGGCGGCCCGGACGGGAAGTCTGACCAGGCGACCTTGAACGGCAGCTTATTGATCAGGCCGGCGGCGGTGAGCAGCGCCTCGGCGCCGGTTCCGGCCTGGTCACCTATGCGCAGGGTCACCTTGGACAAAGCAGCCGCGCTGACCGCGTCATCGTTCTTGGCGGCGCTGCTGCTGGATGACGACCCTGATGAACACGCGGCGGCGAGCAGGCCGGCCGCGAGAAAGCAGGCGGCCACGCTGGCTGAGCGCAAGCGGGCGGGGCGTCTCGTCGTCATTTCGTTCCTTCCGTGGTAACGCCTAGCTCGGCGAGCAGGCGGTTGCGCAGCTCCACCAGGACGGGCTGGTCGCGATCCCGAGGGCGAGGCGCCTCGACCCGGCAGGACAGCCCGATCTGGCCACCGCTGAGCACGAGCACCCGGTCGGCCAGGGCGATCGCCTCATCAACGTCGTGCGTGACCAGCAGCACGGCGGGGCCGTGATGCGCCCACAGCCGCAGCACCAGGCGGTGCATGGCGATCCTGGTCAGCGCGTCGAGCGCGCTGAACGGCTCGTCGAGCAGGAGCAGCGTTGGCTCCCTGACCAGTGCCCTGGCCAGGGACGCCCGCTGGGCCTCCCCGCCGGACAGCGTGAGCGGCCACGCACCGGCCCGCTCGGTGAGGTCGACCTCGGCCAAAGCGGCGTCGGCCACCGATCTCGGGTCGTCGGCCCGCAGCCCCAGGCACACGTTGGCCCAGACCCGCTTCCACGGCAGCAGCCGCGGCTCCTGGAACGCCACCGCCACCGTGCCGTTCACCGCGAGCTCGCCGGCCAGGTCCCGGTCCAGACCGGCCAGCGCGCGCAGCAGCGTGGACTTGCCAGACCCACTGCGCCCGATCAGCGCCACGAACTCTCCCGGAGCGATTTCCAGATCCAGGTCGTCGAGGATCCGGCGCTCCCCGAACGCCCGAGTAAGGCCGGAGGCGCGCGCCACAGGAAGGCTGGGCGTCAGCGTTCCAGGAAGTTGCGACGCCAAGACAGCGATCGCCTTTCAAGAAGTCGGACAAGGGCATCGGTGAGCAGACCGAGAATGCAGTAGACGAGCAGGCACACGAAGATCACGTCGTTCCGGTTGAACTGCTCGGCCTGGTTGATCATGTAGCCGAGCCCGGCGTTGGCGTTGATCTGCTCGGCGACCACGAGGGCGAGCCACGACGCGCCCAGGCTCAGCCGGAGCCCGGTGAACATCTGCGGCAGTGCGCCCGGCAGCACGACGTGCCTGATCAGCTCGGTGCGGCGGAGTTGCTGGACCTGACCCACCTCGACGAGCTTCGCGTCCACGCTGCGGATCCCCGCGAACGTGTTCAGGTACAGCGGAATCGTGGCCGCGATCGCGATCAGCAGGACCTTGGGCAGTTCCCCGATCCCGAACCAGACGATGAACACCGGGATCAGCCCGAACAGCGGCAGCGTGCGCAGCATCTGCATCGGCGGGTCGGCCGCGTACTCGCCGAACTGGCTTAGCCCGGTGACCAGCGCCAGCAGGATGCCGGCCGTGGCGCCGACCCCGAAGCCGATCGCGACCCGCTCCAGCGAGACCAGCATCGCGTCCTGCAGCGTGCCGTAGGCCGGGGAGTTCGTGGTGATGAGGCTGACCGCAGTGGACCAGACCTCGCTCGGCGGCGGCAGCTTCTGCTGGGAGACGATGCGGAGCGCGCTCTCACCCTGCCAGAGCAGCAGCAGCGCGACGGGGCTGATCAACCGCAGCAGACCTCGCCTGGTCACTACGTGGCGCGCTGGCTCACCGCGCGAATCCCGGCCGGGTCCGCCTGCGGTGGCTCTCTGCGGGGCCTGGACCAGCAGGGCGGGGCCGGAACTCATAGGGGCTATCGTGCGGCGAAATCCCTATAAAGTCAACTGGAAATATAACAATTACGATCGCTAAACGTTCACTATGTACATTGCGGCAGTTCAGAGCTTCCTGTGTACTTTGTCCGCGCGGTTGGGGGTCCGCCGTGGACCCGGTCCGCAGGTTGAGGGTCCGCCGCGCACCCGGTCCGCGGCTCAGAGTTCCCTGTGCACCTTGTGCTGAGCGGCCTGGGCGATCGGGCGCATGACCATCAGATCGATGTTGACGTGCTGCGGCCTGGTCACGGTCCAGGCGATCGCGTCGGCGACGTCCTCATCGGTCAGCGGCTCGGCCACGCCGGCGTATACGGCGGCCGCCTTGTCCGCGTCGCCGTGGAAGCGGTTGAGCGCGAACTCGCCGGTCTTCACCATTCCGGGCGCGATCTCGATGACCCGGACCGGCTGGCCGGACAGCTCGAGCCGCAGCGTGGCCGCGATCGCGTGCTCCGCGTGCTTGGCGGCGACATAGCCGCCGCCGCCCTCGTAGGCGACGAAGCCGGCGGTGGACGAGAGCACGACGATCGTGCCCGCCCCGCTCGCCACCAGCTTGGGCAGCAGCGCCTGCGTCATGTGCAACGTGCCGAGCACGTTGACCTCGTACATGGTCTGCCACTCCGCCGGGGACGAGTCCTGCACGGTGTCCGCGCCGATCGCCCCGCCGGCGTTGCTGACGAAGACGTCGCAGCGGTCCAGCGACTCGGCGAACTTGTCGACCTCCGGGCGGTCGGTGACGTCGAGGTGATGGGTTTCGGCCTGGCCGCCGCGTTCGGCGATCCCGTCCGCGACCGCCTTGAGGCGGTCGGTCCTGCGGGCGGCCAGCACCACCCGATACCCGGCGTCGGCCAGCTTCACCGCTGTGGCCGCTCCGATCCCGCTGCTTGCTCCGGTGACGACGGCTGTTCGCTGCATGCTTGGGATTGTGCCAGCCGCGCTCCGGCAGCCGACACGGCCCCGTGATCCGTGCTGCTGGTGGATGGCCGAGCGCCCATGCCGGCCGCCGTGCGAAGGTTGCAACCGGGGCGGGTTTCGCTGCGAAGAACAGGTTGTCCGCGTCAAGGAGGAGATCATGCGACGGGCCGCCGATGGCTGAGGTGACCGATAGCTCCGGGTTGCAGCCGGGCTACGGCATCGGCGCGCTGGCCCGTCGCCTCGGCGTCGCGCCAGCCACGTTGCGTGACTGGGAACGCCGTTACGGCATCGGGCCGGGCGGCCGCAGCCCAGGGGGCCACCGGCGGTATCGGCCCGCCGACATCGCGCGGATCGAGCACATGCGCCGGCTCGTTCTCGACGGGATCCCGCCGAGCGAGGCCGCCCGGGCGGCCCTGGCTACGGAATCAGCGCCGGCCACGGAGCCGGCGGCGCAGGCATCCAGGACCGAGCCGGACCTGGCGGCGTGGGGCGCGGGCGGGCGCTCGCTGCCGCTGCCAGGCCAGCTGCCGCAGGCGCGCGGCCTGGCCCGGGCCGCGCTGGCTCTCGACGGTCCGGCGATCGCCGGACTGCTTGATCGTGCGCTGGACTCCAGCGGAGTCGTGCTCACCTGGGAGCGGCTGGCCGTGCCCGTGCTGATCGCGGTTGGCGAGCGGGCTGCGACGAGCGGAACCTGCATCGACGTGGAGCACCTGCTCTCAACCCAGTTGCTGGCCGCCCTGGCCGCCAGGGTGGGCAGGCTCGCCGAGCCATTGAACGCGCGGACGGTGCTGCTCGCCTGCGCCGACGATGAAGAGCACAGCCTGCCGCTGTACGCGCTGGCCGCAGCGCTCGCGGAACGTGACGTGCGGACCACGATGCTCGGCGCGCGAACACCACCGCCCGCACTCGCCGACGCGATCTCGCGGATAGGCCCGGCGGCGGCGTTCGTCTGGTCCCAGACCGCCGCGACCGGGGACCCGGCCAAGCTCGAGGGCCTCGCCCGGCAGCGCCCGCCGCTGCGCTTGTTCACCGCCGGTCCCGGGTGGCGGGGGACGCCTCCGGGCGGCCGCGCGGTCGGCAGCCTGTCCGAGGCCGTCCAGCAGGCATCCGAGGCCGTCGGCCTGGCCTGATCCGGGCTCCGGCAGGTCCTGCGCCACCGCGTCCCGGCATGCTCCCGGGCCACCCCGTTCCGGCCCGCCCTTCTGCGTGATCCCGCAACGCGCTCGTGCGTCATCCCCGGCCCCAAATCCCCGGCCACCCCCATGCATCGCGTTCGGTGCGTTCCACCGTCTGCCGGCCCTGGCTCCGGCTACCCGTTTGCAGGTCTTCCGAATCTATGACTAGTATTTGAATAAGTTTTGGGAAGGCGAACCGAGGACCATGCGGGGAAGCGGGCGATGGATGTACCAGAAGACGGGTTATAGGCCGTCGTTTGGTACATCCATGGCTGAGCGGCGAGGGCGGCGGTGACCGCGGGGGCGGCGGTGACCGGCGGTCCGCTGGCCACGTCGGACTGCTACGCCAGGCTGCGGCCTGTTCTGCGGAGCTATCTGCGGCACCTCGTGCCAGCCGACGACGTGGACGACGTCGTCCAGGCCTCGTTCGTCGACCTGTGGCGGACCCGGGCGCGCTACGACCCGGCCCGCAGCTTGGAAGCGTGGGCGCTGACGATCGCGCGCAGGCGCGCCATCGACTACCTGCGCTCCCGGCCGCTTCCGGCGGCCCCGCTCGCCGACCTGGCCGAGCCGCCCGGCGACGACGGGCGTGACCACGCCGCCCGGCTCGCGGACGCGGCCGAGTTGCGCAGCGCGCTCTCGGCGCTGCCGCGGCCGCAGCGCGAGGCCATCGAGCTCGCGTACTACGGCGAGCTCAGCCAGCGGGAAATTGCGGAGCGGCTGCGGGTGCCGGTCGGAACGATCAAGGCGCGGACCGCGCGCGGACTGCGCCGCGTGCGGCAGACGCTGACGGCGGCGCGGGCGTGAAGCGAGCGGTGGCAGCGATGAGGCCCGAGGTCAGCGTCAGCGAAACGGCACCGGGCGATGTCAGGCCGCGGCTTGGGGTGTCGAGCTGCCTGCTCGGTCAGCCGGTCAGGTTCAACGGCGGGCACAGCCGCAACCGGTTCGTCTCCGACGTTCTGGCGCGGTACGTCGAATGGGTCCCGGTGTGCCCGGAGGTCGAGATCGGCCTTGGCGCGCCGCGGGAATCCCTGCACCTGACCAGCGAAGGCCAGCTGGTCAGCACCAGCGGGCAGGACCACACCGCCGCGGTGACCGCCCTGGCGCGGCGACGCCGCACGGAGCTGGCCAGCCTGGCCGGCTATGTGGTCAAGTCGCGCTCTCCGAGTTGCGGCCTGCACAGCGTGCGCGTGCACGCCGGCGGTCAGATCGTGACCGGGAACGGGCGCGGGGTCTTTGCCGAGCGGGTACTCGCCGCCGACCCGATGCTTCCCGCCGAGGAGGAGGGGCGGCTGAACGACCCGCTGCTCCGGGAGGCCTTCGTCGAGCAGGTCTGGGCCCGGGCACGGCTGCACCAGCTCTTCGGCGGCCCGTGGCGGCTCCGTGACCTGATCGGCTTTCACGCCAGGCACAAGCTCCAGCTCATGGCCCACGACCCGGTCCGCGCGCACCAGGCGGGGCACCTGGTGGCGATCGCCCACGCCAGGCCGGACGACCAGGTACGCGCCGAGTACACGGCCCTGTTCGGCGCGGCGCTCGCCCGCCGGGTCAGCCGCGCTCGGCACTGCAACGCCATGCACCACGCGTTCGGGCTGGTCAGCGACCATCTGGACGACACCAGACGGCACGACATCCTGGCCACGATCGAGGCCTACCGGCGCGGCGAGGTCCCGCTCAGCGTGCCGGTCACGCTGCTGCGCCACCACGCAGACGGCTGCAGCGCGGTCTACCTGGCGGCACAGACCTACCTCGACCCGTTCCCGGCAGGCCTCGGCCTGCGCAACCACGCGCCGGGTCCCTCGGCCCCGTCCGGCAAATCCGGCCAGTCCCGCCAATCCGGCGGCGGCCCGGTTCCGAAGACAGCAACGGATGCCACGAAGGGAGCGCCCGGATGACCTCACGGCGGATCGCGGTCATCGGTGGCGGGGTGAGCGGCCTCACCGCCGGGTACCTGCTGGCCCGCGCGAACGAGGTGACGGTGTTCGAGGCGGACGACCGGCTGGGCGGGCACGCCCACACCCACCACGTCGCCGCGCCGGACGGAACCGAGCTAGCGGTCGACAGCGGGTTCATCGTCTGCAACGAGCGCACCTACCCGCTGCTCACCCGGCTGTTCACCGAACTAGGGGTAACCACCCAGGAAGCCGAGATGAGCATGTCGGTGCGGTGCGCGGGCTGCGGCCTCGAGTACGCAGGCCACCGCGGCCCAAGCGGCCTGCTCGCCGGGATCCGCCGCGGCCGACGCCGGTACGTGCGCATGCTGGGCGAGATCCTCAGGTTCCACCGTGAGGCGTCCCGGCTGATCGCGGGCAGCCACCCCGCGCGGGCGGCCGATCTCACCCTCGGCCAGTTCCTGGCCGCGGGGGGCTACTCGCGCTACTTCACCGCGCACTTCGCGCTCCCGTTCGTGTCCGCTGTGTGGTCCTGCCCGCCGGGTACGGCGCTGGATTACCCCGCGGGTTACCTCTTCCCGTTCCTCGCCAACCACGGCCTGCTGTCGGTGACCGGCTCGCCGCCGTGGCGGACCGTGACCGGCGGGAGCCAGACCTACGTCGACCTCATCGCCAAGCAGCTCACCGCGATCCACACGGGCGCGCCGGTGCGCGGCGTCAGCAGGCACCCGGGCGGCGCCGAGATCACCACCGCAGCCGGGCGCCCGCAGCGCTTCGACGCCGTGGTGATCGCCACCCACCCGGATCAGGCCCTCCGGCTGCTCGCCGACCCCACAGCGGCCGAGCGCCGGGTGCTCGGCGCGTTCCGGTACACGCGCAACGCCGCGATCCTGCACACCGATGCGAGCGTGCTGCCGGCCAGCCCTCGCGCCCGGGCGTCCTGGAACTACCACCTGAGCTCGTGCGACGCCGCAGCGGCCCAGGTACGCGTGAGCTACGACATGAACCGGCTGCAGCGCCTTCCGGCCGGCCGGGACTACCTGGTCACCCTTAATTCCGCCGGCAGGATCGACCCGCGCCGGGTGCTGGCCGAGATGGATTACGCCCACCCGGTGTACACCCGCGCCTCGGTCACCGCGCAGCAGGCGTTGCCCGGGCTGAACGACGGCGTCACCGCGTACGCGGGCGCGTACCACGGGTGGGGATTTCACGAGGACGGCTGCCGGTCCGGGGTGGCCGCCGCCGCGTCGCTGGGGAGCCGCTGGTGACCGCGTTCCCGGCATCGGCGTTCCTCTACGAATGCCAGATCAGGCACGTGCGTGCCGCGCCGGTGCGGAACGTATTCAGCTACCGCACCTACCAGTGGCTGGTAGACACCGACGAGCTGCCGGAGCTTCCTTCGAGGCTCCGGCCGCTGGCCAGCTTCCGCGCCGCCGACCACCTCGGCGACCCGCGCCGCAGCATCAGGCAGAACCTGGACCGGTTCCTCGCCTCCCGCGGGATCGACACCGGCGGCGGGCGGGTCACGATGCTGGCCCACGCCCGGGTGCTCGGCCACGTGTTCAACCCGCTGACCGTGTACTGGTGCCACGGCCCGTCCGGGTCGCTCGAATGCGTCGTGGCCGAGGTTCACAACACCTATGGCGAGCGGCACTGCTACCTGCTGCGCACCGACGAGGCCGGCCGCGCCGACGCGGCCAAGGAGTTCTACGTCTCCCCGTTCTACGCCGTCGACGGCTGGTACCGGATGGCGCTGCCCGAGCCGGGCCCGCGGCTCGCGCTCACCATCACGCTGCACCGGCCCGATGGCACCACGTTCGCCGCAAGCGTGCGCGGTAGCCGTGTGCCCGCCACCCGAGGAAGCCTGCTCCGCGCGGCGGCCAGGCACCCGGCGTCGACCGCCGCGGTCAGCGCCCGGATCCGCTGGCAGGGAGCCAAGTTGTACGTCCGTGGCCTGCGCCCGCAGCCCAGGCCAGCCCGCGCCCCGCAGGAAGGTGTGCGATGACCCAGACCATGAGTGCCCTGAACGTGACGCCCGCCGCCGACCCGGGCCGCTGGCCGGATATCGCCGCGGTGCCGCGCTGTCCCTTCCGTGGCGCGGTCGCGCGGGCGCTATTCACCCGGAACGCCGGACGGCTGCCGGTTCGCGTGACCGGCCCGGGCGGCGTGGCGTACGGGGCGGGTAACAAGGGTTCGCCGGTGCTGACGCTGCACCGTCCCGCCGACTTTTACCAGCGGATCGGCGCGGCGGGGCTGATCGGGTTCGGCGAGTCCTACATGGCCGGCGACTGGGACTGCGACGACCTGACCGGGCTGCTGACGGCCTTCGCCAGCAGGGTCGGCACCCTGGTGCCACGCCCGCTGCAGGCGCTGCGTCGGTTCTACGTCCGGCGCGCGCCCGCGGCCAACGACGCGTCCGAGGAAAACGCGCAGCGCAACATCCACCACCACTACGACCTGTCCAACGAGCTGTTCGCGGAGTTCCTCGACGAGACCATGACGTACTCGGCCGCCCTGTTCGGTGAGGACGCATACGGCGAGCCGGTCGCGGCCGGGGGCCTGCTCGCCGATGCGCAGCGGCGCAAGATCGACCGGCTGCTGGACCTGGCAGGAGTCGGGCCGTCCAGCCGGGTTCTCGAGATCGGCACCGGCTGGGGGGAGCTGGCCATCCGGGCCGCCGCACGGGGTGCGCAGGTGCTCACGGTCACGCTGTCCGAGGAGCAGCGCGCGCTCGCCGCCGAGCGGATCAAGCGCGCCGGGCTGGTCGGCCGGGTGGCCGTCGAGCTGCGCGACTACCGGCAGGTGACCGGCCGGTTCGACGCGATCCTGTCGGTGGAGATGATCGAGGCGGTAGGCGAACGGTACTGGCCGGACTATTTCGCCAGCCTGAACCGGCTGCTGGCGCCCGGCGGGCGGATCGGCCTGCAGTCGATCACGATGCCGCACCGGCGGATGATGGCCACCCGGTACACCCACACCTGGGTGCTGAAGTACGTCTTCCCCGGCGGCCTCATTCCCTCGGCCACCGCGATCGAGCGTGGTGCCGCCCGGGCTGGCCTGCGGGTGGCCGGGCGGCACGACTTCGGCACCCATTACGCGCAGACGCTGCGGCTGTGGCGGGAGGCGTTCTGTGCCGGGCAGGACGAGGTCGGGCGGCTGGGTTTCGACGAGGTGTTCGTCCGGATGTGGCTGCTCTACCTGTGCTACGCGGAGGCAGGCTTCCGGTCCGGCTACCTGGATGTCGCGCAGTTCCTGCTGGTCAAGGGGGGTTCGGGATGACGGAGGTGGAGATCACCTCGCGGGTGGAAGTGTCAGCGGAGCCGGACGCGCTGTGGCGGCTGGCGATGGACTGGCCGCGGCAGGGCGACTGGATGCTGGCCACCCGGGTGTCCGGGGGGCAGGGCGTCGGCGCCACCGTCACCGCGCGAACCGGCCTGGGCCTGGTCGGCTTCACCGACACGATGGTGATCACGGAGTGGTATCCGCCGCACCGCTGCGTCGTGCGGCACACCGGTCGTGTGGTGCGCGGCACCGGCGTGTTCGAGGTCGCGTCCAAGGGGACGATGAGCGAGTTTTCGTGGACCGAGCGGCTGCGGCTTCCATCCCGCATGCCCGGGTGGCTGGCGCGGTGGCTGGCCAGCGGCCCGGGCCGCTGGGTCATGGACACGTCCCTGCGCCGGTTCCGGCGGCTGGTCTGAGGCGGCAGAGCGAGGCGGCAGAGTTAAGGCGGCAGAGTATGGCGCACTACCACGCGACGATCGACTCCCCCTGTGGCCCGGCGGAGACGTTCGACTATCTGGCCACGTTCAGCAACGCCGAACAGTGGGATCCGGGCGTGCTCTCCGGCGAGCAGCTGGATTCCGGGCCGGTCCGGGTCGGCACGAGGTTCCGGCTGGTGGTGCCGTTCCTCGGCCGCCGCCTGCCGTTGACGTACGTGGTCACCCGCTACTCGCCGGCCGGCATGATCGCCCTGGAGGCGGTGAGCGGGCTGCTGCGGTTGGTCGACTGGATCGAGGTCGCCGCCGAGGGGGATGGCGCCACGGTCAGCTACGACGCCGACGTCCGGCTACGCGGGCCACTGCGGCTGCTCGACCCGATGCTCCAGCGCGGATTCGGCGCGGTCGGTGACCGCGCCGCTGCCGGGCTGGCGGCGGCTCTGGCCGGACGGCCCGAGGGTGTGGTGGGTGGGCCGGGGGGCGTGGCGGGTGGGCCCGAGAGTGCCGCGAGCGGGTCCGAGGCAGCCGGATGAGCCCGCTCGCGCGAGCCGCGGACGCGCTGCTCGAGGCGAGCGTCGTGGGGAGCTTCTCCCGGATCGGCATCTCGGTCCGCTCCCGGCTGCTGCCGGAGTTCAGCGACGGCTTGCAGCGGCCGGCGACCGGGCGGGTTGCGGTCGTCACCGGGGCCACGTCCGGCATCGGCCTGGCGGCCGCCAGCGAGTTGGCCCGGCGCGGCTGGACTGTGTATTTCCTGGCCAGAAGCCGCGACCGCGCCGAGCGAGCGCGGGCCAAGATCGGTTCCGCCGCCGGCGGCGACAGGGTCGGCTATGGCCTCGCCGACATGGAGGACCAGGACTCGGTCCGGGCGTTCGCCCGCGAGTTCCGCCGAACGCACCATCGCCTCGACGTGCTCGTGCACGCGGCCGGCGCGATCCACGAGCGGTTCGCGGTCAACCACGCCGGGATCGAGCTCACCGTCGCCGGGCAGCTCGTCACGCCGTTCCTGCTGACCAAGCTGCTGTTCCCCGCGTTGCTCGCCGTCGGGCCGTCCCGGGTGATCACCGTCTCCTCCGGCGGGATGTACGCGCAACGACTGGATCCGGCGACGCTGGAGATGTCCCCGTCCGGTTACCGCGGCGCGGTCGCGTACGCGCGCGTCAAGCGGGCCCAGGTCGTGCTCAGCCGGGAGTGGGCCCGGCGGATCGACCCCGCGGACGTCGCGTTCCATGCCATGCATCCGGGCTGGGCGGACACGCCTGGCATCGCCGCCGCGCTGCCGCGGTTCCGCTGGGCAGCGCGGCCGATCCTGCGCACCCCCGAGCAGGGCGCGGACACGATCGTCTGGCTGGCCACCGCCGCCCCCGAGCGCCTGGGCAGCGGGTGCTTCTGGCACGACCGGCGGCCGCGATCGGAGTACCGGCTGCCGTGGACCCGGGAGGACGACCCCGGGGCGGCCCGGCACCTTTGGGAAAGCATCGACCGGGCGGCGGCGAGTTGAGCCCGGCCCGGGGGCCCCCGAGACCAGGTCCGCAGGCACGCGCATGAACGCGCATGAAACGGCCCGTCATGGGCAGCAAGCCGGGCACGAAGACGGCCTGGCCAGGGCTGGCCAGGGAAGGAATACCTATGTCAGAAGAACCGCGAGTCTCCGGTCAGGTGACACAAGACGGCGGCCAGCAGGTTGGCGACACGACCCAGCCCGCGCAGCAGGTTGGCGAAACAGCCCAGCCAGCGCAGCAGGCCAGTGGCACAGCCCAGCCCGTGCAGCTTCCGCAGCATGTGGTCAAGCGCACCAGGATGGGCGGGCTGTGGCTGGCCAGCGGATCGTTCGCGGTGGTGCTGCTGCTTCTGCTGATCTTCATCCTGGAGAACGGCAAGAGCGTGGACGTCGCCTACTTCGGCGCGCACGGGCACCTGCCGCTCGGTGTCGCCCTGCTGCTTGCCGCCGTGCTCGGCATCCTTATGGTCGTGATCCCCGGTACGGCAAGGATCGTCCAGCTGCGGCTGACCGCACGCAGGCACGGCCGCACGGACGCCGCCCGGCTCGGCGCGAGTCAGCAGCAACCCTCCACCGCAGGGGAGACGCCGGCGCCGGGCCGACGGTAGCCGCTCAGGCTGAGGGTGGCGGACTGCCGGTGACCTGACGGGTCGCCAGGCTGACATTCGCGGTCCGCTGCATCAGCAGCGTGATGAACTCCTCGAGCTGCGACTTCTGCAGCGCGGTCCGGGGCGTGCGCAGGTTCGCGAACTCTGCCCAGACCAGCACCAGGTAGTGGCCCTTGACCTCTGCGGCCTCGATCCCGGTTCCCTTGGTCAGGTTCTTGGTCAGCCCCCTGGCGCCGGGCAGCTGGGCGATGAACTCGGACGGGCCGGTCGCCTTCCCCGCCCGCTCGGTCGCGGTCACCGTGGCCAGGTTCAGCACCCCGATCGTGCCCATCAGCTTGTGATCGGATGACAGGTAGCTGGCGCGCATGGCCTGGGTGCAGCCGGCGTGGCTGACCGCCGCGACGAGCTGGCTGCCGGCCAGCGCTCCGGCGCAGTGCACCTTCCCCTTCTGCGCGGTCCTGACGTAACTGGTGGTCCCATTCGTGAAGCTGGCCGGGAACAGCTCGGCCAGGGTGACCGGCACTGGATCCAGGGCGCGGGTCGCGATGTGTCCCCACGTGCCGAGCGTGGGGCTCGGCGACGGATCGGTGGACGGCCGGGCCGATGCGGTAGACCGCGAGTCCGCCGCGGGCGACGGGGACTTGTGGCCCCTGGTCAAGAAGACATAGGTGGCGCCGACCACGATGATCAGGGCGACCGCACTGACCAGCATGGCGCGGAGCTTGCCTCGCCCGCGGGCGCGCTTGCGGCCGCGGGAACCTCGTCCGCGCGTGCCGGCCCCGCGGCCTGGAGCCGGGGCCGGCCTGGGACCGGTCACGTCCGTGCCCCGTCCCGTTGCCACGCGCTGGGTTGGGCCGGTGTTGAACGGCGCGGGCGTGGCCAGGTCGAACGGGCCGGTGGCTGCGCGCTGGGGACCGGTGGCTGCCCGCTGCGGCCCGCTGGCTGAGTGATCGCCGGACCCGAGCTCATCGGCATCGGGGCCGCGCCCGCCCGGGGCGCTGAGATCGCTCCAGCCGCTACTCGCCGCCGTATCGTCGGTAAGTTCCCAGGCCTGTGTGTTCGCGGCTCCGTCGGGGATACTCCAGGCCTGTGCCTGTGGCTTTACGGCCTCGTCGGGGACACTCCAGGCCTGTGTGTTCGCGGCCTCATCGGAGACACTCCAGACCTGTGTGTTGGCGGCGTCCTCGGGAACACTCCAGGCCGGTGTATTCGTGGCGTCGGCTGCGCGGTCGGTCACCGCGAGGGCCGAGTACCCCGGGTCGCCCGACCCGCCGTCGGCATATCCGCTGTCGGCATACCCTGCCGTGGCATTGCCCTGGTCGGAGTAGCCCGTATCGGCGTACCCGGCGTCGGAATACCCCGCGTCGGCGTGCCTAGCCTGCGATGAAACAGCCGCATCCGGATAACCCGCCTGCCAGGTGCCGCTGAGTGGGCCAGTCAGGCCCGGGTCGTACCCGTTCTCGCCCGGAGCGGGTCCCCGGTTCCAGGCGGCGAACTGTCCCGGCGGGTAGAGCGGCGGCGGTTGCCCCGGCGCGGGCGGGAAGCCCCGGGCCGGGCCCTGACTGGTCGCGCCGCCTGGTGACCCTGCCCACCCGCCGCCGGCCGGGGCCTGGTCGCCCCGGGGGGCCCGGCCGCCGGTGAACCCGGGCGCGAAGACGGCCGCGTCGCTGGCTGCCTTACCGCCCGCTGCAACCCTGCCAGCACCGGTGCCGCCCGCCCCGCCTGCCGCAGGTCGCGCTTGGGGCGGCGTGTTACGCCCGGATGGGTTCTGCCGCCGGCCTGGCGCACGGCCGGAGGTGTTCTCACCCGGGTAACGCATGCGGCGAGCGTATCGCCCCGCGCATGGGTTAGCCCCCGTCATGCGTTTTGTCACCCTGGTCGCGCCGTTGGCCGCCCTGCGAGGGCGCTGCTGGGCAGCCGCTTCGTCCTTGCTTTGACCGTCATCGGTCGCGGCCGGTATCCTGCACAGGCGTCTGTGTGCATTGGCATGCCCGCACGGCCCGCATCGCGGGCAGGCAAGCGGCAGCCGATGCCCGGATTCCCCCGCAGGGCGGATCACCCGCGCGGGGCCCAAGTTTCAGTACTCAACATGCGAAGGCCTACATCCGTGCGCACCTTCAGCCCGAAAGCCGGGGACATCCAGCGGCAGTGGCACGTCATCGATGCGTCCGACGTGGTACTCGGACGCCTGGCAAGCCAGGCGGCGATCCTGCTGCGTGGCAAGCACAAGCCGATCTTCGCGCCGCACGTGGATACCGGTGACTTCGTGATCGTTATCAACGCCGACAAAGTCGCGCTGAGCGGCACCAAGCTGGAGGACAAGCGCGCCTACCGGCACTCCGGGTACCCGGGCGGGCTGCGCTCGATGGCCTACCGCGACCTGATGGAGAAGAACCCGGAGCGGGCCGTCGAGAAAGCGGTGCGCGGCATGCTCCCGAAGAACACGCTGGGCAGGCAGATGCTGCGCAAGCTCAAGGTGTACCGCGGCCCGGACCACCCGCACCAGGCGCAGCAGCCGGTCCCGTTCGAGATCACGCAGGTCGCCCAGCTCGACTCCGGCCGCGCCGCGGCCAAGGCTCCGGCCAAGTAGCCGCGGGCGACGTAACCGAGAAGGAACCACGAGGAAGACATCGTGACCGAGTCCACTGACGTGCAGGAACCCAAGACCGAAGCAGGCGCCGAGCCGGAAGCAGAGCACCTGTCGGAGTACACGACCCAGACCGGCGATGCCAGCGCGACCGCCCCGGCGCGGACACCGGCGCGCAAGCCGGTGGTGACCGGGAACGCCATGGGCACCGGCCGCCGCAAGGAGGCGATCGCCAGGGTCCGCATCTCCGCGGGCACCGGAAAGTGGCTGATCAACGACCGGTCGCTGGACGAGTACTTCCCGAACAAGGTGCACCAGCAGCTGATCAGCGAGCCGTTCGTGACCCTGGGTGCCGACGACGCGTTCGACGTCGTGGCCCGGATCACCGGGGGCGGCGTAACCGGGCAGGCGGGAGCGCTGCGGCTCGGCATCGCCAGGGCGCTCCAGATCGTGGACCCGGAGAACCGCCCGAGCCTGAAGCGAGCCGGCTTCCTCACCAGGGATGCCAGGGTGAAGGAACGGAAGAAGGCCGGGCTGAAGAAGGCCAGGAAGGCCCCGCAGTACTCGAAGCGCTGATCTGACGCCAGCGCCGTCCCAGCGGAAAACCAGGAGCGGGTTCCCATGGGTCGTCTTTTCGGTACCGACGGTGTCCGGGGGGTTGCAGGCCGTGGTCTCACGGCCCAGCTCGCCATGGACCTCGCGGTTGCAGGTGCCGCGGTTCTCTCTGGCGCGCCGTCTTCTCCGGCGCGCCGTCCCCGGGCCGTGGTCGGCCGGGACCCGCGGACGTCGGGTGAGTTCCTCGAGGCTGCCGTCGTGGCCGGCCTGGCCAGTGCCGGCGTTGACGTGCTGCGGCTGGGCGTCATCCCGACCCCGGCGGTCGCGTACCTGACCGACGCGCTCGGCGCCGATTTCGGTGTGATGCTGTCCGCTAGCCACAACCCGGCGCCGGACAACGGGATCAAGTTCTTCGCCCGCGGCGGCCGCAAGCTGCCGGACGCGGCCGAGGACGAGATCGAGCGCAGGCTCACCGCGCCGCACGGCGGCAGCAGCAGCAACGGCACGGCCGGCGGTGTGCCCGAACTCGGCTTCGGCCGGGTCACTGATGCGTCCGGCGAACGCGAGCGTTATCTCGACCACTTGCTCTCCTCGCTGCCCGCCGAGGCCGGCGACAGGCCGCTGGCCGGCCTGCGGGTGGTGGTCGACTGCGCGCACGGGGCCGCGTTTGAGATCGCGCCGCGGATGCTGCGCCGGGCCGGTGCCGAGGTCATCGCCATCGGGGTGGAACCCGACGGCGACAACATCAACGAGGGCTGCGGCTCGACGCACCTCGACACGCTGAAGGCCGCTGTCGTTGAGCACGGCGCCGATGCCGGCATCGCCCATGACGGCGACGCCGACCGGTGCCTGGCGGTGGACGCGGACGGCCAGGTCATCGACGGCGACCAGATCATCGCCGTGCTCGCGTTCGCGCTGCAGGAAGCGGGGCTTCTTGCGGACGACACCGTGGTCGTGACGGTCATGTCGAACCTGGGGCTGCGGCTGGCCATGCGTGATGCGGGCATCTCGGTGGTGGAGACCCCGGTCGGCGACAGGTACCTGGTCGCCGCGATGCGGGAGGGGCCGTTCGTGCTCGGCGGCGAGCAGTCTGGCCACGTCATCCTGCTCGACCACGCCACGACCGGGGACGGGCTGCTGACCAGCCTGCACCTGCTGGCGACGGCGGCGGGCCGTGGCCAGCCGCTCGGCGAGCTCGCGAAGGTGATGACCAAGTACCCGCAGGTGCTGATCAGCATCCCGGGAGTCGACAAGTCCCTGGTCGCGTCCTCCCCGGAGCTTTCGCGAGCGGTTCAGGACGCCGAGACGGAACTTGGCGACTCGGGCCGGGTGCTGGTGCGGCCGAGCGGCACTGAGCCGGTCGTGCGGGTGATGGTCGAGGCGGTGGACTCCGGGCACGCGCAGCAGGTGGCCGGTGCGCTCGCGGACACCGTGCGCAGCCTCGCCTGACGGCGCCCCTCACCGCGCGTCCCATAACCGTGCGCAGCCCCACCTGAGGGTGCCCCTCACCGCGCGTCCCGATGACCGTGCGCAGCCTCGTCTGAGGCGCCCCTCACCGCGCGTCCTGATGACCGTGCGCAGCCTCGTCTCAAGGTGGGCGCCACATCTGCCCATGATTTTCTCAGCAATATCCTGAATGTCTCCCACATCACGCACGTAGTGTCTTGTCACGGCCGTACAGTAAATGCGCAGCGGGGGAGGCGTGAGGACATGGGGGCATGGGGCGTCACAGCGGCGGTCCTGGGCGCCGATTCCGCGGCAAATCTCCGTGCCGCTCACCCGCCTACCCCAGACCCCGAAATGCCGTGCTGTGCAGGCGAAGCCCGGCCTCGCCGCGGCACTCAGCGCTCATGCTCGGCCGCTGTGGGTAGATTTCCTCACCCTGATGACGGATGTTCCGGGCTAACGCAGCTGGCACAGTTTTATCTCACGTGCCGCGTAGCGCGTGATGACCGCCATACCGCCAGGGGGATTCATAGTGTCCGTACCCGAGCCCACGCGGCCGGTGCGCTGATGAGCAGCGACAACGCGCGTGCCACCGGGACCACGCCGACGGTGGTGCTGAAGTTCGACCCGAACGTCATGCACCACGGCGGCCTAGGCGTCATCCGCAGCCTAGGGCGACTCGGTGTGCCCGTCTACGGGGTGCACGAGGGACCTTGGGCGCCGGCGGCAAATTCCAGGTATCTGCGGGGCCGGTTCTTCTGGCAGCCGAATCCGGACGAGGTCGAGCGGGTCCAGGCGGGGCTGCTGCGGCTGGCGGACCGGATCGGCCAGCCCGCCGTGCTGGTGCCGACCGACGACGCAGGCTCGATCTTCCTGGCCGAGCACGGAGACGGCCTTCGGGAGCACTTTCTGTTCCCGGCTCCGCCCCGGGATCTCCCCCGGCGGGTTGCGGGCAAGTACTCGCTGCACGAGCTCTGCCGCGAGGTCGGCATGCCGAGCGTGCAGGCCGCGGTGCCGGAGTCGCTGGAGGCGGCGCGCGCCTTCGCGGCCGACGCTGGCTTTCCGCTGATCGCGAAGCTGACCGCCCCCTGGACCGGGCACGGCAGGATCCGCAGCACCTCGATCCTGGCCGACGCCAGTGAGCTCGACGACATCTACCAGACCTGCGCTCAGGCGGGTGTCGGGCTGATGCTGCAGGAGTTCATCCCGGGCGGGCCGGGCCAGGACTGGTTCTTCCACGGCTACTGCGACGCCAGCTCCACGTGCCGCCCGGCGTTCACCGGTGTCAAGGAGCGGTCCTACCCGGCGCACGCGGGACTGACCTGCCTCGGCCGCTCCGAGCCCAACGACAAGCTGCGCGACCAGATCACCGGACTGCTGCAGCGCATCGGCTACCAGGGGATCCTCGACCTCGACATCAGGTTCGACGCCAGGGACGGCCAGTACAAGCTGCTGGACTTCAACCCGAGGATCGGCGCGCAGTTCCGGCTCTTCCGCGACTCGGCGGGCACCGACGTAGCCACCGCCTGCTACCTCGACCTGACCGGGCAGGCAATACCCGAGCGCGAGCAGGTGTCCCGCAGGTTCGTGGTGGAGAACTACGACCCGATCGCGGCGTTCCGGTACTGGCGTGGCGGCGAGCTCGACCTGCGGTCGTGGCTGGCGTCGGTCCGCACGATCGACGAGACCGCATGGTTCGCGCGGGACGACCTGCGCCCATTCGGCGTGATGTGCCTGCGCATGGGCTGGCGCGTGGCGACCAGACCGCTCGGCCTGCCGCAGGGCAAGGCATCAAGCACGGACTTCCGTTTCTCCGGCGGCCGCGGCGCTGCCAGAGCCGGCCGGGGCGCACCGCGCTCGCAGCCGGCCACCACCGCAGTTAGTCAGACCGAGACCACGCGGCAAAAGGAGCCGCGATCTCCCAAGGAGGGGACAAGAGTATGAGCGACGCCGTTGAGGTGGCGATAGTCGGAGCCGGTCCGTACGGGCTGTCGCTCGGCGCCCACCTGCGCAAGGCCGGCGTGAGCGTACGTCAGTTCGGGCTGCCGATGCAGCTCTGGCGGGACTTCATGCCAGAGGGCATGTACCTGAAGTCGCAGGGGTTCGCGTCGAACCTGTCCGACCCCGACCACACGCACACGCTTGAGGCCTTCTGCAAGGCGACCGGGCGGCCCTACCGCGACTACGGCCTGCCGGTGGCGCTGGACACGTTCGTGGCCTACGGCCAGTGGTTCCGTGAGGCGCTCGTGCCGGACATCGACGAGGTGCTCGTCACCGACATCGCCAAGGCCGGCGATGGATTCGAGGTCACGCTGGCAAATTCCGAGCAGGTGCGGGCCCGCAAGGTGGTCGTGGCCATCGGCGTCGAGGCGTTTGCCTACACGCCCGAGCCGCTGTCCGCGCTGCCCGCGTCCGTGTGCACGCACGCCTCGGCCCACACCGACCTCGGGGTCTTCAAGGATCAAGAAGTCATCGTCGTGGGTGCCGGCCAGTCGGCGCTCGAGTCGGCCGCGCTGCTGCACGAGAAGGGCGCCAACGTCCAGCTCGTCGCGAGGAAGGACGTCATCCGCTGGAACGGCGTGCCGCTGGCGCTGGACCGTCCGGTGATGCAGCGGCTCAAGGAGCCCGAGTCGGGCCTTGGGTCCGGCTGGGCCACCTGGTTCTACTCCAACCACCCCGCTGCGTTCCGGCGTCTGCCGCGGTCCACCCGGATCTACCGGGCCAGGACCGCGCTCGGCCCGGCCGGTGCCAGCTGGCTGCGTGAGCGGGTGGAGGGGCAGTTCCCGACCCTGACCGGTCTGTCGATCAAGTGGGCAAGAATGCAGGACGGCGGCGTCCGCCTGGGGCTCACCGGAGCCGGCGGCACGCGCGAGCTCGGCGCCGACCACGTGATCGCGGCCACGGGCTACCGGTGGGACATGACCAGGCTGCCGTTCTTCGGCGAGCAGATGCTGGCGGGCCTGCGCAACGTGCCAGGCACCGGCAGCTCAGCGGTGGGCAGCGACTACCAGACCACCATCCCAGGCCTGTACATCATGGGCCCCGTCGTCGCCCCGACCATGGGTCCAGTCATGCGCTTCGTCTTCGGCTCCGAGCACGCCGCCACCACGGTGGCACGGCAGCTCATCGGCGCCAGCGCGGGCAGCCGGTCCCGGGCAGCAGTGGCGGCGGGCCGGTAATGACCGGGGACTTCGGGCAGCGCAGCGCGGACACGGACCCGTTTGGGCGTGTCCCTGCTGCGCGGCCCGGTGACGGGGGATTTGACCTGCCGGCCCAGCTG
This sequence comes from uncultured Actinomycetota bacterium, assembly GCA_963833885.1. Lineage (GTDB taxonomy): Bacteria > Actinomycetota > Actinomycetes > Streptosporangiales > Streptosporangiaceae > JASHPR01. The sequence continues at coordinate 49,477 of CAWHZU010000032.1, read as the reverse complement.
GCGCGCCCGCAGCAGCGGGAGCGCCGGGCCGGGCGGGTCAGCCGGATCGTGCCGGTCGTGGCGTTGCCGCTTGCCGACCTCCTCGCGCTGGCGGCCGCCGTCGGCGTCGCCGGAAGGGTTGCCGCGCCGCAGATTCTCTACGCGCTCGCGGTCCTCGCCGTCCTCGCCGCCATGGGGTTGCACCGGCTGCGGATCTGCCTGCGGGTCGCCGATCAGGCGGGGCGGATCATCACCGCAGCGGCGCTGCCGCTGCTGGTGCTGCTGCTGTGGATCCCGGCCGGCGAGGCGGCCCGGCTCGCGCTGTGGTCGGCCGGCCTGATAATCGCCTTCCGGGTTGCGGTGTGCGCGGTGCTGCGCACGGCGCGCCGCGGTGGCCTGCTCGGTGAGCCGGCGATCGTCGTCGGCGCCGGGACGTTCGGCGCGCACATCGGTGAGCTGATGCGCGCGCACCCGGAGCTGGGACTCCGGGTGCAGGGCTACCTGGACTACGGGCCGCCCCGCCGTGACCTCGCGCTGCCGTCGCTCGGCGTGCCCGCCGACCTCGCGCAGGTGGTCGCCCGGCTCGGCATCCGCCGGGTCATCGTCTGCTACGCCGCCTGCAAGGACGAGGACCTGGTTGCCGTGCTGCGCGCGGCCGGGCCGCTGCGCGCCGACATCTGCGTGGTCCCGCGGCTCTACGAGGTTGGCATGGCGGTGCCGCGCGCCTGCCTGGACGAGATCTGGGGCATACCGCTGATCCCGCTCCGGCGCCTGGGCCGCTCGATCGTGAGCCTGGCGCTGAAGCGCACCCTCGACGTGGTCATCGCGGGGACCTTGCTGATCACGGCCGCCCCGGTGCTGTTCATCCTTGCCGCAGCGATCAGGTTGCAGACGAGGCAGACCGCACTCTTCCGGCAGCAGCGGGTCACCGGCCGCGGCCGGACCTCGTCGGTCGTCAAGCTGCGCACGCTCAACGGCAGCGCCGACCCCGACACCTCCTGGGGAGTCTCCGGGCATCAAAGCAGTGCCCTGGGCCGCTGGCTACGGGACACGCACCTGGACGAGCTGCCGCAGCTGTGGAACGTGCTGCGGGGCGACCTGTCGCTGGTTGGTCCCAGGCCCGAGCGGCCCTACTTCGCCGATCAGTTTGGCCACGAGATCCTGCGGTACAGCGACCGGACCAGGATGCAGGCCGGGATGACCGGCTGGGCACAGGTTCACGGCCTGAACGGGGACACCTCGATCGTCGAGCGGGCCCGTTTCGACAACCAGTACATCGAGTACTGGTCGCCATGGCTGGACGTCGTGATACTCGCCCGCACGCTTGCGTCCTCGATCACTCGCAGATCGGAGGGAGAGCAATGACCACGGGGACCGCTCGCGCCGCACGGTGGCTGGAGGACGGCCAGCTGAAGCTGCGCGACACTCCGATGATCTTCATGTACCACGGCGTTGCCGACGTGGACGAGGACCCGAACCAGCTGTGCGTGTCGCCCGCCCGGTTCGCCGAGCAGATGGCCTGGCTGGCCCGCCGCGGCCTGCGCGGCGTCGGCATAGCGGAGCTCGTCGATGCGATGCGCGCCGGCCGTCAGCGTGGGCTTGTCGGCCTCACCTTCGACGACGGGTACACCAACGTGCTCGAGACCGCGCTGCCGGTGCTGCGGCAGCACGGCTTCGGCGCGACCGCATACATCATCTCCGACCGGCTCGGCGGTACCAACGAGTGGGATGAGGGCCCGGTCTGGCAGCTGATGACCGGCGGCCAGGTCCGCGAGCTCGCCGCGGCGGGAATCGAGATCGGCTCGCACGCGGCCACCCACATGCGCCTGGCCGGGGCGAGCCCGGCCCAGCTGACGGCCGAGATCAGCGAGAGCAGGACCAGCCTCGGCGCACTGCTCGGCACCGAAATCCGCGGATTCGCCTTTCCGTACGGGTCGATGGACGCCGCTTCCCGGCAGGCGGTGCGCGACGCCGGCTACGAGTACGCGTGCGCCGTGGAGGCCGCGACGGCCGAGATCGGGCTGATGGCGCTGCCCAGGCTCTACGTCGGCGAGCAGGACGATGCGAGGCGGATGACGGTCAAGCGGCTGCTCTACCGGGGCCGTATCGCGATGCGTTCCCGCCCGGGGGGACAGACCCCCGAGAACCCCCCGCCTGGCGGCTCGGCGGGACAAGCGCCCCGAGCCACCAGCTAAGGAGGAGATGTTTATGAAGGTGCTTCACGTCATCACCGGTCTCGATGCGGGCGGAGCTGAGCTGCAGCTCGCCATGATCCTGCGGCGCACCCGGCATGAATCGGACGTCGTGACGCTCTACAACCCGGGCCCGGTCGCCGACATGATCACGGCCCAGGGGACCACGGTCCGCAACATCGGCATGCAGCGCAACACAGAGCTGCCCGCGCTGATGCGGCTGCGCAAGCTGATCAAGGACGGCCAGTACGACGTGGTGCACGCGCACCTGTACCGGGCGCAGGTCTACGCCCGCCCCGCGGCCAGGCTGGCCGGCACGCCGGTGGTGCTGACCACGGAGCACTCGATCGGCGAGACGCACATCGAACGGCGCAAGATGACCAGGGGAGTCCGGGCGCTGTACCTCAGCTCCGAGATGTTTTCCGACGCCACGATCGCCGTCTCCGACATCGTCAAGGACCGCCTGGTGCGATGGGGCGTGCGGCCCGGCAAGGTCACCATCATCCCGAACGGGGTGGACACCGATGAACTTGGCTTTGACGGCGAGGCGCGAGAGCGGGTCCGGGCGCAGTTCGGCCTTTCCCCGCAGACGTACGTCATCGGTGCGCTCGGCCGGCTGGACCCGAACAAGCGGGTCGACCTGACCATGGAAGCGGCGGCGCCGATGCTCGGCGAGAAGTGCAAGATCCTGGTGATCGGGCGTGGCGAGGACCAGCCGAGGCTCGAGGCCGCGGCCAAGCGGCTCGGTGTGACCGAGCACGTGATCTTCGGCGGCTACCAGTCCGATACGACCGCGATGCTGGCCGCCTTCGACCTGTACGTGGCCGCCTCGCTGCAGGAGACCTTCGGGCTGTCCGTGCTCGAGGCGCTGGCCAGCGGCTTGCCCGTGCTGTACACGACCTGCCCGGCCCTTGACGGCATTCAGACCGAGCGGGCCCGCATGGTGGCGGGCACCGCGGACGCACTGCGGGACGAGATCCGCAAGGAGTTCGACACCGGCCCCAGGCCGCGCGTGGCAGACAACAAGGTGTTCGCCCGGTACGGCATCGAGTCCGTGGTCAGCCGGATCGACGACCTCTACGAGAAGATCCTCGAGGCCCGGCCGTCCCGGGCACAGCGGAAGGTCGCGCGCCACCGGTCGGCGGCCGCGTCCCGGAAGGCAAACCCAAGCGCACTGAGCAACGAAGGGACAGGCTGACAAGAAACATGGGCGGGAGATTGCGGTTCGTGATCACCGTGGCGGCCGGCTGCGTGCTCGTGGCCAGCCCGGTAATGCTGGCGGCCGGACCCGCGGCTGGGATGGTCATCCCGGCGAGCGGGATCATGGCGGCCGCGGCGACGTCGGCCCCGCGGGTCGACCTGAACGTGCTCGTGGTGACCGACGGGACGCCGTGGGTTGAGGCGATCCAGCAGCAGCTGGCGTCCGAAGGCGTGCCGACGACGGTGGTCAACCTGGCCGACTCATCCAGGCCGACGATCACCAGCTCGTTCCTGTCCGGCACTCTGAGCGGCGGCACGCCCGTCGGCTACTTCCAGGGCGTCGTGCTGCCCAACGACGCGCCGTCTGGGCTGTCATCGGCCGAGCTGGGCGCGCTGGCCGGCTACGAGACCGCGTTCTCGGTCCGCCAGGTGGACGCCTATCTCTACCCAACGGGCAACGTCGGGATGAACGCGCCGGCTTACGGCGGCTCGCTCGACGGCACGCAGGTGACCGTGACGTCGGCCGCGCAAGGCGACGGCTTCGGGTACCTCAAGGGCGCCTTCAGCTTCGAGGGGACGCCGGGCGGCGCAACGTCGTACGGCTACCTCGCCCAGCCGCTGCCGGACACGGCAACCACCAGCTTCACGCCGTACCTGACCGCGACAATCCCCGGCACGACCACTACCGGGACGCTGGCCGGGGTATACGACGACGCTGGCCGTCAGCAGATGGAGATGAGCTTCGGCTACAACTACTACCAGCTGCAGTACCGGTACATCGCGCACGCGCTTGCCGACTGGGTCACCAGGGGCGTGCACCTCGGCTACTGGCGCAACTACCTCACCGTTGACTACGACGACGTATTCAACGCGGATGCCGAGTGGAGCCAGACCGGCAAGTGCACGCCCGGCGACACCACCTGCCCGGCCGGCACTCCGGACACCGCACCGATCCGGATGACCCCGGCCGACGTGACCTACGCGGTGAACTGGGAACAGCAGCACAATTTCACGATCGAGTTCCTGTTCAACGGCGGTGCGTCGGCGCGGTTCCAGGTGAACGGGACCGACCCGCTACTGACCGCGTTCCAGCCGGTGGCCAGCCAGTTCTGGTGGATCAACCACACCTACACGCACGCCTGGCTCGGCTGCATCCAGGACTTCACCGTGAACCCCTGGCAGTGCACGCTCGACTCCAACGGCAACACCGAGTACGTCGATGAGCCCACGATCCAGGGCGAGATCGAGAACAACGTGACCTGGGCCCAGCAGAACGGCATCCCGATGTCGACTACGGAGTTCGCTCCGGGTGAGTACTCGGGACTCCGGATCCTGCCGCAGCAGCCGGACGACAACCCGAACCTGGTCGACGCCATCAACCAGGACGGGATCCAGTGGGTGGCCATGGACGCCTCCCGCGAACCGGTCATTCGCCCGATCGGCAACGCGCTCGGCCTGCCGAGGCACCCGATCGACGTGTTCTACAACGTCGCCACGAAGGCCGACGAGACGTCCGAATACAACTGGCTCTACGACTCGACGGCCGACGGCGGCAGCGGCGTGTGCCAGACCAGCACGGTCCAGACCTGCCTGGCGCCGCTGAACCTGAAAACCGGCTGGAGTTCGTTCATCCTGCCAACGCAGATCCGGACCATGCTCGGGGCGGTGCTGGAGAACGACCCGCGGCCGTTCTACATGCACCAGTCGAACCTGACCGGGGACCGGCTCGGCTACCCGCTGATGAACGGGGTGCTGTCGGACTACAAGTCGGTGTTCGCAGGCAACACGCCGGTCGTTGACCAGCGGATGTCCGCTGACGGCGAGTCGCTCAACGCCCAGGACATCTGGGCGCGGACGCTGAGCGCGGGCACGGTCAGCGGCTACATCCAGGGCAGCACGGTCACGATCACCGGTCCGTCCGGCACGTCGGTTCCGGTGACGGTTCCGAACGGCACCAAGGTTGGCACGTCCAAGGGCGCGGCCTTCGGGACCGCGTACGCGGGCGAGCGCTCCGACTACACCACGCTCGGGTCCGGGCCGCTCACGCTGGTGCTCAAGACGACCCCCTACCCGTCCGGCTCGGCCGTGGCCGCTGCGACGGCCGCCAAGTCGCCTAAGACCCGTTCCACAAGTGCCATCAACGACGTGGTGAACCCCCTGGCCGTGCCCAAGGGCAAGCTCGGTTCCGCGATCTTGAAGGCAACGGAAGGCAGCTGAGAAGAGCTTGCTACCCCTCCCCGCGCAGCAGACAGGAGTACACAACCTCAAGTCAGGTGACAGAACTAAATGGATGTCGCACTAATCGGAGAAGGCACCTACCCGCACCAGTTCGGAGGGGTCAGCGTCTGGTGTGACCAGCTTGTCCGCGGGATGCCCGACTATGACTTCGCGCTGGTTGCCCTGACCGCGACGGGTGGCGAGCCGGTTCGGTGGTCGCTGCCGGACAACATCACCTCGGTGCAGAGCATGCCGCTCTGGGGCCCTCCGCCTGCCCACCGGCGCGGCAGGCGGGGCCGGTCGGTGCCGTGTCCGGCGCTCCCCGATCTGATCGAGATCCTGCTCACCTCGCCTTCCGAGGCCCAGGACCGCTTCGGCGATGTGCTGCGGGAGGTCTTCGAGTTCGCCCAGACCGAGAACCTCACCGCCAGCCTGTCCGGCAACTGGGCGGTGCGGCTGCTCAGCGAGACCTGGCACGACTGGCGCCTCGACTCGACGGAGGCGGCGCCCTCGCTGCACGACGCCGTGACCGCGATGCAGTTGCTGGAGCACTCCCTGCGCCCGCTGTCATACCCGCCGGTGCGGGCCGACGTCGCGCACGCCGTGACCAACGGCCTTGGCGCGCTGCCGGCGCTCGCCGCCAAGTGGCGGTACGGGACGCCGATGGTGGTCACCGAGCACGGCATCTACATGCGCGAGCAGTATCTGCACAGCCGCGATGTCCCGTTCCGCTGGCCGGTGCGCGCCCTGCACCTGCGGTTCCTGCGCCGCATGTGCTCGCTCGGGTACCGCGAAGCCGAGCTGATCACGCCGGGCAACGTCTACAACAAGCGCTGGGAGGAGCAGCTCGGCGCCGATCTGTCCCGGGTGCGCACCGTGTACAACGGAGTGGACCCCGCCGACTTCCCGGCCAGCGAGACCGAGCCCGACGTCCCGACGATCTCATGGGCCGGGCGCGTCGACCCGGTCAAGGACCTGGAGACGCTGCTGCTCGCGTTCGCGCTCGTGCACCGGGAGATGCCGGAGGCGAGGCTGCGGATGTTCGGTTCGCCTCCCCAGGGGCAAGAGGCCTACCTGGAACGTTGCAAGGCGCTCGCGTCCGATCTCGGCCTCGGCGGCGTCGCGACGTTCGAGGGCCGGGTGGAGAAGATCCGCGATGCCTACGACGCCGGGCAGATCGTGGTGCTCTGCAGCATCTCCGAGGGCTTCCCTTACACCCTGATCGAGGCGATGACCTGCGGGCGGCCGTGTGTGGCCACGGACGTCGGCGGCGTCACCGAGGCGGTCGCCGATACCGGCATGATCGTCCCCCCGCGCAGCCCCGAGGCGCTGGCACAGTCCTGCCTGACCCTGCTGCGGGACGCCGGCCTGCGGCGGAAGCTCGGCGCCGCGGCGCGGATGCGGGCGCTGGAGTACTTCACTGTCGACCGCGCGATCAGCGCCTTCGATGAGATCTACACGTTTGTCGGCACCGGTCTCGAGCTGCCGAACGTGGAGCTCGAGGACGAGTCGGACGACCTGACGGTGTCCGCGCTGCCAGGGCGTGACGAGGAGACCGAGCTGCTCGAGGCCGCAGGGTGAGCGGAAGCACAGCATGAGCGTGAGCAACTCCCGCGAGCCGATATCGCGGTCGCGGCTGGCCAGTCCGGCCGAGCCGCAGCGGCCTGCGGCCCCGGCCAACGGGCAGCACCACCGCGTGCCGCGTACCGTGGCGGCGCTCTGCGAGCAGTTCTCGGCGGTGTGCGCGTCCGCTGTCGATCCGCTGGAGATCGCCAGCGCGCTCGAGTTCGAGGGCCTGGGCGATCAGACGGCCAAGCGGCGGTACGGCTATCCCGACGTGTTCGCGCTCGCCCAGGACATGTACTTCCGGGTGAAGCGGGAGCCGGCCGAGCCGGATGTGCCGTCGGATCCATGGGAGGCCAACGGCAAGCTCCGGCCATTGCTGCACGGCCTGCTCTACGCCTTGCCCGGAGTCTGCTTCCCGGCCGCCGTCGGCCTGCTCATCGGCCCGGGCGTTGAGATCGCGCTGATCGTGGCGCTCCTCGCGGCATGGTCGATGGGCCAGGGGCTCGCCTACCTGGGCTACATCAGGCTCGGCCGGACAACGGACATGGACCAGACGCGGCGGGTGCTGCGGGTCGCCCTGGCGGCCGGCCTGCTGGTGGTGGCCGCCGCCCTGGCCGTGACCGGCCGCGTCGCGCACGCACCGCCGTCGGCGCTGCTGTTCGGCCTCGGCGAGGGCATTTACATGCTCGGCGCCGGCGCCCTGATGGTGCTCGGCGCCGAGGTGTGGCTTCTGGTGGCGCTCGCTCCTGGCGTGCTGTACAGCGCCGCGTTCCTGGCCTTGGGCAGGCCTGTCTACCTGCAGCACGTGGCGTGGGGAACGATGGCTACCACCCCGCTGCTGGCCTTGGCGCTCGCCTTGATCTTTACGCAGCGGACCGGCCCGAGGACCGGCGCGCTGTTCGACCGGCAGGAGTGGCTGGGCACGCTGCCCGCCGTCGGTTTCGGGCTCGTGGCAGCCGGCCTGCTGATCTTTCCCGTTGCCGCGGGCCCGCATGGCCACGGCGGCATCAACTACGCGGCGCTGCTTGCCGGGCTGCCGCTCTCCCTCAGCATGGGCGCTGCTGAGGTGAGCCTGCTCTGGTACCGGCGGCGCACCCAGCGGCTGCTGCGCACGACCAGGGAGATGCGCGGGTTCGGGACCCGCGCGCGGCTGATCTTCGTGTCGGCGGTGCTCCAGTACATGGCCGCCGCGGCGGTGCTGACCCTGGCCGCGGCCGTGATCGCGAGCAAGACCGGGCTGCTTCACCCGAACCTGACGTTCCTGCCGCAGCTCGCGGCGTACGGGGCGCTGGGCGCGGCCATGTTCATTTCGCTGACGCTGCAGGCGCTCGGCTCGCGCATCTTCCCGCTCGTCGCCTGCGCCGTGGCCCTCGCCTTCGAGATCAGTTTCCACGGCCTCGGCGTGACCGCGCAGATGGTGGCGTGCGTGTGGCTGCTCGTCGTCGTGGGCGGGTTCGCGCTCGTCGTGCTGGGGAGGGCGGTGCGCCACGCCTATTAGGCAGAAGGCCGCAGCGCGCGGCTGATCGCGAAGTTCGTATGTAAATTCGGAAGGAAACACCCATGACGGATATCGCTGCGGTCACCGGGGCCGAAGGGTTCATCGGTTCCCACCTCGTGGAGGGACTGGTGCGGCGCGGCTACCGGGTCAAGGCCATGGTCCTCTACAACATGTGGAGCTCTACCGCGTGGCTGGAGACGCTGGATTCGGAGATCATCGATCAGGTTGACGTGGTGTTCGGGGATGTGCGCGACCCGGCCACCGTGCTCCAGCTCGTGGAGGGCGCCTCGGTGGTCTACCACCTCGCCGCCATCGGCTCGGTTCCGTACTCCTACAGCGCGCCGCGGTCGTTCATCGACACCAACACGATCGGCACCATGCACGTGCTCGAGGCCGTGCGCTCCTGCCGGACCCCGCGGATGGTGCACACCTCGACCAGCGAGACCTACGGCACCGCGCGCACGGTCCCGATCAGCGAGTCGCACCCGCTGCAGTCTCAGTCGCCTTACGCGGCGTCAAAGACGGCCGCCGACAAGCTGGCCGAGTCGTACCACCTGAGCTTCGGGCTGCCCGTGGTCACGCTGCGGCCGTTCAACACCTTCGGCCCGCGCCAGTCCACCCGCGCGGTGATCCCGCAGATCATCACCCAGCTCGCGAGCGGTTCCAAGCAGCTGATGCTGGGCGCACTCGACCCGACCCGCGACTTCTCCTACGTCCTGGACACCGCCGGGGCGTTCATGACACTCGGCGAGGCCCCGGCGTCGGCGGTGATCGGCGAGCTGTTCAACTGCGGTCCCGGCGACGACATCGCGATCGGCAAGCTCGCGGAGGATATCGCCGGACTTATGGGGGTCGAGGCGGATATCGTGGAGGACCCGAAGCGGCTGCGTCCCAAGGACTCTGAGGTGATGCGGCTGGTGTGCGACGCGACGAAGCTGCGCGAGCGCACTGGGTGGCGGCCTCAGTACACCAGGGACGAGGGCCTGGCCGAGACCATCGAATGGTTCCGCGACCCGGCGAACCTGGCCCGGTTCAAGACAGGTGAGTATCACCAGTGAGCTGCTGCGCAGGAGGCAAGCCATGCGGCTGCTGATCCTCGGCGCGAGCGGGTTTCTCGGCGGCCACGTGTGGCGGCAGGCTGCCGCGGCCGGCGTGGAGGTCGTCACCGCGGGCCGGGCAGGGCTGCCCGGCTCGCCCGGGCACCGGCGGCTCGACCTGGCGGGGGACGACCCGGCCCGCGTCGCCGATGTCATTGCGGCGGTGGCGCCCGACGCGATCGCGAACTGTGCCGGGCTCACCGTTGGCGGCCCGGACGTGCTGGCCGCTGCCAACATAACCGGCACCTACACGCTGGTCCGGGCGATGCTGCTGGCCGAGACGCCGGCCAGGCTCGTGCACCTCGGCTCTGCGGCGGAGTACGGGGGTGCCGAGTCTGGCGTGCCGCTGGGCGAGTCGGCGCCGCCACGGCCCGGCGCGCCTTACGGGGCAACGAAGCTGGCCGGCACCCGGCTAGTGGAGCTGGGCCGGGTGTCCGGGATCGATGCCGTGGTGCTGCGGGTGTTCAACCCCGTCGGTGCCGGGGCACCGGAGACCGGCCTGCCCGGCAGGGTGGCCGCGCAGCTGCGCCGGGCCCTGGCTGGTGACGCAGAGGTGCGGCTCGGCCCCCTGGACGCGGTTCGTGACTTCATCGACGCCCGGGACGTCGCCGCGGCCGTGCTCGCCGCCGCTGATGCGCCCGCGCTGCCGCACGCCGTGCTCAACATCGGCAGCGGCACCGGGGTCTCGGCCCGGACGCTGGTGAAGGAACTCATCGCGGTGACCGGGTACACCGGCCCGGTGCACGAGGACTCGGCGGGCTCGTCGCGATCCGGCGATCTGGACTGGCAGGAGGCCGACATCAGCCTGGCCCGCCTGGACCTTGACTGGCGGCCGCGTCGGGATCTCGCGTCCTCGCTCGACGACCTGTGGGAGGCAACCGGTGCGTCGGCGCCCCACTGATCGCATGCAGCTGGACACCCCCCGGCTGGTGGTGCCCGCGTACTTCCGCCCAGACCTTAAGCCGGACGACTGGGAGCTGCTTGCCCAGCACGGCCCGCAGGTGCGGCTGGTCATACTCAACATTGCCAACGGCCCGGGCACCGGGCCCGACCCCGCCTATGCTCACGCGCTCGACCGGCTGCGCCAGGCCGGGGTGGCGATCGCCGGATACGTGGACACCAACTACGGCCAGCGCCACCCCCGCGAGGCGCTGACCGAGCTCGAATCGTTCCTGAAGTGGTACAACGTGGCCGGCGTGTGCTTCGACCGGGTCTCCATCACCGCCGAGCACCTCGACTACTACGCCGGGCTGTCCCGGGACGCCCGCTACACCGGTGCCCGGGTGGTGATGTTCAACCACGGGGCGCACCCGCTCGAGGCCTACGCCGAGCACGCCAACCTGCTCGGCACCTTCGAAGGCCCGTGGCGGTCTTACCTGCGGCTTGCCGTGCCACGGTGGACGCGGTCCCGGTCGGCCGACAAGTTCTACCACGTCGTGTACGCGGTTCCGCGAGAGAACTATGACCACGCATTTCTGCTCGCGATGCGGCGGCGGGCAGGCAGCGTGTATATCACCGACCGGGCCGGGGCCAACCCGTACGACTGCCTTCCTGCCGGGGGACTTCAACCGGAGTCACCGTGGCTACGTTAATACTCATAAGAAGCTGCCGATCAGGGCTGATGCAGATATGACTACCACCCCCCAACGCCGGGGCCGCCAGCAGAGAAACCTCGCGTGGATCACCAGGCCGGTGACGGTCGTGGTGATCGTGGCCATCCTGGTGCTCGGTGCCGCGGCCGGCATTACCGCGAAGCTGACCACACAGAACAAGGTCGCCATCGCGCCGAGTGCCAGCTGCCATCCGCAGCATGCCTTTGTGCCGGCGTTTTTCTACGCGTCGGGGATCTGGCAGCAGGCAGCGGACACCAAGCCGGTGCCCAGCTATATGATCCTCGATATCTCGGGACTTGGCGCAGGCAGCAGCCCGGTGGGGCACTTTCAGAGCATCGTCAAGAAGGAACAAGCCGCCGGCGTCACGATCCTCGGCTACTCGTCGACGGCCTATGGATCGCGGCCGCTTTCCCAGATCGAAGCGGACGTCCGGCACTACAAGGCCTGGTACGGCGTCTCCGATGTCTTCCTTGACGAGGTCAAGGGCATCAGGAGCCAGCTTTCCTACTACCGGAAACTGGCCGATTACATTCGCAGTGCTAATCCAGGGACATCGATCTGGATCAACCCCGGGGACTTCCCGGACCCCAGCTACATGTCGGTCAGCAATGTGGTGATGGCATTCGAGGGTCCGTACACCGCGTACCACAACATCGACGTGCCCAGCTGGGTCTTTGGTTACAAGCCCAACCGGTTCGCCAACACGATCTACGCCACCTCGGGATCGCAGGTGACCAGCGCGATCAACCTGTCCAAAACCCGGAACGCCGGCTATGTGTACGTGACCGATGGAACCGGCGGAAATCCGTACAGCGGCCTGCCGAGCTACTGGTCAGCCGAGGACAGCGTCATTACCCAGGGCTGCCCGAATAGCGCGCCTTGACCACGCGGCGAGTGGGCCGCCGCGGCCATGCCGCGGCAGCCCGCCGCAGCATCCGCAGAGTAGCTGATTACGCACGCCAGGTAACCAGGGTTAGTCCCCGGGGTTCACTCCCCCTTATCAGGAGGAGGATTACTCATTCATCTGTATGAGGACAATGCCACGCCGCCGCGGCACAGTGGAGTAGTGGACGTGCGGCGGCTGCTTCTTGTGGATGACTACAGGATGGTTACAGAAGCGCTCGCGTCCCGGCTGTCAACCGCGCCCGACCTCTGGGTGGCCGGGTGCTGCAGCACCGATGACCCGCAGCTGCCCGAGGTAGTCCGCTGGCTGCGGCCGGACGTCATCCTGATTGAGGTCGAACCGCTCGGCTTCGCGGTCGGCGAGGTGCTGACCCGGCTCAAGGCGGCGTGGCCGAGCGCCCACGTGGTGGTGGTCAGCGGCGATCATGACGTAGCCCACGCGGTGGACGCCGCCCGGGCAGGGGCGGATGCCTGGGTGTCCAAGGAGCAGGGCGCCGACGATCTGGAGACCGTGCTGCGCGGGGTCTGCCAGGGTCATTCCTGGTTCCCGCCGGAGATGCTCGGCGAGATCCTGCGTGAGCTGCGCGAAGACGTCCGCAAGGCAAAGGAGGCGGACGACCCGCTCGACGTGCTGAGCCCGCGGGAGCGGGACGTGCTCGCGAGCATGGCGGAAGGCAAGCGCGGCCGGCAGATCGCCGAGGAGCTGCTGATTTCCACCGATACGGTCCGCACCCACACCCGCAGCATCTTCAACAAGCTGGACGTGCACAGCAGGCTTGAGGCGGTCCGGGTCGCCCGGGCGGCGGGCCTGCGGCCACCTCCCGAGCGCAACGGGATCACCGGCGGGTCGACAACGGTCCCGTTCCGGCCGACGGGCCCGGGCCGACGATGATCGGCCACCCTGCCCGTGCTGGGGGGACAGCGAAGAGGGCTGGGCAGGCGGGTCAAGGCTGGGCGGTACCCGAACCCGTGAGGGGGGATGGGGAGGTGGGTGCGGGGAGCCATGCGCTGCGGGTCGCGACGGTAATCACCCGGCTCGAAGGCGGAGCAGGTGTACTCGCCCTGCGCGGCGCCCAGGTGCTGGACCCCGAGGTCGTGACGCCCACGATCGTGACCGGAAGCGGGGGACGGCTGATCGAGGAGGCCGCCGCCTCCGGCATCGAGGTGCTGGTCGAGCCCCTGCTCCGCGAGGTGATCGCCCCGCGCAGCGATCTGCTGGCAATCGGCAGGCTCGAGTCGATCTTCCGCGAGCGGGATTTCGACGTGGTGCACACCCACTGCGCCAAGGCGGGCGCGGTCGGCCGCATGGCCGCCCGCCGGGCCCGCGTGCCCAGGGTTGTGCACACGTACCACGGCTTCCCGTTCCACCAGTTCCAGTCCCCGGTCCGGCGCGGGGCCTACGTGGCGATCGAGCGCCGGCTCGGCCGGATCACGGACATGGCGCTGTGCGTAGGCAGCGCGGTGGCAGCCGAGGCGGTGCGGCGCGAGCTGATCGCGCCGGAACGGGTCGCCACGATCGGCGTTGCGGTCGACGGGCCGGAGCGCCTGCGGGCGAGCATGAATGCCGGGCTGCCGGAGGCACGCAAGCGTGCCCGCGTCGTGCTCGGCCTGCCCGAGGACGCCGCGGTCGTGGGCGCGGTCGGCCGGCTCACCTACCAGAAGGCGCCCGAGGATTTCATCGCCGCGATGCGGGAGATCGGCCGCCCCGGCGTGATCGGCATCTGGATCGGCGGCGGAGAGCTGGCCGACCGCGTCGCACGGCAGGCCGCCAGCCTCCCACCCGACGTGCGCGTGGTCCTGGCGGGCGAGCGCACGGACGTGCTTGAGGTGCTTCCCGCGCTCGACGTTTTCGCCATGCCCAGCCGTTACGAGGGACTGCCAACAGTGATCGTCGAGGCGATGATCTGCGGCGTCCCGGTGGTGGCGACCGCCGTCAACGCCGTTCCAGACCTGGTCATACCGGGGGTGACCGGCCTGCTGGTCCCGCCGCGCCGGCCGGGGCAGCTGGCTGCGGCCGTTCGTCACCTGCTCGATTCGCCCGTGGCGGCCGCCCGCATGGCCGCCGTCGCGCGCGCCCGGGTGGCAGACCAGTACGGTGAGCCGGCCCTGCGCGCCGCACTCACCACCGCGTACGCGCCAGCTGGCCTGGCCGAGTCAGCAACTTCCCGTAGCCCTGCCGGTCGTCACTAGTAGTAATTTTCCGGTCACAACGGCACATCGTCGTAACTTCCTGTAAACGTGCGCCGGGGCGCACGCGTCTTCAATCGTGGGCTGGTTCAACCGGGAAGGCCGCCGAGCCGCTGTCTCTAGAGTCGGCAGCGATCGGTGTTCGGGCGTGCTTAAGCCCAGATATGCCAACATACCGACCTGGAAACTCTAGATCAGCGATCGAGCTGCCACGGGGTTCCTCCGGCCGGGGGGGAGAACGCATGAGCGCGTTGTTCGACGGGTGTGACCATTGCCGGGATGTCGCGGGCCGGGGCAAGCCTGCGGCCGCCCTGGCAGGCACCGAGATGGGGGAGTGACCGGATGGCCACTGTAGTGCTGGGCGACGACCACGTTGTGTTCCTAGACGCGCTGTCGACGGTGCTCGGCCAGCACGGGCACATTGTCTGCGGGGTGGCCCGCAGCGCCGCCGAGATGGTCACCCTCGTGAGTGTCCATCAGCCGGATGCCTGTCTGGTCGATCACAACGCGCCGGAAGGCGAAGACGCGGAGACCATCCGCAAGGTCCTCGCCGCCTGCGCGGGCACCAGCGTCATCGTGCTCGGCGCGAGTCCGCGCAGCGACGCGGTCGGCAGGGCGCTTGACGCCGGGGCAACCGGTTATCTGCACCAGTCCCGCGGGCTCGGCGCGCTCGTCTCCGCGCTCGAGCGCGTGCTGGACGGCGAGACCGTGATCGACGTTCCCGATGCACCGTCAGCGCGACGCTCCGCAGAGCCCAACCTGGAGCTCCGGATGGCCTCGCACTTGACCAGCCGTGAGCGGGAATGCCTCATGATGCTGGTGGAGGGCCTTGACACCGCGGCCATGGTCGGTCTGCTCGGCGTCTCGCGCACGACGGTGCGCACGCACCTGCAGTCGGTGCTCACCAAGCTCGGGGTGCACTCCCGGCTCGAGGCCGCATCGTTCGCGGTCCGGCACCGCCTGCCCGATCTGTGGTCCGGTGAGATCCCGGCGGCGATGGCCGGCACCGCGCGGCCGAGCACCGTGCGTCCGAGCACCGTGCGTCCGAGCACGGTACGTCCGAGCACCGTACGTCCGACCGCCGCGCGTACCCCAAGCCTGCTGCAGGCGACCAGCACGGTACGGCAGATCCGGCCGCGGCGGGTCGAGGAAATGCGCGAGCGCGCCACGCAACAGGATCTGCCGGTTGCGGCCGGCCAGGGGGCCAGCGCGGGCTGATTGACGCGCCGTGGCGCGGCATGCCGCGCCACGGCGGCCGCGGGCCTTTCCGGGCGGCGTGGCAGGCTTGGCACATGATCGTGGGCATCGGCGTCGACATCGCGGACATCTCACTGGCGGCGCAGGCCCGCCAAATGGCACCGGCGGCGCAGGCCCGCCAAATGACACTGCCGTGGGCTGACCTTTTGTTCGCTCAGCGCGAACAAAAGAGGTCGGCAAGGGGCCTGGCATGAGGAACGCTCACCACGTCGCCGCGGTCCGGGCGGCTGAGAGCGCGCTGATGGCCACCGTGCCGGAGGGCGCGCTGATGCAGCGCGCCGCGGCCGGCCTGGCGTCGGTGTGCATCCGCCTGCTGCCCGCCGTCTACGGGTCCCGCGTCGTGGTGCTGGCAGGCAGCGGAGACAACGGCGGCGATGCCCTTTACGCCGGCGCGCGGCTGGCCGCCCGCGGCGCTGTGGTCACTGCGGTCGCCGCCGCCGCGCGCGTGCATGAGGCCGGTGCCGCGGCGCTGCGCGGCTCCGGCGGCCGGGTGATCGAGGCGGCCGACCCGGCCGGGCGGACGGCGGCCGACCGCGCGATCGCAGCGGCCGATCTAGTCATCGACGGGCTGCTCGGCATCGGGGGGCACGGCGGCTTGCGTGAGCCCGCCGCCTCACTGGCAGCCTCGGCGGAGCGGGGACCGGGCCCAGTGGTGGCGGTCGACCTGCCCAGCGGCATCGACGCCGACACCGGCGAGGTGGCGGGCGCCGCCGTGACGGCCGACGTCACGGTCACGTTCGGAACCCTCAAGCCCGGCCTGCTGATCGACCCCGGAGCCTCGCACGCCGGAGTCGTCGAGTTCGTCGACATCGGGCTCGGCCCCTACCTGGGCCGGCCCGACGTGGCGGCGGCACAGGCGGCCGACATCGCGGACTGGCTGCCGCGCCCGACGGCTGAGTCGGACAAGTACCGGCGCGGCGTGCTGGGGATCGTGGCCGGCAGCGACCGGTTCACCGGGGCCGCGCCGCTGGCCGTCGGCGGCGCAATCCGCGGCGGGGCCGGGATGGTCCGGCTGGTGTCGTCGGAGATCCCGGTGGGGCTGGTCAGGCAGCGCTGGCCGGAGGCGGTGCTCACGACCGCGCACGCGGGCCAGGAGGGCGGGGCGGCGATCGAGCAGGCCGGCCGGGTCCAGGCCTGGACGGTGGGCCCGGGCATGGGGACCGGCGATGCCTCGCTCAGCCTGCTGAGCGCCGTGCTCGCGACCGACCTCCCGGTGCTGGTCGACGCCGACGGGATCACCTTGCTGGCCGCGCATCGCGACCTGCTGCCGCGTTCGGCACCGACCTTGCTCACGCCGCACGCGGGCGAGCTGTCGCGGCTGCTCGGCGCGGACCGGGCCGACATCGAAGCGCGCAGGCTCACCTTCGTCACTCAGGCCGCCGCCGAGCTCGGCTGCACCGTGCTGCTCAAGGGATCGACCACGGTGATCGCTTCTCCGGAGCCGGACCAGGAGGTGCTGGTGAACCCCACCGGCACCAGCTGGCTGGCGACCGCGGGCTCGGGTGACGTGCTGTCCG
Organism: uncultured Actinomycetota bacterium; assembly: GCA_963833885.1. Lineage (GTDB taxonomy): Bacteria > Actinomycetota > Actinomycetes > Streptosporangiales > Streptosporangiaceae > JASHPR01. The sequence goes on along the minus strand of CAWHZU010000032.1, from coordinate 32,251 downwards.
GGCTGGCAGGCTCGCTGCTCGCGCAGGGCCTCGACCCGGCGCGCGCGGCCGCCGCCGCCGCGTACCTGCACGGCATCGCAGCCCGGCTGGCGGCCGAGGGCGCGCCGATCGGCTCCGAGGACATCATCACCGCGCTGCCCGCCGCGATTCGCACCGTCGAGACCTGCTAACCCACTGACCCGCCGCCCCAGAGCGACCCGTTCCATGATCGTGGTGGATTTTGACCGCATAGCAGTCGAAATCCGCCACGATCATGAAAACCTGGCGATCGAGCCAGGCTGACGCACCACGATGTGGCGCAGCGAGGGTGGGTGGGCGACGGCGGCACGGTGGGGCGGTGTGGCGTGGGCCACATTAGTTGAGTTGATAAAAGATTGACTTACTCAGTCGAGCCGGTCTATGTTTGAGCTACTCAACTATTGAGTGACTCGGGCTTTTCGCCCGGGAGCACGCGGTGCGACGCAAGCCGAGGAGGTGACATGGGAACGCCATCCGGTACCGATCAGCTCGACTCGGAGATCTTCGAGGCGATGGGCGAGCTGGTCGAGGGTGTGATCGGCAAGATCGAACAGCTTGGGCAGGCGTTCGGAGTTCCGGGCTTCTGCGTCAAGGCCTTGCAGGCGCTAGCGTCCCCCATGGCCATGCGGGACCTCGGCAAGCTGATGCACTGCGATCCCTCATTCGTGACCGCAATCGCTGACCTGCTCGAAAAGCGCGGGCTGGCCCAGCGGGAAGCCAGCACGGTGGACCGCCGGATCAAGAACCTCGTGCTCACAGCGGCCGGCCAGGCCCTGCGTGAGCAGGTACAGCAGGAGTTCATCGCCCGCATGCCCTGGCGCAACCTCAACGACGAGGAACGCGTCTGCCTGCTGGCGCTGACCCGCAAGATGATCCGCGCCGAAAGCAGCGCGGATGACGGGAGCACCACTACCCCGCCGACGACCGGGGGACAGCGCGCGGGGGAGGTGAGCGAGACCCTAGTCACCGCGCAGCCGGGCGGCTGACCGGTTAGCCGCGAACCAGGCGGCCAGCGGAGCCGCCGCCGGACATAGACCGACGGCACGTGCCCGGCTGAAGCCTTCCCTCAAATCACAGAACGTCGAACGTCTCGCCGCGCCGCGCCGGGACGCCTGCTAACCGCGCTCTTCAGCAAGGAGACTGTCATGTCCACCGCACAGCCCGATACCGGCAGCCGGGCGGCGCCTGGTGTCGTTGCCGGCCGCGATGCCCAGGCTACCGGCGGGAACCGCCGCCTTGGCCTGGCTCTTGTCGTCATCGCCACCGCCCAGCTCATGGTGGTTCTCGACGCCACGATCGTGAACGTCGCGCTGCCGCACATCCAGACCGCGCTCGGTTTCTCCGGCGACGGCCTCGAGTGGGTGGTGAACGCCTACGCGCTGACCTTCGGCGGCCTGCTGCTGCTCGGCGGCCGGGCCGGCGACATCCTCGGCCGGCGCCGGGTCTTCATCGCCGGGATCATCCTGTTCTCGGTGGCCTCGCTGCTCGGCGGGTTCGCCACCTCACAGGCGTGGCTGCTGTCCGCCCGCGCGCTGCAGGGGGTCGGCGGCGCGATCGTGGCACCGACCGCGTTGTCGCTGGTCACGACCAACTTCCCGGAAGGGTCGGAGCGCAACAGGGCCATGGGCGTCTACGCCGCCATGTCCATCGGCGGCGCCGCGGTGGGCCTGCTGGCCGGCGGCATCCTGACCACGTTCGTGTCCTGGCGCTGGGTGCTGTTCGTCAACGTCCCGATCGGGGTCGTTGTCGCGCTGCTGGCCCCGCGGGCGCTCGCCGAGTCGGAGCGCCGCCCGGGCCGGTTCGACCTTCCCGGCGCGATCACCAGCACGCTCGGCCTGGTGGCGCTGGTCTACGGCTTGACCGAAGCGGCCACCACCCCGAACGGCGTCTCGCACTGGGGTGACACCAAGGTACTGGCCTCACTCTCCGCGGCCGTTGTGCTGCTGGCCACGTTCCTCGTCATCGAGTCGCGCAGCAAGTACGCGCTGATGCCGCTGCGCATCTTCCGTAACCGGGACCGCTCAGCCGCCAACCTGGTCCTGCTCTGCGTCGGCACGGCCATGTTCGGGATGTTCTTCTTCCTGACCCTGTTCGTGCAGCACGTGTGGGGCTACAGCGCGCTGCGGACCGGCGTCTCCTACCTGCCGATGGTCGCGATGATCATGGCAATGGCGGGCCTGTCCACGCAGCTGGTACCGCGGATCGGGGCTCGGCCGCTGCTGATCGTCGCCTCGGTGATCAGCGTGGGCGGGATGTTCTGGCTGTCCCGGATCAACGAGCACAGCACGTACGTCGGCGGGCTGCTCGGCCCGATGCTGGTCACAGCGGCCGGCCTGGGCCTGATCTTCATGCTGGCCACGCTGGTGGCGCTGTCCAAGGTCGCCGACCGGGACGCGGGCCTGGCGTCCAGCTTGCCCAACGTCGGCCAGCAGGTCGGCGGCGCGATCGGGCTCGCGGTCCTGGGCACCGTGGCCTGGACCGTGGTCGCCAATACGGCGAGGCATGCCGCCACCGTGGCCCATTCGGCCGCCGCGGCCGCAGCAAAGGCCGGGCACCCGCTGCACGTGACGGCGGCGCAGGCGAAGGCGGCGCAGGTCTCGATCTACGACCACGCGCTGTCGGTCGGGTTCTCCCGTGGCTTCGAGGTGTCGGCCGGCATCATGCTGGTGGCCCTCGTCGTGATCCTCATCATGGTCCGGGTCACTCGCGAGGACCTGGCCGGCGTCCAGCCGATGCCGAGTTAGAGCCGGAACGTTACGCAAGCGGCCGGGTCAGGCAGTCAAACACCACTGCCGGCCCGGCCGCTGTCATGCGGTGAGCGCGGCGGACGGATCGCCGGGCGGGTGCGAGGACTGCCTGACGACGTCGTCCAGCGGGATCGCGAGCGCGGCGGCCAGGGCGGCAACGGTGAAGAAGGCGGGCGTGGCGATCCGGCCGGTCTCAATCTTGCGCAAGGTCTCGATGGGCACGCCGGACGCGGCGGCGACCTCGGCCATGCTGCGCCGCCCGCGCGCCGCACGCAGCAGCCTGCCGAGCCGCTCCCCACGCGCCCGCTCCTGCGGACTCAACGGTGGCCGTACCATGCCGTCATTATAATACCGGTATAGTTATACCGGGAGCGGCCACACGTGCTGTGGGAGTCGACCTACCCGTCGGTGGGGCTGAGCGTTCAGGAGGTGCCGCGTGGTGGAGATCAAGACGCCCGGTGAGATCGACGCGATCGGCGCCGCCGGGCAGGTGGTGGCGCGGGTCCTGGCGGCGGCGCGGGCCGTCGCGACGCCGGGCACGCGCCTGGCCGAACTGGACGAGGCCGCCCGCGGCGTGCTGGCGGACGCCGGGGCCTTCTCGCCGTTCCTGGGTTATCAGCCCAAGTCCGCGCCGGTCCCATACCCCGCCGCGATCTGCGTGTCCGTCAACGACGCCGCGCAGCACGGCATCCCCGGACGCCGCAAGCTGCGCGAGGGCGACCTGGTCAGCGTCGACGCGGGGGCGGTGCTGGACGGCTGGACCGCCGACGCCGCGTTCTCGTTCACGATCGGCCCGCCGCGCCCCGCCGACGCGCGGCTGATCGGCGTCACCGAGGACGCGCTGCGCGCGGGCATCGCCGCCGCGGTCCCTGGCGCGCGGATCGGGGACATCTCGGCGGCCATCGGCGCCGTCGGCCGCGCCGCGAGCTACGGGATCTGCCCGCACTTCGGCGGGCACGGCGTGGGCCGCGCCATGCACGAAGATCCGCACATCCCCAACGAGGGAACCGCCGGGCGCGGCCACCCGCTGGTGCCCGGCATGGTCATCGCCATCGAGCCGTGGTTCATGGCCGGCGGCAGCGACGTCTGCCGCATCGACCTCGACGGCTGGACCGTGCGCAGCGCGGACGGCAGCCGGGCCGCACACGTGGAGCACACGGTCGCGGTCACCGCGGACGGCCCGCGCATCCTGACCGCCAAGGCACCGAGGGGCGTGGCGTAACAGGCTCTATTCTTCGGCCCGGCCGCCGAGGTGACGGGCCAGGAACCGTTCGGCAGCGGCGTAGAACTTCAGCCGGTTCTCCGGCTTGGCGAACCCGTGCCCCTCATCCGGGAACAGCAGGTACTCGTAGTCGATGCCGGCCTCCTTGAGCGCGGCCACGATCTGCTCCGACTCGGCCTGCTTGACCCGCGGGTCGTTCGCCCCCTGGGCGATAAGCAGCGGAATCCTGATCTCCCTGGCCCGGGACAGCGGGGACCGGGACCAGAGGGAGTCGGCGTCGGTCGCTGGGTCGCCGACCCTGCGGTGGAACTGGGCGATCATCGGGGCCCAGTACGGCGGGATCGTCTCGATCAGCGTCTTCAGGTTTGACGGGCCGACGATGTCGACCGCGCAGCAGTACAGCTCCGGGGTGAACGTCGCGCCGGCCAGCGCCGCGTAACCGCCATAGGAGCCGCCGTAGATGGCCACCCGCTTGGGGTCGGCCCAGCCCTCGCCGGTGACGAACGCGACGGCGTCGGTCAGGTCGTCCTGCATCCGGCCGCCCCACTCGCGGTCGCCGGCGTTGACAAACGCCTTGCCGTAGCCAGTCGAGCCGCGGTAGTTGACCTGCACGCAGAGGTAGCCGCGGTTAGCCAGCCACTGCGCCTCGGGATCGAAGCCCCAGTTGTCCCTGGCCCACGGGCCGCCGTGCACGTTGAGTACGGTCGGCAAGCCGGAACGATCGGCGCCGGGCGGGAACGTGGCATAGCCGTGCACGGTGAGGCCGTCGCGGGCGGTGAACGAGAACGGCTCCATCGAGGCGAGCTCGTAGCGCGACAGCGCGGGCCGGTTCTCGAACAGGAAGCGCCCGGCCTTGCTGGCCCGGTCGTAGGCGTAGTAACGGATCGGGCCCGAGTCGTTGGTGAACTCGACGAGCCACGTCGTGTCGGAGTCGTCGGCGCCGGTGAAGGCGGGATCTCCGGGGTGCAGCGCGCGGATCGCGGTCAGGTCGTCGGCGACCGAGGGGTCGAGGACGAGATATTCCGACCTGTCCTTGGCGAAGGTCACGATCTGCGGCTCCCTGGTATCCGGCTGGATCCTGACGTCGCTCACGTCGGCGTCGGGATCGGCGGCCAGCACCTCCTCGGCACCGCTGGCCAAGTCGATCCTGAGCAGCCTGCCGGTGTTCGCGCCGACCGAGCTGACCCCGAGTATCGAGCCGCCGTCCTCGCTGAACGCGACGAGTTCACTGGTCAGCGCGTCGTCGGCGGGAACGGTCAGCAGCGGCCGCCAGTCCGCGTCCGCGCTGTCCCGCACCATCACCACGAGACTCCCGTCCGGCCGCGGCGCGATCGTCGCCCGGACCGCGAGCTGCGCGTCCGCGAGCCAGTCGATGAAGCCGGGGTTCTCGACCACCTTGGTCAGCTCGCCGGTTACGAGGTCGAGCTTGTAGACGTCGTGCAGTTCGGGGTTGTCGCGGTTCAGCGCGACCAGCAGGTCGGTCGGGAACTTCCGTTCCGTGGCGACCAGCCGCGCCTGCACGCCGTCGAACGGGGTGAGGTCGCGGCGGTCCATGGTCTCGAGGTCGACGTCGTGCAGCCGCCAGTTCTCGTCTCCGCCGGTGTCCTGCAGGTACAGCAGGTGCCGGGCATCGTGGGCCCATTCGAACATGCGGATGCCGCGGTCCCGGTCGTCGGTGACCACCCGCGCCGCCGACCAGTCCACCCCAGAGCCGGCGCTCGCCGGGGCGACCCAGACGTTGAGGACCCCTTCGTGCGGAGCGATCCACGCCAGCCGGGCGCCATCGGGGGAGATGGCGGGGCTAACCCGCTCGGGATTGCCGAAGAGTACTTCCCGCGGAATGAGTTCGACCATGTGAAATACAGTATTGCCTCGGGGGGACTACCCCCCCAGACCCCCCCGGGCGGCATCCGCTCGGGCCGGCCTGCGGCCGACCGTCGCGGCTGCCCCGGCTATCGCCGCCCCACCCACGCGCCATTCCAAGCCCACGTCCGGCAACCGCGTCCCGCCAGCCCCATCCCGTGCCTCTCCAAGTCCTCTTCCCGCACCGCCTCCCCGTCCCGCTAGGCCCCCACCTGAGCCCCGTGTCCGGCTACCCCCAGCCCTCCCAAGGCCCGCGCCCATCCCGTTCCCGCGCGTCCTCCCCTTCCACCTTCGGCTTCGCCCCTCCCAGGGGCTGGCAGACTGTCGGTTCATGGACGGTCACCCGGAGGCGCTCATCGAGCTGGGCGCGATCAAGGACAACGTCTCCGCCCTGGCCAGGCACGTTGGCGGGGCGCAGGTCATGGCGGTGGTCAAATCCGATGGCTACGGCCACGGCATGATCCCGGCGGCCACGGCGGCCGTTGACGGCGGGGCGAGCTGGCTCGGGGTCGTGCACGTGGCCGACGCGGTGGCGCTTCGGCAAGCCGGGCTGACCGTGCCGGTGCTGTGCCTGCTCGCCGCGCCCGGCGCGCCGCACGAGGACGCCGTCCGCCACGACGTGGACCTGTCCGCGGGCTCCGTTGACCTGGTCACGCAGATCGCGGCCGCGGCGTCGCGGGCCGGCAAGCCCGCCCGGCTGCACCTCAAGGCGGACACCGGGATGTCGCGGGGCGGCGCGACCGCCGCCGACTGGCCGGGTCTGGTGGCCGCCGGGCTGGCCGCCGAGGCCGCGGGCGACGTCCGCATCGTGGGGCTCTGGTCGCACTTTGCCTGCGCCGACATGCCTGGGCATCCGTCGATCGCCGCCCAGCTCGAGGCGTTCCGCGACGCGGTTTCGGTGGCGGAAGGCGCCGGGGTCAGGCCCGAGGTGCGGCACCTCGCGAACACCCCGGCCACGCTGACCCTGCCGGAGGCCCGCTTTGACCTGGTACGGCCCGGGGGCGGGGTCTTCGGGCTTTCCACGCTTCCCGGCGGGGCGCCGCCCTGGCTGCGGCCCGCGATGACGATCAGGGCGCGACTCGTGCAGACCAAGCGCGTACCGGCCGGGACCGCCGTGTCCTACGGGCACCGCTACGTCACGGCCGGCGATGCCACGCTCGGGCTGGTGCCGCTCGGGTACGCCGAGGGTGTGCCGCGGTTGGCGACGAACACGGCGCAGGTGCACGTCCGGGGGCGGCGGTGGACGATATCCGGCACGGTCTGCATGAACCAGTTCGTTGTCGACTTCGGCGATGAGGCCGTGGCAGCCGGTGACGAGGTCGTGCTGTTCGGGCCCGGCGACTCCGGCGAGCCGACCGCGCAGGAGTGGGCCGATGCGCTCGGCACGCTGTCCTACGAGATCGCGGTGAGATTCGCCGGGCGCCTCCCCAAAAGCTACCTTGGAGTAACACAGAGCATGGATCCGGTCCAGGCCCTCGTGCCCGGTGCGCCCCCTGCGTCCGGTGCCGCGGCCGCGGCTGGATCTGCGGGGGCGCCGGGCGCTTCCCGGGCACCCCTGGAGAACTAGTTGACGAACTGGCGGCGGATCACCGGCCTCGCCGGTCTGGCCGCGGGCGCGGTGGTGGCGGCGGGGGCCGGAGCCGTCATCGCGGCCGAGAAGGTCGCCGTGGGGCGGCTGCGGCTGCGGCCCGATCCCGAGGCGGATGAGCCGTTCGGCCAGCTGCACGGCCGGCCGCTGACCGTGCTCGCGGACGACGGCGTGCCGCTGCACGCCGAGATCAACGGGCCGGACGACGCCCCGGTCACGATCATCTTCAGCCACGGCTACGCGCTGAGCCAGAACGTATGGCACTACCAGCGCCGGGATCTGGCCGGGCCGGCCAGGTGCGTGTTCTGGGATCAGCGGGGCCACGGCCAGTCCGGGGAGTGCAGCCAGGAAAGCTGCACGATTCCCCAGCTCGGCGAGGACCTGCACGCGGTGCTGCAGGCGACCTCCCCGGGCGACGCCCCCGTCGTGCTCGTGGGGCACTCGATGGGCGGCATGACGATCATGGCGCTCGCCCGTCAGCACCCCGAGCTGTTCGGCACCAAGGTGATCGGCGTTGTGCTGATATCGACTGTGGCCGGCGGCATCGACCCCACGATCTGGATCCCGGTGGTGCTGCGCCCGATCGCCCGGCAGACCGCGGCGCCGATGCTGCGCGGCGTCAGCCGCGGCCCGGCTGCCGGCCTGGTGGAGCGCGGCCGTCAGGCAGCGGGCGACCTGGCGTTCCTCAGCACGCGCTACGTGGCGTTCGGCGATCCATCGGTCAGCCCGGCGGTGGTGGACTTCCTCGAGCGGATCATCCGCGCCACCCCCGTCGGGGTGGTGGCCGCGTTCTACCTGGCTCTGCTGCGCCACGACGAGCAGGCGGCGCTTGCCACGCTCGGCCAGGTGCCGGTGACCGTGATCGCCGGTGAGAGCGACCGGCTGGTTCCGCTGGCGCAAAGCGAGGAAATGGCCGGGCAGATCGCCGGCGCGGAGCTGGTCCGGGTTCCGGTGCCGGCCACGCGGTCATCCTGGAGCGGCCCGAGTTCGTGAACAGTGTGATCAGCGACCTGGTCGCGCGCTGGGTGGCGGGCACGCCGCGGCGCGCGAGCACGGCATAGCCGTGGCCGCACACACGTCGACGCTGGCGGAAGTCGCTGTTCCCGCCGCCGCGGACATGCGCGCCCTGGGGCGGCGGCTGGCAGCGCTGCTGCGTCCCGGGGATCTGGTCGTGCTCACCGGGCCGCTCGGCGCCGGCAAGACCACGCTCGTGCAGGGGATCGGCCAAGGCCTGCGCGTGCGCGGCCCGGTGACCTCGCCCACGTTCGTGATCGCCCGGGTGCACCCGGCGCTCGACGGTGCCGGCCCGGCCCTGGTGCACGCGGATGCGTACCGGCTCGGCAGCCGGGCCGAGGTCGACGATCTCGACCTGGACGCCGACCTGGGCACCTCCGTGACCGTGGTCGAGTGGGGCGAGGGCCTCGTCGAGGACCTGGCCGACAGCTACCTGGAGATAACGATCACGATGGAGCGGTCGTCCGCCGGGTCCGGTGACGGGGAATCAGGCCCCGAGGTACCCGACGAACCACGCGCGGTCCGGCTCGCTGCTCGCGGCCGGCGCTGGGAGGAGACGGCCGAATCCGCGCGTCTGGCCCTAGTCGAGGGCGCGGACGTTCTATAGTTCCGTTCTGTCCGGCGGCAGCATCGTTCGCGCCGTCAAGCTGCGCGGTCGCGTCAGCCTGCCGTCATCTAGACGCACGAATACGTTCCGGAGGCGCGCCGTGGCTCAGGGGGTTCCGCCCCGCCGGTCTAGGCAATCGGACGACCAGGGAAGGCACGGTCGCGGCGAGCGGCCCGGCCGGCCGTACCCCGACGCCTTCGATGACCAGGCTGACGACGATCCGCCGCCCTGGGCGGGGCTGGGCATCTATCCGACCGGCCCCGGCGGCCGGGAGCGTCGCCCGCGCCCTGCCGAGGCCGATGACGCCCGGGCCGGCCGGGCAGGGTCGGCGCGCACCGCATCGGTGCCGGCTGGGTCCACGCCCAGCAACTGGAGCGGGCCGCAGGACACCGACGAAGACTGGGCGCCCAGTGAAGGGGGAAGGGGAGGTGGGGGGGCCGTCCGCAGGCGGAGCCGCAGGGCCGCGGCGGCCAGGGCAAGGAAGACCCGCCGCGAGATCGTCGTCGCCGGCCTCGTGGTCGTGGTCGGCGTCGTGGTGGTGCTGGGGGTTCTCGGGAAACTGCCGTTCCAGAGCAAGCCCTCGTCGGCGTCCAAGGGCAGCGGGTTCGTGACGACGTTCCAGCCCGGCGAGTTCCGCTCCGTCCCCAACGCCTGCGGCATGCTCAGTTCCGCGACGATCAGTCAGTATCTCCCCGGCAAGGTCGCCCGGGTTTCCCAGGACCTGGGGAGTTCCACCCAGAGCCAGTGCTACTGGACGCTGGACGCGAAGCCCGACTTCCGGGTGCTCTCGGTGACCGGCGAGGCGTTCTCGCCGAGCCTGCTGGCCAGTGGAGACGGCAGCGCCACGTTCAGTGCCATCGACGCCTACGGCACTGAGCTGCAGAACCTGCAGCACCCGGCGAAGAAGACCAAGGCCCCGAAGGCCCAGATCGGCGTAGCGGTGGGGCTGGGCACCACCGCGTTCACCGCGCTGCAGGTCTTCCATCAGGGCGGCGGCGACATCACGGACGAGGTCACCGTGGTGGTGCGGGACCACAACGCGCTGGTCATTGTGACGATGCAGGGCCAGGAGCACGGCCACGGCTTCGGTACGGTGCCGGACGCCACCCTGCGCGCCGGCGCGCTCGCGGCCGCGCACGAGGCGATCGCCGCGCTTCACTGAGCGGTGCGGCCAAACCAAGCCGCCGTGTGACCTACGCTGGTCAACCGTGCTGCTGCTCGCCTTCGATACCGCCACCCCCGCGGTGACGGTCGCCCTGCACGACGGGTCGCGTGTGCTCGCCGCCGCCGCCGTGGTGAGTTCTCGCCGGCACGGCGAGCTGCTCGCCGCGATGATCGAGAAGGTGCTCGCCGACGGCGGCGCGGCGCGCACCGACCTGGATGCTGTGGCCGTCGGGACCGGGCCCGGCCCGTACACCGGGCTGCGGGCCGGCCTGGTCACGGCGCGGGTCCTCGCCAGCGCGCTCGGCGTTCCGGCCATCGGTGTGTGCACCCTTGACGTGATGGCGCGGGCAGCGGCCCCGGCGGCCGCGGGCCACGAGTTCATTGTCGCCGCCGATGCCCGCCGCAAGGAGGTCTACTGGGCGCGCTATGACCCGCAGGCGCGGCGCATCGGCGGCCCGGCAGTCAGCCACCCCGCGGAACTGATCACGGCAGAGCTCGCCGCGTCATGCCCCGTCGCAGGCGAGGGACCGGTGCTCTACCCGGAGCTGAGCGCCGACCCGATACCGCCGCGCTACCCCGAAGCCGCGCACCTCGCCGAGATCGCGGCTGCGAGCCTGGCGCAGGGGCGTCCCATCTCGCCTCCCGAGCCGCTGTACCTGCGCCGGCCCGATGCCAGGGTGCCCGGCAAGCCGAAGCGGGTGACGGCATGAAGGGTGATGCGCAGGTCGGCAGGGGCACGCTGCGCACGATGACGGCCGCCGATCTCGGCGCCGTGCTGCTACTCGAGCACGACCTGTTCGGCGAGGACGCGTGGTCACGGCGGATGCTGGAGGGCGAGCTCGCTGAGCAGCCGCGCAGCCGCTACTACCTGGTTGCCGACGACGGCGGTGTGATATCCGGCTACGCGGGGCTTCTGATGGCCGCGGCCCAGGCCGATGTGCTCACCCTGGCGGTCGCCGCCGACCGCTGGGGTCAGGGAATCGGCTCTGCGCTGCTCGAGGCGCTGCTCACCGAGGCGGCGCGGCGGGACTGCACCGAGGTCTTCCTCGAGGTGCGTACGGACAACACCCGGGCGCAGCGGCTGTACCGCAGGTACGGGTTCAGCCAGATCGGGATCCGGAAGGGTTACTACCAGCCATCCGGTGCCGACGCCCTGGTGATGCGGCGCGAGCTGAAAGTGGGCATGTGATGGCCGCCCCGCTTGTGCTCGGCATCGAGACATCTTGCGACGAGACCGGCGCAGGCCTGGTCCGCGGGCACGAACTGCTCGCGGACGCGATCGCCTCGAGCGTCGACGAGCACGCCAGGTTCGGCGGCGTGGTGCCCGAGGTGGCAAGCAGGGCGCACCTGGAGGCCATGGTCCCCGCTGTGGACCGGGCGCTGGCCACGGCCGGGGCAAAGCTCGCCGACGTGGACGCGATCGCGGTCACCGCCGGCCCCGGCCTGGCCGGGGCGCTGCTGGTCGGGGTCTGCGCGGCCAAGGCCTACTCGCTCGCGCTCGGCAAGCCGCTCTACGGGGTCAACCATCTCGCCGCGCACATCGCCGTGGACCAGCTCGAGCACGGCGCGCTGCCGGTTCCCGCGGTCGCTCTGCTCGTCTCCGGCGGCCACTCCTCGCTGCTGCTCGTCACCGACCTGCCCGGCGAGATCGTCCCGCTCGGCGCCACCATCGACGACGCGGCGGGCGAGGCCTACGACAAGGTGGCCAGGCTGCTCGGCCTGCCGTTCCCCGGCGGCCCGCCGATCGACGCCGCGGCAAGGGACGGCGATCCCGGCGCCGTTGCCTTCCCCCGTAGCAAGTACCGCGACCACACCTTCGACTTCTCGTTCTCCGGGCTGAAGACCGCGGTGGCACGCTGGGTCGAGGCCCGCGAGGCGGCCGGGCTTGCGGTGCCAGTGGCCGACGTCGCCGCTTCGTTCCAGGAGGCGGTGGCCGACGTCCTGACCCGCAAGGCGGTGGACGCCTGCCGGGCCAACGGCGTGGATCAGCTCGTGATCGGCGGCGGTGTGGCGGCCAACTCGCGGCTGCGGGCGCTCGCGCAGCAGCGCTGCGAGGCTGCGGGCATCAAGCTGCGCGTGCCCAGGCCCGGGCTGTGCACGGACAACGGGGCTATGGTCGCCGCGCTGGGCTCGCAGCTGCTGGCCCGGGAGGTGCCACCGTCGTCGCTCGACTTCCCCGCCGACTCCGCGATGCCGGTTACCGCGATCGTCGCCGCGTAGCCAGGTCAGCGGGCCGGAGTTGACGCGGTCGCCCGGTACGGATAATGTGCGGAACTAGCACTCGACAGTGTAGAGTGCTAATGCGACGAGGTTGGTCTGGCACCCGCGACGGCAGGCCGCCATGGTCGCCCTCTCTAATAATTTCTCTGCTAGCCCTTTCCGGAGGGGGAGGTCAGATCGTGACGACCGCCACCAAGGTTGTTCTCAAGCCGCTCGAAGACCGGATCGTGGTGCGCCCGCTCGAAGCCGAGCAGACCACCGCTTCTGGCCTGGTTATCCCGGACACCGCAAAGGAGAAGCCCCAGGAGGGCGAAGTCCTCGCGGTTGGCCCCGGCCGGTTCGATGATGCAGGCGCCAAGCGCGTCCCAATGGACGTCAGCGTCGGCGACGTCGTGCTGTACAGCAAGTACGGCGGCACCGAGGTCAAGTACAGCGGCGAGGAGTACCTGGTGCTCTCAGCCCGCGATGTGCTCGCGATCATCGAGAAGTAGCGATGGGCGCGCATCAGCGCGTCCAGCACCGCCCCGGGCTGCCAGCAGGCGGGCCCGGGGCGGTGGCATGAAGCCCATCCAGAACACGTAGGTATTGAGGTACCCAATGGCCAAGAGCTTGGAGTTCGACGAGGACGCGCGGCGGTCGCTGGAGCGCGGAGTCAACCGCCTCGCCGACGCCGTCAAGGTGACGCTGGGCCCTAAGGGCCGCAACGTCGTTATCGACAAGAAGTGGGGCGCTCCGACCATCACCAACGATGGCGTGACCGTCGCCCGTGAGATCGAGCTGGAAGACCCGCACGAGAACCTCGGCGCCCAGCTCGCCAAGGAAGTCGCGACCAAGACCAACGACGTTGCCGGCGACGGCACCACCACGGCGACCGTCCTGGCGCAGGCGATGGTGCATGAGGGGCTGCGTTCGGTCAGCGCGGGCGCCAACCCGATGTCGCTCAAGCGCGGTATCGACGCCGCGTCGGCCGCGGTGTCCGAGGCCCTGCTCAAGTCCGCCCGCGAGGTGGAGGAGCGGGCCGAGATCGCCAACGTCGCCACGGTTTCCGCGCAGGACAGGAAGATCGGCGAGATCATCGCCGAGGCGTTCGACAAGGTCGGCAAGGACGGTGTGATCACCGTCGAGGAGTCGCCCACGATGGGGCTCGAGATCGAGTTCACCGAGGGCATGCAGTTCGACAAGGGCTACATCTCGGCCTACTTCATCACCGACCAGGACCGGATGGAGGCCGTCCTCGAGGACGCCTACGTGCTGCTGAGCGGCGGCAAGATCTCCGCGATGGCCGACTTCCTGCCGCTGCTCGAGCAGATCGCGCAGAGCAGGAAGCCGCTGCTGGTGATCGCCGAGGATGTGGACGGCGAGGCTCTGTCCACGCTGGTCGTCAACAAGATCCGCGGCCTGCTTCCCGTGGTCGCGGTGAAGGCGCCCGGCTTCGGCGACCGGCGCAAGGCGATGCTCGAGGACATGGCCGTGCTGACCGGCGGCAGCGTCATCAGCGAGGAGGTCGGCCTCAAGCTGGAGAACGTCGGCCTGGACACCCTGGGCCACGCCCGCCGGGTCGTGGTGACGAAGGACACCACCACGATCATCGACGGTGCAGGCGACCAGTCGGCGATCGACGACAGGGTCCGCCAGCTTCGCAGCGAGATCGAGAACTCGGACTCCGACTGGGATCGCGAGAAGCTGCAGGAACGGGTCGCCAAGCTGTCTGGTGGCGTGTGCGTGCTCCGGGCGGGCGCGGCGACCGAGGTGGAGCTGAAGGAGAAGAAGCACCGCCTCGAGGACGCGATCTCCGCTACCCGGGCCGCGATCGAGGAGGGCATCGTCGCCGGCGGCGGCAGCGCGCTGGTGCACATCGCGGCCGACCTCGGCGACCTGGGGAAGAAGGGCGACGAGGCGACCGGCGTACAGGTGGTTCGCAACGCGCTCCAGGCGCCGGCCCGGTGGATCGCGGAGAACGCGGGCGCCGAGGGCGGCGTGGTCGTTGCGGCCATCGCCGAGCTCCCCATGGGTCACGGCTACGACGCGGCGACCGGTGAGTACGGTGACCTGATGGCGCACGGCGTCATCGACCCGGTCAAGGTAACCCGCTCGGCGGTGCAGAACGCAGCGTCGATCGCAGGCATGCTGCTGACCACGGAGGCCCTGGTCGTGGAGAAGCCCGAGCCAGAGGCGGCCGCCGCCAATGGTCAGGGTCACGGCCACTCGCACTGACACGGTAAGCCGCCGGCACGGCAGGACGCCGGAGTCCCGCGGCCGCGCTCGCTTGAGGAGCGCGGCCGCGGGACATTTTTGCGTCACGGCCGCGCTCGCGGCACCGCCGCGCCTCGGGCCGCCTCCATGCCTCGCGTGACCGCCGCGTCCGGCCCGGGACGGCGCGCGCCCGGCCCGCCCTGCCCGCCCTGCCCGGCCCGCCCTGCCCGGCCCGCCCTGGCGGGTCCGGGCGTGCCGGTTGATACCGGTGCCAACCACCTCCGACGATGCACCTGGTGCGAAGTCGGCAATGCTGCGTTTCTTCCCGTTGTATTGCACGCTGCTTCAATTGCCAGCCAAAAGCAGTCCTAATTACCATCGTAATTAAGGCATTGAATACGCAGCGTAGTTAGGTGATTACAATTTGTAGTGAGAGCCACTCTGCATATCTCTGCGTCACGTCAATGTGACCTTTCCGTTGCTGTATTCATGATGATTCTCGTCGCTTCTTTGGGGCATGATTTATTCGTGACTCGAGAGTGCGAAGTCCGGCCACTGGCCGCGGCAAGACGGGCAAAATACCAGGTAGGACGGCATAGGGCCACCGTAGAGCCGACGAGTCTCCCCGACTTGATCGGCCTGGCGGCTCGCGGCCAGCAGGCAGCGATCGAGTCGTTGCTCGAGGAGATCCGGCCGATGATCGTCCGATATTGCCGTGCCCGCCTGGGCCAGCTAAGCGGCCAATACCATATTGCCGACGACGTGGCCCAGGAGGTGTGCATTGCCGTCCTTTCCGCGCTTCCCCGCTACCGGGACATGGGCCGGCCGTTCGCGTCATTTGTGTTCGGCATAGCCTCGCATAAAGTGGCGGACGCCATGAGGAACGCGGCAAGGCTCGCGATCCCCACCGAGGACCTGCCCGATGGCCCCGACGGCCGTCCTGGGCCCGAGGAGACCGTTGTGGCCTACATCGAGGCCGAGCGGGTCCGGGCCCTGCTGGCGCGGCTCCCGCTGCATCAGCGCGAGCTCCTGGTGCTCCGCGTGCTCACCGGCATGTCGGCCGAGGAGACCGGCCAGGCTCTCGGCATGTCGCCGGGGGCGGTCCGGGTCGCACAGCACAGGGCGCTGGCCAGGCTGCGGGCGATCGCGCGCGAGGAGTGGATCGCCTGACCGCGAGGCCGGGCAGTGGGTGACCCGGCGGCCGCGCGGGTGGGGGTGGCGGGACGCGGCGGAGCGTGGCGCGGACCGAGCTGCCGCCGGAGTCACTAGGATGAAACATGGCCAGAACCGAGCAGCCGATAACCGACATGACCGAAGCCGCCAAGTTCGACCCGCCGGCCCTGACCTTCGACGACGTGCTCCTGCTGCCGGCCCACTCGGCCATCATGCCGAGCGAGGCGGACACCACTGCAGCGCTGACTCGCCGCCTAATGCTGCGGGTGCCGCTGGTCTCCGCCGCCATGGATACAGTCACCGAGGCCCGGATGGCCGTCGCCATGGCGCGCCTGGGCGGGGTGGGGGTGCTGCACCGCAACATGTCCGTGGAGGACCAGGCGCAGCAGGTTGACATGGTGAAGCGGTCCGAGGCAGGCATGATCACCAATCCGGTGACCTGCGGCCCCGGCGCGACCGTCGCCGATGTCGAGCAGCTATGCGCCCGCTACCGGATCTCCGGGGTGCCGGTGACCGGGCCCGACGGCGTGCTGCTCGGCATTGTCACAAACCGTGACATCCGTTTCGAGACCGACCACCGGCGCCGGGTCACCGAGGTGATGACGCCGATGCCGCTGGTCACCGCGCCCGTCGGGGTTCCGTCCGACGACGCGCTGGTGCTGCTGGCCCAGCACAAGGTCGAGAAGCTGCCACTGGTCGACGCGGCCGGGCGGCTGCGCGGCCTGATCACGGTCAAGGACTTCACCAAGAGCGAGAAGTTCCCCAACGCCACCAAGGACTCCGGCGGGCGGCTGGTCGTCGGCGCGGCCGTCGGGGTGGGCGAGGACGCCAAGCGCCGGGCGCAGGCTCTCACCGACGCCGGCGCCGACTTCCTCGTCGTGGATACGGCGCACGGCCACGCCCAGGCGGTCATCGACATGATCACGCAGGTCAAGGCCAACGTCCAGGTCGACGTGATCGGCGGCAACGTGGCCACGCGGGCCGGCGCCCAGGCGCTCATCGATGCCGGCGCCGACGCGGTGAAGGTGGGCGTTGGGCCCGGCTCGATCTGCACCACCCGGGTCGTGGCCGGGGTGGGCGTGCCGCAGGTCACCGCCATCTACGAGGCGGCCAAGGCGGCGCGTCCCGCGAACGTGCCGGTGATCGGGGACGGCGGCCTGCAGTACTCCGGCGACATCGCCAAGGCGATCGCCGCCGGGGCCGACACCGTCATGCTGGGCGGCCTGCTCGCCGGATGCGAGGAGGGGCCGGGCGAAATGGTCATCATTCAGGGCGAGCAGTACAAGCTGTACCGGGGAATGGGCTCGCTCGGCGCGATGCGGAACAGCGAACGCGGCGGGTCCTACTCCAAGGACAGGTACTTCCAGGACGACGTGCTGCGTGAGGACAAGCTCGTGCCGCAGGGCGTCGAGGGCCGGGTGCCGTATCGCGGCCCGCTCGGCGCCGTGGCCAACCAGCTCGTTGGCGGGCTGCGGGCCGCGATGGGGTTCGTCGGCGCCCGCACGATCGCCAGCCTTCAGGAAGCGCGGTTCACCCAGATCACCGGCGCCGGGCTGGCCGAGAGCCATCCGCACGACATCCAGATGGTCACCGAGGCGCCGAATTACGGTGGAGTGGGCCGGGGCGGGTGGGGGCGCACGTGACCCAGATGGAGATCGGGCGCGGGAAGAGCGGCCGCCGCGCCTACGCGCTCGACGAGATCGGTATCGTGCCGTCCCGTCGCACCAGGCATCCGGAAGAGGTGTCGATCGCCTGGCAGATCGACGCCTACCGGTTCGAGCTGCCGCTGGTGGTTGCGCCCATGGACAGCGTCGTCTCGCCCGCGACCGCGATCGAGATTGGCCGCCTCGGCGGCCTGGCCGTGCTCGACCTCGAGGGTCTCTGGACCAGGTTCGACGACCCAGAGCCGCTGCTCGCCGAAGTCGCCGACCTCGATGACGACGCGGCCACCAGGCGGCTGCAGGAGATCTATTCCGAGCCGATCAAGGATGACTTGATTGGGCGGAGGATCGAGGAGATCAGGGCCGCCGGGGTGACGACGGCGGCACGGCTGTCGCCGCAGCGGACCGTCCGCTACCACAAGGCCGTCCTCGACGCCGGGGCCGACATCTTCGTGATCCGCGGCACCACGGTCTCGGCCGAGCACGTCTCGGGCATGGCCGAGCCGCTGAACCTCAAGCAGTTCATCTACGAGCTCGACATCCCGGTGATCGTGGGCGGCTGCGCCACCTACACCGCGGCGCTGCACCTGATGCGGACCGGGGCGGCTGGGGTTCTGGCCGGGTTCGGCGGCGGGTCGGGTCACACCACGGCAGCGGTGCTCGGCGTGGCCGTGCCGACCGCCACCGCGATCGCCGACGTCGCCGCCGCCCGACGCGACTACCTGGACGAATCCGGCGGCCGCTACGTGCACGTGATCGCCGACGGCGGGATGACCCGCAGCGGCGACATCGCTAAGGCCCTGGCGCTGGGTGCCGACGCGGTGATGGTCGGATCGCCGTTCGCTCGCGCCGCCCAGGCGCCCGGCCGCGGCTACCACTGGGGCAGCGAGGCGCATCACCCCGACCTGCCGCGCGGCACCCGCCTGGCCGTGGGCACGATCGGCACACTCGAGCAGATCGTGCACGGGCCGTCGAGCAGGGCCGATGGGTCGATGAACCTCATGGGGGCGCTGCGCAAGACCATGGCCACGTCCGGCTACTCGGACCTCAAGGAGTTCCAGCGGGTCGAAGTCGTCGTGACATCGCGCCGGCCGACGTGATTGCCCGCCGCGCCCGGTAGCGTTCAGAACGTGATGTCTGGGGCGGGCGTGTCGGCGAGGCTGGGCCCCGCCGAGCGGGAGGCTGCGATAAGGGCTCTGGTGAACACCGAGCTCCAGGTCTTGGTCGTGGGTGGCGGCGTGGTGGGCGCCGGGGTGGCCCTGGACGCGGCCACCCGCGGGCTGTCCGTCGGCCTAGTCGAGGCGCGGGACTTCGGCTCCGGGACCTCGTCGCGGTCGAGCAAGCTGATTCACGGCGGGCTCCGCTACCTGGAGCAGCTCAACATCGGCCTGGTCAGGGAGGCGCTGGGGGAGCGCTCGCTGCTGCTGCAGCGGATCGCGCCGCACCTCGTGCATCCCGTCTCGTTCCTGCTCCCGTTCACCCACCACGCCTGGGAGCGCGCCTATATCGGTGCCGGGGTCAGCGCCTATGACGTGCTTGGGTTCTCGCTGGGGCAGACCAGAGGCCTGCCCAGGCACCGCCAGCTGACCCGGCGAGGCGCGCTGCGGATCGCTCCGGCACTCAAGCGGTCCGCCCTCACCGGAGCGCTCATCTACTGGGACGCGCAGGTAGACGACGCCCGGTACGTGATGACTCTGGTCCGGACGGCGGCTGGCTACGGCGCGCACGCGGCCTCGCGTACCCAGGTGACCGGCTTCCTGCGGGAAGGCGAGCGGGTGACCGGCGTCCGGGCCGTGGACCTGGAATCCGGGGCCGAGCTGGAGATCCGCGCCCAGCAGGTGGTGAACGCGACCGGCGTGTGGACCGACGAGATCCAGGCAATGGTCGGCGGCCGCGGCACGATCAACGTGCGCGCGTCCAAGGGTGTGCACCTTGTCGTGCCCAGGGACCGGATCCACTCCGGCAGCGGGATCATCCTGCGTACCCCGTTCAGCGTCCTGTTCGTCATTCCGTGGGGCCGGCACTGGATCATCGGGACCACCGACACCGACTGGTCCCTGGACAAGGCGCACCCGGCCGCGAGCAGGACCGACATCGACTACGTGCTCGGGCAGGTCAACCGGATCCTCGCGGTGCCGCTGACCAGGGACGACGTGGAAGGCGTATACGCAGGGCTGCGGCCGCTGCTGGCCGGCGAGTCCGAATCGACGTCGAAGCTGTCGCGGGAGCACACGGTCGCCCACCCGGTGCCCGGCCTGGTGATGATCGCTGGGGGGAAGTACACCACCTACCGGCTGATGGCGCGCGACGCCGTGGACGCGGTGGCGCACGGCCTGGACGGCCGGGTGGCGCCGTCCTGCACCGACGTGGTGCCGCTGGCCGGCGCCGACGGTTACGTCGCGCTGTGGAATGCCAGGTACTCGCTGGCCCGGTCCTCCGG
This sequence comes from uncultured Actinomycetota bacterium, assembly GCA_963833885.1. Classification (GTDB taxonomy): domain Bacteria; phylum Actinomycetota; class Actinomycetes; order Streptosporangiales; family Streptosporangiaceae; genus JASHPR01. The sequence continues at coordinate 12,341 of CAWHZU010000032.1, read as the reverse complement.
CCTGCACGTGGCGCGGATCGAGCACCTGCTGGGCCGGTACGGGTCACTGACCTGGGAGGTGCTCGACCTGATCGCCGCCGAGCCCGGCCTCGGCAAGCCGCTGGCCGGCGCCGACGACTACCTGCGGGCCGAAGTGGTCTACGCCGCGTCGCACGAGGGTGCGCGGCACCTGGACGACGTGCTGGCGCGAAGGACCCACGCGTCGATCGAGACCTGGGACCGGGGGCTGTCCGTGGCCGCCGAGGTCGCGGCGCTGATGGCCGGGCCGATGCGGTGGAGGTCCCGGCAGGTGGCCCGCGAGGTAGAGAACTACCGGGCGCGCGTGGAGGCCGAGCGGGCATCCCAGGACGCCGAGACCGACCAGGACGCCGACGCGATCCGGCTGGGGGCTCCCGAAATAGTGCCGGTCGTCAACAACGGCGCCGTCGGCGTGTAACCGCGCGCGGGTTATCGCGCGGTTACACGCAAAAGTTTTTTGGGCTAACCGCAGGCTGTGCTGGTTTTTGGGGGTCGCCGGGGGGCGCAGCCCCCCGGCTGTAATTAGAATTCCGGGCATGTCCCGACCCCGAGTGCTCTCCGGTATCCAGCCCACCGCCGACTCGTTCCATCTCGGCAACTACCTGGGCGCGCTGCGCCAGTGGGTGGCGATGCAGGACAGCCACGACGCCTTCTACTGCGTCGTCGACCTGCACGCGATCACCGTGCCGCAGGACCCCGCACTGCTGCGCCGCCGGACCAGGGTCGCCGCGGCACAGTTGTTCGGCGCGGGGCTCGACCCGGACCGCTGCACCGTCTTCGTGCAGAGCCACGTGCCCGAGCACGTGGAGCTCGCCTGGGTGCTCAGCTGCCAGACCGGGTTCGGCGAGGCCAGCAGGATGGTTCAGTTCAAGGACAAGTCGGCGAAGTCCGGCGCGGACACGGCCAGCGTGGGGCTGTTCACGTACCCGATCCTGCAGGCCGCCGACATCTTGCTGTACCAGACCGACGAGGTTCCCGTCGGCGAAGACCAGCGCCAGCACCTGGAGCTGACCAGAGACCTGGCTCAGCGCTTCAACCACAGGTACGGCCGGACGTTCGTGATCCCGCGGCCCTACATCCTCGCCGACGTCGCGAAGATCGCCGACCTGCAGGATCCCGCGATCAAGATGAGCAAGTCGTCCTCGTCGCCGCAGGGAATCATCGACGTGCTCGAGGACCCGGCGTCCATCCGGCGGAAGATCGGCCGCGCGGTCACCGACGCCGGCACCGAGATACGCGCCGACGAGGAGGCCAAGCCGGGCGTCACCAACCTGCTGCGGATCTACTCGGCGCTGACCGGCGAGAGCGTCGCGGCCCTGGAAAAGCGCTACTCCGGCGCTGGCTACGGCACGCTCAAGAAGGACCTGGCCGAGGTGGTGGTCGACGCGTTCGCCCCGATCCGGGAGCGGACCGAGCAAATGCTCGCCGACGAGGCGCAGCTCGACCAGATGCTCGCCCACGGCGCGGCCCGGGCCAGGAAGGTGGCCGGCCCGACCATGGCCGCCGTCAGGGACCGGATCGGCTTCCTCCCCCCGGCCTAGCGGGGCGGCGACGCCGCACCAGCAAGGCGCCACCCAGCCCGGTGGCGAAGGCGAGGCATCCCGCCGCGGCCAATGGCGCCATCGGCAGCGCCGAGCTGGCCACGGCAGCTCCGGCAGCGGTTTTCCTGTTATCCGCCCGCCGCGCCGACGGGTGCCGTGCTAGGTGGCTGGTGGTGACGGCAGGCAACGGCGAGACCAGCCCGCCGACGGGCCGCACCTTGCCGTCCATGGCAAAGCCCCAGTTCAGCAGCTTCTCTCCCGAGGTGACCTCCTGCAGTGACGTGCAGTGCAGCACGGTCACGATCAGCGTGGTCCCGTTCCGCCTGGCCATGCCGATGTAGGTGGCCTCCGCTGCCTCGGTCCAGCCGATCTTGCCGCCGATGCCGCCCCGGTAGTCGGTCAGCAGCGTGTTCTGGTTGACCAGGGGAACGGTCCGCTTCGGCGTGATCGGGAACACGGCGGTACGTGTCGAGTCGTACTTCATGAAGGCCGGAATCGCGAGCGCCTGGCGAGCGATCAGCGCCTGGTCATATGCGGATGTCACCTGCCCGGCGGCGGGCAAGCCGTTCGGCTGCTTTGCAACTACGTCGTAGGCCTGCAGGTGATGGGCCTCGGCGTTGATCATGGCCATGCCCTTGGCCAGCGATCCCGTCGCCTGGGTGAGCGCGACCGCTGCGTCGTTGGCCGAGATCAGCAGCAGCGCGTTGAACAAGTCGGAGACCTGGTAGCGGTGCCCGGCGACGAGCCCCACGTCGTACTCTTCGCTGTCCGCGGCCTGCTGGGTGGCCAGCACCGTGGCGTTCGGGTTCAGCCGCGGGATCAGCGTGATCGCGGTCAGCATCTTGAGCGTGCTCGCCGGCGGGAACAAGCCGTGCGCGTCCTTGGCGGCGAGCACCTGCCCGGTCTTCGCGTCCGCGATGACATACGCCGAAGCGGGTACCCGCGGCAGCCGGATGGCGCCGCTCGCCGGGTAGTGAACCGCGATGCCGGGGCTGGCGAGCTCGGCTCCCCCGACGTCCTGCCTGGTGACAGACGATGCCGGGGCAGCCGACTGCCTGCCGCCTTGCTGGGCGGGAAGGCTGGCGAACGCCGTGCGAGCGGCAGCAGCGCCGGCCGCTTGCGGCATTGTGGCCAGGCCAATTGAAACGGCCAGCCCGGCGAGCGTGGCCGCAGGCCTACTCAGCCGTGATCTCATTGGCGACATGCCCCCTGTTCCCGCCATGCCGGCGGCAGGGCCGGCCCTCCGGTTGGCCGGGTCTGAGCGTGTAATGGCTCTTTGCCTCAGCCTGGATACTGACGGTGACTTTCCCCGCTCCGGCCGTGGCCCACACGCGGCACAACCATGGGCTATGGTGCATTCCGGAAAACCTCGGTGAGCCTTTGCGGAAACTTGAATCGGGCAGCAATGGCGGCCATTTCCGGCAGCGCTACGCCGCTTCCGGTAGCGCTACGCCGCTTGCTGGTCAGTCCTCGGGGCCAGGTGCAGGCGGGCCGAGTGCCAGGCCCGGGTCAGCCATCGGGGCGTGGGGGTTATACGGGGATTAGTGCCATGATCCGGAGCCAAGGTAAAGAATCAGTAATCTTGGGTTACACTCCCGACACTTGCGCACGTCAGGATGTGCGCCTCGGCTACTACGCACCGGAGCACACCTGATGACTGATGTCCTCGAGATAGAGACCGTCGCCGCCTCGACCGAGAGACGGAAGCTGCAGCGTCACTTTGGCCGTTTCGACATCCTCTTCTTCCTCATCTGCACGATCGTCGGCGTGGACACCATCGCTGCCGTGGCCCAGGGCGGCGGTCAGGCCTTCACCTGGATGATGATCTTCGCCGTGGTGTTCTTCGTCCCCCAGGCGCTGCTGTTCGCCGAGCTGGGCACGGCCTTCCCGCAGGAAGGCGGCCCGTACATGTGGACCCGGCTGGCCTTCGGCCATCTGGCCGGGGCGGTCAATAACTTCCTCTACTGGATCACCAACCCGGTTTGGATCGGCGGTTCGCTGACGATCTCGTGCATCGGCGCGATCGAGGTCTTCTTCAATCACGGCGCCAACCTGCCGACGGGGGCCTCGTACATCGTGTCGCTCGTATTCGTCTGGGTCACGATCGTGGCGGCCATCACGTCGTTCCGCGTCGGCAAGTGGCTGCCGACGGCGGGCGCGTTCGCCCGGTTCCTGCTGCTCGGCCTGTTCACGATCACCGTGATCATCTACGCGGCCAAGCACGGCGCCCACGGACTGGGCGCCAGCAGCTACTCCACGTCGTTCGCTGGCTTCGTGCTCCTCACCGGCGTGCTGCTGTTCAACTTCGTCGGGTTCGAGCTGCCGAACAGCGCGGGTGAGGAGATGATCAACCCGCGGCGCGACGTTCCGTTCGGCATCGCGCGCTCGACGGTTCTCAGCGTCCTGCTGTACGCGCTGCCGGTGATCGGCATCCTGGTGGTGCTGCCGTCTAAGGCCATCACCAACTTCAGCGGGTTCGTCAGCGCAATCCAGGACGTGTTCACCGTCTACGGCGGCCACGTCGCGGCCGATGGCACGGCGACGCTCAGCGGGGCGGGGCTGATCCTCGGCGACTTCTGCGCCCTTATCTTCATCGTGTGCCTGCTGACGTCGGGCGCGACGTGGATCATGGGTGCGGACCGCGCGCTGGCCGTCTCCTGCTATGACGGATCCGGGCCGCGGTTCCTTGGCGTGATCAATGCCAAGCTCGGCACACCGGTGCGGGTGAACGTGTTCAGCGGGATCGTCGCGTCGATCGTCGTCGTGCTGGCGACGCAGATCACGAGCGGCAACGCCGCGAAGTACTTCGACGCCGTGCTCGGCGTGACGATCTCGACCACGCTGATCAGCTACCTGCTCATCTACCCCGCGCTGTGGAAGCTGCGCCGCAGCCATCCGGCGGTGGCCCGGCCGTTCCGGATGCCGCTGTACCGGTTCCTGACCGTCGTGCTGATGGTCCTGGTGGCCATCGCCAGCGTGCAGCTCATCGCGCCGGGCCTCGGCGACTCGTGGTTCGGCAGCAACTTCGCCCCCGACGGCTGGACGTATGCGGAGCGGTTCACGTACCTGTGGACCGAAGCCATCCCGGTGCTCGCGTTCATCGTCGTCGGCGTGCTGTTCTGGTGGCTCGGCAGGGGCACCCGCGCCCAGACCGTCGAGGCGTCGGCCGCCGCCAGCGAGGCGGACTGACCAAGGCCCCAGGGAGGCGGCGATCGCGCCGAGCGGCAACATAACCTTGGGATATGGCCTGCGGCTTATTCCAGCGCAGGTCAGCGGGGGAGTCACACCCGTGTGGGAGCCAGAATCGGGAGCCAATGAGGGCCTCGGCGAGGTTCACTTGGCGTGTCCGGCTGGGTAGAGCCGGTCCATCACCGTGGCCGTCTCGCTCACGGTGTCGGCGATCTGGTGGCGGTAGACCGTGCGGGTGACGCTGCTGTTCACATGCCCTACCGCATCGGCGATCTTCTCGATATCCACGTCGGCATCCGACAGGGTGCTGACAAACGTGTGCCGGGTTTCCCGTGGCTGCCAGTCCTCGCCGATCCCGGCCAGCTGACACAGCTGCTTCAGCCTGCGGTTGACATGCTGCGGCCACCGCAGCCACCCGCTGTCCCCGGCGAAGACCAGGCCGTGATCCTGCCACGCCCCGCCCGCGGCGAGCCGCACTTCGGCCTGGGCGCGCTTCTGGGCGGCCAGCGCTACGGCGACCGCGGCGGGCATCTTCAGCGTCCGCCGTGACTGTTCGGTCTTCAGGTCGGCGAGCACCCGTCGGCCGTTCACGCGCTTGGCGGCAACGCGAACCCGGATCACCCCGGCCGCTGCCGACCAGCCTGTAATCGACCTCGACCGGGCGAAGGTTCTCTCTGTGCGAGTTCGGGAGCCAGCTGAGGCCACCTCAGCCCTTCCGCCTCTTGCATGTCAGGTTTTATGCATCACTAGCTTCCCAAATGATTGCTTGAGCGCTACTCTCGTATAGCATTCGTATATCCACCATTTGATGTGACCTTTCGGTTGCTTGTTTTGGGGGGCGATCGGTTGGCAGATGTAACCCTTGCGGCCGCGAACGTCCGGATCGTGCACCATGACAAGACAGCAAATCTGAACCGCTTCCTCGAGCTCATTGATGAGGCAGGTTCCACCGGCGCCGACATCCTGGTGCTGCCAGAGATGGGCCTGCAGGGTTACGCCGACTTCGCCTACGGCATCGGGGATCGCGGCATCGCGGAACAGAAGCAGTACTACTTCCGTGAGGCCGAGCCGATCCCTGGGCCGGCGACTAGCGCGATAGCCGAACGCGCTGCTCAATACGGCATGATCGTCCAGCTCGGCCTCGCCGAGAGCGCACTGGACGGCAACCTCATCTTCAATAGCACGGCGCTGATCTCAGGGGACGGCGTCATCGGCGTCTACCGCAAGGTGCACAACCAAGCCGAGGCGCTCTTCTTCGGAGCGGGCGAGCAGACTCCGGTGTTCGACACGCCGCTCGCGCGAGTTGCCAGCCTTATCTGCTACGACATAGCGTTCCCCGAGCTCATGCGCGTCTTCGCGCTAGGCGGCGCCACAGTCGCGCTGATGTCCACCGCCTGGCCGATGAAGGGCCACAACCCTGGCACCGACTACTACGGCACGTCGATGAACGTGTGCGCGCAGGCCAACGCCTTTTTCAACCGGATGTGGCTGGTGGTGTCGAACCACTGCGAGACCGCCGCCTACTCCACCGGAGTCGACTACTGGGGGCACAGCCAGATCGTCGACCCGCACGGCAACGTCGTTTCCGCGGCCGGCCAGGAGGAAAGGCTCGTCATTCACACCGCCGACCTTGAGTCAGAGGTCCTGAGTGCCCGAACTGAGAGCTTTTTCGGTGTGAACCTCCTCGCCGATCGACGCCCCCAGCACTACGGCGCGGTGTCCGACCGTGTCAGCTACGTGCGAGAGGCGCAGCCGGCTAGCCAAGACGGAGCGGCCCCAGATCGTGCGCTCCCCCGAAAGCATTAGGAGACGTGGCGATGAGGTCAGTTAGTGCCGGGCACCCCAGATCACGGTTCTGGCGCCGAGTGGTGCTGCCAGCGGCGGGAGTGCTCGCGCTAGCGCTTGCCGCGAGCGGCTGCGGCGGTAGCAGCAACAGCAGCACGTCCGGGAGCACGCCGGTCGAAGGCGGAGTCGCGGTGATGGCTCAGCTGCCATCGAGCAACGCGAACTACATCTTCCCGTATATGAGTGGCAACTACGACAGCAATCAGAACCTGTTCGACCTTCAGAACCTGATGTACCGGCCGCTGTTCTGGTTCGGCCAGGGCAGCCAGCCGGTGCTGAACACCTCGCTCAGCCTCGCCTACCCGCCGACGTTCAACGGCACGAAGGTCACGATCAAGCTCAAGCACTACATGTGGTCCAACGGCACCCAGGTCACGGCAACCGACGTGATGTTCTGGCTGAATATGGAGAGCGCAGTGCCGGCCGACTACGGCGCGTACACCGGGTTTCCGGCCAACGTCAAAGACATCACGGTGGTCAGCACCACGGAGCTCACGATGGTGATGGACAAGAGCTACAGCCCGACCTGGTTCGTGTACAACGCTCTGAGCCAGATCGTGCCGATGCCGGCTGCCTGGGACCGCACTGCGTCCGGGCCCAGCACCTGCTCCACCACGCTCAGCGACTGCGCCAGCGTGTACAGCTACCTGAACAAGCAGGCCCAGGACGTCACCGGGTACGCGACGTCGCCGATCTGGGGGATCGTGGACGGGCCGTGGAAGGTGAGCGCCTTCAACGCCGACGGCCATATCACGTTCGTGCCGAACAAGAAGTACTCCGGGCCGGTGAAGCCAAAGCTGTCGGCGTTCGAGGAGGTGCCGTTCACCACCGACTCCGCAGAGTACGACGTGCTGCAGTCGCCCAGTTCCAGCACCAAGATTGACGTCGGCTACCTGCCTGAGCAGGACGCCCCGGCCAAGTCGGCCGGGGCTGCGGCCGGGGCCAACCCGCTGGCCTCGAAGGGCTACACGCTGGCCCCGCTGTATGCCTGGGGTGACGGCTTTTACGTGATGAACTTCCAGTCCACCACCGGTAACGGGCCGATCATGAGGCAGCTGTACTTCCGGCAGGCGATGGCCTACCTGATGAACCAGGAAGGTGTCGTCAGCGGACCGCTGCGCGGCTACGGCTCGGTCAGCGTGGGCCCGGTCGGCAACGTCCCGGTGACCAAGTTCCTGTCCCCGCAGGGCAGGAAAGGCGTCCCGTACCCATTCAGCATCGCCAAAGCCAAGGCGCTGCTGTCCAGCCACGGCTGGCAGGTCGTCTCGGGCGGACTCAGCAGCTGTGTCGATCCGGCCAAGTGCGGGCCGGGGATCGCCAAGGGCAAGACTCTGAGCTTCAACTTCTCCTACGCCACCGGCTTTGGCTGGCTCGCACAAGAGATGGCGGACCTGCAGTCAAACGCGGCGCAGGTGGGCATCAAGCTGAACCTGCAGCCCAAGCCGATCACCCAGGTGCTCTCGACGAGCGTGGTCAACTGCGTCGTGGGGAAGATCTCCTGTGACTGGGACATGGCCAACTACCTAGGCACCACGTACTCCCCGGACTATCTGCCTACCGGCGAGCTGACTTACAAGACCGGTGCCACGATCAACCCCGGCGGCTACAGCAACGCGGAAAACGACGCGATGATCGAGAAGACTCTGACCAGCCCGAACTTGTCCTACATGTACACCTGGGAGGATTACCTGGCGATGCAGCTGCCTGTGGAGTGGCAGCCGGACCCCGCCTCACAGCTCACCGAGGTGGCGAGCAACCTCAAGGGCGTCCTGCCGCAATCTTCGACGTTGTCGATCAACCCAGAGAACTGGTACTTCGTGAAGTAAGGCCGTAATTAACATTCCCATGGGCGAAAATGTAATCACGTCATCTGGAGCGGCATCGTGGAGCCCGAACCTGTTTCGCGGAAAAAAGGGATTTCGACGCAGTCCGGAAGAGCCAGCCGAACCGGCCCGCCGCCACTGCTGTGCCGCAAAGGCGGGCTGGGTGTTGCGGCGCCGGGATCACCGGCCGGCATGCTATGACCGAGGGCAGCCCGCCGGACGACGTGCGGGTACTCGCCACGGCAGAACAGGCCCTGAAACCCACCATGAAGCAAGGCAAGTTCCACAAGAACAAGCCTTGAAGGCCACTGTGCATCCACGGCAGGCCCGCGCCGCACTTACGTACGAGCGTAGCGTTCGATTTGGTCGCTTCGGGGACGGAGGCACACCCTGACAGCCAAATGGAATGTACAAGTGCCGATGCGTGACGGCACGGTGCTTTCGGCCGACGTCTATTTTGCCGGCCCGGCGGGAACGCCGGCGACGACTCTGCTTGCGCGCACCCCGTACAACAAAAATACGCTCGAAGCCAGAAAGCCCGCGCTCGGCTACGCCGCGAAGGGCTACAACTTCGTGTGGATGGACGTGCGCGGCAGGGGCGACTCTGGCGGGGAGTTCACCCCGTACCGCAACGAAGCGGAAGACGGGTTCGACTCGATCGAGTGGATCGCGCGACAGCCGTGGAGCGATGGGAGGATCGTCACGTGGGGAGGCTCCTATCTGGGCTACATCCAGTGGATGACTGCTCTGCTGCATCCCCCGCACCTCACGGCGATGATCGTTTATGTCACTACTTCGGACCTGCTGGAGGACTACCCCACCGGTCAATACATTCCGCTCGAACTGTGCTGGTACCGCTACGTCGACGGCCGCGTCGTCCAGTACATCGAGGACACCGACTGGGAGGAGATAGCCTCTCATCTTCCGGTGATCAGTCTCGACGAAAGGGCCGGTTTCCACAGCGAAAACTGGAGGACCGGCCTAGCGCACCCCGTCTCGGACACGGAATTCTGGAACCCGGTGCGCTACCAGGAAAAAATCGCAGAGGTAACCGTCCCCGTACTGCACATCACGGGGTGGTATGACGACGCGCAACGCGGCACGATGGTCAACTTCACCCGGCTAACTTCACCCACGACAGCAGCCAGCATCCGAGACAACCAGTGGCTGATCGTCGGGCCCTGGGGTCACTACTGTTTCGACGAAACACCGCAGCAACTAGGCAGGATCGACTTCGGAGCCGCTGCAGCCGTCGACTTGCCTGCATGGGAGCGACAGTGGCTGGCCGCCGTGCTTGAAGACGGTGTCAAACCCCCGCGGGTGCGAGTGTTCGTGATGGGCAAAAACCAATGGCGTGAGGAGCACGAGTGGCCGCTGGCTCGTACCCAGTGGACGCCATTCCTGCTGGCCAGCGACGGCAGCGCTAACTCACGCCATGGCGACGGCCGGCTGTGCCGCGCCGAGGACCCGCGTCCGGCCGGCACCCACGACCGCTTCACCTACGACCCCGCTGATCCGGTGCCCTTCATCAGCGACAGCGAGACACACCATCAGATCGGCGGCCCAGACGACTACTCCGAGATCGAAAACCGCGCCGACATTCTCGTCTATACGACAGAACCGCTAGACCAGGACCTTGAGATCACCGGCCCCGTGCGCCTTATCCTTTATGCTGCTTCCAGTGCGGTCGACACCGACTTCACGGCGAAACTGCTTGATGTCCATCCCGATGGCCTCGCGCGACGCTTGTGCGACGGCATGATCCGCGCCAGATTCAGGCTCGGCTACCGGAAACCCCCGACGTTGCTCGAGCCAGGAGCAATCAGCAGATACGAAATCGACCTGTGGAGTACCTCACACGTGTTCCTTGCCGGCCACTGCATTCGCCTGGAGATCAGTTCCAGCGCGTTCCCGAAGTATGATCGCAACCTAAACACCGGAGCCGATCTTGCGACCGGCACCGAAATGCTCTCGGCGCACAACACCGTCTGGCATGACGCCGATCATCCCTCGCAGCTGATTCTGCCTGAGGTCCCACATTCAATATAGCCATCTCGAATATGACCCATCGACCCAGTAGCTAGCGGACAGTTCCTGCGGGCAGCACGGAATAAGAGGCGAACGGTGAGCGTGATCCAGACGACAGGCGCGGCGCGGCTAGCGAGTCCCTTCGGCTGGGAGCAACATTGCTGCCTGCCTCTGCAACCGGAGTGCGACATCGATCCGCTACGCCGATACCTCGATGCCGGCGTCAGCTACCTGTCGGTGAACGTGGGATCCGCTCAGCACGCCATCGACGCGACGATGCGCGTTCTCAGCTCATGGCGCCGGCAGGTACTGCGCGACGGCGAGTCCTTCGCGCTCGCGAGGAGCGTGGACGACATCCTCGCGGCCCAGCAGGAAGGGCGGATTGCAGTCGGGTTCGACTTGGAGGACACGAACCCGCTCGGCGGCGAGATCGGCATGATCCAGGCGTATTACGACCTTGGCGTCCGGTCAATGGTGCTGACCTACAACACCGAGAACCAGGCCGGATTCGGCTGCCACGCACCAGAAGACACCGGCCTGAAAAACTTCGGCCGCGCGGTCGTGGACGAGATGAATCAGGTGGGCATGGTGGTCGACGTATCCCACTGCGGGTACCGGACATCGATGGAGGCGATCGAGCACTCCGCCAGCCCGGTGATCTTCAGCCACTCCAACCTGCGCTCGGTATGGGATCACGAGCGCAACATTCGCGACGACCAGGCCCTTGCTTGCGCCGCGACCGGCGGCGTCATCGGGATCATCGGCTTCAACCTGTTCCTGGGCAGCAACGACAGCAGCGTTCAAGCGATGGCACGCCACATCGACCACGCCGTAGAGCTGGTCGGCCCGGCCCACGTCGGCATCGGAACCGATTACGTCTTCGACAGCGACGATGCCAAGCGAGAGTTCGCCGAAAATCCGCAGATCTTCCCCGAGAGTTACCGACGGGCCGGTGGTATCGACTTTTTCCCGCCCGAACAGCTCGCGCCGCTCGAGACCGAGCTCTCCCGCCGCGGCTACCCAGCTGCCGACATTGCCGCCATCATGGGCGGCAACTTCCTGCGCGTGGCCCGGCAGGTATGGAACCCCAGATCCTGAAGGCAGCCGGCCAGAGGACCCGAAGGCCCGGTGACTGCGGCATCCGCAAGCGCCGCGTGTGGGTGGGCCATGGCGACGATCACAGCCTGGCGCACGAGGAGTTCGGCACGATCTGCGGGATGGACATCGGTGTCCAGCATGGTGGACGCGTGCTCTAGCAGGCGCTCGGCCTCGCCGTAATGTTCGGCTCCCGTCATCGTCGCGTCTCCTGTTCCATCCGGCGGCATCGGCGGCTACGAAGCTGCTGAACAACTGTGACCCCTGACCGGCATCCGAGATTGATGGAAGCGCCGGACGCCGGGGCCGGCGCAGCCGCTGCAGGCAGGCTGATCAGAGCTGGGTGCCTTTCCAGGTATCCACGGCAACGCTGAACGGGTGGTCGCTGCCGAACGAACCTTCGATCTGCCAGCCACGCTCGCCGAGGGCGTCAACAAGCGCAAGGCAGCCCTCCGGTTCGGATGGGGCGTTCATGGTTGTGACCACCCAGGCCTCGGGTGCGAGATCTTCCGGCCCGTCGGTGAAGTGCTGGACCAAATCAACTTTCAGGAACCACGGCATGCTGATGCTGGCTGTGCTGACCGAGACACCGGTCAGGTTGGCCGTAGCGATCTCGTCACCTGGCCGCGGCAGCGCCGCAAACCTGCACTTAGCACGGACTGTGCCAACTCTGGCCGTCTGGCTGGTCTCTGAGGGCCTGCTCATCAAATGGATGCGGACTCCTGCCACAATGGAACCGTTGTCGCTCATGTCCGCCAGAATCCCATGACCCAGTGACAGTCCGGGAAAGCCGATGTCAACC
>CAWHZU010000031.1:0-520638 GCA_963833885.1 uncultured Actinomycetota bacterium | reverse complement strand
TAGCTTTTCCGGGCTGACGAGCCACGGGCGGAGTTCGTAGGCGCTGCCAGGGCGGGGGTGGCTGCCGCCTTCGGCCATCCGGCGGCGGTAGCTGTGGATCGGCGTGCTGGCCGGGTCCACCCGGACCTCCACCACGGCCGGTCCGTCGGCGGCGAAGGCCGCGTCGAACGCGCCGCCGAGTTCTGCCGGGTCCTCGACCGAGATGCCCTCGCATCCCAGCGCCCGGGCCGCGGCGGCGAAGCTCGGCCGGGCCCGGCTGCTTTCCAGGTCGACCGACTGGTGCAGGCCGTCGAAGAAGAACTGCTCCCACATGGACAGCCAGCCGAGCGTGCCATTGTTGAGCACGACGTGCACCGAGTTCGTGCCGAGCTGCGCGTGCGTCGCCAGTTCGCCGATCGCGTAGGAGAACGCGCCGTCGCCGCTGACCGTGACGACCCGGTCATCGGGCCGCGCCGCGGCGGCGCCGATCGAGGCCGGAACGGAGTAGCCGAGGCCGCCCTGGCCGCGCGCGAACAGGAAGTCCCGGCCGGGCCGCAGGGCGGGGATGTGCGCAGCCACCCAGCCCGCGGAGAAGCTCGCGTCGCCGATGACCACGTCACCCGGGCGGAGCCGGGCGGCGAGTTCGCGCATGACACGCTGCGGCCGGACCGGGACCGCGTCCGACGCCTCTTCGGCCGCGCGATCCAGCCGCGCCTGCTCGATCACCCGCGCTGCCTCGGCCGCCCAGTCGCCCGACGGCGTGGCGGCGTCGCGTTCCAGGATCTCGGCCAGAGCGGAGAGCGCCGCTCCGGCATCGCCCTGCAGCGCGACGGTCGGCCGGAACGTGCGCCCGAGCTCGGCCGGGTCGGCATCGATGTGGATCGTGGCCTGGCCGGGTGTTGGCAGGGTCCAGTTGTGGCTCGTGTTCTGGCCAAGCTTGCACCCGCACCACAGCGACAGGTCCGCTCGCCGGGCGAGCTCCAGGCTTGCCAGGCTGCCCAGCGGGTTGAGCACGCCCGCGGCGTAGGGCTCCGTCTCCGCGACCGCGCCCTTGCCGGAAAAGCTGGTCACCACCACCGCGCCGGTGATCTCGGCAAGCCGGGTGAGCTGCTCGGCGGCTCCCGACGCGTGCACGCCTCCGCCCGCCACGATGACCGGCCGCCGGGCCGAACGCAGCAGCGCGGCAGCGTCGGCCAGGCTGCCGGGCTCGGGCACCGGGCGGTAGGCGGGGGAGCGGCGGTAGCGGTCGTCGACCTGCAGTTCGGCGTCGCGCGGCTCCCACTCCGCATCCAGCACGTCGTGCGGGATCACCAGGGCGACCGGGCCCGGGCGGCCGCTGGTCGCGATCCGGAACGCCGCCCGGACCAGCTGCGGCAGGGCCGCGGGACTGGGGACCTCCAGGGTCGACTTCGTGATCGACGACAGCAGCGCGACCTGCCCGAATCCCTGCGACGCCACACCCTTCTCCCGGTACGGCGCCCAGTCCCTGGGCAGCTCGCCGACCAGCGCTATCACCGGCACCGACGCGTTGAGGCTCTCGACCAGGCCGTCGGTGAGCTTCGTGGTGCCGGGGCCGACCGTGACGTCACAGACGCCGGGCCGGCGGGTGAGCCGGGCAAAGGCATCGGCGGCGTAGGCGGCCGAGCGCTCGTCGCGGACCAGGGTGTGACTGACCCGGCCGGAACGCCGGGCGACGCCGTCGTAGAGGGCCGCGGTCTGCCCGCCCGGCTGGCCGAAGATGTCCGTGACACCGTAGCGAGCGAGCAGCTCCACGAGCAGGTCACCAACGTGCGGCATCGCGATCCTCCGTCATCGTGCTGGCTGCCGCCCTGCGGCGGGCAGGTGCGGCATCGAGGCCACCGCCGCGCGGTAGGCCTCGAAGCGGTCGGTGAACGCGGCGGCACGCGCGCCGTCGGGCTCGTGGCGCCGCGCGATGGCCACCCGCTGCGCGGCCTCGGCCAGGGACTTGTAGGTCCCGATCCCGACGCCGGCCAGCAGGGCAGCGCCGAGCGTTCCCGGTTCGGAGTGCTCTGGCACCTCGACCGGAACCCCGAGCAGGTCGGCTTTGAGCTGCATCCACCAGCCGGACTTCGATCCGCCGCCGGCCGCGCGGCACAGATGGACCGGCGTGGCCGCGTCCCGCATCGCGGCGATGGCCAGCCGCAGGTCGCAGGTGACGCCCTCCATCGTGGCCCGCACCAGGTCGAGCGGCGTGGTGGCCAGCGTCAGCCCGAGCACCGCGCCGCGGCGCGCCTCCGGCGCCGGCCACGGCGGGCCAGCGCCCGACAGGTGCGGCACGACCAGCACGTCGGCCGGCTGGGTGCCCGCCTCGTGCAGCCTGGCCTCCAGGTCTTCCAGCGGCATGCCGACGAAACCCAGCGCCCAGTCCAGGGCGCTCGTCCCGTTCGGGCTCTTCGACCAGACGCCGATTCCCGGCGTGCTCGGGTGCGGCGTCACCGCGAGGCCCGCGGCGGCAGCCCCGTCCAGCGCCGGGCGGTCGGCGGGGACGACGACGGATTCCCACGTCCCGGAGGACAGCAGCGCGACCCCGGCGTCCACCGCGCCGCTGCCCACGGCCGCGCAGCAGGCGTCCCAGCTCCCCACCACGAACGCGCAGTCAGCGGGCAGGCCGAGTTCGGCGGCGGGCTCGGCGTGCACGTTCTCGATGGCCACGCCCCAGGGCACGATCTCCGGGAGCAGCCGCGGGTCC
The DNA here is from genome assembly GCA_963833885.1 of uncultured Actinomycetota bacterium. GTDB lineage: Bacteria > Actinomycetota > Actinomycetes > Streptosporangiales > Streptosporangiaceae > JASHPR01. Next base: position 517,949 of record CAWHZU010000031.1, on the reverse strand, counting down.
AGGCCGAGCGCATCCAGCCGTTCGCCAGACCAGCACCGGGACTCGAGATCGAACAGGAAGAACCCGGCGGCGAGCGCCGGGTCGATGACCGGCCGCCCGATCAGCTTGAGCGACGCCAGCTCGTGCCAGCCGAGAAACCAGCGCGCCCCGGCCAGCGTGTCCGGCGCGGTTTCCCGCCACCACAGCAGGCGGCTCGCGGGGTCCATGTGATCGGGGACGTGGCCGCAGGCGCGGAGCCACTGCTCGGGCGGCCACGGCAGCAGTTCGGTCGCCGGGACCCGGGGGCTGCGCGCATCCGCGGTCCGCAGGCACGGCCCGGTCGCCGACCCGTCCGCCCGGGCCGGGAACGATTCCCGGCCCGACGCCGAGACGGCCAGTGCCCGCGGCGGATCGCGGCGGGTGGGGGAGGCGGAGGTGACCTGCCGGATGACCCGGACGGCCGCGCGCCATACCTCGTCGCCGTCCACCTGCCAGTGGCCCGGCTGGGCACGCTGCGGCGGCACCGTCTCCTGCGCCCGGGCCAGCTCGCGGCCCGCCTCGTCGTAAGCCGCCGCCTTGACCGCGGTGGATCCGACGTCGAGCCCCAGCACGCTCACAAGGGCGAGTCTAAGGCGCGGGTATTGACCTGGCTAGACAAATCTGCATACAGTCAGCGCTAACCTTCCGCGCAGCGATGCGCTGGATCGATCGTCAGTGGCCGTTCTAGGAGGCACTTTGTGCCCGTATTCGGCGACACTCCGCCCATCACAGCCGTCAGGTCGACGCTGACTGGCGAATGATCTGAATACAGTTTTGAGCCGCGCCCGCGGAGGGAGACCAGATGTCGAATCCAGATGAGCAGCAGGGTCTCGACAACTTCGTCGAAACAGAAGGCAAGGTCTGGGTCGCCGAGACCGATCTCAAATCCGGTGCCGTCCGGCTGCCCGGGGCGATCATGCAGAACGTCACGCACATCGCCCCCGCGATCGCGGCGTTCTTCTTCACCCAGACCATCGTCGGCTTCTCGGGCGCGCACGCCCCGCTCGCCTACCTGATCGGGTTCGTGATCGTGCTGGCCCTCGGCATGTGCCTGGTGCAGCTCGCCAAGAGGTTCCCGTCGGCCGGCGGCTACTACACGTACGTGAGCCGCACGCTCGGCCCCCGGCTCGGCTTCCTGACCGGCTGGCTCTACGCGCTCTACTCGCCGATCGTGGCCGGCCCGGCGCTTGCGTACCTCGGCCTTATCTTCCAGGGCGAGTTTCAGACCTACTACCACGTGACCTGGTTCCACTGGTGGTACCTGCCGATCATCGGCCTCCCGCTGATAGCGCTGGTCGGGTACCTCGGCATCGCTCTCTCGGTCCGTACGATCGTGATCGTCGGCGCGATGGAGTTCCTGATCGTCCTGTTCCTGGGCCTGTGGGGGCTCGCCGACCCGGGACCGGGAGGCTTCACGTTCCAGGCGTTCAGCTACGGCTTCAACCCGGGATCGATCGCTACCTCGAGCGGGTTCGCGCTGGCCGTCGTGTTCACCGTGCAGGGCCTGACCGGCTGGGAGGCCGCGGTCCCGCTGGCCGAGGAGACCGAGAACCCGCGGCGCAACGTGCCGCGGGCCACGATGGCGTCGATCGCCATCATCGGCGTGATGCTCGTGATCGTGATCTGGGGCCAGGTGATCGGCTGGGGCGACACCAACCTCGGCAAGCTGATCACATCGCCCGAACTGCCGGCGCTGGTCATCGCGCACCGGGTCTGGGGCAGCGTGTGGTGGCTGGCGCTGCTCGCGATGTTCACCTCTGTGTTCGGCGCCAGCATCGCCTGCCAGAACGTGGCCACCCGGATGTGGTACGGCATGGGGCGCAGCGGCGTGCTGCCGTCAGCGTTCGGCCGGGTCGATCCGGTTAGGAAGACGCCGACGCTCGCCGTCACGACGCAGCTGGTGATATCGGTGCTGCTGGTGCTGGGCGCCTGGTGGCTGGGCCCGCAGGAGATGTTCATCCTGGTGCTCGGCTTCGTCCTGGTCATCGCGGTGATCTTCATCTACATCGCCGCCAACGTGGGCGTCGTCGTCTACTACTGGCGTGAGCAGCGGGCGCACTTCAACTGGCTGCTGCATTTCATTTTCCCGGTGGGCACCAGCATCGTGCTCATCTACTCGCTCTATAAATCGTTCAGCCCGTTCCCGGCCCACCCCTATAACTGGTCGCCGGTCATCGTCGCCGTATGGGTGATCATCGGCATCGGCATACTGGCCGTGCTGAAGTGGCGCGGCAACGAGGGCTGGCTGTCGAAGGCAAGCGCGATCATCGAGGAGCGCCCTGAGACGGCCGAGGAGGAACGGCACCGTCCCCCCGTCTGGGAATGACCGCCGCTCCGGCCCGTCCGCAGGTTCAAGGAGGCAACCAGCATGAACGATCACTCGCCGGCGGCACCGGCGGCCGAGCCGGTCCGGTCGTACCGGACGCGCTTCCGCCAGGACGAGGATCCCCTGTCCGAGGGCGGGATCTGGGTCAACGGCCGCACCGACGGCATCGACTGGGTGGACATCGTCGTGCGCAACGGGGTCGCCTACGGCGGGCTGAGCCGCATGGCTGTGGCCGAGCAGCGGGCGCAGCAGGGCAACCTCGACCCCGCGACCTCGGCCGAGGCGGCACCGGTGGGCGACTACGACGACCCGACCGCGGTGCTCGGCGGCGTCTGGGGACGCAACCAGCACGGCAAGGCCCGGGTGTTCAGCCGGAATCAGACCGAGGACTACTTTCAGGAAGTCGAAATACGCCTGCGCAGCGCGATTGCACCGCACTCGTGCACCGGCTATGAGGTGTTCTGGAGATGCCTCAAGAACGAGAACGCCTACGCGGAGATCGTGCGGTGGAACGGGAAGGCCGGTGACTTCACGTCACTGGCGCGGCGCACCGGACCGGACTGCGGGGTGCAGGAAGGTGACCTGGTGGAGGCGACGATATTCGGCAACGTCATCCGGAGTTACATAAACGGCGTCCAGATTCTGGAGACGACCGATGACGCCTTTGCCGGGGGAAGTCCCGGCATCGGATTCAACTTCGGTGTCGGCGAGACCAATGTCGACCACGGTGTGACGTATTTCGAGGTGGACACCTACGATGACTGAGGCCCGGACTCCGCCAGCCCGCCACGGCGCTACCCGTTCAGGCTGACGATTGCTAGAGCCGCGGGTGTGCGGCCGGCGCCGGGGAGGCGAATGACGAGCATGGGCAGTGTGAGCCCGCCAGGGCCCGAGCTTTCCACCAGGATCGTGCACGACCAGCTTCGGGCCAGCATCCTCCGCGGCGAATTCGACTCCGATGCCCCCATCTCCCAGGTTCAGCTCGCCGCGCGGCTGGGCGTCTCCCGCACCCCGTTGCGGGAGGCCCTCCGGATGCTGCAGCGCGAGGGGCTGATCGACTCCGAGCCCAACCGGCGGGTGCGGGTGGCCCAGCTCACCGTGCCCGACCTGGAGCAGCTGTACGCCGCCCGGATCGTGATCGAGTCCCTCGGCGTGCGGGTGGCCGTGCCCGCGCTGACCGCCGAGGACCTGGCCGAGATGGGCCGGCTGCTGGCCGAGATGACGGAGGTGGACCGTGAGCTCGAGGCGTGGGACGTCTGGCACCGCGCCTTCCACGACCTGCTCAAGAGCCGCTACGGGGACCGGCTGAGCCGCACCGCCCAGGACCTGTTCGACTACACCGAGCGGTACCGGCACGTCTACCTGACCGGCCCGCAGGCCCTGGCCACCGTGGAAGAGGACCACCAGGCCATCTACGCGGCCTGCCAGGCGGGAGACGCCGTGGCGGCGAGTGTGCACCTGGCGCGGCACACCGCGCGCGCTGCGCTGACCTGTATTGCCCTCGCGGAACCGGAGCACGACCCAGTTCCGGTGCGGGAGGCGCTGCGCATGGTCACCGGGAGCGACTGATCCGGGATGCGGCAAACACCAGTCCGGCTCCGGCCCGGCCAAGGTCGAGGACCTGCCAAGCCCGGCGCTGATCGTGGATCTTGACGCGTTCGAGCGCAACGTCGCCGCAGCGGCCGACCTGGTCCGCGGCTCGGGCACCAACCTGCGCCCGCACGTGAAGACCCACCGCACGCCCGGCCTGGCCATCCGCCAGCTCGGCCCGCACGCGCACGGGGTCACGTGCGCCACCGTGGGCGAAGCCGAGGCCATGGTCGCGGCGGGAATCGACGACGTCTTCCTGGCGAACGAGATCGTGTCGCCGGGCAAGGCAGACCGGCTGGCCCGGCTGGGCCGCGACGCCCAGGTGGCGGTCGCCGTCGACTCGCAGTACGGGGTTGACGTCATCGCGGCTGCCGCTGCCCGCGCCCGGGTGGACGTCGCGGTTCTCGTGGACGTCGACGTCGGGCTGGCCCGGTGCGGCGTGCCCGGCCCGGACGAGGCCGTGGCCCTGGGGCGCGTCGTCGCGGGCAGGCCGCGGCTGCGGCTGCGCGGCATCATGGGATACGAGGGGCGGCTGCGCGCCGCCAACGCCGAACGCGACCAGCGGATCAATCAGGCGGAGGTGGGCCTGGCTGCCGTGCACCAGGCGTTCGCCGCGGCCGGGCTGCCCTGCGAGGTGGTCTCCTCCGCGGGGACCTCGACCTTCGTGCAGGCTGTCGCCGATCCGGATATCACCGAGATCCAGGCGGGCACGTACGCGCTGATGGAAACCGATCTGGCAGGCCTCGGCCTGCCGTTCGTCCCGGCGCTGACCGTCTCGGCGATGGTGATCAGCCGTACCGGCAACCGGGTGGTGCTGGACGCGGGCCGCAAGTCGATCTCGTGCGACTACGGCCCGCCCACCCCGCTGCCGCCGGAGGCGATCCTGACCGCCATCAACGAAGAGCACACCACGCTGCGCTGGGACGGCGAGCTGCCCGGCTTCGGCGCGCGGGTGGAGCTGCGCCCGCTGCACGTCCGGCTGACCTTCAACCTGCATGACGAGGTCTGGCTCGCCCGCGGCGACAAGGTGATCGACCGGCTGCCCGTGGTCGCCCGCGGGCGCTCTGCCTAGGGCGCTGGTTCGGCGCTGGAGCTCAGGACAGGGTAGGCTCACGGTCGGCGCGGCGAGGTCGCGTCATGGCACCACGGAAAAGGATTTGAACAGATGGCAACCGGAACAGTTAAGTGGTTCAACGCCGACAAGGGCTTTGGTTTCATCGCTCCCGATGACGGGACGGCGGACGTGTTCGTTCACTTCTCCGCGATCTCGGGTTCCGGCTACAGGTCGCTGGATGAGAACCAGAAGGTCGAATTCGACACGACCCAGGGCCAGAAGGGACCGCAGGCGGAGAACGTCCGCCCGGCCTGACGCAGGACCGCGCAGAACCCCAAGTTCTGCATGACTGCACAACGCCCGATCCCTGATTTGCGGCCTGCGCCGAACTGTGGTTCGGGCTGAAGATTCGCCTGCGACCCCGGCAGCCTTATTGGCCGGGGTTCCAGGCGATCTCGAAAAGATGCCCGTCGGGGTCGGTGAAGTACCCGGAGTAAACCCCGAAGGGACGCATGTGCGCCGGAGCGGTCAGCGTGCCGCCGGCGGCCTGAGCCAGGGCGAGCAGCCGGTCGACCTCGTCGCGGGACCCGGCCGGGATGCCCAGGCTGAACTCGGTTGAACTGGGCGGCGCGGCGGGCAGGCTGGCGTCTTTGGCCAGGTTGGTGCGCTCGTAGAGGGCTAGCAGCAGGCCGCCGTCGAGGGTGAACATGGCGATCGTGCCGTCGGCGCCGGTGACCTGGTCGTGGAACTCCCGCCCGACGATGCCCTCGGTTGGCCAGCCAAGGCCGTCGCGGTAGAAGGCGAGTGACCGGTCGAGGTCGTCGACCGCGAGCGTGATGAAGAAGATCTTCGGGTCCATCTGCTGATCCTTGCAGGAGCATCCGGCCGGCGGGATCTGGCACCCAGGCCTACTAGGATCGGGCAATGCCCATCCCAGCGGCGTTTGACCTGTCCGGCCGGGTGGCAGTGGTCACCGGGGCGGGCAGCCCCAGCGGCATCGGTTTCGCCACCGCCAGGCTGCTGGCCGAACTCGGTGCCGCCGTGATGATCAGCGCCACCTCGGCCCGGATCCAGGACAGGGTCAGCGAACTGCGCAGCGCTGGTTTCGATGCGGCGGGGATCGTCGGCGATCTCACCGATGCCGGCGTGGCATCCGGGCTTGTGTCGGCTGCGCTGGAGCAATGGGGCCGGCTGGACATCGTGGTCAACAACGCCGGCATGATCTCCGCCGCTGACCCGGTGTTCGAATCCGGGACCGTGGAGTCCATGGACCTGGCGACCTGGCAGGCTGCGCTCGCCCGCAACCTGACCTCCGCCTTCCTGGTCACCAAGGCGGCGGTGCCGGCCATGACCAGCCGCGGCTGGGGGCGGATCATCATGGTGGCCAGCGTGACGGGCCCAGTGATGGCGATGCGGGCGGACGTCGGTTACGCCACCGCCAAGGCGGGCATGCTCGGCCTCACCCGGGCAGCCGCCGTCGACAACGCACGGCACGGTATGACCGTCAATGCGGTCGCCCCAGGCTGGATAGCGACCGGCTCCCAGACCCCCCAAGAGCACGGCGAAGGGCTGGCCACGCCGGCTGGCCGGAGCGGCTCACCCGAGGAGGTCGCCGCCGCGATTGCCTGGCTGGCCAGCCCGGGCGCGTCCTACATCACCGGGCAATACCTGGTCGTGGACGGCGGCAACTCGATCGCGGAGCAGCGCGCCACCCCAGCGTGATCGCCTCGCGGGCTAGAGGATCACGGCTCAGGCGCCGGCCCGCGTGCCCTGATCGGAACTCAGGGCGCATACTTCTGTACCAGCTCGCCAACGCGCGGGAGAGCGGCTTCGACGTGCCGGGCGGCGCCCCTGCGGACGGCGCCGTACGCCTTGATGACTGTGGGCCGGCCGGACGCCGTCGCGCGGGCGTCGGTCACTGACAGCAGGGCCTGCGATACTTCCCCACCCCGGTTGGCCAGGTAGTCGCCGAACGCGAAGCCGTCGGAGGCGTTAAAGCCCGTCCAGTACGGCTCAAGGGCATCCACCATCTCCGGAAGCATGACCCCCACCATGTGGCGGACATGGCCCGGCAGGAAGGTGGTCACCGTCTTGTGGGCTAGCTTGACCGCGGACCCAGAGACCCCTGACATCTCCGAGACTTCCTGCTCAATCAGCGTGCAGCAGTCGGCGGCCACCTTTGGCCGCGCGTCTGGCGCGAGCAGGATCTCTTCAAGCGTGACTGCCATGGCTGTGCTCACCTCTCATCACCAGGGCGGTGTCCGCATATACCCCAGTCATCACTAGACGGCCGTCTTCCGGTCGTGGTTTACCGGTCTCAGGCATGACCGTGGGCCGGCCGCGGCTTAGCGGCCAGGTGAGGAGGGCAGCAGTGTGCCGTATCGCGCCGTTCCGGAGTGCCGCAGCGGCGCTGTCCTTCTTGGGGTCGCAGACCGTATGTCTGTAGGTATTGACAATTTCATGTCAGTACCAAACCATTGTCCCGAGCCCATGATGGGTCGGCTGAGCATTGGCTAGGGGTTAGGTGGTCTGGTCTGCTTGCCAGCCACTATCGCCGTCTTTTACGGCTCACGCCCGGCGTCTCGGCGGCTCTGGCAGAGCAGTGCTGCGCGACGGGAGGTCGGCAGGTGGCAACTAGTGATGTCAGCGCGAGAGACGCGAGCGGCGATCGCGGAGGCTTGTTCATCCGGCAGACGTCCGGCCTGGTCCGGGAGCTGGGAATCCCCGCGGCGGTCGGGATCTCCCTGGCCTCGGTCGCGGTGGTCAATACCTTCATCAACTTCAACGCGGGGCTGACGGCGTTCCAGAAGGCGGACATGTACCTGCCGCTGATCGCCGCGGCGATCATCTGGCTGGTCGCCATGTTTGCCTACCGGTACCTGCTGCGCGCCGTCCCCCGGCCGGCGGCGAGTACGTGTACCTGTCCCGGATCGTCTCGCCCGTGGTGGGCTCGATCGCCGGCCTTGGCATCGCCGTGGTGTTCACCTACATCCTGTCGACGAACGCGCACTTCGCCGCCGAGTTCACGCCGTTCATGCTGAGCGGGATCGGGGCGGTCTTCCATAGCACCGCGATCGCCAACGCGGGGAACTCGGTCACCAGCGACGGCTGGGTCTTCGGCCTCAGCCTCATCGTGATGGTCATCGTCGCGGCGCTGTCGCTGTCCTCGGTCAAGCTGGTCGCCCGGATCATCTTCGGCCTGATCCTGCTGCAGCTGATCGCGTTCGTCGTGCTGATGATCGTGCTGGCGGCCAGCTCGCGCTCCGGCTTCTCCTCCGCGCTGGCCAGTTACAGCCATCACCCGGGCGCGTACCAGGCGATCATCTCGGGGGGGAAGGCAAACGGCGTCCTGTTCGGCAGCTCGATCGCATCGATGATCGCGATCATCCCGTTCATGGTGCTGAACTACAACGGCGTGCTGTACTCCTACTACGTCGGCGGCGAGCTGCGCCGACCCGGCCGCACCTACCTGTACGCGTCCGCGATCAGCCTGATCGTCCTCGTGGTGCTGTGGGGCGGCGTCTGGGCGCTGCTGCGGGCGCGGGTGGGCCTGCCGTTCATGCAGGCGCAGGCCAACCTCGGCGCAGTCAACCCGGCGGCCTATGGCAAGATCACCAGCCTCGACTCGGTCGCCGGCGGCCTCGGCTACGGCATGATCCTGACGAGCAACCCGATCGCCAGGCTGCTGTTCGCGACCGCCGTGCCGCTCGCGGAGATAGCCGTCAACCTCGCCTTCCTGACCGTCACGACGCGGGTGCTCTTCGCCCAGGCCTTTGACCGGCTGCTGCCGGTCCGGGTCGCCAAGGTGGGGGAGCGCAACCACGCGCCCAACGTGGCCATCACGATCGTGCTGATCATCGGTGCCGCGTTCTGCTACCTGACCAGCTTCGTGAACCTGAGCAACATCGTCGCGCTGCAGAGCCTGTTCTTCGCGCTCATCCTGCTCGCCGGCGGGGTCGCCGCGACGTTCCTGGCGTCCCGGCGGCCCGAGCTGATCCTGGGCGAGACCAGCGGCTCGGAGGCCGAACGCCAGGCCTTCCTGCGGAAGGTCACCATCGTCGGCGCGCTGACCACGCTGCTGGCCCTGTTCACCGTCTTCGAGATCGTCAGCCACACGTCCGTGTACGGCAAGTTCAGCGTCGAGTCGATCATCACCCTGGTCGTTGTGCTCGGCGCCGGGCCCGTCATCTACCTGATCGCCCGCGCGATCAGGCGGCAGCGCAACTCCATCGACCTGGCGCTCGCCATGCACGAGCTCCCGCCGGAGTAGCGATGCTCGGATTCCGGCAGGCGAAGAAGAAGCGCGTGCTGCGCATCTACTTCGTGAGCGACCTGCACGGCTCGGAGGTCTGCTTCCGCAAGTTCCTGGCGGCGGCGAAGGTGTACGAGCCCGACGTGCTGATACTGGGCGGCGACTTCGCGGGCAAGGGCCTCGTCCCGGTGCTGCGGCACGGCGACTCCTGGTCGGCCAGAGTAGACGGGCAGCAGGTAACCGTGCCGCTCGACGACTATGACCGGCTCCAGGCCGACGTCACCAAGCGCGGCTTCTACCCGGTGCAGATGGACGAGGACGAGCTGGCCAGGATCAACGCCGATCCTGGCCTGCTCGACGAGCTGTTCCGGGAGCAGATCAGGGAACAGGCCCGCCGCTGGTGCGACCTGGTCAGCGAGCGCCTCGACCCGAGCATTCGCTGCATCATCACGCCCGGCAACGACGACCCGGTCGAAGCCGACGAGATATACGCGGCCTCGGACCGGGTCGAATTCCCCTCGTTCCAGGTGTGCAGCCTCGGGCCGTTCTCGATGGCCAGCCTCGCCATGGTGCCGACCACGCCGTGGAACACCGAGCGGGAATGCTCCGAGGAGGAGCTGGCCAAACTGATCGACGACATGCTCGAGCCGCTGCCCGCCGGCACCACCTGCATCCTGAACTTCCACAGCCCGCCCTACGCGTCGACCCTGGACGACGCGCCGGAACTGGACGCCTCGCTCAAGCCCGTGATCAGGGGCGGCAGGCCGAGCATCGTGCCGGTCGGCAGTCACGCGGTGCGGGCGGCGATCAAGAAATACCAGCCACCCGTCGCGCTGCACGGGCACATCCACGAGTCGCGCGGCGTCCAGAAGATCGGCCGGACGCTATGCATCAACCCAGGCAGCGACTACTCTTCTGGCGTATTGCGGGGCGCGGTCGTCGACCTCGCTGAGGACGGGACGTGCCTGGACTTCCTGCTGACCACCGGATGACGCGATGACTCCGGTGCTGCTGGCCGACCCGATCGCGGAGGCACGCAGGATCATCGAGCTTGCCGAGTCCGACGGCGTGGTGCTGCGCGCGCTCGGCGGGGTGGCGGTCTGCCTGCAAGCTCCCGATGGGGCTCCGCGCCTGCCGCGCCGGGTGAAGGACATCGACCTCGCCGCGGCGAAGGGCTCTGGCCGGCCCGCCGTCAAGGTGATGCTGCGAGCGGGCTATGTCGCCGACGAGATGTTCAACGCGCTGCGCGGTTCCCGGCGGCTGCTGTTTCAGGACCCCGCCAACGGCCGCCACGTCGACGTGTTCATCGGCGAGTTCTCGATGTGCCACGACATCCCGATGGCGGCGCGCCTTAACCGCGAGCCGGTTACCGTCCCGCGCGAGGAATTGCTCCTGTCCAAGCTCCAGATCTTCGAGCTGACCGCGAACGATCAGGCCGACATCTACAACCTGCTCTTCCACAACGACGTCAGCGACGACCCGGGCGGCATCTCCGCCTCGTTCATCGCGGCGCTGTGTGCCGGTGACTGGGGGCTCTGGCGCACCTGCCAGCTGAATCTCGAGCGCGGGCTGAGCAGCCTTGGCGAATCGGCGCTCGAGCCAGCCGAGCGCGACGTGGTGGCGGGCCTGGCTCGAGCGGCTGCGGGCGCGGATCGACGCCGAGCCGAAGAGCATGAAGTGGCGGATCAGGGACCGGGTTGGCGACAGGGTCCGCTGGTATGCCGAGCCAGAGGAAGAGCCCGCGGGCGCCTGATCAGGCCCGGCGGCCCGCGCGCGTCGGCTGCGCGGCCGGCCCGGACTGCGCGGCGCGCGGCATCGTGAGCGTAAGCGCGTACCGCGACGCCCGGTACAGGTGCTGGCCGAACTCGACGGGACGGCCGCCTTCGTCGTAAGCGATGCGCTCCATGGTCAGCAGCGCGGTGCCGCGCGTTTCCCCCAGCGCCCGCGCCTCGGAGAGGGACGCGTTCTTCGCCGACATGCGCTCGGTGGCCGAGCCCAGCCGGATGCCGGAGGCGCGCAGCAGCTCGTACAGCCCGTGCTCGGCCAGCATGCCGGTGCTCAGATTGATCAGCGCCGTCGGCAGGAAATTGTGCATCAGGGCGATCGGCTCGCCGTCGGCGAACCTGATCCGCTCCAGGCAGATCACCAGGGCCCGCTCGGGAAGCTGGAGCGCGCGCGCCACGGTGTCGCCGGCGTGACCAACCTCGTTCCTGATCACCTCGGTCACCGGGGCGCGGCCTGCCGCGGCGAGGTCATCGTACAAACTGGTGAGCCCGACGTCGCGGTCGATCCGCTCCTTGGCCACCACGGTTCCGGCGCCTCGCTTGCGCACGATCATGCCCTTGTTGGCCAGGTACCCGAACGCGGACCGCACCGTCGGCCGGGACAGGCCCAGGTGCGCGGCCAGCTCGGCCTCGTTCTCCAGCCGGGCTCCCGCCTCCAGCGCGCCGGACTGAATCGCGGCCTCGAGGTGCTGGGCGAGCTGGAAGTAGAGCGGCACCGGACTCGCACGGTCGATGGCGATGTCACCGTACGAGCGGGCCGCCGCCGGGCGTGCAGCACTCACGGCAGGCTCACTGCCATGCCCGCGGCGCATGCCGCAGCCTCCGCAACGCCATCCATATCCTCGACGACCGGAATCTCGAGCCAGCTTTGCGCCGATGTGGCGCCAAATCCCGATGCGATCGTAACGGAAGGCTCACTGGCCCCGGCGGCAAGCCGCTGGCAAGCCGGTCGCCGGCCCGGCACTGCACGTCGTGCATTGGGGTGCCTCCTCTCAGCCGGTGCCGCGGCGTTAGCGAGATATGTCCTTAGTTATTAACATAATCTCATATAGCTGACTGGATGTGCCTTGCCGTCCGCCTGGTTCTTCCGGCGGGCCCGCGGCGGTCGACCTGCAGATGGCTTGGTACCTGCGTGTTCAAAGCGAGAGAACCGGTCGACGTAACCGTTGAATATCAGTCTGTATATAGGTATTGACACCATTACATGGCGATGCCAGCGTTTCCTTACGCAATCGATTAACCACCGCGGAGCCGGGTAACCGCAGGCTGAAGATCCGGCGTCGCGCGATGTGCTGAAAGGCCACGCGATGCCGTATGTGACCCGCGCGACGCCGCCACCGGCGGGCACGCGGGTCACGATGAAAGACGTCGCGGCCGCTCTCGGTGTTTCGACCGCCACCGTGAGCCGCGCGCTGCAGGACGACCCCGCGATCAGCGCAGCCACCAAGTCTGCTGTCCTCGAAGTTGCACAGCGGGTGCAGTACCGGCCGTCCGCGGCTGCGCGAAGGCTCAGGACGCAGTCGGCCTCGCTCGTCGGCGTCGTCGTGCAGAGCGTCGGTGATGGCTACATCGGCGACGTGGTGCTCGGCATCCAGGGACGGGCACGCGAGTTCGGCTACCAGCCGCTGTTCTTCGCGGCGGAGGGCCAGCCCGGCCTGGAGTCGGAGGCGCTCGACGTCTTCCTGTCGGAGCACGTTACCCAGCTGATCGCGGTATCGCCGACGGGGAAACCGCAGCTGCTGCGGCGCGCGGTGGCCGAGGGCATGCGGGTAGCCGTGATCAATGGCGACCAGAGCGTGCCCGCCCGCCACTTCGCAGAGGTCGCGACCGGGAACGCTGACGACAAGATCCTCAAGATCGAGCGGGCCCGCAACTCGCCCATCTGTGACATCAGGTTCGACGACGCCGCGGCCGGCAGGCTGGCGACCGAGTACCTGATCAGCCTGGGCCACCGCACGTGCGTCCACCTTCGCGGGCCGAACGTCCGTTCCGGGCTGCTGCGTCTGCTGGGCTTCCGCGAGGCCCTGACCACAGCGGGGATGTGGCCCCAGCCTGTGCTGTCCCCGCGGGCGCCGGTCATGCAGCACCGGGAGGACGCGGTCACCCAGTATCTGCGTGCCGTCAGCCCGCCGGTCGCGATGGTGGCTTATGACGACCTCTGTGCCGTGGCGGCGCTGCGAGCGGCGCACCGGGCGGGCTGGCGGGTGCCTGATGACCTGTCCGTGGTCGGCATCGACGACATCCAGTTCGCCTCCTATACCAACCCGGGCCTGACGACCGTGGCCCAGCCCAAGTACGAGCTCGGCGCGCTGGCGGTGGATGCGCTGCTGGCCGACGGCGGCTGCGACGCCCGGCCGCGCGTGCTCGACGGCCAGCTCGTGATCCGAGAGTCGGCCGGGCCGCCGGGCAGACCAGCCGGCGGCGGACGGGAGCCACGCCGATGACGACGGACATGCAGGCCATTGACCTGGAGCCGGGCCGGGGACCGGGAACGCAGAGCCCCGCCGGGCTGCGTACGACCGCGCTGCGGAGGCTGCGGCACGACCCAATCTCGATGATTGCGTTCGGCATCCTGGTGCTGCTCGTGCTGGCCGCCATCATCGGCGGGCCACTCGCGGCGAAGCTGACCGGGCACGGGCCGAACGAGCAATTCGCGAACGCGCTGGCCAGCAACAGCCTGCCGCTGGGCATCGGGCAGCGGACCTACCTGGCCAACGGCACGACCCACAACCCGCACGGCAGCCTGTTCATCCTCGGCGCCGACGCGCTCGGCCGTGACGAGCTCGTCCGGGTTCTCTACGGCGCGCGGATCTCGCTGCTCGTTGCCACGTCGGCCACTGCGCTCGCGCTGGTCATCGGCATCTCGCTCGGGCTGCTGGCGGGCTACCGGGGCGGCTGGGTGGACGCCGTCGTGAACCGGCTCACCGAGACGGCAATGGCCTTCCCGAACCTGCTGCTGGCGGTCGGCCTTGCGGTGGTTGTCGGCCCGGGGCTGCTCAACGTGGTCATCATCATCGCGCTCTTCACCTGGTATTACCCGGCCAGGATCGTGCGCGGCGCCACCGTCGCCACCAAGCAGATGACCTTCGTGGCTGCCGCGCGGACGGTCGGCGCCAGGCCGAGGCGCATCCTGCTCGTGCACCTGCTGCCTCAGGTCTGGGGACCGCTGCTGGTGTACGGCACGTCGATCATCGCTAACAACATCATCTTCGAGGCGGGGCTCTCTTACCTGGGCGTGGGCGTGCCGCCGCCCACCGCGAGCTGGGGGCAGATGCTGTCGGACGCGGTGACGTCCGGCTTTTACCAGGCGGACTTCGCGCTTGCCCTGATACCGGGCCTGGCCCTGGTGCTGACCATGCTCGCCTTCAACCTCCTTGGCGACGGCATCAGAGATGCACTCGACCCGAGGGCGGCGCGATGAGAAGGATCGTCGCCAACCGGCTGCTGGGCGCGCTCGTCCAGGTCCTGGTGGTGACGCTGCTGGCCTGGCTGCTGTTCTACGTGATCGCGAGGTTCACCGGCGCGTCACCCGCACAGCGGATCGCGGGAAAGAACGCGTCGGCCGCGCAGGTGGCCCTGGTGTCCCGGCTGCTCGGGCTCAACAAGCCGTACTGGGAGCAGTACCTGATCTTCCTGAACCACCTGATTCACGGGAACTTCGGCTTCTCGTACGTGCAGATGCGGCCGGTGTCGGCCATCTTGTGGCCGGCCACCCGGGCCACGGCGTCGCTGGTCCTGGGCGCGGCGGTGATCTGGCTGGTGATCGCCGCGCCCGTCGGAGCGTATGGCGGCCTGCGGCCGAGGTCCGTGGGTGACGTCGTCGGCCGCGCGGTCGCGATTCTCGGCATGTCGATCCCGGTGTTCTGGCTCGCTCCAATGATCTCGTACTTCCTCGGCTATCAGCCCACCCAGGGCGACTTGCTCGGCCTGCGGATCCTCCCGGTCGGCACGAGCATTTTCCCGATCAACGGCTATGTGGATTTCGGCCAGAACCCCGTCCAGTGGGCTTACCACCTGCTGCTGCCGTGGATCACGCTGGCCATCGGGTTCGCCGCCATCTACATCCGCTTCATCCGCACGCTCACCGCCGAGCAGCTCAGCGAGGACTACGCGCGCACCGCCAAGGCCAAGGGTGCCTCGACGCTGCGCGTTCTGGTCCGGCACGTCGGCCGGAACGTGGCGCCGACGGTTTCGGTGCTGCTCGGCGCGGACATCGCGACGGCGCTCACCGGCGTGTTCTTCGTGGAGACCGTCTTCGGCATTCCGGGCCTCGGCTACACGGGCCTGAGCGCGATCGAGAACCTCGACTATCCGGTGATCACGGGCGTGATCATCGTCGCGGCGCTGATCGCCGTGCTTGCCAACACGATCGTGGATCTGCTGCATGCCGTGCTTGATCCACGGCTCCGCCGGGTGGCCGCCACCCACTGATTACCGAAGACACGAACTCAGCCCGCTGAGGGCTGAGCAAAAGGTGAACGTCACGCAACTCAGCTAGACAGATCGGAGAGGGTCATGATTGGCAGAAGACGCAGACGCGTGCTTAGCGGTGGAGGGCTCGTCATCGCGGCGGCCCTGGTGCTGGCGGCGTGCTCCTCCGGAGGCAGCGGCAGCTCAGCCGGCCAACCCGCGAGCGGCGGGGCACCGAAGGCAGGTGCCGCCACCGGCACCCTGACGGGGGCGATGGCCTCCGGCGCCATCGACAGCATGGACCCCAACCGCTGGTATTTCGCCGTCACCTGGGGACTGGCGAACGCGATGTGCACCACACTGGTGCGCTACGCGGACCAGCCGGGAACCGCGGGGACTCAGGTCGTCCCCGGCACGGCCAGCCTGCCCAAGATCACAGACAACGGCCTCGTGTACACCTACACGATGCGGCCGGGGGCGCGGTTCTCCGACGGTCAGCCGATCACTCCGGCCGACATCAAGTACACGTACATGCGGCTGATGGCGCCCGCGGTGAACACCGGAACCGGCGTCTACTTCGTCAACGTCATCGGCGCCAACGCGTACATGAACGGGAAGTCCACGACCGTTCCGGGCATCACCACGACGGCCAGCACGATCAGCTTCCACCTGACCGCGCCGGACGGCGCGTTCATCTACAAGACGGCGCTGCCTACCACGTGCCCGGTGCCGGTCGGCACTCCGATGAAGCCGATCGAGACGGGCGCCCTGGAGGAGAAGTACGCGAGCGGCCCGTTCAAGCTGCAGTCGTACTCGCCAGGCCGGCAGATCGTGCTGGCGTTCAACAAGGAGTACGACCAGTCGCTGGGAGTGCGCGGACACGTCGCGAAGATCGTGTTCACGATCGGGGACGAGTCGACCGAGGCGGTCCTGCAGATCGAGGCGGGCCAGCTTGACTTCAACACCTCGAACCTGGCGACCGCGGACATCATCAAGATCTCGCAGAACAAGGCGCTGCAGAGCCAGGTGCACATCGCGAGCAGGCCGTCGCTCACCTACATCTTCCTGAACAACCAGGTCCCGCCGCTGAACAACGTCGACGTCCGCAAGGCCATCAACTACGCGGTCAACCGGACGGCGATCGAGGCGCAATGGGGCGGCCCGCTGGCCGGGACGCCGAGCGACCAGATCATTCCGGCCGGCCAGTCGGACTACAAGAAGTACACGATCTACCCCAACTCCCCGAACCTGGCCAAGGCGAAGCAGCTCATGGCGGCGTCGGGTGTGAAGACTCCGGTCACGCTGGTGCTGCGCACCCAGAACGACGCGCCCGGGTTCATGAACATGGCGGCGGTCATCCAGTCCAACCTGAAGGCGATCGGCATCAACGTGCAGATCGTCGGCTCGCCGAACAGCGTCAACAGCTCGTTCATCGTCAACTACAAGGCACGGGTTCCGCTGGGAATCGAGCCGTGGTCGCTCGACTTCCCCGACGGCGAGGCCATCATCAACACCGGCCTCGACCCGGCGACGCCGGACGCGCTTGCGAACATGGCGCGGTTCAGCGTTGCCTCGTTCATATCGCCCTTCACCCAGGCCGCCGAGGCGCTCGGGCAGCAGCGGGTGACCGACTACGAGGCGCTTGACCAGCAGATCATGTCGCAGCAGGCGCCGTATGCCCCGCTGTTCAACCCCCGCTGGTACGACTTCGTCTCGAAGCGCCTCGGCGGCTACGTCTACAGCGAGGCAATGGACGCCATCAACTACAACACGCTCTACATCAAGTAGCGGCACCTCGTCAGCGAGACAGCGGAAGGAAGAACGGTGGCAGAGCTTCGCAGCGCCGCGAGTCGGCGCCGCCTGCCGTGGTCGCGGCAGCGCGGCGCTGCGAAGCGCCCCGACGGAGGGGAGGACGGCGGCGCCGTGCAGGCCGCGGCGCCGCCTGCCACCGCCTCTTCCCCGCCCGGCTCGCTGCTCGAGGTGACCGACCTCGCGATCAGCATCCCGACCGAGAACGGCCTCATCGAGGCGGTCAGGGGAATCAGCCTGGCGATCGCGCCAGGCGAGACGGTCGGCATCGTCGGCGAGTCCGGCTCGGGCAAGACAATGCTCGCGCTGTCGCTTCTCGGGCTGCTGCCGCGCCGGGCGCAGGTTACCGGCTCGGTGCGCCTGGACGGTGAGGAACTGCTGCAGGCCAGCGAGGCCCACTGGCGGCAGGTGCGGGGCAACCGGGCCGCCATGGTGTTCCAGGATCCGATGACCGCGCTGAACCCCATGTACAGCGTCGGCTGGCAGGTCGCCGAGTGCCTGCGGCTGCATCAGCATGACAAGAACGCCGACGCTCAGAAGCGGGCGGCGGAACTGCTCGATGCGGTCGGCTTGCCCGAGCCGGCCACGATCGCGCGCAGGTTCCCGCATGAGCTGTCCGGTGGCATGCGCCAGCGCGTCGTGATCGCGATGGCGATCGCAAACGAGCCCGAACTGCTGATCGCGGACGAGCCGACCACGGCGCTGGACGTCACCGTCCAGGCGCAGATACTCGACCTGCTGAAGTCCATCCAGCGGGAGACGCACGCCGCGATGATCATGATCAGTCACGACCTTGGCGTCGTGGCCGGCATCGCCGACCGCGTACTGGTGATGTACGCGGGCAAGGCAGTCGAGGTGGGCGGGGTCGACGCGGTCTTCGCCCAGCCGCGGATGCCGTACACCGCTGGCCTGCTGGCCTCGCTTCCGTTGCTCGAGCACCGTAAGGACCGGCTGACCGCGATCCGCGGGCTGCCGCCTTCCGGCATCGGCTACGGGGCGGGCTGCGCTTTCGCGCCACGCTGCCCAATGGCGGCCGACGTGTGCCGGACCGAGCCGGCCCTGGTGCCGGTCGGGCCTTCGCACGTTGCCGCCTGCCATTTCGCCGTCGATGGCGCCGAGCCGCGGGCAGCGGCCGGGCCGGCTGCGGGACAGCCCCTCGCGTCCGAAGGCAGCGCCGCGTCCGACGGCACCGCCGGGCCAGCCGGCCCGGGCGAACCAGATGGCACCGGCGAGCCCGTTCTGGTCGTCACCGATCTGGTGAAGCACTTCCACGTCCGCGGTGCCAGCTTGTCAGTGGCAACGGTGCAAGCCGTCTCGGGCGTCAGCCTCGAGCTGCGGGCCGGGCAGTGCCTGGCGCTGGTGGGCGAATCAGGCTGCGGCAAGTCGACGCTGGCGAGGATGCTGCTCCGGCTCGAGGAGCCCACCGCGGGGAGCATCAGGCTGAACGGCCGCGAGCTGGTCGGCATGAGCGAGGAGGACCTCAGGCCGATCCGCCCGCAGATCCAGATGGTCTTCCAGGATCCGTACTCGTCGCTCAACCCGCGGCTGTCGGTCTCGGAGATCGTGGGCGAGCCCCTGCTCGTGCACAAGATTGCCGGCCGGCCGGAGCGAGTGCGTGCGCTGCTGCAGAGCGTGGGCCTCGATCCCGCCAGCGGCGTCCGCTTCCCCAGCGAGTTCTCTGGTGGCCAGCGTCAGCGCATCGGGATTGCCCGCGCCCTGGCGCTGGAGCCCAACACAATGGTCCTCGACGAGCCGGTGTCCGCGCTCGACGTGAGTATCCGGGCGAGTGTCCTCAACCTGCTGCGGGACCTCCAGCGCAATCGCAACATGGCCTACCTCTTCATCGCCCACGATCTCGCCGTTGTCCGGCAGGTCGCGGACGAGGTTGCCGTGATGTACCTCGGCCTGATCGTGGAGCGGGGCCCTGCCGACGCCATCTATGCCAGGCCGGCTCATCCCTATACCCGCGCGCTGATGTCCGCGGTGCCCATTCCCGACCCGGAGCGGGAGCGCAGCCGCCAGCGCATCCTGCTGCGCGGCGAGGTTCCGGACCCGGCCAATCCGCCATCGGGGTGCCGGTTCCGGACCCGGTGCTGGAAGGCGGACGCGCGGTGCGCGGCGGAGGTGCCGCCGCTGCTCCAGATCGAGACAGGCAGGCACGTCGCCTGTCACTACCCGGAGACTGGCGCATGGCCAGCGAGCTGAGGAGGGGCGCGTGACGAGGAGCTATGCCTGGCCGCTCACCGTGCAGGCTGGGGAGGACCTGCGCCTTCACGTTTCGACCGAGCACCGGAGGTTCGGTGTCCGGCTGTTCCGCGTCGGCGCGGCCATTGAGGCGGTAACCGGCCCGGACCAGGTCTATGACGGCCACAACCTGCCGCTTGGCCGGCCCGATGAGGCCTGGGGCTGGCCGGCCTATTCCGTGCCGCTCGAAGAGCACCTGCGTGACGGCATCTACCTGGCCGTGCCGGCACCGGCCGCCGACGACCGCATCGACGCCGTTCCCGCCGGTCCCGGCCTGGTGACGCGCCCGGATGCCTGCCTGTTCGTGCTCCGGCGCGATCCCGGCGCCGCGAAGCGGCAGATCCTCTTCAAGCTCCCGACGGCGACCTACGCGGCGTACAACCAGCTTGGCGGCGCGAGCACCTACGCCGGCGCGTTCTGGTCCCGGGACTGGTCGGCGCAGGGATACGTGGCCAGCCTGCAGCGCCCGGGCAACGGGGGAGTGGGCCAGCGGGTCATGGAGGGAGACGCTCCCGACCCTTACGCCAGGACATCGCGCCGGCAGACGTTCGTGCACTGGGACGCGCCGTTCGTCGCCTGGCTGGAGAGCCGCGGATACTCCGTCAGCTACTGCACCGACTTCGACCTGCACTTCGACGACGCGCTGCTGGACACCGATGCGCTGGTGATCAGCGCCGGGCACGACGAGTACTGGAGCGCGCAGATGCGGCGGCGGGTCCTGGAGTTCCTGGACCGCGGCGGCAACATGTGCTTCTTCGCGGGCGACGTCGCCTGCTTCGAGGTGGAGTTCTCCGCGGCTGGCGACCGGCTCTTCTGCGCCAAGATGGCAGGAGGCTCGCCGGAAGGCGACGGGTCTGGCCGGGTTGGCGCGGTCTGGCACCGCAACGACCCGCAGGACTGGCTCACCCTGTCCAATGGCGCCTGGGGCGGCGGCTGGTGGGACGGCCGGCGCGCGATCGAGGCCTATCAGCCCGTGATACTCGATCACTGGATCTTCGACGGCGTCGACGTGCCGCCGGAGGGGATCAGCGGCGGCGAGGATACGCCGGTCATCGGGTACGAGACCGACGGGGTCCGCCTCGAGCGCCCGTCGGATCCGCCGCGGATGAGCGAGCACCGCAGGGGCGGCAGCGGGCGCGTCCTGCTCGCGCTCGCCAGGCTGTCCGCAGGCTGGGTAGCCGGGTATGACCAGGCGAACGCCGCCATCGTGATCAGGACCGCGCCGTCCGGCGGGATGCTCTTCTCGGTTGGCACCACCGACTGGCCGCTGGCCCTCTCCAACGCACTGGTGTCCCAGATCACCGAGAACGTCATCGAGCGGCTGGTCTGCCGGCCGCTGATGATCCACGGCCCGGTCTGCGGCGAGGGCGAGTACATCGGCGAGGGCGAGATGGTGGCGCCGGCCAGCAGGCCGGCTGGTATGTCGACGGTGATCAGTCGGCAGCCGCGGGGCTCACCGGGGTGCAGTGGAGCGTAACGGGCGGCCGCCCCGCCGACGGCAGTTCGCCCGCACACATCGTCACGACTTCCGGCGACGGCGACGAGTGGCTGACCGTGACCGCGACCGCGCAGGATGCGGCCGGCCGCGCGTATTTCGGCAGCCGGACCGTGCGCGTGGCGGGCGCCGAGGAGTACCTGCGGCGGCGCGTGATCAGGATGCTCGACGCGCTGGCCTACCCCGACGAGCAGGGCGGTGCGCTGGTGGACCAGCACGAATCTGAGGCCGAACTGGCCGAGCGGGTGATCCCGGTGCGGCTCGGCTGGATCCAGCAGCACGCGGCGACCCTGACCGCGCTCGTCGCCGAGCTCGAAGCCCGCTGGACAGCGGACGGCAGAATGGCCGACGGCTCGCTGCGGCCAGACGAGAAATAGCCGCCCCGCCGTCGCTGCCGCCGATCGGGTCCATGAAGCGGCCCATGTCGGCGCGCAGCGAGGCGGGGCGGCTCTCAGCCCTCCAGTCCGCGCAAGGCCGTGATGAACACCTGACCGTGCGGAGTGCCGATGCCGGTCATGTTGTCGTAACCCTTCAGGGTGACCTGGCCTGTGTAGCCATCCATGTTGGGGTTCTGATCGTCGAAGGTGATCAGGGACGGGGCACCGCAGAAACTGACGTTGCACACCACGCCGCGGTACAGCCCGGGGGTACTGGAGGTCGACGGCAGGATGTCGTATATCGCCGGCGTCCCGTTCAGCTTGTAGAGCACCGGATCAGTGAACCCGAACGCCGTGGACTGCCCTTGCTGAGCGTCGGCGATGATGCCCGCCACCAGCGGCGAGGCCATGCTGGTCCCGCCTATCGGTGTCTCGTAGAAGTGCGGCGGCTTGTTCTTCGGGAACGACAGCAGCCCGGTGGCGAACCCCGTGTACAGGTCCGCGACGGCGGCGATGTCGGGTTCAGACCGGACCAGGCCGGGGCGGTTGCCAGGCGCCGTTGCCAGCGCCGTCGGCACCACGCCTTGCTGGTAACCCGGCTGGGCCCAGATCAGGCTGGGACCGCCGCTGGTGGCACCGTTCTCGCCCTGCAAGACCCACTGGCTGTTGCTGATGGCCGAGAAGCCGCTGGACCAGCCGGTCTCGAACAGGCGCTGGTTATTCTTGCCGATCCCCAGTGAGGTACCGCCGACCAGGATGGCGAACGGGTCGTCCGGGGTCTCGACTCCTGATGCGTCGCCGGACGCGAAATACATCCCGACGCCCTGCGCTGCCGCGCGCACCAGGTAGGCATGCATGATGTTGGTCAGGATCGCCGGCTGGCTGTCGTCGCCTGGTCCCCAGGAGTTGGAGCTGATGTTGGCCAGCGGGTGGTTGCTGCTGCCGATGCCGTCGATGACCGCGATGTCGGCGTCGAACAGGCCCTGCAGGCCGAAGTCGCCGTTGTTGCAGCTGTCGCCGCCGACCACGAGCTGGTTCGCGCCGGGGGCCATGTCGTAAGAGGTCTCGACGTCCAGCTGCTCCTCGATGTCGAACGGGTCGCCGCAGGTGTTGGCGCCCAGTGACAGCTCGGAGTAGCGCTCCGTGGAGGGCGCCGCGAAGTGGGCCGCACTCGCGTAGTCCTGCAAGGTCAGGAACATGTCCGGGGTCAGGCCCAGCTCGACCAGCGAGACCGTCTGCCCTCGCCCGTCGTTGGTCATGTTCATGCTGTAGGCGCCCCGCACCTGGTCGGCCGAGTAGCCGCAGATCTGGGTCGGGAACGACGTCCGCCCGAACTGCTTGGGCAGCCCGGAAATGTCATGCTGCCCGTAATAGTGCGAGCAGGGCGCCGTGGGCTGCCCTGCGGTCCCATTCTGATGCCTGGGCGACCGCATGAGCGGGAGCACGGGCGCGGCGTTGTTCAGGCCGGTCACCCCGAGCACGTACTGGGACAGCGATGCGGGGATGGCCAGCGCCCGGTTGTTGGCACGCAGCTGGTACGCTCCGGCGTTGCCACTGGCTGACGACGGGTAATTCTCCATCTGGATCTTGAACGCTGCGTTGATCGCTGCGACCGACCCGGTGGCCCGCACGTAGTCGCGCTGGGCGTCGGTGTTAATGCCGGTGAAGTCCTGGCCGCGCAGCCATGCCTCCACGGCGCGGGCTGAGGCCAGGCTGGACCCGAATCGGGCGGTGTAGGCGCTGGGGCTCAGGTAGTGGCGGAAGAGTTTGCTGCCGGGCGTGCTCACCGCCGTCGCGTACTGCTGGGCCGCGGCCAGATCGCCGGGCTGCAGCCAGACCTGGATGGTCAGCTGCGCCGAGCCGGTCACCGCGCCGGCCGCCCGGACGTGGCTGGTGAACGGCGTAACGCTGCCAGCCAGCGGCACGTAGCTGGGCGGGGATGCGGCCCCGGCTGAGCCGGTCATTCCCACGATTGTCATGGCTGCGATCGTCGCCGTGGCGGCGCCGAAGCTGACGAGCCTGCGTCTTGTTAACATTGGTCTCCCTCGTATCGCCCCGAATCTGTGGACCTATGCGTCTGTAATACTCCGGCGAAGCATTGCGCACAATCGGCCACGATTCGAGAATGGCGCCGAGTGATAAACCCCACATGTCAAATGATCCGAAAATAAAGCTGATAAATAGGCTTTAGCCGGTGATAACGTTCATCCATTACCCCCGGGCAGCTCCGCGCGGAAAGTTCGGGTGTGGCTAAGTGATCTCAGCGGAGCGGGTTGAACGGTGCCAGCGCCGGCTCGGGGCGGCCGGTGGCGATGCGGCGGGCCAGGAGCCTGCCGGTCGCCGGCCCGAGCGTCATTCCCCACATCCCGTGGCCCCCGGCCACGAACAGGCCGTCATCCCGGGTGGCGCCGATGATCGGCAGCCCGTCGGCGGTCACCGGCCGCGGCCCGACCCACGGACCGGTCAGCGCGGACCAGTCGACGCCCGGCAGGTAAGCGCGCGCGGACCGCACGATCGCGCCGATCCGGCGCCGGTCCAGCGGGTCGTCGGGACGCCGGAACTCCATGGTGCCCGCGACCCGGAAGCCGCCCGGGGCCGGCGTGATCGCCACCCGCGCGGCCGGCAGGTACAGCGGCTGCGCCAGGGGCTCGGGGATTTGGACCTTGAACGAGTAGCCGCGGCCAGCCTGGATCCGGACCCGGACTCCGGCCGGGGCCGCGAGCTCGTTGATCCACGCGCCATTGGCTAGCACGCAGACGTCAACGTCCGCGGTCTGGCCAGCGGCGTCGAGCCGTATCCCGCCGGCCCGGCTCGTGATCGCGGTGACTGGCGCCCCGGCGACGATCTGGCCGCCCCGGCTGCGCACCGAGGAGGCCAGGCTCCGCACGAAGTCCAGCGGCTGGAGGAACTGCTGGCCGCCGATCCGCAGGCCGTAGCCGGCCCGCGCGCCGAGCAGCGGCTGCTCCCGGCGCAGCTCGGCCGCGCTGAGTTCGTCGAGGGCGACGTTTATGCCGCCGGCTGCGGCGATGGCCTGCATCTCGTGCCGGAGCGGCGCGGCCTGTTCCGGCCCGTCGAACGCTGCCACGACCGCCTCGTCCCTGGGCCCGTCGGCCACGCCCGCCTCGGTCAGCACCTGGTAGGAGGGCACCGCGAGGGCGTTCAGGCCCGCGAAACCGGCCACCCCGGCCTGCCACTGCCGGTGGGTGCTGTGCGCCGCGAAGCCGGCCAGGAACCGCCAGGTGTCGGGGAGCGACCCGGGCGGGATGCGCAGCGGGCTGGCCGGGCGGAGCAGCGAGGCCAGCCCGTACCGCAGCGCAGCGGGCTCGGGCAGCGGCGCGACCATCGCCGGGCTGATCCAGCCCGCGTTGCCGGCCGAGGCTCCCGCGGCCACGTCGCGGCGGTCGTACACGGTGACGGCGAAGCCTTCGTCCTGCAGGAACCAGGCGGCGCAGAGCCCGATGATGCCCGCGCCGACGATCGCGGCCCGGCCGCCTGCCCCGCTGGTGGTCACCGGTCCGTTGTATCAGCGGCGGCCTCGGGCTCGGTGTCGGGCACCGCGCCGGAGACCGTCCAGTACCGGTTGGACCTCGGCCGGACGAACAGGAAGTAGTAGATCAGCGCGGCTGCGAAAATGATGACGCAGGTCCAGAGGTCGGAGCCCTTCTGCTTAGTCAGCGCGATGACCACGCCGGCCAGCGCGATGAGCGGCGGCACCGGCCAGATCGGCATCTTCGACGGCCGGTCCAGGTGCCGCTGGCGGACCCGGCTGACCAGGGCGGAGACCGCGATCAGCCCGTACAGGACGATGATCAGCACGGCGGTGAAGGTGACCACGGCTATCAGCGTCGACTGGAAGCAGAGGATGGTCGCCAGCGTTCCGACGATCAGCGTGGCGACCCAGGGCGAGCCGCGGCGGGGATCGACCTTCGCGATCCACGAGCTGACCGGCTGGGGCCAGGCGACGTCCCGGCCGCTGGCCCAGACGATCCGGGAGAACTGCAGGGTGATCGCCACCGAGGCGTTGAAGATCGCGATCAGCGCGCCGTACGTGACGATCGTGATGAACGTGTGGCCGAACGCCTCGCCGCCTACCTCGGTGACCGGCGTCGCGGAGTGCAGGAAGGCCGGCAGGTTGTGCGCGCCAAAGACGATCGCGATGAATGGGATGAGCTCGAAGAGGATGCCGATCGCCGCCGCGGTCACCACGGCCCGCCCGACCTCCGCCTTCGAGCCGAGGACCTCTTCGGCGAAGTTGATCCCGCTGTCGTACCCGTTCACCGAGAACAGCGCGGTTGCCAGCGCGGTGACGATCAGGCCCACGCCGATCCCGGACACCCCGATGGTGCCGGTCGGGCCGACGGGATGGCTGAGGATCGACCACGGCTGGTGCCAGTGGCTGAACCCGGCGACCGCGAGCGCTCCGACGACGATCAGCTCGATCGCCAGGCAGACGGCGGTGAACCAGGCGTTGAACTTGATCTTCAGCAGGCAGACCAGCGTGACCAGGATCATGCCGAAGCCCGAGACCAGCCTTGTCGAGATGCCGGAGTCGAGTGCGTGCACATAGGTGCCGATGCCGATGGCCACGCTGGCCGGCAGAAAGATCGCCTGGCCGATGTAGTCGACCATGGCGACGAACCCGGTGGCCTTGCCGAGCACCCGGGTGACGATCGAGAACAGGCCGCCCGCGACCGGGAACATCGAGCCGAGCTCGCCCATGCAGAACGCCACGTTCAGCGCGATGAAGCACCCGATGAGGTAGGACCACACCGAGCCCGTGCCCGCGGTCGCAACCACCGCCGTGCCCACGACCAGCAGCGACGCGGTCGGGGTGATGTCCGAGAGGATGAGGGCAATGTGCCCGAGCGAGTTGACGACCCGCTTCAGCTCCTGCCGGTAGCCCAGCGACTCCAGGGACTGCTGCGAGCTGGATTCGGCGGCCGTCACATCCTGTGCCTCTGACACCGCATCTCCTGA
The DNA here is from genome assembly GCA_963833885.1 of uncultured Actinomycetota bacterium. Lineage (GTDB taxonomy): Bacteria > Actinomycetota > Actinomycetes > Streptosporangiales > Streptosporangiaceae > JASHPR01. The sequence continues at coordinate 491,613 of CAWHZU010000031.1, read as the reverse complement.
CACTCGTATATAAAGCACAGCTAATTGCGCGTAAGCTACACCTACGATTGGTGCAGGTCAATGGCCGGTCAGGAGGCCACGGTGAAGGTGTTTATCTCGGTCGACATGGAGGGCGTATCGGGAATCACCGACCCTGAGGACGTGCTTCCGGACGGCGCCGATTACCAGCGCGGCCGGGTGTTCATGACCGGCGACGCCAACGCCGCCATCCTCGGCGCCTACGACGCGGGCGCGGACGAGGTACTGGTGAACGACTCGCACTGGATCATGCGCAACCTGCTGCTCGAGCGGCTCGATCCCCGCGCGCGCACGATCAAGGGCTTCCACAAGTCGCTGTGCATGGTGCAGGGCCTCGACACGTCCTATGACGGCGCGGTGTTCGTGGGATATCACGCCTGTGCGGGAACCGAGGGCGGCGTGCTCAACCACACGCTGCTCGGCAAGGAGATCCAGAACGTCTATCTCAACGGCGAGCCCACCGGCGAAACCCGGCTGAACGCCGCGTACGCCGGGCACTTCGGGGTGCCGGTCCTTGTCGTCGCGGGCGACTCCGCGGTATGCGCGGAGGCGGAGCGATTTCTCGGCGGAGTGCAGACCGTGGCCGTCAAGGACGGGATCGACAAGTTCAGCGCGGACTGCCTGCACCCGGAGGTGGCTCAGGCCCGGATCAGGGAGGCGACGGCCAGGGCCGTGGCCGGACGCGAGGGGGCCACCCCGTACCGGCTCGCCTCGCCGTACCAGCTCGGAATCGAGTGGAACTCGACCACGATCGCCGCGACCTGCGCGATGATTCCGGGCGTCGCGCTGACCGGGTCGCGTTCCGTGGAGTTCGTCACCGACGACTACCCGGAGCTCATGCGCGTGCTGGTGGTCATGCTCCTGCTGGGCATGCAGGTGGGCCAGAAGGCGATCTATGGCTAAGGACCACAAGGCCGCGGGGGAGCCGCACGACTCCGCGGAGCTCGGCAGCACGGTGCGAGCGCAGCGCGAGCGGCGGCAGATGACGATCGCGTCCCTGGCCCGCAAGGTCGGCGTCAGCGCCGCGGCGATCAGCCAGATCGAGTCGGGCGCCGTCCAGCCCTCGCTGGCCACGCTCCGGAAGCTGGCCGCGTCGCTCGAGATCCCGGTCTTCCGGTTATTTCTGCCGGTCGAGGCGGAGGCCGTCAGCGTTGTCCGGCGCGGCGACCGGGTGACGATCGGAAGGCCCTCGTCCGAGGCGCGCTATCAGTTACTGAGCCCCTCGATGCAGGGTCAGCTCGAGGTGATGGAAGTGAGCATCGGCCCGGGCCAGGCTTCCGCCGCCGAGCTCCTCAGCCACGCCGGGGAGGAGTGCCTGGTCATCCTCACCGGCCGGGGCGCACTCGAGTTCGGCGACGCGCTCATCGACCTGCGAGCCGGAGACGCAGCGACGTTTCAGGGCACAATTCCGCACCGCCTCCGCAACATCGGGCGCCGTGAGCTGCGGGCTTTGTCCATCATCACGCCGCCCTCATTCTGACGTGGCGCCATCCCAGGCACCCGGCTACGTCCATGCCCGCCACGATCAACGGGCGTTGCCGGGCAGTCAAGATGATCAAGCCGGTATGACAGGCTTCGGGAATGCTGATCGTCGTCGCCGGGCTGCCGGGGTCTGGGAAGAGCACGATGGCTGTCGATCTCGGGCGGGCGCTGAACTGCGCCGTGCTCGGAGTGGATCAGGCCGAAGCGGCGATGTGGCGCGCCGGAGTCAGCCCGTCCGCGCCGACACACCACGCTGCGTACCTGGTCGTCGGTGCGCTCGCGGCCGAGCAGCTCGCTCTTGGGCACGACGTCATCGTCGACGCCGTCAACGGACCGGAACCCGCCCGTGCCCAGTGGCGGGATCTGGCCGGCCAGGTGGGCGCCGAGCTGAGGTTCATCGTCGTCAATTGCGGCGACGACCACGTCTACCGGGACCGGGTCGAGCACCGAACGAGGAACATCGAGGGATTCCCGGAGCCCACCTGGGAGGGTGTGCTGCGGCGCCGGGCCGACTTCCCGCCATGGACCGACGAGCGGCTGACGATCGACTCGGTCAACTCGCGCGAAGCGAATCTGCAAGCCGCGCTGGAATACCTGTCGGCCGCTCAGTAGACGAAGTCGATGCGGTGCTGGGCGACCGGGTAGCCGGCCTTCGCGAAGGTGGCTGCCATCGGGAGGTTGGTGACGTCGGTGCCTGCGACGATCCGGTCGGCGCCTTCGGCGGCCAGCAGGCGGGTGGCCTCGCCGAGCAGATCGTAGGCGTAGCCGTGGCCGCGCTGCTCGGGCACGACAGCGATGTAGCCGACGACGGGGTCGCTGTAGTTGCGGCACGGCACGGCGAGGCCGACCAGGTCGCCGCCGGGGGTGTAGGCGAGCCGCCACCACTCGCGCGGGCTGGGCATCCAGCGTAGATCGTCCAGGTCTTCCTGGGCGGCCGCGTCGAGCCCGGATGCGGCGATGACGCGGCTGGCGTGTGCGTCCAGGGTGCTGCGGTGCACCCGGCGGAAAACGTCGAGGATCACGGCGTCGTCGGGTTCGGGGCGGAACTCCAGGCGCCCGGGGGCGGCGGGCACGCCGCATTCCGGCGTCCACCGGTAGCGGTAGCGCTCGACCAGGAACGTCATGCCAGCTTCCTGGGCCGCGGCGATGCGGGCCTGGGCCGCATGCGCAACGGCGTCGTCGTCCCGCCAGCCGGGGGGCAGCCTGAGGGAGTACTCGGCGCGCAGCGGCGCCGTGCGCAGCAGCTGCACGGCGGCGCCGGGGTCGGTGAAGTCGAACCAGTCCAGCGCGCTCGGCGCGTCGTCATCGGGACCGCCCCACCAGGCTGCGCGGGCGACCACGGTCCCGTCGCGCAGCGCTATCCAGGTCCACTCGGGGCGGTAGTCGCCGCGGGCGGCCATGTCGCTGTAGCGGTCGCCGAAGGCGCCGAAGCCCACAAGCGCCGGGTCGTCCAGGGACTCAAACAGTGATTCTTCGCCCTCGGTCAGCGGGCGGATAACCAGACCGGTCATGAAGGTACCTCCGGGAAGCGGCGCGCTCCCCGGTCAGGTTCTCGGCACTCTCACGGCGAGCGGGAAGCGCATGGATGTCGTCGTGTCCACGGGTCCCACCTCCCTCGCCCTGCTGAGAGTGCGATCAGAGCATATCGGGGATCACTCGTTCCGCGCGGCATCGGGACCAGTGATGCGCCGCAGCAGCGGGAAGGTGGACGCGATGATCGCGAGGGAGGCCACGAGCCCGACGGCGGTGAGCAGGTAGTACCCGGCGCCAGGGGCCACGAGCGAGTGCTGCAGCTGCACGCTAGCGAACATCGCGGCGCCGATGAACCCGACGCCGATCGAGACCGCGGCGACGGCCAGCAGCGGGACGGCGCTCTCCAGCGCGACCACGCTGCGCAGCATGCGGAGCCGGGCGCCGGTGAGCCGCAGCAGGCTGAACGGCCGCTTGCGGTCGGCTAGGCCGGCCGCGATTCCCGCGGCCAGCGTGCAGCCGGCGATGGCCAGGCTGGCCAGGATCACCACGTCCACGAGCTGCTGGTAGGCGTTGGCGATCGAGGTCAGCTGCGCCGTCACCTCGCCGAGAGTCATCGGCGTTCCGAGGCTGGGGTAGGCGTTCGCGCCCGCCAGCGCGGTCCTGGCCTGCTCGACCGCTGACCGCGATCCGTCCGTCACGATGTCGATGCTGTCCACGCTCCGGCCGGCCAGTTCGAGGGCGGGGACGTCCGCGGCCGGCCAGGTGATCTTGGCGAGGCTCTTGGCGGGCGGGGCAGTGTCCAGGAACTTGGGGAACCACACGGCCGCCGCGCCGGCGGGGCAGCGGCCGAGGCCGGGAACGCGGGCCAGTTCCGAGCAGGGCACCACGCCGGCGGGAACGGGGCCGGTCTCCTGATACGCCGAGGGGAACCCGGCAATGCTGCCGCCGAGCAGCGCCCTGGGCAGGGTCGACGCGCCGTCCGAGCGAACCGCGATCACGGCCTCAACGCCGCGGATCCTGCCAAGCCGGGCCAGCAGCGGGGCCAGCGTCCGCGCCGATGCCGGCGCAGTAAGCGGCTGATTCGAGGGCTGGCCGAGGACCGGCAGCGGCTGGCCGGCCAGGTCGTCTACCAGGACACTGGAGGCTGCGGCCCAGCCGACCGGGTGGCCCTCCTTGGCGTCCTGGGTAGCGTTGCCGGCGATGGCCACGGTGGTGATGAACAGCGCCAGGACCAGGCCGCTGACCGCGCGGAACGCTGCCCGCGGGTCGTCGGCGAGCCGGCGGGCCGCGATCAACGGCCCTGGGCGGCTGGCGTGCCGGGCCATGATCCGCGCCCCGGTCATCGTCAGCCAAGGCCCCGCGATGATCAGGCCGATCAGGATCAGCAGGCAGCCGGGTACCAGTGCCCCGATCTGCCCGGAAACGCTGGTCGGCCGGCCGTGCACGACGAAGAAGCCGAGCCAGGCCAGGCCGGCCAGCAGCGGGATAACCCGCCAGGCCCGCGGCGGCTCCGGGGTCACCCGGCGGGCGACGCCCAGCGGGGAAATCTGTACCCGCCGCAGCGCCAGCCGGGCCACCAGGGCGGCCGCCACGGGCACGCCGAGCGCGACCACCAGGATGTCCGTAAGGCTGAGCGACATGTCGGCGGGAAAGAACGGCTCACCAGTGAACGGGACGGCCGCGAGCGGGATCCGCAGCACGAAGAACAGGCCGAAGCCGACGGCCACGCCCGCCACCGCGGCCACCGTGGACTCCACGGTTGCGATCAACGAGATCTGCCGCGGCCGGGCGCCGACCAGGCGCATCGCGGCGAACCGCTGCTCGCGGCGGGCCGCCGACAGCCGGGTTGCAGTGGCGATGAAGATCAGCAGCGGGGTCAGCAGGGCCAGCGCCACCACCGACAGGATGAGGTCGACGCCGCCGGCCCCGACTCCCTGCTGGGGCGGGGTGATGTTCAGCCCCTTGGGGTTTCGCGCGCTCCCGAAGCCCGGCAGCGCGGTGGCGAACCCGGTCACCTCGATGGTGCCGGGGGTGCGGGCCATCTGCGCGGCGGTGCGCCCGATGATGATGTACAGCGAGTCCGGGGACGGCAGCGCGGCGTCGCCGATCGAGCCGGCCAGCCGGCCGGGATAGCGGTCGGCGAGCTCGTCCGCCGGGGTGCTACGCAGCAGGCTGGCCAGCGCAGGGGAGGCGTAGTACTGGCCGGGGGCGGGGTCACGTGGAATGCCCGGGGGCACCGGTGAGGTGGGGCCGGTGGCCGCCGCCTCGACGCGGACGATCTGCTGGCCGCCGAACTCGTCGCCGCTGATGCTCCACCACAGCGGGTCCGTCCCCGCTGGCCCATGCCCGGCAGGCACGGACGCAGTTCCGGTCCACAGCCACGCGTGACGAGCGTTCTGCACCTTGACCGCGCTGGTCGCGGATAGCGCGGTCAGCAGCAGGCCGACGCCCAGCCCGACGGCGACGGCCACGATCACCAGGCGGACCACGGCCTCACGGCCGCCGCTGACCGCCAGGCGCAGGCCGAGGCCGATCACTTTGCGACCTCGGTGAGCGAGCCGACCGTGCCGTCACGGACCACGACCTCCCGGCCGGCGTAGGCGGCGACCCTGGCCTCGTGGGTGACCAGGATGACCGTGGTGCCCTGCTCGCGGACGGCGGCGGTGAGCAGCCGCATCACCAGCTCGCCAGACATCGAGTCCAGCGACCCGGTCGGCTCGTCGGCGAACAGCACCTCCGGCCGCGCGACCAGGCCGCGGGCCAGCGCGACGCGCTGCGCCTGGCCGCCGGACAGCTCACCGGACCGGCGGCCCTCGAGGCCGTCGAGGCCGAGCCGGCCGAACCAGGGCCGCGCCTCCGCCAGCGCCGGGCCGCGGCGCACACCGCTGAGCAGCAGCGGCAGGGCGACGTTCTCCTCAGCGGTCAGCTCGGGGACCAGCTGGCCGAACTGGAACACGAACCCGAACCGGTCCCGGCGCAGGTCGCTGCGCTTGCCCTCGGGCATGGTGTCCAGCCGGCTGCCGTCGAACCAGACCTCGCCCTCGTCCGGGGTCAGGATCCCGGCCAGGCAGTGCAGCAGCGTCGACTTGCCGGACCCGCTCGGGCCCATGACCGCGAGGATCTCACCCCGCGCCACGGCGATCGTGGCGCCGCGCAGCGCCGGCGTGTGGCCGAACGATTTCTCGACGCCGCGCGCCTCGATGATCGGGGCTGGCTTCCCTGTCATCTGTGCACCGCCTTCGCGATCATGTCCAGCCTGGCCGCGGTGTGGTCGATCCAGCGCAGGTCGGCCTCCATGTGGTAGAGGCCGTAGTCGGCGAGCACGGTGTCGAGGACGCCGCCATTCTGGATCTGCTCGGTGAGCTCGCGCATCCGCTTCAGGTGCGCGGCCCGCTGCATGTCGAGGTACCGGGCGGCCGGGCGGTCCAGCATGAGAGCGAGCACCACCTTGGCGAACAGCACGGACTGCAGGTGCAGTTCCGGCTCGGCGGGCTCGGCCAGCCAGCTCTCGACGTCGGACGCGCCCTGGTCGGTGATCACATAACGCCGCCGTTCGGGTCCCTCGCCGTGCTCGGCGGGTCCCGCGATCGCCTTGCCGTCTCGGGCCAGCCGGGACAGCGTCCCGTAGACCTGGCCGAAGGACACCGGCTTGCCGCGGCCGAAGAACGCGTCGTAGTCGCGCTTGAGTTCGTAGCCATGACTCGGCTCCCGCTCCAGCAGGCCGAGCAGCGTCAGGGGAACACTCATACCCGAGAGCATACGCTGAGCGTATACGCTCGTAAAGTAATCGCCGAAAGTCTTTCGCCGGGAGCGTGGCTACTGGGCCAGCAGCTCGATGACTTCGGGCGCCGGGAGCGTGGCTACCGGGCCAGCAGCTCGATGACTTCGGCGGCCGGGCGGTCGGTCGCGGAACGGAAGCCCTGGCCGGCCCACAGGCTCATGCGCTCGGTGTCCCCGGCCTTGGCCGCCGCCGCGCGCAGGCCGCGGGTTGCGTTGTTGATCTCCGGATAGGCGGCCGGGGCGTCGGCGTGGTCGAGCATGAACCCGTTCAGCAAGCCCCGCGCGGGCCGGCCACTGAACGCGCGAGTGACGGCGGTTACGCGGTAGCGGGGGCTGGCGAGCGCGGCCTTGTGCGCCGGGTGCGCGCCGCTTTCTGGGCAGCGCAGGAACGCGGTGCCGCACTGGGCGGCGACCGCTCCGGCCGCCAGGACGGCCCGGACCTGGCTGGGGGAGACGATCCCGCCCGCCGCGATCTGCGGCAGGCCGGTGACCCGGGCGACGTCGCCGATCAGCGACAGCAGCCCGTAGTCGTGGCCGGGGGCGTCGCTGTTGCTGAACGTTCCCCGGTGCGCGCCTGCCTCGATGCCCTGCACGCAGAGCAGGTCCGCGCCGGCCGCGGTGGCGGCCTCGGCTTCGGCCGGACTGGTTACCGTCACCGCAACGACGGTGCCTGCTGCGCGGAACTCGGCCACGACCTCGGCCGCGGGGCAGCCGAAGGTGAAGCTGACCACCGGCGGCGCGGCGGCCAGCACAGCCGCGAGCTTGTCCGCCCAGCCGTCGTCGTCCCACACCGGCTCCCCAACGGTGCCGCCGGTGGCCACGGCGTCTTCGGCCAGCGATACCAGGTAGGCGGCGACCCGTTCCGGCTCCGAAGAGGGGTCCCCTGGAACGAAGAGATTGACCCCGAACGGCCCCGCCGTCGCCGCCCGGACCTCAGCGATCTCGGCCACAACGACGCTCGCCGTCTTATAGCCCCCGGCGAGGAAGCCGATCGCGCCGGCCTCGGCCGCGGTGGCAACCAGCGCCGGATTCGACGGGCCGCCGGCCATCGGCGCGACGACCACCGGCAGCCGGAACACGTCTCTCAGCTCGTGCACGGTCATGGCCCCATGATTCCGGCCGGCCCGGCCGTTGCGAACACCACCCGTCCTCCTGCGGTCCCGGGTCCGGCGCCGGGCCCGGGACAGGGTACCGTTCATGCATTGTTGAATTAAGGCGATAATTGTCCAGCGTTTATTGTTGAGCGTTAAATGGATGCGGTTTTGTAAGCGTATTTATCTCATTAAAGGCCTTTATCCCTACAAACCAGCACCATCTAATTCGGCCTGGTCAGTTCGGGGCAACCGGCGTAATCTCGGAGATCAGGCTTTCGACGGGTGGGGGGGCAAAGGGGTCATGCGTGTCTTAATTCGGGCGATCGCGCTTATCGCAGCTCCCGTTTTGATCTTCGGCCTAAGCCTCGGGTTTGCACCAAATTCGTTAGCGTCGGGCGCCGAGTCCATCGTCACGACGCTTTACGCCTACCCGACGCTGCCAAGCTGGCAGCAGGTGGAATCGGCCGCGCCCACGGTCAGCGCGTCCATCGTGGACATCTGCGCGCCCGACGGATCGGGCTCCGGGTGCAATGGCCAGCCTGCCGATGCGGAGAATACGGTCTGGCCGCCGACCATCCAGGCCCTGCAGCAGGCGGGCATTACGCCGCTCTACTACATATGGACGGACTATGGCGCCACCCCACTCGCCACCGTCGAGAGCGAATTGCAGAACGCAATCACTTGGTATGGCGTCAGCAGCCCGATGTTCGACGGAACATCTACCTCCGCCAGCGAGGCCAGCTACTACCAGACGCTGTACAACTTCGCCATTGCCAACGGCGCGAAGATCGTCATGTTCAACCCGGGAACCGTTGCCCCGCAGAGTTACATGTTCGGACCGGACGAGATCCTCCAGCAGTTCGAGGGCACCGAGGCGCAATTCGACGCTGCGACGTTCCCTAGCTGGATGTCTTCTTATCCGGCGTCGGAGTTCTCGGCCACGATCAGCGCGGGCACCTCGGCGGGCGTGGGCACCGATGTCAGCGACGCCGCGCAGGACGGCATCGGCAACATCTACGTCGATGACGAGGCGGAGCCGCCGAACTACAGCACCCTGCCGGCCTTCTGGTCGGCCGAGGTCCAGGACGTGGCCGGCACCACGGCACCGGCCGCTCAGACGATCACGTTCCCCAGTCCGGGTCCTGGCGTTGTCGGGCCAGTCGGCCACGCTGACGGCTACCGGCGGCGGGTCGGGCAACCCGGTGGTGTTCTCGGTCGATGCCAGCAGCGGTGCGGGCGTGTGCTCGGTGTCGGGCACCAACGGGTCGACGGTCAACTACCTGACCGCGGGCACCTGCGTGATCGACGCCAACCAGGCGGGCGGCAGCGGCTACGCGGCCGCACCACAGGTGCAGCAGACGATCACGGTCAGCGCGTCGGGCACCCAGACGATTACGTTCCCCAATCCTGGTCCCGGCGTTGTCGGGCAGTCGGCCATGCTGACGGCTACCGGGGGAGCATCCGGTAACCCGGTGGTGTTTTCCGTGGATGCCAGCAGCGGCGCGGGCGTGTGCTCGGTGTCGGGCACCAACGGGTCGACGGTCAACTACCTGGCCGCCGGGACCTGCGTGATTGACGCCAACCAGGCTGCGGGCAACGGCTATACCGCCGCGCCACAGGTGCAGCAGACGATCACGGTCAGCACCGCTGACACCCAGACGATCACGTTCCCCAACCCGGGTCCCGGCGTTGTGGGCCAGTCGGCCACGCTGACGGCTACCGGCGGCGGGTCGGGCAACCCGGTGGTGTTTTCCGTGGATGCCAGCAGCGGTGCGGGCGTGTGCTCGGTGTCGGGCACCAACGGGTCGACGGTCAACTACCTCGCCGCCGGGACCTGCATCATCGACGCCAACCAGGCCGCGGGCAACGGCTACGCGGCCGCGCCCGAGGTGCAGCAGAGCATTACGGTCAGCGCGGCACCAGCAACCCAGCTCGCCTTCACCACCGAGCCGGGCGGCGGGGCTAGCGGCGCGGCCTGGTCCGCCCAGCCCACGGTGTCGGTGGAGAATGCCAGCGGCAACGTGGTGGCGACGAATACCAGCGCGGTGACGCTGGCGATCGCGTCGCAGCCGGGCAGCGGGGCGTCGCTCAGCTGCACGGCTAACCCGGTTACGGCCGTGAACGGGGTGGCGTCCTTCGCTGGATGCAAGATCACTGGCAAGGCCGGCAGCTACACGCTGAAGGCCACCGACGGCAGCCTCACGTCGGCGACCAGCGCGTCGTTCTCGGTGACCGCAGGCGCGGCTGCGCAGCTGGCGTTTACCGCGCAGCCGGGTGGCGGGGCGAACGGCGCCGTCTGGTCCACTCAGCCCAAGGTGTCGGTCGAGGACGCCAGCGGGAACGTGCTGACGACGAATACCAGCGCGGTGACGCTGGCGATCGCGTCGCAGCCGGGCAGCGGGGCCACCCTCAGCTGCACCGCCAACCCGGTGACCGCGTCCGCCGGGGTGGCGTCGTTCGCCGGGTGCAAGATCACTGGCAAGGCCGGAAGCTACACGCTGAAGGCCACCGACGGCAGCCTCAGCTCAGCGACCAGCAGCACCTTCTCGGTCGACCGCAGGCGCGGCTGCGCAGCTTGCCTTCACCACCCAGCCGGGTGGCGGGGCCAGTGGCGCGGCCTGGTCCACTCAGCCCAAAGTGTCGGTCGAGGACGCCAGCGGGAACGTGCTGACGACGAATACCAGCGCGGTGACGCTGGCGATCGCGTCGCAGCCGGGCAGCGGGGCCACCCTCAGCTGCACCGCCAACCCGGTGACCGCGTCCGCCGGGGTAGCGTCGTTCGCCGGGTGCAAGATCACTGGCAAGGCCGGCAGCTACACGCTGAAGGCCACCGACGGCAGCCTCACGTCCGCGACCAGCGCGTCGTTCTCGGTCACGGTGGGCGCGGCTGCGCAGCTCGTCTTCACCACCGAGCCCGGCGGCGGTTACAGCGGTCTGGCGTGGTCTATCCAGCCCAAGGTGTCGGTCGAGGACTCCGGCGGCAACGTGGTGACGACGAACGCCAGCGCGGTGACGCTGGGGATCGCGTCGCAGCCGGGCAGCGGGGCGTCGCTGAGCTGCAGTGCCAACCCGGTTACCGCGGCGAAGGGAGTGGCGTCGTTCGCCGGGTGCAAGATCACTGGCAAGGCAGGAAGCTACACGGTGAAGGCTGCCGACGGGAGCCTCACGCCGGCGACCAGCAGCAGCTTCAGCCTCATGAACTTCGCCGCCAAGGCCGCCGGCCTGGTGGGGATGTCCGGCGTACCTCTGTAGATGATCAGCCCGTTACCGGGAGGGTGCACGGTCTGCAGGTCGTGACCCGCAACGTTGCCTACTTCCGGTACCTGGGTGTCGCCGCGGTTTCGCCCTGGCGCGGCTAGACGACCGGGCGGCTGGACGGGAACGTCGCCGCAGGCAGAGGATGTCCGTGATGAGCCAGCAGTCGATGTGGCCGGACGGCCGGGAGTCAGCGGCCTGCTTCACCTTTGATCTCGACGGCGAGGAAGTCTGGATCGCCGACCTGCAGGCGGCCGGCCTGCCGGAGTGCTGTCCCAGGGCGCCTATGGCCCGAAGGTCGCGGTGCCGCTCATCCTCGACATCCTGCGCCGCCACAGCTACGCGTCGAACCTCATGGACGACATCCGGCCGTACCAGCACCCCGGCACCTCGCTGATCGAGCTCCCCGTGCACTGGCTGCTCGACGCCGCCGCGCACTTCTCGTTCTCACTGGGCAACTTTGACAAGACAATCCGCTCGGCCGCCGAGGTCAGGCAGCTGTGGAGCGAGGAGGCGAGCGGCATCGCCGGGCTCGGCGGGATCGCCGTGTGGACCTTCCATCCCCAGGTCATAGGCCGGCCGGGCCGGCTGCCGCTGCTCGACGAGCTGATCGCGGCGGCCGTCGCCGACAGCAGCGTCTGGGTCGCCCGCGCCGATGAGATCGCCAGAGTGGCCGCGCTGCACCAGGCCGGCCCGATCGCGCCCGTTCAGGGAGGACGTCGTGAACACCTACCCGCGGCTAAGGATCAGCGGCGACGCCCGGCAGCGTGGCCGGGCGTACGGCGAACAGGCGCGGGAGCGCATCCAGCTCAGCCGGGCCAGCTACGCGGAAATCTTCGCGAACACGGCCGGCTGGAGCTGGGAACAGGCCGTCGCGTCCGCGGCCCGTTACGAGAAGCCGATCCGGGATCTGGCGCCGGACGTGATGCAGGAGATCGAGGGCATCGCCGAGGGCTCCGGGCTGCCGGCGGGCGACGTGCTGGCGATCAACGCACGCACCGAGATCATCTTCGCGGCCAGCGCCAGGGAAGCGGCTGCGCAGCGCGCCGCCCGGGCCAGGGAGTGCACCGCCCTTGCCCTGCTATCCCGCAGGACGCGAGCCGGGCGCCCGCTGCTGGCCCAGAACTGGGACTGGATGCCGCACGCGTTCGAGACCGTCGTCGTGCTCGAAGTCGAGCAGCCCGATGACCGGCCTAACTTCGTGACCCTCGTCGAGGCGGGCCTGCTCGCCAAGGCCAGCATGAATTCGGCCGGGCTCGGCGTGGTCACGAACGCCCTGGTGAGCTCGGCGGACCGGGGGGAGCCGGGAATCCCGTACCACGTCATGCTCCGCCTGATGGCCGGCTGCGAGACGTTGACCGATGCCGCGGCGATGGCCCAGGCCGCGCCGCGATCGTCGTCGGCCAACTACCTCATCGCGCACGCCGACGACGTCGCGGTCAACGTGGAGGCCGCGCCGGGCGACTTCCGGGCGCTGAGCTGGCAGATCCCGCAGGACGGCAGCCTCGCCCACACCAACCACTTCCTCAGCCTGCCGCCCGGAGTGGACGAGGTGTCGCTGTATGCGATGCCCGACAGCCTGATTCGGCTGCAGCGTGTGGCAGGCGAGCTCAGCGGCAGCGCCACCTGGGACGTCAAGGCGATCGGCGAGCTTCTCTCCGACCACGCCGGCTGGCCCACCAGCATCTGCGGTCACCCCGACCCGCGCGTGCAGCCGATTGATCAGGACGCCACCGTGCTGTCGGTTGTGATGGACCTGGCCGAGCGGCAGATGTGGCTGGCGAGCGGCAGCCCGTGCACGCATCCGTTCGAGCAGCTCAGCTTCGGCGGGCTCCTCGACAAGCCCAGCTCGCTGTCGGGCGCGCGGGACGCTGCGCTGTCACAGACTGTGAGCAATGCCTGACGGGAACCCGTCCGTGCCGGAACTGTCGATCGCCGTCATACCCGGTGACGGAATCGGCGGCGAGGTCATTGCGGTGGGCAAGGCCGTGGTGGAGGCGGCGGCCGCCCGTTCCGGCGCGTTCGGTGTCCGGTGGACCGAGTTCGGATGGGGCTGCGACTACTACGTGCGGCACGGCCGGATGATGGCCGCCGACGGCCTGGACCAGCTTCGCGGGTTCGACGCGATCTACTTCGGCGCGGTCGGCTGGCCCACCGTCCCCGACCACGTCAGCCTCTGGGGCCTCCGGCTCGCGATCTGCCAGGGTCTCGATCTGTGGGCCAACGTCCGGCCGGTCACGTTCCTGCCCGGCGTTCGCGGGCCGCTCCGCAACACCGGGCTGGCCGGGACGAGCTGGGTGGTCGTGCGGGAGAACAGCGAGGGCGAATACTCGGGCATCGGCGGCCGGAACCTCGGCGCGCGCGGCCAGGGCGGCGAGGTCGCGCTGGAGACCGCCCTGTTCACCGATGTGGGCTGCGAGCGGATCATGCGCTACGCCTTCGGGCTGGCGCTGGCCCGGCCCGTGCGGCACGTCACCAGCGTCACGAAGAGCAATGCTCAGCGTTTCGGCATGGTGCTCTGGGATGAGGTCCTGGAACGGGTAGCTCGTGACTACCCTGGCGTGTCCACCGACCGATGCCTGGTCGACGCGATGGCCGCGCGCATGGTCCTCGAGCCGGAAAGCCTGTCCGTGGTCGTCGCCTCGAACCTGCACGCCGACATCCTGTCCGACCTGGGCAGCGCGCTGTCGGGCAGCCTCGGCCTCGGGTGCAGCGCGAACCTGAACCCGCAGCGCCGCGCGCCCAGCATGTTCGAGCCGGTGCACGGCTCGGCGCCGAACATCGCCGGGAAGGGGATCGCGAACCCCATCGGAGCGGTGGCGAGCGCCGCGATGCTGCTCGATCATCTCGGGTACGCCACCGAGGCCGAATGGATCTCCGGCGCGATCCGCAGCACCGTAGCCGACGGCGTCATAACGCCCGACCTGGGCGGATCCAGCACGAGCGCAGAGTTCCGCGATCAGCTCGTCGGCCGGATCGGGCAAGCCCAGAGACTCTAGGGACATCCCCATGGCCGCAGCGTGCTCTGCGCTGCGCGGCAAAACGTCTAGCAGGGTGCAAGCCGCAAACACCCCAGGATGGCCTAGACGCATCCCGGGCGCGGAAAGTAGTCAGAGCATTGGGGGGACGAATTCATGCTGCGCCATCCGGCCTGGTCAGGCCCGATAGCAATAGTCGCGCTGTTAGCCGCCATCGTCGGTTGCGCTAACGCCAATGGCTCGAAGAGCGGCGGCTCGGCCACGGCGGACTCGACTCCGCGGCCTACCGCCACGTCGGCGGCCCGGGCAACGTCGAGCCTCGTGTGTCATGCCAATGCCGTCGCCTGGCGGCCCGCTGACCACACGATCGCGAAAATACGAGTCCGCACCGCGGCGGGTGCGCAGGTGACCGCGAGCGGGCCGCTCGCATGGCTGCACGGCGGGGGCGCAGCCATCCGGGCCAAAGGCAACGGCACCCGGACGCTGAGATTCCGGGTCGGCAACGCCACGCCAGGTTCTCTGGTCGTGATCACCGTGAGCGTGTCCAGCAGCGGAAGCACCGGTAGCTGCCGGGCAAGGCTGCGGCCCCGGGCGGGGGCGGTCACCGTGGCGGCGCCGGCCCAGCCGACCACGCCGCCGCCGACCACGCCGCCAGCCGCTCCTCAGCCCGCGGCTTCGTGCTACCCGATCAGCGATGAAGGCACCTGCTACGAGCCTGGCGAGTTCTGCCGGGACGATGATCACGGCATGACCGGCCTGGCCGGTGATGGCGAAACGATCATCTGCGAGGACAACGACGGATGGCGCTGGGAACCCGCCTAGCACTACCGATCAGACGGGTCCCGGGGTGGCTCCGGCCGGCGACATCGCTGGCCGGAGCCACCGCAGGAGTCCGCTAGCGTCCGCTGATGTTCGCGCACAGGAGCGGGCGGAAGTAAATGGTTGGGTTGCCGTTGCTGAGGATCTGGTTGCTGTTCCCCTGGTGAATGTTGAGATACCAGCCGCTCGCCGGGATCGGCGTCGTGACGTTGGTGAAGACCCGCACGGCGTTCACGATCTTGCCGCGGCTGTTGGCCAGCAGGTCCTTCAGCATGTACTTGACCGGTCCCTGGCTCATGCAGCTGCCCAGGTGGATGTGCGCGGCGTGCAGCCCAGGCGTGACTCCGCTGGCGTTGACCGTGACGGTCAGCGTCTTGTGGCGCGAGCTGTACGAGATCGTGGCAACGCCGCTGGGCGTGCCGTAGCTGACGCCGGTGTAGCTGTACTCGACGGAGGTGAGCCGGTGCCACCGGGTGGTGAAGCGGCCCAGTACCCCGGTCTGGGCGATCCGCTGCCTGGCGACGCTGCCATGCCCCACGCCCATGTGGATCACCAGCCGCATCCCGGGCACCCATGGGCCGGTGTAGTTGCTGGTCAGTGTGGCCCGCACCTGGCCGACGCTGTTGGCGGTCATCGTGCCGAACCGGATGACGTAATACCGGGTCGACGACAGCAGGTTCACGCGGTGCGACGAGCCGGGCGTCAGCCCGTACATCACGACGCTGACGGTGAGGCGGTTGCGGCTGCCCCGGCCGAACGCGACCGAGCCGACCGGCATCGCGTTCAGCGGCAGCAGGTGAACGGCCCAGCTGGAAGGAGTTGCGTGACCGGCACCTGCCACGCTGCTCGCGTTCGCGGTGGCGGGTGCCGCGAGCGCGACCGCGCCCGCGAGCAGTGCCGATGCGGCGGCCGCGCCGAGGCAGATCCGGGCGCGCCCCGGCATCGCGCGCTTGGCGAGCCCAATGGCAGCGCTTCGAAAGCTCATTATTCAGGCCCTCCGCTATTCGCTATCCGCAGCTAATCTGAGTAACCACATGATGCTATCCCCGGAATTACCGTAGGCGTGGATAACTGGCGGCTATTTCTTATTGGCGCGCCACAGCATAAATGTGACGCAAGAGCGTTTCTTCAACGTGTCCGTCATGGTGACGAGATATTGCGAAAGACCCGGTACGGCTAAAGATCTTTAATAGCGGGGGTTACAAAGGTCGCCACCGCAGGGAAGCAGCGGCTCAGCTTGCATCGAGCTCTTCAGCGGCGGTCCGGCCGGCGTCGGCGGTGCGGCGCAGGAAGCCGGCGATGAGCTCAAGTTCGTCGTCCTGATAGCCCGCGCAGATCTGCGCCATCTCCGCGTTCATCCCGGACGCGAGGCGGAGCACCTCTGCGCGCCGGCTGCGCACCGGCTGGACGAGGACGCCGCGGCGGTCGGCTGGGTCACGCTCGCGGACGATCCAGCCGTCGCGTTCGAGCCGGTCGAGGATGCCGGTCATGGTGGCGGGGTGCAGGCCGGCCCGCCGGGCCAGCGCGCTGGGGCTGAGCGGGCCGTAACGGTCGATGAGATCCAGGCACTCCAGGTCGGTCCCCTTGAGGTCGAGGTGGCCGCCGATGCGGTTGCTGAGCAGGGACATCTGAATGCTCAGGTCGCGTAGTGACTCCCTGACCGCCTGGTTCAGCTGTCCCCGGTGCGGCACCGCGCCCGGGTCGACAGATGATGTCTCGTTCATATGATATGATCTCCATATTATATGTGAAAGAAATAATGTACCTCATAAACGACGGGTGGAGACGTCATGATCCCCGTCCCGCAGATCACAAGGAGTCCCGATGACCACCAGTGACACCCGCCGCCGTCCGCTCCAGGGCAAGGTCGACTTCACGCTCATGTATGCCGTGCACGACGCCTTCCACCGGGACCTGCGGTACCTCACCGCCGCCGTCGAGGCGGGCCAGACCGCCGATCCCGCCGTAAGGACCGGCTGGGCGACCTTCAAAAACCAGTTGCACGTCCACCACACCGCCGAGGACACCTCATTGTGGCCGCCGCTGCGGCAGAAGGTCATCCGGCCCGACCAGATGGCCGTGCTGGATGCGATGGAAGCCGAGCACGCCCGCATCGACCCGCTGCTCGCTCAGGTCGACACCTCCCTCGCCGCCTCCGGCCGTGCTGGCCTGGCGGACAACGCCGCCGCGCTGGCCCAGACGCTCGCCGCCCACATGAAACATGAGGAAGACCAGGCACTGCCCCTCGTCGAGGCGCACCTGGGACCAGCGGGCTGGGCCGCGTTCCGGAAGGCGACCGGGAAGATCCAGGGCCTGCGAGGAGGCGCCGAGTTCTTCCCCTGGATGCTCGACGGCGCCTCAGCCGACACCAGCAAGCGAGTGCTCAGCACGCTCCCGCCGCCCACCCGGCTCCTCTACCGGGCGGTATGGCACCCGCGCTATGCCCGCACCCCCCGCTGGAACACCACCACAACCCGAACCACCACAGAAAGGCCAGGACCATGAAACTCACCATCTTCGGCGCAACAGGCGGCACCGGAACATGCCTCACCACGCAGGCGATCGCAGCCGGCCATCGGGTCACAGCGGTCGTCCGCGACCCGGCCCGCCTGGCCGTCCCCGCCCACCCGCGGCTGGAGGTCGTCACCGCCGACGTCCTGGACCCAGCCTCGATCACCCCGGCGGTGGACGGCGCGGACGCCGTACTGACCGCCGTGGCCCCGCCAGGTACCGGCCCGTCCACGCTCCGCCAGGACAGCACCCGCAGCATCATCCAGGCCATGCAGAAAACCGGCGCCCGCCGGCTACTCGCGGTCAGCGGCTCCGTCGTCGCCGATCAAGGCGAAAGCCCCTACCTGCGCTACCTGCTCAAGCCCCTGGTCCGGCGCACGTTCCTCCGCCACGTCTGCGCCGACTTCCGCGGCGCCGAGGACGAGATCCACGCCAGCGACCTGGACTGGACAATCTTCCGCCCGCCCTCGCTCACCGGCAAGCCCGCCAGGGGAACCTACCGCACCGCGACCGACCGCAACCTGCCACACTGCTTCAGCATCTCCCGCGCCGACCTCGCCACCTGCATGCTCACGCTGCTCGACGATCCGGCCGCCATGCACACGCACGTCTGCATCGCCAACTGACACCGGCAATCGTGATTGCCGGCGGGCATCCGGCAGGTGACAGGCTGACGCGGCGGCATCGGCAGCCAGCCCCTCCAGCACCACGGCAACACCCAGCTGCCCGAGCAGGACTTCACCGCCCAGAAGGAAACGACCCGCCCGTACACCCTCCTGCAACTCCCACCATTAAAGGTCTTTTAGACGATCGGCGTCTGGTGGCCCTTCCAGTACTCATCCCTGAGCAGGCGCTTGTAGAGCTTGCCGGTCGCCGACCGGGGCAGCTCGCTGACGAAGTCAACGGTCCGTGGGCATTTGAAGTGGGTCAGCCGGTCCCGGCAGTATGCGATCAGCTCCTGCTCGAGATCCGGCCCGGCAGCGGCGGGATCCACGGGCTGCACCACCGCCTTGACCTCTTCGCCCAGATCGTCGTTGGGGACGCCGATGACGGCCACGTCCAGCACGGCCGGATGGCCCGACAGGAGGTTCTCGGTTTCCTGGGGATAGATGTTGACCCCACCGGAGATGATCATGTAGCTCTTGCGGTCGGTGAGGTACAGGTACCCCTCTGCGTCCATATGGCCGACGTCGCCGACGGTGCTCGTGGTCCCGTCGCTGGTCCGGCTCTGCTCTGTCTTGGCCGGGTCCTGGAAGTACTCAAAGGCGGTCGCCCCGCGGAACCAGATGGTCCCGTCCACCCCCGGCGGGCGCTGCCTCCCCTCATCGTCGAGGATCAGCACGTCGCCGAGGATGGCGCGGCCGACGGTGCCGGGATGCGCGAGCCATTGCGCGGAGTCGCAGAACGTGAAGCCGTTGGCCTCCGTTGCGCCGTAGTACTCGGTGATGATCGGGCCAAGCCAGTCGATTATCGCCTTCTTGACATGAACGGGGCAGGGCGCGGCCGCGTGCACGATGCACTCCAGCGACGAGGCGTCGTGGCGGGTCCGGGTCTCTTCGGGCAGCCGGAGCAGCCGGCTGAACATCACCGGCACCATCTGGCAATTGGTGACCTGGTAGCGCTCGACCAGGGCCAGCCACTGCTCGGCGTCGAAGTGCTCCATGACCACCGTGGTGCAGCCCATCCGCAGCGACGCGGCCACGCTCGCCTGGGGAGCCGAGTGGTACAGCGGCGCCGGGTTCAGGTAGGTCATGCCGTCGCGGAACCCGAACATGGCCCGGACGAACAGCATCACCGGAAGCGGCTCGCTCGGCGCGACCGTCGGCAGGTTCCGCAGGACGCCCTTGGGCTGGCCGGTCGTGCCCGACGAGTAGAGCATGGCCGCCCCGAGCGACTCGCCGGGGACCGGCTCGCCCGGGAAGCCCGCGACGGCAGCATCGAAGGACTCCCAGCCGTCCGGCGGCACGTCCGGCCCGGTCATCAGCAGGCGCTCGAGCTGCGGGCACTTCGCCGCGGCCTGCTCTGCCACCTCCCGCTTGGCGGCCGAGCTGAACAGCAGCCGGGAACACGAGTTCGTGATGATGTACGCGACCTCGTCGGGCGCCAGGTAGCTGTTGATCAGCGTGTAGTACAGCCCGGTCCGCTCGGCGGCCCCCTCGATCTCCAGCATCGGGATGCTGTTCTCCATGAAGACAGCGATGTGGTCGCCCCGCTGCAGCCCCGCTGACCGCAGCAGGTGCGCGATCTGGTTGCTCCGGGCCTCGTATTCGGCAAAGGTGACGGTCTCGCCGGACGTCCCCATGATGATGGCGGGCTGGCCGGGGTGCTCCAGGGCATGCTGGCGTGCGTACATGCGCTCCCCCTCGGGACTCGTTACCGTAAAAGATATGTCTTCTGGCATTTCTGATCAGCCCTGTCGCCTCGTGGTGCCGCGTTGATCGACTTGATCGATGCCGGCGCGCTGGCGGGCTGGCTCGATGTGCAGGGCTTCCCGCCGGGGCCGGTGGAGGAGCTGGTCGAGCTCGAGGGAGGCACGCAGAACCTGCTGGTCCGGTTCTGCCGAGCTGGCACGAGCTACGTGCTGCGCCGTCCGTCGCGGCACCCGCGGCCGCGGGCGGGGGAGATTATCCTGCGCGAAGCACGGGTGCTCGAGGCGCTGGCCTGCACCGACGTGCCGCACCCGGGCTGGGCCGCGACCTGCGCGGACGAGTCCGTGCTCGGCATCCCGTTCGTGATCATGCGCGCGGTGGATGGGGTGAACCCGATGGTGCGGCTGCCGTCCTACGCGGCGGCCGCCGCCGGAAGGCGGCAGCTCGGCCGGGAAGCCGCCACCGAGCTGGCGCGGATCGGGTGCGTCGACTACGTGGCCGCGGGGCTGGCGGACTTCGGGCACCCGGACGGGTTCCTGAGCCGGCAGGTGCCCCGCTGGCAGGCGGAATGGGAGGGCTACCGGCGCCTGCCCGGGTACCGGGGCGAGCCCTTGCCCGGCATGGATGGACTGGCGGCGTTCCTGACCGGCAATCAGCCGCCGGACCAGCCTCCCGGCCTGATGCACGGCGACTTTCACTTCGGCAACCTGCTGGTGGACGCGGGCGAGCCCCGGGTCGCTGCGGTGCTCGACTGGGAGATGGCCACGATCGGTGACCCGCTGGTCGACCTCGGCCGGTTCGTGGCCAGCATCCCCGACGGGAACGAGACCGTGGAACCAGGCGGCGCGCTGTGGGAGGCGGGCGACGTTGGCCCGGTCAGCGAGATCGTCGCGGCGTACTCCGCCGTCAGCGACCGCAGCCTCGACGCGCTCGACTGGTATGTCGTGCTGGCCTGCTTCAAGCTCGGAATCATTCTGGAGAGCTCCAACGCGCGGGCCTGCGCCGGGCTGACGGACGCTGCGATCGGCGACCGGCTGCACGCCATGGCCGTGGCGCTGTTCGCGAGGGGCCGCCGTCTCGCGCGGGCGAGCGGCTGAACCGGGGTTACCAGCGGCCGCGGTGCTCGGGTACCAGCAGGATGAGCGGCAGCGAGCAGGCCGTGATCGCCGCGAAGACCACGAAGACGTGCGCCTGGGTGATGCCCGGATTGGTGCTGCGCGCGACGATCGCCGCCGTGATCGAGACCGCGGTGATGGCTCCGGCCTGCCGGAACATGCCGCGCAGCCCGGCCACCGCGGCGGCGTGCTCTGGTGCGAGCTGCAGCGTTGCGTTGTTGGACGCCGGGGTCGAGATGCCCATGCCGATGCCGCAGATGCCGGTGGCCAGCACCAGCCAGGCGTAGGGCGAGAGCCCGTGCGGGCTGAGCGCCGTGCCCAGCACGCCGAAGGCCATCAGCGTGAAGCCCACGGCCATCGGCCACCGGTACCCCGTCCGGCGCAGCAGGTAGACGGCCAGCCCGGCGGTCGCGATCATCCCGACCGCCCGGGCGGTCAGCAGCGTGCCGGCGGCAAGCGGCCGGAGGCCGTAGCGGTTCTGCGCATACAGCGGCACGAGCGGCGCAAAGCCCAGCACGGCGCTGCCGTACAGGAAGTTCAGCAGGTTCATGATGCCGAAGCCCCGGCCGGTGATGAACCGCAGCGAGATGAAGGGCGACGGCGCCTTGGCGGTGTGCCGCAAGAAGAGGACGCATGCGACGACCGCCGCGCACTCGGGAACCAGGAACGCCGGGCTGGCGACGTAGCTGTTGCTGCCGCCGAGATACGCGATGCCGAGCATGGCGGGCAGCAGCGTGCCGCCCAGCAGCGCCACCCCCCGGATGTCGAGGTGACGGTCGGGCCGCCGGGGGATGGCCGGGATGATCAGCGTGCCCAGGGCCAGCAGCACGATCCCGATCGGCACGTTCACCAGGAAGATTCCGCGCCAGGACCAGTACGTGACGAACACGCCGCCCAGCACCGGCCCGATGATGCCGCCGATCGGGAAGATGCTCGAGAAGAGACCGACCGCGCGGTCACGCTCGGTGCCGAAGATCTCCGCGACGATCCCGGTAGCCGACGGCATGAGGCCTCCGCCGCCGATCGCCTGGACCGCGCGCAGCACAATAAGCAGGTAGATGTCGTTCGCGAAGCCGCAGCACAGGGAGGCGGTGGTGAACAGGACGACGGCGCCAAGGAAGATTTGCTTGCGGCCATACTGGTCGCCCAGCTTGCCCGCCAGCGGCATCACCAGGACCTGACCGAGGGAGTAGATGGTGATCGTCCAGCTGCTCCAGTTCACCTGGGCATGCAGGTCGTGCTGAATCGCGCTCAGCGCGGTGGCCACAATGGTCTGGTCGACCGAAGACATCATGAGCGCGAGCGACACCACGGCGAAGACCAGGTACCGGCGGCGCGCGGGCTCGGCCGCAGCGCCACTGATGCCGTGGTCAACGTGTGTAACCTGCTCAGCCACTACCTATGACATTACACTGCTTGCCGAAAGGCAACTAACTATTCCGGGAAGACGGAAGGCCAGGCCATGGACGATGACGGGGCGATCCGCCTCCGCCGGGTCGTCGGAAAGCTCGCCCGGCAGCTCAACGCGTCCTCGACCGGGCCGGCCTCACCCCGTCGCAGGCGTCGGTGCTCGGGCTGATCGTCGCGCGCGGGCCGCTGAGCCTGTCCGAGCTCAGCGAGGTCGAGCGGCTGAATCCGACCATGCTGTCCCGTGTGGTCAGCAAGCTGCACGGGATGGATCTCATCGACCGGATTCCCGATCCGACCGATCTGCGCAGCGCCTCGGTGGTCAGCACGGCCGAGGGGAAGCGGATCGACCAGCAGATCAAGGCCCGCCGCGCGGCCGCGGTATCGGAGTGCCTTACCCAGCTCACCGTGGATCAGGTGGCCTCGCTGACCGAAGCGCTTCCGGCCCTCGAGGCACTCGCAGACGTCATGCAGGGGCTCGCTGCCCCGCAGCAGGACCGGGCATCTCGAGATCCAGCTTGAGCTTGCGGTCGTGGATCAGCCGGTCGAACGGTGACAGCAGCGCGGCCCGCCCGGAGAACGGCTGTCCGAGCTGGGACGTGTCGACCCGCCACTCGCCCCTGACCCCCTCGGTAGACCCGCGCCGCCAGGTCCTATAGCCGGTCGCCGCCGCGGCGTCCGGCCACCGCGACCTCGCCGCGGAGCACCATGAACTCAAGCAGCTGCGTGACGTTGCGGTTGTTGGTCCACCCGGACGACTGCCACGGCACCGTGCAGGAATCCGGAAGGTCTCGGGACGGCAGCGGCCCCGCCGAGTCGAGCCGGGCGCAGGATGTCCCGGCGGCACGCGTCGTTGGCGCGCACCCAGTCATCGCGGTACACCCGCCATTCCGGCACCTCGCCTGGTCCGGGCCACTCGGCCATCTCGGCGCGGTACAGCGCAAGGTCCTCGCCGGGCCGGACCATCGCGCGCAGCTCCACCAGCGCCCGGTTCTGCAGCGCGGCAGACAGGTCGGCGGGGGAGTACGACGACCCCAGGCGGCTCCACGCGACCAGGTCGGCATTCGGCGCGATCGCGGCGGTCGGGTCGATCTGCAGCAGCGTCAGCTGCCGCACCACGTCGAGCAGCCCGGCCGGGCGGGCACGGCCCAGCAGCTGCGCTCGCACGGCGATGCGGCGAGCGTCCGCACGGGAGAGCTGGTGGACGGCCACCAGACGAGGCTAAGCGACGCCCCCGACGAAAAGAGCTGCAAGATGTGTGGGACAGGCCGCGCGACTTTACGCACGAGCGGGCGGTGCTCCGGCTGACCGCGCCGTCCGCGCCGCTGCCGGACTTCAGCGGGTTCCACCCGGCCTTCGCCGACGACGACCAGTCCACGCCCGAAGGCGACGTGCGGCGGGCGGTTACCGGGTCTACACCGGCAAGGCGCTGGAAATCGCCGCCGAGACCCACCGCCCGCGGCCGCAGGCGGTGGCTCGAGAATAGTGATCTTATACAGTCGAAGGCCGCCTGCTGATTGCAGCAGGCGGCCTATTGGAGCGGCACGTTACTATCGCCGCAGGGCGAAAATGACCAGCACGATGATGACGATGACTACGACGGTTCCAATTCCGATATAAATGGCTCTGCCCTCCTTTTGAGCCGACGACGTCGTCCTAGCTGTCCGGTATGGCGGGCTCTAAACATCCGCGGCGGCCCACGCCGGCCGCGGGGAGGACGAAGCGGTCCGCGACGCGCGCAGCCGTGCCTTTGCCTCGCGCTGCCGCAGCAGGCGGCGCTCCTCCTCAGTCAGGCCGCCCCAGACTCCCTGCAGGGGCCCGGCGGCCAGCGCGTAACGAAGGCAGTCGCAGCGCACCGGGCAGGCGGTGCAGACCGCCTTCGCGCGAGCTGCCTGCCCGAGGGCGGGGCCCGATCCGGAGATCGGGAAGAACAGGTCGGGATCGGCGGACTGGCAGGCGGCGAGCGACCACCACTCCGCCAGCGTGTCGGCGGTAGTTGTCATAGCGGCCTCGTGTTGGTTGGCGTCAACAGGTGTGTGGCCGATCTGACTTCCCATTTCGCGCCGGGATAATCCTCGCGCCGCGGGCGGCGAATGGGGCGCTATGGCTGGGTTCAGGGCCGGGCGCGGCGCCACTCGGGCTTGCGCTTCTCCAGGAACGCATGCATCCCCTCGCGCGCGTCCGGGAGCTGGCTGGTCGCGGCCATGACCTCGATGGCGTACGCGTAGGCCTTCGGCTGGTCCAGGTCGATCTGCGCGTACAGGGCCTGCTTGCCGATGCCCTTGCTCTCGGCCGAGCCGAGCGTCACCCGCTCGAGCAGGTCGGCGGTGGCGGAGTCGAGCTGGTCCGCGGGCACGACCCGGTTGACGAGGCCCCAGTCCAGCGCGGTCCTGGCGTCGATCACGTCGCCGGACATGGCCATCTCCACGGCCCGCTTCCTGCCGACGTTCCTGGCGACCGCCACCATCGGCGTGTGGCAGAACCAGCCGCCCTTGCCGCCCGGGGTCGCGAAGCCCGCGTTCTCGCTGGCCACGGCCAGGTCGCAGGTGGCGACGAGCTGGCAGCCGGCCGCCGTGGCCAGCCCGTGCACCCGCGCCACGACCGGCTGGGGCACGTGCTGAATGAGGTCCATCAGCTCGGTGCAGGTCTGCAGCAGGGAGCGGACCGCGGGCAGGTCGCCGTCGACGACGTCCGAGAAGTCGTGCCCGGCGCTGAACACCGGGCCGTTTCCGGCCAGCACGACGCCAATCGCGTCGCTGTCCCCGATCTCGCCGAACGCCGCGATCAGTTCGCGCATGTGCTGCAGCGACAGCGCGTTGCGCCGCTGCGGCCGGTTCATCGTCACGGTGGCGAACTCGCCGGACCGCTCGACCAGGATGTGCTCGTACTCCACGGCCGCCTCCTACCTGCTCCTTTTACCGCAGCCTACGCGCCGGCGCTATCGCGGAGCCTCGCCGGACGGCCCCGTCCCGCCGGACGAACGAGCCGCCGGGGCCGGTTCCTGCGGCCCGGGATGGCGGCGCATCCACCGGTCGACGAGATTCGGTACCACGGCGAGCAAGATCCAGACAAATTTCGCGTTACCCGCGTTCACCCAGGCCAGACCCATGGACGCGGCAAGGATCGTTACAGTTCCCACCGAACGCAGCAGTCCGCCCCGCCGGGCAGCGCCGTGCGAACCAGGAGTCATCAGGCCGCGGCGCCGCCCGAGCTCGGACGTCGCCTGCGTGGCCAGCGCGGCCAGCAGCAGGTTCAGGGCGAAGATGTCGACCGCGAGCGGATTGCTGCCGTACTGACCCAGCAGGTCGCTGGTGAACGGCATGATCGTGATCGTGAACAGGAACCCGAAGTTCCACCACGCCAGCCCTTCCTGCTGCCCCACCAGATGCTGGAACACCCGGTGGTGGACCAGCCAGAATTGCGCGACGACGTAGAACGAGATCACATAGGCGGTCAGCTGGTCGCCGCCCTTGGCCAGCGCAGCGGCCAGAGCCGATGCCGAGTCTGCCGACGCGCTCGGCAGGGACGGAACCCGCAGCTGCAGCACGAGCAGGGTGAGCGCGATCGCCACCACGCCGTCGGACAGCGCGAGCAGGCGATCGACGCTTGGCATGTCGTCGTTTTGCCGTCTGGCGCGGCCTGTTTCCGTGGACATGGCCACCAAGCTTCCCATGATCAGCGACCCATCAGCGCTTCCGGTTACCAGCGGACCTGGCCGCGCGCAGCCGTCAGCTAGACCCGGGTCAGCTTGATGTATGCGTCGGTATCGGCCAGCACCTGCCCCAGGGCGGCCGCCGATGACCCCCCCGGCTCGCACTGGAACTCGACGGCTTCCCCTGACCGCGCGTCAAAGGTGAACGACCGGCTCTGGCACCAGGCGATCTTCAGGAAGAGCTTGTGCTGGCCGGGCGGCACCGGAAGGTCGATCCGCTGGCCGTGCCTGATCTTCGCGACCTGCTGGTCATCGAGCATGACCAGGTAGCTCCTAGCGCGGTCGCGCCATCCTCCCCGCTTGCGCGAGAGCACGATCGTGGCGCCAGGGGGCTGCGTCATAGCGCGGGGACCGCTGCGATCTCGGTGCCGGCCGGGATGGCGGTGAGCAGCGCGCGCGCCCAGTCGCGGTAGCCGTCCTGGCTCGGGTGGAAGTTGTCGGGGCCGAACTTTCCGCCCCAGGGCGGCAGGAAGTGGGCGGACACCTCGGCGACCGGCAGGCCGCGGGCGGCGGCAGCTTGACGGATGGTCTGGTTGATCCGGGCCACATAGGGCACGCTGGCCCGGCCGAGGATGCCCCAGATCCCGGTGGGCAGCGGGAGGTCGAGCACGACCGTGCCGCCGGGAACGGCGCCGATCAGCCCGCGCAGGTCGGCGAGGACCTTCGCGGGCGTGGAGTACAGGATGTCGTTGGCCCCGATCCCGCAGGTCACCAGGCCGGCACCGGCAGGAATCCGGGGCAGCTGGTCGCGCTGCACGTCGCGGATGAGGGCGCCGGACAGGGACAGGTTGAGCACCCGCCACCGCTCCCCGGTCCGCTGCCGCAGCCCGGCGAGGACCTGGCCCACGTAGCCGCCCATCGGGCTTGGCGCGCCGAGCCCCTGGGCGGTGGAGTCGCCGAGCACGACCCACAGCGGCCCGCTCTCGGCGAGCGCCTGGTCGTTGTGCGCGTCCCAGTGGCCGGCGAACGTGACGCAGTCCTCGCGAAGTTCGATGACACCGTCGGCCCAGCGGCCGAACCGGCCAGACCGCAGCCCCGACACGTCGGCAGCCGGGTTATGGGTCACGTACGTGGCCGCGGTCGCGAGGATCTCGACGGGGGAGCGGCGCCGGCCGCCGTTGCCGCCCGACAGCGTTACCATCCAGGAAGGACGCGACACCGTTGGCGCGTGATGCATGCCCGTCCCTTTTCACGCTAGTTGCGGTTTCCGACGCGAGAGCTGAACGAACGTAAACGAATACGCCACCGGGTGTCAACGCGCTGGTGTACGCGGAATGTCAGGCAGTGCGGGTGCCAGGGGTAGCGGCACACCAAAGCCCGGCAGCAGACCGGTTGGCGCGCCGTCGTCTACGGGCCCGTGTGAACCCCGGGCGCTCCCTCGCCGCTACGTGCCCACGCGGACGGCGGGCGCTCCCTCGCCGCCGCGCGGCAGCGAGGTCAGCCCGTGCGCGCCAAGGAAGCCGTTCACAGCCGTCGGCCAGCCGAACTGTTCGGCCTGCTGGCGGGCCAGCCGCCGCCGCTCGGCGGGGTCGCGCCGCAGCAGTCGCTGCACCGCATCGGCGTACGCCACATCGTTGTCGTCGGCGGCCAGGCCGGCCGGGCCGACCACCTCGGGCAGCGCGCTCCGGCTGCTCACCACCACCGGGGTGCCGCTGGCCAGCGCCTCGAGAGCGGAAAGGCCGAACGTCTCGGCCGGGCCGGGGGCGATGACCACATCCGCGGTCGCGAGCAGCTTCGCCAGCGACTCGCGGTTGGCCACGTGGCCGAGGAACCTGACCGGCAGCCGGGCCGCGCTGGCCTGCAGCGACCTCCGCAGCGGGCCATCGCCCGCGACGACGAGGACGGCGCGCACGCCCCGCCGGCGCAGTTCGGCCACCGCGCCGATCGCGCGCTCGGGGCGCTTCTCCGGCGAGAGCCTGCTGCAGTGCACCAGCAGCCGCCGGTCGCCGGGGGCGAACTGGGAGCGCAGGCTCTCATCGAAGCGGGACGGATGGAAACCGGCCAGGTCGACGCCCAGCGGCACCTGGACCACGTTCGGCACCGCGAGCCGCCGGAACTCTGCGGCGGCCCACGCCGTGGTGCACACAACGACGTCGAACGAGGCGGCGGTGTTCCGGTTCAGCCGGTCGACCACCTGCCGCACGGACAGGCCCGGCGGCCGGAACATCTGCGCCAGCGCGGCCAGGCTGTCGTGGGAGACCATCATCGACCGGATGCCGCATCGCCGCGCCCAGGCGCCGGTCCAGCGCAGCGTGGTCCGGTCGGACACCTCGAGCCGGTCCGGCTGCAGGTCCTCGAGCAGCCGCCGCAGCGAGCGCCGCGCGGCGATCGCCCGGTACCCGCCTGTGCCCGGCACCGGTACGCCCGGAACCGTGATCACCAGGCCCTGCCTGCTCTGGCGGCGATCCGGCCGGGCCCCGGGGACGACCAGCACCGGCTCGTGCCCGGCCGCCAGGTAGCCCGCGCCGAGTTCCGCGAGCGCGGTCCGCAGCCCGCCCGAGGCGGGCGCGACATAATTGGCGAGCCGCACGACCCTCACGCACCGATCATCGCGTCGCAAGGTGCTGGGTTGCGGAACTCGACGTGACAGGTTCGCGAACAAGGAGAGCCTGGGTGGCCAGGGCACTCCGGGGCGTCCCGTTCCGGATAGTCTTCGCTACCAACCGGTAACTTATCAGGATCGCCGTCACATGAGGAGGGCCCGGTGACCGACCTGCGATCGGCACTCGGCGAGGCCGTGGGCATTGATCATGTGCTATCCGACAGCCCGCCGGAGTACGGGCATGACGAGAGCCTCACCGTCGCGGCCGTTCCGCCGGCGTTCGTGGTCAGGCCGGGCAGCACCGCCGAGGTGACGGCCGTGCTGCGGGTCGCTGCCGCCCATGGCCTGAAGGTGACCGCGCGCGGTTCGGGGACCGGGCTTTCCGGCGCCGCGGTGCCTGCCAGCGGGGGCCTCGTGATCTCGTTCGAGCGGATGAACCGGGTGCTCGAGATCGACACCGCGAACCATGCCGCGGTCGTGCAGGCCGGCGTGACCCTGGCCGAGCTGGACGAGGCCGCGGCGGCGCACGGCCTGGTGTACCCGGTGTATCCCGGCGAGATGAGCGCCAGCCTGGGCGGGACCATCGCCACCAACGCCGGCGGAATGCGGGCGGTCAAGTACGGCATCACCCGCCGCCACGTGCTCGGCCTCGAGGCGGTGCTCGCGTCCGGTGAGGTGCTGCGCACCGGCGGGAAGATCGTCAAGGAGAGCAGCGGGTACGACCTCACCCAGCTCATCATCGGCTCGGAGGGCACCCTCGCGCTGGTCACCCAGGCCACGGTCCGGCTCTACCCGCGGCTGCCCGCCCAGGCCACCGTGCTGGCGCCGTTCCCGTCGCTCGACAAAGTGACCGCCGCCGTCCCGGCGATCGTGAACAGCGGCATCGGGCCGCTCATCCTCGAGTACATCGACATGGTGACGATGTCCGTGATCACCGCGAACGAGGGCATCGACCTCGGGATCCCGGCGGCCATCCGGGACAAGGCACTGGCTTACCTGGTCGTGGTGCTCGAGGAGCGCAACGACGAGCGCCTGGCCGAGGCCACCGAGGAGGCGGCCGGCCTGCTGACGCATCTGGGCGCCCCGGACGTCTATGTGCTGCCCGCCGCGGCCGCGCGGCGGCTGATCGAGGCCCGGGAAAAGGCATTCTGGGCGGCCAAGGGAGCGGGGGCCGACGACATCCTGGACACCGTGGTGCCGCGCGCCGCCATGGCGGGCTTCCTGGCCGAGGTGGCCGAGATCGCCAAGGCTCACGGCGGTCTCGCCGTCGGCACCGGGCACGCGGGCGACGGCAACGTGCACCTCGCGGTGTTCCAGCCCGATGCCGAGGCGCGCGCCAGCCTGCTGCGCGACATCTTCGCCGCAGCGGTATCCCGGGGCGGCGCGATCAGCGGCGAGCACGGCATCGGCCACGCCAAGAAGAGCTACTGGCTGGAGCTGGCCGACCCGGTGGCCGTCGCGCTCATGCGCCGGGTGAAGCACGCCTTCGACCCGCAGGGCATGCTTGGCCCGGGGTCAGCGTTCGACTGACCGGCTGCTGCTGACTCGCGGGAGGCAAGGCATGAACGGTGCACAGGCCCTGATCCGCACGCTCACCGGGTCCGGCGTGGACGTGTGCTTCAGCAACCCGGGGACCTCGGAGATGCACTTCGTCGCGGCGCTGGACGCGGTGCCGGAGATGCGCGGCGTGCTGTGCCTGTTCGAGGGCGTGGCGACCGGCGCGGCGGACGGCTACGGGCGGATGGCCGCCGCCGGCGGCGGCGCTGCTGCACCTCGGCCCCGGCCTGGGCAACGGGCTGGCCAACCTGCACAACGCCCGGCGCGCACGCACCCCGCTGCTCGCCGTCGTCGGCGACCACGCCACGTACCACAAGCGGTTCGACGCGCCACTCGAGTCCGACATCGATGCGCTGGCCGGCACGGTGTCGCGCTGGGTGCGCCGCTCGGCGCGCAGCTCGGACGTGGCCGCCGACGCCGCCGAAGCGGTCGCGGCCGCGATGCGCCCGCCGGGCGCGATCTCGACCCTGATCCTGCCCGCCGACGTCTCCTGGTCCGAGGGCGCCGAGCCCGCGCCCCCGCTGCCGGTACGCCCGCCCGCATCCGTGCCGCAGGAAACGATCGAGTCAGCGGCCGGAACGCTGCGCTCCGGGGAACCCTGCGTGCTCCTGCTCGGCGGGCCAGCCGCGCGGCGGCCCGGCCTCGAGGCCGCCAGCCGGGTCGCCCAGGCGACCGGTGCGCGGCTGCTCTGCGAGACGTTCCCGGCACGGCTCGAGCGCGGGGCCGGAATCCCGGGGATCGACCGCCTCGCCTACCTCGCCGAGTTCGCCGCCGAGCAGCTGGCCGGGGCGCGGCACCTGATCCTGGCCGGAGCGGCGGCCCCGGTCTCGTTCTTCGCCTACCCGGGGAAGGCGAGCTCGCTGATTCCGGCCGGCGCCGAGGTGCACGTGCTGGCCGAGCCCGCGGACGACGTGTGCGGCGCGCTCGGGCGCCTGGCGGACCTGGCGGCGCCCGGCACCAAGCCGCTGGCGCGCGAGGCCGAACGCCCGGAGCTGCCGTCCGGCGACGGTCACCTCACCGGGGATGCCCTGGCGGCGGCCGTCGGCGCGCTGCTCCCCGAGGGCGCGATCGTGTCCGACGAGGCCAACACGTCCGGGCTGTGGCTGCCCGGGGCCACGGCCGGCGCGCCGCCGCACGACTGGCTGACGCTGACCGGCGGGTCCATCGGGCAGGGCCTGCCGGTGGCCACCGGGACGGCCGTGGCCTGCCCCGGGCGGCCGGTGCTGGCGCTGGAGGCGGACGGCAGTGCCATGTACACGCTGTCCGCGCTGTGGACGCACGCCAGGGAAGGCCTGGACATCACCACGGTCATCTTCAACAACCGCTCGTACGCGATCCTCAACATGGAGCTCAACCGGGTCGGCGCGGAGCCGGCCGGGGACGCCGCCCGCAACCTGCTCGAGCTGTCCCGGCCCAGTCTCGACTTCGTGGCGCTGGCCAACGGGATGGGCGTCCCGGCCAGCCGAGCCAGCACGCCCGGGGAGTTCGGTGCGCAACTGCAGCAGGCGCTGGCCGAGCCGGGCCCGCACCTGATCGAGGCCCTGATCGAGCGGATCAGCTAGGCACGCGCCGGGTGGCCCGGTGGGGGGTTGGCCACCCGGCGCGGCCGCTTCAGCAGGGACCGTCGCTGTTCCAGGCACCCGACGAGCCGCCCGGGACCTCGTCGTAGTTCCACTGGTTGGCGGTCCACTGGTCGCCGTTGTACGACACCACGTCCCCGCTGACGTACGCCGTGTTATTCACCCAGGCCGCGGCCGTGCAGCCGCTGCTCGTGGGGGTGGGTGACGGAGTTGGCGTGGGGGTCGGGGTGGGCGTCGCGGTCGGGGTGGGGGTTGGCGTCGGGGTCGGGCTCGGGCTCGGCGAGGTGCTGTTCGCGAATGCGACCGTGTACGCGGTGAAGTCCCAGGGATTCTGCGCCACGCTGCTGCAGTCGGAGGACGTCACGTCATTGTTGTCGACCGGGTCGCATTCGCGGTCGCGGTTCACCGACCAGAACGTGTACCGGCTCATGCCGACGCTCTCGGCGAAGCTCAGCACGGTCTGGAAGTCGCTCTGGTAGAAGTACTCGGTGGTGTCGGTCCGGCCGTTCATCCCGGAGAACCCCTCGTGCGCGTACGCCTGCGAGCTGGACCAGCCGAACGTGCTCATCAGCTGGGCGTTGAAGTCCTGCAGCGCGGTGACCTGCGACGATCCTCCGCTGAAGCCGCCGTCGAATGGCATGATCGTGTAGTCGTTCGGGGCGAAGCCCAGGCTCTTCGCCTCATCGAGCAGTAGCCCGCCGAAATAGTTCGCGCCGGTCGTTGTGGACGGCATCGTTATCGAGATGAACAGGCCCGGGTCTTCCTGCTGCAGGATCTGCGCGGCGCCGAGCTCGTTGGCGATGGCGCTCGAGTTCTCGATCTCCGGCTCCTCCAGGTCGAAGTCGAACGCGTGCAACCCGTAGGTGGTGATCACCTGCTGGTAAGCGGCGGCCGTGGCCGAGGCCGAGCCGCAGACCTGGCCCAGCTTGGTGCCGTTGTAGCCGCCCGCCGAGACGATCACGTCGCCGCCGTCGGAACGCACCTCGCTGATCACGGAGGCCACCTGGGTATCCGAGGAGACCGGGTCGGTCCCGTCCCAGGCGGCAGTGCAGGAGCTGCCGTCGGCCAGGATGAACGCCATGTCGAACGCCTTCTGCCCGGTCGCGGCCATCACCTGGCCGAGGTCGGGCGCGTCCGAGTCCAGCGTGCTGTAGTACGGCGCCGACTCATACCAGTTCGCGCTCAGCGCGGCCACCGACGAGACTTGGCCGACCTGGGCCGAGGCCGCGACCGCGGCAGTAGCGCCACCGGCCAGCAGGACGGCCGCCAGGGCTGCGGTGGCCAGGCGCCAGCGTCGGCGGGCCCACCGGTACAGGCGGTAGCGCGCTGGGCCAGGCGGGAGTTGATCCACGTTTCCTCCCAGAGGCAGGGGGCGGCCGGTGTCCTCCCCGACGCAGCAGGAGGCCGGCCGGTATTCCTTACTAATAGGAAAGTTTCCTATTAGTATTGGATAGGACGTTATTCCGAGGTTTGGCCCGGGTCAACCGCCCGGCAGGTTAAAGCGGCCGTACATAAGGACCCCATAACCCGCCGATAAGCCGCCCCTTAGGTCGCCCACCCGGCCGCGGCTCGCCCACCGCCCGGGCCAGCCCGCCCGCCACGTTCCAGCCGGGCCGAGTGCCCTCCCGCGGCCACGTCCGGGCTATGAATGAACCATCCGACGGGTTATAGGCCACCTTTCGGGTCATTCATATTTGTTCTCCACCGTTTTGTCAGATGGAACTGTCACGCTGCGGACATGTCCCGTGACTCATTCGATTGGGCCGCTCTGGCTGCGATGCTGCGAGCACAGGAAAATGTCATTTCCCGCCAGCAGGCCTTCGTCTGCGGCCTGAGCCGCGACGCGCTGCTGCACCGGGCCAGGCCGGGCGGCCCATGGCAGCGGATTCTGCCCGGGATCTATCTTGCCCAGACTGGCACCCCGACGGTGGCGCAGCAGGAGATGGCCGCCCTGCTCCACGCCGGGGCTGGCAGTGTGCTCACCGGATAGGCGGCACTGCATGGGCATCGGCCTGATTGCTACACAACCGCTGCCGCTTCGATGTCCTGGTGCCCGCGACGCGGCGGCCTGCGAGCATGGGCTTCGTCCGCGGTTCACCGGACCACGCAGAATGCCGCAGCGGTGTCATTCGCCAGGGAAGGCGTATATACGCCTTGCCGCCCCGGGCGTTCGCCGACGCCGCCCGCTTCCTGACCGACCTAGCGAGATACGGGCATTGATCGCGGGAGCGGTACAGCGTCGGCGACTGCCCGCTATCCGGCGTTAGTCCGTGAGTTAAGCCGAGGGCCAGAGGCGGCATTCGGCGCGGCTGCGGCGAGTGCTGGAGGAGGTGGCCGAGGGCATCCGGTCGGTCACCGAGGCGGAGTTCCGGGACCTGATCAAACGAGCCAGGCTGCCATGACCGATGTTCAACCCCCGGCTGTTCACCGCCGATGGCAGCTTCATCGCCCGTCCCGATGCATGGTGGGCCAGGGAAGGGGTGGCGGCGGAGATCGATTCGCGCGAGTGGCACCTCAGTCCGGCCGACTGGGAGCGCACCATGCGCCGACACGCCCGCATGAGCAGCCACGGCATCCTCGTGCTGCACTTCCCGCCGCGCCAGATCCGCACGGATCCAGCGACCGTCATCGCCGCCATTACCGACACACTTGCCGCTGGCGCCGCACGGCCGGTACTGCGCCTCATCGCCAGGCCAGCAGCCGCCTGAGCTTGACCATGGAGCGGCCAGGTGGCCTGGCGCGGCGTGCGTGAATAACCACGTAACCTGGGCAAACGGCTTGATCTGAGACCGCCGTGAACGACACTGGGTTAACGGCCCGTTATGAGGGCAGCGGTTCCCCGGACAGCGGAGGTCCAAGGTGACGGATTCCACGGCAGGGGCGGCAGCCGCGCCGGCCGTGGGGGCGCTGTATGACGCCCGCCGTGGTGTCTACTACACGAAACCACTGCTGCGGGGCTGGCTGCACCTGCTGTGGTTCGAGCTGTCGCTGGTGCTCGGCACGCTGCTGCTGGTGCACGCGCACGGAGACGCGCAGATCACGGCCGTCGCGATCTATGCGGCCAGCGTGAGCGCCCTGTTCGGGAGCAGCGCGCTTTATCACCGGGGCACCTGGTCGGATAGCTGGAGACAGCGGCTGCAGCGGCTCGACCAGACGATGATCTTCTTCCTGATCGCGGGCACGGCGACTCCGGCCTTCGTGATCGCCATGCGCGGCGCCCTGGGTCTGGCCTGCCTGATCGTGATGTGGTCGCTCACGCTGGCGGCGGTGGGCATCCGCATGCGGTGGAGGATGAGCGGGCCGGAGCGCCTGGTCGGCGCGACGTTCCTGGCTCTTGGCTGGATGGGCGCGCTCGCGCTGCCAGAGGTCTGGATCCACGGCGGTGCCGTGGCCGGGATTCTGATGTCGGGCGGCGGCCTCCTTTACACGGCCGGAGCGCTTTCCTACCATCGCCGCTGGCCGGATCCGGCGCCGTCCATCTTCGGCTATCACGAGGTGTTCCACGTCTTCGTTTGTGCCGCCGCGACCTGCCAGTTCATCGCGATAGCGCTGCTCATCAGCTGAGCGGAGATACCGGGCAGAGACACCGCAATGTCGGCCCAACCGGGCTGGCCCGATCGGCGTCCTATGGATCACACGGCTCGCAGAGCCGACCGGGCTGAAGGACACCGCTCACATGACGTCAACTTCAGGTATGGCCAGCAAGGCACTCGCCGGGGCCCTGCTGGCCTGCTGCGCTGCATTTGCATCCGCGTGTTCGGCCTCGACCCCGACTTCTTCGTCCCCGCCATCCAGCACCGCCGCCACCCCGGTCTCCTCTCCGAGCGCCACGCCAGCCACCTCCGCACCAGCCACGACGCCGGCCGTGGCGGGCCCCGCCCCCTGCCCGACCCGGTACCTCGGGGTGAAGGCCGGACTCAGCCAGGGCACCGCCGGAAGCATCTACCAGGTGATCGACTTCACGAACATCTCCGACGCCAGCTGCACCCTGTACGGCTACCCGGGAATCTCGTTCGCGTCGACCGGGTCGTCCGGCGGCCAGATCGGCCTCGCGGCGAAGGAGAACCCGACACCCCCGCGCGAGCTCGTCACGCTGGCACCGGGTGCGACTGCGAACGCGCTGCTGCGGATCGTGGCCGCGAGGAACTTCCCGCCGGCCACGTGCGGCATGGTCACCGCGCACTGGCTGGTGATCTACCCGCCGAACCAGACCACGCCGACGTACCTGAACTACACGTCCCCGACCTGCTCCAAGCACGTTCAGATCCTGACCGTGAATGTCGTCCAGCCAGGCTCGGGCGGCTCGACGTAACCGGGGATCAGGCCTTCAGCGCGCGGTAGCGCCGGATCAGGGCGTTGGTTGACGAGTCGTGCTCGAGCTCGGGCTCGGTGTCGCTGGTGAGCTCGGGGATGATCTGCACCGCGAGCACCTTGCCCAGCTCGACGCCCCACTGGTCGAAAGAGTCGATGTCCCACACCGTGCCCTGGGTGAACACGCTGTGCTCGTACAGCGCCACCAGCGTGCCCAGCAGGCGCGGGGTCAGGATCTCGGCCAGGATGACGTTGGTCGGGCGGTTGCCCTCCATCACCCGGTGCGGCGCCACCTCGGGCGAGGTGCCCTCGGCGAGCACCTGTTCCTCGGTCTTGCCGAACGCCAGGGCCTGGGCCTGGGCGAACACGTTGGACGACAGGATGTCGTGGTGCTCGCCCAGCGGGTTGATGGTCTTGCCGAAGCCGATCAGGTCGACCGGGATCAGCCGGGTGCCCTGGTGGATGAGCTGGTAGAAGCTGTGCTGGCCGTTGGTGCCCGGCTCGCCCCAGTAGATGGCGCCGGTGTCGTAGTCGACGTGCGCGCCCTCGAGCGTGACGTGCTTGCCGTTGGACTCCATCGTGAGCTGCTGCAGATAGGCGGGGAAGCGCTTCAGGTACTGGTCGTAGGGCATCACGCCGGCGGTCTGCGCCCCGAAGAAGTCGCCGTACCAAACCGCGAGCAGGCCCATCAGGACCGGCAGGTTCTCGGCCAGCGGCGCGGTGCGGAAGTGCTCGTCCAGGTCGTGGAAGCCCGCGAGCATCTCGCCGAAGTGATCGGGCCCGATTGCGATCATCGTAGACAGGCCGATGGCCGAGTCCATCGAGTACCGGCCGCCGACCCAGTCCCAGAAGCCAAACATGTTCGCGGTGTCGATACCGAACGCCTCGACCTTCTCGGCGTTGGTGGAGACCGCGACGAAGTGCTTGGCCACCGCCTCGTCGTCGCCGAGCTGGCCGATCACCCAGTCGCGGGCCGAGTGGGCGTTGGTGAGCGTCTCCAGCGTGCCGAACGTCTTCGACGAGATGATGAACAGCGTCTCATCCGCGTACAGGTCCCTGGTCGCCTCCACGAAGTCGGTCGAGTCCACGTTCGAGACGAACCGGAAGGTCATGTCGCGCCGCGAGTAGTGGCGCAGCGCCTCGTAGGCCATGACCGGGCCGAGGTCCGAGCCGCCGATGCCGACGTTGATCACGTTCCGGATCGGCTTGCCGGTGTAGCCCTTCCATTCGCCAGAACGGATGCGACGGGCGAAAGCGGTCATCCGGTCGAGCACCTCATGCACCTGCGCGACCACATCCACTCCGTCGACCACGAGCGAGGTGCCCTTGGGCATCCGCAACGCGACGTGCAGCACGGACCGGTTCTCGGACACGTTGATCCGGTCGCCGCGGAACATCGCGTCCCTGCGCTCGGCCACCCCGGACTCCTCGGCCAGCTGGACCAGCAGCCGCAGCGTTTCGTCGGTGACGCGGTTCTTGGAGTAGTCGAGGTACAGTCCGGCCGCTTCGGCCGTGAGGCGCTCGCCGCGCCCCGGTTCATCGGCGAACAGCTGGCTCAGGTGAACCCCGGCGATCTCGGCGTAGTGCTGCTCGAGTGCCTTCCAGGCGGGACGCTCACGGAGCGGTACGGTCGGCATTGCTCAATCCTCCAGGTCGTCGTCCGGCCCGGGCCTCTCAGCCTGGGCCGCTGTCAGGTCCGTGCGGGCGCTCAGCCGGGCGAGGCACCCTGCGCCTTGACTCTTTCCAGCAGGTCATTCCAGGAGTCGACGAACGACGTCGCGCCGTCGTTCTGCAGCTTGGTGGCCAGCGCCGCCGTGTCGACGCCCGCGTCGGCGAAACGCGCGAGCAGCGCGTCACAGTCGCCGCCGTCGGCAGGCATGGGCTCACCCACCTCGCCGTGGTCGTAAAACGCCTCCAGCGTGGCGTCGGGCATCGTGTTGATGGTGAACGGGGCCGCCAGGCCGTGCACATAGAGCGTGTCCGGCGCGGCCGGATCCTTCGTCGATGTACTCGCCCACAGCAGCCGCTGCATCCGCGCACCGGCGTTCTCCAGCCGCAGCGCGCGGTCGGAGGCCAGCAGGTTCCGGTACGCGCGGTAGACGTCGAGGCCGACAGCCAGGGCGAGCCGGTCCGCGAGGTCGGCCGGGACCTTTCCGGCCACCGCCACGTCCCAGCGGGACATGAAGACCGAGGCCACCGAGGCCACGGTCGGGTCGAGGCCAGCCGCGATCCGCTGTTCTACGCCGCTGAGGTAGGCGTCGGCCGCGGCCAGGTACTGGTCGGCGGAGAACAGCAGCGTGACATTGATCGGCACGCCGGCCGCCGTGCATTCCCTGATCGCGGGCAGGCCCTCAGGGGTGCCCGGAATCTTGATGAACAGGTTCGGCCGACCGGCACTGGCGTGCAGCGCCTTTGCGGCCTCGACGGTGCTCGCCGTGTCGTGCGCCAGCAGCGGCGAGACTTCGAGTGACACCCAGCCGTCTACGCCGTCGCTGCGTTCGTGGACGCCC
The DNA here is from genome assembly GCA_963833885.1 of uncultured Actinomycetota bacterium. Classification (GTDB taxonomy): domain Bacteria; phylum Actinomycetota; class Actinomycetes; order Streptosporangiales; family Streptosporangiaceae; genus JASHPR01. The sequence goes on along the minus strand of CAWHZU010000031.1, from coordinate 453,100 downwards.
AGGAACTCATCGGCCGCGCGTCTCAGGTCCTCAGTGGCTAGCGCAAAGAAAAGGTCCTCGCCGGACAGCCCCTGGCCGGTTTTGGCCCGGATCGCGTCGTCGTAGTATCCGGAGTCGATTGCCTTGTCGAAAATCGACGGGTTCGAGGTGAGACCGGTCACCGAGTAAGCGTCGATGTAGTGCTGGATCTTGCCGGCGTCGAGCAGGGCGCGGGTGATGTTGTCGAGCCAGAGGCTCTGCCCGCGCTCGTGCAGTATCTGCGTTGCCCTCACGTGCCCACCCTTCCCGTCTTGCGGCGTCGGGCTGGCCGCTGCCCGCGGCGATCCGGACTCAGGGCGACGCTTGCCTCGCATCGTCCTGGTGATCTGGCTGATCTTGCTGGCTCTCGTACTCAGGGCCGAGGACCTCGGCGCCGCCGCGTGACGGCACCATCCCGCTCTTGTCGTGGCTGCCGATCTCGGCTGGCATGCTCATCCGCTTGTCGGTGACATGGTCCCAAAGCTCGAGCCGCGCATTCAGCGGCTGCTCGATCTTATCGAGGTAGTACCCGGGAATCTCGTAGGCCAGGTGCCCGCTGACCGTGCCTCCCGGCGGCAGGGCAAAGGGCATGCTGAGCGGCGTCAGGCCGAGCGACGGCGGCAGCGGCCAGTCCGGCGGCGGGCAGACGGCCTCGCCGACACGTCCCCAGGATCCGGGTATCAGCTTGACGTAAAGCAGCACCGTGAGGCTCGCATCCTGGCTGGTCGCCGTGCTCGTGAAGCGCGCGTGGAACGACCGCAGGGTCGCCGGCACGGACAGGCCGGACTCCGACTCGCGCTGGGTATCCAGCGAGCCGGTGCCGTATATCTCGACCTCGACGCCCGGGAACTCAGCCTTCGCGACCGGCGGGAAAGGCCAGCGCGCGATGGCGCCGAAGAAGCAGGTCCAGGCCGCCAGGAAGCAGATGAGTGCGCCCAGCATCCAGCCATTAATGAAAAGCGAGTAATGCGCCTGCTTGAGAAAATATGCGATAGCGACGGCGGCCAGAAATGCGAACAGCGTGAGGAACAGGCCGCCGAGCCACAGCCAGACGTCGCGGTAGGATCGCACGGCCCGGAGTCTACGCTGATCGGGGCAAACAGCGTCCCCCGGTACCCGGAGCTGGAATGCCTGAACCTATGGACTGGCAGGACGTCGCAGACCTTCCGTTCGCCGCGGTGCTGACGCTGCACGCCGGCGGGCTGACGGCCGACGCGGATTACGACTGCGTGCGCTTCGACCAGCTCAGCTTCGACGAGCCGCAGGCGGCGGGCTGCCAGTTCATCGAGTGCGCCTTGACCGGCGTGACCTTCCAGGGCGGGCGGCTGCCAAAGGCCCGGCTGCGCGACGTGCTGATGCGCGACGTGCGGCTGATCGCGACCGGCCTGGGGGAGTCGCACTGGACGGACGTGACGGTCGTCGAGAGCGTCGCCGCCGGCGCCGAGGTCTTCGCCGCTGAGCTGCGCCGCGTCACGTTCCGCGGCTGCAAGCTGGACTCGGTGAACTTCCGCGCCGCTGCGCTCACCGAGGTGACCTTCGCCGGTTGCGAGCTGCGCGACGTCGACTTCGCCGGGGCGACGCTGACCCGGGCCGCGTTCCCCGGCTCGCGGCTGACCAGAACCGACTTCACGAACGTGACAATGAACGCGACCGACCTGCGCGGTGCCGAGCTCGGCATCATCATCGGCCCGGACTCGCTACGCGGCGCCACGGTCAGCACGGGGCAGCTCGTCTACCTGGCTCCGGTGCTCGCCGAAACCATGGGCATCACCGTCTCGGACGACTAATCCCTCGCGGCCACGTCCGAGGTCAGGATTTAAGGCCTGCTTCGCGTCATCTGGAACACGGTATTGAGCGTCTAGTAGGTAGCTAACTGCCCCTTCACAAGAGCGGGGCCGCTTGTTCGTGGTTGCCACCGGGGGAAGCGCGTGAAGGTTATGTCTTTCGGTGGAGCAACGGGCATAGAGCCCCGGGAGATACGAGAATCCAATGACCCAGCCTTTTGAGCCAACCCCGCAAGGCCGGCCGGCAGATCCACCTCCGGCAGCGAATTATCCCCCGCCGGCGCAAGCAGCCGCCCCCGCATATGGCTCAGGGCAACCGGCCACGAGCGCCGTGGCGACTGGCACGTACTTCGATCAGGCCAGCGGCCTGAATCTCCCTCGAGGCGTGGAACTAGCCAGCGTTGGCAGGCGCATCGGCGCCTTTTTCCTGGCGATTCCGCTGGCGATAGTCACCCTCGGGATCGGGTACGTCATATGGGGGCTGATCGTGTGGGGCAGCGGCACGACTCCTGCGCTGCAGGTGCTGGGCATGCGCTGCTGGCGACCTGAGACCGGCCAGGTCCCCGGCTGGTGGTGGATGGCGCTGCGCGAGGTCGTCGGGCGCATCGTCGACGGCATCCTGAGCATCATTACCTACCTCGTGTCGTTCATCCTCATGTGCAGCAGGCCCGACCGCAGGTGCCTGCATGACCTGATCGCGGGCACGGTTGTGCTGCACGATCCAAACAAGGTTCTCGCAAACAGGTGAGATAGCACACCGGCTGACCTTTTCGGAACGTGTTACCTGGTCAATCCCGGCGGCGTCGACTGCTCGTCAATTCGGGTGCACTACGTCGGCGCCGACCGGGCACGCTGTGCGGTTCACGCGAGCAGTACTGAGCGGCCTGCCACACGTCGCGCGGTCCCGGCCCCGGCCCTGGCGCTCCGCCGCAAGTGTCCGACAATTGACGCATGCGCTATCTGGCCAGTGACACCGCGAAGAAGATCTCCAAAATCGGCCTGGGCACGTGGCAGTTCGGGTCCAGGGAGTGGGGCTACGGGGATGCCTACGCCCAGCGGGAGGCGCACGCCATCTCCCGCCGTGCGCTCGAGCTCGGCGTCACGTTGTTCGACACCGCCGAGATCTACGGGTTCGGGCGCAGCGAGCGGATCCTCGGCGACGCGCTCGGCGAGGACGCCGCGTCGGTCTTCGTCGCCACGAAGATTCTGCCGGTGCTGCCGATCGCGCCGGTGGTGGAGCAGCGCGGCGTGGCCAGCGCGAACCGGCTCGGCGTCCGCCGGCTCGATCTGTACCAGGTACACCAGCCCAACCCGGTGATCCGCGACGGCACGATCATGCGGGGCATGCGCGCGCTGCAGCGAGTGGGCCTGGTCGGCGAGGCCGGGGTCAGCAACTACTCGCTCGACCGGTGGCGCGCGGCCGAAGCGGCGCTGGGCAGCCGGGTGCTCAGCAACCAGGTCCGTTACAGCCTCGTCGCCCGCTCGCCGGAGCGCGACCTGATCCCGTTCGCCGAGTCGCAAGAGCACGTGGTGATCGCCTACAGCCCGCTGGCGCAGGGCCTGCTATCGGGCAGGTACACCCCGAACAGCCGCCCGGCGAACCGGCTCCGGGCGGCCAGCACGCTGTTCCTTCCCGAGAACCTCGAGCGCGCCGGCGAGCTCATCTCAGCGCTTCGGGACGTCGCGGACGCGCACGCGATCACCCCGGCTCAGGCCGCGCTGGCCTGGGCCATCCGCAGCCCCGCCGTGGTCGCTATCCCGGGCGCTTCCAGCGTCGAACAGCTGGAACGGAACGCCGCCGCCGCCGACGTCGACCTGACCGACGACGAGTACCGGGCGCTGAGCGCCGCGTCGGACCGGTTCCGTCCCGTCGGCGGACCGGCCGCGCTTCGCGGGATGGTCCGGGCCAGGCTGCGCCGCTGACCAGGCCGAGCTCATTTCACCACGCCGCGGTGCCGCCGATACCGGTACCTCCTTTCATGCTGGCCGGCAAACCAGGCAGCGCGGTGAATCGGTCATCGGCGAGCCTGCCGAGACCAGGGCACTGGACCAGAGCATGCAGGCCGGTAGTAGCGCAGCACCAGCACCTCCCGTGCCCGGCGTGGCAGCCGGGCGACCGTGGCCATGACGGCCCGCCGGTCCTCGCCCGCCATGGCGGCCGACTCGGCCGACGACATCGGCGGCTCATGCTGCACCTTGCGCATTAAGGCCCGCCGCCGCGCACGCAGCACCGACCGTGACCCGTTGATCACGGCGACACGGAGATAGGGCAGCATCTGGTCGTGATCGCTGAGCCTGGGCAGCGCCCGGTACAGGTTAAGGAAGGCGTCCTGGACGACATCCTCGGCGCTTGGCTGGTCGCGCAGCGGCAATTTCGCCGCCCGGATCAGGGCGAGCCCATGGGCTTGGTACAGGTCCCTGACGAGTTCGTCCGCGTCCGCAGGCGGCGGCTCGGGCATCGAGCGGCCGGCCGGCGCGTCCGCTCTGCCTGTCACCCGCGCCATCACCGGCCCCTAACGTTCGTCCGCATATAGCTAACACGCCTCAGCGGCGTTTCTGCTGAGCCGTTATGTCGGCTGGCTGGCGCAGGGGTGTAGCCGTCGGCGGTGCATGCTGAGCCGTCACGTCGGCTGGTGGCCCGGCAGGTCGCCGTCGCTCACGCATACGATGCCGGGCATGGCGGAGCTGGCGGGGCATCCGGATCAGGAGCGGTGGAACGCCAGGTACGAGAGCCGCGAGATAGTGTCGTTCGAGCCGCATCCGCTGGCGGCGCGAGCGTTGTCGCTGGGGCTGCCGGACGGGCCCGTCGCCGATCTTGCCTGCGGGCTCGGCGGCAGCGCCCTGCTGGCCGCCGCGGCCGGGCGCCGGGTCACCGCCGTGGACATCTCCGATGTGGCACTCGGCATGCTGGCCGAGGAGGCCAGCCGCCGCGGCCTCGGCGAGCTGATCACTATGGTGCAGGCCGATCTGGTGGCATGGCGCCCGGAACCGGCCGGCTACGCGCTCGTGCTGTGTACCGGCTTCTGGGACCGCGCGGTGTTCGCCACCGCGGCGGGCGCGGTGGCCGCGGGTGGTGTTCTCGGCTGGGAGGCGTTCACCGCCGAGGCCCGGCGGGCCCGGCCCGGCTTGCCCGCCGGCTGGTGCCTGGAGCCCGGCGAGCCCGCGTCGTTGCTGCCCGCCGGATTCGAGATTTTCGCCGAGCGTGACCTGCCCGGGAGCGCCAAGAGGACCCTGCTGGTCCGGCGCAGTGGCTGAGGGCGCGAGATACTGGCCTGCATGGCTGACAACAACGGACAAGAGCTGGGTCTCTACCAGGCGCTGAAGGCGGTCGACGAGGTCGCCGCGGCCCTTCAGGCGCACCTTCTCGAGGAGCACGGGGCCGACCTGGAGCGCTCAGCCGCGCAGAGTCACGCGACGGACTCGCTCGCGCTGCTTCGGCAGGCACGCGAGCGCCTCGGCGAGGGGTTGCGGGCCGTGGATGCCGCCGGCATCATCAGCCAGTCAGACGACATATCTCTGCGCCGCAGCTGACGCCGTACCCTGGGTGGCCGGCACGGTGGTAGGTGGCCGGCACCGCAGTGGGTGGCCGGCACCGTGGTGGGTGGCCGGCGCCGCAGTGGGTGGACGGCACGGTGGTGGGTGGCCGGCGCCGCGGGAGTGACCGGCAGGCCGCCGGGCAGCCGGGTCAGCGGCTGGCGAAGCGGTCGGTGGCGGCGATCAGGATCTCGTCCATGCCGGGTCCGCCGGTGTGACCGCCGGCGACCAGGTGGAGTTCCGCGTCCGGCCAGGCCTGGGCCAGCTCCCACGCGGTGACCGGTGGGCCGCCGAGGTCGAGGCGGCCGTGCGCGAGCACCCCGGGGATGCCGGAGAGGCGGTCGGCGTGGCGTAGCAGCCCGTTGTCCTCGATCCACGCGTGGTGATGGAAGTAGTGCGTCACGATCCGCGCGAAGGCCATGCGGAACCGCGGGTCGGCGTACCGCGGGCTCGGCTGCCAGCCGTCCTCCAGCGAGACGACCGTGTCCTCCCATGCGCACCAGTCCCGCGCGGCCTGCTCGGCCACTGCCGAGTCAGGATCGCTGAGCAGGCGGTAGTACGCAGCGACGGGGTTGTCACCCGCGGCGGCCCCCGCACCGGCGCGGAACCGGGCCCATTCCTCGGGGAAGAACCGGCCTACGCCGTGGTAGAGCCAGTCGATGTCGGCCCGACGGGTCATCGTGACCGAGTGCAGCACGATCTCGCTGACCCGGTGCGGGTATTGCTCGGCGTAGGCGAGCGCGAGCGTGGAGCCCCACGAGATGCCCCAGACCAGCCAGCGGTCGATGCCGAGGACCTCGCGCAGCGCCTCCATATCGGCGATCAGGTGCTGGGTCGTGTTCGCGGCCAGGCTGACCGCGCGGTCGCTTGCGTGCGGCAGGCTGCGGCCGGCGCCGCGCTGGTCGAACAGCACAATCCGGTACGCCGCCGGGTCGAAGTAACGGCGGCGGCCCGGGGTGCAGCCGGAGCCGGGACCACCGTGCAGTACGAGCGCGGGCTTGCCCGCTGGGTTCCCGCAGGTTTCCCAGTACAGCGACTGGCCGTCGCCGACGTCGAGCATCCCGTGGTCATACGGCTCGATCGGGGGATATCGGCCGGTCATCGCGATGCCTGCGGCATGGCATAGACGCGGATGTAGTCGACCAGCAGCCGCTGCGGGAACCGGACCGAGGGCCCGGGGGTTACCGAGGGGTTCCCGCCCACGGCGAGGTTGACCAGCAGGAAGAAGTCGTGATCGAAGACCCACGGCTGGCCGCCCAGGTCGGCGGTCGTGACAGTCGCGTAGTGCCGGTCATCGAGGTACCAGCGGATCCGGCCCGGCTCCCACACGACCGAGTACTCGTGGAAGCCGCGGGCGAGGCTCGTCAGGGTGCGGTGTGATCCGGTGAAGTTTCTGCCGGTGTACCCAGGTCCGTGCGCCGCGCCGTGCACCATCCGGGGGTCCTGGCCGAAGTTCTCCATGACGTCGATCTCGCCGCACCGCGGCCACCCGACCTCGTCGAAGTCCTGGCCCAGCATCCAGAAGGCAGGCCACATGCCCTGACCGTCCGGGATCTGCATGCGTGCCTGCACCACGCCGTAGCGCACCGCCATCCGGTCCTTGCTGGTCAGCCGAGCCGACGTGTACTCGCAGCCGTCCTGGCGGGCGCGGTCCTGCGGCAGCGCACGGTCGGCAGTGATGACCAGGTGCCCGGCCCCGTCGAGCGAGGCGTTCTCGGTTCCCTCGGTGTAGTACTGCAGCTCCCGGTTGCCCCAGCCGTGCCCGCCGGTCTGCGGCCACCACGCGGCGGGGGACGGCGGGGATCCGGCCGGCCCATCGAACTCGTCCGACCAGGCAAGTACGCACCCCGGCAACTCGGCCAGGACGCGATCGGCTCGGTCACGCACGCGGCCGACCTTACCTCCCGTGCAGGACGGCCGGCTCGATTAGGCTTGCTCCGCTTGCGCGATGAGGAACAGCCGCAGGGTCGACCGGGTGTAGTAGTCGCTGTAGGACGCCCACGGGTAGTCGCCGCCCTGCTCGTACCCGCCGATGTCACCGATCACGGTCCCGCGGCCGGTCACCGGGTGGAAGTGCACGATCCAGGGGCCGCCGCTGGTGCCGTCCCAGAACGAGTTGCAGTAGAACTCCAGCTGGCCCGGCTCGAACTTGAAGCTGCGGGTGAAGCAGCCGATCGGCTGGTCGTCGGTGTCGTTGTAGCCGACCACGTAGATGCGATGGGCGTACCCAGCGTTGATGCCGAGCCGGAGGCCGCCGGTGACGAACTGGATCGGCCGGCCGGTCCCGGGCGGCGGGGTGACGGCCAGGAACGCAAAGTCGAGGCTCGGGTTCTGCGACTGCTTCCAGCCGGTGGCTACCGTGATCGTCTTCACCGGCCACGACCCGTAGGGGCTGACGCCTTTATGCCACTCCGGCACGTAGGCGATGTTGCTGGCGTAGCTGGTGCCGTAGACGCAGTGCGCGGCGGTGAGGACCAGGTTGAACGTGGCGCTGTCCACCACGCTGGCGGTGCAGAAGTGAGCGTGCGACCCGGTGGTGAAGAACAGCGCGCCAACGGTGCGCACGCCGTTGAAGTACGTGGGGTTCGGGATGCCGGGGGGTGGCTCAGCCGTGCTGGCCTGCGCGCCTTTCGGGGCTGCCTGCCCGGCCGGCGTCGCGCTCTCCATCCGAGAGGTGGTCCAGAACGAGCGCGCGGCGGTCTGCGCGGCCTTGCTCACTGTGTGGGTGACCGCGGTGGCGGGTGAGCTGGCGGCCGCGGTACTGCTCGCTAAGGCGGTGCCCCCGGTCAGGGCGGCGGTCAGCGTCCCCGCCATGACCGCCGCGCTTGCCATCCCAAGGCTTCGTCGTGACAGCATCCGCATCTGCACACTCCATTACGCATAAGAACGAAATAGTGATCTAAAAGGGATATTCGCTAAGACGTCTATTCCGAGCGAGTGTGATCTGTCAAGGGGCATGGGTGGGGACGCTGGCTGCACCGGTCAACGGGCCGGTGCGGGACCGGTTTGCGGTGCGCACCAGTGTTTCAGTTACCATTGGTTCGTCATGCGGCGCTGCGTACTCATCCTTAGCAGCCGTAGCGGGACCTGATCAACGGCAGGCCGGCAACCCGCTACGGGATGAGGTGCTGGCCATGAGCCGTAGCCGTACCCGCCAGCCCGCCCGCTGACCTCCTGGGTCGCCGATCGTTTCGCCGCGCCAGCGGCACGCTTCCACGACCTTGGCCCGGTGCCGGGATCTGGCTGACCGCATCGGCTCTGCCCGCTCAGGGCTGCCGGCCGGCAAGCCAACCTCACGGCCTTGATTCAGGAGATGTGCCATGCCAGACAGCAATCCACGCAGCGAGCCAGCGGACACCGCCGACGACGCACAGCGCGCGCTGCAGGCCGTCCAGGTCGCCCTGGACCGGCGGGACAACGGCGGCAGCGCGGGAGCCCGGCGGGACTAAGCGGGAACGCGGAGCCGGGCGGGACTAGGCGGGAACGCGGAGCCCGGCGGGACTAGGCGGGAACGCGGAGCCCGGCTGGACTAGGCGGGGACGGGCGTGCCGCCGGCTCCGGCCAGCGCGGCCAGCTCGTGCGCGGCGGCGACCACCAGCGGCGCCAGCCGGCGGCCGGGGGAGCTGCCCAGCCTGCTGACCGGCCCGGACACGCACAGGGCGCCGAGCAGGGCGCCATCCCGCAGCACCGGGGCGCTGACGCTGGCCACGCCGGGCTCGCGTTCGGCGACGCTCGATGTCCAGCCGCGCCGGCGCACCGCTTCCAGTTCGGCGAGCTCCGCCGCGGGAAACCGGTGGGCATCGTCCGACCAGGCCAGCAGCACCTTCCCGCCGGAGCCGACGTCGAGCGGCAGCAGCGCGCCGACCGGCACGCTGTCGCGCAGGCCCGCGCCGGCGTCGCGGGCGGCGGCGCACAGCCGCCGGTCCCCGGAGCGCAGGTACAGCTGGACGCTCTCGCCGGTCTGGTCGTGCAGCCTGGCCAGCACCCCGGCCGCCAGCGTGCCGAGGTCGAGCCCGTGGCCGGCCCGCAGCGCCAGCTCGGTCAGCCGCGGCCCCAGCCGGAAGGCGCCGTCGGCCTCGCGGCCGACCAGGCCGTGCACCTCGAGCGCGACCAGCAGCCGGTGCGCGGTTGGCCGCGGCAGCGCGCTGGCCTCCGCCAGGGAGCGGAGCGTGCGCGGGCCGTCGCCGAGCAGGCCGAGCAGCAGCATCGAGCGGTCGAGGACGCCTACCCCGCTTACCGGGCCAACCCCGTCGACCAGGTTGCGGCCCGTGGCCTCCGGCTCTAGAGTGTCCATAGGCTGAACACTCTATCTCATTATTCGAGACAGTTTGAGGTAGTGCGGCAGGTCGAGGCAATGAGACCGGCCGAAGTAGTGAGACAGGTCGAGGCAGTGAGACCAGTCTGGACAGTGCAGAGAGACACGTCGAGATAGCGCAGAGGAAGCCATGGCTGAACGCCTCTTCGACAAGATCTGGGACCGGCACGTTGTGGCCACGCCGGAAGGCGAGCCGCCGCTGCTGTACATCGACATGCACCTAGTGCACGAGGTCACCTCGCCGCAGGCGTTCGAGGGCATCGAGCTGGCCGGCCGCAAGGTGCGCAGGCCGGACCTGACCGTGGCGACGATGGACCACGACGTGCCGACCACCGGCCTGGACAAGCCCATCGCCGACGAGCTCGCCGCCAAGCAGATCGAGCGGCTCAAGCGCAACTGCGAGGTCCACGGCGTCACGCTGTTCCCGCTCGGCAGCCCCGAGCAGGGCATCGTGCACGTCATCGGGCCGCAGCTCGGGCTCACCCAGCCCGGCATGACGATCGTCTGCGGCGACAGCCACACCTCGACCCACGGCGCGTTCGGCACGCTGGCCTTCGGCATCGGCACCAGCGAGGTCGAGCACGTGCTGGCCACCCAGACGCTGCGGCAGGTCAAGCCCGCGGCGATGGCGGTCACCGTGGACGGTGAGCTCGGCCCCGAGCTCACCGCGAAGGACCTGGTGCTCGGCATCATCCGGGCGCTGGGCACCGGCGGCGGCGTCGGGTCGGTGATCGAGTACCGCGGCGCGGCCGTGCGGGCGCTGTCCATGCAGGGCCGGATGACCGTCTGCAACATGTCCATCGAAGGCGGCGCCCGGGCCGGCATGATCGCCCCGGACGACACCACGTTCGCTTTCCTCGAGGGCCGCCAGCACAGCCCGAAGGGCAGGCTCTGGGAGCAGGCGCTGGACGACTGGCGCAGCCTGGCCACGGACGAGGGCGCCGAGTTCGACCGCGAGATACGGGTCGACGCCGCCGCGCTGCGGCCCGCCGTCACCTGGGGAACGAACCCGGCGCAGTCGGTCACGATCGACGACCTGGTGCCGGACCCCAGCTCGATGAGCACGCCCGAGCTGCGCGAGGGAGCCGAGCGGGCGCTGGCCTACATGGGCCTGACCCCGGGCACCGCGATCCGTGACATACCGGTGGACACCGTGTTCATCGGGTCGTGCACCAACGGCAGGCTCGAGGACCTGCGCGCGGCCGCCGACGTGGCCCGGGGCCGCAAGATCAGTTCCGGCGTTCGGGCGCTGATCGTCCCCGGCTCGGCGCGGGTCAAGGCCGAGGCCGAGGCCGAGGGGCTGGACCGGGTGTTCACCGACGCTGGGTTCGAGTGGCGGTCGGCCGGGTGCTCGATGTGCCTGGGCATGAACGGCGACATCCTGGCCCCCGGCCAGCGCTCGGCTTCCACCAGCAACCGCAACTTCGAGGGGCGCCAGGGCCCCGGCGGGCGCACCCACCTGGTGTCGCCCGCCGTGGCGGCGGCAACCGCCGTCGCCGGACACTTCTCGCTGCCAGGAGACCTGTGATGCCCGGAGTCAAGCGCATAGCCGGCCGTGCGGTCGCACTCGACCGCCGCGACGTCGACACCGACCAGATCATCCCGGCTTCCTGGCTCAAGCGGGTCGAGCGGACCGGGTTCGCGGCCGGGCTGTTCGGCGCCTGGCGCGAGGATCCCGGCTTCGTGCTGAATCGTCCCGGCGCCGCCGAGGCCAAGGTGCTCGTCGCCGGGGCCAACTTCGGCTGCGGCTCGTCCCGCGAGCACGCGGTCTGGGCGCTGCAGGACTTCGGCTTCCAGTCCGTCGTGGCGCCCAGCTTCGGCGACATCTTCCGGAACAACAGCGTTGCCGCCGGCCTCGTCCCGGCCAAGGTGACCGAGGAGGGAGTGGCGCGGCTGTTCGCGGCTCTCGCCGCCGACCCGGACGCCGAGGTCGTCGTCGACGTCGCGGCCCGCGAGGTGGCCATACCGTCGGCTGGCCTTGGGGAGCCGTTCGAGCTCGCTGACTACGCACAGTGGCGGCTGCTCGAGGGCCTCGACGACATCGGGCTGACCCTGCGGCATGAGGAGGCAATTACCGCGTTCGAGCCCTCTCGCCCGGCATGGCTGCCCAGCCTCGCTGGCCAGTGAGCGTGGCCGGTGCCGGTGACCGGGGGCGCGGTGAGTTGAGCCGAACCGCACCCCGGTCACGCACGGCGACGGTAGTGTTATGCTGTTGCCCGAGCATTTTCGGACGGAGAAATGATGCCCACCGGTCTATCCCTCGTACTTATCACCTAGCGCGAGCCCGTACCCAGGGCTCGCGCTGACCTCCTACGCCACGATGGCGAGGAGGTTTTTTGTTGGACTTGGCCCCTCAAAATAAGGAGCAACCCGTGCAACTCACCGGAGCCCAGGCGCTGGTGCGAAGTCTGGAGCAGCAGGGCGTCGAGGTGGTCTTCGGGCTTCCCGGCGGCGCGATACTTCCGGCCTATGACCCGCTGCGGTCCTCGTCGCTCCGGCACGTGCTGGTCCGGCACGAGCAGGGCGCGGGCCATGCCGCCGAGGGCTACGCGTGGGCGACCGGCCGGACCGGCGTCTGCCTGGTCACCAGCGGCCCGGGCGCGACCAACCTGGTCACCGCGCTGGCCGACGCCTATATGGACTCGGTCCCGATGGTCGCGATCACCGGCCAGGTGTCCACAGCGATGATCGGCACCGACGCGTTCCAGGAAGCGGACATCACCGGGATCACGCTGCCGGTGACCAAGCACAACGAGCTGGTCACCAGCGCCGAGCGGCTCCCCGCGGCGATTGCGGAGGCGTTCCACATCGCATCGACCGGCCGGCCGGGCCCGGTGCTGGTCGACGTGCCCAAGGACATCCTGCAGGCCACGATGACGTGGGGGCCGGGTACCTGGCCACCAGCCATGAATCTGCCGGGCTACCGGCTGCCCGCCGCGCCGGACCAGGCCGCGGTGCGCGCGGCCGCCGCGCTGCTGCGGCAGGCCAGGCGCCCGGTGCTGTACGTCGGCGGCGGGGTGATCAAGGCCGGCGCGCACGCCGAGCTGCTCGCGCTCGCGGAACTCGCCCAGGCCCCGGTCACCACCACGCTGATGGCGCGCGGCGCATTCCCGGACCCGCACCCGCTCGCGCTGGGCATGCCCGGCATGCACGGCTGCTACACCGCGGTCGCCGCGCTGCAGGAGGCCGACCTCGTGGTCGCGCTCGGGGCGCGCTTCGACGACCGGGTGACGGGCAACCTTGCCACCTTCGCGCCGCATGCGAAGATTGTGCACGCCGACATCGACCCGGCCGAGATCGGCAAGAACCGGGTGCCGGACGTGCCGATCCCCGGCGACGTCCGGGCCACGCTGGCCGGCCTCACCCAGAGCATGGCCGCGCTGATCGCCGAGAACGGCCCTCCGGACACCGGGTACTGGCTGCGCTGCATCGGCGACTGGAAGCGCCGGTTCCCGCTGCGGTACACCCAGGACGCCGACGGCCCGCTGAAGCCGCAGCACGTGGTGGAGCGGCTGTCCGCGCTCACCGGCGGCGAGGCGGTCGTGGTGGCCGGCGTCGGCCAGCACCAGATGCACGCGGCGCAGCACTACTCGTTCACGACGCCGCGATCCTGGATCAACTCCGGCGGCCTCGGCACGATGGGCTTTGCCGTGCCGGCCGCGATGGGCGCCCAGGTGGGCAGGCCCGGCGAGCTGGTGGTCGCGATCGACGGCGACGGCTGCTTCCAGATGACCGCGCAGGAGCTGGCCACCTGCGCGATCGAGCACCTGCCGATCAAGGTGCTGATCTTCAACAACGGCTTCCTCGGCATGGTCCGGCAGTGGCAGGAGCTGTTCTACGAGGAGCGGTACTCCGAGGTCGAGCTCGGCACCGCGATCCCGGACTACGTGAAGCTGGCCGAGGCGTACGGCTGCCATGGCCTGCGCTGCGATCGTGCCGACGACGTCGACGCGGTGCTGGACAAGGCGCTCGCCACGACGGACGTGCCAACGGTCGTGGACTTCCGGGTGCACGACCGTGAGGGCGTGTTCCCCATGGTGCCCGCCGGCCGGCCCAACGACGAGATCGTGCTCGGCCCGGAGTTCACCGGTGACGAGCAGCGCGCAGCGACCCGCCGGGAGCTGCGCGGCGAGCCGACCAAGAACACGGAGGTGCTGGCCCGGTGAGTACCCACACGCTCTCGGTCCTGGTCGAGAACAAGCCCGGCGTGCTCGCGCACGTCGCCGGGCTGTTCTCCAGGCGCGCGTTCAACATCTCCTCGCTGGCCGTCGGCCCGACCGAGGACCCCAAGGTCAGCCGGATGACGATCGTCGTCGACGGCGCGTCCACGCCAGTGGAGCAGGTGGCCAAGCAGCTGGACAAGCTGGTCCGGGTGCTGAAGGTCGTCGAGCTCGACGACCACGCCGCCGTCGAGCGCGAGCTCGCGCTGATCAAGGTGCGGATCGACCCGGCGCTGCGCGGCGAGCTGCTCGAGGTCGCGACCGTGTTCCACACCAAGGTCGTGGACATGAGCCCGGAGACCGTGATCCTCGAGGCGACGAGCAGCCCGGGCAAGCTCGACTCCCTGCTCGAGAACCTGGAACGCTACGGCACGTGCGAGCTCGTGCGTACCGGGCGGATCGCGATGTCGCGCGGCAGCGGCACGATCACCGACAACGCCCTGGCCCCGCTCGCCGAGGCCGTCTGACAACCCGACTGAAACCGCTGAGAGGACACATACACCCATGGCCACCGTCTACTACGACTCCGACGCGGATCTGAGCCTGATCCAGGGCCGCAAGATCGCCGTGCTGGGCTACGGCTCGCAGGGTCACGCCCACGCGCTGAGCCTTCGCGACTCCGGATGTGAGGTCCGCGTGGGCCTGCCGGAAGGCTCGAAGTCCCGGCCCAAGGCAGAGGCCGAGGGCCTCACCGTCACCGATCCCGCCGACGCCTGCGCCTGGGCAGACGTGATCATGGTGCTCACGCCGGACACCGGGCAGCGCAAGCTCTACGCCGAGGCGATCGCGCCGAACCTGCGGCCGGGCGACGCGCTGTTCTTCGCGCACGGCTTCAACATCCACTTCGGCTACATCACCCCGCCGCCCGAGATCGACGTCGCGATGGTCGCGCCGAAGGCGCCCGGGCACCTGGTGCGGCGCCAGTTCGAGGCCGGCCAGGGCACGCCGGTGCTCGTGGCCGTGGCGCAGGACGCGACCGGCAAGGCCTGGGACCTGGCCCGCTCCTACGCGGCAGGGATCGGCGGCACCAAGGCCGGGGCGCTGGTCACCACGTTCAAGGAGGAGACCGAAAGCGACCTGTTCGGCGAGCAGGCGGTGCTCTGCGGCGGCGTGACCGCCCTGGTCAACGCCGGATTCGAGACCCTCGTCGACGCCGGGTACCAGCCCGAGGTCGCCTACTTCGAGTGCCTGCACGAGCTGAAGCTGATCGTCGACCTGATGTACGAGGGCGGCATGCGGTGGATGCGGTACTCGGTCAGCGACACCGCCGAGTACGGCGACCTGACCCGGGGCGACCGGGTGATCGCCGACCCCACCCGTCAGGCGATGGCCAAGATCCTGGCCGACATCCAGTCCGGCGACTTCGCGCGGGAGTGGATCGCCGAGGATGACGCGGGCCGGCCCAACTTCGAGCGGCTGCGCGCCGCCGCGGCCAGCAGCCGGGTCGAGACCGTCGGCCGCCCGCTGCGCCAGATGATGAGCTGGCTGGACGCGCCAACGGACCGGGAGGAGGTGTGACGGCGCCCGATCACGTAGCGGAGCCGGGCCGGGCGCGGGCCTACGCCATCGCGCACGTGCCCGGCGACGGGGTGGGGCCCGAGGTCACCGACGTGGCCCGGGACTGCGTGGACGCGGTCGCCGTCACCCACGGGTTCGTCGTTGAGTGGCGCGGTTACCCGCTCGGCGCGAAGCACTTCCTTGCCACCGGCGAGGTGCTGCCGGACACCGTGCTCGACGAGCTGCGCAAGGCCGACGCGATCCTGCTCGGCGCCGTCGGCAGCCCGGAGGTTCCGCCCGGGGTGCTGGAGCGCGGGCTGCTGCTGCGGCTGCGGGCCGAGCTTGACCTGTACGTGAACCTGCGGCCGTCCAAGCTGCGCCCCGGCGTGCTCGGGGCCGTGGGCCGGCACCAGCCCACCGACCTGGACTTCGTGATCGTGCGGGAGAACACCGAGGGCCTGTACGCGGGCGCCGGCGGCACCGTGCACCGCGGCACCCCGTTCGAGAGCGCGACCGAGGAGTCGCTGAACACCAGGGCCGGGGTGGAACGGTGCGTGCGGTACGCCGCCGACCTCGCCGTCCGGCGGCGCGGGCGGCTCACCCTGGTGCACAAGACCAACGTGCTCACGCACGCCGGAGACCTGTGGCGCCGGGTGGCCGGCGAGGTGGCGGCCGAGGCCGGGCTCCCGCTGGAGTACGCCCACGTGGACGCGGCCTGCCTGTACCTGGTCGACGACCCCAAGCGGTTCGACGTGATCGTCACCGACAACCTGTTCGGCGACATCCTGTCCGACCTCGGTGCCGCGCTGACCGGCGGGCTCGGCGTGGCGCCGAGCGGCAACCTCAATCCCGACCGGACCGGCCCGTCGGTCTTCGAGCCGGTGCACGGCTCGGCCCCGGACATCGCGGGCACCGGGCGCGCCAACCCGGCGGGCGCGGTGCTGTCGGCGGCGCTGATGCTGGACCACCTCGGCGAGACCGAGGCCGCCGCCGACCTGGACGCCGCTGTGTCCACCGTGCTCGGCGCCGGTGCTCCGGCGACGACATCCGGCTGGGAGGACGCGCTGCGTGACGCCCTCGACGCGAAGGCGGGTGCGCGGTGAACAAGGTAGAGATCTATGACACCACGCTGCGCGACGGCTCGCAGCAGGTCGGCCTCGACCTCACCGTGGCCGACAAGCTGCGGGTCGCGACGGCGCTCGACGCGCTCGGCGTTGACGTCGTCGAGGGCGGGTGGCCGGGGTCCAACCCGAAGGACGCCGAGTTCTTCGCCCGGGTGGGCGAGCTGAACCTGAAGCACGCTCAGCTCGCCGCGTTCGGCGCCACCCGGCTGCCGCGCCGCGGCGTGGACGACGACGCGAACCTGGCCGCGCTGCTGGCCGCGCAGACGCCGATCGTGACCCTGGTCGGCAAGGCGTGGACGCTACACGTCGACGAGGCGCTGCGCACGACCAGGGAAGAGAACCTGGCCATGGTGGCCGACTCGGTGGCGTACATGGCGGTCGCCGGTCGCCGGGTCGTGTTCGACGCCGAGCACTTCTTCGACGGCTACCGGGCCGACCCCGGCTACGCGCAGGCCGTGCTCGACGCCGCGATCTCGGCGGGCGCCGACACGCTCGCGCTGTGCGACACCAACGGCGGCACGCTGCCCGACGACGCGGCCCGGGTGGTCGCCGAGGTGACGGCGAGGGTCGGGTCCAGCGTGCGGGTCGGCGTGCATTTCCACAACGACTCGGCGTGCGCAGTGGCCAACTCCGTGGTGGCCGTGTCCGGCGGCGCGCTGCACGTGCAGGGCGCCGCGAACGGTTACGGCGAGCGCTGCGGCAACGCCGACCTGTTCGCGATCATCGCCGGCCTGGAGCTGAAGCGTGGCCACGAGCTGCTCCCGCCCGGCCGCCTGGCCGAGCTGGCGTCGACCGCCAGGACCATCGCCGAATTCGCCAACCTGCCGCTGGCCTCGCGGCAGCCCTACGTCGGCTCGTCGGCGTTCACGACCAAGGCGGGCCTGCACGCCTCGGCGATCGCCCGGCGTCCGGACGCGTACGCGCACGTCGACCCCGGCGCGGTAGGCAACCAGCAGCGGGTCCTGGTCAGCGAGCTGGCCGGGCGCAGCAACGTGCTGGCCAAGGCCGAGGAGCTTGGCCTCGAGCTGTCGCCGGACCAGGCGACCGAGGTGCTGGACCAGGTCAAGGCGGCCGAGTACCGCGGGTACGCGTACGAGGCCGCCGACGCCTCGTTCGAGCTGCTGGTGCGCAAGATCGTCGGTGCTCTGCCGGCCTGGTTCACCCTGGACAGCTACCGGGTGATGATCGAGCGCTCGGCGGCCGAGGACCGCAGCGAGGCGATCGTGCGGCTGCGGCTCGGCGACGAGCGGGTGGTCGCCGTCGGTGACGGCGTCGGCCCGGTGCACGCGCTCGACCAGGCGCTGCGCCGCGCGCTCAGCGGCTTCTACCCGGCGCTGTCCGGCATCCACCTGATCGACTACAAGGTGCGGATCCTGGACGGCCGGGCCGCGACCAGCGCGGTCACCAGGGTGATGCTCACCTCGGGCGACAGTGTGGGAGAGTGGACGACAGTCGGGGTTTCCGACGACATCGTCACCGCCTCGTGGGAGGCCCTTGCCGAGGGCCTCGCCTACGGCCTGCTGCGCGCGGGTGCGGAGCCTCCCGGCGCCCCCCTTCACCTCGAGACAGTCGGGGGAAAGGCGTGACTAGCCAGCGGCCCGGGTGGGGTCGCCGCGGTGTCCGCCACCCCGTGACCGGTTATGGACGCGACGGGTGATGATCAGCCGGGGCGGCCGCGTATCGGCCGCCCCGGCCATCCCCCGCGCGCCGGGATCTGGGGCGTCACCAGGTCGATCCTCCTGCTCGAGCACGCCCAGGACGTCGTCACGGTCGCCGTCGGCATCGTGCTGATCCTGGTTTCCGCGGTGCTGCTGATCTCGGGCATCGCCGACTTCGTGCACGCGCTGACGTCGACGAGGGTGCTGACGGCCGAGTCCATCATCAGCGCCGTGACCAGCCTGCTTGACGAGGTGCTGCTGGTACTGATCCTGATCGAGATCGTGCACACGGTTGTGCTCTCGCTGCACTCGCACCGGCTGGTGGCCCAGCCGTTCATCGTCGTCGGCCTGGTCGCCGTGATCAGGAAGATCCTGTTCGTGCTCAGCAGCGAGAAGCTGGTCTCCACGTCCGTGCTGGCGCTGCTGATCGCGATGGTGGCGGTGTTCGTGCTGAGCCTGATCCTGGTCAACCGGTTCGAGAAGAGCCCCGAGCCCGACGACGCCTAGAGCACCGGGCAGTTAGTGCCGTATCAGGCAACGTTTGCGCTCGCCACCGCGGGCGCGGCGATGCTGCAGGCGGTGCTGGATGAGCAGGATGACGGGTATGCCGGCCCGCGCGCCGGGTACGGCTGCGGCGGGCAGGCCGTGTATGCGGGCAGTCGCCCGAAGACGGTCACCACCGTCCTAGGCCCGGTGCGCATCACCCGGGCCTGGTATCACTGTGCCGCCTGCCAGCACGGGTTCGCGCCCCGCGACCGGCAGCTCGGCCTGCGGGCCAGCGGCGCGCTGTCCCCGGGCCTGGCCGAGATGAGCGCCCTGGCCGGCGCGGAAGTCTCCTTCACCCGCGCCGCCGCCCTGATGGCGGGCCTGGCCGGCGTCACCCTCAGCCCCCGGACCATCGAGCGGTCCGCCGAGGCCGCCGGCGCGGGCCGCGTCGATGAGCGCCAGCTCACCGGTCTGCGTGCAGCGCAGCAGATAGGCATTGTTGTCCATCGGGCCGACGGCAACCTTGGTGATGGACAGGATGCCCTGACACCTACCATGGGGGAACGGGTGGGAGTGGGCCGGCTGGCTCCGTAATCAGGCGGTTGCCTGCGGCGCGGCCGATCAGCCAGGCCAGCAACTCGCGCGTCTGGCCGGTCACGGTGACCGTGGCCGGCTGCCCTGGCGGTCCGATCCGGTACTCGGCGCCGTCGTCTGTCGACACCAGCAGAGCTGCAACGCAGTCCGGTACGGAGAAGCGGTCAGCCACCAAGTCCAGGCACTGGCTGGAGAACTGCTCTGGCCAGTCCGCAGGCCGGCAGCCGAGGCCCAGGTCGACGTGGTGGATCTCCACTTCGGACAGCCGGCGCCAGAGGGTGAACCAGGCCGGGTGTCCGCTGCCGCGCACGCCGGCCACCTGCACTGTCCAGTCCGCGCCCGACAACCGCGCGGCCTCGGCGGCGAACTGCGCAGCGGACTCGGCGATGTCCGCGGCCAGTTCTGCGGCCCTGCGGCCGGCACCGGCCTCGATCCCGTCGTTCCTGGCCTGGACGCTGGGATACTGGGGCGTTTCCACGCCAGTGCGCGCCCACACCAGCAGGTTGCGCAGCCCGTCGGCGTTGCGCGCGAGGTGTGTCAGCACGTGGCCGCGGCTCCAGTCAGGCAACTGCGACGGCGCGCGAGCCTGGTCGTCGGTGGTCTCGGCTGCGGTCTGCTCGAGGCGCTTGGTCGCTTCCTCGACGCGCGAGCCGAGCTCGGCGGCCAGGGCATCGGGGTCTGCGACGGCGGCGTCCGGGTTCATGCTCCAGAAGGTACTCCGCCGTCGTGATCTGACCGGCCCGGAACTCGACCTCCGCAGGAAGCCGACCGCCTCCCGATCACCCGAGCGTCCCGCCGGAATCGGCGAGGATCACCCAGTCCCACCCGGGCAACCGGGCAAACGCTGGCTGACACGGCACTATCCGTCATAGCTCGATGACCACCTTGCCGACGTGCCGGGCCTCCCGCAGGTGGTCGAACGCGGCAGCCGCGTCGCCGAACTTGAATGAGCGGTCGATGACCGGCCGCACCCGATGGCCGGCGAAGGCCTGCATGACGTCGTTCAGCATCGTCAGCGGGCCGACGTACACGCTGCGCAGCGTGAGTTCGTTGCGCTGGATGAGCTCGGCGTCTGCGGTGGCCGCAGGGCCCGACAGCACCCCGACCAGGGTCACGCAGCCGCCTCGGGCGCACGCTTTGAGGCTCTGCTCCAGGGTGGCTGCGCCGCCGGTCTCGACGACGAAGTCGGCCCCGTGGCCGCCGGTCGCCCGCAGGGCTTCCAGCGACCACTCCGGCGTGGCCGCGTAGTCGAGGACCGCATCGGCGCCCATCCCGCGCAGCCGCTCCCGCTTCGCCTCGCTCGACGAGGTGCCGATGAACCCGGCGCCGCGGATCCGTGCTATCTGCAGCGCGAACACCGCCACCCCGCCGGAGCCCAGGGCCAGCACGGTGTCGCCCGTTCCGGCCGGCGACTCGCAGCCCACCAGCGCATGCCAGGCGGTGACGGCCGCACAGGGAAACGTGGCGGCCTCCGCAAACGTCAAGGGGCCGGGGATCTTGGCCACCGCGCTAGCCGGGAACACGGCGGTCTCGGACAGCACCCCGTCCAGGTCGCCGCCGAGCGCGCTGGCCAGGTTGGCGTGCCGCCCCGGGCCGCTGGCCCAGTCCGCAAAGAACCCGCCTGCGACGCGGTCCCCTGGCTGCAGATCCCGGACGTCCGGGGCGACCTCCGTCACCTCGCCCGCCCCGTCCGACAGCGGCACCAGTCCCGGCCGCGGCGGCTCGTCGGCTTCCAGCAGGTCGCGATAGTTCAGCGACGCGGCGCGCATCCGGACACGAAGCTGCCCCGGGCCAAGCTCCGGCTCCGGCCGCTCCTCTAGCCGCAGCGGACTGCCCGGTTCACCGGTCAGCACCCAGCTACGCATGATCCTCCTCATCTGGACAATGATCACCATACGGCAGGCATCTGCTGGCCAGCGGGGGTATGCGGCGCTCCGCTAACGGGCTGTCACAGCTCGGCCAGCTCGAGGTGCTCGGGGGCGCGCAGCGCGGGGGGCTCGGGGTAGCTGATCTCAGCGCCGGTCCAGCGGCAACGCGCCAGCAACGGTTCGGCGGTCCCCTCGGCCAGCGCGATCGCGTGCGCGGAGCCCGGGCAGCCGTGCTGCCCGTACCCGAACGCCAGGTGCCCGGCCGGGTCGTCGCCCGCGGTGGTCAGGTCGAGCGCGATCGTCTCCCCGGACGGGGTGACCCGCTGGGTGAGCCGGACCGGCGGCTCGGAGCGCAGCACCTGGGCCACCAGCTCGGCGGCTGGCACGGGGTGATTTTCCCGGATCCCTGCCGCGACCGCGTTGCCGATCAGCCCGGCGGTGGCGGCGTAGGCCTGGATCAGCAGCCCGATCCGGGCGGCCAGCTGCTCGCCGGGCCCGTTCGGCAGCAGTTCGGTCAGCCGGGCGACGCAGCCGTCAGCCTGCCCGTTGCCGGGGCTGCCCGGCAGGTACGCGGCGGCCACCGCGGGGAGCTGCGCGGCGACCAGGTCCGGATCGGCGGCGCCGAGCGCCCTGGCCAAGACCAGACCGGGCACCCGCCTGGCGACCAGTGCCATCGCGTCGAACGGGCGGCGGTCGGCCGCGGCGATGATCATGGATGTCGCCTTGCGGGCGCCCGCGCGGAGCAGGTCTGGGTCCAGAGGCAGCAGCAGGCCGACGGCCAGGTCCCGGCGGCGCGCGTGGCTGGGGCCGCTGCTCAGCCGGGCGACGTGCTGCCGCAGCCACGCCATCGTGCCCGGCGGGGCACCCGCGCCAGGGTCCGGCACGGTATACCCCGAATCGGCCAGGACCGAGCGGATCTGGGCTGGGTCGGTCACGGCTCGCGGCTGCGCGGGGCTCGGACCGGTGCTGACGTTCACGCCATGGAGCCTAAGAGGCTAACGTTTCGACCCGTGCCGAAGCGTGACCGCGCCGGCAGCCGCTGGGTGCGATGCTGCCGGGGCGGGTGGGCGGCAGCGCGGGAGACTGGGCGCCGCTAAGGGTGCGTCAAGGCTCGTGGTGGCGGCGTTAAGAACGCGTCAAGATCACCGGCGATCCGCCGTAACCGGAGTGAACTGGATCTGAAATGACCAGTACTCCCAGGCGACGAGGGCTCGCAGCGCCGCTGGCGCTGCCGGCCGGCTTTGCCGCGCTGCTCGCGGTCGGCGCGCTGGCCGCCGCGACCGGCGGCTGGGTCGACGCCACCGGGGTGCTGGTGCTCGCCGCCGTCATCGTGACCGCCGGCTCGTTCGTGGCCGAGCCCGCCGTTGCGCCGCTGCTCGGGGCGATCGGCTGGCTCACCGTCGTCGGCTTTTCCCGTGCCCCCTACGCCCAGCTGCACCCGACCGGGGCGCTGGCCGCGCGCGCGGTGATCGTGATCGGCGCCGGTACCCTGATCGGCGTTGGTACGGGTGCGCTGATGCGAAGAATCGCATCGTCGTTCACACTATGGATTGTGGACGTGCCCGAAGGCCGCTGGCCACCGGCCGACCCGGCAAACGAGCCGCCCGAGAGGCAGCTGGACGTTGAAGCCGGGCAGCCGGAGCTGACTGCGGCAGTCCCGCCCCAACCCCCCAGGGCGGGGCTGCCGCGGCGAAGGCTGCTCCGGGCAGGGCTGACGCAGCGCGGGGCGCGCCTGCCAGGGCTGCCGCGCCGCGGGATGCAGCCGCCAGGGCTGCCTGGGCAAGAGCTGCCACGGGCGGGATTGCCGCGGCGCTGGGCCCGCGGGGTGTCGGGTCTGTCCAGCGGGATCGGCGGCAGACGGCTGCTGGCCGGGGTCATCCTCGTCGCCGGGCTGCCGCTGCTCACCGCCGCGCTCGTGGCCGGGCAGAGCAAGCTGAGCCTCGCCGACGACCTGCTGATGTACCTGGTGGCCGTCGTCGCGGTCGCGGTGGTGGGCGGCTTCTGGCCCGCCGTACTCGCCGCGGTCACCTCCAGCCTGCTGCTGAACTGGTACTTCACCCGGCCGGTGCACACGCTCACGATCGCGGACCCGCAGAATCTGCTGGCGCTGCTGCTGTTCGTCACCGTGGCGGTCACGGTCAGCAGCGTCGTGCACCTGGCCGCGCACCGGGCGCAGCAGGCGGCGCGCAGTTCGGACGAGGCGGCCGAGCTGCTCTCGCTTGCGCAGACGGTTCTGGGCGGCGCGGACACTCCGGCGGCCGTCCTCGAGCATCTGGCCGCCACCTGCGGCGGCCGCGCGGAGCTGCTCGAGATGGCCGGCGGGCAGTGGGTCAGGGTCGCGGTCAGCGGCACCGCGCCGCCGGGCGCCGCCGCGGTCCGGGTCGAGGCGCGGCCCGGCCTGGCCCTGGTCGTCAGCGGTCTCGCCGGGCAGCTGACCGCGCGGCTGCTGGACGGTTTCGCCGCGCAGGCCGCGGCGGCCCTGGACCGGGACCGGCTGCGGACCCAGGCCGCGCAGGCCGAGGCGCTCGCGGAGGGCAACCGGATGCGCACCGCGCTGCTCGCCGCGGTCAGCCATGATCTGCGGACCCCGCTTGCGTCGATCAAGGCGAGCGTCTCCTCACTGCGCCAGACCGACGTGCAGTGGACGCCGGCCGACGAGGCCGCCCTGCTGGCGACCATCGAGCAGGGCGCGGACCGGCTGGACGCGCTGATCGGCAACCTGCTGGACATGAGCCGCCTGTCCACCGGGTCGCTGCAGCCGTTCCTGCGTCCCACCTCCATCGACGAGGTGGCACCGGTCGCGCTGCGCGGTCTTGACGCGGGCGGGACCGTGCGGATGCGCGTGCCGGACCGGCTGCCTCTCGTCCGCACCGACCCCGGGCTGCTCGAGCGGGTGCTGGCCAACCTGTTCTCGAACGCGCTGGCCTACTCGCCGCCCGGCCTGCCGCTGGCCATGCAGGCCAGGCATGCGGGCGACAGCGTGATCCTGGAGATCACGGATCACGGGCCCGGCGTGCCGGACGCGCTCAAGGAGCGGATGTTCGAGCCGTTCGAGCGGCTGGACGCGAGCAGGCGGGAGGCACGCACCACCGGCAACGGGGTCGGGCTCGGGCTTGCCGTGGTCAAGGGGTTCCTGGACACGATGGGCGGCTCGGTCGCGGCGGCCGACACCCCCGGCGGCGGCCTGACGATCAGGGTGACCCTGCCGGCCGCCACCAGGGCACCTGGCATGGTTGTGGCAGCCGACTCGTGACCCGGGTGCTGGTCATCGATGACGAGGCACCGATCCTTCGGGCACTGCGGATCAACCTGACCGCGCGCAAGTACGAGGTCGCCGTCGCCACGGACGGAGCGTCGGGCCTGGCGGCGATGGCCCGGGAGCGGCCCGACGTGCTGATCCTCGACCTCGGCCTGCCGGACATGGACGGCACCGAGGTGATCAAGGGAGTCCGCGGCTGGACGTCCACGCCGATCATCGTGCTGTCCGCCTGGGGCCAGGAAAGCGCCAAGGTCGCGGCGCTCGACGCGGGCGCCGACGACTACGTGACCAAGCCATTCGGCATGGACGAGCTGCTGGCCCGGCTGCGCGCCGCCGTGCGCAGGGCGTCGCCGGCACCGGACGAGCCGGTGGTCGCGACCGCCGACTTCACCGTCGACCTCGCGGACAAACGCGTCACCAGGGACGGCGGCGACGTCCGGCTCACGCCAACCGAGTGGCAGCTTCTCGAGGTCCTGGTGCGCAACGCCGACCGGCTGGTCACGCAGCGCCAGCTGCTGCAGGAGGTGTGGGGCCCCGAGTACCAGACCGAGGGCAACTACTTGCGGGTCTACGTCGCGCAGTTGCGCCGGAAGCTGGAGCCCGACCCGTCCCGGCCGCGGCATCTGCTGACCGAGCCCGGCATGGGCTACCGGTTCCGGCCCTGACTCAGGACGGGCTTTCAGGGTCGGGCCCGCCGCCCGCCGCGACCGGCTGCAGCTCATAGACCGGGTTGAACAGGGTGCGTGCGCCCTTGATCCTGGCGACCCGGCCGTGGACCACGATCCGGCGCCCGGGGTAAATGCCGGGGATGTTGCGCCGTCCCAGCCAGACCAGCGTGATGTTGCCGGTCCCGTCCCACAGATCGGCCTCCATGGTGAGGCTCGGGCCGCGCGGCCGATGCGTGACGCTGCGCAGGACGCCCGCGATGTCGGCAACTTCACGGTCGCCGCAGTCGCCGATCGGCTTGGCCGAACGGACCTCCATCTCGGCCCGCAGCTCCTCGGCCTGCAGTGCCTCGCGTTCGGCGGTCAGCCTGCGCAGCGGCGACAGGGCCGCCTTCCATGGCAGGCCGGGCGACGCGGCCGCCTGGGTCGCCGACCGAAGCTGATAGGGCACGCTGGCCACGACCACGCCGCGCTGCTGCAGCAGCCGTGCCTTGAGCCGGAGCGCGGACTGGTTGTGCAGCACCTGCTCCCACCAGTGACCGAGCACGTACTCGGGGATGAACACGGTCACGATGTCGCGCGGGCTCTCCCGGCGCATCTGCTTCACGTACTGCACCACCGGCCGGGTGATGTCGCGGTACGGGGAGGCCACCACGGTCAGCGGGACCGGGATGTCGCTGCGGTCCCACTCCTCCTGCAGGCGCGCGGTCTCGGCCTCGTCCACATTCACCGTGATCGCCTCGAGGTGGCTCGGCCGGGTGGCCCGGGCGTAGGCGACCGCGCGCATCGTGGGCAGGTGCAGCTTGGAGACCAGCACGATCGCCCGGTTGCTCGCGGGCAGCGTGACCGGTGCTTCCGCCGGCGGCACGAGCTCGGCGGCCACGCTGTCGTAGTGCCCGCGGATGCCGCGCATGGTGAGCCAGATCACCGGCATCGCGACGACCACGATCCAGGCTCCGCTGGCGAACTTGCTGATCAGCACGATGACCAGGACCACGCCGGTGAAGCAGGCGCCGACCGTGTTGATCGTCCGGGACCGGTACATCTTGCGCCGGGTTGCGCGGTCGGTGACGGCGCGCAGCAGCCGGTTCCAGTGCCGGATCATCCCGGTCTGGCTGCAGGTGAACGACACGAACACGCCGATGATGTACAGCTGGATCAGCCGGGTCGGCGACGCCTGGAACACCACGATCAGCAGGATCGCGAACCCGGACAGCAGCAGGATCCCGTTGCTGTAGGCCAGCCGGTCGCCCCGGTTGCGCAGCTGGCGGGGCAGGAACCCGTCCCGGGACAGGATCGAGGCAAGCACCGGGAAGCCGTTGAACGCGGTGTTGGCCGCCAGCACCAGGATCAGCGCGGTGACCAGCTGCAGGAAGTAGAACAGCAGTGAGCCGTGGCCGAACACCGCTTGCCCGACCTGGGCGATCACGGTGGTCTGGTACTTGACGTGCGGCAGGCAGTTGGCCGTGCTCGGGCAGATGTGCACGTGGCTGATCAGCGCCAGAGCAGTGACCCCGGCGAACATCGAGACCGCGATGATGCCGAGCAGGGCCAGCGTGGTCGCCGCGTTCTTGCTCTTCGGCTTGCGGAACGCGGGCACCCCGTTGCTGATCGCCTCGACCCCGGTGAGCGCGGTGCAGCCGGAGGAGAACGCCCGCAGCAGCAGGAACACCAGCAGCAGGCCGGTGTAGGTGTGCGCGTCGGGGATCTGGTAGCCCGCGCTCTCCGCGCGCAAGTGATGGCCGAGGCCGACCCGGGTCAGCCCCCAGGCGATCATCAGCACCACGACGCCGATAAAGCAGTAGGTGGGGATCGCGAACACGGTCCCGGACTCCCGCACGCCGCGCAGGTTCATCAGCGCGATCACCGCCACGACGACCACCGCGATGATCGTGGCGTGCGACTCCAGCGAGGGAAACGCCGAGGCCAGGTTCGCCACGCCCGCGGATACCGACACCGCGACGGTCAGCGTGTAATCGACCATCAGTGCGCTAGCGACGGCGAGGCCAACCCGCTGCCCGAGGTTGGTGCTGGACACCTCGTAGTCCCCGCCGCCGGACGGGTACGCGTGCACGTTCTGCCGGTAGGAGGCCACCACGACTAGCATCAGCACCCCGACGGCCAGCGCGATCCACGGCGTGTAGCCGGTGAACAGCGCGATGCCGCCGACCGACAGCACGATCAGGATCTCCTCGGTGGCGTAGGCCACGGAGGAGAGCGCGTCGCTGGCGAACACCGGGAGGGCTATCCGCTTCGGCAGCAGTGTGTGGCCGAGTTTGTCGCTCTGCATGGGGCGCCCGACCAGCACCCGCTTGACAACCCCGAACACCATGGCCACGAGCGCATGCTAGGCCCGAATGCGTGGTTTCGCATAGCGCCGGTAATGAATTATCCAAGCGTGCGGCGGCTGAACGGGTCCGCTGGCCGGGCCCGCGCCGGGCCGGCGGAACCCCCGGTGGCAGGGCCCCGGCATAGTCGCGTGATGTCCGTTTCGGTTATGGCGGGATGAGTCCCAGGGTCGTCAGGGTGCGCCCCCGGTGTACGGCCCGCCAGCCCCCGGCGCTTACCGGCGCGAACGGCACGCGATCGTGCCTGGCCAGTTTGGCGTGGATCCAAACATTCAGCGTTAGCCGGTATTCGGCTAGGCCGACCCGGGCCGATTAGGTCTCGGGGTTCGCGAATCCGGCAGTTGCCATTGACACAGATGCCGTTATGCCCCAATATTCGCGGCGCGCATCGCCCGATAGCCACAGTTCGTCGGCACCGCAGGCAGCGCAACCTGCAGCACAATCTGCAGCACGCCACATTGGACGGTCAGGGCCGTTGCAGGGTGCCGTTCGGATGCACGGCGTGGTTCGAAAAAAGTTCCACGATCCCGGCTCATTCATGCCAACCGGTTGTGCAGATGGCCGTAAGTGCGCAATGCTGGCACCGCGGTCACAGGTTAACAATACAGTCAGCTGGAGCACGGCTTATGTCTCAGGACATCGCCGCGCGGCTTCCGCTACTCGGCGCGTTCGGGCTGCGCCGGCGCGTAGTGGGCCGCTGCGGTAGGCCCGCGTGCCTTGCCTTAATAACAGCCCTGCTGCCGGGCGCAGGCCTGGCGATAGCCGTCGCCGGCTGCGGCGGCCAGGCGCCCGTCTCGCTGCCGCACAAGTCGCCGGGGGCGGCCGTGCCGGTCGCGCTGACCGGACCGCCGCAGACCGCTCAGCAGCAGGTGGTCGCCGCTTACAACGGGTACTGGCAGGCCCTCGGGCAGGCGCTGGACACGCAGAACGCCGCCAAGGCGGGCGTGATCCTGGCGTCCCACGCGACCGCCGCCAGCATCCAGTCGCTGATCACGGGGTTCGAGACCGACTGGGCGCGGGGCGAGGTCCAGTACGGGGCGCCGGTGCCGCACATCCTCAGCGTGCGGATCACCGGTAATCACGCGGCAGTGCACGACTGCGCGGACTTCAGCCACGCCGGCGTGCAGAACGCCAGGTCCGGCCAGGTGGTCGGCAGCCTCGGCAGCCCCCGAGTCAACATGATCAGCACGCTGGTTCGCACGCACGGCCGGTGGCTGGTCAGCAACCAGGTTCCGGTGGTGTCGTCATGCGTTCCCTGAACCGTGAAAGATCCAGCCGCGCTCGCAGCCGTGCCATCTGGCGCCCGCTCCTGGCGGCCGCGCTGCTGGCCACGGCGCTGGCCGGGTACCCGGCCGGGGCCGCGCTGGCCGCCCCCGCTACGACGGCGGCCACCGCCGCTCCGGTCGCGGGCGGCTGCTCTTACCAGCCCGTCGACGGTACCTTCGAGTGGGTATGCCAGAACACCACCACGATCCCGGGGCAGCCCGGCGCGGGGGGCGGCGGCAGTGGCGGCGGCAAGTCCGACTGCACACTGACCCCGCTGTCGCAGCAGCAGGCGACCTTCCTCGGACTGCAGTGGCCGCCGCCCAAGGGCGACACCTGGGAGGCAATCACCTGCCCGGGAAATCAAGCGTTCGGCGGGGTGGTGCTGGCCGGCAACGGGGCCGCCGCCGCCCCTGCGGTGACGCCGCAGCAACTGCTCCAGATAGCCATCGGCGAGCTGCACGTCCCTCTGCCCCAGCTGCAGACGGCCCCGCCCAGGGGCAAGGAGGGCCTGGTGGGCCTGCCGGAGTGGTACTGGGTCGGTAACTGGCGCCCGGTGCACGTGACGGTGGCCGTCGGCCCGGTGTGGGCCAGGGCGACTGCGGTGCCGCAGCAGATCACCTTCAACCCCGGCGGCGGGCTGTCCGACCTGACGTGCCACGGTCCCGGCACCGCCTACCAGCCGAAGCTGCCGCTGAGCGCGCAGCACACTAACTGCTCCTACACCTACGACCAGCCGTCGGCCGGGCAGCCGGGCAACGCGTACCAGGGGTCGGTGACCGTCTCCTGGAACATCAGCTGGGTCGGCTCTGGCGGGGCCGGCGGGCAGGTCGCCGCGGGGGTGACGTCGAACGCGCCGTTCACGCTCCGCGTCGCGGCCGGAGAGGCACTGGTGACCAGCGGGTGAGCACTAACGAGCCTGGGATTGGCTTCGGGACCGTCTTCCACCCCGAGCCCGATCCGCCGAGAAACGGCCCGGTCCCGCCGCCGTCGCACGGCCAGCTGCGCGGGCTGCCGCGCAAGCGGCGCCCCGGCATGATCGCGCTGGCCGCCGCGCTCATCGGCGCCGGGATCCTGGCGAGCGTGGCGCTCTACAACCGGGAAGACCACCAGGTCCCGGTGCTGGTGGTGACGACGGCGGTGCCGGTCGGCTCGGTGATTACGTCGGCCGACGTGGGCACGACGACCGTGGCGGCCGGGCCGGGCGTGCAGACCATCCCGGCTAAGCAGCTGTCCGCGGTGCTCGGCCTGGTCGCGGCCACGACGCTGCGGCCGGGGACGCTGCTCGCCTCGTCCGAGCTGACCAGCAAACTGCCGCCAGGCCCGGGCCAGGACCTCGTCCCGGTGGCGGTCAAGCCGTCCGGGCTACCCGCCAGCGGGCTAGCACCCGGTGACCAGGTGCTGGTCGTGGCCACGCCGTCGGGGAGCTCCGGGTCTGGCGCGGCGCCGGTGCTCACCAGCCCGGTCGCCGCCGTGGTGCAGGCCGTGAACGCCGTGCCCGACCAGGACGGCGACGACGTCGTCGACCTGCTCGTCACGTCGAGCAACGGGCCGTCGGTGGCGGAGCAGGCCGCGACCGGGCAGATCGCGCTGATCATCACCAGCCGGGCGTCGTCGTGAGCCTGTACGCGCTGGTATCGGCCGGCGGGTCGCCCGGCGTCACCACCACGGCGCTGACGCTGTCGCTCGGCTGGCCCGGGCAGGTGATCCTCGCCGAGTGCGACCCCAGCGGCGGCGACATCCTGGCCGGGCTGTTCGCCGGGCATCTGCCCGCGCGGAACGGGCTGCTGGCGCTGGCCATCGAGGCCGGGCAGAACCCGGACGGGCTCGCCGCAGCGCTGTGGCCGCAGCTGATCGAGCTGGATGACGAGCGCGGCAGGCTGCTGCTCGCCGGGCTCTCCGACCCGCGCCAGAGCACCGGTCTCGCGCCGGCCTGGCCCGTGCTCGCGACCATGCTGGCGGCCCAGCCCGCGGATGTCATCGCCGACTGCGGCCGCCTCGACGCTGGCGGTGCCCCCGAGCCGGTGCTCACGGTGGCGAGCCTCGTGGTGCTGGTGCTCCGGCCGTCACTGCGCCAGGTCAGCAAAGCCAGGGCGCGGGTGGAGATGCTGAAGCAGTTGCTCGGCGAGGACGGCCGGCTGGCGCTGCTGCTGGTCGGCGAAGGCACGCACTCACCGCGCGAGGTCGGCAGGGTGCTCGGCGCGCCGGTGACCGCCACGCTGCCGTACGACGCCAGGGCCGCCGCCGTGCTGTCGGACGGCGCCGGCAGCCGCCGTGGGCTGCAGGCCAGGCCGCTGATCCGGGCGGCGGCACCGGCTGTCCGCGCGCTGCGCGAGGCGGCGGGCGGCCCGGCGGCCAGGTATCCGCAGTGGCCGGGGCCTAGCGCGCGGGAAGCGAGCGCGAGCCGATGACGCATAGCTATCCCAGCCCCTTCCCGCCCTCCACTTCCCCCGTCCCGCCGATGCCGCCCTGGTCGGCCATGCCCGGCCCGCCGCAGCAGCCGGGAGACCGGTCATCTGGGCCTCAGCCCCGGCTGCCCCGGACGCCGTCGGGGCTCAGCGATGCCAGGCTGCGCCGTGGCGTTGCGGAGATCCTCGCCATGGTCGCGGACCGGCTGCAGGACGGGGCCAGCCAGGACGAGGCGCTGCCGCTGATCGGCGATGCGGTCCGGGCCTGGGCGGAGCGGCAGGTCAGGGCCGGCGCCCCGGTGCTCTGCCGGCCGACAGAGAGGCACTGGCCCAGGCGGTCTACGACCAGCGGTACGGGCTCGGGCCGCTGGCCGGGTACCTGCGCGATCCGCAGGTTGAGAACGTCGACCTCAACGGCTGCGACGAGGTATGGGTCACATACGCGACCGGGGAGCGGGTGTTCGGCCCGCCGGTGGCGGCGAGCGACGACGAGCTGATCGCGATGATCCGCAACTGGGCTGCCCGCGGCGGGCAGACCGCCCGCGACTTCTCAGCCGCCTCGCCGCTGGTCAGCGTCGCGCTCACCGGCGGCGCGCGAATGACGGCCACGATGGCGGTCACCCCGAGGCCCTGCGTGTCGCTGCGCAGGCACGGGCAGCTCGACGTCACCCTGGGCAGGCTGATCCAGCTCGGCACCATGGACGTGACGCTGGCGAGCTTCCTCGCCGCGGCGGTGCGGGCGCGCTGCAACATCATCGTCACCGGCGGGGTGAACGCCGGCAAAACCACGCTGCTGCGCGGGCTCGCCTCGGAGATCCCGCCCGGCGAGCGGGTGGCCACCCTGGAATCGGAGTACGAGCTGTTCTTGCACGGCACCCAGCAGCACCCGGACGTGATCGCGTTCGAGGCACGGGAGCAGAACTCCGAGGGCGCCGGCGGCATCTCACTGCACGACCTGATCGCGCACGCGCTGCGGCACAACCCGCAGCGGATCCTGGTCGGCGAGGTCCGGCGCGGCGAGATCATGCCGATGCTGGAGGCGATGAACTCGGGCCAGGAGGGCTCGATGTGCACGCTGCACGCCAACTCGCCGGGGGAGGCGTTCGACCGGATCCTGATCCTCGGCCTGCGCGGCGGGCTGACCCTGGCCGAGCGCGCGATCCACATCCTGGTCGGCATGGCGGTCGACCTGGTCGTGCACGTGCGCAAGCGGCACGACGGCACCCGGACGGTGCGGTACGTGTCGGAGGTCCTCGAGGTGATGCCGCCCGGCGACACCGAGCGCCCGGCGGTCAACCGGCTGTTCCTGCCCGAGGGGGCGGACGGGCGGGCGATGGCCGCGCACACTCCCTCGCCGAAGATGCTCGCCAGGCTGGCGGCCGCGGGCTTCGACCCTGCGCTGCTGGACCGCCAGCGGGCCATGGCACAGCCGGGGGGTTGGCGATGATGCTGCTGGCCGCGCTCGCCGGAGGGCTGATCATGGCCGGGCTCGTGCTCGTCGTCCGGGAGCTGATCGGCCGCCCGCGGCCGCCCGGCCCGCCGCGGCAGACCAAGCCGCGGATGCGCCTGGCCCCGCAGCGCTGGCGAATGCTGCTCGCGGTGCCGGTCGGCCTGGTCATGCTGCTGATCACCGGGTGGCCGGTGGCCGCGCTCGCCGCGGCGGCAGCGGTCATCTTCCTGCCCCGGCTGAGCTTCGTCCGCGGCCAGCGGCGGCGCACCGAGATGCTGGAGGGCCTGGAGCAGTGGATCCGCCGGCTCAGCGACATGCTGACCGCCAGCCGCGGCCTCGAGGAGGCTCTCGAGGCCAGCGCGCGCACCGCGCCCGCCGCGATCGCCGAGCAGGTAACCACGCTCGCACGCAGGCTGTCGGCCCGCACCGGCACCGAGGCCGCGCTCCGGGCGTTCGCCGCCGACATCGGCGACCCGGCGGCCGACCGGATCGCGGCCGCGCTGATCATCGCGACCGGCCGCCGCGGCGGCGGGGTGCGTGAGGTGCTCAACGCGCTCGCGGTGATGCTGGCCAGGGACGTCGCGGCCCGTCGCGACATCGAGGCGGAACGGGCCGTGCACCGGACGACGGTCCGGTGGATCGCGGTCTTTGTCCTCGCGTTCACCGCCTTCGCGGTGCTGAACCGGTCCTACTCGGCTCCGTTCGGCACGGTCGCCGGGGAGTTCGTGCTCGCGTTCGTCGCCGGGCTGTACGCCCTCGGCCTCGGCTGGCTGCACCGCCTCGGGACCATGCCGGCCCCGGGCAGGTTCCTCGACCCTGAGGAGCCGGCCAAGGCTGCGTCCGATCTCGCACCGGCAGGGAGGCACCGATGAGTGTGTGGGTGGTCGTCGCCGGCGTGCTCGGCGGCCTCGGCATCTTCCTGGTGGTCCGCGAGCTCATCCCGGCGCCCGCCCGGCTGGACGCGGCGCTCGCCCGGCTGGACTCGGCCCCGGTGCCGGGCCGCCGGACCTCGGTGTCGCTGCGCCTTGCGCGGCACGTCTCGGCCGAGCTGCCCTGGCTGCCGACTCCGACGGCCGACCTGGCGCTGCTTGGGCAGGACCGCGACACCTGGATCGCCAGCAAGATAACCTGCGGCCTGCTCGGGCTCGCTGTGCCGCCGGTGCTGGTGGAGCTGCTCGCACTCGGCGGGTTCGGGGTCAACTGGCAGGTACCCGCGCTCGCGTCGCTGGCCTGCGGGGTTGCCCTGTTCTTCGCCCCCGACCTGGTCACCAGGACCAACGCAGCCGAGCGGCGCACCGACTTCCGGCACGCGCTCACCAGCTACCTCGACCTGGTGGCGCTCGAGCGGGGAGCCGGCGCCGGGCCGACCGAGGCGCTCGAGGCCGCTGCCGACATCGGCGGCGGCTGGGCGTTCGGCCGTATCGCGGCCGCCCTGGACGCCGCCCGCCGGGCCGGGGACGCACCGTGGACCGCCCTGGCCCGCCTGGCCCGCGAGACCGGGGTCAGCGAACTCGCCGACCTGGCCGACATCGCCGAGGTCGCCGGGCACGAAGGCGCCAAGATTCTGGACACCCTCGCGGCCCGGGCCGCCTCCATGCGGGGCCAGGCGCAGGCCGCGGAGCGCGCCAAGGCCGGCGCCCGCAGCACCACGATGGTGATCCCGATCGCGCTGCTCGGTGTCGGCTTCCTGGTGCTACTGATCTTCCCCGTCCTCGACCGTACCTTCGGCGCCGGCTAGACCGCGTCCCAGAAACGGAGGCCCCATGATGAACCCGCTCTGGTTCGCAATCAGTTATCTGATTGACCAGGCCCGGTGGCGCGCCCGCGCGGCCCGGGCCGGCGATCCCCAATCCGGCGCGATCACGCTGGAGTGGATCGTGATCGCCGGAATCCTGGTCGCGGCGGCCGTGGCCGCGGGCGTGTTCTTCGTCGGCAAGATCAAGCAGTACGAGAGCAAGATCCCGTAGACGATGCGGCCCGCTGGCTGCCGCGGCAGACGCGGCTCCGACGCCGGGGCGCTGACCCTCAGCTACGTGATCATCGTGCCGGTGTTCCTGCTGGCCGTGATGGTCATCGCCCAGGCCTCGCTGTGGTTCCTGGCCAGGCAGGCAGCTTTGGCTGCGGCGCGTCAGGGCGCCAACGCGGCGCGGGTAACCGGCGCCCCGGCGGGCGCCGGCCCGGTGCCGCGCTGGCCTTCGCCCGGTCGGCCGCGTCCGGCTACCTGCTCAGCCCCTCGGCGAACGGATCGGGCAGCACCGCGTCGACGGTCCAGATCATCGTCTCCGGCCACGTGCCGACGATCGTGCCCGGCCTGGTGGTCACCGTCACCGAGGCGGCCCAGGCACCGGTCGAGAAGTTTACGGCGCCCTGAGGTGACCCAAGCCGTGCGAATCCATCCAAGCCTCCGCGATGACGCGGGCAACGCCGCGCTCGAACTGGTCATCCTGGCGCCGGTGATCCTCTTCCTGCTCGGCCTGGTGATCGCCGCCGGGCGGACCTCGGTGGCACAGGGTTCGGTCGCGGCGGCCGCCCGGGACGCGGCCCGGCAAGCCTCGATCTCGCTCACCCCGGCGGCAGCCCAGACGGCGGCCATGTCCAGTGCGCAGGCCGCCCTCGGCCAGGACGGCCTCAACTGCGACCCGGTCGTGCGGGTCAACGTGTCCGGATTCGGGGTGCCGGTTGGCCAGCCGGCCAGCGTCCGGGCCACAGTCACCTGCCGGGTTTCCCTGTCCAACCTGCTGGTCCCGGGCATGCCGGGCAGCAGGACTCTCACGGCGACGTTCACGTCGCCGCTCGACCCATTCCGGGGACGGTGAGGTCACAGTGACTATCACACCGCGGGTGCAAGCTCAGCTACGAGACCGGAAAGGCAAGGAGCGCCGGATGACATTACCGCGCTGGCGGAGCGCGAGCGATACCGGATCGATCACGCTGATGCTGCTGGTGCTGTTCGTGGCGCTGATCGCCATGGCCGGGATCGTGATCGACGGCGGCGCCAAGCTGAACCAGGCGGAGAACGCCACCGCGATCGCGCAGGAAGCTGCCAGGGCAGGCGCGGGCATGGTGAACCAGGGGCAGGCGCTGTCCACCGGGTCGTTCACGGTGGACCAGGCCCAGGCCATCGCCGCCGCCGAAGAGTACCTGTCCAGCGCCGGGTATCACGGCAGCGTCACACCGGTCGGGACCGAGTCGATCCAGGTGACCGTCACCGTGACCGGGCCGACCAAGGTGCTGTCGATCATCGGCATCGACTCGATGACCTCGACCGGCTCGGCGACCGCCTCGCTCGTTACCGGCGTGACGGGACCCCAGCAATGACCCGGCACTCCGCCCGGATGCGCGGGCCACGCACCCTGGCCACGGTCTTGCGCGGGGGCACCGCGCTGGTGACGCTGGCCGTCCTCGTCGTCGGCCTGCCGGTGGCCCTGTACAAGCTCGGCGGGGACCCGCTGCCGCAGCACGTCCCGGCCTGGAGCCATATCACCACGCTGCTGCTGCACCGGGACAACGGCACGGTCTTTCTCGGTGCGGTCCGGGACATCAGCTGGATAGCGTGGGCCGCGTTCACCGTCGCGGTGGTCACCGAGGCGCAGGCTGCGCTGCGCGGGCGGCGCGCCCCGCGGCTGCGGCTCGGCGGCCTGCAGAACTCGGCAGGCTGGCTCGTCGCGCTCATCGTGCTCGCGTTCGGCAGCCAGCCGGCTGCGGTGCTGGCCAGCGCCGCGCCCTCGGTCGTCACGGTCTCGGCGGTGCGGCACGCACCCCTCGCGGATCAGCCCGCCCACCCGGCGGATCTGCTGGCGGACTACCGCACCGAGGCAAGCACAGCGGATCCGGCGGCTCCCCAGGTGATGAGCATGGGCTTCTCCCAGATGGTCACTATCCGCAGCGGCGATTGCCTCTGGTCGATCGCCCAGCGCTACCTCGGCAACGGTGATCTCTTTCCGGAGATCGTCAAGCTCAACCTCGGGCACGACATGGGCGGCGGCCAGAAGTTCACCGATCCTTCGGTGATCTGGCCGGGATGGGTGCTGCAGCTGCCCGCAAGCCCCACCGGGCTATCGTCGGCCGACTCGCCCGCAACAGGCGCCCCGACGGCGGGCGGCCACGCCGGGCACCACTCGCGCGACCCGCGCTTCAGTCATCCGCATCCGGCAGCCACCGCGCCCGCCTCCGATCCGGCCGGCGCCGCCGCCACGCCAGCGGCCGACCCGCCGGCTGCATCGCCCGCGCCCGCCGCAGCATCTGCGCCCGCGCACGCGGCAGCGCCCTCGCGCCAGGAAGCGAGCTTCGCGCGCCCGGCCGAACTGACCGAGATCTCGCCGTTCGCCATGTTCGGTGCGGGAGTGCTGGTCGGCGGCGTGAGCGTTGCGCTCGCCCGGATGCGCCGCCGCCAGCGCCAGGCCCGCCGTTTCGGCAGGCGGATCCCGGTGCCGGTCAGCGCTCCGGTAATCGCTGCAGAGCAGCGGCTGCGCGCCGCCGAGCAGTCGTACGCCGGACGGCCCGGGCCGGATCCGCGATACGCGGGGCCGGAACCGGAGCCGCTGTTCAACCCGGCCAGCGGGCTGCTGTACCCGGACGAGGGCACGCTGTTCGACACCGGCGGGGGCACGCTGTTCGACACTGGCGACGAGACCGGCTCCGGATCGTTCCTGTATGACGGCGTGAGCGCGGAGCCGCATCCGGGCGCGGCAGACCGGCCCGGGCGGCTGCCACAGCCGCCCACCGCGCTGCGTGCGGCGCTGAGCGGGCTGGGCTCCGGCATGGTGGCCGCCGGGCAGCCGATTCCGGACATCACCGGGGTCTGCGTGTACCGGTCGGGTCTCGAGCTGCTGCTGGCCAGCCCGTCGAGCGAGCCGCCGCCGGCGCCGTTCGGCGTGCCCGGCGGACGGCAGGGCATGGCGTGGCGGCTGGAACTGCCGCGGCACGTGCCGTCCGAGCCGTACGGGCCCGCACAGGCCGGCGACCTGCTGCCCGGCCTGCTGACCGCCGGCATCGCCGCCGACGGCGGGTATGCGCTGATCGACCTGGAGCACTTGCGGGTGACCACGGTCGACGGCCCGGCCGACTTGGCGGACCTGGTCTTGTCGACCGCGGCAGCGGAGCTGACCACCAGCCAGCTGGCGGGCTGGTACGACCTGATCCTCGCCGGGTTCCCGGAACTGGCGGCGGTCGACGGCCGGGCAACCAGCTGCGCCAGCCTGGCCGAGGCCCTCGACCTGCTCGCCTCGAAGGCCGTGGGCATGCGGCGCAGGCTGGACAGCCTGGGCGACACCGACCGGGCCGACGTCCGACGGCGCCGGCTCATCGACCCTGGCGACGAAGACTGGGCGCTGACGCTGCTGGTCAGCCGGACCGCGCCGACGCCGGAGCAGATGGCGATGCTGGCGGACCTGGCCAGCGATCCCGGCGGGATCGCGGCGCTGGTGCCCGGCGGCGCCGAGCCCCCTGATGGTCATCCCGCGCCGGCCAGCTTCCGGCTCGAGCCGGATCCGGCACGGCCGGGCGGCATCGCCGGGCACGTCGCGCCGCTGCACCTGGACGTCTGGCCGCAGCCGCTGACCAAGGCCGACTACGAGGCGTTGACCAGCCTGTTCCAGGTCGCCGCGGACACCAGCGACGTCGCACCGTACGAGCCGCCCTACGACGGGTCGTCGTGGCCGCCGGCACCGGAGCTGATCGGCCTCGAGGAACCGCCGCCGGACGACCAGCCGCCGGCGGGCGAGGGATCGCCGCCAGCCGGGGAGCCGCGGCAGGCGGACGAGCCGAACGGCATCCTGGCCGACGAATCCGGACGGCCCGGGTCCGATGATGCCGGCGAGGAAGCAGGGCTACGCATCGGCGTCCTGGGCACGTTCACGGTCAACGGCGCGCCCGCCGCGCTGCAGCCCGCGCAGAGCCAGCTGATCCTGGCTCTCGCCCTGAACGGGCGGGACGGGCTCTCCAACGCCCAGCTGTGCTTCCTGCTCGGAGCCGACCCGGATCACCCGAAGCCGAGCGACTCGTTGCGCCAGCTGATCGTGCGCACCCGCCGCCAGCTCGGCCGGGCCGCCGACGGGCGGGTGTGGATCGAGCACCTCGGGGCCGGGCAGTACGCGCTGCACGCCGATGCCCGGTTCGACTGGGCCGACTTCGAGGATCTCAGCGAGCGCGGGATCGCGGGGCGGGAGATCGGGTGCCTGCGGGAAGCCATGACGCTGATCCGCGGCAAGCCGTTCACCGGCTGCTATCACTGGTGGCTGGATGTGGCCTTCACCGAGACCGTGCGGGCTCAGATCGTCGACGCCGCGGAGCTGCTCGCCGAGCTCGAGCTGCGGGGCGGCGACCCGTCGGCGTCGGCCCGCGCCGCCCGGACCGGGCTGGCCGGCGACGTGTCCGCCGAGCAGCTGTGGCGGGCGCTGATGCGCGCCGAGCACGCGGCGGGCAACCTCGCCGGGGTCCGGGAGGCGTGGAGCCGCTGCCTGGACGCCATGACGGACATTTCCGCCGACGGCGAGCCACACCCCGACACGGTCGCGCTCTACCAGCAGCTCACCGACGGCGGCCGGGCTCAGCCCGCGTGGGCGCGAGCCCACCCCTGACCGGGCGGGAGGCGGCAAACCCGGGCGATGTGCGCGGGTCTGGGAGGGTCTGAGCGGGAGGCCCCCTGTGCGTAATGAGAACCAGGTGAAACCATCATTACGTGACCTTGCCCAGGGAGGACCAGCCGGCCGGCACCGCTGGCCCGGCTCCGGTGGCGCCGGTGCGTGCCGCGCCGGCCTCCCCGGCTGCCCAAACCTCCCCGGCCGCCATTCACGTCGAGGA
The DNA here is from genome assembly GCA_963833885.1 of uncultured Actinomycetota bacterium. GTDB lineage: Bacteria > Actinomycetota > Actinomycetes > Streptosporangiales > Streptosporangiaceae > JASHPR01. Next base: position 413,808 of record CAWHZU010000031.1, on the reverse strand, counting down.
CCAGCTGCAGTCGCGTGTCCGGATCCCGGCCGATCTGCTGCGCTGTGTCATCGCGCTGATGGAGATCGCCCTGCTGGCGGCGCTGGCCCTGCTCGCCCGCGCGACCGCGAATGGCGCCGAGACTGACCTCGTCCTGGCCAGCCGGTACCTGAAGGCACTGCTGCCGATCGTCGGATTCGTCGCGCACGTAGCGCTACTGCTGCTGCCCGTTGCCCTGGCGATCCGGATGCTGGTCCGCCGCCAGCCGCGCCGCCTCGCCGAGGCGGTGGTAGCGGGCGGCATCACCGTGGGCCTGGTGCTGGCCGCGAACCAGCTGCTCAGGATCCACGCCGCCGCTGGCCTCTACGACGTGCTCACCGCATACCGCACGGCCGGCAGCCTGGTGCCCGCCCTTGACTGGTATCTGTCCGGGCTCACCGCCTACGTCTCGGTCATCGGCCTGGCCGGGCGCCCGCGGTGGCGCGCCGTGTTCTGGCTGGCCATCGCCTTCTACGGGCTGGCCAGCCTGGTGAACAAGCAGACGACCGTGTTCTCGCTGCTGATCACCGTGCTGGTGGGCATCGCGTGCGGGGCCGGGCTGCGTTACCTCCTCGGGTCGATGAGCGAGCGCCCTTCGGCCCTGGACATCGCCGAGGCGCTCGGCGATGTCGGCACGCCGGTCGTCAGCATGCGCCGGATCACCGACGCCAGCACCGAGACCCGCAAGTACGCCGCGACCATGCGGGACGGCGACCGGCTCGACGTCACGGTCTTCGACCGCGACCAGCAGGCAGCCGACGTGTTCTACCGGCTGTACCGCAGGCTGCGGCTGCGGACCCAGGTGTCGCGCAGTGCCCCGCTGACCGTGGAGCGGGCCGTCGAGCGGCGTGCGCTGCTCACCTACGCGGCCGAGGACGCGGGCGTGCTCACCCCGCGGCTGCGCGCGCTGATCCGGGTCGGCCCGGAGGCCGCGGTGCTCGTGAACGAGGGCCACGACGGGACCAGCCTGGCCAACCTGCCGGCCCCGCCGACGGACGCGCAGATCGCGAGGGTCTGGGATGCCGTGCTGCTGCTGCACAGCCGGCGGGTCACGCACCGCGCGCTCACCGCCGACCGCATCGTCATGACCAGCGAGGTGCCCGGCACCGACGGCCATCGCGGGCTCGGGCTGCACCATATCGACGTGGGCCGGGCGCGCGAGGGCGGCGAGGTCATGCTCCTCGAGCCGGGCAACGGCGACGTGGCAGCCAGCGACCTGCAGCTGCGCCTCGATCTGGCCCAGCTCCTGGCCGAGCTGGCGCTCCTGGTCGGCCCCGAACGGGCGGTGAGGAGCGCGCACGGCAAGATCAGCAGCGCGGAGCTGGACGCCGTGGCGCCGCTGATCCAGCCGGTCGTGCTGCACCGCTCGACCAGGAACGCGCTGCGCCGCCGCGCGGACGTGCTGCCCGCGCTCCGCCGGCAGCTCCGGCCCAGCGCGGCCGGCTCCGAGGAAGCGCCGGTCCAGGTGGAGCGGTTCCGGCTGCGGACCCTGGTCACGCTCGTTGCCGCGGTATTCGCGGCCTACATCCTGGCCGGTGAGCTCGCCAGGACCAGCTTCGGCGACCTGTTCCGGCACGCGAACTGGCACTGGACAATCGTCGCGCTCGGGCTGTCCGCGCTCACCTACGTCGGGGCGGCGATGGAGCTGTCCGGCTTCGTGCTCGAGCGGCTGAGGTTCGGCCGGACCCTGCTGACGCAGGTGGCCTGCTCGTTCGTGACCCTGGTCACGCCCGCCGCCGTGGGCGGGGCGGCGCTCAACATCCGCTACCTGCGCCGGTCCAAGGTCGCGGCCGCCGACGCGGTGGCCAGCGTGGGCGTCTCACAGGTCATAGCGCTCGCACTGCACCTCACCCTGCTGGCGATCTTCATCGCGCTCGCGGGCACGGCGAAGAACACCGAGCTCAAGCCCCCGGGATGGACCTACATCGCGCTCGCCGTCCTGGTCGGGGTGATCCTGGCCGTGCTCGCGGTGCCGGCCGGCCGCAAGCTGCTGCTGTCCCGCCTGACCACCACCCTTGGGCAGGTGATCCCGCGGCTGCTCGACATCGCGCAGCAGCCCGCCAAGCTGGCCGAGGGCATCGGCGGGGCGCTGCTGGTGACCGCGGCGTACATCTGCTGCCTGGATGTGTCCGTCCGCGCGTTCGGCGGCTCGCTGTCGCTCGTGGCCGTCGCCGTGGTCTACCTGACCGGCAGCGCGATCGGCTCGGCCGTCCCAACGCCGGGCGGGATCGGCGCGGTGGAAGCGGCACTCGCGGCCGGCCTGACCGCCGCCGGAATGCACGGGGCCGCCGCGTTCAGTGCGGTCCTGCTTTTCCGCGCCGTTACCTTCTGGCTCCCGGTGCCCGTGGGCTGGGCCGCCCTCGGCTTCCTGCAGCGCCGCGACGTGCTCTGAGCCACCCGGTCGCCCGTGTCACATCCGGGGCTCCGGCGGTGCTTAGCGGGCATGCGGACCGGCTGAGGAGAGGGAGACGCGCATGCCGGAGTCGAGCGGCCGGGCGGGATTCGGGGGCACGCTCCGATCGGAGTTCACCAAGATCCGCTCCACTCCCTCGACATACTGGACGCTGCTTGCCCTGGTGGTGATCACCATCGCCATCGGTGCGCTGGCGAGCTTCGCCGCGGCCCGCAACGTCGATGCGAGCGGCCGGTACTTCGACCCGACGAACCGCAGCCTCGACGGCCTGTATCTCGGCCAGCTCATCATCGCGGCGCTGGGCGCGCTGACGATCACGTCGGAGTACTCGACGGGGATGATCCGCACCTCGCTGACCGTGATGCCGCGCCGCGGCGTGGTCTTCGCGGCGAAGACCGTGGCGTTCGGCGTGGTGGCCTTCGTGACCGGGCTGGTGACCAGCTTCGGTGCGTTCTTCCTCGGCCAGGCGCTGATGTCGGGCAAGCACATCAGCGCGAGTCTGGGCCAGCCGAACGTGCTGCGCGCGGTCATCGGGGCTGCGTTGTACCTGACCGTGTGCGGGCTGCTCGCGCTCGGCATCGGGACGGTGCTGCGGCACACGGCGGGCGCGATCACCGCGTCCGTCGCGCTGCTGCTCGTCATGCCGCTCCTGGTGACCGCGCTGCCGCAGACCTGGCAGAACGACGTCAACAAGTGGGTGCCTGCCTACGCCGGGGGCGGGATCTTCGCCACCAAGCCAGACCCCACGGACCCGCCCATCGCCCACGACTTCTCCGCGTGGACAGGCTTTGCGGTGTTTGCCATGTACGCGGCGATCGCGCTGATTGGCGCGATGGCAGCGTTCCGCAGCCGCGACGCGTGACGCCGCGCCGGGCCGGATCCCGCGTCGGCCCTTAGGTGAGCCTGGCCAGGGCCAGCCCGGCGGCGAGCAGCACGAGTCCCCAGGACATGGCGCGCAGCGCGCCCTCCAGCGGGGCGAGCAGCGCGACCTGGTCGACGGCGACCACCTGGCCGTCCGCGAGCGTCACGGTGCCCTCCACCCGGACCGAGCGGCGCCGCAAGGTCCGCGCCGGGGTGCTCAGCCTGCGCTGCGCGGCCGACATCGCCAGCGCGGCGAGCGCGGCGAGGACCGGCGCCACGGCGATCCGCCCGGTTTCCGCCGTGTAGGCGGTGAGCACCGGGAACGCGCCCCAGGCGGCCGCGAAGCCGAGGTCGGTGTGGATGATGCCGCCGAACAGCTCGGCGTTGTAGGCGATAACGAGCGTCGGGCCCACGATCATGAACGGCAGCAGCACCCAGCCGACCCTGGCCACCCCGGCCACGCCGAACGCGACGGCGCCTGCCAGCCCGGCTACCGTGACGGCCACCAGCGTGGGTGCCGGGATGCGGGTCTGCAGCGGCCGGCCGTTCAGCTCGTCGAGCGCGTGCGCCGCCAGCCCGACCGCGAGGAAGAACGCGGTCAGCGTCGCCAGCAGCGGCGTCAGGCTGACCCGGGGCGCCAGGCTGGCCCCGATGACGACGTAGGAGAGGTGCCACGCCGTGTACGGAGGGTGCAGCAGGGTCCACCAGTCACGCCATCCGCCCGGGCTCGCGGCGTAGTAGGCGGGCCGCGCTCCGGCCTGGGCTCCATCAGCCACCTTCGCGCGTTCCCCACATCACGAGCCCGCCGCCCAGGCTCATGACCCGGGCGCCGACGTCGGTGAACCCGGCCCTGCGCCACGCCTCGACCGTCCACGGCAGCGGGTAGCGATGGTAGTGCCCGGAGATGCTCGGGCCGAGGAACCGGCCGACCTCGTACCACTCCCGCCCGCCGGTGAGCAGGCCGCCGGCCGGCAGCAGCAGCCTCGTGTACAGCCACCACCAGAACCGCCAGAACCGCGACGGCGGCAGCATGAACTCCAGGCTCGCGACCCGGGCGCCGGGCTTGACCACGCGGGCCAGCTCGCGCAGCGTGGCCTCCGGGTCGTTCACGTACCGGAACAGGTACGTGAAGGTCAGCGCGTCGAAGGCGGCGTCGTCGAACGGCAGCTGCTCGGCGCGGCCGGCCACCAGCTGGATGTGATCGCTCAGACGTGCGTCGGCGACGTTGCGCTGGCCCTGCCTGAGCATCTGCTCGGTCAGGTCGACCCCGACCACGGTGGCGCCCGCCCGGGCCAGCCCCAGCGCGACGCCGGCGGTGCCCGACGCCACGTCGAGCACCGACAGGCCGGGGGCAGGTTCGATCCGGCTGATCATGGCCCGGCGCCAGCGGCCGTTCTGCCCGAACGACAGCAGCTCGGCGAGGCGGTCGTAGCGCTGGGGGAGCGGAGTGAACAGGTTCTGTGCGAAGCGGTTGCGCTCCGCGGAGGCGGGGGGGCTTTGGGCGGCGGGAAGCGGCACGGCGTCTCCTCAGTGCTCGCCCGGGGGGACGACCCGGAATTTCACCGTACCCACTGCGCGGACGGACGGGAAGCACAGGTCGTGCGCCGGCCGACAACGCTGCGCACCGTCCGGGATGCCATTAACGCCCGTCAGTCGCGCGATGTGATCTAATTCTGGCTGCCCCACGACATGCCCTCGTTTTCCGCGTGTCGGCGCCGGGGCCAGACATAGGATCATCTTCCGGCATGCTGCGTTCAATGATGTAAGGAGCGGAATGGTCCGCCAGTGGTGCGTCGTCGGCATGGCGCTGGCCGTCATGATCGGCACGGCAACGGCCGCCGCGGACGTCGCCTCCGCCTCACCGTTCTTATTGATGGCCGGCACGGCGCCCGCGGTGAGCCCGGGGCAGCCGATGGTCAGGCCCAGCGGCCTCGCCGTCCCGGGCGTGCGGCGCACCGCCGCCAGCAAGGAGATCGGCAGCACGAACTGGTCCGGCTACGCGGTGTCCGGCAGCCACGGCGCGTACCGCAGCGTGTCGGCGACCTGGACCGTGCCAGCCGTCACGTGTTCGTCCGGGGACCGAAACGCGTCGTTCTGGGTGGGCCTGGACGGCTACGGCAGCAATTCCCTTTCGGTGGAGCAGGCCGGAACCGACGCCAACTGCTCCGGCAGGACCGCGGAGTACAGCGGCTGGTACGAGATGTACCCGGCGAAGCCGGTCTACTTCCGGACCAAGGTCAGGCCGGGTGACCACCTCACCGCGTCGGTCACGTTCCGCGGCGCGAGCACATACAAGCTGGTGCTCAAGGACAGCACCCGCGGCTGGAGCCACACGGTCATCAAGCATGAGACCGGCCTGGCCCGGTCCTCGGCAGAAGTGATCACGGAGGCGCCGTCGTCCGTAGGTGGCGTGCTGCCGCTCGCCGACTTCGGCACCGTCCGCTTCACGGCCGCGAGGGTCAACGGGAGAGTGCTGAGGAAGCTGCGCCCGATTAAGATCGTCATGATCGATGGCGGCGGGCTTGCGAAGGACTCCACCAGCGCGCTCGGCGCTGCCGGAGGAGCCTTCCACAACACCTGGATCAGGAGCAGCTGACCGATGGTGAACGAGCAGCGGATCACGGTCCCGGCGGACGACGGCCGGGTGCTCGAGGCCCTGGTGGCAGGCCCCGACGATGCCCTGCCGCTGGTGTTCCACACCGGCACCCCGAGCGGGCTGGTGTGGAACGCGCCGCTGGCCGAAGCGGCCGCAGCGCGCGGGCTGCGCACGGTCCTGTACGCACGGCCCGGTTACGGCGGTTCCACCCCGCAGCCCGGCCGGCTGGTCGCGGACGCTGCCGCCGATGTGGACAAGATCCTGGAACGCATCGGTGCGGACGAATTCGTCACCGCAGGCTGGTCCGGCGGCGGCCCGCACGCGCTGGCTTGCGCGGCTCTGCTGCCGGTCCGGTGCCTGGCGGCTGCGACGATCGCCGGGGTCGCGCCGTACGACAGCCCGGGCCTGGACTGGATGGCCGGCATGGCCGAGGAGAACCACGAGGAGTTCGGCGCCGCGCTGGCCGGGGAGGCGGACCTGACCACCTTCCTGGACGGCGCGGCCGGCTTGCTGCGCGAGCTCAGCGCCGCCGAGGTCGCCGACGGCCTCGGCGGGCTGGTCTCGGAGATCGACAAGGCGGCGCTCACCGGCGAGTTCGCCGACTACCTGGCCGCCGCGTTCCGCTCGGCCGTGACCCCGGGCATCGACGGCTGGCGCGACGACGACCTGGCCTTCACCCGTGACTGGGGGCTCAGCCTGGACGCGCTCGGCCACGCCACGCCGGTCGCGATCTGGCAGGGCGACCAGGACCGCATGGTGCCGAGCGCGCACGGTGCCTGGCTGGCCGCGAACATACCGCTGGCCCGGGCCCGGTTCCGGCCCGGCGAGGGCCACCTCTCGCTGATCAACAGGCTCGGCGAGATCCTCGACGACCTGATGAACCTGGCACGGCCGCCAGAACCCGGTTCCGGATGATCTAGAGGAGGCGTCATGGCGTCAGACGGATTCGACCCCGAGGTTCTGCGCGATGCCTATGACGCCATCGCACCGGAGTACGCCGCGAAGTTCGGCGGCGACTTAGACCAGCTTGACCTGGACCGCGCGCTGCTCGACTTCGTCGCCGCCACCGCCGCCGACGGTCTGGTGCTCGACGTCGGCTGCGGCCCGGCCCAGGCCGGCGGCTACCTGGCCGCGGGCGGCACGCGGGTCCTCGGCTTAGATCCGTCCGCGGAGATGGCCGCCGCGGCCCTGGACGGCTACGGCAGCCTGGGCCTGCTTGCGGCCCGCGCCGACATGCGCCAGCTGCCGTTACCCCGCGGAAGCTGCGCGGGTGCCGCGTCGTTCTACGCGATGCACCACCTGCCGCGCGGCGACCTGCCGGCCATGCTCGCCGAGTTCGGCCGGGTCCTCGCCCCGGGCGCGGTGCTGCTGCTGGCCACGCACGAGGGCACCGGGGAGTTCGCCGCGGAGGGTAACCCGGACATCAAGGGCACCCTGTACACCGGCGAGGAACTCGAGTCCGCGCTGACCAAGACCGGCTTCCGCTGCGTGCAGGTGCACCACCGCGACCCCCTGCCGCACGAGCGACAGTCGCCCCGCGTCTACCTCACCGCCGTCGCGGGCACTCCCCGTTAGCCCAGCCCAACCGCGGTCCGCGCTCGCTCACCCAGCCAGCACTCGGCCGCCGACCCGCACCCGCCCGGCACCCCGCATCCACCGTTGCAGGAAGATCTTGGAGCCTGAAGTGCATGTAGGGGACCGTGGCAGATCTAAAGATCATCACTACCCATGCCGTCACTGGAACTCGACGGGTACGCCGGCCTGGCCGAGGCGCAGGGCGTAGGCGACGTCTTCGTCGCGGAGCATGTCGAGCTGGGCGACCTCGATGTAGGCGGGCGGACGCCTGGCCGGGTCGGCGACGCGGGCCGGGGCGGTGTAGACGGGGGTGTCCGGGCCGCCGGCGGCTCTGTGAGCCGGCCGGAGCCCGGACAGCGCCGGGCTCCGGCAGCTCCGGCGACCACATATACAGCCACCCGGCCTGGCCAGGCCAGAGGCAGGGACTGGCCGGCCTGCTGGCCGGTTACCCGGTGACCAGTTCGGCGAGGTGAGCCAGAGAGTTGCGCAGATGATCTGCGGCAAACGGGGGGAATGGGAATGGGAGTCGCTGGCGGAGGGAGTCGGGAACCGCCGACCAGTCATAGGAGAGGGTGGTCTTGGTTCCGGATGGTCCGGCAGGGGCCAGGTCGTAACGCCAGATGTGGCCGACGATCTGCGGGTTGCCATCGCCGGTGTCCATGCCTGGCTCCCAGGAGATGGCGCGTGGCGGGTCGAACACCTGCACCCGGTTGGCCATCCGGTAGTGCCCCCCCGGGACGTTGTCGTTGTACATGGCCATCCGGAACACCTGACCCGCCGCGTTCAGCGGCTGGCCGTCAAGGGGCTCGCGGACCCACCCGGTGCCGTCGATCGCGGCGTGCTGGGCGGGGTCGGCGAGTACGGCGAAGATCGCCTCGGCTGGGGCGTTAATGATCGTGGTTGCGCTGATGGTTTCGTCGGTCATGGTGGTGCCTCCTTGTGAACTCAGCTGGGTACCGGATCTGACGCCTGGCGCCCCGGCCTGCTTGGTGCTCCTGCCGGTCATCTGCTTCTCCTTCCCTGGGCGATCCGCGAGATCGGGGACCGCTCTTGCAGGGAAAGGACGAACGGTGAAGCGGGCGCAGGACATATCCGGGGAGAAAGCCAGGCAAGGAAAGCGAGAAAACCAGGGCGCGGTCAGCCGAGCTCGGACCGCAGGGTGCGCAGACGGCCCTGCAGGAGGCGCTGTTCGGCCTCGCTGGGCGCCAGGGTCACCGCGGTGTGAAGTTCTCCGGCCGCGTCGCTCGTGCGGCCGAGCCGGCGTAGGTTGTCCGCCAGGGCAGCGTGCCACAGATGGGAGTGCTCCAGGCCGGCGATGGTCTTCAGGGCAGCCAGCCCCGCCTCGGGGCCGTCGCGCTCGGTAACCGCGACCGCCCGGTTGAGCGCCACCACCGGGCTGGCCGTGATCGACCCGAGCAGGTCGTAGAGGCCGACGATCCGGTCCCAGTCCGTCTCCTGCCAGCTGGGCGCGGTCGAGTGGGCCGCGGCGAGGTGAGCCTGGATCTGATAGGACCCGGCGACCCCGCCAGACCGGTCCACCGCCTCGGCCAGCCACGCCGAACCCTCGGCGATCGCGGCGCGGTTCCAGCGGGCGCGGTCCTGGCCGGCCAGGGTCACCGGGTCACCGCCGGCGTCGGTGCGGGCGGGAGTGCGGGCCGAGGTCAGCAGCAGCAAGGCAAGCAGCGACAGCGCCTCGGGCTCGCCGGGCATCAGGCCGGCCAGCAACCGGGCCAGCCGGATCGCCTCGGCCTCCAGATCGACCCGGGCCACCGCGTCCCCGCCGGTCGGCGCGTGGGCCTCGGTGCCGATCAGGTACACCACCGCCAGCACCGCGGCCAGCCGGCCGGGAAGCTCCGCATCGGCGGGGATCGCATAGGGGATGCGGGCCGTGGCGATCTTGGAGCGGGCCCGTACCAGGCGCTTGGCCATGGTGGCCTCAGGCACCAGGAACGCGCGGGCGATGGCCGGCACCTCGAGGCGGGCCAGCGTGCGCAGCGAGAGAGCCACCTGGGCCTCACGGCTAAGCGCCGGGTGGCAGCAGGTGAAGATCAGGCGCAGCATGTCGTCGCGCAAAGACGTCCCTGGCTCCATCGCCTCGATCGCCTCCTCGATCTGGTCCGGCGCGGCCCCGGTTCCCCACCGGAACGCAGCCGCCTCCTTGGCCGCCCGGGCTGACTCGCGCCGCAGCAGGTCAAGCGCCTTGCGGCGGGCGACCACCGCCAGCCAGGCCCGCGGATCATCAGGGATCCCCGTTCTGGGCCACCGGTCCAGGGCCGTGATCATGGCCTCGGAGACCGCGTCCTCGGCGACGGCCAGGTCGCCGATGGTCCTGGCCAGCGTCGCCAGCACCCGGGGACCTTCGCCCTTCAGCACCTCGGCCAAAGTGTCAGCGGCGTCCATACCAGGGCGCACCTAGGCGTGCGCCGGCGCTACCGGGCGAAGCTCGATCTTCCCCCGCCAGGCAGCCGGGATCTGCGCCGCCCACGCGATAGCCTCGTCCAAGTCGGCCACCTCCAGCAGGAAGTACCCGGCCAAGACCTCCTTCGCCTCAGCGTAAGGACCGTCGGTCACCAGCACGTCGCCGCCCTTGCCGCCCGACACGGTGATGGTCGTCGACATGGTCACCGGGTACAGAGCTTCACCGCCGCGCATGACCCCGGCCTCGGTAGCCCGCCGGGCGAACTCCGTGAACTCCGGGGAGAACTCCGTCTCCGGCGGCGAGTCCCAGTACTGGTCCCGGTCGTAGTAGCACAAGGCCACATACAGCGCCATCGTCAAGGCTCCTTCCGTCCAGCCCACCATGCCGTACCGTTTTACCTGGGCGATCACGACTGCGACAACCGCGCATAGCGGCGGCGATGCGCGTCGTGATCAGGTTCAAACTTGATCACTTGCCGGCTTGATTTGGCCCGGCTGGCGTGTCAGGTGATGAATGCTGTCATCCGGATCGAGACGAGCAGTCCGGGCAGTTCGACGCCGAGTTTGGCGACGTAGCGGGCCGGTGGCTCGGCCGCGAACCACCGCGTGTATTCCTCATTCAGGCCGGCGAAGTCGGCGGGGTTGGTGAGCAGTATCCCCACCTCGATGACGTCGTCCAGGCTGGCCCCGCCGGCCTGCAGAATGGCCTGGCAATTCGTCAGCGCCTGCCGCGTCTGATGCTGGATCGTGTCTCCGGCAAGGCTGCCGCTGCGGGGGTCGATGCCGACGATGCCCGAGACGAGTATGTGCGGTCCGGCCTTGACGCCCTGGCTGTAGAGCGGCGAGCTCGGTGCGTTCGCGGTCGTGATGATCTGCCGTGGCATGGCGGTCCTTTCTGTGCCCGCATCAATGCGCTATGGCAGGATCGCAGGTTCGCTTCCCGGCGCGCTCGTTTGCCGTACTCAACGCGAGCAGGGCTGCCGGTCATTTCCGGTCAGCCGGCCGACGGGCCTGCTCCGCCGGGCGCCGGGCCCGGGGTGAGGTCTTGGCCCAGCCCGAGAACGGCTCGTTGCCGCGATGGCGATAGCGGAGCCTTCCCGTGTTCGGTGAGGACCTGGAAGAGAACCAGTAACCCGACGCCCGTGCGCAGAATATTCCTTTCGGGATGCGGCGAGCGATTAGTGCGTTGAACGTCGAGGTCGCGCAGATCGATCGGCTCCGCGCGCGTTCTCTCTGACTTGCCTCACGGGATCGCCCGGCGTCAGCGGCTGGATCGGTATGTGCGCTCCGGACCTGCTCGACGGTCACGCCAACGTTGCCGTAGCTCCGATTTGCGCGCAGCACGGACGGTGATCGGCGGCGAACCAGCGCAGCGACGAAGCTGCGGCCCGGAGGGTCGTGCCCGCTGCATGCCGATCGACCGGATCTGTGCGAGTTGACCTGCGGCAGTTACGGTCGCTCGGCGTCAGTGCCCGGCCTGTGGGGCTGCACGTCGATCTCTGCTCTGGCGAGGAGCCGCAGCACGCGGCTTTCGCGGCGGTAGGCCAGCGGGTAGAACAGGAACTGGTCAATCGGGAACCACAGCCCGATCCAGGCCAGCACCCATCCGATGTGGTCGGTGATGATATTGGCAGCGCTGCTTGAGGGCCGGATCCTGGTCGCCGCCACGGTCAGCGCCAATCCCACCGCGGTGATGGGCACGCCGATCCGCAGGGCGCTGACGCCGCCGACCCGCTGGGCCTGGCCCTCCCGCCGGTTGTAGCGGATCCGGTGGTCGCAGTACCGGTGCAAGGTCCGGGTCAGCCGTCCGGTCACCCCGTCGTCGATCTCCTCGGGCGGCAGCCGAACCTCCAGCCTGACCGGTCGCCGGGACGGGCGGCCGCGCAGCTCGCTGATACAGAAATCGACCCCGGTGAGAAAGTTGCGGTATTCCGAGAACAGGTCCGCATGGGGCATCTCGAACATGTCGCTCGCCTGCATCAGCCGCAGCTCAATGACCTGGCACTTGCGCCTGTGCGCAGATCGCCCAAGGACCTTCGTCATGCTGAGCCACCCTACGACCCGGCGACCAGCCATCACTGTGCGGACCTCCTTGATTACTTGCTGTAATCAGAGGTCAGTGTCGCGTGAACGAGGTTCACTCACCTGGCGGCAGCGTGCGTCTTGCCGTGATTCCTGTACTGGCCTGAGACGGGGCAGCAGAGATGCAACGGACCGATGTGCGTTACCTAGGGCCCGCGCTTATGCAGAACAGCGAATCCGCATGCATAGCAGTCGTGATCGTCAGCTGAATCTGGCACAAAGGACGGCGTCACCCCGCAGCTGAGCGGAGGTATTGACGCGGCCAGATCGATTCGGCGCGCGCCTACGCTGAGTCGATCTTGAGAGCAAAGGCGTGCATATCATGCCCTTCAGGGTGTGCGGTTTGGCCGGCAGCACGTAGGTCTGGTCGTGCACCGGTCGAAGCGCAGTCCCGGTGATCATGATCTCCGCGCAAGCCAGACACGACAGTCCGCTTGATCGCCGAGAGCTCGGCACTGGGTTCGTGGAGGCGGACCTGCCGACCGCGGCCACCCGCCGCATCCTGTTGATGAGGTTATGGCCGGCACCACTGTCACGAGATCGCGGGCGAACGCCGGCGATCGTCAGCTCCTGAACGCGTTAAGGCCCATGACGAGCCCTGCCGTGCCGCCCCACAGGTATGCGACCTCGACCGCCTCGGTGATCTCAGCTTCGGACGCGCCGGCGGCGCGGGCAGCGTCGGCCAGACCGGCGACACCGTCCGGGTGCGCATTGATGGCGTCCGTGATCATGCCCATGAGCAGCTTGTACTTGGCCGGGATGGCGCCGTCTTTCAGAATGCTCTGGCGCATCGCCAGGTACGAGCCAGCGAACTGCGCGTCGCGACCCTCCACAGTGCTCAGCCACGGCGGTGGCGCAGGGGTGTCTTCCACGGCCGCGAAGCTACCACACGCCCGGTTCTCCTTCCTGGGCCTGCAAGGGACAGCACGATGTCTACGGCTGTACCCGCTTCTGGCGCGCTGTCGAGGGAGAGCTGGCTGCCAAGCGCCTCCACCCAAGCCCTTAGGCGCGGCCAGGGCCGGCGAAGCGATCAATACGCGCCGCCATGGCCGTCGTCGCGGACGCGCATCATGCCCTCGTCGCCATCCACTGATCACCCGGACGTTCAAGGAGAACGGAGGCGATCTCTGATGCCGGTGTCCGCCGCGGCTGAGGCGAAGCTGCGGGCGGCCATGGCCCGGCTGCTGGCCGGTGAGCCCCTGCACACCCACGGGGCTTGACCAAGGAGAACCTTGCCCGAGAAGCGAAGGTCAGCCACGCGAGCGTTCACCGGGCTGCCGCGAACCTATACCAGGAGAACATCGCGCTGAAGAAGAAGCTCGGCGACAGCCGCCGGCTGGCCTCCGTCCCGGCCCAGCGCTGACCGCGGAGGACCGTCGCACATCCGCACGCGATCGTGCATGACGAAGTCGTACGCGACTGGGCACGTGCTGAACACCCTCGCCACGCCGAAAGCGCCGGAGGCTCGGCGCGCGCCAACAGCGGGCTGGAACTGCTGCTGCCTCGTTCGAGCACTTGCTGACGTGGTCGCCGGCCTAGGGTGGCGTGATGAAGCTTCTCCTTACCGACTCCGGTGTCAGGAACGCAAGCATCCTGGCGGCGCTGGTCGATCTCCTGGGCAAACCGATCGCCGAGGCCAACGCCCTCTGCGTCCCCACCGCAGGATACGGGGGCCCTTATGGGGATCCGGGCGGGCCATGGCGTTTCATCAGCGGGCGCTCCCCCAGTCCCATGACCGAGTTGGGGTGGAAGTCGGTGGGCGTGCTGGAGCTGACCGCACTGCCCAGCATCGACAAAGAGCACTGGGTCTCCTGGGTCCGAGAGGCAGACGCCCTGCTGGTGAACGGCGGCAACACGTTGTATCTGTGCGACTGGATGCGGGAGTCCGGACTGGCCGACCTCTTCCCGTCGCTGCGCGACACGGTCTACGTCGGGCTCAGTGCCGGGAGCATGGTGCTGACTCCACGCATCGGGGAGCACTTCGTCAGCTGGAAGCCGCGCACCGGTGATGACAGCACGCTGGGAGTCGTCGATTTCTCCATCTTCCCGCACCTCGACAGCCCGGACAACACCATGGCCGAGGCGGAACGGTGGGCCGCCGGGATAAAGGGCCCGGCATACGCCATCGACGCTCAGACCGCCATCAAGGTGACCGACGGCGGCGTCGAGGTCATTTCCGAGGGGTACTGGAAGCTGTTCAACCCGGCAGTATGAACGTCGACGACGTTACCGTCCCCGAGCTCGCTGCGCTGCGGCCGGGAGCGTGAGTCCGCGATCAAAGCGATCCTCGCCGACACCAAGACCGCGACGACCGGACTGCCCGCGCTACACGAATGTGCGGGCGAGCGGCGCCCGTGGTCGGCCACAGATTCCGCGTCGTTGACTCGGCCGGACGACCCGTGGCGCAGGCGCTCCTGAGCGTCATTGGGCAGTGGGCATCGCCGACGATGAGGGTCATCGTGGCGGGGCCATCTTGCTTACGGGCTGCGTGTGCTGCGACAGGCTGCACCCGATCCTCCGCGATCTTGACGAGACAAAGGACCAGCGTCCGGGTCACCCAGCAGCGTCGAGTTTTGCACGCTGCTCTGCGGTCAACTCCAAGTCGACCGCGGCGAGACTCTCGTTGAGTTGGGCGATTGAGGAGGCGCCGACCAGCGGGATTACCGGGACGTCCGCGCCGATCAGCCAGGCCAGCACCACCTGGTTGACGGTCGCGTCGGCGTCCTTGGCCACTTCCCGCAGCGCCGCGAGGCGGGCGGGCGTACCGGGGTGGTCGAATTCGGCGAACTCGGCGGCGTCCAGCTTGTCCTGGCGGACGTAGCCGCCCCTCAGCAGCGGTGAGTAGGCAACGGCTGTGAGTTGCGGCTCGGCGCGCAGGTAGCTGAGCAGGTCGCCGCCCAGCATGCCCTGCATGCCGTCGGGGGAGCGCTCGCCCGGCAGGTCGGTGCGCGGGCGCAGGTAGCTGTGCTGGTACTGCAGCACCTCGTAGCCGGGCAGGCCGGCCTCGGCGGCCAGATTGCGGGCCCGCTCTACCTGCCACGCCCAGTGGTTGCTCACGCCGAGCAGGCCCACGGTGCCCTCGGCCACCAGCGCGGCGAAGGCCTCCACGGTCTCGGCCATCGGCACCGCCGGATCGTCGATGTGCGCGTACAGCAGGTCCAGCAGGGGCATGCCGAGCCGGTCGCGGCTGCGCTGCGCGGATTCGCGGATCACAGGGGCGGACAGCCCCTCGGGGTTGTCGATGAAGCTGGTGCCGGGGGACAGCGGCCGGGCGCCGAGCTTCGTCGCGATCACGATCTCGTCCCCGACGCCGCGGCTGCGCCGCCACCGGCCGAGCAGTTCCTCGCTCTCGCCGCCCTGGCCGCCGTTGAACCAGTACCCGTAGCTGTCGGCGGTGTCGATGAACGTGCCACCGGCCTCGACGTACCGGTCCAGGATCGCGAACGAGGTCGCCTCGTCGGTCGCCGTGCCGAAGTGCATCGTGCCCAGGCTGAGCACGCTCACGTCGCGGCCGGTCTTCGGGTCTGTGCCAATCGTGCGGTACTTCATGCACTCGAGTCTGGATGCTGGAGTGCACTCTAGGTCAAACTGCTAATGCCGAGCAGCGCGAGCACGGGGTCGTACCCAGCGATCTCCGCCGCGACACCGTCCGGGGCATCCGGCCGCAGCCGGGCCGAGGCGATTACCCGGTACGCGATGGCACGGGCGAGCAGCTGGCGCGGCTGGCCTGGCCGGGCGAGGAATTCCCGGCCGAGCGCGGGCGGCGCGCCCTCCCAGGCGAGGGCGTCCGCGACCAGCACGGCAAGGGCGAAGCCCGCGGGTCGCCAGTACGGGGAGACGTCCAGCACTGCGGGCGGCAGGCCCTGCTCGTCGGCGAACAGGATGTTCCCGACCCCGAGATCGCCGTGGATCAGCTGCGCCGCTGGACCGGTCCACGGCTCGTCGAGCAGCGGCGCGAGCCGGGCGAGGGTCGCCGCTGCCAGGGGGTGCAGCGGGCCGGGATCTTCCTCGCGCCAGGCGACCCGGTCGCCGACGCCCCACGCGCTGCTGCTGGCGATCGCGGCCGGGCGTTCCCGCACATGGTCTCGGACGGCGCGGTGGAATGCCTCGGACAGCGCGATCGCATCCCGCCACCGTCCCGGCTGGTGCTGGCCGGCCAGCCATTCGGTGGCCTCCCAGCCTTCGACGATCCAGGTTCCGCGGCGCGATGCCAGTGGCCGGGCCAGCCGGAATCCGGCGTCGCCGGGCATGCTCTGCAGCGCCGGCCCGAGCCAGGGCGCGGCGCTGTCCGGCCCGGCCTGCTTGAGCACCACGTCACCGGCCCGCCACGACCCGTCCTGGCCGCCGTGGAGCCGCACCAGGCTGCCCGGCGACCCGTTGAAGGCCCTGATCACTGTCGCCGGTGGCGGCGCAGGCTGAGTCACCGAGCCATTGTCGCTGCCCGGCCCGGCGCAGCCGATTCTTTTCGGCTCCATCAATCCAGTCCAGCGGGTATTCCCAACTCATTGAAAGTAGTTACAATCAGTGTAGGAATTTACAATGAGATGCCTCGACGAGCGAGAGATCCTGGGCTAGGGGAGCGGCGATGCCTGGCGGCAGGCCCAGCGGGTTCCGCAGCGTCCACCGTGCCCTGGCGGACCCGCTGCGGATCCGCCTGCTTGAGGCGCTGTGGTTCAGCCCGCGTTCGGTGAAGGAACTCGCCGAGGCCGTGGGGCTTGCCCCGGACCGTCTCTACTACCACCTGCGCCAGCTCGAGCAGGCGGCCATCATCGAGGTCAGCGGCTACCGGCCGCTGCCCGGCGGCAAGGTCGAGCGTCTTTACCAGCGCGCGGAGGTCGAGCCGCCGGATGAGGGGGCGTCCCCCGAGGAGATTGCGACGTTCCTCGGAGCGGTGCTGGACGTGACCAAGGCGGACGTCACCGCGGCGCACAGGGCGAAGGCGGACGGGCAGCGCCGTGAGGTGAGGGTGGCTGTCGGCGCGCTCCGGCTGACCGATGAGGGCCTGGCCGAGTTGCTTCGCAGTGTGGACGACCTGCAGCAGCGCTTCGCCGACCCGGAAGCGGACGGGACCTGGGTGCGGGCGCTCGTCGCCCTGGTCGACCTCGAGGAACGGCCTCCGGACGGAGGATGACCCATGTCAACGACAGCGATTCTCGACGTACAAGGCCTGCGCCGGAGGTTTGGCTCCACGGAGGCGGTCGCGGGCGTCGATCTGCGCGTGGCCGCCGGGGAGACGGTGGCGCTGCTCGGGCCGAACGGGGCGGGCAAGTCGACCACACTCGCCATGATCTTAGGCTTGCTGTCCCCGACCGCCGGGCAGGTCACCGTCGGCGGCCGGGCACCCCGGCAGGCCGTCGCCGGCGGCCTGGTGGGCGCGATGCTCCAGTCGGGTGCGGGCACCGGCCTGCCATCCGGAACGCGGGTCGGCGAGCTGGTCAGCTTCGTGGCCTCGCTCTACCGCGCGCCGCTGTCTCCCGCGGCCGTGCTGCGGCACGCCGGGCTGGTCTCCCTCGCCGGGCGCAAGGTCGGCAGCTTGTCGGGCGGCGAGCTGCAGCGAGTCCGGTTCGCGCTAGCCATCTGCGCGGACCCCCGGCTGCTCATCCTCGACGAGCCGACCGTGGGCTTCGACGTTCCCGCTCAGCGGAGCTTCTGGGAGACGGTGCGGGCCTTTGCGGCTGGGGGCTGCGCGGTCCTGTTCGCGACCCATTACCTGGCTGAGGCCGCCGAATCCGCGGGACGGGTCGTCGTGCTGCACAAGGGACACGTCGTCGCCGACGGGACCGTCGATGAGATCCGCCGGACGGTGGCGATCAGGAGGGTGCGGTTCCGCGCGCCGGACACGGACGCCGGGGCGCTGCGCGCGCTGCCCGCGGTCCAGCAGGTCCGGCAGGCCGACGGCGTGATCAGCCTGGACAGCACCGACTCGGATGCGACCGTCCGCGGGCTCGTCCGGTCCGGCGCCACCTTCACCGACCTCGAAGTCACCAGCGCCGGGCTCGCGGACGCGTTCCTCGCGCTCACCTGCGAGGAGCCCGCATGAAGACCCATCGTTCCCCGCTCGCCAGTTTCTTTTCCTTCGAACTGCGCCGGGTGCTGCGTTCCCCCGCCATCCTGGTCTGGACGCTCGCCTTCCCGGTCGTGTTCTACCTGCTCAACTTCGCCAACAAGACCAACAATCGCGGCACCGAACGGTGGGCGGGCACCACCTGGGCGGTCTACTTCATGGTGTCCATGTGCGCGTGGGCGGCGATCGCCGCGGCCGCCAACGCCGGCGGCGCCCGGCTGGCAGCCGAGCGCGCCAACGGCTGGACCAGGTACCTGCGCCTGACGCCCCTGCCCTCATGGGCCTATGCGGCCGGCAAGGTCCTCACCGGCGCGGCCCTGGCGCTGATGGCGGCGCTCGCGCTGGCGCTCATCGCGGGAGCGGCTGCCCGGCCCGAGCTGCCGGCGTCCGCCTGGGCGGCGATGATCCTGGCGTGCTGGCTGGGCAGTCTCCCGTTCGCCGCGCTCGGCATCCTCGTCGGCCTGGCCGTCGGCACGTCAGTCGCGGAGCCCGCCATGGTCGGCACGGTGCTCGTACTGAACGTGCTCGGCGGGCTGCTCTGGCCACTGCCCGTCTTCCCGTACTGGCTCCAGGACATCGCGAAGGTGCTGCCCACCTACCGGCTCGTTGATCTCGGTCGCGCCGCTGTCACGGGGCACGCGCTGAACCCGGCCGACGTGGCGTTCCTGGTCGCCTGGACGCTGCTTTTCGGCGCGCTAGCCGCCTGGTGTTACCGTGCCGACCAGCAGCGTGCCATCGGATAACGCACCGCACTAGCTGGACAGGTCGTACACGGTCTCACCGCCTACGGTCTCGGCGTGGAAGTGTGCCTCCACCCACGAGGTGATCTGCGCGGCGTCGCCTGAGCCGCCGCCGAAGCTGTCGGAGTTCGCGCCGACGAAGTAGTGGATGTCGTGGTCGGCGACGTACTTCTCGAACTGGGCGAGCGTCGGCGCCGGGTCAGTGCCGTTGAACCCGCCGATGGACATGACCGGCTCTGCGCTGGCCAGCTGCAGCGGTGCCGCGCTGTCCGAGCTGACCGTGGCCGCCGCCCACCGGTAGCCGGACGCGCCGTTCTTGAGCAGCGTGGCGAGGGCGCTGCTGACCTGCGTGTTGCCGGCCAGGCCGCCGCCCCCGCCGCCTGCACCACGGCCGCCGAAGCCGCCGTGGGAGCGGCCCCGGAATCCGCCGGGGAAGCCGCCGGTGCCGGACCGCCCGCCCGGCGTGCCCGCGGTTCCGCCCAACCCGGCACCGGTTCCCGCGGAGCCCTGACCGGTCGCGCCGCCGGGCCCAAGGCCGCCGCGGCCGAACCCACCGTGCCTGGACCCGCCGCGCCCGAAGCCACCGCCGCGGGGGAAGCCACCCCGAGCGCCAGCCCCGCCGGGGCCGCCGAACGCGGTCACCGCCGGCCCTGCCGTCGGCAGCGCGCCGGTGTGCGAGGTTGCGGCCGTGTCCAGGCTGTACGCGAACGGCCCGGCCAGCGCCGCGACGAGGGCAAGCGACACCGGAGCCAGGACCAGCACGACCCTGCCCCACGCCGTAGCAGCGGCTGGCGCCAGCCAGTGTCCCGCGATCATTATGGCCGCGGCGCCGAGCCCGGCGAGCACGACGACGACGCGCAGCCACGGGTACCAGGCAGGGGTCCGGTCCAGCAGCACGTAGGACCAGACCGTGGTGATCACGATCCCGGCGGCCAGGGCGCCGCGGCCGAACCAGCTGCGCTCGTGCCCGCGCCAGCCGTTGCGCACCCGCCACAGCTGGACGGCGCCGATGCCGACGAGGGCGGCGATCGCCGGGGCGAGCGCGACCGTGTAGTACGAGTGGATGATGCCCGCCATGTAGCTGAACACCGCGCCGGTCACCAGCAGCCAGCAGCCCCACACCAGCGCCCCGGCGCGGATCCGGTCGGTCCGCGGGGCGCGCCTGGTTCCCCACAGCAGAGCAACGAGTGCGATTAGCGCCGCCGGAAGCAGCCAGCTGACCTGGCCGCCCATGTCCGACGCGAAGAGCCTGGTGAGGCCCGAGGAACCGCCGGTCGCGGCCACGCCATGGCCGCTGAACCCGACCGATCCGGTCTCGTTGCCGTCCAGCCGGCCGAAGCCGTTGTAGCCGAAGGTGAGGCCCAGGATGCTGTTGTTGGTCGACCCGCCGATGTAGGGCCGGTCGGCCGCGGGGGTGAGCATCACCGCCGCCACCCACCAGCCGGCGGCCACCAGCACCGCCGCGCCTCCGGCCAGCACCTGCAGCGTCCGCTTGCCCAGCCCGCGCGGCCCGGCCACCAGATAGGCCAATGCGAAGCCCGGCAGGACCAGGAACGCCTGCAGCATCTTGGCGAGGAACCCGAACCCCAGCAGCGCACCGGCCAGCACCAGCCAGCGGGTCTTCCCGGCCTCAATCGCGCGGGTCACCGCGTAGGCGGCCAGGGTCATCAGCAGCGTCAGCAGCGCGTCCGGGTTGTTAAACCGGAACATCAGCGCTGCCACCGGGGTGAGCGCCATCGCCACCCCGGCCAGGATGCCCGCCGCGGGGCCGAACCAGCGCCGGACCGTCGCGTACAGGGCGGCGACCGTGGCCACGCCCTCGAGCGCCTGCGGTACCAGCACGCTCCAGTAGTTGAGCCCGAAGATCCGCGCTGAGATATCCATGACCCAGAGGAACGCGGGCGTCTTGTCGACGGTGATGAAGTTCGAGGCGTCCGACGAGCCGAAGAAGAACGCCTTCCAGCTCTTCGTGCCCGCCTGGACCGCGGCCGCGTAGAAGTCGTTGGCCCAGCCGTTGCGGCTGAGGCCGACGATGTACAGCAGCCCGGTGAGCACGAGCAGCGCGAGGAGCGCGGGCCGGGCCCACCATGGGTCGCGCTCGGAGCCGCGCAGCAGTCTCTCCAGGCGGCCTCTCCCGGCGGGCCCCTCCGGCGCCGGCGCCTCGCCCGGGTGCGCCGGCTGGGTGGTGACCGCGGCCATCACATGCTCCCGTCCGGCTGCGCGACCGTGGCCAGGCTCGGCTGTGGCGCTCCCGGGTCGTGGGCAGGCGACGCGGCCGGCGGCGGTGCCGGTCTGCCGCGGAAGACCCAGCTCCGGTACAGCGTGTACCGCAGCACCGTCGCCAGCACGTTGGCCGCCACGAGCACGGCCACCTCGGCACCGCGGCCAGGCCGCGCCGAAACCTGATGCAGGGCGGCCAGCGCACCGGAGGTGAGCAGCAGCCCGGCGCCGAACGCCAGCAGCCCGCGGAGCTGGTGGCGGACGGCGTGCCGCCGCCCGCGGACCCCGAACGTGAAGCTCCGGTTCAGCGCGGTATTCGCGACTGCGGTGACCAGCAGGCTCAGCGCGTTCGCCGCCTGCGCCCCGATCACGCCGCGGAGGGCCAGGAACAGCAGCACGTAGGCGATCGTGCAGGCCACGCCGACGCCGAGGAAGCTGATGAGCTGGCGCCCGCCGCCCATGCGGATGACGCCGCGAATGTCGGCGAGGGCCGTCGCAAGCACGTCGACCCGGGAGTCGCTGTCGTCGATCCAGTCGACCGGCACCTCGTGGATGCGCAGCCCGGCGCGCTCGGCAAGCACCAGCAGCTCGGTGTCGAAAAACCAGCCGGTGTCCTCGGTCAGCGCCAGCAGCGGGCGGGCCTTGTCTGCGCGGATCGCCTTGAACCCGCACTGCGCGTCCGAGAACCTGACCCGGAGCGTGGCGCGCAGGAGCAGGTTGTAGCAGCGGGAGATGATCTCGCGGCGGGGGCCCCGGATCACCCGCGCGCCCTGCGCCAGCCTGGTGCCGATCGCCACGTCACTGTGACCAGAAAGCAGCGGCGCGACGAGCGGCGGCAGCGCGTTCAGGTCGGTCGACAGGTCGACGTCCATGTACGCGAGGACTTCGCACTCGCTGACCGACCAGACCGTGCGCAGCGCCCGCCCGCGGCCGGGCTGGTCCAGCCGCACGGCGCGGACCAGATCGAGCTGGCCGGCCAGGGCGAGGGCCTCAGCCCATGTGCCGTCGGTGCTGCCGTTGTCCGCGATCGTGATGCGCGCTGTGAACGGGAACCGGTCGCACAGGTAGGCGTGCAGCCGCCGGATGCTCGGAGCGAGGTCGCACTCCTCGTTGCGCACCGGCACGACGATCTCCACCTGCGGCGCTGCGGGACCGGCCGGCCCTGGCCAGGCGCCGTTATCGAGAACCTTGATTGGCGATCTCATGGTGACCAAGGTCGCCGATCATTTTTCGGGCCCACTGCGACCAGCCTCTAGGTTGGCTCTGAGCTCGGGCCGCGCATAGCCGGTTCTGGCCTGGTTTCCGGCAGCTTGGCTGAACGCGTGACCGGTGATCGCGATGACGGCTTAAATGACTTTTTCCCTGGCCGCCTTCCTGGTAGACCTTGCTCGGCCGGGCTACACGACTGCGGGGATTCCGATGCAGGCGCCGAAGTTGCATGCGGGCGAGATCGACATCTCCGCTGGCCTCGCCGCCAGGCTGATAGCTGAGCAGTTCCCGCAATGGGCAAGGCTGCCGGTGCGCCCGGTCCCATCAGCGGGCACCGAGTGCGTGCTGTACCGGCTCGGGGACGATCTGGTGATCCGGCTGCCGCGCCGGCCGGGGGAAAGCCTCGACGCAATCCTGACGCAAGGAGTGCTGTCCCGGCTGGCGCCATTTTTGCCGGTTCCGGTCCCGGTGCTCATCGCCGAGGGAGCGTCCACGGCGCAGTACCCGGCCTCATGGGGCGTGCTGCGCTGGCTTGACGGCGACACTCCCGTCGAAGGTCACCTGGCCGAGCCTGCCCTGCTCGCAGCGGACCTGGCCGGATTCCTCGGGGCCCTATGGAAGGTCGATCTGTCAGAGGCCGCCCGGCTGCCGCCCTGGGACGGGCCGGAGACCTGGATACACGCGGACATGATGCCCGGCAACGTCGTCATCAGGAACGGGCGCCTGGCTGGCGTGATCGACTTCGGCGCCGCCGGTCCCGGCGATCCATCTCAGGACCTGATCGTGGCGTGGATGCTGCTCCCGGCAAGCATCCGCCCGGCCTTCCGGCGCGCTACCGGCGCTGACGACGCCACCTGGCTGCGCCGTCGCGCCCGCGCCCTGTCAATGGCCCTGGGCCACCTGGACTACTACAGCGACAGGAGTCCAGTCTTGGCCGACAACGCCCGCTACACCATCGGCGAAGTCCTGGCCGACTACTACGGAATTAGCGACTGACCCGAGTGGCCGGTTCGCGCCGGTTTCGGGGGCCACTGGCTGACGCTAACGGCGCATCAACAACCCCACGATCACGAACTGCACCTGCCGTAACTGAGGGAGACCATTCTCCACCGCATCTGCACGGTGGCTTCACCGGATCTGGAATCGGCCGTGAGGCTATCGGAAATGGCCGTGAGGCTAATCGGAAATTGGTGTTGGCCGGTTACCTGGCACCGAGCCCAGGGTGCTGGCTGACGGGGGAGGGATCATGGTCAGCGCGTCGTCTCTGCATCTCGCAGAGAGCCAGTACAGCCACGCCGTCGGAATCGTCGCCGCATGCAAGCGGAGAGGGCTGCCCGTTCGCGGCGCTCATGTCGCCTTAGAGACCGCACTCACCGAGTCGGTGCTGTGGATGTACGCGAACGGCCACAACCAGCGCAGTCTGCAGCTGCCGCACGATCGAGTCGGCTGGGACCACGGCTCGGTCGGACTGTTCCAGCAGCAAGTCGGCGGTGCTCCCGACTCCACCGCGAACTGGGGCACGACCGATGAGCTGATGGACGCCGTAACGAGCACGGGCAAGTTCCTGGACGCGCTCGGCCCGTTGAGCAGCTGGCAGCATAAGACGAACTGGATGGCCTGTCAGGACGTGCAGCGCTCAGCGTTCAGCGACGGAAGCAACTACAAGGAAAACGACGCGCAGGCGATTCAGATCGGTGACGCGCTGTGGGGCCTCAGCCCGACCACGCCGCCGCCAGTTTCCGATTCTGGCGTGACGTCGACGTCCGCGCAGCCAGAGACGTCCGGCATCTACACCGTCCTGCCCGGCGACAACCTCTCGACGATCGCGGTCAGGACTGGCACGACGGTCGCTCAGCTCGTGGCCCTCAACCAGGGCAGCTTCCCGTCGCTCACGCACAACCCGGACGTGATCGAGATTGGCTGGAAGCTGCGTTTGGCCGGCGCTGCCCAACCGAGCCCGAAGACACCAGCAAAGCCGCCGCAG
This sequence comes from uncultured Actinomycetota bacterium, assembly GCA_963833885.1. Taxonomy (GTDB): domain Bacteria; phylum Actinomycetota; class Actinomycetes; order Streptosporangiales; family Streptosporangiaceae; genus JASHPR01. Next base: position 389,628 of record CAWHZU010000031.1, on the reverse strand, counting down.
CGCGTCTACGTCGTGCAGGGCGGCGACAATCTGTCGGCGATAGCCAGGCTCTACGACGACCCCAAAGTCACCTGGCAGTCGATCGCGCAAGCGAACCGCCTCGCGAACCCCGACCTGATCCAGCCCGGAGAGAAGCTGCTGATCCCATAACTCGCAGGCCAGCCTGAACCCGGCTGCGTCAGAGCGCAGCCGGGTCTTGCTGGTCCGCCTGGCCGGGCAGCAGCGGCAGTGTGACCGTGAACCGGGTCTCGCCCGGCTGGCTGTCCACGCCCACGGTCCCGTGGTGGGCCGCGATCACCGCGGCCACGATCGACAGGCCGAGGCCGGTGCTGCCGGCCGCCCGCGACCGGGAGCTGTCGCCGCGAACGAATCGCTCGAACAGGTCGGGCCGCAGGCCGTCCGGTATCCCCGGGCCGTCGTCGGTCACGTTCAGCCCGGCGACGCCCCGCGGGTAGTCGGCCCCGAGCGCGACGGTGACCGTCGTCCCGGCCGGCGTGTGCATCCGCGCGTTGCTGAGCAGGTTGGCGAGCACCTGGTACAGCCGCTGGTCGTCGCCCTGCACCAGCACCGGGCCCTCGGGCAGCTCGAGCTGCCACCGGTGATCGGGCCCGGCGGCCCGCGCGTCGCTGGTCGCGTCGATCGCCAGCCGGGTCAGGTCGACGGGCCGGGATTCCAGCGGGCGGCCCGCGTCGAGCCTGGCCAGCAGCAGCAGGTCCTCGACCAGCGCGCTCATCCGGGTCGACTCGGCCTCCACCCGGCCGAGGGCGTGCTCCACCTCCGGCGGCACGGTGCCCGGAGTGCGCCGGGCGAGCTCGGCGTAGCCGCGGATCGCGGCCAGCGGCGTGCGCAGCTCGTGGCTCGCGTCGGCGGCGAACCGGCGCAGCCGCCCCTCGCTGGCCTCGCGCCGGGCGAGCGCGGACTCGACGTGCCCGAGCATCCGGTTGAACGCGGCGCCGAGCTGGCCGACCTCGGTCCGCTGGTCGGCGTCGGGCACCCGGTGCGGCAGGTCGACCTCGCTGGCCAGCGGGAGCCTGGCCACCGCGCCAGCGGTCGCGGTCATCCGCCGCAGCGGGCGCAGCGACAGCCGCACCCAGCCGGTGCCGATGATCGCGGTCAGCAGCAGCGCCGCGGCGAACACGATCGCCTCGGTGAGCTCCACGTTCTGCAGGGTGTCGGTCATGGTCGTCATCGGCAGGCCGGTGACCAGGATCTGGCCGTTGTCGCCCCGCGTGGCCATCAGCCGGTAGTCGCCTTTCAGCGCGTACAGCCGCGCTGTGTAGGGTCGCCCGTTGGCCGGCAGCCGCGCCAGCGTCAGCTTGTCCGCGGTGGACAGGTTGCAATCGTCGTCCGTGACGTTCGCGGTGGTGATCGCGCCCGAGGTCAGCGCGGCGGAGAACGTTCCCGAGGCCTGGCCGGGCGTGTTGGCGCACCCGGCTGGGCCGCTCGGCTGGTTGTCGCTGTCGTGGTCGGAATTCGCCGGCCAGCCTCCCGGCGGCGGGCCGTTCACGCAGCTGGTGAAGCGCGCGCTGGCCGCCTGCAGGTTGCCGTCGAGCTGGCCGAGCAGGTACCCGCGCAGGCTCAGGTAGGTGACGATGCCCACCGCCGCGCACGCCACGGCCAGCAGCGCGACCAGGCCGGCGATCAGCCGTCCGCGCAGCGTCCGGCCCGCCAGCCAGTGGCGCAGTATGCGCCGATGCGCCACCGATTCCACTCGGCTCATCTCATATCATCCCGGCCCGCCCGCAGTCCTCAGCCGCTCGGCTTCAGCACGTAGCCGACGCCGCGCACGGTGTGGATCATCGGGTCCCGGCCCGCGTCGACCTTCTTGCGCAGGTAGCTGATGTACAGCTCGACCACGTGGGCCTGGCCGCCGAAGTCGTAGTTCCAGACCCGGTCCAGGATCTGCGCCTTGGACAGCACCCGCCGCGGGTTGCGCATCAGGAACCGCAGCAGCTCGAACTCGGTGGCGGTCAGCTCGATCAGCTCGCCGCCGCGCCGCACCTCGCGCGCTTCCTCGTCCATGGTCAGGTCGGCCACGGTCAGCTCGGAGCCGGCGGCGGCCCGGGCGACGCCAGCGCGGCGCAGCAGCCCGCGCAGCCGGGCGAGCACTTCCTCCAGGCTGAACGGCTTGGTCACGTAGTCGTCCCCGCCAGCGGTGATGCCGGCGACCCGGTCCTCGACCGCGTCGCGCGCGGTCAGGAACAGCACGCAGACGTGCGGCTGCTCGGCGCGCACCCGCCGCAGCACCTCGAGGCCGCTGAAGTCGGGCAGCATCACGTCGAGCACGACCGCGTCCGGCTGGAAGTCCCGCGCCGCGCGAACGGCAGAGGAGCCGTCGCCTGCCGTGCGGATGTCCCATCCCTCGTACCGCAGCACGCTGGCCAGCAGCTCGGCCAGGCTTGGCTCGTCGTCCACGACCAGGACCCGGATCGGCGTTCCGTCCGGCCGTTGGCTGAGCCGGTCACCGGCGGACCCGGCGGCTGGCTGTGTGTTGTCTACCAAGCTCTTCATGATTCCAGGATGCCCCGAGAGTCTCACGGGTCGGTCTGCACTACCTCTGAGTTACTTCTGAGAGCCCGGAACGGGACGTCCCTCACCTGGTCTTTTCGGCCCCGGCCCGGTCTGGCGCCGGGGTCAGCCGCAGCGCGAGCGCGGGGCAGTCGGTCACCGCCCGCTTGGCGTCGCGGACCAGGCGGAGCGGCACTGGCTGGCCGGAGATGAGTGGATAACCCCATTCGTCCAGCGAGATCAGCTCCGGCGCCAGTTCGGCGCACATCCCGTGGCCCGAGCAGGCGATCGGGTTCACGCTCAGTTTTGTCGGCATTGGTCAGCTCCAGTCCGCTTCGGTCGACGGCCCGGCCGGGACCGGCAGGAACGGCCGGGCGGTCGCGGCGGAGCAGCGGCCCTGCTGGTGCAGCCGGATCTCCGGGCCGAACACGCGCAGCGCGCTGCGCAGGAACCGGACCGTGCCGTCGGGGTGGTGGCAGGCGCCGCGCCCCTCGACCAGGCCCGCCCACCGGCCCAGGTCGTCCAGCACCCGGGGGTGCGGGCGGGCGTCGGCCAGCTCCGCCATGGCCGCCGCGATCGACGGCAGGCCGTTCAGGCACGGCCCGCACTGCCCAGCGGACTCGAGCGCCAGGTAGCGGGCCACCCGGGCGGACTCGAGCAGGCCGCACCGGTCGGCGGGCAGCGCCGCGAGCACCCCGGCGCCGGTGAACGCGCCTACCGGGCGAAGCTGGACGTCGCTGAGCGTCAGCCCGGCCGCCTGCGCCGCCGGGAGCCAGGCGCCGTGGTACCCGCCGACCAGCACGGCCCCGGCCGCGGAGAGGTCGAGCAGCGTGGCCAGCGGCGTGCCGATCGCGGCCTCGGCGACGTCGACCGAGCCGCTGGCCTGCCGCAGCGTGCACAGCATGCTGCCGGGCTCGTCCGGCGTTCCCAGCGCCCGGAACCAGCTGGGCCCGTACCGCGCGATCAGCGCCAGGTGCGCGAGCGTCTCTACGTTCTGGACCAGCGTCGGGCGGCCGTCCACGCCACGCTCGAATACCCGCGGCGGCGTGAACTGCGGCACCGCGGGCCCGCCGCTGACCCGGCTGGCGAGCGCGGACTCCTCCCCGGCCAGGAAGCGGTGCGGGGACCAGACGATCTCGACCGGAAGCCGGTCCAGCCCGTACGCGTCACGTTCCGGCAAGTAGTCGTCCAGCCGGGTGCGCGCCCGCAGGTCGCCGCGAACATAAAGCACCGCGCGGCCGGCGCCGACCGCCTCGGCGGCGAGCTGCAGGCCGTCCAGGATCAGGTGCGGCGCCAGGAACAGCAGCGCCTCGTCCTTGTGGCTCGCGGGCTCGCCTTCGGCGGCGTTGCCGACCACGATCGCGCGTCCGGGGCGGGCGGCGGCGACGGCCTCGAGCTTGCGGTGCACCGGGAACGCGGCGCCGCCGCGGCCGGTCAGCCCGGCGGCACGCACCTCTCCGATCAGCGCTCCGGCGCTGTCGCGGTACGGCACCGGGCCGTGCAGCCCGAGGTAGGCCCGCAGGTCGGACCCTTGGCGGGCAGGGAGAAGCAGTCGGGGGAATCCGCCGCCCCCCGCCGGGGCTTGCCGTGCCTGCGTGGCGCCGGCTGTCACCGCAGTCATCGGTCACCGGCCCTGGCCAGCAGGCCCCGGTCGGCCATGAGCTGGGGAACCCGGTCCGCCCGCGGCAGCCCGGCGCGGGCCCGGATCAGCCGCCAGCCCAGGGCGCCGAGGACCGCGGCGATGCACACGAGCCCGAGGTAGAGCAGCGGCCCGCTCTGCATGTCGTGGCTGGAGTAGATGCTGTGCACGACCGCGACCGGCCAGGACGCGTAGGCCAGCCAGTGCACGGCGCGCCAGACGCGGCGGCCGATGTGGCGGCGCAGCAGGCTGGTCACGATCACCGCGGCCATCAGGTCGAGCGAGACGGCGCCCAGGCCCAGCCACAGCGGTTCGTAGGAGGAGACGAACGGGATCACGATGGCGGCCAGGCTGATGCTGACGAACGAGTCCGTGACCGCGGTGAGGACGTGCACGGCGACGAACGCGACCGCGAGCAGGGACAGGTTGCGGTGCAGGCCGAGCACGGCGAACCGGGGGAGGCCGGGCAGCCGTCCCTGCCGGTTCACCAGCATCCCGATGATCATCACCGCGGACAGCAGGATGAGGCTGACCACGCCGGTGGCGCGGCTCGTGTACCAGAGCGCGGTGGTCGACGTGATGCCGCTCATCAGGAGCCGCCCGAGGTGACCTGGCCGCCGCCGGAACTCGACGTTGGCGTGGACGACGGCGAGCTCAGGCCCGACGACGAGCTGCCCGACGAGTTCGACGTGCTCGACCCACTGCTCGATGAGCTCGAGCTGCTCGAGCCCGAGCTTGCCGAGCTCGAGCCGGAGCTGCCGGTGCTCGATTTGGCATGATGCGTGCTCGCCGCGGACGCTCCCGTCGAGGTATGGGAAGCGGCCGACGCGGCGCCGGGGAGGCTGACGGCAACCACCCCGGCCGCGGCAAGGCTGGCGGCGGCGGCCGAGACCGTGGCCACGCGAAGCCGCCTGCGGCCGCGCTCCCGCTCCTCGATCCCTGGCGACGCGCCCGGCGATGGCATGCTGTGCTTGCTCATGCGGGTGAGTCTTGCCGTCCGCTTTCCGATGGCACTCTAAGTTTCCTCTCAGCAACCTATGAGCGTCGTGCCGGGGCGCGCCAATAAGCGCAGTGGCAGCCGTCGCCAGCGCCTCGCTGCGCGGCTCCGGGCACATCACGCGGGCTGCGGTATGAGATCGCGGCCGCACGCTCATACCGGGTTCATACCGGGGCCGCCGTAAATCAGCCCGCCGCTCCGATGTGGCCGGCGCCGGTCTGGACGAGCCTGAGGAGCCAGGAACCGACTCTAAGGAGCGCTCAGATGTCCGAGCCACACGTTGCTGAGCGCCGGCGAAGCGGACCGGCCAGTGCTGGCCGGTTTGCGAGGATCCTGCGGCTGCTGCGCTGGCCGGTGGTGATCGTCTGGCTGGTCGGCGTTGTGGCCCTGTACCCGGCTGCGCACACCCTGTCCAGCCTGGCCAACGGCACCGCGGCGGCCAACCTGCCGTCGTCGGCGCCGTCCACCAGGGTCGTCGAGCTGCAGCAGGGGCCGGGCCAGCCCGACGTCGACCAGGCGACCGTCGTGTTCGTCCGCAACGCGGGCCTGACGCCGACGGGCCTGGCGGCGGTCGCCTCGGCCCGCGCGGCCGTGGGCCGCCTCGCCACCCATGTCCGCGGGCTTGGCGCGCCCGGTCGTCCGCAGCGATCCGCCGACGGGAAGGCCGACGAGTTCACTGCCAACGTCACATCGCCGAGCGGCGGCAACAGCGAGTTCAGCACCGACTCCACCGCGGTGCAGGACATTCGCCGAGCGGTCGACGGGCTCGGCCGCGGAGGCCTGCAGGTGGCCGTGACCGGGTCCGCCGGGCTGACGACCGACGGCGGCGTCAGCAGCAGCACGCTGAACCTGCTGCTGCTGACCGCGGTGCTGATCGTGGTGATCATTCTCATCTTGGTGTACCGCAGCCCGCTGCTGTGGCTGCTGCCGCTGCTCGGTGCGCTCGGGGCCATCGTCGTCGCCGAGGCCTCCGTGCACGGATTGCTGAACGCGGGGGTCACGGTCAGCACGTTGTCCGCCGCGATCCTGCGGGTACTGGTCCTGGGCGCGGCCACCGACTACGCGCTACTCCTGATCCACCGCTACCGGGAAGAACTGCGTCACCACGCCGCCACCGCGGACGCCATGGCCGTCGCGCTGCGGCGGACCCTGCCCACCCTGCTCGCCTCGGCCGGCACGGTCGTCTGCGCCATGGTCTGCCTGCTCGCGGCGCAGTCGGCCTCGCTGCACGGCCTCGGCCCGGTCGGCGCGGTGTCGATCGCCGCGGCACTGCTCGCCCAGGTCACGTTTCTGCCCGCGTTGCTGCTGGTCTTCGGGCGGGCGGCGTTCTGGCCGCGGATCCCCCGATACGGCCAGCCGGGGCGGGAGGACTCCCGGGTGTGGACAGGGATCGGAAACCGGGTAGCCCGACACCCGGCGCCGGTTGCCATTGCTGCCGTGGTGCTGCTGGGTGTCCTGGCCACCGGCCTGGCCACCCTGCACATCAACAACAGCCCGCTGGCCGACCTCAAGGGCCACCCCGCCAGCGTCACCGGCGCGAACCTGCTCACCGAGCACTACGGGGCTGGGGTGACCGAGCCGCTCACGATCCTCAGCCCGCCACGCGAGGCCAGCGCCGCCGTCGCCGCCGCGCGAGCCACCCCGGACGTCGCCGCGGTGTCGCCGTCCGGCCCGGTCCGCGGCTATGCCAGCTACTCGGCCACGCTGTCCGTGCCGCCGTACGGCACCAGCGGGTATGCCGCGGTCGCGAACATGCGCCAGCGGCTGGATCGAGACGCCCCCGGCTCGCTGCTGGGCGGCGACCCGGCCGTGCAGTACGACATCACCCAGGCCGCCCACCGGGACACGCTGCTGCTGATCCCGCTGGTGCTCGCAGTGATCCTGGTGATCATCGGCCTGCTGCTGCAGGCGGTCGTGGCCCCGCTGTTGCTGGTCGCCACCACCGCGCTCAGCTTCGCGGCCTCCTTCGGGCTGGCCAGTCTGCTGTGGCGCTACGTATTCGGCTTCAACGGCATCCAGGCCGAGCTGCCCATGTACATCTTCATCTTCCTGGTTGCGCTGGGAGTCGACTACAACATCTTCCTGGCCGCCCGGATCCGCGAGGAATCCGGCAGCCTCGGCATCGGGCAGGGCACCCTGCGCGGCCTGGGCGTCACCGGCGGCGTGATCACCGCCGCGGGCATCGTCATGGCCGCGACGTTCTCGGCCCTCACGCTGATACCCGCGGTCGCCGTCGCCGAGGTCGGGGTGGCGGTCGCTGTCGGCGTCCTGCTCGACACCGTGCTGGTGCGCACCGTTCTTGTCCCGGCCGGCGTGCTGCTCATCGGGGAACGGGTCTGGTGGCCGTCGCGGCCGGCGGTCCCGAAGACAGCCGCCTGACGCCTCGCTGCACCGATATGTCATGGTCGCGACGACAACCTTATAACTGATCATCTGATCAGCATTGACGACAGCCAGCCAGGCTTGTAGCGTCCCTACTGCCCTGGCTGCCCAGGGTGGCTGCCAATCCAGCGAAGTCCGGTGCAAGCCCGGCACTGTCCCGCAACGGTCAAGCCCCTTCGGGGGATGAGTCCGGTCGCCTGGCCTGGCGGGCCGGCGAATGCCAGTCCTCGGATGAAGGGCGGTTCGCGCGGCACCGGACAGGCGGTGTCAGCGGGCACTCTTCATCCTCCGAAGCTCCGGAGGGTGAGCCATGCGGCGAGCGACCGGGTCCGGGCCATGACCGTCCGCGTCCGCGCCGCCAGGCTGAGGCCGCGGGCGCGTCGCCCCCGGCGGCCCGGTGACCGGATGCCGCTGAGCCTGGTCCTGGTGGCCTGCGCCGTCCTGCTCGTGGTGACGATGACGTTCGGCGTCGGGGTCGGGTCGGTGGCGCTGAGCCCGGCCGTGGTCTGGCACGTCGTTGCCGGCGGTCTGGCCGGTCACCCCGAAAACAGCGTGGCCGGGATCATCGTGTGGCAGATCCGGCTGCCGCGGGTGCTGCTCGCCGCGGTGGTCGGCGCTGCCTTGACCACGGCCGGTGCCGTGGTGCAGGTCCTGGTCCGCAACGCCCTGGCCGACCCGTTCCTGCTCGGGGTGTCGTCGGGTGCCAGCGTGGGCGCCACCGCGGTGCTGCTGCTGGGGGTGTTCGCGTCGCTGGGTGTGTGGGCGATCTCGGCGGGCAGCATCCTCGGTGCGCTGGCGGCGATGGCTGCGGTGTTCGCAGTCTCGCGCAGTGGCCGCGGTCTGGCTCCGACGCAGCTGATCTTGTGCGGCGTGGTCTTGTCGGCCCTGTTCGAGTCGGTGACCAGTTTCCTGATCTTCCGGGGGAATCCGCAGGCCACGCAGTCGGTGCTGTTCTGGCTGCTGGGCTCGTTCGGGCTGGCCAGCTGGAATCAGCTGCCGATCCCGGCGGTGGCGCTGGCGGCCGCGATGGTCTACCTGATGTCGCAGGCCAGGGTGCTGAACGCGATGGCGATGGGCGCCGAGCCGGCCGCGTCACTGGGTGTGGATGTGCGGCGGCTGCGGCGGAACCTGTTTGTGGTCACGTCGCTGATGGCCGGGGTGGCGGTCGCGGTCAGCGGCGTGATCGGGTTCGTGGGCCTGGTCGTGCCGCACATCGTGCGGCTCATGGTGGGCTCCGACCACCGTCGGGTGCTGCCGACTGGGGTCCTGTTCGGCGCCTCGTTCATGGTCCTGGGTGACCTGCTGGCGCGCACCATCGTCGCGCCGCAGGAGATGCCGATCGGCGTGATCACCGCGTTCATCGGGGCGCCGACCCTCCTCGTGCTGATCCGGCGGCGGCCTTATCTGTACGGCGCGACGCAGTGAGCCTCCGGCTTGATCACCTGTCGGTCGACATCGCCGGGCAGCGCATCATCACCGACGTCAGCCTGACCGCCGGCGACGGGCAGTTCACCGGCCTGCTCGGGCCGAACGGCAGCGGCAAGTCCACGATCCTCAAAACCGTCTACCGGGTGCACAAGCCTGCCGCCGGCCGGCTGCTGCTAGATGGCACGGACCTGCTGGCCCTTTCGGCCAGGGACGCCGCGCGGCGCATCGCGGTCGTGGCCCAGGAAACCACCAGCGAGTTCGACTTCACCGTGCGGGAGATGGTGATGATCGGCCGGACGCCGTACAAGCGGGCGTTCGGCGCCGACACCGAGGCCGACCATGCCGCCGTCGAGCAGGCGATCGAACGGGTGGGCTGCGGCCACCTCACCTCGCGCAGCTTCAACACGCTCTCCGGCGGCGAGAAGCAGTTGGTCCTGGTCGCCCGGGCGCTCGCTCAGGGGGCCGATCACCTGATCCTCGATGAGCCGACCAACCATCTCGATGTCCGCCACCAGATCGAGATCCTGGAGGTCGTCGCCGGGCTCGGGGCGACCGTGCTCGCCGCGCTGCACGACCTCAGCCTCGCCGCGCTGTTCTGCGATCCGGTCTACATCCTGGCCGCAGGCCGGATGGCTGCGGGCGGGCCGCCGGCTGCGGTCCTCACCGAGGAGAACATCCGGCGCGCCTACGGCGCCGACGTCCTCGTCATCCCGCATCCCGACACCGGCGAGCCGCACCTGATCCCGCGCCGCGCCAGACCCGTCGGCGCGACCGAGCAGCCGAGCCCTGACATCCGCGACACAAGCATCCCAGCCAGCCCAGAGGAAACCTGATGCCCCTTCGCCGCTCTTTCAGACCCGCGCGTCGCCCCCGTCGCCTCGGCCGCTTCGTGGCCGCCCTCGCCCTGCTGGCCGCCGGCGGCGCGCTCGCCGCCTGCTCGAGCAGCACGCCGACCGCCTCGTCATCGGCCCATACGAGCGCGTATCCGGTCACGGTCAGCAGTTGCGGCGTGAGCGTGACCTACAAGAGTGCGCCAAAGCGCGCGGTATCCAACGACATCAACACCACCGAGGACATGCTCACCCTCGGACTGGGGCCGCACATGGTGGGCACCTTCGCCGCGGTGGGCGACGGCCCGGTCGACGCGCCAGCTATACCAGCTGTGTACCAGGCGGGATTCCAGACCGTCCGCGACGTGTCGCCGGACAACTACTTCACGCTGGAGCAGCTGGTCGCGCTGAAGCCGGACTTCTTGTTCGCCGGCTGGAACTACGGACTGCAGACGGACACCAACCTCACGCCCACCTACCTGTCCAGATTCGGGATCAAGACGCTGGTGCTGGCCGAGTCGTGCGCCCACGTCCAGTCCGCAACGGGCTCGGTCAGCATCAGCGAGACCTACCAGGACCTGCGCAACCTCGGTGAGATCTTCAACGTGCGGGCCAGGGCGCAGAAGGTCATCGCCGGGATGCAGGCGGAGGTGGCGGCGGCCCGAGCCAAGATTGGCGGGCTCAAGCCGGTGACCGTCTTTGACTACGACAGTGGCGACTCCGCGCCCGTCACCGGCCCCGGCGTGGCCATGCCCACCGCATTGCTCAGCCTGGGCGGCGGGACCAACGTCTTCGCCTCGCTCAAGCAGAGCTGGACGACGGTGTCCTGGGAGCAGGTCGTCGCCGCCAAACCGCAGTGCATCATCATCAACGACTACAGCACCCCGACGGTCGCCCAGAAGGAGAAGTTCCTGGAGACCTTCAGCGCCAGCAAGAACCTCCCTGCGGTGAAGAACCGCTGCTTCCTGCCGCTCAGCTACGACGAAGTCACCCCCAGCCCCCGCAACGCCGAGGCCGTCATGGCCATCGCCCGGTGGCTGCATCCGTCGGCATTCGGCCTGCCCGCCGACGGCTCCTGACGCCGGCGCTGCGACGTCAGCCGCCAACTGGGACAGTAAGCGGATGACGAGTATCCAGCCGGAGTTGTGGGTGGAGCGGGCCGGCCAGGCCGTCGCGTTCTATGCGGAGGCGTTCGGCGCCCGGGTCCTGCACCGGGTAGGAGACGGGGACGACATCGTCGCCCAGCTCGCCATCGGTGAGGCGGCGTTCTGGGTGACAGCCGCGGCGCCGGACATGGGCCGGCTCAGCCCGCCCGCGATCGGCGGGGCGACGAGCCGGACCCTGCTGGTAACCGATGACCCCGACGCCGTTGTGCGCCGGGCGGTCGACGCCGGAGCCACCGAGAAATCTCCCGTCCGCGACGAGCACGGCTGGCGTCTCGGCCGGATCGTCGACCCGTTCGGGCACGAATGGGAGATCGGCAAGCCAGTCGTGCCCTGGCCGCCTGCTAGATAAGGGATCCCACCGATCACAGGTCCACGTTCCTGGCGTTATGCGCCGCGCGCATCAGCAACCGGATCGTCGCCTCAACGGGATCAGCCGGGTCCGTGCCCCGATTCCCTCGCGCGGCCTCCTTGTACATGCGCTGGGCGGCCCGGTCGTAATGGCCCGGGATCCACAGATCGCATTCGTGGACCAGGCCCGCGAGTGCCCAGTCCAGGACGTCTGCGGCGCCTCCGGCGGCGGTGAAGCGATCCAGCCGGGCCCGGATCTGAGCCTGCCGGGCCGGATCGAGCAGCGCTGGCTCGATCAGTGTCAGCCGCCTGTTCAGGCGGCGCGTGTACAGACGGACCACGCCATGCGCTTCCAGCAGCGCCAGACCGTCGGTCACCGCGCCCCGGCCGGGCTGCCTGCACATCCAGTCCGTCGCGGCGACTCGCTTGTCCGAGGTGGCCAGGGAGGCGAGCGATGCGTCGAGCAGCGGCTCACCCGTCGGCCGGGCGTCGAGAACGTGGATCCAATTCGACCATCTGCCCTGCGTCTCCACGCGGCGCGCCACGGCGAGCTCGATGAGGTCCGCGGCTCGCATCGCATACCCGGTGTGCCGCCGTTCCCGGACAATCCGCAGGTTCGGGTCGACCGACAGCAGCAAAATGTCTAACCCCATGGTCACGCCAGCACGGTACCCGGGACTGGCCGGGTTCCGGGGCCTTTGTCACCGTCGGGCCCCGTCCCCGGACCACGTGCGGGCATGGGCTGCTGATCTCCGACCGGCGCGGCGCTAGCTCGCTGCGCTCTGTGGTGCTGTGACTCCCTGTGATGACTGCTCGCTGGCGGGGACGGCAGGGTCGGCGGTGAGGGTCTTCTCGGCGGCGTCGACGACGCCGAGATCGGCGCGGATGTGCAGTTCGGCCGCGGTGATGAGCAGCGACTCGACGGCTGTGGTGCTGGTGGTGGCGCGGGCGGCGGCCAGGGCGTGCAGTTGGCGCAGCAGGTGGGCGCGCTGCTGGCTGAGCACGGCGGGCAGGGTGGCCGGGTCGGCGGAGCGGACGGCGGCCATGATCTTGAGGAAGAAGTCGTCGCGGTAGCCGCGGGCGGGGATGGCGGGCTCGGCGAGCCAGCGGTCGAGTTCGGCGCGGCCGGCCGGGGTGAGGCGATGGATGACGCGGTCGGGTTTGACCTGCTGGGGCCGGCGCTCGGAGTCGATCAGGCCGTCGCGGGAGAGCCGGTCGAGGATCTGGTAGAGGTGGCCGATGTTCAGCCCGCCCCACTGTTCTCCAGCCAGAGTTGTGGGTGGAGCAGGCCGGCCAGGCCGTCGCGTTCTATGCGGAGGCGTTCGGCGCCCGGGTCCTGCACCGGGTAGGAGACGGGGACGACATCGTCGCCCAGCTCGCCATCGGTGAGGCGGCGTTCTGGGTGACAGCCGCGGCGCCGGACATGGGCCGGCTCAGCCCGCCCGCGATCGGCGGGGCGACGAGCCGGACCCTGCTGGTAACCGATGACCCCGACGCCGTTGTGCGCCGGGCGGTCGACGCCGGAGCCACCGAGAAGTCTCCCGTCCGCGACGAGCACGGCTGGCGTCTCGGCCGGATCGTCGACCCGTTCGGGCACGAATGGGAGATCGGCAAGCCAGTCGTGCCCTGGCCGCCTGCTAGATAAGGGATCCCACCGATCACAGGTCCACGTTCCTGGCGTTATGCGCCGCGCGCATCAGCAACCGGATCGTCGCCTCAACGGGATCAGCCGGGTCCGTGCCCCGATTCCCTCGCGCGGCCTCCTTGTACATGCGCTGGGCGGCCCGGTCGTAATGGCCCGGGATCCACAGATCGCATTCGTGGACCAGGCCCGCGAGTGCCCAGTCCAGGACGTCTGCGGCGCCTCCGGCGGCGGTGAAGCGATCCAGCCGGGCCCGGATCTGAGCCTGCCGGGCCGGATCGAGCAGCGCTGGCTCGATCAGTGTCAGCCGCCTGTTCAGCCGGCGCGTGTACAGACGGACCACGCCATGCGCTTCCAGCAGCGCCAGACCGTCGGTCACCGCGCCCCGGCCGGGCTGCCTGCACATCCAGTCCGTCGCGGCGACTTGCTTGTCCGAGGTGGCCAGGGAGGCGAGCGATGCGTCGAGCAGCGGCTCACCCGTCGGCCGGGCGTCGAGAACGTGGATCCAATTCGACCATCTGCCCTGCGTCTCCACGCGGCGCGCCACGGCGAGCTCGATGAGGTCCGCGGCTCGCATCGCATACCCGGTGTGCCGCCGTTCCCGGACGATCCGCAGGTTCGGGTCGACCGACAGCAGCAAAATGTCTAACCCCATGGTCACGCCAGCACGTTACCCGGGCTGGCCGGGTTCCGGGGCCTTTGTCACCGTCGGCCCCGTCCCCGGACCACGTGCGGGCATGGGCTGCTGATCTCCGACCGGCGCGGCGCTAGCTCGCTGCGCTCTGTGGTGGTGTGACGCCCGGCGATGACTGCTCGCTGGCGGGGACGGCTGGGTCGGCGGTAAGGGTCCGCTCGGCGGCGTCGACGACGCCGAGGTCGGCGCGGATGTGCAGTTCGGCCGCGGTGATGAGCAGCGACTCGACGGCTGTGGTGCTGGTGGTGGCGCGGGCGGCGGCCAGGGCGTGCAGTTGCCGCAGCAGGTGGGCGCGCTGCTGGCTGAGCACGGCGGGCAGGGTGGCCGGGTCGGCGGAGCGGACGGCGGCCATGATCTTGAGGAAGAAGTCGTCGCGGTAGCCGCGGGCGGGGATGGCGGGCTCGGCGAGCCAGCGGTCGAGTTCGGCGCGGCCGGCCGGGGTGAGGCGATGGATGACGCGGTCGGGTTTGACCTGCTGGGGCTGGCGCTCGGACTCGATCAGGCCGTCGCGGGAGAGGCGGTCGAGGATCTGGTACAGGTGGCCGATGTTCAGCCCGCCCCACTGGTCACCGACGGCTTGCTCGAAGCTGTTCTTCAGCTCGTAGCCATGAGCTGGCTTGTCGCTGAGCAGGGCCAGGACCGCGTGGTGCAGGGGCATTGGCCTTACCTTGTCACTAGGTAACGATCTGGTTTTCATCCTTGCATTGTCACTATGTATGGCGCGAGCATAGTCTCAGCCCCCGGCCTGCGCCAGCCTGGGGGAAACGTCGCGGGCACGCGGAAGGGTGTGGTGATGGGCAGGCTGGCCTGGTCGCAGGTGCGGTTCCGCCTTGCCCGGACGCTCGCGCTGGTCGCCGGGGTGCTGGTCGCGGCGACCGCGTTCACCGTGCTGACGGCGGCGTCGCATACCGCGCAGGCGCGCACGGTCGGCAAGGTGTCGGCGAACTTCTCGCCCGCCTACGACATCCTGGTCCGGCCGAAGGGCGCCCGCAGCGCGGTGGAGAGCAGGACCAGCACGGTGGCGCCGGACTTCCTGTCGGGCATCTACGGCGGGATCACGATGGCCCAGTGGCACCGGATCGAGCGCATCCCCGGCGTGCAGGTCGCCGCGCCGATCGCGATGGCCGCCTACGAGCAGCTCCAGGCAAGCGTTTTCGTTCCGGTGCCGACGTCGGCGCTGAAGGGCTCGGGCCGCCAGCTATACCGGATCTCGACCACCTGGGTTAGCGACGACGGCGCGAGCCGCGTGGCGCAGCCGCCGTCATACCTGTACGTGACGCCGCTGCCACTCAAGAGCGGCAGCGGCAACGGCTTGGGCATACCCGCGACCGACGGCACCGGCACGGGATGTGTGGTGGGGGACGGGAGCCTGCTGGCGCCCGGAACGAGCCCGTTCGGCACGCTCGCGCAGTCCACGGCGAGCTGCTGGTCCCGGGTGAACCAGTACGACGTGGCAGGGAGCGCGCACACCGAGGCCGGTTACTACGTCACCTGGAACATCCCGGTGCTGATCGCGGCCATCGACCCGGACGCCGAAGCAAAGCTGGACGGGCTGAACAAGGCGCTTATCTCCGGTAGTTACCTGAAGGAGAACGAGGGGCTCTACCAGAAGGTGGACGAGGGCGTCACCCATATGGGGACACCGGTGCTGGCCTCCTCGAACAGCGGCATGGATGAGTACGCGCAGACCACGTTGCAGCAGCTCACGGCGCCGTCGGCGATGCCGGACATGGACTCTGCCTGGGCGAATGCGCAGGCGGCGGCCCCCGGCCACACGGTCGCGACCGTGCGCACGACGGCCCAGCAGGTCTACAGCGCCGACCTCAAGCATCCGCCGACGGTCCAGGTGATAACGAGGCCTCCCGGTCCGGCTGACACTGCCATCGGCACTCCGATCGCTGGTTACTGGTCCGTCGGCCCGGTGCACTACCGGCGCACCGCGGGCGGGGCGCTGGTGGCGCGGCAGGTGACCAACCCCACGTCGAGCTGGTTCACCGGCTACCCGTATCCGGTCTCCATGGACAACGCGGAAAGTCAGTACCGGACCGTGACCAACCACCAGAAGGCACCCACGCACATAGCCGATCTGGAGCCGAGCACGCTCTCCCTGATCAAGATCACTGGCGTCTTCGATCCGGCCAAGATGAAAGTATTCAGCGCGCTGTCGGAGGTTCCGCTCGGTGACTACCAGCCGGTGGCAGCCGCCCCAGCGCGCACGGCAAGCCGGCGGGCGCTGCACGGAGGTGACCTGCTGCCCAACCAGAACATCGGCGGGCTGGCCAGCCAGTCGGTGAACCTGATCACCACGCTGTCGGCGCTGCCGGAACTGGAGCACGGTCAGCAATTCACCGGTGTGCCGGCCCGCGATCCGATCAGCGTGATCCGGGTCAGGGTCGCGGGCGTGATCGGGCCGGGCGCGCTGTCACGCGAGCGGATCAACGCGGTCGCCCAGCAGATCGAGCAGCGTACGGGCCTGGACGTGGACGTGGTGGCCGGGTCCTCGCCGTCGCCGGTGACCATCGACCTGCCCGCGGGCAAGTTCGGCCAGCCGTCGCTCACCCTTACGCAGAACTGGGTAAGGGAAGGCGTCGCGGTGCTGATCCTCAAGGCGGTCGATAAGACCAGCGTGGCGCTGTACATCTTGATCCTGGTGGTGTGTGTGCTGTTCGTCGGCAACGCCGCGACCGCTGCGGTCCGGGGCCGGCGGCGTGAGCTGGGCGTGCTCGCCTCGCTGGGCTGGCGGCGCTCGCGGCTGTTCGCGACCGTGCTCGGTGAGCTGGCCGGGATCGGGCTGGTCGCCGGCCTGCTGGCCGCGGCGATCGCGATACCGATCTCGGCCGTCCTCGGCCTGAACGCCTCACCACAGCGGACCCTGCTGGCCGTACCGGTCGCGATCGCAGTGGCCGTGGCCGCCGGCCTGGGCAGGCCTGGCTCGCGGCGCGGGCCGACCCGATCAGCTCGGTCCGCCCGCCGGTGCTCGCGGTCCGGCGCGCGCACCAGCCCGCCAGCATCACCGGGCTGGCGGCACTCAACGTGACCCGCACCCCCGGCCGTACCGCGATCGGGGTGGTCAGCCTCGCCGTGGGCATCGCCGCGGTGACGATGCTGACCGCGGTCACGTTCGCCTTCCGCGGCATCATCGTCGGATCTCTACTCGGCGACGCGGTCGCGGTCCAGGTTCGCAGCGTGGACTACGTCGCCGCGGGGGCCACGATCATCCTGGGTGTGCTGGCCGTCGCCGACGTGGTGTTCCTGAACATCCGGGAGCGCGCGGGCGAGCTGGCCACCATCCGCAGCTTCGGCTGGCGCGATAGCGCCCTGGCCCGCCTGGTGATCACCGAGGGCGCCATCATCGGCGTCACCGGGTCACTGGCCGGCGCGGGGCTCGGGCTGGCCGCGGCGGCCTGGTTCGCCGGGCAGCTGCCCGCCCGGCTGCTGCTCATTGCGGCCGCGGCGGTCGCCGCCGGGGTCCTCATTACCGCCGGGGCGGCGCTGCTGCCCGCCGCGCTGCTGCGCCGCCTGCCCACCGCCCATCTGCTAGCAGAGGAGTGACCGAGATGCCTGCACGTGCCCCCGGCAGCGGCGTACTGGAGCTGCGCGGCGTCACCAAGCGCTACGGCACCGGCCAGGGCGGCCAGGTCACCGCCGCCGACAACGTCACCCTGTCCATCGAGGCGGGCGCGTTCGTCGCGCTAACCGGCGCCTCCGGCTCCGGCAAATCAACCCTGCTGCACATGATCGGCGCGATCGAGCGGCCCGACTCCGGCGCCATCATCAACGACACCACCAACGTCACCGCGCTGCACGGCGCGGCCCAGGCCGACTACCGGCGCACGATCGGCTTCGTCTTCCAGCGTTACAACCTGCTGCCCGCGCTCACCGCCCTCGACAACGTCATCGCCCCCGTGCTGCCGTACCGCACGCCCTGGGACAAACGAGCCCGGGCCCGCCAGCTCCTCGACGCGGTCGGCCTGGCCGGACGTGAACGCTCCATGCCCGCCCGCATGTCCGGCGGCGAACAGCAGCGCATCGCCATCGCCCGGGCCCTGATCAACACCCCCGCCCTGCTGCTGGCCGACGAACCCACCGGCAACCTCGACTCCGCCACGGCTGCCGGCATCCTCGACCTGATCACCGGCAGCTGCGCGCCGAGCACCACATGACCATCATCCTGGCCTCCCACGACCCCCAGACCGCCGCCCGGGCCGACCGCCTGATCCGCCTCCGCGACGGCGCCGTCATCGACGACATCCAGCTCACCCAGCACCGGCCCATACAAGACGTCATCCGCCACGTAACCCAGCTCGGCTGAGCACGGCACCCGGCCGCCGGTGTATCCATGAGGGATGGATCCGGAAGCGGCGCTGCGGCGGATCGCCTTCGAGCTGGAGCGTGCCAGCGCTCCGACGTACCGGGTGCAGGCGTTTCGCCGGGCCGCCGCGGTGCTGGCGGGGATGCCCGCCGGCGAGCTCGACCGGCGGATCGTGGACGGCACGCTGCAGGATCTGCACGGAATCGGGCCAGCGACCGCCGGTGTGATCGCCGCGACCGCGGCCGGTGAGCGGCCCGATTACCTGGTCCGCCTGGAGGCCGAATACCAGCCGCCGCCGCAGACCGCGATGCGGGCAGCGCTGCGCGGCGACTGCCACACCCACTCGGACTGGTCTGACGGCGGCAGCCCGCCACGGGAGATGGCGGAGGCCGCCCAGGTGCTGGGTCATGAGTGGATCGCGCTCACCGATCACTCGCCGCGCCTGACGGTCGCCAACGGGCTGTCGGCCGAGCGGCTGACGGCGCAGCTCGCGCTCATCGAGGAGCTGAATGCAGAGCTGGCGCCGTTCCGGATTCTCAGCGGGATCGAGGTCGACATCCTCGAAGACGGCGGTCTCGATCAGCGCGAGGACCTGCTCGCGCGGCTCGACGTCGTCGTGGCCAGCGTGCACTCCAAGCTGCGGATGCCGGCCGGGCCGATGACCGAGCGCATGCTTGCGGCGGTCGCCAGCCCGGACGTGGACGTGCTCGGGCACTGCACCGGCCGGATGACGATGGGACGGCGCAGCCGACCGCAGTCGGAGTTCGACGCCGACGCGGTGTTCGCCGCCTGCCGGGAGCACATCGTCGCGGTGGAGATCAACTGCCGCCCGGAGCGCCAGGATCCGCCGGACGACCTGCTCCGGCAGGCGGCCGACGCGGGCTGCCTGTTCGCCATCGACACCGACGCGCACGCGCCCGGCCAGCTCGACTGGCTCGACAACGGCTGCGAACGAGCCGAGCGGGCTGGCATCACACCCGACCGGGTCATCAACGCTCGCACTGCGGCCGCCCTCACCGAATGACTTGAACGTGTCCGGTACTGCGTCGGCGTGAGTCCCATCCTGGTGAAGGCGCGCCGCCAGGCCCGGATCTCGGGGAAGTCGCGCCAGATCTCACCGGAATGCTGGAACTGCATGAGCATTACCCTGTCACCTGATGTGAGGAGGTGTGCCGTCGTGGATACTGCTGAGCCCGGTGGCGCCGGGCAGGCAGACGAGCAGTCTGCCGAGGACGCCCGTGAAGCGGCGGAGGCCCGTGAATATGGGCAGCAGCTGCGGGCCTTTCCGGTCGACCAGGTTCTCCGGGATTTCCTCTTCAGTCTGCTCGACGCCGCGCAGGTGAAGCTCGGCCGGCGAGACGCCCGGCTGCTGATCGACGTGACCGCCGTGGCACACGAGCACGCTCGCCCGCACTTGCCGGGCGAGCTCACCGGGCAGATCGACGAGGCGCTGGGACAACTGCGGATGGCTCAGGTGAGCGCAGAGAACCACGCGAGCCAGCAAGGCCAGCGGGAGGAAAACGACCTGGGCACGGCCCCGGCACCGCCATCGGCCGGCCCAGGGCGGTAACGCCCCAGCCGGTACGCCCGCCGCCGACGTCAGTGTGTAGCGTCGGCGAGGGCGCGCGAGATCGCGCGGGCGACCGCGACCACCGCGGGCCTGAGCACGGCGGGCTCGACTTGACCTGTCCGGGTCACCACCGACAGAGCGGCGACGGGGGACCCCGGCCCGCCGCGGATCGGCGCGGCCACCGACGTGACCGGCTCGGGCCAGGTCCGTGCGGCGACCGCTACACCGTCGCGGCGGATGCCGGCCAGCTGTGCCCGGAGTTCCCTGGGCGTGCGGACGATGTTCTCCGGGCGCAGCGTGAGGTCCTGGCCGAGGATCTCATCCTGAAGCGCAGCGGGGGCGTGCGCGAGCAGCACCAGACCGACTCCGGTCGAATGCAGCGGCAGACGGCCGCCGACCCGGTACATGACCCGGCCGGCGCCGCGCGCCGATAGCCGCTCGACCAGGATGGCCTCACCGCCGTCCTGCACGGCGAGCAGCACGTGCTGGCCGGTGGCGAGGTGCAGGTCTTCCATGTAGGGCAGCGCGGTAGCTCGCAGCCCGTGCCCGCGGGGCGCGAGCGACGCGATCTCCAGCAGGCGCAGCCCGATGACGTACTCACCGCCCCGCGTTCGCTCCAGCGCCCCGAGCTCGGCCAGCTTGCGGGCCAGCCGCAGCGCGGTCGGCTTCGGCAGGGCCGCCCGGACGCTCAGCGCGCTGAGGGACAGCGACCGGTCCGGTCCGAAGGCCGTCAGGATCCGGAACGCGCGGTCGAGCACTGGTTCGCCGTGCGCGGGCCTGCGCCCGCGCGGCTGGCCGGCAGCGTCCATGACCGTGTTCCTTTGCCCGCATGCTCCTTCGTTCCATTCAATGAAATCACGCCTGTACAGGCGCGTCGCCCCGGCCGACCATCCCAGGTATGACAGCTCCGGGCCGCACCAGCACGGTGAGCACGCCTGTGCTGATCGCGGGCGGCGGCCCGGCGGGCCTGGCGGCCGCCGCTGAGCTCAGCCTGCACGGCGTCCCGTGCATCGTCATCGAGCCGCGCACGCAGGTGTCACATCGGCGCCCCCGCGCCAAGACGACCAGCATCCGGACGATGGAGCATCTGCGCCGCTGGGGCATCCGGCCGGCTCAGGTCGGCAGCGCCGCTGCCGGTCGCGTGGTCGCAGCGCGTCGTGTTCTGCGAGTCGCTGACCGGGCAGCGGATCACCGAGTTCGATGGCGCGTTCGGGCTGACCCAGAAGCGTGATGACCGTTTCGCCGAGCCGGGGCAGCAGGTGCCGCAGCCAGTGGTCGAGGACGTCCTGCGTGCGCACCTGCGCGCGAGGCCCGGCGTCCAGCTGCGCGCTGGCCACACCGTGACCGGGCTGGCGCAGGACGATGACGGCGTCACCGTGACGGTCGGCGACGGCGACGGGTCCGGATACGCGATCCGGGCCCGTTACGTGCTGGGCTGCGACGGGGCCAGCGGCGTGGTCCGCGATCAGATCGGGGTGCGGTTTGCCGGCCGATCGGATCCGCGTCCCAACTTCAACGTGGTGTTCCGCGCGCCAGGCCTGGACACGCATCTCGGTGCCGCCGTGCAGTACTGGGTGGTCGGCGGCCGCACGACCGGGCTCATCGGCCGACTTGACCTGAACGGGACGTGGTGGGCGGGTCTCCCCGGAATCGACGCCAGCTACGGGAACGCGCACGCGTCCGAGCTGATCACCGGGCTGATCGGCAAGCCCGCCGCGCACCAGGTGCTCGCCACCGACCCGTGGACGGCCCGGCTGATGCTCGCGGACACGTTCGCGGCCGGGCGCGTGTTCCTGGCGGGGGAGGCGGCGCACGTGAACCCGCCGTGGGGCGGGCACGGGTTCAACACCAGCGTCGGCGACGCGGTCAACATCGCGTGGAAGATCGCCGCGGTCACCCGCGGCTGGGCGCCGCCGGAACTGCTGGCGAGCTACGAAGCCGAGCGCCGCGGTGTGGCCGAGCAGACTCTGGCCTGCGCCGAGTCGAACATGGCCGCGCTGGCGGGCGACCTGCCCGCCGACGCGGCGGCCATCCAGCGGGTGAAGAGGTTCGAGTTCTACAGCCTCGGCCTGGTCCTCGGCTACTCCTACGCGGGATCGCCGCTGATCCAGCCCGGCACACCGCCATCTCCGGCCGCGGACTCCACCAGCTACACGCCCGCGGCTCGGCCGGGGGATCGGCTGCCGCACGGATGGTTCCCCGACGGCGCGTCGCTCTACGACCGGCTCGGCACCGGCTTCACGCTGCTCGGCCCGGCGGGCTCCGGCGGCGGCCTGGCGGCGCGTGCCCGCGGGCGCGGGATCCCGCTCGCCGTAGTGCAGCCGCCGCCCGATTACCCGTGGCGTGATGCGTTCCTGCTGGTACGGCCGGACCAACACATCGCGTGGCGGGCCAGCTATCCGGACAGCATCGACCTGGACCTGGCCACCGGGCTCGCGACGACCACGGCAGGAAGACCTGAATGAAGATCGCCCTCACCAATGTCCGCGTGTTCGACGGGCGGCGCCTCGTGCCCGGCAGCACCGTCGTCATCGAGGACGCGCTGATCGGCTCCGATCCCGCCGGGGCGCGGCGCGTTGACGGTGCCGGGCGGGTGCTGCTGCCCGGGCTGATCGACGCGCATGTGCACGTCGACGGCCCGGAGCACCTGGCAGCGCTCGCCAGCTACGGCGTGACGACCGCGCTGGACATGGCGTCCGTACCGGGCGTCACCGCGCCGCTGCGCGGTCGGGTCGGCCAGACCGACATCCGAAGCGCCGGCATTCCCGCGATCGCGCCGGGCAGCCTGCACGCAAGCTTCCCCGGCGTCGGCCCAGCCGGCCTGATCAGCGGCCCGGACGAGGCCGAGCAGTTCGTGGCCGACCGCGTCGCCGAGGGCGCGGACTACATCAAGATCGTCATCGGCAGCCCGTTTGCCGATCACGAGCAGGCCACCATCGACGCGCTGGTCGCCGCTGCGCACGAGCGGGGCAAGCTCGCCGTCGCGCACGCCTCGTCCTCGGGTTCGGTGGCAAAGGCACAGGCGGCAGGCGCCGACATCCTCACCCACGCACCGCTGGACCAGCCGCTGGATGCGGCCGCCGTGGCGCAGATCGTGGCGGCCGGCCGGACCGTGGTGCCCACGCTGACGATGATGCAGGCGATCGTGTCGCACGTCGCGCCGCCCGGCGCGGACTTCGGCAACGCGAACGCCAGCGTCGCTGCGCTGCACGAGGCCGGGGTCCCGATCCTGGCCGGGACCGACGCGAACGCGTCGGCCCTGATCCCGGGCGGCGTCCCGCACGGCGAGAGCCTGCACCGGGAGCTGGAACTGCTCGCCGGCGCCGGCCTGTCCACCGCCGACGTGCTGCGGGCCGCGACCAAGCTTCCGGCCACGGTGTTCGGGCTCGCCGACCGCGGGGTCATCGAGCCGGGCAGGCGCGCAGACCTGGTGCTGCTCGACGGCGACCCGATCGCCGACATCCGGGCCACCCGGTCCATCCGCCGGATCTGGATCGGCGGAATCGAGCACGAGCCCGCCGAAGCCAAAGACCAGGCCGGATAAGGAGACCGCCATGAGCCTGCACGGACTGCTATCGGTGACCATGGGAGTCCCCAACGTCGCAGAGACCGCGGCCTACTACACCGACTTCGGCCTCGCGCCGTCCGGTGATGGCTGGCTCAGCACCACAGACGCGGGCCGGCAGCTGCGCATCGAGTACGCGCCGACCCGGCGGCTGGTCGAACTGCGGGTCGCCGCCGATGACGCCGACGACCTGAGCCGTATCGCGGCGAGCCTCACCCGCCTCGGCGTCGCCGCCACGCACGCCGACGGGGCCGTGCAAACCACCGAGCCGGCGACCGGCACCCGGGTCCGCGTCGAGGTCGCGCCCCGGCTGCGCCAGGATCGTGTCCCGGCCACCGCGTACAACGGGCCGGGCCGGGCGGAACGGCAGAACGCCCGGGCGCCGGGATTCGGCCGCCCGGACCGGGTGCGCCCGCGCAAGCTCGGGCACGCGGTGCTGGGCAGCACCGACCCGGAGCGGAGCATGGCGTTCTTCATCGACGGCCTCGGGTTCAAGGTGAGCGACCGGGTCAAGGGCGCGGGCGCATTCATGCGCTGCTCGACCGACCACCACAACGTGCTGGTCCTCGGTGCTCCGGTGAGCTTCCTGCACCACACCTCGTGGCAGGTCGACGACGTCGACGACGTCGGCCGCGGCGCGCACGCGATGCTGGAGGGCAGCCCGCAGCGGCACGTCTGGGGACTCGGCCGCCACTACGCCGGCTCGAACTTCTTCTGGTACCTCAAGGACCCGGCGGGCAACTTCTCCGAGTACTACTCCGATATGGACTGCATCGTCGACGACCAGCTGTGGACTCCCGAGGACCTGGGGGGCGCGCGCGGCCTGTTCGAGTGGGGGCCGCCGCCACCGCCCTCGTTCCTGCAGCCCGACGACCTGGCCGCGCTGATGACCGGCGCGCACGCGCCCGCCTAGCCCTACCGCATCCGCTCGAGGATCTCGCGGACGAGCTCGATCGTGGTGTGCGGGTGCAGGAACGCGAACCGGGCGGCGGTCTCGCCTTCCCACGCGGACGGCGGTATGAACGCCACCTGGTCGTGCAGCAGCCGGTCGGCCCAGTCCGTGTACTGCGCGGGCGTCCAGCCATTGCGGCGGAACAGCACCACGCCAAGCTGGGGCTCGCGGATCAGCTCCAGATAGTCGCGGTCGGCGATCTCGGTGGCCGCCTGGCGGGCCAGGCTGATCGAGGCCTCGATCGCGTCGGAGTAGGCCCGCACGCCGTAGACCGCGAGCGAGAACCACAGCGGCAGCCCTCGGGCGCGCCGGGTGAGGTGGTAGGCGTAGTCGGTCGGGTTCCACTCGGCCGGGTTGTCGTGGATCACGTCGAGATACGAGGCGTCCTGCTTGTGCACGGACCGGGCCAGGGCGGGTTCGCGGTAGAGCAGCGCGGCGCAGTCGAACGGGGCGAACAGCCACTTGTGCGGGTCGACGATGAACGAGTCGGCGTGCTCGATGCCGTCGTAGGCGCTCCGGACGCTGGGCGCGAACAGCCCGGCCCCGCCGTACGCGCCGTCCACGTGGAACCAGGCGCCGAGTTCGCGGCAGACCGCGGAGACCCCGGCCAGGTCGTCGATGATGCCCGCGTTGGTAGTGCCGGACGTCGCGACGACGGCCGCGATCGAGGACGGGTCGCCGTCTTCCTCGAGCGCCGCCCGGAGCGCGGCACCGGTCAGCCGGTGATCATCGGTGCGCACGGTCAGCGGGTCCATCTCCAGGATCCGCAGCGTGGACGCGATCGAGGAATGCGCATCCGTGCTGACCGCCACCCGCCAGCGGCGGCCGGTCACGGCGGTTCCAGCCGCCCCGCCCCGGCGCTTCGCCACTTCCCTGGCGACGACCAGCGCCGACAGGTTGGCGGCCGAGCCGCCGGAGACGAAGCAGCCGCCCGCGCCGGGCGGCAGGCCGGCCCGGTCGGCGATCAGACGGAGCACCTGGTTCTCGGCGTGGATCGCGCCCGCGGCCTCCAGCCAGGAGATGCCCTGGATCGACGCGCAGGAGATCAGCATGTCGAACAGCAGCGACGCCTTGGTCGGCGCGGCGGGGATGAAGCCGAGGAACCGGGGGCTGTCCGCCGAGATCACCGCGGGGGCCAGGCACGACGTGTACACGCCGAGCACCTGGTCCGGGTTGTGCGGCTGATCGCCGAGCAGGCCCCGCACGGCGAGGTCGAGCTCGGCCTGGTCGCGTGAGCCCTCGTCCAGCGGGACCGGGTCAAGCCGGAGCCGGTTCTCGGCGTACGCGAGCACCGACCTGATCATCTGCTCCGTCGTGGCGTTGACACTGTGCATGTCAGAAACACCATGCTTGTCAGAGACACTGCGGATGTTTGGAACGTCGCTGTTTGAAGCGCGGCTATTTGAAGCACTGGGCATGGCGGAAACGTACAGCGGCCGGGCCCGGTGTGGTTCCGGGGCCGGCCGCTGTGTGCCGCGGTTCATGCGCTCTGCGGTTCCAGAGCGCCGTCCGGAAGGCGGGATGCGCGGACCCGCAGCCCGGCGGTGCGGACCAGCACCATGACGACGGCCATGAAGATCAGCCCGTCGGTGATGGCCGCCTCGGAGACCTGGTTCGCAATGGCCCAGCTCACGATCTGCGGCTCGAACCAGTGCCCGGCCCCGTAGGAGAAGACGGCCCTGGCGCCGATGATGACGGTCCAGAAGATCGCGTACGGCGCGCCGGCGCTGCTGACCGGCTTGCCGGTCTTGGGGCTGCGGTACACGCCCATCAGGGCGATGGCCGCCAGCCCGCAGAGGACGCCCGCCACGGCGCCCGCGATCTCGACGACAAGGCCGTTGCCATGCGTGACCGGCTGGTCCACGAACAGCGGAATGATGATGGCGGCGGCGATTACCGGGCGCAGCAGCCGGGCCGGGCCGATCTTGCGAGCGGGGCCGAGGTCGGTGGCCAGCACCGTGGCGAGAACCACGCCATTGACGATCATCGCTTCGGTGAGTTCGGAAAGCATCGCGTGCTCCTCGGGGGATTCGGTTTTCGACGACGAACTCACGATCGCGTTCTTCGCTGGATTGCGGATCGGAGCACGGTCTGGCCGCCGGCGCCAGAGGTCGCGGGCCGTCTGGTACCAGGCGGTGCCAGGCCGGACTGGCGGGTTTCAGCCCAGGGGCTGACGTGGCGGAGCCGCCCGGGCGCCGATACTGGAGGCATGCAACGGAGGGTGAACTGGGCGGCGCGGGCTCTCGGGTTCGTGTGGATAGGCCTGTTCACGTTCCTCATCGCCCCGCCGCACGGGTCGCTCGCCTGGGGGGTGCAGATCGCGGGGTACGGCGTGGCCGCTGCCGGGCTCGTGGGGTGGAGTCTGGCCGACCTTGACAACGCCGCGGCCAGGTATCCGGCGTGGCTGCGGCCCGTTGCCCTCGGGGCGATCGTCGCCGGCACGGGGTTCGCGTCCAGCGCGGGCCACGGCGGCACCGCCCTGGTGATCTTCACGTTTGTCGCGACGATGATGGCGGGCGCCGACACCGACCTGGGCTCGGCGATCGCCGTGACCGCGGTCGGCGTGCTGGCGATCGACGTCAGCGGGCTGATCTTCAGCGCCAGCTATGGGGTGCTGATCGGATTCCCTGCATTCGTGGTCGGCGGCCTGGTGGTCGGGCGCAACCGCTTCGGTTACCGGATCCAGGCGGAGCAGGCGGCGGTGCTGCTTGCCCAGCGCGAACGGCTCGAGACCGAGCAGCGCCGGGCCGACCTGCTGGACGAGCGGGCCCGGATCGCCAGGGAGATCCACGACGTGCTCGCGCACTCCCTCGGCGCGCTCGGCATCCAGATCCAGGCGGCTCGGGCGGTGATGACCAGGGAGGGGGACATCGACCGGGCGGACGAGTTGCTCGGGGTTGCCCAGCAGATGGCCGGCGAGGGCCTGGCGGAGACCCGCCGGGCGATCCACGCCCTGCGCGCCGACACCCTGCCGCTGACTGAGGAACTCGCCGGGGTCACCGAAACCTACGCGCAGCGCTACCGCGTCGCGGTGAGCTTCGACACCAGCGGCGTCCCGGTGCCGCTGCCACCCGACGCCACGATCGCGCTGCTGCGCGTCGCGCAGGAGGCCCTGGTCAACGCCACCAAGCACGCGGCGGGGCAGCGAGTCACGGTCTGCCTGGACTTCGGGGACGCCGATGTCCGCCTCACCGTGCGCAACGACCTGGCGCCGGGTTCCGTCGGCACCGCCGCGGCGGGCGTGGGCACGGTCCACGGCGGCTACGGGCTGACCGGCATGCGGGAACGGCTCCGGCTGCTGAGCGGGACCCTCGAGGCTGGCCAGCGCGACGGCCAATGGATCGTGACCGCCGAGGTCCCGCGCTCCGAGCCGGAGCAGCCGCCGCAGCCAGGCCGGCCAGAGCAGCCAGGCCAGC
Organism: uncultured Actinomycetota bacterium; assembly: GCA_963833885.1. Classification (GTDB taxonomy): domain Bacteria; phylum Actinomycetota; class Actinomycetes; order Streptosporangiales; family Streptosporangiaceae; genus JASHPR01. Next base: position 362,179 of record CAWHZU010000031.1, on the reverse strand, counting down.
CGCAGCAGCCAGGCCGGCCGGAGCAGTCGCACCAGGTGGCGTCGTGACGTCCGGGGAGGCGGGCGCGCGGCTGCGCGTCGTCATCGCCGACGACCAGGCCAGCGTGCGCGAGGGCCTTGTGCTGCTGCTCGGCGGGCTGCCCGGCATCGAGGTGGTCGGCGCAGCCGCCGACGGCGAGCAGGCGCTGGCGCTCGTGGCCGAGCACAAGCCCGACGCGATCCTGCTCGACCTGCACATGCCCGTGCTCGACGGCATCGGCGCCACCCGCCGGCTGGTCGCCGAGCATCCCGAGGTCGCGATCGTCGTGCTGACCACCTTCGCGGACGACAGCACGGTCCTCGAGGCCCTGCACGCGGGCGCGCGCAGCTACCTCACCAAGGACGCCGATCACACCGAGATCGCCAAGGCGCTGCAGGCCGCGGCGGGCGGGCTGACGGTGTTCGACCCCCGGGTGCACGCCACGCTGCTGGCCGCCACGGCGGCGAGCGCCAAGCCGGAGCCGGGCGCGGCGCCGCCTCCGGACGGCCTGACCGACCGCGAGGCCGAGATCCTCGGCCTGATCGCGCGCGGCATGACCAACCCGGAGATCGCCGCTCAGCTGTTCCTCAGCAACCACACGATCAAGACCCACATCAGCCGGATCTTCGCCAAGACCGGGTCGCGGGACCGCGCCGCCGCGATCGGCTACGCGCACCGGCACAACATCGGCTGACCCACCGGCCCCAGCCGTGCGTGGCGCGGCGCCGTGGCGGGTAATCAGGCACTATCCGCTCTTGCGCGGACAAGAGCGGACTCCTGACCAGGGAGGGGCCACGATGACCGACTCGCCACCCAAGCTGCGCGGCATCTCCGACCTGCGGGAGTTCTTCCGCACCAACACCGAGCCGATCTACTTCGTCTCGCCGACCGCGTTCAACCTGCTCGGGATCGACCGGTGGGTGCGCAACTTCCACTACGTCTGCTACTACGACTCGTTCGAGGGCAGCCACCCGAGCGTGTTCGTGCCCGCCGACCGGCAGGCTCCGGAGTTCGAGTCGATCGAGGACATCTGCAACTTCCTGCTCTCCCACCGCGAGGTCACCACCTGGATGCGCTCGCAGGGCGAGGGCGGCCGGGTCGTGTTCGTGATGTTCGACGAGGAGACCGAGCGGCTGGCGGCCGAGGCCGGGCTCCGCGTCGCCCACCCGCCGGCCGAGCTCAGGCACCGGCTGGACTCCAAGATCGTCACCACGCAGCTCGGCAACGACGCCGGCGTGCCGAGCGTGCCGAACGTGCTCGGCCGCGCAGCCAGCTACACCGAGCTGCTGGACCTGGCAGCCGGGGCGGGGCTGGGCGAGGACCTCGTGGTGCAGATGCCCTACGGCGACTCCGGCAAGACCACGTTCTTCATCAAGTCCGAGGCCGACTGGGACAAGGCCGCGGCAAAGGAATCGCTGGCCGAGAATGAGCTCAAGGTCATGCGCCGGATCGAGCACCGCGCGATCGCCGTCGAGGCCGTGCTGACCCGGTGCGGCACGCTGGTCGGGCCGCTGATGAACGACATCACCGGCCACCCCGAGCTGACCCCGTACCGCGGCGGCTGGGCCGGCAACGACTACCCGGCCACGATGACCGCGGAGCAGAAGCAGCGGGCGAGGGACATGACCCAGCGCCTGGGCGACCGGCTGGCCGAAGAGGGCTACGTGGGCTTCTTCGAGGTCGACTACCTCGTCGACACCGGTACCGGCGAGATCTACCTGGGCGAGCTCAACCCGCGGATCAGCGGCATCAGCTCGATGACCAACGTGACCGCCGGCGCCTACGCCGACATGCCGCTGTTCCTGTTCCACCTGCTCGAGTACCTCGACGTGGACTACGAATGCGACATCGACGAGATCAACGAGCGCTGGTCGCGCGAGACCAGCGTTGACGTGTGGAGCCAGATCATCATCAAGGAGACCGGTGGCGACGTGGAGTTGCTCAACCGCACACCGCGGACCGGCATCTACCGGCTCACCGGCGACGGGACCGCCGAGTTTAACCGCTGGGGATACGACTGGCACTGGATCGCGGACGAATCGGAGGCCTTCTACCTGCGCATCCAAGGCCCCGGCGACTACCGTTACCCGGGTGCGGACCTGGGAGCGCTGGTGACCCGCGGGCGCCTGCAGACCGATGACAACCAGCTCGAAGACCGGTGCAAGCGGTGGATCACCGGTATCCGGGCCCAGTTCGCCGGCACCCCGATCGTGCGCCAGCACCCCGACCCGGTCACCCCGACGTCGTTCAAGATGGCCTGACCATGAGCCATGACCCGCACCCGCTCGACCCGCTGACCGCCGACGAGATCGCTACCGTCGCCGCCGCTGCGCGCCGCGACCGCGGTGTCACCCCGCCGGGCTGGCGGTTCGCGTCCATCGAGCTGATCGAGCCGGCCAAGGGAGCGTACGCCCCACCCGTCCGCCAGGCCGCCGCGGTCTGCTGGAACCGGGCGGACGGCGAAGCGTTCCGGGCGGTGGTCTCGATCCCCGACGCCGCCGTGACCGGGTGGGAGCACCTTCCCGGGCAGCAGCCGAACATGACCGTGGACGAGTGGCATGAGTGCGACGAGATGCTGCGCGCCCACCCGCAGCTCATCGATGCGCTGGCGCGCCGCGGGATCACCGACATGTCGCTGGTGCTCACCGACGTGTGGGCGTATGGCGCGGCGCTGGTCCCGGAGCGCTACCGCGGCCTGCGGATCGGCTGGGCGGACGTGTGGCACCGCGGCAGCCAGGACGGCAACCCGTACGCGCACAGCGTCAGCGGGATGCACCCGGTCGTCGACCTGAACCGGATGGAGCTGCTCGAGCTCGAGGACGATCCCGGCGCGGGCGATGCGCCCGAGGTCATGGGGGAGTACCTGCCCAAGCTCATCGGCATGCCGTTGCGCGAGGTCCCGCCCCTGCAGATCACCCAGCCCGACGGAGTGGCCTTTACGCTAGACGGCCGCTCCCTCTGCTGGCAGAACTGGGAAATGCGCCTGGGCTTCAACCACCGCGAGGGGCTGGTCCTGCACACCGTCGGGTTCCGCGACGGCGGGCGGCTGCGGCCGGTGGCGCACCGGCTCTCGTTCGCGGAGATGATCGTGCCGTACCGGGACGCCACGCCGGACCACTACCGGCGGACCGCGTTCGACATCGGCGAGTGGGGCCTCGGCTTCATGACCACCTCGCTCGAGCTCGGCTGCGACTGCCTCGGCGAGATCCGCTACCTGGACGCCGTCGTGCACGACTCCCGCGGCGAGCCGATCACGATCCCGAACGCGATCTGCGTCCACGAGGAGGACAGCGGGATCCTGTGGAAGCACGTGGACGAACGGGCCGGCGCTGCGTCACGGCGGGCGCGCCGGCTGGTGATCTCGTTCCACGTCACGGTGGCGAACTACGAGTACCTCGTGTACTGGCGCTTCTACCAGGACGGCAGCATCGAGTGCGAGGTGCGCGCCACCGGGATCATGGTCACCTCGTCCTTCGCGGACGGGCAGCAGCCGCCCTACGGCACGCTAGTCGACCAGCGAACGTACGCGCCGTTCCACCAGCACTTCATCGTGGCCCGGCTGGATCTCGACGTGGACGGCGTGGCCAACACGGTCTACGCGACCGAATCCGAGGCCGCGGGCGTCAGCGACCAGGACCCCTACGCCCTCGGGCTCACGATCCGCAGCACTCCGCTGCGCACCGAGTCCGAGGGAATCCAGGACTACGACTGGAACGTGCAGCGGGGCTGGAAAATCGTCAACGACAACGTCAGCAACGGCCTGGGCACCCCGGTCGGGTACAAGCTGGTCCCCGCGGCCTCGTTCCCCCCGCTGATCGACCGCGCCTCCCCGGCGTTCCAGCGGGCCGAGGTGATCGGGCACACCCTGTGGGTCACCCCGTACGCCGAGGACGAGCGCTGGCCGTGCGGCGACTTCCCGAACCTCAGCTCCAGCGACCGCGGGCTGCCGGTGTGGACCGCACAGAACCGGCCGATCGAGAACACCGACGTGGTGCTCTGGTACGTGTTCGGGATCCACCACATCACCCGGCCTGAGGACTGGCCGGTGATGCCGGTGGACACGGTCTCGTTCTGGCTCAAGCCGTTCGGGTTCTTCGGCCGCAACCCGGCTCTGGACGTCCCGCCCGCGCACTAGCGGCGGCGGCTGCGGCCCGGTACCTCAGCGAGATCGAGAGACATTTCGCTGATCAAGCGGTCAGCGCTGCCGGGAAACGTTCGGCTGCGCCCGGTCGCGCGGAACCCCTGCCCCTCGTAGAACGCCCGCGCCCGCGCGTTGTCCGCGGGGACCCACAGCCCAAGACGGGCGGCGCCCTCGGAGCTGGCCCAGGTGATCACCGCACCGGCGAGCATGGGCGCGGCACCGCGGCCGCGCCACGCCGGCGCCACCCACATCGCGCCCAGGCCGCGCTCGGCCGGCGACTCGCGGGGCACCCCGGCGGCGACGCCCACCGGCTCCGGCCCGGCGCTGGCGATGAAGATCGCCCCGGCACCGATCATGGCCCGCCATTCGCGCTCCGGCAGCGCCGCTGTCTCGGCGAGCGTGTCCGCGAACGAGTCCGGCGCGTCGGCCAGCGCGGCCAGCCGGATCTCGCGCCAGGCCCGCCAGCCGTCCTCGCCTACCCGGGTGACGGCGAGCGCCGCCCGCCGCTGGCCCGAGGAGGATTCGCTCACGCGGTCATTGTCGCGGCTGGATCGTGATTTCCGGCAGCCGTACGGAGGCCGGCGCCATGCTGCCGTCGGGCGCCCAGGCGATGAGCGCCACCTCGTGCCGTCCCTCCGGCAGCCGGGAAAGGTCGAAGCTGGCCGCGCCCGCACCCTTGATCACGACCGGATCCTGCGGATTCCAGCCGGGCGCGCCGCGGGGGAGGACCCGGGCCACGGCCTGGATCTCCTGACCGCGCCGGGCTCCGGCGACCGTGATCTCGACCCGGAGCGGGCCGGCCGGGGCGGCCGGGGCGGCGGGAGGGGCCTGCGCTGCCGCCCCGGCCGCGGCCACGTCGGCTGGCGGCGCACCACCGGCGCCAGCGGTGACTATGTCGGCCGGCGGTGCACCACCGGCGCCCGCGGTGACTACGCCGACTGACGGCGCACCGCCCGCGCCAGCGGCCATCCGGCCGACCTGGCTGCCCGGGTCGATGACCGTGACGCTGCCGATCCTGAGCTCGCCGCGCCCCCGGGCCGTCGCGGCGGGAGGCGCTGCCGGTTCCGCGCCGCCCGGCGGAGCTGGCCGCGTGCCCGCTCCCCGTGGTGCCGGGCCGCCAGCGGCGCGTCTCCCCGCCCCGGGCTGCGCCGCGGGCTGCACCTCCGGCGGCGGGACGTCGCCCAAGCCGAGCTGGCCCCGCATCCAGCCGCATATCTCCCGGCAGTCCCACTCCGGCCAGGTGCGCCCCTCCTGTTCCGGCTCGACCTCGGTCCGCTCGACCTCGATGCGGCGTTCCCACTCGCCGTCCCTGGCCTGGCGCTGGGCGAAGACGACCGCGAAGGACGCCGCCGGGTGCCAGTCCGACTGGTCGGCCGCCTCGCTGAGCCTGCTCCTGGCGTGGTCCTGCCATCGCGCGATCTGCTCGAGGGTGGGCCGCGGGCGGAGATTGCGCAGCGCGCGGTGGATGTCGCGCCGGTCGGCGCGCGCGAGCGCCCGGAAGGTCGTGATCTTGAGTTCCCCGGCCAGCACCCGGCGGTGCTTGTCCTGGATGTCAGGGATCGAACTCAGCTCGTCGGCAACCACTGGATGCTCCCTGTCGGCGGATGCTCCCTCTCGGCTGGCCGCTGCTTAGACGAACTGGTATTCCCCGAGCCGCTCGAAACCGCTGGCGGCAAGGTGGCTGTTCGGATCCTCGCAGCCGCCGCAGCAGCGCAGCTCGAACCAGGATGCGACCTCGTAGACCGTCCCGCAGTACCCCGCCGGGATCGTGTCGGGCGGCACCCGGACTGGCAGCTCGATGCACAGGGTCCGGCAGCCCGTCCAGTCGGGAATCTGGAGCACTCCCGGGTTGGGAAGGTGCTGGGACAGGTTGAAGTCGTCGCCGGCCCCGATCGCGGTGAAGCCGACGTTGAAGCACCAGTGACCGCTGATGCACCGCCAGAGCCGTCCCTCGAGTTCGACCCGGAAGCGGATCAGGAACGGGTCGCGCCGTTCGATGATGCGGTCGTGCGGGTTGGGAGAGTCCACGTCCAGGATGTCGGTGTGCCAGAACGCCTTGAGGTAGCGCTCCGACGGCAGCTCGATCCTGGTGTGAGCGCGGTGCCAGTCGTCTTCGCCGGGCCAGCACTGGCGCCGGGGCCCGCACTCCGGTGGCTTGCACGGGGGGCGGCACTCTGGCTGGGTGTGGTCGGTCGCGCCGGCGGCCGTCGTGTCGGCGGCGGGTGGTGTGGCGGTTGGCGTGGTCATGCTCGGTCTCCTTTGCGCAGGCGCTGGAAAGCGCGGCTCGTGAATTGCCCGCCTTCATCGTGTGGCCAGCTGCTGAAGAGGCCCTTTAACCGGCGCTCAAGCGTGGCTTATTAAGCGCAAAATTTTCGCGCTGCGGACTTATTGAGCGCCAAATGCGGTTAAGCGCACGAGGTAAGGCTGCGCAACAGCTGGACGGTGTCCGCCCCGGGAGACACGCCGAGCTCATCCTGCAGGGCGTCCGAGCAGAGCCGGTACTGCCTGCTCACGAGCTGCTGCTGGTTCTGCAGGGCGTAACAGCGCATCAGCAGCCGGTGGGCGGGCTCGCAGCACTGGTCGGCGGTGAGCGCGAGCTGGCCGAACTGCACGGCGGCGGCGAGATCGCGCTGTTCGAGGTGGATTTCGGCGAGGCACTCGACGGCCTGCAGGTACAGCTCCTTGAGACGGCGCTGCTCGGGAAGGTACCAGTCGCCGTCCCGGTCGTCCTCGAACAGCGGTCCGCGGTAAAGGCGGACCGCCCGCAGATAGCCGCTGGCCGCCTGCCCGGCCTGACCGCCGCGCCGGGCGGCCTCGGCGTGCTGCAGCGTGCTCAGGAACTCGGTCCGGTCGATCCACCACATCAATTCCGGGTTCGGCAGGTAGCACCCGTCCTTGTAGAGGATGTACGGAACCCGGCTGCCCTGCTGGTCGAGGGTGTTGCGCAGGCTGTACAGGGCGGCGTTGAGGTTGTTGCGGGCGGAGCCGACGCTGTGGTCTGGCCACATGAGCTCCATCAGCGCCTCGCGCCGGACCGGCCGGCCGATCTGCACGACCAGGTACTGAAAGACGGTCCGCGCCTTGAGGCTGTTCCACCGCAGCACGCGGTGCCCGGCGACCGTCAGGTCCAGCGGCCCGAGCACGCAGGCTGCGACCTCAGCGCCGGGAACGGCCGCCGGTTCGGCGGGCCCGGCCCCGACGCCGATGACCGGCGGCACGCCCGCCGGCGCCAGGCCTGCGGGTGTGACCTGGGCAACGGTCTCGGCCGGCCCGGCGCGGCCGGGGCTGGCCGCCCACCAGCGCCGCCGGCGCCGCTTCCCGTCTGGCGGTGCGGACGAGACCGCCAGCGCGCCGGCCGCTTCCTCGGCCATCGTGATGTGCCGTTCCCAGCTGGCCAGGATGGCCTCGATTCCTTGCTGCACCTCCTGGGCGAGCAGGCGCTGGGCCCTGGCCGCCGAGTCCAGCTCCGAGGCGATCCGGAGCTGCTCGGCTCCGGACACGCAGAGCTGGCGCAGGGTGTCGATGGTGACCGGGGAGCCGACGTCGCGCAGGCTGGCCAGCATCTGCTCGGCAACGCCGAAATGCTGGCCTAATACCAGCCGCCGCAGTTCCGCGACCACGGCCAGCGGCGCACGCCCTCCCGGCCCGTCGTGGCGGGCCGGCCGGGCCTGCCGGGGCGCGTCGTCGTGCTGTGAAGCCATCGGATTTGCCACTTGGTATCGGGGAGGAGCCCTCAGCGGGCTGCTGCAAGCCATCGTGTATTGGCTCGTAACCGCCGTCAAGAAATAGCCGGTTCAACTTCATCAAATAACCAGATAAACTCCAAGAGTTCTGCATATCCGTGCGCGCAATAAGTGACAGATCAGACGAATGGTCCTGCCTTGGCAGGCTTGCGGCGAGCTTGCGCAGGCCGCCGGCGCCCGGGTGTGGTGCAGGCTAAGGTGAGGCCGTGGCTCAGCGACTGATCACCGATCGCCTTGTGCTCCGGGCCTGGCAGGCCGATGATGCCGCCGCGGCGCTGGGCGCCTACGGCGACGCCGAGGTCTCGCGGTGGCTGGCCCCGGCGATGTTCCAGGTGCCTGACGAGGCGGCCATGCGGCTGGTCCTGCAGCAGTGGGCGGCCGAGGACGCGCGCATGTTCACGCCCGCCGGCCGCTGGGCCATCGAGCTCGGCGACGGCGGGCAGCTGATCGGCGGGGCGACCCTGCTGCCGCTGCCGCCCGACGGCGAGTTTGAGGTCGGCTGGCAGCTCCGCCCGGACGCATGGGGCCACGGCTACGCGACCGAGACCGGCCTGGCCCTGGCCCGCTGGGCGTTCGAGCAGGAAATCGAACAGGTCATCGCGCTTGTGCGGCCCGCGAACGCGCGGGCCGTTGCCACGATGCGCCGCATCGGGATGCAGTGGGTGGGCGAAACCGAGAAGTACCACGAACTGCGGCTGCAGCAGTACCGCCTGCGTCCCGCCGATCTGCCCCCGACCACATAGCCGTCCCGGCGGGCCGATCAGGGCGCTCGCTGCGCATGATCGAGCCCGAGCGCGGCCCAGATCCGGGACACGGTGCCGGGCAGGTCATCGGCCCTCGCCCCGCCGCCCTGGGCGAAGCTGGCGCTGCCCCCGCCGCGGCCGCCGGTCACGGCCAGCACCCGGTCAAGCACCTCGGTCGCCGGGATCTGCGCGGTCAGCGCGGCGGGCACGCCGACACCGGCGCGGAGCGAGCCCTCCCCGGCGCCGGGCAGCAGCAGCACGACCACCGCGTCCAGGTCGCTGCTGAGCTGGCGAGCCTGGGCGGGCAGGTCGGCCGGGCCGAGGCCGGGGTCGCTGACCACGAGGTAGCGGTGCCCGGACCGATCGGCGCGTACCCCGTCCGCCACGGAGTCGGCGGCAACCTGCGGTCGGCGTTCCCGGCCCGGCCGGGCGGCCAGCGCCTCGACCCGTTGCGGCAGCTGGTCGACGGAGACCCGCAGCCGGGCGGCCAGCTCCCGGAGCAGCTTGTCCCGCTCCAGCGTGCGCCGCACCGCCGCGTCCCCGGTGATCGCTTCGATCCGCCGGGTACCGGAGCCGATGCTGCCCTCGCTGACGATCAGGAACAGGCCGACCTCGGCCGTGCCGTGTACGTGCGTGCCGCCGCACAGCTCGGTGGAGAAGCCGTCGAACGACACCACCCGGACGTCGTCGCCGTACTTCTCGCCGAAGAACGCGATCGCCCCGTCGCGGATCGCGTCCTGGTAGGGCTTGACCACGGTCGCGCGCTCCACGTTCGCCACTACCTCGGCGTTGACCAGCCGCTCGACCTGCTCCTTTTCACCCTCGGTGAGGGACCTCGGGTGCAGGAAGTCGAACCGCAGCCGGTCCGGGGCGACCAGCGAGCCAGCCTGGCGGACGTGGTCGCCGAGCACCTGGCGCAGCGCCGCGTGCAGCAGGTGGGTTGCCGAGTGATTCCGCATAATCGACCGCCGCCGCTCGGCGTCGACCGCGAGCTCCACGGTGTCACCGACGCTCAGCACGCCATCGGTGACCTGGATGTGGTGGAGATGGTGACCGCCGGCGTTCTGAGTGTCCGTGACCATGGCCGACAAGCCAGGCGCGGTGATCTGCCCGGTGTCGCCCAGCTGGCCGCCGCCCTCGGCGTAGCAGGGGGTCTGGTCGAACACGGCCAGACCGGTCTCGCCCGCGGTCAGGCTGCCAGCCGGCCCGTCCGGACCGGCCAGGGCGACGACCTGCCCGGTGGCGGTGAGAACCTGATGGCCGAGGAACCGGGTACGCGTGGCGCCGAGGGCCGCGATGACGTCCGGATCCGCCGCGGTGTGCCCGTGCTGGCTGTCGCCGGCAGGCCCGGCGGCGCGGGAGAGCTCCCGGTGCCCGGCGAACAGCTCGGCGAACCGCGGCTCGTCCAGACGGCCCCCCCGCTCGACGGCGAAGTCCCTGATCAGGTCCACCGGCATGCCGTGGGTCGCGAACAGCGTGAACGCCTCGTCGCCGGTGATCTCGAAGCCGGGCCCGGTGTCCAGCGCAGCAAGCCGGTCCAGGCCGCGGCGCACCACGCCGCCGAAGTCGCGCTGCTCGCGGGCGAGCAGGTCCATGGTGCGATCCCGGCCTGCGGCGAGCCGCGGGTAACAGCCGTGCATCCGGTCGATCACGGCGGCGGCCACGTCGCGCACGTCGAAGTCGGCGGCGCCGGCCTGGGTCGCGATCGCGATCACCTTCCGCAGCAGCCGGCGCGGAATGTAGCCGCGGCCCTCGTTCGACGGGACGACGCCCTCGCTGAGCATGAACGTCGACGCCCGCACGTGATCGGCGACGATCCGGACGTCCCGCTGCCCGGCGCCGGACCCGGCCAGCGCGGACTCCACGGCCGCGACGACGGGGACGAACAGGTCAGTCTCGTACGCCGAGTCGCGGTCCTGCAGCACCATGGCCATCCGCTCCAGGCCGGAACCGGTGTCCACGCTGGTGAACCGCAACGGCTCCAGGGTGCCGCCGGGGAGCCGGTTGAACTCCATGAACACCCCGGCGTTCCAGATCTCGATGTACCGGCCGGCGCTGTCGAACTCGCCGCCCGGCCGGTACTGCTCGCCGTGCCCGGCCCCGGTGTCATAGAACACCTCGGTGCACGGCCCGCACGGCCCGGTATCGCCGGCCGACCAGAAGTTGTCCTCCGCGCCCAGATACACGATGTGGTCCCGGGGCACGCCGACCCGCTCCCAGGCCGCCGCCGACACATCGTCGGGCCCGATGCCGAGCGTGTCGTCCCCAGCGAACACGGTCACGTACAGGTCCGGCAGGGCGAACCCGAAGCCCTGGGTCAGCAGTTCGAAAGCCAGCTCGACCGCGCGCTCCTTGAAGTAGTGGTCGATCGACCAGCTGCCCAGCATCTCGAAGAACGTGAGGTGGTGCCGGTCGCCGACGTCCCCGATGTCGATCGTGCGCACGCACGGCTGCACGTTGCACAGGTCCGGGGCCGGGGGCAGCGCCTCACCGAGGAAGTAGGGCTTGAGCGGGGCCATGCCTGCGTTGATGAACAGCAGCGTGGGGTCGTTCGCCGGAATCAGCGAGGCGGCCTCGATCCGCGCGTGCTGCCTTTCGGTGAAGAATCGCAGAAAGGTCTCACGGATCTCGTCGCTGCTGAACCGGCGCTTCATGCGGCAAGGCTGCCAGCGCCCGGCCGGCGCGGCTACTGATTTTCCCACTCATGATCTTGCAACCTGAGGTGCAGATAGGGGCTTCGTAGCGTCGTCTAGGACACAGCTACGTCTTGAAGGTTCCCCACCGCACCACCACGCGGACCAAGCCATCCTCCGCGAGCTTGCGCATGACGCGCTGCACGGTCCCCGGAGCAACGCCATAGTGCTGCGCAAGCTCGTTGGTGTTCGGCAGCTGGTCTCCGCTCTGCCACTCGCCAGAGGCTAGCCGTCGCCGAAGATCGCGCTCCACGGTGACACTTGGCCGCTCTTCCGGCCGCCGTGGCTGGTTCACATGATCATCATTACCAAACTGGTCAACCAGCAACCACCTTGTCATCGTTAGCAACGTAACGACCTTGAACACTCTGAACACTCTTGCTAGCGTGGCCAACATGGAGACATGCGACCGTGGCGTGATCGAAGCACGCGAAGCACCGCACAACCCCAACGCCCCCCGGACCCTGACCAGGGTTGATCGCGACGCAGCAGCTTCGTAGCCTGCCGCCATAGTCGGTTACAGCTCGACCTGGCCGGTCACGCACGTGACGGTGCCGCCGCCGACCCAGATCGTGCCGACGGCGTCCTGGGAGACGTGCACCCGGCCCTCCCGCCCGAGTGCCGTTCCCTGGCTGGCCACGTACGGCGCGGTAGCCCGGCCGGTCCGCAGCAGCCATTCGGCCACCGACGCGTTCAGGCTCCCGGTCACCGGGTCCTCACCGGTGCCGCCGTCCATCGGGACGAACGCCCGCACCTCGAACGCCTGCGGCGAGCCCGGCGGGTACGGGCCGACCACGCCCAGGTCGATGTCGGTAATGCCCGGCCGCAGCGCCAGCACCGCGTCGGCGCTGGCGAGCAGCACGGCCACCCAGCCCGGCCCGTTGTCGGCCCACTCGGCGTCCACGATCTCGCCCCGGTCGATGCCCAGCACCGCGGCGAGGTGCTGCACCAGCGCCTCGCTCGGCGGGCCGGACCGCATCAGGGGCGGTGCGGCGAACGCGAGGCCGTCCTCGGTGTGCCGCACCCGCACCAGCCCCGCTCCGCACTGCTGCACGACCACGCCGTCCTGGCGCGGAGTGCCGCCCCCGGCGAGCCAGGCGTGGCAGGTGCCCAGCGTCGGGTGGCCGGCAAACGGCAGTTCGAGCGAGGGCGTGAAGATGCGCACCTGGTAGTCCGCGCCGCCGTCCGAGGGCGGCAGCACGAACGTGGTCTCGGACAGGTTCGTCCAGCGCGCGAATCGCTGCATGTCCGCCTTGGACAGCCCGTCCGCGTCGAGCACCACGGCGACCGGGTTGCCAAGGTACGGCGTGGTGGTGAACACATCGACCTGCTGGAAGGCGCGCAGCACGCAAGCGAGTTTGCCACAAAGGGCGCGGACCGGCGCCGCAGCCGGGACCGCGCTCCCCGCCAAGGTTGGGGTGCCAGCTCCATAGCACGGATGGGCTGGCCGACCGTACTTTGGTCAGGCATCATGCCAGCTGAGAGACGAGCCGAGGCCCCGGACCATGCGTACCGCGCCGATCTACCCGATGAGTAACCATCCGCCCGCTGGGCATTGGCGCGCGGTCGCATGGCGCCTCGCCCGGGATACGGTCCGGTCCGGTGCCGCGCTGCTGGCCGCGGGCCTCATCTCCCTCGTCGGCATTCCGGTGCTGGCCCTGGGACTTGCCACCCTGGTCCTCAGTCCGCTGGGCGACCTCGGCGCCCCATTCCTGGCTGTCATGACCGGGCTCGTCCGGCCGCTGGCCCGGGCCGAGCGGCGCAGGGTGCGCATGGTCACCGGCGTCTCGGTGGCCGAGGCCTACCGGCCGCTGCACGGATCGCTAACGTCCCGGGTACGCACGCTGCTGTCCGACGTTGGAACCTGGCGTGACCTGGGCTGGCTGCTCGTGCAGATCATGGCCGGGGGAGTCGGGCTGGCGTTCCTGGCGGCGGCCGTGGTGGGCCCGGCCTTCGTGGCCGTGGTGCCGATCGACTTCCTGCGCGGGGCCGGGGACGGGAAAGTCCTCGATCTGCTGCCGCTCGGCGCGTTCTTCACCGCCGTCGGCTGGGTGGGGTGCCGTCCGGTCGCGAAAGCGCTGGCCGCACTGTCCGCACAGTCGCTCGCAGCAGACGAGGCCGCCGTCCTGCGAGTGGAAATGGCGCACCTGACCGAGACCCGCGACGAGACCGTCGACGCCAGGGCCGCGGAGCTGCGGCGCATCGAGCGGGACCTGCACGACGGGGCCCAGGCCAGGCTGGTGTCGCTGACCATGAGCCTCGGCATGGCCGAGGAGGAATTTGACCGCGACCCCGCGGCGGCCCGCCAGCTCGTCGTCGAGGCCCGCGCCTCGGCCAGGACGGCCCTGAACGAGCTGCGCCACCTGGTACGCGGCATCCACCCGCCGCTGCTGACCGAACGCGGCCTCGGCGGCGCGGTGGAGGCGCTCGCGCTGGCCAGCGCCGTGCCGATCGAGGTGGACGTAGCGCTGGACGATCGGCTGCCCGCGCCACTCGAGTCGGCCCTGTACTTCATGATCGCCGAGGCGATGGCGAACATTGCCCGGCACTCGGAGGCGACCTGGGCGTTTGTGAGGCTCTGGAACGAGCAGGGCAAGCTGCGGCTGATCGTGCACGATGACGGCCGCGGCGGGGCCGACCCGGCCCGCGGCAGTGGCCTGCGCGGCATGCAGCAGCGGCTGGCCGCCTTCGACGGCAAGTTCACGCTGAGCAGCCCAGTAGGCGGCCCAACCGAACTGTTCGCCGAGCTACCCAGCCGCCAGTGACCTCCGTCGTTGTCGTCGAGGACCTGCTGCTGCTGCGGGACGGCCTGATCCGGCTGCTCAGCACCAACGGGCTGGAGGTCGCCGCCGCCGTCGACACCGCGCCCGCCTTCCTCGAGGCGGTCGACGCGCACCGGCCGGACGTCGCCGTGGTTGATGTCCGGCTGCCGCCGACCTTCAGCGACGAAGGCCTGCGCGCCGCGATCGAGGCGCGCCGCCGCCGCCCCGGCTTCCCGGTCCTGATCCTGTCGCAGTACGTCGAGCAGCTCTACGCCCGCGAGCTGCTCTCGGACGGCGCCGGCGGTGTCGGTTACCTGCTCAAGGACCGGGTCGGCGACGTCCGTCAGTTCGTGGAGGCGGTGCAGCGGGTGGCCGGCGGTGGCACCGCCATGGATCCCGAGGTGATCTCCCAGATCCTGGCGCGGCGTTCCCGGGTCACGCCGCTGGCCGGGCTGACGCCCCGGGAACGCGAGGTGCTCGCGCTGATGGCGGAGGGCCGGACCAACATCGCCATCGCGCGCAGCCTCGTGATCACGACCAAGGCCGTGAGCAAATACATCGCGCGCATCTTCGCCAAGCTGGACCTGCCGCCATCCGACGACGATCACCGCCGGGTGCTCGCGGTCCTCACGTACCTGAACTCGAACTCCTGACCGCCCTGCCTCCGGCGGCCGGCCGGGGTCTGATCGCCCCTACGGTGACGTGCGCACCTGCCTCCGGCCGTCGGCCGGCCTGATCGCGCCTACGGTGACGTGCCCAGCAGCCGGCCGAGCTTGGAGGCGGAGCTTGACAGCCGGGCCCCGGCGGCGGTCAGTCGGGTACGCGCCGCGGCGAGGATCTCCGGGCCGCCGGACACCAGCTCGACCTCGATCTCGCGCCAGGTGACCGGCTCGGCCGGGGTGTCGCCAAGGCCGGGGAGCCGGCCGGTCACCAGGTCGTCGGCAACCTCGGCGAGGACGGTGCCGTCGGCGCCGATCAGGTTCCGGACCGTGCGGCGGGTCTCCAGTACGGCCACGACCTGCAGCGGATGGCCCTCGACCCAGGTGGCGACCAGCGAGGCAAGCTGCGGCGGAACGGTCGTCGGGTCATCCCCGAGCGGGGCCTGCAGCTCCCGCCGGGTGCCGGCGCCCACGGGAAGCTTTAGGTGCCAGCCCTCGTCGGGACCGCCGGTCCGGCGCCGCAGCGTTGCCGGCACCGCCGCGAGGCGCAGGTCGCTGGTGTCGAAATAGTTCGCGACCAGTTGCCTGACCTCTGGCTCAGTCACCGTCTGGCCGCTGGCCAGGCCGTCAAGATTCGGCACCACGAAGCCGGGGTCAACGTCGAGCTTCAGCTCGGTTTCGAGGTGCTCGGTCAGCCTGCCGCCCATGCTGAGAGGCTACGGCATCGCCGCGAGCCGCCGCCCGCGGCTGCCGCGAGCCACCGCCCGCGGCATCGCCGCGAGCCGCCGCCCGCGGCTGCCGGGGCCGCTTCGCCCGGCCAGGAATGCGTGTGAGGGCTGCCATACCGGGCGCGCCGCCCGCGTGTTCGCTCGCGTCCTGCCGATCACGGTGCGAGACTTGCCGTTGACGTTCCGTGCCCGGGCGGACCATCGACGACGGGGGACAGGATGGGCCTCACCACGGAGCGTGGCAGCGCCGCCGACGGCTTCGAGGCAGTGCCTGTCCCGCTCGCGTCTGGCGAGGCCACTGAGAACGGCGGTGCCATGCTGCGGCGCCGGTCGGCGCTGCCGAGCAGGCGCTCCGTCTTGTACCTGCACTGCCGCCCGGACACGTTCGTGCCGGAGGACCTGGCCGGCTGGTACACCGAACGGGGCTTTGACTTCTACGTGGCGGACCTGCGCCCGCAGGAGGGGCAGCGCCCGGACCGCAGCTGGGCCGGGCGCCTCGCCCGCCTCGACGCGGCCTCCCGGTGCCTGCGGGAGGCCGAGGGGCACGACATGATCATCCTGATCGCGGATTCCGCCGACGCGGCCACCGCCGCGCAGTGGTGCGATGCGCGGCGCGAGGCCGGGGGCCCGGACGCGCTGATCCTGTCCAGCCCGGTGTTCGGGCGACGGCTGCGGCGGGGGCTGGACATCGGCTGCCCGGTGCTGGTGCTCGGCGCGGCGGGCGACCGCACCAGCGGCCGGCTCGGCCACGGCGCGGCCAGGACCCCGGTGCGATCAAGCTCGGCCCGCACGTCACCTGGCTGCGCCTCGATGCCGGACCGGACCCGCCCGCCCGCGCGGCAGCCCAGCCTGACCCGCACGCCGGTTCGGCTGGCCAGCCGGACGACGGCGGCCAGCTGCCGGGCGAGACCGCCGACCGGCGCCAGTTCTTCGACGAGATGGGCCGCTGGCTCGGGGCCTACATGTACGGCGGCGTCCGCGACCAGCTTCTCTGAGCGGCACCGCCCTTCAGCTCTGGCGCGAGTCGCAACACCCGGGCGGTACCGGCCCGTTAGCTGCTGACGGTGACCGAGATGGCCGGGTAGCCGCTCGCGCCGTTCGGCGCCGGGGGTTCCTGCACAGCCGTCTGGGTGTAGCCGGTGGCATCCGTGGCCCGCGCGTTGATCAGGTGCGTTCCTGGCGTCGCGTCCCACTCCCACACCCACTGCCGCCAGCAGTCGATGTCGGGGACGGCCGCCAGCCGGGCCTCCTGCCACGGCCCGCTGTCGACCCGGACCTCCACCGCGGCGACGCCCTTGTGCTGCGCCCACGCGACCCCGGCGACGGGCGTCCGGCCGGGCTTCAGCACGGAGTCGCCGGACGGCACGTCGATCCGCGACTCGGTCTTGATCGGCGCCTGCTGAGCCCAGCCCTGGCCCGGCTCCGCCCAGTACGCCCGATCCGCCCAGGTCGTCACGTTAATGTCGGTAATCCACTTGCACGCGGAGACGTAGCCGTACAGGCCCGGGACCACCATCCGCACCGGGAACCCGTGCTCCACCGGGAGTGCGGTACCGTTCATCGCCATCGCGAGCAGCGCGTCCCGGCCGTCCATGACCGTCTTCACCGGGGTGCCGGAGGTGAATCCGTCGACCGACGTGCACAGCAGTTGCTCCGCCCCGGCCCGGATGCCCGCCTCCCGCAGCAGGCTGGCCAGGCTCGCGCCGATCCACTCCGCGTTGCCCACGTACGGACCGCCGACCGGATTGGAGACGCAGGTCAGCGTGATGTAGTCGGCGGTCAGCGGACGCCGGATCAGCTGGTCGAAGCTGATCGTGATCTCCCGCGCGACCATGCCGTGGATCCGCAGGTGCCAGCCCGACGGCGGCACCTCGGGCAGCACGATCGCGGTGTCCACCCGGTAAAACGAAGAATTCGGCGTGATGAACGAGCTCAGGCCCGGTATCCGCAGGTTGCTCCCGGCGGGCAGCGGGGGAGCGGGATGCGCGGGCCTGGGCAGGCGCAGCGACGACTGCGCCTCCGAGACGCTGGAGCGCTCGGACAGCAGGCGCCCGGCCAGGCCGGCCACGACCGCCGTTCCCGCCGCGGCCGCGCTCGTGCGCAGGAAGCGCCTGCGTTCTGGCCGGTAGGCGGGCAGGCGCGGGGGCCGGCGCGCCGGCGCCGTCCCCGGTCGCGCCGTAGCGGGCGGGGCTGGCTCCGGGGTCCCCGGCACGGCGGGCGGCCCGGCATAGGAGTCCGGCTCGCCGTCGTCGAGTGCCACGGCCGGCTTTGGCACCGCGGCGGGGGCGGCGCGGACGAGCAGCCGCAGCGCAGCGGCCGCAGCGGCGCCGCCGATCAGCGTCGGGAACGCCCAGCCGACGTCGGCGGTCGGCCGGGTCAGCGCGGCCGCGACGCCGACCGCGGTGAACACGGCCAGGCCGACCATGCCGTAGGCGAGCCTGCGCATGGCAAGCACCCCCACGACCGCGGCGAAGATCGTCAGCACCGCCAGGATGCCGGCGACCAGGACCACCTTGTCGTGCGAGCCGAAAGCGGAGATCGCGAAGCTCTTTACCGGGGGCGGGGTGAGGCCGATCGAGGACTCGCCGACGGCCACCACCGGTGAGGCGTCCGGCGCCACGAACCCGGCGATGAGCTGGCCGATGCCGAGCGCGACGGCGGCGGCGAGCAGCCCCGCGATCATGCCCCGGCCCACTCGCGCGATGTCCATCTCAGCAGTCACACTATTTATTCGCGGCACAGTAGGGGGCGGATTGGTCTGCCGGGCAGCCAGGGTGGCTCATGGATGTACCAAAAGACGGGCTCCAGGCCGTCGGTCGGTACATTCATCGCGCTGGTCTGGGCGCGACAGGGCCGCATCCAAGCCGGGGAGCGGTTGGCTACGAATTTAGGACGTGGGGAACGTGACCGGAGGCCAGCGCAGGCCGCGGAGCGAGCCGGGCGGGTTCGTGCCCGGCGGTGACGAGGGTGCCGGGCAGGCTAGCTCCCGGCAGCGGCCCGACGAGCTCGGCGACCTGCTGGCCCGGGTGGCCCGCGGCGACGCGGACGCCTACGCCGCGGTCTACGGCCGGACGGCGGGGCAGGTGCTCGGCATTGTGCTGTCGGTGGTCCGCGACCCAGCCCAGTCCGAAGAGGTCGCCCAGGAGGTGCTGCTGGACGTCTGGCGGTCCGCCTCCCGGTTCGACCCGGAGCTGGGCAGCGCGGCCGGCTGGGTGATGACCCTGGCGCACCGCCGGGCGGTGGACCGGGTGCGGTCGGAGCAGAAGGCGGCCGAGCGCGAGCAGCGCGTCGCGTCGGCGGAGATCGCCTACGACGAGGTGACCGAGGCGGTCGAGGCCCGGCTGGACCGGGAGCGGGTGCGGCGCTGCATGGGCTCCCTTACGGAGCTGCAGCGGGAGTCGGTCACGCTCGCCTACTACGGCGGGTACACCTACCGCCAGGTGGCCGAGCTGCTCGGCGTCGCGGTCGGCACGGTCAAGACGCGGATGCGCGACGGGCTGATCAGGCTCCGCGACTGCCTGGGGGTGGACGCGTGACCGAGGCGAGTGGAGGCACCGCATGAGGCGCCGAAGCGACCTGCACACCGTGGCCGGGGCCTACGCAATGGACGCCGTGCCGCCGTCGGAGCGGGCCGCGTTCGAACGCCACCTGGCAAGCTGCGAGCCGTGCCGCCAGGAGGTGCGCGGGCTCAGGGAGGCCACGGCCGCGCTGGCGGCGGCGACCGCGGTGCAGCCGTCCGCCGCGTTCCAGGAGGCGACGCTTCGCGCCGCGGCGCAGACCAGGCAGCTCCCGTCGGCCGACGCCGCGCCGACGCCGCCGTGGCGGGCGCTGCGGCGGCAGCGCCACGGCCTGCGCGGCTGGCGTCCCAGGCTGGGCGTGGCGCTGGCCGGCGCCGCAGCCTGCGTACTGGCCGTGGCGGCCATCGTCGCCGGGATCTCCGCGTACGGCATGCACAGCCGGCTCGATCAGGACCAAGGCCATGATCACGCGGTCGCGATGGTGCTCGGCGCGCCCGACGCCAAGATGATGAGCGCCCCGGTCACCACCGGGGGCACCGCGACCGTGGTCATGTCCCATCGCGAACGCGCCCTGGTGTTCACGGCCGCCGACCTGCGGGTGCTGCCGTCGTCGGAGAGCTACGAACTGTGGCTGATGGGACCGGCGGGTAACAAGCCAGCCGGGATGCTCAGTGTGTCCGGCGGCGGGAAGATGGCCAGCCCCATGGTGGTGGCCGGGCTCGCGTCCGGCGACAGGGTCGGGATGACGGTAGAACCGGCCGGCGGGTCACCGCACCCGACGACGCCCCTGGTCGTGGTCATCGTGCTCTCCGGCGCCTGACGCCGGGCCCCTGCTGCGTGCGACAGCGGGTAAAGCACCGGCTAACGTGGGGACTCGTGAAAGCATCTCCCGAGGCGCAGCTGCGGCTGCTTGAGCTTGCCGACCTGGACGCCGAGCTGACGAGGCTCGAGAACCGCCGCCGGGGGCTCCCCGAGCACGCGGAGCTCGACCAGCTCGAGCAGCGTGACGCGCGGCTGCGCGACACCATCGCCTCCCTCGAGGCTGAGCAGGGCGACCTCAAGCGCGCGCTGGGCAAGGCGGAGGCAGACGTCGATCAGGTACGCAGCCGCATCGACCGAGACCGCCAGCGGCTCGACGCCGGGCAGGTCGCGTCCCCCCGCGAACTGGAGAACCTGCAGTCCGAGATCGTCTCGCTCACCCGCAGGCAGTCCGACCTCGAGGAGATCGTGCTCGACGTCATGGAGCGCCAGGAGGCCGCCCAGGGCAGCCGCGAGTCGGCCGCGGCCGAGCGGGAGGAGATCGCCGCCACCCGGGACGTGGTCACTGGCCGCCGGGACGCCGCGCTGGCCGAGATCGCCGAGCAGGCCGGCAAGGCGGGCGATCGCCGGGCGGCCGTGGCCAGCGAGGAGCCGCAGGACCTGCTGGACCTGTACGGACGGATGCGCCAGCAGCACGGGGGAGTCGGCGCGGCCGCGCTGCGCGGCGGCCGGTGCGAGGGCTGCCACCTCTCGCTGAACACCGTGGACCTGAACAACATCAGGCACGCCGACCCCGACGAGGTGCTGCGCTGCGAGGAGTGCCGCAGGATCCTGGTCCGGACGCCCGAGTCAGGGTTGTGACCGAACTCGTCGTTGAGGCCGACGGCGGGTCACGCGGCAATCCGGGCCCGGCGGGCTACGGCGCCCTGGTGCGTGACCCGGCGACCGGCGAGATCCTCGCCGAAGTGTGCGACAGCCTGGGCACCACCACCAACAACGTGGCCGAGTATTCGGGCCTGGTGGCCGGCCTGCGCGCCGCCGCGGACATCGCCCCCGGTGCCGACGTCGAGGTGCGGATGGACTCCAAGCTGGTCGTCGAGCAGATGTCGGGGCGCTGGAAGATCAAGGACCCGAACCTCCGCTCGCTGGCCCACTCGGCGCAGGATGAGGCCCGGCGGCTCGGGCGGGTTACCTACGTGTGGGTGCCGCGGGCCCGCAACGCCGACGCCGACCGGCTGGCCAATCAGGCGATGGATGCCGCGGCCGACCCCGCCGAGAAGGCACCGGTCACCGGGTGGCGGCCTCCGGACACACGAGCGACCACCACGCTGCTGCTGCGGCACGGCGAGACCCCGCTGTCCACCGAGCGGCGGTTCGCCGGGCGCGGCGACATCCCGCTGACCGAGGAGGGCCTGCGGCAGGCGGCCGCGGCGGCCGACCGGCTGGCCGCCCGGGGCGGCATCGACGTGATCGTGACCTCGCCGCTGCGCCGGGCGCGGCAGACCGCCGACGCGGTGGCCCGGGCCACCGGCGCCCCGCTGCTGGCCGACGACGGCCTGATCGAGACCGACTTCGGCAAGTGGGAGGGCATGACGATCGCGGAGGTGTCGCAGCGGTGGCCGGACCAGGTGTCGGCCTGGATGCGCAGCGTGGACGTCGCGCCGCCCGGCGGAGAGAGCTTCGCCGACGTCATCAGCCGCGTCAACGCCGCGCTGGACCGGCTGCTCGCCGAGCACCAATTCCGTACGCTGCTGCTGGTCAGCCACGTCTCGCCGATCAAGATCGCCGCCTGCCGGGCGATGCTTGCCCCGCCCGCGACCCTGTTCCGGATCCAGCTCGACGTCGCATCGCTGTGCGAGATCGGCTGGTTCCCCGACGGCCCCGCCGTGGTCAGGTCGCTCAACGACACCGCACACCTGAGCCGCGCCGGGCTATAGCGCCTATCCTGGAGGCAGCAGCGGGCGAGCTGGCCGGGCGGCCGCGGCGCCTGCCTGGGCTCCAGGCGGCGTCGAGGAAGGTCCGGGCTCCGCAGGGCAGGGTGGTCGGTAACGCCGACCCGGGGTGACCCGCGGGAAAGTGCCACAGAAAACAGACCGCCCCCGGACTCGTCCGGGGGTAAGGGTGAAACGGTGGTGTAAGAGACCACCAGCGCCCGGAGTGATCCGGGCGGCTCGGTAAACCCCACCCGGAGCAAGGTCAAGAGGGAGGCGTGCATGCGCCTCCTGCGCGAGCGGTTGAGGGCGGCCCGCCCGATGCTCGCGGGTAGACCGCACGAGGCTGCCGGCAACGGCAGTCCCAGATGGATGGCCGTCGGCCCGCGTAAGCGGGTGCACAGAACCCGGCCTACAGGCCAGCTCGCCCGCTGCCTGCCCTGTGACCTGCGGCAAGTTCATCCCTCTGCATCCTCGTGACTGCCGACAACGAGGCGTCGGCCCGGGTTCGGTGAGGTCTCAGCGAGCGCCGATGAGATGGCCGCGAAGGTCTTCGCGGCCGAGAACGAGTGCAAGTCCACCGAGGCCACGCTCGCCTCCATCGATGCGCAGGCGCAGCTCGGCGAGGCCGGGCTGCAGCAGGCCGCTGCCGCGCGGGAAGCCGACCCGGACCTGCAGGGCCCAGCCTGAATCGGCTACCCGTTCTTCGCGGGCAAGTGCAGGTTTCTGGGTATCGATATTGAGCACTCCACGCTCGTGCTGGCCTGACCAAAGGAGGGTTCGTGATGACCGTCAAGATGTTCGACGCCGCCTACCCGCCCGGCGAGGCGTCAGAAGTGGCTGACTACCAGGTGTGCGCCGGCTACATCGGCGGCGACACTCCGCACGTGTGGACCAGGGCTGAGTGGGAGCGCTTCTCCCGTATGCACAAACTGCCCATCTTCACCCGCAGCGACCCAGGCAGTGCAAATGCTGCGGGCGACGCGTTCGCCGCGCTGCGCCAGCTCCACGCCATCGGCGCGTCGGCGGGCATCCCATTCGCCCTGGATTTCGAGACCCAGGTCAACGCTGGCTACGTGGACGCCTTCTATGACGTCGTCCGCTGGGCCGGGTTCCTGCTGTGGGTCTACGGCTCGGCCTCCACGGTGTTCGGCAACCCGGCCTGCAACGGGTACTGGGTCGCCGATTACGCAGGCAGAGGGCCATTTATGTACGACCACGACGACGTGCGCGCCACCCAGTACGAGGAAGGCATCGGCTGGGACTCGTCCCTGGTCAAACCGTGGCAGGAAACGTTCCGGCTCTGGAAGTAGAACACGTCGCCCGCGACGGGAGTACAGGGGAAGGCGGCCACAGCCCCGGTAGTCATTGCCGTAGGCCTTCGCATGTAGACCTCGCACAGCGATGCCGGCAACGTGGTCACGTCGCGACCCTAGATTCCGGCAACTGGGGGCGGCTGGCGGTTAGAACTCGTTCGTGAGCCGTTTGATGTCGCGGGTGTGCTCGCGCAGTTGCTCGTAGGCGGGGCGCTCGCGTATGCGGGTCAGCGCCCAGCGGATGGCCTCCGCGCGATTGTTCGCGATGCCAGCGGCGATCAGCGTGTCCACGATGTCCAGCTCAGGCGTCTTGAGCCGGACCATCACGTGGGTGAACTCGCCATCGGCCGCCTCGCTGCCGTCTGCGACGAACCGGACGTTGCCGCCCGTTTTTTGGCCGCTGTCGTCTTCTCGCATGACCTCGATGTGCCGGATCTCGGGCCACCGTTCCAGCAGGTTGTCCCGGAACTGGTTGAGCCCGGGGCCGATGGCCATCTTGAACGTCCTGCCCGCCTTGGCCACCTTGCGGGGATCGGGATGCGGATCTTGCAGGCGCTCGGCGGGATCTTTGAAGACGAGCCGGGGCATCAGCTGGCCCGGCTCGATCATCGGCGTGTCGTCGTGCTCCAGCAGCTCGACCCGGCGTATCCAGCCGGGGAAGAGATTGTTCGCCTCGGTTTCAAGTTCATGCTGGATGCGGTCCATCTCCGTCTGGTCCATCCTTGCTCCTGTAATTCTGATAACTCAAGTTACTGTGCTTCATAGATTAAGCACAGTTCACAGGATTAATCAAGCCCGGGTGGCCCGGGCTGTGGTCAACGACTACGACAGCTTCGCCGAGGCGTACGTGGCCCAAATGAGGACAGCCTCCCCAACGGCTACTACACACGGCCCGCAATCCTGAACCTGGCAGGGGACGTGGCCGGGTGACGGATCCTCGACGTCGGCTGCGGCGCCGGCCCCATATCCGCGGCGCTGCGCGAACGGGGCGCCACCGTGGCCGGCTTCGACTCCAGCACCAAGATGCTGGAGCTGGCCCGGAAGCGGCTAGGCCCGGATACAGACCTTCGGATGGCCGACCTGGGCAGCCCGCTGCCGTACCCCGATGGCGCATTCTCGCGGGCAAGCCCTCGGGAACCTTCCTAGCCTTCCTGTTCTTCGTCGTGGAAGCCGGCTAACCGCCGTCAATTCTTGCGAACAAGCCCAGCCCGGTAGCTCTGCTCGACCGCATTCAACTTCCGGAGCGAGGCTCGACGGTTTCTAGGGCTTCTGGCCAATCCCCGGATGGCTGCCAGCGAACGTCGGCACCGCCTCCGGAATCAACGTGGAGCGCCCGGAGCGCGTCAGCGCGAGGACGAACGACGTTGATGCCGGGAAGGCCCTGCGCCGGTCACGTCTTTGCCTGGTAGTCGTGGAGCAGCTGGATCACTTGCTGGCGCACCCGGTTCAGGTCGGCGCCCAGCTTCACCAGCACCTGCGCGGCCACCCCGTCGCCCTCGCGGATGAGGCCGAGCAGGATGTGCTCGGTGCCGATGTAGTGGTGGCCAAGGGCCTTCGATTCGGACAGGGTCAGCTCCAGCACCTTCTTGGCCCGCGGCGTGAACGGGATGTGCCCGGACGGCGCGTGCTGGCCCTGGCCGATGACCTCCTGGACCTGCTGCCGCACGGTATCCAGGCTGATCCCCAGCGACTCCAGCGCCTTCGCCCCGACGCCTTGGCCCTCGTGGATGAGGCCGAGCAGGATGTGCTCGGTGCCTATGTAGCTGTGATTGAGCGTCCTGGCTTCGTCTTGCGCCTCGACAACAACCCGCCGCGCCCTGTCGGTGAACCTCTCGAACATGGTCCGCGCCGCCCTTCTCACCCTCATCCCGGTCCTGTCCGATGCCAACACGATAGGTCGCCTTGGCCGACCCCGGCCTACAGGCCAGCTCGCCCGCTGCCCACGTCCGCGAAATGGACGTCCTTGGTCTCGACTGTCCCGGCCGTCCGCCCCGGTGCCGTCTGGTAGGTCCAGTACAGGTTCGTGTGCGCGATGACCTGCTCCGGCGACGGCGCGCCCCACTCGGTCTGGTCCTCCGTGGTGTGCGCGTCGCTGACCAGTATCGCGTCGTAGCCTCTGGCGAAGGCGCCATGGAGCGTGGAACGGATGCAGGCGTCGGTTTGGGCGCCGACGACGACCAGCCGTCCCACGCCGAGACCGGAGAGCACGTTCTCCAGGGTGGTGTCCTCGAAGGAGTCGCCGTAGTGCTTCTCGATCAGCGGCTCGGAGCCATCGGGGCTCAGCTCAGGGACGATCTGCCAGTCGCCGCTTCCGGTCTCGAGCCCCTCGTCAGAATGCCGGACCCAGATCACGGGAACATGTTCCCGGCGCGCCTTCTCGACAAGGCCGCCGATGTTCGCCACAACCTCATCCCGCTGATAATTCCCGGCCACGACGCCGTTCTGGACATCGATGACGAGCAGCGCGGTGGCTGGCCGGTTGCCAAGAGTTGTCATGGAAGCCCTTTCTCGCGGGGGCGTCAGCTACGTCTGCCAGCCTAGAGCTGACCTCTGGCAAGGAGTGTGCACACTGTGGACCAGGAGAACGTGAGCGCCACCCTGACTGTCGCCGTGTCCGCCGCGAGGGTGTTCGCGGTCCTGGCGGACCCGGCGACCCACTCTGCGATCGATGGGACCGGCTGGGTTCAGGAAGCTGTCGACCGGGAGCCGCTGACCGAGGCGGGGCAGGTCTTCCGGATGAACATGTATCACCCCCACCATCCGGACGGTAACTACCAGATGGCCAACAAGGTCCAGGTGCTTGACCCGCCGCGCACCATCGGCTGGCTGCCGGGGACGGACTCCAAGGGCGACGGTCACCTGGAGTTCGGCGGCTGGCTCTGGCGTTACGACCTGGTGCCGCTCGGCCCGTCCGAGACGGAGGTCACGCTCACCTACGACTGGTCGGCGGTGCCGCAGTTCATCCGGGAGTACCTCCATTTCCCGCCGTTCGGCCCGGATCATCTCAGCAACTCGCTGCGCCACCTGGCCGGGCTTGCCGTACCGGCGTCCCAGGCCTGAACGCGGCGCGGCCAGACACTCTGGCGGGCGCGAGGTAGATACCAGGCCGGGTGATATCGCAGGGCCGCGGAGGCAACCCAGGCTGCCGGTGCTTCGTCTGTAGCAGGCAACGAGCAATGCCGACGGCAGGAGGCAGGCACACGTGGGATTAGTCATGCGGCCGGCGCTCGCCCGCGTGCATTAGGGAGGCTGCGGCGTGAGACGTGATCCGGATCATGCGGAGCTGGAGCGGTTCCTCGCCGAGCACGGCAAGTACCTGCTGCACATCGCGATCGCGCTCACGGGCAGTCGCGCCGACGGCGAGGACCTGTTCCAGGCGGCACTGGAACGGCTGCTGCCGCGCTGGCGGACCATCGCCTCTGATGCCGCCGCGAGCTACCTGCGGCGGACGCTCTACAACCTCGCGGCCGACGGCTGGCGCCGTCGCGGTGCCTGGCGGCGTGCGGTCCCGCTGCTGCACACCCAGGACGCGGCACCCGGGACCGATGCCATGGCCGAGGTGGACCTGCGGGACGCGCTGGTGCGGCTGCTGGCCCAGCTTCCGCCCCGGCAGCGCGCGGTCATCGTGCTGCGGTACTGGGAGCAGCTCACCGAAGCCGAGACGGCCGCGCTGCTCGGCTGCTCAGCGGGCACGGTCAAGTCGGCCACCTCCCGAGCGCTGCAACGGCTCCGTGAGCTGGCCGAGTCCTGGCCAGACGCGAGTGCCGCGCCGCCGCGGGGAACCCCGGGCACCCCGTATGGCCCGGTCCGCGGCGCAGACCCGGCCAACCAGATGAAACTCGTGAAGGACGGGCTATGAACACCGATGCTGAGCTGCTGCTTCGCGAGGGCCTAGACCGGCTCACCGCGGATGCCCGGATGCCCGCCGGGATGGCCAGCCGGGTGCTCGCCCGCCGACGCAGGCGGCGCGCGGCCGGTTACGGGACCGCGGTGGCCGCCGCAGCGGCGATAACCGCGGTCGTGGTTGCCGCGGCGACTGGTGGCTTGGTCGGCCCAGCTGCCACGGCCCGCGCGCGGGGTGCGGTCGGCCCGGCCACAGGCCCCCCACTGGCCAGCGCCTACGTGGTCCGGCGGGTACAGGACGCGTTCGCCAACGACGACCAGGTCATGCGGGAGACCATGTCTGTGGCCCCCAACCGCGGAAGTGCCGCGTTCTTTGACGGACAGCTGTCATACGAAGATGTCACCTGGGCCTATCAGGGACGTAACAGCACCGAGACCTTCGGCGCCCACGGGCAGCTTCAGGCCATCATGGGAACCGGCATCGTCAGCGGGAAGCTCCGGGGCGTCCAGGTCGACTTCATCCGGCACGAGTGGGAGCTGATACCAGGAATGCTTTCCGGGGCGCCGGCGAACGCTTGCACGATTGCCGGGTTCCTGGACGCGCCCGGTGATCCGGGCACGAACTGGCCGTCGCTGATCGTGCGGACCCTGGCCTGCGGCGGCTACAAGATGGCGGGCTACGCCGATATCGCCGGGGCCAAGACCGTGAAGATGACCGGATCGCGGGTGCTTGGCACTGGGTCCGGGGCGGCCGGTGAAAGCACGAACACGGTCACGCTGTTCGTCAGTCCTTCGACCTACCTCCCGGTCCGGATCACGTGGTCCACCGCCGCCCCCGGACTGCATGGTTCGCGCACCTCCGCCGACATCCAGTGGCTGCCGCCGACCATGGCCAACCGGGCGCACGCGTCGGTCACCGTCCCGTGCGGGTACCAGCAGATCAGCTGGCCCTCCGGTAAGCCAACCAGCGGCGAGCCTGGCGGCGCCTGCGGGTAACCCGATCCCCAGATGGCACGAAACCAAGCTGGGCGGGCAGACGTCCAAGCTGACATGAAGAGCGCTTGCCGCGTTGCCGCTGGCGTGGTGGCCGGCGTATTGATCCTGGCTGGCTGCAGCGGCCAGCCCGCAGACGGCCAGACGGTGACTGGCATGCTCGTGCGAGTCGGCGGCCCGGCAACCCTGTCGGGACCACCACCGGCGCTGCCACTGCCCGGGACGGTCGTCGCCCGCAATGCGGCGGGCCGGCAATTTACGGCCACGGCGGGCAATGACGGCCGGTTTGAGCTGTCGTTGCCGCCCGGCAGATACCGGCTCACTGGTCACAGCCCCCAGGTATGGGTCAATAACCAGCAGATGCTGTGCTCGGCCCAAGATGCAATACATGTGACGAAACGCCGGCCGCTGCGCAACATCTCGGTTGTTTGCTCGATCAGTTAGAGCGTGCCTGGCCTTTTGAACAGTGGCCATTATCCCTACCATGAGGGCAAGACCAACGAGGCTCGCGCCGCGGTGGCCGATGTGGCACGGTCACTAGCAGGGAGGCCATGATGGTTTGGCTCGGCGGCCCGCGGCGGGGCAGCGGCGCCGGCGGAAGGCGGATTGTGCTGCACGATCCTCCTCCCGGCTATCACCCGCCCAGTTTGCCGCGGAAGTTCGTGCGGCAGCAGCTGCGCAGCGATTACATCCTCCTGCGCATTGGCACCGTGGTCCTGGTACTCCTGGCAGCGGCGTTCCTGGTAATCCTTTGCGTGCTGATCGCGACGCACGTTTAGTGATGACTGGCGAGCGGCAGTGGCCGTCCCGCAATCGCCCGCACATCCCGGGCTAAAGAGCGGCGACGTACGCGGCGAAGCGGTCCAGGCTGGTCTCGAATCCGGCCCGGCCCTCCAGGGTTGCAAACATCACCGGCACGTTGGTCTGATGGGTAATGACCTCCGTCGTGCCGTCGCCGAGGTCGTTGAGCGTGATCGTCGTGGTCATGCCGCCCTCGACGCCTGGCTCCTGCCAGACGAGCCGCTCCGGCCGCTGCACCTCGGTGTAGACGGCGCGCATGGTGTACTCGCTGCCGTCGCCGTCGTTGACCATGACGGTCTCGAATACGCCGCCGGGCCGCAGGTCGACGGTGATGCCGCCGGCCTGGCGTGCTGGTCCCGGCAGGCCCCCAGAAACGCGCGAGGTGCTCGGGCTGGGTGAGGCAGTCGAAGAGCAGTTCGCGCGTCGCGCGGTGGACGCGCCGGTACGTGAACTCCCCGGGCTGAGCGGGCTGGGTCAACTAACTTCCTCTCTCCTGCGACTGCAACTCGGACAGGTGCTGGTCGAGACGGTCGTAGCGGTCCTGCCACATCTTCCGGTGACGGCTTATCCACTCGGCGGCCGGATCGAACCTGCCCGGCTCGAGCCGGCACGGCCGGGCCTGGGCCGCGCGGGTCCGGGAGATCAGCCCGGCCCGCTCCAGCACCTTGAGGTGCTTGGAGATCGCCTGCTGGGTGAGCGCGAACGGCTCTGCGAGCTGGGTGACCGTGGCGTCGCCGTCGGCCAGCCGGGTCAGGATCGCGCGCCGGGTTGGGTCGGCCAGGGCCGCGAACGTGAGGCTGAGGTCGTCCTCGGCCGTGGCCGTGGTCACCGGGCAGCGTCCCTGAGCCGCTGCGCGCCGGGCCCGGTGACGCTGTCGTGCGGCAGCGACCGCCGGGCGAGCAGGAGCAGCAGGTCGCGGCTTGGCCCGGCGGCCTCGGCGCCGCTGCCCGATGACCAGTCGAGGTCGGTCGCCCGGAGCTCGATGCCGTCCAGGTCGGCGCCGAACGCGTTCTGGCCGTCCGGCCCGGCGATCAGGTCGAGCACGGTGGTCATGGCCCGGTCGGGGATCGGGTAGGTGATCGACAGCGGCCACGCGATGTCGAGGCCGTGGATCAGGTCGTGGCTCAGCGCGCCCTGCTGCCCGCCGCCGGGCGGCCCCCACGGGTTGTCGATGTTGTCCCGCAGTACGCCGGCCAGCTGCGCCTGCGGCAGCTCGCTGTCCCGCGCGGCCACGGCGTCGGAGAACTCGGTGAACTGGCCGCGCGCCTCGGCCATGCCGCGCCCGAACTCTTCCTCGGTGATCCGGAACGGCATCGTCAGGTGCGCCACCACGTGCGCTGTCGCCCAGCCCGCGCACAGTGACGGCGACCGCCACTGCTCGGCGCTGAGGCCCTCGAGGACGCCGGCGAGTTCCCGGCGCTCGGCGGAGATCAAGTCCATCATCGCGGCATCTCCTCTTCAAAACTAGAAAGTTGTACAACTAACTAGTTGTATATAGGGCTCATGGCCGCGCTGTCAACCACGGTGGGCCGCGCGCGTGTTACGCCCGGCTGCTTCGCTCCGTCATACAGGTCGTGAGGGTCAACGCAACGACAGAACCGGAGGCCGCCGTGCCTTTGCAGATGAGCGCAGTGATGCTCGGGGTCGGGGACCTAGCCAGGTCCAAGAAGTTCTACGCGGAGGGCCTGGGCTGCGCGATCGAAAAGGACTTCCCGAAGTTCGTCTCGCTGAGCCTGGGTGACGGGGCGCCCTATCTGGCCATCTACGAACGGGAGGCAGCGGCCGAGGACGCCGGGGTCTCCGCCGAGGGCTCGGGGTTCACGGGTATCTCGTTCCACTACACCGTCGGCTCGCACGAGGCCGTGGATGAGGTGATGAGCAGCGCCGTAGCGGCCGGGGCCGGGGTTGCGCGGGAAGCCGCCGCCGCGCAGTGGGGCGGGTATTCCGGGTACTTCAGCGACCCGGATGGCTATCTGTGGAAGGTCGCCTGCCCGTCCTGAGAGATTTGATCATGATCAGGCAGGGGAGTCCCGGCCAGAGGCCGTAGATCTCCTCGAGGGGCTGGAAGCCGACGCTGGCGTAGAATTGCCTGGTTTTCGCGTAGCCAGCGTCGGGGCGGGCCGGTCCCTGGGTCTTGACCTGCAGGAACTCGGCACCTTCGGCGACAAGGTCGGCCTCGAGCGCGGCCACGAGCGCGCGGCCGGCTCCGCGCCGGTGCCAGGCCGGATCCACGGCCATCAGATAAATCTCGGCCGAGGCGGGGAAGTGCCGGGCGGCGAGCAGCACCCCGCTGGGTTCGGCGGCCTGCTGGCCGTCCGGCCAGGCCTGATAGGCCGGCCGGGTCCGGGCGTCGACGACGTACTCGAGGACCGACGACTCGATGCCGAACCAGCCGGGCAGCAGTCGCAGCAGCCGCTCGACGGCGCCGGGTGCGGGCTCACCCGAGGTCACCCGCCACGCCTGCCGGTCCGCGTGGTTGTCGTGCCGCACCACGGCACGGTAGCCCCGGCAGGCACCCGGGCGCACCGGGATTTCCGCCGGGGCTACGGCGCGGCGGTCAGGCCTGGTCGGTGTGGTCGGTGTCGTCGCTGTGCTGGGGCTCGCCGCGGGTCACGTTCATGATCCGCTCGGCCTGGCTGATCATCTGCTCGGCCCGCTCCCGCGCCATGTCGAACCGCTGCCGGAACCGGTCGACCCGGTCCTGCAGCCGGTCGCCGAGGTACTCGAGGCGGTTCCAGTCCGGGCCCGGGCCGTGGCCGTGATGCTCCCCGGCGCCCCGCTCCCAGTTCCAGCCGCCATGCCGCCAGTCCTCCGGGCCGTCCTCATCGACGTCGCCGAAGTCCTCGTGGTCTTCGTCGTCGCCGGAATCCTCGGCCAGTTCCTCGGCGCGTGCCTGCGCGCGGTCGGCAGCCTCGTCGGCGTGCTCGGCGAGTTCCTGCTCCCGCTCGGCCCGCTGTTGCGCCAGGTCGGCGGCTTGCTGTGCCCGGTCGCGGGCCAGTCCCGCCTCGTCGGCGCGTTGCTGCGCCCGTTCCCGCTCCTGCTCGTCGGCCCGGCTGTGGGTCAGCTCGGCGGCCTCGGTGGCCAGGTCGGCGGCCGCCTGGGCGAGTTCGGCCACCTCCTCCGCCTGCTCGGCCCGCTCTTGGGCGAGGTCGGCCCGTTCCTGCGCCTCATCGGCCCGCCGCTGCGCGTCCCCGGCCAGGTCCGCCAGCCGGGCGGCTTCCTCCTGAGCCCGGAACTCCTCGACGCTGATGCCCGCTTCCTCGGCCATCCTGGCGTACCAATTGTCATCACGGGGCGTTGCGTAACGGCCCGTCTCTGGGGGTTCTGGTGGCTCTGCGGGCACCTGCCCGGCCTCGACCACGTGCCGGGCGACGCTGTACGGCTCGCCGGTCTCGGCCATGCGCTGGCGGACGGCGGTCTTCTGGGCCTTGTTCTGAGTCATGGCTCATCGCTTTCCGGCGGGTCCGCCCGCGACTGCCCGCCAAAAAGGTGAACGGCATGACGTAGATGCACACGAGTCGGAGACCCTTGTCCTCGTCGCCATCGTCGGCGCGGGCCGGTCGCTGGCTCGGAAGCGGGCAGGTTGCGCGCTGCCACTGCAATGCAGCGTATCCGGCGGCATCGGGCGCGGCAAGGAGGCCAGCACCCCACCCCAAAGGGGGCCTGCTCCCCGGTTCGTGCGGCGCGGGTCAGGCGGGCAGGGCGGCGGGCAGGGCGCGGGAACGCAGCGCACGCGCCACGATGTCGCGGGTCTCGGTCAGCACCCGGGCGAGACCAGGGTCGCGCGGGGCGGCGAGGAACGCGTCGATCCGGCCGAGCAGGTCCGGTGACGCCGCCGGATACGGGAACAGCAGCCGGCCGAGCACCACGCGAATGTGCTCGCCGCGGGTCGCCCAGATCGCCGGCAGCGCGTCGAAGTAACGCTCGGTGTACGGGGCGAGCAGGTCGGCGTGCTCGGTCTGGATGAAGCCGCGGGAGCATTCGACCACGCCCAGCGCCCCGAGCTCCCCGGTCTCGGCCAGCAGGTGCCAGGCGGCGGCCTTGTGCGCGGCGTCCGGTACCGCGGCGTGGCAGGCGGTGGCGTGCCGGGTCCCGGCGTCGGTCGGATCACGCCTCAGCTCGGCGCGGATCTCGGCGTCCCCGGCCCGGCCGGTCACGGCGAGCCTGCGCAGGATCGCCCAGCGCAGCTCGGCGTCCACGGCCAGGCCGGGCACGTCGGCGGTGCGGTCCAGCAGCCCGGCGATCAGGTCGAGCTGGTCCGGCGTGGCCGCGGTCCAGCTGAGCAGCTGGGCCCAGGCGAGCTGGTGATCGCTGCCCGGCTCGGCGCCGTGCAGCAGCCGGGTCCCGGCCGCGGCAAGCTCGGCCTTGCCCTCGGGCACCCATGCCGGGTCGCCGGCCAGCGTCATGATCTGATCGGTCACGGAGTGCAGGGCCTGCAGCACCGCGACCGACCCCTCGCGGTCCATGCCGTTCGCCAGCATCCGCACGAACGTGGGCAGCGGCAGCTCGGCCTCGCGCAGCATGTCGATGGCCGCGCTCCAGCACACCGCGCGGGCCAGCGGATCGCCGAGAGCGCCGATCGCCTCGGTCAGGGTTTGCAGCGACCGCGGGTCGAAGCGGACGACCGCGTAGTCGAGGTCCCCGTCGTTGAGCAGGATCAGGTCCGGCTGCCGGACGCCCGCCAGCTGCGGCAGCTCGGTGCGCGCGCCCGCGATGCCGACCTCCAGCCGCTGCGCCAGCGCCAGGGCGCCGTCACCGTCGGTGCCACCGGAGCCGCCGGAGCCGCCCGAGCGGGAGTACAGGCCGACGGCGAGGTGATGCGGCCGCAGCGTGGGATGCTCCGCTGGTGCCTCCTGCAGCACCGCGAACGACGTGAACGCGCCGTCGGCGCCGACCTCGAACTCGGGCCGCAGGGTGTTCGGGCCCGCGGTCTGCAGCCAGGCCCGCGACCAGCTGCCCAGGCTCGCTCTCGCGCTCTGCTCGAGCGCGGCCAGCAGGTCGGCGAGCGTGGCGTTGCCCCAGGCGTGCTCGGCCAGGTAGCCGCGGATGCCGTTCTCGAACGCGGGCCGGCCGAGCAGCGCGAGCAGCTGCCGGAGCACCGAGGCACCCTTGGCGTAGCTGATCCCGTCGAAGTTCGCCAGGGCCTGGGTCAGCGTTGGCACGTCCGCCGCGATCGGGTGTGTCGAGGGCATCCGGTCCTGCATGTAGCCCCAGGTCTTGCGGCCCGCGCAGAACGTGGTCCAGGCGTCGCCGAACCGGGTCGCCTCGGCGCTGGCCAGCGTGCCGCAGAACTCGGCGAACGACTCGTTCAGCCACAGGTCGTCCCACCACTTCATCGTCACCAGGTTGCCGAACCACATGTGCGCCATCTCGTGCAAGATCACCATCGCCCGCAGCTCGTGCAGCGCGCTGGTGACCCGGGACCGGAACAGCAGTTCGTCGGAGATGACCACGCAGCCGACGTTCTCGGTGGCGCCCACGCTGTAGTCGGGCACGAACACCTGGTCGTACTTGGCGAACGGGAAGTCGCCCTGGAACAGCCCGGTATAGAAGTCCAGACCCTGCCGGGTGATCGCGAAGATCTCGTCGGCGTCCAGGTGAGCGGCGAGCGACGCCCGGCAGGCGATGCCGAGCGGAACCATCTGGCCCCTTGGCGTGGTGTGCGACGCCTGCACGAGCCGGTACTCACCGGCGGCCACGGCGCTGAGGTAGGTCGAGATCAGCGGCGTGGGCGGGAAGTGCCACACGCTGCTCCCCGCGCGCTCGGCCGGGACCGGCTCGGGCGCGGGCTGGTTGGACAGCACGGTCCAGTGTGCCGGGGCGGCGACGTGGAACGTGAACAACGCCTTCAGGTCCGGCTGCTCAAAGTTGGCGTAGACCCGGCGGGCGTAGGCGGGCTCGAACTTCGTGTACGTGTAGACCTTTCCGTCGGCGGGGTCGACCGCCCGGTGCAGCCCCGTGCCGTCGCCCGAGTAGCGGCAGTCGGCAACCACCCGCAGCACGTTCTCGGCGGCGAGGGGCGGGAGCGTGATCCGCCCCTGGGCCCCCTGCACCGCACCGGCCACGTCGACCGGCACGCCGTTCAGCGTGATCTCGTGGACGCCGGCCGCGATCAGGTCGACGTAGGAGGTCGCGCCCGGCTCCCGGCAGCCGAACCGGATCACGCTGGCCGACCCGAATACCTCGTCCCCCCTGGTCAGGTCCAGCGTGACGTCGTATGAGTCCACGCGGAGCAGCCGGGCGCGCTCGCTGGTCTCGGCACGGGTGATCTCTGCTATCGGCATTATGGGCGCGTCCTGTCGAGCCGGAGGGTCTCGGGCCGCAAACAGGCTAAGGCATCGGCTGCCGCGACCGTCGCGCCGCAGTGCCGGCCGTGCCGCGTCCCAGGTCCCGGGCGTCGTGTGCGGAAAACCTGGCCAGCCGGCAGGTAAGGGGCTAACCTCCCCTACCGGGAGGGACTGGATTGCCGCAGGCCGCGCTGACCGAGCCGCTGCGCCGGTGGGACCCGGAGCAGATCGGTGGTTACACCCTGATCGGCCGGCTGGGTGCCGGCGCGATGGGGCAGGTCTATCTCGGGCTCTCGGCCGCGGGCCGGCTGGTCGCCGTCAAGACGATCAAGATCGAGCTCGCGGAAGAACCCGATTTCCGCACCCGCTTCGCCCAGGAGGTGGCCGCGGCGCGGCGCGTCAGCGGCGCCTTCACGGCCGCGGTCGTCGCGGCAGATCCCGAGGCCGACATGCCGTGGCTGGCCACCGCGTACGTTCCGGCGCCGTCGCTGAGCACGCTAGTGCGGACCTGCGGCCCGCTGCCGGTGCCCGCGGTCCGGTGGCTGGGGGCCGGCTGCGCCGAGGCCCTGGAATCGATCCACGGCACCGGGTTAGTCCACCGCGACCTCAAGCCCTCCAACGTGCTGGTTTCCCCGGACGGGCCGCGGGTCATCGACTTCGGGGTGGCCAGGGCCGCGGAGCGGATCCAGCTCACGGTGACCCGCGGCGCGGTGGGCACGCCCGCGTACATGGCGCCCGAGCAGGCCAGGGACACCCGCCAGGCGACGGTGGCCAGCGACGTGTTCTCGCTGGGCGCGACGATGCTGTTCGCCGCGACCGGTCACGCCCCGTACCAGGGCGAGACCGTCATGGACCTGCTCGTGCGGCTCGCGACCGAGCCGCCCGACCTGACCGGCCTGCCGCCCGAACTGGCCGAGGTCATCCGCCCGTGCCTCGAGCGTGACCCGCGCAAGCGCCCGACCTCGGCGGCGGTCCTGGCCCACCTGGCGCCGGACATCAGCCTCGAGCAGGCCGGGCAGGGTCTCGGGTCGTCGGCGCTGCCGGGCCCGGCGCTGGCGCTGATCGCGGAGTACCGCCGCGATCCCAAGCCGCCGGCCCGGGAGGGCGGGGACGCGGGCCCGCGCCCGGAACCCGGCCCGGGCGACGATGCAACGTTCGGCTCACAGCCGACGCCCAGGGCACCACACGAGGCACCGGCGCCGTCCCGCGGGCCCCGGCTGGCATCTGGACGGGCCAGAACGCGACGCCGACGGGTTCACCTGGCCATCTGGTCCGCCGCCGCGGCTGCCGTCCTGCTCGGCGCCGGTACGGCGATCGGCGTCGTGGTAGCGGGCAGCCAGCAGCAGCAGTTGCCGCCTCCGCCGCCGACCAGCACGATCCTGGTTCCGGCCTCGCAGGCGTCGCTGTCGGCGCGGCAGGCGGGCCGGCCGCAGATCGCCCCCTACCAGAGGTTCGGCGACAGCAACACGGTGTTTGTCATTCATGGCGAGGGCTGGAAGCCCGGCGAGAAGATCACGGTTGCGCTGTCGGGCCACGCCTCTCCGGTGCATCCGATCGTGGACGACGCCGGGACGTTCAACTACGCGATCAACCAGGACCATGAGTTCTTCCGCGGCGGACTGCCGGCCGGGACCTACCAGGTCCTAGTCACCGCGCCCGGCGGCGCCCGGGCCAAGGCGAGCTTCACCGTGCGCTCCAGCGGGCCCGGCGGGCCCGGTGGGCCCGGCCAGCCGCCGGGTGGGCAGGGCCCGCCAGCCGGTTAGCCGCTAGCGCTCACATCGCCTGGGTCCACCACAGGTCCTCCTGGCGGGAACACCATGCCGGGTCGCCCAGGCGGGCGAGGTCGGGAGCGGCGATGATTCCGGTGTCGATGAGGGCCCCGACCGCCACCTCGTCGGACAGGCGGATGCCCGGGCGCACCAGGCCGCGCTCGACGATCTTGCGACGCAGCACCTTGATGTGCTCTCCGACCCGCGCGGACAGCCGGTCACGGAACGCCGGGTCGCTGTCGAAGCACTCGATCTCGTGGTGGGCGTCGGTGACCTCGAGCGCAGCGCGGGCGATCTCCGGTGTCCGGGGCAGCGGCATGCCGCGCGCCGGGTCGATCAGCCAGGGCCGGCACCACATCAGGGCGACGAGGAAGAGCTTGGTGTTCGGGTCCAGGTAGAGCGGGAGCAGGGTCGGATCGCCGTCGGCCCGGGCCGGAGCGCGGTCGCCGTCGTCATCCCCGGCCGCCGCGTCGGCCGCGACCACGAGGCGCAGCGGCTGCCCCTCCTCGAGCATCGCGCGCGAGCCGATCAGCGCGGTTCCCGCCCGCACGAACCAGCCCACCGACGGCTCACCGGGCTCGTCCATGCGCGGCAGCCGGATCCGGTACCCGTGGCCCTCGGCGTACAGCGCATGGGTGTAGCTGAGATTGGCCACCCAGGCACCGCCAGCTGCCGCACTGATAGCGCCCGCCCGCCGGGACAGCCCGCGCCCGGCCGGGATCACCAGGTCCGCGTCGGGGCCGCGGCCGAAGACCACCCGGCTGCCATCGGGAATCGCGATCACGCGTCCGGCCGGGGTGGTGACGTGCGCGGTCGCTGGAGCCGAATCGAGCGTCATCACCGTCCTGCCTGCGGGGTGTCCTGTCACGCCAGCGTGGTCTGCGCCGGCTGCGGCGCCGTCGCCTGAAGTCGCGTACGGTAGCGGGCATTCTAGGTGTGCTGTCGCCAGGCACGCATCCCGGAATTCGGGGATGGCGGCGGGAGCATGGACGCGGTTGGCTTTCTCTAACCGGGACGGGGCGGGCAATGCGCCTGGGGGAGACCGCTCGCACCTGCGGTCGACCAAGGGAGTCTGCGCGACGGGCCACTCTCGGCGCGCAGAGGTCAGGGGGGGACCTGTCGGTCTGGTGTTGCCCGCCTCGCCCCGGCCATGCACGCTGCGTCGTTATGGGCTGCCCGGACGCCGCGAACTCGCCTGAATCACTAGCCGGGCGAACTCTTTTTTTCATCGTCTTCCTCACCGCCACGGCGCGCAGGCGCGCTTCTGGGCGGGGGAATTAGCGGCTATTTTCATCGCCTGGGTCCATTGTTCTGCAGGTAGAACGGCTTCCGGGTGTGTAAATCGGCGGCGGGCGTGGAATAGGACTCCCGTAATTGATCTAGACGGGGGGAAGATCAGTGCCTGCACGAACCACGGCCCGTAAGGCCGCCCGCCGCACCCCGGCGAGCGCCCGCACTCGGTCGACGAGCGGCAGCGCTCCCAAGCGCACCGCGAGCCGGCCGAAGAAGAGGGCCACCACCAGGACGACCACGACCAGGGCCAAGCGCACGACGGCCAGCAAGAGCACACCGTCGGCGCAGGTTGCGGCCCGGACAGTCTCGTCCGCGGCCACCAAGGTCACGTCGGCCGCCAGCAAGATGACGGCCGCGGCCACCAAGGCCACGTCCTCCGCTAAGACGATGTCCACCGCCATGCAGGCGATGAACACCGCGACGAAGGCCATGACCACCGCGGCGAAGTCGCTGACCGCGGCCGCCAAGACGATGTCGACTGCCAAGGCGATGCCTGCGGCAGCGGCGAAGTCGAGCGCGAGCAAGTCACGGTCCTCGGCGAGGCCAGCCGGCACCGCCAAGGCCCGGACCACCACCGCCAAGGCCCGGACCACCGGTGCCAAGGCTCGGCGCACGGCCAAGCCGGCGAAGTCGGCTGCCAGGTCGACCGCGTCGGCGCGGTCCGGCAGCACGGCCCGTTCGACACGGGTGGCCAAGCCGGCGACCGCGGCGCGGCCGAAGACCGCCGCCGCAAAGTCCAGGACCGCGACGTCCAGGACCGCGGCCAAGCGCTCGACGTCAACGGCGAGGGCTCACACCACCACCGCCAGGCCCAAGCCGAATGGCAACGGCAAGGCGAAGGCCGCCCGGTCGAAGGTGAGCACCGTACGGCGTCAGTCGTCGAACCTCAGGGTTGCTTCGCCGCCGCGTAGCTCCAACGAGGATCAGTACGGCGGTCTGCTCGCAGGGCTCATCCGCTAAGACACACCGCGTAGCGCCCCGGGGGGCCATGCTGGGCTCCCGGGGCGCTGCCATGCGCGGTCACCGCGCGGCCAGCACCTCTGCGATTTTCGCTGCTGCGCCCGGTGGATCCTCGGCGTCGTGCAGCACCTCGCCCCACGACCAGCGGTAGTACCAGCAGAGCCGCCCATGGTCATCGGTACCCGGGGTGCAGTCGATGCTCTCGGCGAGCATCGAGGCGCCGGGGACGGCCACGTGCAGGGCGGCCGGGTAACTGGTTTTCACCGTGGCATGGAAGCCAACCGTGTCGAGCGCCGTCGCGAGCCGGTGCAAGTGGTAACTGCGTACATGGTCATGCGTGCCGTCCTGCATCTCACCTGCCTTGCGGGGTCGGCACATTGTCGGTGCGGGCAGGCCCACCTTGTCAAGCCCGCCCGCGGGGCGGGAAGTCAGCGTTCGGCCGCTCCGTACTCTGGGTAACCGCCGTATCCATCGTTCCCATAGGGGTCTACAGGCGCGTATCCCGCCGGGTGTTCCGGTGCGGCCGGATAGCCGTCCAGCGGGTAACCCGCCGGGTTGTGCTGTCCGTAACCGTTCCGGTAATCGGGTTCCGGCACGTCGGCCTGGTGCGGCTGGCCGGCCTGCGCCGGGGCCTCGAGGTAGCTGGAACCCTCCGGCGCCGGCAGGCTGCCGGAAACCGGCGCCGGCTGGTGCCAGTAGCCATTCCCGTTCTGGCCTGTGCCGCCCGGTGCCGCGGGCGGCGGGTACGGCTGCCCGTGGCCATTGCCGGGCGTGGCGGGGTAGCCGTTGTAGCCGGAGGCCGGGGCCTGGCGGCTGTCAGGCGTCACGTAGCTGCCGTATGGGTTGCCCGACGCTGGGGTTACTGGCGGCGGAGCGGGCTGCGCGGCGGCGGGACCGGGCGATCCGTTCGCAACCGGCGCGGGGTAGGGGTTCCGGCTGGGTAGCGGGTCGGGCCGGTAGACGCTGCCGTCATCCCTGGCGTATTGCGGCGCCGAATGCTGGGCCGCGGGGCGCTCCGCCGCGCGCCGCCCCCGGCCAGGCACCTCGCCAGCCGGGCCCTGGGGCGCAGGGCTCTGAGGGGCATGGTTCTGCGGGGCAGAGTGCTGGCCGGAACGATGCGGGGCCGATGGCTGCGCCGTGGGGGGCGTGGGGTACTGGGCCGTCGGGTACTGCGCTTCCGGGTATTGAGCTTCCGGGTACTGGGCCGTCGGGTACTGCGCCGTCGGGTACTGCACCTCCGGATACTGGGCCTCCGGGTACTGGGCCGTGGGGTACTGCGCCGCTGGGTACTGGGCCGTCGGCGAGTCATAGCTCGGACGCTGCGGCGTGGCGGCGGGATAGGGCGCCGGGGCGCGGGAGCCGCCGGGCGGCGTGTCGGCCCTGCCGTTGCGGTACGACCTGCTGTCCGAGGTCTTGATCGCCGGGAAGGACGGACTGGTCAGAGGGTCATCGTCGAGAGGAACGGGCCGCTGCCTACGGGGCGGCGGAGCCTGCGCCGCGGGCGGGGCCGCTGCGGGCGGCGGAGTAGCCGCGATGTCGCGGG
Source organism: uncultured Actinomycetota bacterium (assembly GCA_963833885.1). GTDB lineage: Bacteria > Actinomycetota > Actinomycetes > Streptosporangiales > Streptosporangiaceae > JASHPR01. The sequence continues at coordinate 321,679 of CAWHZU010000031.1, read as the reverse complement.
GCCGTGCCTGCCGGGCCGGCGGCGCGGGCGGGCCGGGCGGGACGTCGCGGATCGCCGGCATCGGAAGGCTGGCCGGCCCGACATCCAGATACCTGCCCGGGTCCCGGCCAGGGGCGTCGAGGAAACGCTGGCCACGATCGCTGGCCGGCGCGGCCGGAGGCACCTGGCGGCCGGCCTGGCCCCGGTCGCCGTTGCGGCCGGCCGCAGGCCGGCGGTGGTGCTTGCTGCCCCGGTCACCGTTCGAGGCCGCAGCGGGGCGCTGGCGGTCCTGAGGCTGGTCAGCGGGAACGGGCGCGGGGGCGAAGTCGCTCCTGCCCGCCGCGGCTGTCAGCTCGGCATCGGCGGGCTGAGGCTCCCGGACCGGAAGACCCGTGACGGGATCCCGCCGCGGAGCCCCGGCGGGCGCTTGATAGCGCACTGCCATCGTCTCGGGCTCTGGGTCCTGGCCGGGCCCTGCCGCCGAGCCGCCCCGGTGCGCGGCGGGACGTGATGGCTTGGGCTGCGTTCCCGAGGTCATCGGCTTCGACGAGGCCAGCTCGGCCCAGTAGTCGACGTCGGAGAGCTGCTCCCACTCGCTGCTGTCCCACTCCGCGCTGTCGCCGGAACGCCGGCGGGTGCGAGCGGGCGCCGGGCCGTCCGGCCGGTGCTGCGTGCTGTCGTCGGGGCGGCGGCGCTTCTGCGGCCCAGACGCAGCCGGCGCGCTGCGGCGATCGTCGTTGGGGCGCCCGCCACGCTGGTCGAAGCCCGGGTCCGCGTCGTAGCCGTCTCCCGGGTCCGGCGCACGCCGGTGGCCGCGCCCCGGTGACTGGTCCCGGCGTTCGTCAAAGCCACGGCCGGAACTGGCGCGGGACCCATTGCCCTGGCGCGGGGCCGCTGAGCGCGCTGCTGCCGGGCCTCCGGCGGGCGCCGCATCCCGGCCGGCGCGCGCCGGAGGGCGGCCTGCTGATTCCCGGCCGCGATAGCTCAGATCGCGATCGTCTTGGCCGCCGCGCGTTCTGCCTCGGCCATCGCGCTGATCCGCGAACTCGTCAGGATCCTCGGTTCTCATGTTGCGCACAACGACAATGACAACAACGAGGATTACCACGACTACGACTGCCAGGACGAGAACGAGCTTAATCATCGCACCATCCAACTGGCATGGCCTCATAGAGTGGCGCAAGCGAGACGCACGCAGCCATCAACGCGGGCCTTTCCCCTTTTCGCCAGCACCCAGGGATCTGCAGGATCGACAAGGATGTATTCGTGACTGTCACTTGAACTGTGATTCTGTCGGACCGCTATAGCCCTTGTCATGCGTTTCGAGAAGTTTACCCGGGCGTGTCCACGCACAGTGCTCGTACGGCTACGGATCGACGGTGACCTGCAACCTGCCCCGCGCGAGCGCGTGCTGCGCAATGGCGGACCAGGCCGCTGTGAGGCTGGCTCCTCCTTTCAGCTGCAGCGGCGCGTTCAGCGCGTAGATGCTGAACCGGTACTGGTGGCCGTGTGCCGGGCAGGGCGGGCTATAGCCTACGGTGCCCTTGCTGTTGTCCGCCACCTGTGCGCCGGGCGGAGCAGGCCGGCCTGGATATCGCGCGTTGCCGGGCTGATGTTGAACACGATCCAGTAAATGTAGGGGCTGATGGGCGCATCGGCGTCGTCCATGACCAGCGCCAATGCCCTGGTGCCGGCCGGCGCGCCGGACCAGTCGAGCGGCGGGGTCTCGCCCGGGCCATGACAGGTGTACTGGTGCGGGATCGGTACGCCCTGGCCGAACTCGGGGCTGGTGACGGTCATCTTCAGGGGGTCGTCCTGCGGCAGCGCCGCAGGCCCGCTGAGCAGGCCGCATCCGCTGAGCATGATGGCAGCCGCGGCCGCGGCCGCGGCCCGCAGGCGCGCGCGGCCAAGCACGCGATCACACCGGCCCAAGCACGCTCACCTTGCCCGTCGCCCAGTTTGCCTCGGTCGGTGATCCTACGCTGTCCCAGCTGGCCGGGGCCTGCGCAGCGAAGAATGGCCGCCGCGGCGGCCGTAGCTGCCCGGTATATCCCGCCGGAAACTGTGGAGGCTGACGCAACCGTGACCTGCGCGGTTGTGCCATTGTCGACAAAGTGAGTCGATTTATCGACAAAATCCTCCGCGCGTTGCCCGGGGCCGTCGGCGAGCCGAGTCGGCCGTTGAATCCACTGGGCTGGGTCGTCTCGGTCCACGGACTGCGCTCTTGCATCGGGCCGGTGGCATGGAGCAGCGTCAGCGTGCCGGCCGAGCGGGTTTGGCGCTGGCCGCCGCGACGTATCGGCCTCTTGATGCCGTCAACGTTGAACGCCATTACCGTATGTGGCGGCAATTCCCTACAAAGCAGCTCCATAAAACCGATCGTCAGGAACCGCTGCGCGCCGCCGCTGATAACTGTGCGGGGTGCTGACGGAATTCGGCCCGGGTCGTCCGCGTCTTCCGCTCAGTCGGGCTGACGCGAGCTGCCGAACATGATCTCGTCCCAGGAGGGGACCGACGCGCGGCGGGACCGGCCGCCAGCGGCCTTGCGCGCCGGGCGCTCCCGTGCGGAGCGCTCCCGTGCCTGGTCGCCGCGCTCGTCGGCCGATGCCGCCGCATCGCGCTCGGCGGCCCTGCGCTCGGCGTCCGCTTCCCTGGACCCCACGGCCGGCCGGCCCGGCGAGACGGCCGGTCCCGGCGCGGCCGCCGGGACCGGCGGGGCCGCGGCCGCGCGCTGCTCGGGATAATGCGCCGCGAGCCCGCCAAGGCGTGGCGCGATCGGCGTCACGGTCGCCGTCGCGGGGTGTGCGGAAACCGGGATGGCCGGAAGCTCGTCCGCTGGCAGGCACAGCCGGGCGGCCTGCTCGTCGTCCGGTGCGATGTGCCGGCGGCGCGGATCGAAAATCCACTCGGCGACCTGCGTCCGGCCGCCCGCGGTGAACGCGATCTCCACCTGCCAGTTGCCGTCGGGCCGCTTCCTCGAGTCCCACCGGGCATCGTCGGCGGCCGCGCCCAGCTCAGCGAGCCGCTCGGCCACGATGTCACCGAGCCGTGGCCCCGGCCCCGAGTCCCCGGGGCTGCGAACCGTGGCCCGCTGTGCCTCCTGGGCACGGTACTCGCGCTCGGCGAGGACGGGGCCCTCGAAGCGGCGTATCCGCTCGATCGGGAGTCCCGCCGCGTCAGCGATCTCGTCGGCCGTCTCTCCGGCACGGATCCGGTCCTGGATCTCCTTGGGTCGCAAGGGACTCTCCACTTCGATCTCGTACTGAGCGAGCCGGGAGAACTGGCCGCGAGCCACGGTCCGCAGGCGGTCATCGATGGGCAACATGAAACGCCCGCCCCGCCCCGGCACATCGAGGATGGCGTAACTGCCGTCCTCGCTGACTGCGACGAGGCGCAACTCGTGCATTGGCGTCCCTTCCGCGCTGCCCGGCCGCGCGGGGGCGTAGCTCGGACCTACCCCCGCACGAGTCTGACGGTTGGGCCCCGTCCTGGCCAGCACCTCGCCCGGCATGTCCCGCATGAGCATGTCTTATTCGTGTCCTGACCGTTGGTCGCCCGACGCAGGCACGCGCTCGCAGCGTATTGAGGCCAGCCCGCGGCGGTGCGCGGAACGCCGATAATCGCCGCCAGCAAGGCGGCCCGGCCGCGCGGCGTTGGTGGCGCACTTACCTGCGCCTTTGCGCTTGTTATGCTCATCTTCATGCCGATGTCGCCAAGCTGGATCGTGCCGATGCTGGCAATGGCCGGGCTTGGCCTGGGCATCTTCGTCCCCGCCAACAACGCCGTCATCATGCGCACCGCGGGGCCAGGCACCGCGGGCCGGGCTCACGAGATGGGCCCGTCCGGTGCCTTCGGCTGATCCGGCCGTGGTCGCGGAGCCCGCCGGGGCCCACCCGGATCCGCTGGGACTCGAGATTGCCGACGTGGTCTCCCGGCTGCGCCGCGCGATGCGCCGGTCCGCGCGCGCCGCCGGCCGGGACGGAAAGCTGCCAGGCGGGCTTTCCGTCGCCCAGCTAGAGCTGCTCTCCTGCGTCGCCGACAATCCCGGCGCCCGGCCGGGCCAGCTGGCGCGCCTGCTCCGGCTTGCGCCGAGCTCGGTCGCCACGCTCGTGTACGGCCTGCGCCGGGCCGGCCTGGTCAGCAGGACCGGCGGGCAGCTGGACCGCAGGACCGCATCGCTGGAGCTGACGCCCGAGGGGACGGCGGTGGTCGGCCGCTGGCAGGAGGTCAACGAGCGCATCCTGCAGGCCGCGATCACCAGCCTGGGTTCGGCCAGCCGGGGCGCCCTGGCCGCCGCGCTGCCCGGGCTCCGCGAGCTGACCGGGGCTGTCGACGCGCTGGCCGACGACCCCGGCGGTGAGCTGGTCCCGCCACCGGGCTGACCCCGGCGCGGCGACCGGGTTACCTGCATCGCCTGCCCGTGGGTCTCCCGTAGGCTTTCTCACTATGCATATCGACGCGACCTTCAGCGCCATCGGGCGCTTCGTCATCCGGTTCCGCTGGCTGGTCGTCCTCGTGTGGATCGTCGGCGCGATCGCAGCGGCCACGCAGCTGCCGTCGCTCGCCAACGTGTCGCAGCCCAACAACACCAAGTTCCTGCCGGCCAGCGCGCCCAGCGAGCGAGCGGCGGTCCTGGCCCAGCCGTTCGGCACCGCGGGCCTGCAGCCGATCCCGGTCGTGGCGGCGCGCACCAGTACGCCGCTTACGTCAGCCGACGAGGCGGCGATGGCGTCGCTCCAGGTCCGGCTGAAGTCGGTGTCCGGTGTCGCCAAGGTCCTGGACGCAGGGATCTCCCCGGACGGGCACGCGGAGCAGCTCGTGGTGCTGGCATCCCAGCTGAACGGGGGAAACCCGGACGCCGCGCTGAACCTGGTGGACGCGCTTCGAGGCAAGATCGCGAGCGCCGGGCTGCCCGCCGGCCTGCAGGTGCACCTGGCCGGTGACATCGCCGCGGCCGTGGACCAGCAGAAGGCGTCCGGCTCTACCGGCGCCCAGGTCGAGGAGCTGTCGCTGCTGTTCATCATCGTCCTGCTGGTCCTCATCTTCCGGTCGCTGTCGCTGGCGCTGACCACGCTGATCCCGCCGCTGCTCTCGGTGACGATCTCCGGGCCGCTGGTCGCCGAGGCCGCGGCGCACGGCCTGCAGGTGTCCTCCCTGGCCCAGTTCCTGATGATCGTGCTGGTGCTGGGGGCAGGTACCGACTACGGGTTGTTCCTGGTGTTCCGGGTCCGCGAGGAACTGCGCGCCCGGCAGCACGAAACGGCAGGCGAGCACTACCCGGGCACGCGCGGCCTGGGCGGCAGCGTGGCCCGTGACCTCCTCCATGCCCGGCCGTCGGCCCAGGAGGCGATCGTCTGGTCGGTCACCAAGGTCGGCGAGTCGATCGCGTTCTCCGGCGCGACCGTGATCGCAGCGGTGCTCACGCTGCTGCTGGCCAGCTTCTCCTTCTACTCCGGCCTGGGCGCGCCGTTCGCGATCGCGGTCGGCGTCACGCTGCTCGCCGCGCTGACCCTGCTGCCCGCGCTGCTATCGATCCGCCTGTCGCTGCTGTGCATCAAGCGCTCGGTGTTCCGGAGCATGTTCGGCCGGCCGAAGCTGCTGCCGTGGAACATCCAGGGCAGCGGGAACCCCGGCATCTGGGGCCGGGTGGCCGGGAGGATCGTCCGGCACCCGGTGCCGACCCTGCTCGCCGGTGTGATCTTCTTCGGCGCGCTCGGGACCGCGGTCTTCGGCTACAAGGCCGCCGGCTTCGGCGGCAGCGGCACGCCGCCGGCGGGCAGTGACTCTGCCTCTGGCCAGGCGCTGCTGACCAAGTATTTCCCGCAGTCCGCGGCGAACCCCACCAGCCTGATCTTCCGGTTCAGCACCCCGGTGTGGCAGGACCCGGCGCCGCTGGCCAACGCGACGGCCCAGCTCCGGGCCAGCGGCCTCTTCAAGCAGGTCACCGGGCCGCTCAATCCGGTGGGGGCGACGCTGACGCCGCAGCAGTACTCCGAGCTGCATGCCGCGCTCGGCCCGGCCCAGGCGCTGCCGACCGTCCCGCCCGCGCACGGCGCCGTGCCCGCCATCGGGTACGACATCTACCGCGCGACCGCCAACTACGTCTCCAAAGACGGCCACACCGTGCAGTTCTCCACCAGCCTCAAGGCGGGTGACGCCGGCACCACATCGGCGATGAACGCCGTCCCCTCTATCCGCGCCGAGACCACGTCGGTGGCCAGGTCGATTGGGGCCGCGGACTCGGCGGTCGGCGGCGAGGCACCCGCCCTTTACGACATCAGCAGCATCTCGAACAGCGACCTGAAGCACATCATCCCGATCGCGATCGTGGCCATCGGCCTGCTGCTCGCCCTGGTGCTGCGCAGCGTGGTCGCGCCGCTGTACCTGATCGCGTCCGTCGGCATCTCCTACCTGGCCGCGCTCGGCCTGTCCGTGCTGATCTTCATCAGGATCGGCGGCAGCGGCGGGCTGGTGTTCTTCATGCCGTTCCTGATGTTCATCTTCCTGCTGGCCCTGGGCGAGGATTACAACATCCTGGTGATGACCAGGATCCGGGAAGAGGCGCGCCAGTACCCGCTGCGGGAGGCGGTCACGCGCGCGCTCGGCCGGACCGGCACCACGGTGACGTCCGCGGGCCTGGTGCTGGCCGGGACGTTCCTGGTGCTGACCGTGGTGGCCGGCAGCGGCTCGGGCGGGTCGCAGATCCAGGACATCGGCCTCGGCCTGGCGCTCGGCATCCTGATGGACACCTTCCTGGTGCGCACGCTGCTCGTGCCGTCCACGGTGGTGCTGCTGGGCCGGTGGAACTGGTGGCCGTCGCGGATGAGCCGGATCAGCGCAGACCGGCCGCTGGCCGCCCGGCCGGACGGGCCATCGGCGCCCGCCGCACCAGGCGCACCAGGCGCACCGGCTCCGCCTGCCGCACCGGCCGCACCGGCCGGTCCGGCAGACGGGCAGCCAAGGCAGCCCGACCCGCTGCGCTGATCCGCCGGGCCGCATGCCAGCACAGCCGACGATCAGCGTCATCATCCCGGTGTACGCGGTCGGGGAGTACCTGGGCGCCTGCCTGGACTCGATCCTGGGCCAGGCGCTGGACGGCCTCGAGGTCATAGCGGTTGACGACGCCTCGCCGGACGACTCGGGCCGGATCCTCGACGCCCGCGCCAAGGAGGACCCACGGCTGCGGGTGCTGCATCTGACCGGCAACGCCGGGCCCGGCAACGCGCGCAACGTGGGCCTGGCGGAGGCATCCGGCGAGTACGTCTGGTTCGTCGACGCCGATGACCTGCTGGCCACCGGGGCGCTCGCGGCCGTCGCCGCCAGGCTCGGGCAGGACCGGCCCGACGTGCTGCTGATCGACTACGAGGACCTCTACCCGGGTGGGGGCAGCGGGCCAAGCCCCGGCGCGGACCTGCTCCGCGCCGCCCCGGCCGGGGTCTTCACGCTTGCCAGTCAGCCGCAGCTGATCCAGCTGACGATGACCTCGTGGAGCAAGGTGATTCGCCGTGGGTTCCTCGTGGGCCTCGGCATCGCGTTCCCCGAGGGGATCCACGAGGACGTGCCCCTCACCTGCGCGATGCTGCTCGGAGCAGAGCGGATCAGCGCGCTGGCCCGGGTCTGCTACCGCTACCGGCGGGCCAGGCCCGGGGCGTTCATGGCCGCGAGGAGCAGCGCGCAGCTGGGGATACTCGGCTCGTACGAGCAGGTGTTCGCCCTGGCCGATGCGGCCGATCCGGCGCCAGCCGCCCCGGTGCGGACGGCGCTGTTCGAGCGGGCGATCTGGCACTACACCACGGTCCTGCCGCTGGTGCCCCGCACCGAGCGCAGGCAGTATTTCCGCCGCATGCACGAGGACTTCGTCCGCTACCGGCCCGCGGCCTACCAGCGGCCGCGCGGTGCACGCGGGGTAAAGTTCGGACTGGTGGAGCGGAACGCCTACTGGACGTATTCCGCGCTCGAGCCGTTCAACCAGCTGCGGGTGCTGCTGGCCAGGGCCGGCTCGCGGCTGACAGCTGCCTCGCGGGGACCAGCGGGACGGCGGGCCTAGCGGGACGTGGTGGGTGCCAGGGAGCCAGGAACTTCGGGGGTTTGACCGAAGGGAGCGGCGAAATGCGGCACGTGCTCGGAGTTCTTCTTGCGCTGGTCATGTTCGCGGCGGTGTTCGTCGGGGCCGGCTGGGCGGTCGAGAAGATTGTCACTTTGCGCGCCAGCGGGGGCAGCCTGACCACCCCGCACGGCGTGATAGCGCTCGCCATCGTGGCCGGCGTCGGCCTGCTGCTGGGCATCCTGCTGGCCGTCCCCGCTGTGTCGCCGCTGGCCGCCGGGCTGCCCGGGCTGGTGCTGCTCGGCTGGACCGCGCTGCTCGCGGTCAGCGAGCGGCGCGCCATCCAGATCGTCCCGCTGCACGCCCATTCGTTCGCCGTCGGTTTCGGGGAGATGCTGACCAGCGGCGTGCTGGCGCTGGCCGGCGCCGCGATGATCATCCCGCTGTTCGTGCCGTCCCGGTGGCGGCGCCGGTACGTGGGGGAGGACTACTACTCCGACGAGCCGACCGGGCCGGCCTCATGCGCTAGGCCGGTGGCCAGCCGCAGGACTGGTGCTGGCCCCGGGGTGCCAGCGCCGGGGGCCAGCACCCGCAAGCGGGCTAGTGCGCGGCGCCGGCGAACTGGGCGGCCTCGGTCGAGCCGGCCAGCGCCGTGGTCGCGGACTGCGGGGTGATAGCGGATGTCACCAGGTCGAAGTAGCCGGTGCCGACCTCGCGCTGGTGCCGGGTCGCCGTGTAGCCGTCGGCCTCGGCCGCGAACTCGGCGTCCTGCAGCCGGACGTAGGCGGGCATGCCCTCGTCCGCGTAGCCGCGGGCCAGGCTGAACATCGAGTGGTTCAGCGCGTGGAAGCCGGCCAGCGTGATGAACTGGAACTTGTACCCCAGGTCGCCAAGCTCACGCTGGAACTTCTCGATCGTGCCCTCGTCCAGGTGCGCCCGCCAGTTGAACGACGGCGAGCAGTTGTAGGCCAGCATCTGGTCCGGGTAGACGCTGCGGATCGCCACGGCGAACTCCCTGGCCACGTCGAGGTCCGGGGTGGACGTCTCCATCCAGAGCAGGTCGGCGTGCGGCGCGTAGGCCAGGCCGCGGGCGATGCACGCCTCCATCCCGCCGCGGACCCGGTAGAAGCCTTCCGCGGTCCGCTCCCCGGTCAGGAAGGGCCGGTCGCGCTCGTCCACGTCGCTGGTGATCAGCGTCGCCGACTGGGCGTCGGTGCGGGCGACGACCAGCGTCGGGACGCCGCAGACGTCGGCGGCCAGCCGGGCCGCGTTCAGCGTGCGGATGTGCTGGGAGGTCGGGATCAGCACCTTGCCGCCCAGGTGCCCGCACTTCTTCTCCGAGGCAAGCTGGTCCTCCCAGTGCACTCCGGAGGCTCCGGCCGCGATCATGGCTTTCATCAGCTCGAACGCGTTCAGGACGCCCCCGAAGCCGGCCTCGGCGTCGGCGACGATCGGCGCCAGCCAGTTCGGAGCATCCCCTTCGCTCCCCTCGCCGCCGGCCTCGGCCCAGGAGATCTGGTCGGCGCGCAGCAGCGCGTTGTTGATCCTGCGGACGACCTGCGGCACCGAGTTGACCGGGTAGAGGCTCTGGTCCGGGTAGGTCTGGCCGGCCAGGTTGGCGTCGGCCGCCACCTGCCAGCCGGACAGGTAGATGGCCCGCAGGCCGGCCTTGACCTGCTGCACCGCCTGGTTTCCGGTCAGCGCGCCGAGCGTGGCGACGTAGCCGCCGGAGTGCAGCATCGCCCAGAGGCGCTCCGCGCCAAGCCGGGCCAGCGTGTGTTCTTCCTGTACCGATCCCCGCAGCCGCACCACGTCGTCCGCCGAGTAGGTGCGCTGCACGCCCGCCCAGCGCGGGTCCGACGCCCACTCCTGCCGCAATGTCGCTGCCTGATCGTTCACTGCTACCTCCCTGGTCGGTCCCGGGTTTCCGCAGCAACCCGGGTCGATACCAGCTAGCGTGCGGCGGGTTGCCGAGAAAACCAAGGATTCATCGCAGTGAACTTCGCCAGAATTTCGTCTAAGGTGAATATATGGCAGTCTTCACCGGAGAAGATTCCCCATCCTTCGCCGAACAGCGTCTAGATCTCGGTGTATTCGGCCAGCGGCTCCGGCATGCCCGGCGCGCCAAGGGGCTGACCCTGGCCGAGCTCGGCGAGCGGGTCGGCCGTGCCCCCTCGGTGCTGTCGCTGATCGAGAACGGCCGCCGCGAGCCCAAGCTGTCGCTGATCGAGGCGCTCGCGGCCGCGCTGTCAGTGCCAACGGCAGACCTGCTGCGGCGCCAGCCGCCGAGCCGCCGGGCCCAGCTGGAGATCTCCCTCGAGGAGGCGCAGCAGGACCCGGTCTATCGCGACCTCGGCCTGCCGCACCTGCGGGTCGGCGCGCGGGTGCCGAGCGACGTGATCGAGCACCTGCTGGCGCTGTACGGCGAGCTGCGCAAGCAGCGGGCCAAGCCAACGGCGACGCCCGAGGAAGCCAGGGAGGCGAACGCCGGCCTGCGGGCGATGATGCGGGAGCGCGGCAACTATTTCGCCGAGATCGAGCAGGAGGCCGCCGCCGCGCTGGCCACCGCCGGGTACACCGGCGGGGCCGTGTCCCAGGGCATGCTGCTGTCGGTGGTGAGCCATCACGGCTTCACCGTCCGGTACGTGAGCGACCTGCCCCGCTCCGCGCGGTCCGTGACCGACCTGCGCGACCGGCGGATCTACCTGAAGCAGGAGTCGATCGGCATGCACACGCCGCGGACGATCCTGCTGCAGACGCTCGGGCACTTCATACTCGGCCACAGCGCGCCCGAGGACTTCGCGGACTTCCTGCGGCAGCGGGTAGAGGCCAACTACTTCGCCGCCGCGGTACTGGTCCCGGAGCAGCAGGCGACCGTGTTCCTGCGCGAGGCCGCCGACGCCAGGAGCCTGTCCGTCGAGGACCTGCGGGACGTGTTCTCGGTGTCGTATGAGATGGCCGCGCACCGGTTCACCAACCTGGCCACCCATCACCTCGGCCTGCCGTGCCACTTCGTCAAGAACGACGAGGGCGGGATCATCTACAAGGCGTACCAGAACGACGGCGTGGTGTTCCCGGCCGACGCCACCGGCGCGATCGAGGGCCAGCGGATGTGCCGCCAGTGGTCGGGCCGGCAGGTGTTCACCGCCGACGACCGGTTCAGCCCGTACTACCAGTACTCGGACACGCCGTCGGGCACGTACTGGTGCGCGGCGTTCGTCGACCAGAGCGGCGAGCGCGGCTTTGCCATCACACTGGGCGTCCCGTTCGAGCACTCTCGCTGGTTCCGCGGCCGGGAGACGACGATCCGGCGCACCTCGGCCTGCCCGGACGGGGAATGCTGCCAGCGCCCGCCGGCCGCGCTGGCAGCGCGCTGGGAGGGCCGGGCCTGGCCCTCGGCCCGGGCACATTCGCACATCCTGTCCGCGCTGCCCACGGGGAGTTTTCCTGGCGTCGACGAAGCCGACGTTTTTAACTTCCTGGAACGTTACGAAAAGGACTGACCGGCGCCGAGTCAGCCGAAGACCGGCGGCCGCTTCTCGATCAGGGCCGCCGCGCCCTCCTTGACGTCCTCGCCCATGAACGTGAGCATCTCGTAGGCCGCGGACTGGTCGAAGATCGGCCCGGCGGTCTTGAGCCAGCCGTTCAGGGCCCGCTTGGTCAGCTGGATCGCGAGCTGCGGCCCGGTGGCGAGCCCCTGCGCGACACGCAGCGACTCCTCCAGGACCTGCTCCCTCGGCAGGGCCTTGCTGACCAGCCCGATCCGCTCGGCCTCGGTGCCGATGACCATCTCGCCGGTGAGCAGGTAGTACCGGGCCCTGGCCATGCCGCACAGCAGCGGCCAGATGATCGCCGCGTGGTCGCCAGCCGCGACGCCGAGCCGCACGTGCCCGTCGCCGAGCCGCGCGTCCTCGGCGCAGATGCTGATGTCTGCGATCAGCGCCACGACCAGGCCGGCCCGACCGCGACGCCGTTGATCGCCGACACGATCGGCTGCGGGCAGTTGATCATGTTGTAGACGAGCTCGCTCATCTCGGCGAGCATGTTCGTCACCCGGCCGTAGTCGCCGATCTGGCGCTGCACCATCCCGAGGTCGCCGCCGGCCGAGAACGCCTTGCCCGCGCCGGTGACCACGACCACCCGTGTTTCCTTGTCGCGTGCGACGTCGGCCCACACCCGGGCGAGCTGGCCGTGCATGGCCTCGTCGGCGGCGTTGTACTTCTCCGGCCGGTTCATCGTGATCTGGAGCACGCCGTGCTCGTGCCGGTCAAAAAGCAGGCAATCGTAGCTGCCGTAGTCCATCCGGTGCGGCTCCCTCGAACGCGGGCTGATCTTGTCGGGCCAGGATAAGCGGTGGCCTCGGTTTGACTGGTGCGGCAGGCGCCGGTGCTGTTACTCTTGAGTAACTTGGACGGCAGTTCGCCCGCGCCAACGAGGAGCATGATGAGCAGCGAGCAGGACCCCGGCGGCGGCTTTTCCATGGACCTGGGCCAGGATCTGCGCGACGTGCGCGACTGGGTGCACGAGTTCGCCGAGACCGTGATCAGGCCGGCCGGCAGCGAGTGGGACGAGCGCGAGGAAACGCCCTGGCCGATCCTGCAGCAGGCGTCCAAGGTCGGCCTGTACTCCCTGGACTTCTTCGCCCAGCAGTGGCTCGAGCCGACCGGCCTTGGCATCCCGGTCGCCTGGGAGGAACTGTTCTGGGGCGACGCGGGGATCGCGCTGTCGATCGTGGGAACCGGCCTGGCCGCCGTGGCGGTGAGCGGCAACGGCACGCACGAGCAGATGGCCGAGTGGCTGCCGCCGATGTTCGGCGATTCCGACGACGTCAAGGTCGGCGCGTTCTGCGTGTCCGAGGCGGACGCCGGCAGCGACGTCGCCGCGATCAGGACCAGGGCGGAGTACCAGGAGGCCACCGACGAGTGGGTACTGAACGGGGCCAAGTCCTGGGTCACCAACGGCGGCATCGCGAACGTGCACGTGGTTGTCGCCGCGGTCGACCCCGCGCTGGGGCTTCGGGGCCAGGCGAGCTTCATCGTGCCGCCGGGCACTCGCGGCCTGTCCCAGGGGCAGAAGGTCCGCAAGCACGGCATCCGGGCCTCGCACACCGCCGAGGTGGTGCTCGACAACGTCCGCGTGCCCGGCCGCTGCCTGGTCGGCGGCAAGGAGCGCCTCGACGCCCGGCTCGCCCGGACCAGGGAAGGCGTCCGCAGCGGTGAGCAGTCCGCACTGAAGACCTTCGAGGCGACCAGGCCTGCCGTGGCCGCCATGGCCGTCGGCGTGGCCCGCGCGGCGTACGAGTACGCCCGCGACTACTCGGTCGGCCGGGTCCAGTTCGGCCGGCCGATCGGCCAGACCGAGGGCGTCGCGTTCCTGCTCGCCGACATGGCCGCGGCCGTGGACGCGGCCCGGCTGCTGACCTGGCGGGCCGCCTGGATGGCCCGCAACCGCATCCCGTTCAACCACGCCGAGGGGTCGATGTCCAAGCTGGTCGCGGGGGAGACCGCCGTCAGGGTCACCGAGCAGGCGATCCAGATCCTCGGCGGCAACGGCTACACCCGCGACTACCCGGTCGAGCGCTGGCACCGCGACGCCAAGATCTTCACGATCTTCGAGGGCACCTCGGAAATCCAGCGCCTGATCATCGGCCGCGCCGCCACCGGCCTCGACGTCCGCTAGCCCAACCTGCCGTGCGCCTTACCTTTACCCCAGGGCCCCCGGCAAAGTCGCCTAGCACTTCATGATCGTCCGGAGGGGTCGGCCGGGCCATCGTCGCCCTCGCCGGTGACCTGCAGCTTGCGACGCCCAGCGGTCAGGGACCGGCGATGACTTCGGGCCCGGCGGATCGTTCTTACCAGGGGCGGGCGCGGCAACGGTTCCGCTCGCGGTGAAGCAACGTGTCAGGAGGTCATTGTGTCGCAAGTCCGGGTGCACAACTTCTCAGTGTCGCTGGATGGGTTCGGCACCGGCGAGAGGCAAAGCCTGCAGGCCCCGTACGGGCACGCGGGAACCCGGCTGCACGAGTGGTTTTTCGCGACCCGCACATTCCACGCCATGCAAGGCCAGCCCGGCGGCAGCACCGGCATCGACGACACTTTTGCCAGCGCATCGGCCACGGGCGTCGGCGCCGAGATCATGGGCCGGGGCAAGTTCGGCCCCCACCACGGCCCCTGGCCGGACCAGGAGTGGAACGGATGGTGGGGAGACAACCCGCCGTTCCACACCCCGGTCTTTGTTCTCACCCACCATCTGCGGCCCTCCGTCCAGATGAACGGCGGCACCACGTTTGAATTCCTCGACGCCAGCCCCGCCCAGGCGCTTACGCAGGCGCGCCAGGCCGCCGCTGGCCGGGACATCCGCATCGGCGGCGGCCCGTCCACTATCCGCGACTTCCTGGCCGCCGACCTGATCGACTACGTGCACATAGTCGTGGTGCCCATCGTGCTGGGCCGCGGGGAGCGGCTCTGGGATGGGCTGGAGGCCCTCGAAGACCGCTTCCGAATTGAGGCCGCCAGCAGCCCCAGCGGGGTCACCCACGTCACCCTCAGCCGGGGGTAACAGGCTTTACCCTTGTCGGAATTGTCAGCGAACTGCTCGCACTACGGTATATGCAGCGAGCGTCCGCAATCGAAGATTCCGCGTTATCCATTCGTAGAGCGCGTACAGAAGAAACAACGGGTAAATGGCCTCGAAATACCCCGGCTGCGCCCAAGTAATCCACGTCTCAACTTCCGAGAAGCCGGAGCCAAGAAATTCTCTCTCGAGGGCTGTTGGATAACAACTGTCGTAGTAAATCGGAAATCCGACCTGGTCTCGCGTCCATGGCATAATGGCATGTACCAAACGGACGAGAGGGTCAAAGGGCAATACTCTAGCCAGCATGCCGAATAGCGAATAGCGCCCAGGAACGAAGTGCAACGCAACGCCCCCCGGCTTGAGGACCCGCGCCATGTGCCGGACCGACGCCGGAACGTCGGCAACATGCTCCAGTAGCGCTCGAGACAGAATCAGATCCACCGATGATGTCGGGAGCGGAAGGCCCGCTGCCACGTCAGCGGTATATTTCTCGGCCGCGTCCTCGTTCAAGGCCAGTTCCTCTGGGGAAATGTCAACTGCTATTAGGCGCACACGACCAGGTGGTTCGACAGCCGAGGCATAGACGCACCGACGACCTCCTCCGAGATCTAGAACTGTGGCGCCATCAGGGAGTGCACGGATCAGCGCGGCGGCCTCGCGCTCGAAACGTCTCCAGAGCGTCTTGTCCGTTGGCAGCCGCAAGCGTCGTTCGGTTGCGCGCGACCACTTGACGTTTGCATCTATTACGGCACGCATTCCGTCACCGTACATTACTAGTCACACCGACTTGGCGGCGCCGCGCGCAGCCGCCGCTAACTCTTGGATGATACATGCGACAAGCCCGTGAGCGAATTCACCTTTTCATGATCGCCTCCCGACAAAGACGAACTGTTTGACCGCGAGGTGGCAACTCGAACCATTTAACTAATAAAGGGAGCGAGATCGCCGGAAGTGGATCGCACCTGGAGTATCGGATGGTTGCCATCGGCTGCGGACGAGCACGAGGATGACTCACATGGCAATGGTTTACCGCCGCCCGGTAGGCGTTATGCGGCAGAGCGTCAAGCCGCAGCTGGCCAGCTGGGATCGTGCAGGGCATCCCAGCCAGGTGAAGCTCGCCCGCTTCCTGGCGCACGTGGACGCCATAGCCGGGCCGGTGCTGGCGACTGCGAGCGGCCGGGTTGCTGCCGAGCTGATCGTTGGGTTCAGCGATGGCGTCTCACTGATTGATGGCGGCCATGACCTGGACAACTACCTGTTCCCGGTCGCTCAGCGGCTGGGCCCGCGGCGGGTGGCAGCTATCTTCGGCCGCAAGATCCACGGGCCGTCGTCATTAGCAGTGGGACCCGCCCAGCCGGGCACGGCCGCAGCCACCCCGCAGTTCTCGACCCGGATGGCTGGGTCCTATGAACGCACAGAGTGGAAACAAAAGCTCCACGATCGGCTTGCGGTGCAGGCGGTCACCATCGATCCGGGCCCGGTCGGGCTGAACATCGCGCTGACGACCGGGCCAGGGCGCAACTGGGCCGGTCTCTGGAAGCCGCTCATCGATGCCTTCGGCCCCGTGCTGGGCGAAGACCCCACCCGGCCGTTCCACCCGCACGGTGACCGTATCGTCAGCCTCGGGCTGCATCACACCGTCGACACCGGCATCGCCCACGACGTGATTGTCGATGCCTGGTGGACCAGCCTGTAGCCCTGCACCGACCGGAGCAGCTCGTATACGCCCTGTACCGGTCCGCTATCGATGCCGGTAATCGACGGACGGCTTGAAATGAGTAGCTGCTGACCGCGCCGATCTGATGGGCTGCCGATGTGGCTGATCGTGATCTGCGCGGAGCCGAGCTGGCTCACAGGTTCTTCACCGATGTCGTGGAGCCGCTGCTGAGCCAGGCCCTGCCAGGGCTACGGTATGCGTCGGCGCGGCTGGGTTCGGGATCAGATGTGCTCGGCCTGGATGACGAGATGAGCCGCGATCACGACTGGGGGTGCCGGCTGACGCTGCTGGTCGACGAGGACGATCGTGACCAGGTGCCGCGGATCAGCCGGATGCTGGAAGAGAGACTGCCGGAACGGTTCGGTGAGTTCCCGGTGCGGTTCCCGGTCACCTGGGACTCCTCCGTCTCTCACAAGGTCGAGGTCGCCACCGTCGTGGACTTCGTAGCCAGCCGGCTGGGAGTGGATCCGACCGGAGGGCTGTCAGTGCTGGACTGGCTGAGCATGACCGGCCAGAGCGTGCTGGAGGTGACCGCTGGCCCGGTGTTCACCGACCGGACCCACACGCTGGCGGCGGTCCGGACGCTGCTGGCCTGGTATCCGGCAGACGTCGAGCTATACGTGCTGGCCGCAGGCTGGCAGCGGCTCTGCCAGTTGCTGCCGATGGTGGGCCGGTCCGCCCAGGCAGGCGACGAACTCGGCTCGCGGCTGCTGAGCGCGGGCCTGGCAGGGGACCTGCTCTGGCTGGCGTTCATGCTGTCCCGGCGGTGGGCGCCTTACGCCAAGTGGCGGGGCACCGCCTTCCGCTCGCTCCCCGTCGCAGCCAGGCTCGGGCCCCTGCTCGACGCGGCCGCCGCAGCGCCCGGATGGCGGGAACGCGAGACCGCCCTGGCCACTGCCTGCGAGGTGCTCCTGGGAATCCAGCGCGAGCAGGGGCGGCCAGCACCCGAGTCCGCGGTGATTCCCTTCTTCGACCGGCCTTACCGCACGGTGGACCAGGCGGTGCCGGAGGGACTTCTTTCCTGCATCACCGATCCCGATGTCGCGCGGCTGCCGCCCATGGTTGGCTCGATCGAGCAGTGGGTCGACTGCACGGACGTCTTGGCCAGCCCAGGTCGCCGGGCGGCCGTGCAGACGACCTACCGGGCCTGGGCCGACGCCGGATGATGGCATAACCGGCGGCTGGCTATCGATCGCGGGTAAGCGCGCTGTGGTGGTCGGGGTAGACCCGGATGCCGGTGATCAAGGTGCCGTCGACGGTGAAGACCTGGTAGAGCTGCTGTGGCGGGGCGGGCCGGGCTCCTTCGGCCTCGCGGGAGACGGCGAGCCCGAGCACGACGGCATCACGGTCGACTTCCACGCTGTGAACCGTGGCCACGGTGCCGTCCGCACGTATGGCGCGATACCAGTCGAGCACCTGCTCGCTGTTGCCGCACAGCCCGGTCCACTGGACCTCCGGGTGCAGCAGCGAGCCGAGCAGGCCCAGGTCGCCGTCGCGGTAAGCGGCCTCGAGATGCCTGGCGATGTCGGCCATGACGCCGGTCCCGATCGGGCCGGGCACCCCGGCCTCGTCATCCGGCTGGTCACCGGCCGGCTCGCCGGGGGTGATGCCGTAACGCTGCAGCAGGCCGATGATCTCCTCGCTGGGTGGTTTCCCGGAGATCCACACGCCGCGGCGGGAGGCGCCGACCTCGATCAGCAGGCGCACGGTGTCGGCCCAGTCGCCGGGCTTGCCCACCTGCTCGCCGCTGCCGACCGTGGCGAAGGTCAGCGGGGTGGAATCGAACCGGGCGTCGCGCGCGTCGACGTCGGCCCCCGCGTGCAGAAGCAGCCGGACGACCTCCGCGTTCCCGGAATAGGCAGCCGAGTGCAGCGGCTGCTCCCCGAGATCATTGCGTGCGTGCGGGGAGAAGCCGAGGTCGAGCATGAGGGCGATGGCGCCAGCCGGGCTGGTGCCGGCGGCGTCGACGATCACCGCCCGGTCCTGGCCGGTGAGCTGGCCCAGCAGGCCCGGGTGGCCCGCCAGGGCGCTCTCGGCTGCAGAGCGGTCGGCGTTGAGGCAGGCGCCGATCAAGTGGTCGATGTCGGTGTCATCGTCGCTGGCCCCGGCAGCCCGCAGCCGTGCCGCCGTATCGATCCGGCCGGCCCGGACCGCCAGGCGCAGCGCCGACGCCCCGTCCTCCTCGGCGCTGGGGTCTGCTCCGGCGCCCAGGAGGGCGGCGACGACGGGCAGCGACGCATGAGCCGCAGCGTCGGGCAGCGCCTCGGTCGCCATGCGCGCCGTGTCGCTCCCGCTGGACCGCAGGGCGTCGAGCAGCAGCGAAAGCGCGCCAGGATCATCGTGGTAGACCGCGGCGCCGACGGCCCATGTTCCGGCCACCCGGGCGCCGTGGGCGAGCAGCAGCCGCAGGCAGCGGTGGTCACGATGACCGACGGCCTCGCCGATCGGCTGACCCCGGTCAGGGCTGGCCCCGGCATCGAGCAGTGCCGCGGTGATGCCGGGGTTGTTGACCTCCACCGACCCCTTCAGGGCTGACCGGTAGCGAGCGCGGCCCCCGTCGTTGGTGTCCGCGCTTGCCCCTGCGCTGAGCAGCACGCCGACCACGTCGGCCAGCCCGGCTGCCCGGCCGGGTTCGATCTGAGGCCACCGCGAATAGCAGGCGTACAACAGCGGCGGCCAGCCGCGGGCATCGTCGATGGCCACCGCGGCCGCTGGGTCGGCGGCCAGCAACTCCCGAACCACATCGGCGTCGCCGAGCACTGTGGCGGCAAGCAGGCTGCGGCCCGTGATGCCCGGGTCGGCGCGCAGGATATCGCTGGCCTGCCGCAGGCGGCCGTCAACGGAGGCGGCCAGGAACGCGCGCACCTCCTGGCCGGAGGCGGCTTCGGCGTCGACGGCGGCCTTCAGCCGCGGCCAGCTCGCAAAGCCCAGCTCGCGGGCGATGACCAGCTGCGCGGCGGCCAGACTGACCGCGCTCTCGGGCGCGGAGGGGTGGTGACGGGCGAACCGCTCCAAGGCTGCGGTATCGCCGCGCCGGGCCGCGTCGCGCAGTTCCTTCGCACGGCGCCGCAGCTGTCCCAGATCGGGACGCTCAGGAAGCGAATCAGACATGGCGTCTCCCTCGCCGGCCCGCGGTCCGCGCTCAGGCCGAGGAAGAAGCCACAGCCACAACTTCGCCGTGCCAGAGGTGGACTCAGTCCTTCCCGCGGACCCGGCGGCACCCTCCCAGCGCCAGTTCCGATGGTAGCGCGCTGGACGCGAGGAAACCGTCCGCACGTACGCCCTGCACGTACGGTCCGGCTCCCTTGTCTGCCACGGGGATCTCCCTGATAGGCGGGGCCGCAGAATGATGCACAACAACTCCTTCCGGGAGCGGAGGATCAGCCAGCGTCGCCGGCTGACGTCGAGGCTCGGCCGCGCACCAGGTCGACAATGACCGCGGCGAGGTCAGCGGGCCGGGTCATGGGGACGTTGTGGTTCGAGGAGATCTGGACCAGCCTGCGGCCGGGCACCGCATGGACGATGGCCCGCACCTCGTCGCGGCGCGAGGTGTAGAAGCCGTCGTCGGCCAGCACGATCGTCATCGGGGTGGTGAGACGGTCATAGATGTCGACGCTCGGAAAGACCGCCGCACCGGGCTCGACGGCACTGACGGCAGCGATCTCCTCGATGGCTGGGCGGCGCACCCGCCAGGGACCTTGGCGGAGGAAGCAGCGCCGCACGACCTCCCGGACAAGCCCGGGCCGCGCTCCGGCGTTGAGCCAGTCCGTTCCGGCCTCTCGCACGCACTGCTCGATGTAGGCGTGCATCTCCCCGCCGTCGGCCGTCCAGCCGTAGCGGAACATGTTCCGCAGGCGGGCCGCTGCCTCCGGGGTCCGCACCGCGGCATGTTCGGCGAGCGAGGTGTCACGGTCATCGAGCACCACACCGTCCACGACGCACAGAGCAGCCGGCTGCACCAGCCCACTCGCGGCCGCTGCCGTCACCGCATACCCGCCGGTGGAATGGCCCACCAGCACGGGGCGGTCCCAGGACAGCGCTGTGACGACGCTGCCGATATCACGCCAGTACTGCTCCGGTCCGCTGGAGCTGAGCTCGGTCTGCCCGTGACCACGCAGGTCGAGGGCAACCGGATGGCAGTGGCCGACCAGATGGGAAGCCACGTCCATCCATGCCGCGGAGTTGTGTCCGCTTCCGTGGACGAGCAGCACGCCCTCGCCGTGACCGCCGAAGTCAACGCCTGACAGGACCCCATCCGCGACGGGGAATTCGATCTCTATCCCAATCACCACCGCAAGCCTGCCCGCGAGAGACAACACATGCACCTGCTTTGCTCGTCAAGAGCATCAGCCGGGGGCGCCGATCCCTCAAGGCAGGTCCTTGGCGCGTTGATTCTGGAGTGAGGCGAGGCGAGACGCCGGGCGGCTGGGGTGCGTGCGCTCGGACGGCTGATGTGCCGATCTCGGGGACGGCGACCCGGTCAAGACCAGCTTGGAGTCGGTCAGGGCGGGCAAGACGGTCGATCAGCTGGGAATCGCTGACCCCTAGGTGGCACAACGGACCGGCCGCGGCGCTCATAACGACGGTGAGCCCGAGCACGTGTACGTGGGGCCCACCGCTGCGGGCAGCGACGTGACGCCTGCGGGCAGCGAGCCGTTCAGCGCGTAGTAAGCGAGATCGGTTGCCAGTGCCTGCGTGTCTGCTGTGGTGTCGCTCGCGGCGTTCACGAACGCGTCGGCGCCGGGCAGCGTGTTGAACGTCCCGACGTAGTAGTAGAACGGCGTGGACCCGGCGGGCAGGGCGGACGGGTTGGCCCAGCCGCAGTCGTTCACGTACAGGGCGGTGACGGCCGGTGCGCCGACCGCGAACACCAGGTACTCACCGCTCAGCGTGTCCGCCCACGCAGCCGCGAACGACGTCGTGACCTGGCTGGCCGGAAGGCCCGCGGCAGCAGCCGCGGCCTGGGCGGCGGCCGCGTCCGCCGGGTCGGCGGCGTAGAGCACGATCTGGTCGGCCCAGGTCGCCGGCGTGTCCGGCAGTGCTATCGACGTCCAGGCGCCGGACGGGTCGCCGCTCCGGGCTCCGGTGGTCTCTTCGGTCAGCCCGCTCGCGCTGGACAGGAACAGGTCCGACGGTTCCTCCTCGACCTGGTAGGCGCTTGCCCTGGCGATGCTGGATGCCGTGCCCGGCAGCGCCGCGGTTTGCCAGCCCGTTCCGCTGTCGTAGCTGACCGCGGGCGAACCGGACGCGGTCAGGAAGAACGCCTCGGTGCCGAGCGGCTCGGCGACGTTGGACGGTGTGGTCGAGCCGGGCGGCTGCGGGAACGATCCGGGCGTGCTGGGGATCATGGACGGCAGCAGGTAGGTCGTTGCCGCCAGCGTGCTGTTGCGCGCCGGGGAGCCGGGCAGGGCCGTCACCTCCCAGGGCCCGGCCGTCAGCGGGCCGGCCTGGGTCGCCTCCGCGAGGCCACCGCGCGCGCTGACGTAGACCACGGCCGCGCGCCCGCCGGGCGTGGTCAGGGCCGCGAGCGACCCGCCCGGAGTGGTCCTGGCCGGAACGTCCCGGCTGAACCACCGGCCGTCGGCGGACGAGCTGACCCTGATCGTGCCGGCCGGCCCCACGGCGAAGATCTCGGGACCGCTGACCGTGTCGGTCAGCGTCAGTGACGCCGCGCGGATGCCGGCTGCGCCCGTCAGTTCGCTGGTCGCCCAGCCGCTGGAGCCCTGCGCGGTCTCGGCGACGCGCCCTGCCGTGTCGACGAAGAACACCGCCGGCGCGCCGCTGGCCGTGGTCGTCGCCACGATCGTGCCGTCCGCCGCCGGCTGGCCCGGGAGTTCCTGTGTCACCCAGCCAGATGTGCTCAGGTAGGTCTCGGCGAGGGACCCGTCCGCCGCGCGGTAGTACGCGTGCGGGGTCATCGCGTCCGCGTTGGCGGCGTCGGGGTAGGCGAGCGTGGCGAAGTTCCCGGTCGCGGACGGATCGCCGGGGACGGTGAGCTGCAGCCAGCTTCCGCCGTCCCAGCTGTCGACGGCCAGCCCGCCCGCCGAGCGGGTGAACACGTACTGCAGGATCGGCAGCGGGTCGTACCAGATCCCGTCGTTCGGGACCGACGCGACGCCGGACGACGGGGCGACAACACGAACGTTCCGCTCGAGGGTGACGATGGTCCCGAAGCTGGACGTGATCGTCACGCTGACCGTATACGTGCCGGGCTCGCTGAACGCGTGGGTCACGTCCGCTCCGGTGGCGTTCGTCGTGCGGCCGTCCCCGAACGTCCAGTAGTAAGCGCTGACCGTGCCGCCCTTGACCGCTCCGAACGCGCGGAATGAGCCGGTGGTGCCGGCGACCGCGACCGGTGGGCCGGTGATGCCCCCGGTCGGGCTGGGCTGCTGAGTGGTGGTCGGCGGGGTCACCAGAATCCACTGCTCGCCCGGTCCCTCGACCTGAGCCCCGAAGCTGCTCAGGCTCGTGATCCCGGTGTCGTACTCCGCGTGGACGTCGGGGGTTGCGGCGAAGTCGCCGTTGACCATGTCGATCGTCCCGTCGGAGCTGACCGAGGTGATGACGCCGACGTGGTCGGCGAAGTCCGGGAAGTTTCCCGGGCCGAAGAACACGACGCTGTCACCGGCCTGCGGCGTTCCGGTGTCGAGCTGCGGGGTCTGGCCGTCGGCTACCGCCCAGTCGTAGAACGACACCGCGCCCGCGTTGAGCGTGTTCATGTCCGCGGTGATCCCGGCCTGCTGCCACACCCACTTGTTGAAGTCGGAGCACCAGGTCTCGTTCTCGTTCTCGACGCCGAAGCCCGTGTCGTAGCCGCAGCCATCGGAGTCCGCGGAGAACCCGGCGACGAGCGTGCTGTACGGGTCGCAGTCGACGCCGTTGAAGTTCGTCACGGCCGGGGTGTCCTCGACCCCGACCTGGCTCAGCGCGATGGCCGCGATCTCCTGGCCCAGGTCGGCCGTGCTGGCGGCGGGCGCCGTGGCCGTCTTGGCGGTGCTCGCCGCCTTCGCGGCTGCCCGCGCCGGCGCGGGCAAGGCTGCCAGGGCGCGTTGCGCGGACGCGCGCTGCGCCGTGGCCGGCGTGCTGCAGGCCGCCGGGTCGGCCAGGTGCCACGCTGACTTGAGGCTGGCCGGAAGGCCGTCGCCGCAGCCGTACAGCCCGGTCTGCACGAGGCGCCAGGTGCCGCCGGTCTTGGTGAAGACGCCGCTGGCGGCGCCGTCCTGGAAGTTGACCGCGACCTTCTTCGCCGCCGACCGTGCCGGGGTGAAGCTGGCGATCGCCCACTCGCGGCCTGCCGCGGAGCCGGTGTGCAGCGTCCCTGAGCGGATCCCGCCCACGTCGGCGGCCGGGACGTGCAGCGCGGCCTCGTAGGCCCCTTCCAGGGAGGCCGGGACCGACGTGGCGGGAGATGACGCGGCCCTGGCCACGGCCGCCGGTGCGGCCACGGCCGTCGAGAGGAGCGCCAAGCCCGCGAGGGCACAAGCCGCCAGTGCCAGAACTCGGTTGCGTAGCACGTGCTGCGTCCTTCCTTCGGGGATCATCGCCGTGAGTTATTGGCGAGAAGGAACGAGATGTCGAAAATTCTTAACTATGTTGTCCGTGGCGGTCAAGCGGAACACTGTTACGTTCGACTGAGCCTGTTTGATCGCTGCGGGCTGGGGCCGACAGACCATGAGGAGCGGTGGTGCAGCGCGGTTGAGCCGGGTACTCGGTGTGGACATCGGCGCGACCAGCACCCGGGTGCGGCTGGTCGCCAATGGGGTGGTGGTCAGTGACGCGACAGCTGCCAGCGCCAGCCTGACGGCGGTCGGGCGGGAACGGGCCGCCGCGGTCCTCGACGAGCTGCTGACCGGGCTGCCCGGTCCGGACGGCCCGCTGGACGCCGTCTGCGCGGGAGCGGCGGGCTCGCGCACCGCACGCGAAACCGATGACTTCCTGCGGGCACGCCTGGCGCCGATCACCCGGTACGGCGACGTGCTCGTCGTGGACGACGCCTCGCTCGTCTTGCCGGCCGCTGGCCTCGCCGAGGGCGTCGCGGTGATCTGCGGCACCGGGTCGATCGCGACCGGCACGTGGCGTGGGTGTGAGGCGTGGGCGGGCGGCTGGGGCTACCTGCTCGGCGACGAGGGCAGCGGCTACTGGATCGTGCGCGCGGCGATCCGCGCGCTGCTCGGCCGGCGCACCGGCGGCCTGCCCCAAGGTGAGCTCGGCGCTTGCCTGCTCGGTGATGTCGGCGCACCAGACCTGGACGCGCTGCGGGGTGAGTTCTACCGCAGGCCGGAGCCGGGTAACTGGGCAAGGCGCGCGCCAGCGATCCTGGCCTGCTCAGATCCCGAGGTCGCCGGGCTCGTGCGGCAGGCAGCGGACGCTCTGGCGGGCCTGGCGGCACAGGTTGCCGGTCAGCTCGAGGCGGCCAGCGCGCCGGTAGTGCTGGCCGGCGGCCTGATGACAAACGAACGGCTCAGCGCCGCGACCGTCGTGGCCGTCAGCACCGCGCTTCCGGCCAGCCCGGTGCGGGTACTGTGCGAGCCGCCGGTGGCCGGCGCCGTGCGCCTCGCGGAGGCGGCAGCAGCCCGACGGTCCTAACCACGCCAAAGAGATAGCGGCCCGCCGGCCCTAGCCACGCCGAAGAGACATCAGGCCGTCACGCCGCGCCGCCCGAGGCCGCCCCGGCCGTCACGGCGCGCCGGGCGGGGCGGGCCCGGCGACCACGGACCGCCGGGCCGGGTGAAGGCACGCGTGCAACTGCTGCGTGCCGCCGAGCTGGCTCAGCCCGGGAGGCGCGGCTCCGCAGTCCTCCTCGGCGAACGGGCACCTCGGCTCGAACAGGCAGCCCCGCGGCTCCGACCGTTCATCGAGCGGGCCGGTCGGCACCACCCGCTCCGGGCCGGGGAGCTCGATGCCCCGCATCACCGGGATGGCCGACAGCAGGCATTGCGTGTACGGGTGGGCCGGGTGCTGGATGACCGTGTCGGTGTCGCCCTGCTCGACCACCGAGCCCCGGTAGATCACACAGAGCTGGCCGCCGTGCCCGACGTAGCGCGCCGTCGCGATGTCGTGGGTGATGAACAGCAGCGACACCCCGACGGCATCCCGCAGGTCACGCAGCAGCTGCAGGATCCCGAGCCGCAGCGACACGTCGATCATCGAGACCGCCTCGTCGGCGACCAGGACGTCCGGGTCCACCGTCAGCGCCCGCGCGATCACCACCCGCTGCCGCATGCCGCCGGACAGCATGTGCGGGTAACGAGGCAGAACGTAGTCCGGGTCGAGCCCGACGAGCCCGAGCAGCTCGGCGCGGCGCCGCTCCAGCCAGCCCGGGTCCGCGCCGACTTGCTTCGCCCGCAGGGCCAGCGGGGCGGCCAGGATCTGCCCGATCGTGCGGGTTGGGTTCAGCGCAGAGTACGGGTCCTGATGGATCATCTGGATCCGCCGGTGATAGGGCGCCCGCTGACGCGGCTTCAGCCCGGCCATCGCCCGATCGCCGATGATCAGGTCACCGCCGTCGAAGCTTTCCAGGCCGCACAGGATCCGCCCCAGCGTGGTCTTGCCGCAGCCCGACTCCCCGATGAACGACACCGCGCCCCGGTCGGGGATCGTGAAGTCGACGCCGCGCAGTGCCCGGACGCCACCGCGGCCGAGCATTCCCCGGCGCGCGGCGAACGTCCTGGTGATTGCCTGCCCCTCGATCACGCGGCCTCCCCGGCCGTGACGTGGCAGGCGAACCGCCGGCCGCCGAGCACCGTGTCCGCTGGCTCGGCGGTCGCGCAGATGTCGGTGGCCAGCGGGCAGCGTGGCCGGAACACGCAGCCCCGCCGCGGCACCGAGGCCAGGTCCGGTACCCGGCCGGGCAGCGGCCGCGCCTCCGCGACCTCACCCGTGATCCTCGGCATCGCGGTGAGCAGCCCGCGGGTGTAAGGGTGCTTCGGGCTGGCGAGCACCTCGGCCGTGGGGCCTTCCTCGACGATCCGGCCTGCGTACATGACCGCCATCCGGTCGGCCAGGTCACCGACGACGCCCATGTCGTGCGAGATGACCAGCGTGGTGAGGTGGCGCTCGGCGTGCACCTTCCGGACGATCTCCAGCACCGACGCCTGGGTCAGCGTGTCCAGAGCGGTCGTCGGCTCGTCCAGGATCAGCACGTGCGCGTTGAGCACCAGTGCGAGCACAATGCCGACGCGCTGGCGCATGCCGCCGGACAGCTCATGCTGATAGGAGGCGAGCACCCGCTCGGCGTCCAGGCCCATTTCGTCGATGAGCAGCCGGGCGCTGTGCAGCAGCTTGCGCACGTCGCGCACGCCGTGCGAGCGGCCGACGTCCAGCAGCTGCTTGCCGACCGGCTTGAGCGGGTTCAGCGAGTTCTGCGACGCCTGGAACACGTAGCCGATCTTGGCGCCGCGCACCTGCCGCAGCTCCGGCCGGCGCAGCGCCAGCACGTCACCGACGCCGTCGATGACGACCGAGCCCGAGGCGACGTGCCCGGGTGCGGGGACGGCGCCCAGCAGCGTCAGCGCCAGCGTGGACTTGCCCGACCCGGACTCGCCGACCAGGCCGGTGATCTGGCCGCGGGCGAGATCCAGCGACACCCCCGCGACCGCGGGCAGCGGCCCGTCCGGCGTAGGGAACGACACCGTGAGGTTCCGCACCCGGACGGCCGCGGACGCGTCCGGCCCGTCCGGCCCGTGTTCCTGCGGCCCCGCCGGCCCGGCCAGCGTCGCCTCGCCAGTGTCCCCAGCCATCAGATCCGTCTCAGCCTCGGGTTGAAGAACTCGTCGACCGCGTTCGCGAGCGTCACCAGCGCAAGGGTTATCAGCAGGATGCAGATGAGCGGCGACAGCAGGTAGGCGAGCGCCCGCGGGCTGGTCACCGCGTTGGCCTGGAACACCGCGTTGTTCAGCATCACGCCCCAGTTGTTCGTGCTGTACGGCACCGCGCCCAGGAAGAACAGCCCGACCTCGGTGTAGATGAACCCGGTGAGCTGCAGCATCAGGTTCATGCCGATGAACGGCGCCACGTTCGGCAGCACCTCGGCCCGGATGATGTGCCCGCCGGGCAGGCCGAGACCACGTGCGGCTTCGACGAACCCGCGCTCGCGCAGCGACAGCGTCTGCGCGCGCACCGCCCGTGCGATGCCGCCCCAGCCGAAGACGCCGAGCGCCACGCCCATCTGCAGGACGGAGCTGAAGTGCCAGATCGTCGACAGCACGAGCAGCACCGGGAAGCCCGGTATCGCCAGCACGAAGTCCGTCACCTGCATGATCGCGCTGCCCGCGAGCCGCGGGTAGTACCCGGCCGCCAGTCCCGCCGCGGTGCCGATGACCACCGTGATCAGCGCGGCGATCAGCGCCGCGAGCAGCACGTACCGGGCGCCGGTCACGATCAGCGCCAGCGTGTCGGTGCCCTCGAAGTCGGTGCCGAGCGGGTGTGCGAGGGTCGGCGGCGCGTAGATGTTGTCCGGGTCTATCGGCAGGTTCGCCGGGTACAGGTACGGGCCGGCGATCGCCATCAGCGTGAAGACGACCAGGATCACGCACGACACGAGCCGGCCGGGCGTGTTCACGAACAGCCGCCAGCGGCTCGCCGTGCGCTGCCGCGACCGGCGCATGGCGCTTTGCAGTTGCTCCGGGGTGAGCGCGGCCGTGGTAGTCATCGGCCTAGCTCCTGCGGATCCTGGGGTCGATCAGCGGATACGTCAGGTCAGCCAGCTTGTTGGCGACGATGACCGCGACGATGATCAGCAGGAACGCGCCGTCCAGGACCGGGAAGTCCTTGGTGGTGATGCTGCTGATCATGAGCTGGCCCAGGCCGGGATAGTTGAACACATCCTCGATGAAGATCGAGCCGCCGAACAGCAGCCCGAGCGCGATGGCAAGGATCGTGAACAGCGGCAGCATCGCGTTGCGGGTGATGTACCTGGCCACGGTGAGCGGCCGCAGTCCGCGCAATTCCGCGGCGAGGATGAAGTCGTCGCCCAGGACCGAGATCACGCTTGCCTTCGTGGTGAGCATCCAGGCGCCGAGGATCGACAGCACGTAGGCGGTCACCGGCAGCACCGCGTGCGTGACGAGCGAGCCGATGTACCCGGCGTTGAACCCGGGCGTATAGGTGATGCTGACGTTGCCGCCCTGCGGGAACAGCGCCCAGATGGTTGTGAACAGGTAGAAAAGCAGAATCGCGATGACAAAGACCGGGATGCCGTTCACGACCGCCCCGCCGAGCGTGAGGGCGTCACCCTGCCTGGTGCTCCGTTTGACCGCTGCCAGCACACCCAGGCACACCCCGATGAGAAAGCTGATCAGGATCCCGGACAGCGCGAGAATCACGGTCCACGGGAACGCGGAGGCGACGATGTGCGCGACGGGCGTGCCCTCCTGCGCGATCGACACGCCCAGGTTGAAGTGGAGCAGTTGCCACATGTAGTGCCCGTACTGGTCGGCCAGGGGCTGCTTGGGGACGAAGCCGAACATCGCCGCGGTTTCCCGCTGCGCCTGCGCCGGCGTCATGCCGTGCAGGATGTCCTGCGCCTCCCGTGCCTTGGCAGGGTTCCCGGGCATGTCCAGGACCAGGAAGAACATCGCGGAGGCGACGACCCAGATCATGACCAGGCCAGTCACGGCCTTCGCCGCAAGCAGTCGCGCCAGCCGCACCGCGCCGCCTTTCGCTCGTGCCGTCGTCAACGTCAGGTCAGGGTCCGGAGCGCGGCCCCGGACCCTGACGGTGCCTACTTGGCCCGCACGTAGCCGTCCGCCATCCACACCCCGGGGTCCTGGCCGACGATCGCGTCGTTGGTCGGCCAGCCGGTGAACCGCTTGCTGTTGACAAACTGGACGTCGATGTAGTCCCAGAGCTGAATGACTGGAACCTCGTAGTTGACCGCCTGTATCACCTTTGCGGCGATCGCCTTCTGCTGCGCCAGGCCGGTCGCGGTATTGAGGTTGAGCTGGCTCAGCTGGAAGGTGAGCTGGCCCGGGTTCATCGATCCCAGCCCGGGGACGGTCACGGTGTTCGGGGTGTTGAGGAAGTTGTCCGCTGCCGCGTTTCCGGCCGAGTACCGGTTCACCGTGGCTCCGGCCGGGATGTACCCGTCGTAGGTTCCGTAGATGCGGGCGAACGTGTCGTAGGCACCGGGGCCGAGCGCGATCAGCCACCAGCCGACGGGGTATTTGCCGGTGAACAGGTTGGGCTGGTAGCTGGTCCAGGCTGGCCCGCCGGTGACGGTGGTCGGGATGCCGAAGCTGGTCAGCTCGGACTTGATCACCGAAGACGCCGACTGCCAGTCGGCGAAGCCCTGCGGCACCGGCAGCGTGATCGTCCACGGCTTGCCGTTCGGCAGGTACCACTGGCCGCTCTTCAGCGTCAGGCCCGCGCCCTTCAGCAGCGACGTCGCCTTGGCGGTGTCGGGCGAGTACGGGTTCAGGCTGGTCTGCTGGGCCGAGGTGAGGTAGTCGGGCAGCGCGCTCGACACCGCGCCGGTGATCGTCGTCGACGGCGCGCCGCTGGTGGGCTCGCCGACCTTCTGCACCGCGGTGCGGTTGATCACGTACGCCAGGGCCTGGCGCACCGCGACGTTGTTGTAGGGAGCGACCTGCTCGTCGAAGGTCAGTGCCGACGCGACCAGCGAGGGCATCCGCACGGCGGTGTTCCCCGCGGCCACGACCTGCTTATACACGTTCGTGGCCATGGCCGTGTACGGCGCGGCGTCGAGCGTTCCCGCATCCAGGTAGCTGACGATCTGCTGGGTGCTGCTCTGGTGCTCCATGATCACCGTGCCGACGTGGATCTTGCCCGCGGCGTAGAAGTCCGGGTTCTTCACCAGCAGCGCCTGGCTGTTGTTCAGCCGCTTGATGTAGAACGGCCCGGCGGAGATGTCGGTCTTCGGGGCGAAGGCGTCGATCTTCTTGGCCAGGTCGGTCAGCGTGGCGGTCGCAGCGGTGGCGGCCGAGCCGGTCCCCTCGCTGGCCTTGACCGTCGACCAGATGCTGGACGGCAGCAGGCTTCCGTACTCAAACGACGGCACGATCCACTGCGTCGCAGCGCCGGACGCGCCACCCAGCACGGTCTCGAACAGGTTGTTGTGCGCGCCCGGAGCCTCCGTGAGCGTCACCGTGCTGGAGTTGTCGGCGGTGACGCTGCCCAGGTTGTACACCTGCGCGGCGCCCTGGCAGAACCAGATCGCCGCCGAGTCCACCACGTCGGTAGCCGTGACGGGCTTGCCGTTGGACCACTTGGCACCCGGCTGCAGGTGCACGGTCAGCGACGTGCCGCTCGACGACAGCGACCAGGACGAGGCGAGCCCGGGCAGCTCCTGGTTCGGGTTGGCCGAGTTGCCGGCGTTCCAGCCGAGCTGCATCGCGTCGAAGGTGGGGAACACGTTGTTCGTCGCGTTGAACGGGTTCATCGGCGCGCCCGGGGTGATGACGGTGGTGTAGCCGATGGTGGTGAACGTCGCGTTGCTGCTGCCGCTGGCCGATCCAGACGACGAGCACGCCGCGACGAGCGAGGCTGATGCCGCGATCGCCAGCGGCACCGACAGGGATCTGAGTCTTCGGATGCTCATGTGACACCTGTTCTGACGACGGTGGTACCGGGTCGGTGGACCACGCGGTCCTTGTCTTTCGGACTCCGAGCACAAGACGCCGCCTCGGCGGCGAGCTGCGAAAAAATATTACAGTTGTAACGCTAAGTTTCGTCAATACCTGACATGTTGCATATTGTTAACGCGCGCGGCACGGGGTGCGCGCGCACGTGGTGGCTGCGTGGGCGGTGGCAGCTGGCCCGGCGGCGCCGCGCACACGGTGGGCGCCAGCACAGAGCCTCAGCGCCGCGCGCCGGGAGTAGCTGCCGGTATTACCGCCGGGCCTGAACGGCCGCGTAGGTCTGTTCCAGCGCGCGCATGGTCTGCCGGTAGTTGCGCTGCGCGACGGCGACGAACAGGCAGTCGACCACGGTCAGCGCCGCGATCCGGCTGGCCATGGCGCCAGACCTGAACGTGGTCTCGCGCGCCGCGGTCGTCAGCACGTGGTCGGCTACCGCCGCGATCCGCGAGCCGGGGAAGTTCGTGATGGCCACCGTGACCGCGCGGCACCGGCGCGCCTCGGCCAGGCTCGCGATCGTGTCCTCGGTCGTGCCGGTGTGCGAGATGCCAATCGCCACGTCCTGCGGGCCGAGCAGCGCGGCCGAGGTGACCGCGCTGTGCGGGTCCGGCCAGGCGTAGACCATGTAGCCGATCCGGTACAGCTTCTGCTGCAGATCCATCGCCACGAACGCGCTGGCGCCGACGCCGTAGATGTCCACCCGGCGCGCCTTGACGACCGCGTCGACGACCGCGCCAAGAGACGCGGGCTGCAGCTGGGCGCCGGTCTCCTCGACCGCCCTGGCGTCGGCGTAGGTGATCTTCTTGACGACCTCGCTGAGCGAGTCACGCGGGCCGATGTCGCTGCCGACCGCGCGCTCGCCGTCGGCGTTCGCGGCCTGCGCCGCGGCGGCCAGCGCGAGTCGCAGCTCGCGATAGCCATCGAAGCCCACCCCCCGGCAGAACCGGAGGACGGTGGCGCCGGAGGTGCGGCACTGGGCGGCCAGGTCCGAGATCGTCTTGGCCGCAGCAGCGCCCGGATCGCGCACGACCTCGGCCGCGACCCTCCGCTCGGCCGGTGCGAGATTCGGCTCAAGCGCCCGGATGTGCGCCATCAGGGTCTCTGGGGTGTGCGCCGCCGCGCTCAGTGAGGGCAGGCGCCGCGGTGGCTGCGGCATGCCGTCACCGTACGTGAACCTGCATGAGCAAGCCCACGCCCGGCGCGCTGGCCAGGGCGCCGACGGCACGGCGATGCGCTGGCGGCCCGATGATCACGTCTATGATTATGTCAGTTATTGACATCGAAACAACGGTGCATGGATATTTGCTACGGACGTCCGACTGCGCGAATGCCGGCAAGGCGGGTGGGGGCCACCCAACGTGGAGTGGAGGCTAGTTCTTGTCAGCTGAGATGCAGGGCGACAGCCCGGGCGGGTTGGCAGCCCTGCGTGCCGCCCCGCGCACCGAGCAGCGCAACCCGCGGACGGCCGACATCGACACCGTGCCAACCGAAGAGGTGCTGCGGCTGCTGAATGCCGAGGACGCAACCGTCCCCGGTGCGGTGGCGAGCGCCCTGCCGGTGCTCGCCACCGTGGTCGACAAGGTCGTGGAGTGCGTGCGCGCCGGCGGCCAGGTGCACTACTTCGGCGCCGGCACGTCCGGGCGGATGGCGGTGCTGGATGCGGCGGAGATCGTCCCGACCTTCGGGCTCGATCCCAACGTGTTCATCGCACACCACGCCGGCGGCGACCGGGCGCTCGGCAGCGCCGTCGAGGATGCCGAGGACGACTCTGCGCTGGGCGCCCAGGACGCCGGCACGGTGACCGCGGGGGACGTCGCGGTCGGGATCACGGCGAGCGGCCGCACTCCTTACGTGGCCGGCGCGCTGCGCGCGGCGCGGCTGGCGGGCGCCGTCACGGTGCTGGTCAGCAGCAATCCGGTCGCCCCGATCGCCGGGCTGGCCGACTATGTGGTCGTCGCGGACACCGGGCCGGAGGCCATCGCTGGGTCCACCAGGCTCAAGGCCGCTACTGCGCAGAAGTTCCTGCTGAACGCGCTGTCCACGGCGGCGATGGTGCGGCTTGGGCGTACCTACTCGAACCTGATGGTGTCACTGTCCGGCGCCAACGCGAAGCTGCGCGGCCGTCAGCTGCGGATTCTGGTCGAGGTCTCGGGTGCGGACGAAGCAGCCTGCCGGTCCCAGCTCGCCCTGTGCGGCGGTGACCTGCGGCTCGCCCTGCTCTGCCTGCTGTCCGGCCTGGAACCGGACGCGGCGGCCAAGGCGCTCGGCGCCGCCTCCGGCAGCGTCCGGGCCGCGCTCGCGGGCCAGGTCCTGCCCACGCGAGCAGCGTTTTCCGGGCGTCCCGCGGCCGACCCCGTGCACCGGGCTGGAGAATGATGACGTCTGGCCTTCGGGGCATGACTTACTGACGCGCACAGAGGGGGCATCCTGATGACGCCAGATCAGCCACCTGAGCTGGTCTTTGTCCCGGCACGGCCGCAAGTGAGCCGCGGCGGGAGGGACGTCGCGTACGAGACGCGCACGCTGGCCGACGGCACGGTGGCACTGCCCGTGTACTCCACGGTGACCAAGCTGGTGGCCGCGCTCGGGCACTATCAGCCCTGGATGTGCCTGCCGCTGCGCACCGTGCAAACCGATATGCAGCAGGCCGGGGTGCACCAGGTCGTGGTGGATGCCGAGGTGGACACGTCCGCCTGGCGCTGGCAGGAAGGCGGCCTGCGGACCCTCGCCAACGGCCAGGGCGGCCGGGAGTTAGCCGGCTGCTGCCCGGCGGCGGCCGGCTGATCGCCGGCCTGCCT
This sequence comes from uncultured Actinomycetota bacterium, assembly GCA_963833885.1. Classification (GTDB taxonomy): domain Bacteria; phylum Actinomycetota; class Actinomycetes; order Streptosporangiales; family Streptosporangiaceae; genus JASHPR01. The sequence goes on along the minus strand of CAWHZU010000031.1, from coordinate 287,971 downwards.
CAGTAGATGCGCGCCAGCAGGCCCCCGTCGACCACCATGTCGATGCCGGTGAGGTAGCTGGCCTCGTCGGACGCGAGGAAGACGGCCACGTTGGCCACGTCGCGCGGCGTGGCGAACCTGCGCAGCGGGTAGCGGTCGGTGATCTCCTTGCGTGCCGCGGCGGGATCCGGCTGGAAGTCGAAGAACTCCTGCAGCAGCGGAGTCTCGACGTCGCCGGGGCAGATCGTGTTGACCCTGATGTTCTCGGGGCCGAGCGAGGTGGCCAGCGACCGGCACATCGCGCGCAGGCCGCCCTTGGCCGCCCCGTACGCCGGCAGGTCGGGATCGCCGACGATGCCGAGCAGCGACGCGGTGATCACAATGGAGCCGCCGCCCCTGGCCCGCAGCGCGGGCAGGCACGCCTTGATGCCAAGGAACACCCCGCGCAGGTTCGTGGCGTGCATCCGGTCCCAGTCGCCCGCCGAGGTGTCCTCTAGCCGGCCCATGACCTGGATGGCGGCGTTGGCGTGCAGCACGTCGAGGCCCCCGAACGCGGACGCCGCCCGCTCTGCCATCCGCTGGTTCCCCTCGGCGGTGGACACGTCGGCGGTCACCGGGATCGCGGAGCCGCCCTGCTGCTCGATCACCGCCGCGGTGCGGGCGGCGGTGCCGCCGTTGATGTCCGTGCACACGACCGCCGCCCCCTCCTCGGCGAACCGCTGCGCGGCCGCGGCGCCGACCCCCTGACCCGCGCCGGTGACGATGACCACCTTGCCGCTGAGCCGCATCCTGCCTCCTCTAGGTCTGCGGCGGGCCAACCGGCCTGCCGTCGTCGAACCCGCCGACCGGCGCGCTGGCCTCGAAGCCGATCAGCCTCGTCTGCGCGGTCAGGGTCTCGCCAGCGGCCAGCTCGCGGGCGACTGTGGCCGCTGCCCCGCGCTGCTCAACATCCACCGCCTGCCTCCAGCTCCTGGGCCGTCTTGGCGGCCGCCTTCGTGATCGCGTCCCTGGTCATGTCCAGGTCTGCCGCCGTGTGCGCGGTCGAGACGTAGAGCAGGCCGCGCGGGATGATGTGCACGCCTGCTTCCAGAAGAGCCCGAGCAAACCGCCGGTAGTCGTCCGGCCGCGTGGCCAGCGCATCCTCGTGTGTCTGCACCGGCCGGTCCGAGACGAAGCCGTACGCGGCCGCGCCGATCTGGTTGACGACCAGCGGCAGGCCGGCCGCGGCGGCTCCCGCCCGCAGGTCCTCGGCCAGCCGCGCACCGAGTTCGTCAAGGAGCGGGTAGAGGCTGTCGGCGTCGCGTTCCAGCACTCCGATGGCTGCGGCCGCCGCGCTGGCGCAGACCGGGTTGGCGTTGAACGTGCCCACGTGGCTCACCCGGCGGTCGGCGACGACCGCCATGACGTCCCGCCTGCCGCAGACGGCGCTGATCGGGAAGCCGGCGCCGAGGGCCTTGCCGAGGACCGTGAGGTCAGGCAGCACGCCATAGCGCTGCTGGGCGCCGCCGAGCGCGAGCCGGTAGCCGGTGATGACCTCGTCGAAGATCAGCACGGCGCCGGCCCGTGCGGTCAGCTCCTTGGCGCGCTCGAGGTAGCCGGGAGCCGGCGGGAACGCGCCGACGTTGATCGCAGCGGGCTCCATGATGACCGCGGCGACGTCGTCGGCGAGCGCGTCCGACAGCGCATCCACGTCGTTCCACCGGCACACGGTCACCGAGGCCGAGGCCTCCGGGTCCTGGCCGCCGGTCGCCGGCGCCTTGCCGGTCTGGCCGGGAACGCCGACGTGCACCGGGTCCAGCCAGCCGTGATAGTGGCCGAGGAACTTGATGACCCGGTTGCGCCCGGTGGCGGCGCGGGCGATCCGGATCGCCGAGTGCACCGCCTCGCTGCCGGTGCTGCCGAATACGCAGAGCTCGGCCGATGGGACCGTGCGGCACACCGCCTCGGCGAGCTCGGCCTCCAGCTCGTGTGAGGCACCGAAGCCGAGCCCGCGGTCGAGCTGGCGGCGGACCGCCTCGAGCACCGGCTCCGGGGAGTGCCCGAGCAGCATGGGACCGAAGCCGAGGGCGTAGTCCACGTACTCGTTGCCGTCCACGTCGGTCAGGCGGCTTCCGCGCCCGGTCGTGAAGGAGACCGGCACCGGCTGCTGCGCCGACCGGAACGCCGTTGCCACGCCGCCTGCGAGGCTCTGCGAAGCGCGTTCGAACTGGGCCATCGACCGCTGAAACTGGTATGTCATGCCCCCGTGCCCTCCTCCTGGGCGGACGGGCTGAGCGGCCGGAAGCCGAGCTGCGCCGAGATGTCGCCGCACCACCGGGCGACCAGGGCGCCGAGTTCCGGGCGGTCCCGCTCGGGCAGGCGCGCGGCCAGGCCGGAAACGGAGATCGCGCCGAGCGGCCGGCCGTCGCTGCCCAGGATCGGCGCCGCCAGGCAGGCCGCGCCGATCTCCTCCTCCTGGTTGTCGACCGCGTAGCCGCGGGAACGCACCGATGTCAGTTCCCTGGTCAGCTCCCGCCGCGTGGTGATCGTGTTCGCGGTGTGTGCCGGGTACGGCTCCGGCGGCAGCAGCGCCTCGCGCCGGTCGGGCGGCAGCGCGGCCAGGATCGCCTTGCCGATCGCGGTGGCGTGCGCGGGCACGACGGCGCCCACCGACGCCTGCATGCGCAGGGCGTGCACCCCGTCGAAGATCGCCGCATACACGATCGTGCCCCGGCGCAGCAGGGCCAGGTTGACGGTCTCCCCGGTGGACGCCCGCAGCTCCGCCATGGCCGGGGCGGCCAGCCGGAGCACCGAGGAGGTGTCCGATCGCTCCGCGAGCGCCCGCACGGCGTGGCCGAGCCGGTAGACGCGCTCGGCACGCGCGTGCTCAACGTAGCCGCGGGACTGCAGCGAGGCGAGGACGCGGAAGGCCGTTGCCCGGGATACCTCTAGTTCCTCGGCCAGGTCCGCCAGGCGCACCTCGCCGTGCTCGGCCAGCAGATCCAGCGCGTCGAGCCCGCGTTCCAGAGAGTTAGAGATGACATTCTCCGTGAGTGAGTGTTTCAATATATGAAACAATAAGAGTTCATTGACGGAAACAACTCTGAATGGTTGACTTTCGCATGTCAAGGGTGTGATCAGCGGAGGGGAAGCGCGTGAAGATCACTGACGTCCGATCCACCACCGTCGCGATCCCGCTGCAGCAGCCGCTGAGATACGCGCAGGGGGTCCATCCCGGACGGCTGGTGCGGACGCTGGTCGAGGTCGACACCGACGAGGGATCACCGGGCTCGGCGAGATCGGCGGCAGCGGGGCGTCGAGCGACGCGCTGATCGCGGCGCTGCTCGCCAGGGTCGTGGGACACGACCCGTTCCAGCCTGAGCGGCTGCGGTGGTCGGCCTACAACCCGGTCGAAGGCGCGTTCTACGAGGACCTGTCGCAGGGGTTCGCGGCCATCGAGTTCGCCTGCCTGGACATCCAGGGCAAGGCCCTCGGGCGGCCGGTGTATGAGCTGCTCGGCGGCGCGATCCGGTCCCGCGTCGACTTCGCCGCCTATCTGTTCTTCCAGTACCCGGCGGGGGAGCGCGGCCCGGTCGCCACCGCAGAGCAGATGACCGAGCACGCGCGGTCCGTCATCGCCGAGCACGGCTTCGGCACCATCAAGATCAAGGGCGGGGTGTTCGCGCCGGGTCACGAGGTCGCGGTCATGGCGGCGCTGCGGGAGGCCTTCCCCAGCCACCTGCTGCGCCTCGACCCCAACTCCAACTGGTCGGTAGACGAGTCGATCCGGCTCGCCCGGCCGCTGGAAGAGATCGGCCTCGAGTACTACGAGGATCCGTGCTGGGGGCACGCGGGCATGGCCAGGCTGAAGCAGCGGACCTGGCTGCCGCTGGCCACCAACACCTACGTCACCAAGCTGGACCACCTCGCCACGGCGGTTGCGATGCAGTCGGTGGACGTGGTCCTGGTCGACCCGCACTTCTTCGGCGGGATGCGGGCGGCGGTGACGGCCGCGGCCGCCTGCGGCGCCTTCGGCCTGGGCGTCGGCATGCACTCGAGCGGGGAGTGCGGGGTATCCCTGGCCGCCATGCTGCACGCCGCGGCCGCCATGCCCGAGCTCGCCTTCGCCGCCGACGCGCACTACCACTACATGCTGGACGACGTCATCACCGGCGGGAAGCTGGCCTGCCGGGACGGGGCGATGGACGTGCCGGCCGGCCCGGGCCTCGGCGTCGAGCTGGACGCCGACAAGGTCGCCCGGTACCGGGAACTGTACGAGCGCGACGGGGCGTACGCCTACGTCGGGGACCCGCGCCGCCCGTCCTGGGTGCCGATGATCCCGGAACGGGACTGGCCCGAGCCGGGCTGACGAGACAGATCACCGCGGCGCGTCAGCGCCACCCCCGCTCAGCGCGCCACCCCGCTCACCGTGCCACCCCCGCTCAGCGCGCCACCCCCGCTCAGCGCGCCACCCCGCTCACCGTGCCACCCCAGGTACCACGCCGCGCGGGGCGAGGGGCATGTCCCGCAGCCGGACGCCGCACGCGGCGAAGATCGCGTTTGCGATCGCGGGCGCCACCGCGATGATCGGGGTCTCGCCGCCGCCCGCCGACGGCTGATCCGGCCGGTCCAGCAGGACCACCTCGACCTCGGGCAGATCCGGCAGCCTGGGCACCCGGTACTGGGTGAGCGAGGCGTTGCGGATCTGCCCGTCGGCAAAGTCGATCGCCTCGAACAGCGCACCTCCGAGGCCCATCATGACCGCGCCCTCGATCTGGTTGGCAAGGTTGTCGGGGTTCACGATCGCGCCGCAGTCGAACGCGGTGACCAGCCGGTCGACGTGCAGCGTCCCGTCGGCGTCCACCCGGACCTCGGCCGCGGTGGCGACGCGACCGCCCTTCTCCATGCCCCCGGCGATCCCGGCACCGGTCCCGTCGCGCTGCGCGGGCGGCCGTGGGCGCAGCGGCCGGCCGAGCCGCTCGGCCGCCGCCCGGAACACGTCGGCGAGCCTGTCGTCGGGCAGGTGCCGCAGCCGGAACTCCAGCGGGTCAGCGCCGGTCTCGTGCGCCAGCTCGTCCATGTGCGATTCCCTGGCGAAGCTGTTCGCCGTCGCGGCCAGGGCGCGGTAGGAGCCCTGCGGCAGCGGCGAGTCGGCGGGCTGGTACACGAGGCGCTGATGCGGCACCCGGTACGGGCTCGCGATCCCGACCGCCCCGGAGTTGATGTTCAGGTGCGTCCACCCGGTCAGCTCGCCGGACGCGCCGACGCTGCCGACCACGTCGATGAGCGCGGCTGGGCGCAGGTAGCCCCAGTGGAACTCCTCGTGGCGGTTCCACTGGACCTTCACCGGGTATCCCGCCGCCCGCGACAGCCGCGCCGCCTCGGCGGCGACGGTACTGCCGTGCTTGCCGCCGAAGCCCCCGCCGTAGTCGGGCACGATCAGGTGTACCCGTTCTTCCTCGGTACTGAGAGCCTGCGCCAGCTCGCGCCGGGCGCGGAACGGCGTGGAGGTGCCGGTCCAGACGGTGAGGTGCCCGTCCCGCCAAGTGGCGATCGCGGATCTCGCCTCCAGCGGTACATGGGCGATGTAGGCGGCCGTGTAGTGCGCCGCCAGGCGCACCGGGCCGGCCGCGAGCGCCGCGTCGACGTCACCCTCCTCGTGCCGGAACGCGGCGCTGAAGCCCTCGCCGTCGATCGGGTGCGACCGCAGGTAGCCGGCGAGCTCGTCGGTGCGGGGCTGCGGCGAGCGGTCCCACTCCGCTTCGATCGCAGCGACGCCGCGGCGCGCGGCCGCGCTGGTCGCCGCCACCACGCCGATGAACTCGCCATCCCGGACCACGCTCACCCCAGGCAGCGCCTCGGCCGGAGCGGTGTCAGCGCCGCGCAGCGTGGCGCCGAACGCCGGCGGCCGCAGCACACAGCCGTGCAGCATGCCGTCCGCGCGCAGGTCGGCCGGGAAGCGCTTGGCGCCGGTGACCACGCTGGCGCCGCCCGCCGCACGCGCGGGATGGCCGGCCGAGCGCCAGGCCGGCGGCGGGGTGACCGGCCGGCCGGGCGGGACCTTCTCCACCCGCTGCACGCCGGCCAGCAGATCGGAGTAGCCGATGCTGGGCGCGCCGTCGGGGCCGGCCACGATCCCGTCGGCGACGGTCAGCCGCGAAGCCGGGATGCCGAACCGGTCGGCCGCCGCCTCGCGCAGCACCTCGCGCGCTGCTGCGGCCGCGGCCCGGAGCGGGGGTGCCGCGAACGGCATCGAGCGGCTGCCGAACGTGCCCATGTCGAACGGCGAGGTGTCGGTGTTTCCCATCACCACCCGTACCGTCGCCGAGGGCACGGCGAGTTCCTCGGCGACCAGCAGACCCAGCGCGGTGCGGGTACCCTGGCCGGCCTCGACCTTGCCGGTGAACGCCGTCACCGAGCCGTCGGCTCCCACGTGCACCCAGGCGTCGTCGGGCCCGCCCCACCGGCCCTGCCCCGGCCCCGCTGCGGGGCCGTCGTCGGCGACGACCGTCACCAGGCCATCGGGTAGCTGCTCGAAGAAGGGCGCCGCGTCCCTGGCCTGGTCCCAGGGCGACGGTCCCGCTGCGGCGCGCAGCGCGTCCGCCGGGCCTGAGCCCGAATCGGTCGCCGGGACCGGTTCGAGCAGCTCCGGCTCCTCCATGAGCTCGGCGGCCCGGCGGATCGCGCGCAGGATCCTCGGGTACGTGCAGCACCGGCATACGTTCCCGGACAGCTCGGCCGCGATCCTTGCGTCATCCGGGTGCGAAACCCGGTTCAGCAGTGCGGCGGTGGCCATGAGCCAGCCCGGGGTGCAGTACCCGCACTGCATCGCACCGGTCTCCAGCCAGGCCTGCTGCACCGGGTGCAGCAGGCCATCCTCGGCCAGCCCCTCGACCGTCGTGATCCGCTGGCCAGCGATCTCGGCCGCCAGGGTGGAGCACGCCGTCACGGCGCGCCGGCCGATCAGCACGGTGCAGGCGCCGCACGCGCCCTCGCCGCAGCCCAGCTTGGGGCCGGTGATGCCGAGATCCTCCCGGAGCACCTCGAGCAGGCTGCGGCCGCTGTCGGCGACTACCTGCCGCTGCACACCATCGACAGTGATCGTGAACGGCATGCGGGGTCCCTTCCTCCTCCCGGCGGCCCGGACAGTCCCTCCCGCCAGCCGCCCGTACAGGTAACGAATTCGGCCGGCGATCGCCACGCTAGTTTGCCCGAAATCGTTTGCATACCCCTGGCATGCCAGGCAATGGGACATTCAGGACACCGTGCACAGGATCTCGACCGCCGCCGCGGGCGGATCTGCGGCCTCCGGCTGACCTGGGATTGCGCTGGCAGCGGACCGATTATCGCTCCCGCGCGCGTACTGCGTAAGAATGACCCATGAGCAAACAGCCGAATCCGCCGCCACCGGGCGACAAGCCCGTCAATTCGGCACCGCCGCCGCCGCCAGCATGGCGGCATTGGCTGTGGCCGATCGCGCTGCTCGCGTTCTTCGCGCTGTGGCTCATCCTGCCGGGAATCAACGTCAAGACGCCGGTCAGCCTCAGCTATTCGCAGTTCGTCGCCGACGCCAGCGCCCACAAGATCAAGACGGTCACCTTCTCCAGCGGCTCGAACGGCGCCAACACCCCTGCCACGGGGGATCTGACGAATGGGAAGTCGTACGAGACGGTCATTCCCGGCACGCCCACGACCACGCTCACCCAGCAGCTCAGCTCCGACGGCGTGAAGACGATAACGGCGAACCCGCCAAGCTCTGGCCTGGGCACCGACCTGCTGTACTGGCTGATCCTGCTGCTGCCGTTCATCCTCGTGTTCTGGCTGTTCCGGCGGATGAACCGGGGCGCTGGCGGCGGGGCTGGCCTGCAGGGCGTGCTCGGCGTGGGCCGGTCCCGGGCAAAGGTCTTCGACGCCGAGCGGCCGTCGACCAAGTTCAGCGACGTGGCCGGGTACGAGGGCGTCAAGTCCGAGATCGGCGAGGTGATCGACTTCCTGCGCAATCCCGGGCGGTATACGCGGGCGGGCGCGGTGGCGCCGCGCGGGCTGCTGATGATCGGTCCGCCGGGCACCGGCAAGACCCTGCTGGCGCGGGCCGTGGCGGGGGAGGCCTCGGTGCCGTTCTTCTCGGTCACCGGGTCCAGCTTTGTTGAGCTGTTTGTCGGGGTCGGCGCGGCGCGGGTCCGCGACCTGTTCAGCGAGGCGCGCAAGCGGGCCCCGGCGATCATCTTCATCGACGAGATCGACGCGATCGGGCAGCGCCGGGCCGGGTCGGGCGCCGTGGTCTCCAACGACGAACGCGAGCAGACCCTGAACCAGCTCCTGTCGGAGATGGACGGGTTCGACGTGTCGCAGGGGATCGTGGTGCTGGGTGCGACGAACCGGCCGGAGATCCTGGACCCGGCGCTGCTGCGGCCCGGGCGGTTCGACCGGCAGGTCACGATCCCGCTGCCGACGCTGCCGGAGCGCGCCGCGATCCTCGCGGTGCACTGCCGGGACAAGAAGCTGGGTGCCGACGTCAACCTGAACACCGTGGCCCGGGGGACTCCGGGGTTCTCCGGCGCCGACCTGGCCAACCTGGCGAACGAGGCGGCGATCAACGCGGTGCGCGGCAACCGCGAGGTGCTGTCCGCGGACGACTTCGACACGGCCAGGGACCGGATCCTGCTCGGCCGGCGGGAAGGCTCGAACGTGCTGCTGCCGGACGAGAAGCACGCGGTCGCGATCCACGAGTCCGGGCACGCGATTGTCGCCGCGCTGTCGGACCACGCCGATCCGGTGGCGAAGGTCACGATTCTGCAGGCCGGCCAGACCCTCGGGGTGACCGAGCAGCTGCCGATCGACGAGCGGCACCTGTACGGCGAGGACTACCTGACCGATTCGCTGGCGGTGCGGATGGGCGGGCGCGCCGCCGAGCTGGTCGAGTTCGGGCAGGGCTCGACCGGCGCGGCCAACGACCTGGCCAGCGCGACAGACCTGGCGACCAAGATGGTCCGCGAGTTCGGGCTGTCTCCCGCGCTGGGGCCGATCGGGTATCCCGAGGGCGGGTCGGCGTTTCTGGGCGGCGGCGGGCAGGGCTTTTCCAGCCGGCCGTTCGCCGAGGCGACCCAGGCCACCATCGACAACGAGGTGTCGCGGCTGCTGCGCGAGGCAGAGCAGCACGCTGTGGACATGATCCGCTCCCACCGCAGCGAGCTCGAGCAGCTCGTCGACCTGCTGCTGGAGAAGGAGACGGTCGACGGCTCCGACGTGTACCGGATCGTCGGCAGGCCGGCGCCCGAGCACCGGCAGGCGGAGATGGCGATCGCGCCGCACGCCGCCACCGCGCACGACGGCGCGCGGCCCGCGCGGGCTTCGTCCGAGCCTCCCCGCCGGCCACCAGTGACCGGGCGGCGGGCCGGATGAAGCTGCTGGTCCTCGGCAGCCGAGAGGTGTACGCCCTGCTGCCCTACGGCGAGTGCGCGGCCGCGATGCGCGGCGCACTCGCCGCGTACGCCGGCGGCCAGGCGCACCAGCCGCTGCGGACGATCATCAGGCCGCCGGGCGCGGCCGGGATGATGGCGCTGATGCCCGCCTACCTCGCCGCGGGAGAGGAGGCCGCCGCGGCCTACGGCCTGAAGGCGATCTGCATCTTCGGCGGCAACCCGGCCAGCGGTCTCGACTCGCACCAGGGCGTCGTGCTGCTGTCCAGCGCGCAGACCGGCGAGCCACTCGCGCTGCTCAACGCGTCGGCGGTCACCGAGATCCGCACCGCGGCGGTGTCGGCCGTGGCCACCGAGCTGCTGGCCCGGGCCGACGCCGCGGAGCTCGCCATCATCGGCACCGGAGTGCAGGCGCGGTCGCATCTGCTGGCGATCGCGGCGGTGCGGCCGCTGGACCGGGTCCGGGTCACCGGCCGGGACCCGGACAAGGCGCGCCGGTTCGCCGAGGACATGCGCGAGCGCACCGCCGTGCCCGTGACCGCCTGCGCCTCGGCGGCCGACGCGGTCGCCGGGGCCGGGATCGTCGTGACCGCGACCAGCTCAGCCGAGCCGGTGTTGCAGAAAGCGTGGCTGGAACCAGGGGCGCACGTCAACGCGGTCGGCGCGTGCGTGCCGCAGGCACGCGAGCTCGACGCCGAGACGATGGCGGCCGCCGCGGTGTTCGCCGACAGCCGGGAGTCGGTCGCCAACGAGGCTGGCGACTACGTCCTGGCCCAGGCGGAGGGCGCGATCGGGCCGGACCACGTCCGGGCCGAGCTGGGCGAAGTGCTCACTGGCGCGGCGCCGGGCCGGGCCACCGACGCCGAGATCACCGTCTTCGAATCGCTGGGCCTGGCCATCGAGGACCTGGTCGCGGCCAGGCTCGCCTACCGCAACGCCATCGACCAGGGCGCGGGCACCTGGGTCGACTTCTAGCGCAGGGGTGCCTTCCGCATGCATCGATGAACCAACGGGCTCCACAGAGATCGATGTACCGATGGGCTCGAAAGATGCGACCTTCTGGTACATCGATGAGCCAATTCCGCGCTCGGTGTCCATCGGGCGCCGTCCAGTTCGTCGTGAGGGTGACCAGGGGACAGCAGCCGACAGGATGCAGCCATGAGATACCTGATGATCCACTGTCTGGACGGGAGCGCCGAGCCTGATATGGGCGATCCGGATGAGTCCGTCGTCGAGGACCCGGAGATCGAGGCCTGGGCGGCCGATGTGAACGAGCGCGGGGTGAACCTGTACGGCGGGCATCTGCGGCCGGTCGCCGACGCCGTCACCGTGCGGGTACGCGACGGCGAGGTGCTGGTCAGCGACGGTCCGTTCGCCGAGACCAAGGAGCAGATCGCGGGCTTCAACGTGCTCGATTGCGCCGACCTTGACGAGGCGGTCGCTGTGGCGTCGCGGCACCCGACCGCCAAGACTGGCACGTTCGAGCTGCGGCCCTTCGTCGAGCCGTGACCCCCCGGCCTACGATGAACCGGTGATCTCAGCCGGATACCTCCGCTTCCCGCACATTCACGGCGATCTGGTTACGTTCGTCGCGGACGATGACGTATGGCTCGCCCCGGCCTCGGGCGGTCGGGCATGGCGGGTCACCGCGGACCACGCTGCGGCCAGCCATCCCCGGATCTCCAGGGACGGCACGATGATCGCCTGGACCAGCGGGCGGGAGGGCCCGCCCGAGGTCTACCTGACCGGGATCGACGGCGGGAACGGCCGCAGGCTCAGCTACTGGGGCGACGCGGGAACCCAGGTGCGCGGCTGGACGCCGGACGGCGAGGTGCTTGCGATCACGGCGGCCGACCAGCCGTTCCGCCGGCAGACGGCGGCACACGCGCTGCCGACCGCCGATGCCGGCGACCGCGACGGCGGCGACCCGCCGAGAGCGCTGCCGTTCGGCCTGGTCAGCGACGTGGCCTTGGAGACCGCCGGGGTCGCGCTGCTCACCGGCAGCTTCCGCGAGCCAGCGCACTGGAAGCGGTACCGGGGCGGCACGGCTGGAAAACTCTGGGTGCGGCCAGCGGGGAGCTATAGCGGGTTCACCAGGCTGCTCGGCGGCGTGGCTGGCCAGTTCGCCAGTCCCATGCTGGTCGGCGGCAGGCTCGCGTTCCTGTCCGACTACCAGGGCACCGGCAACTTGTACTCCTGCGCGCTTGACGGCAGCGACCTGCGGCGGCACACCGACCACGACGGCCACTACGCCCGCAACGCCAGCACCGACGGGCAGCGGATCGTCTACCACTGCGCGGGCGACGTCTGGGTGCTCGACTCGCTCGCCGCCGACGGGCCGCGGTTGCTCGAGTTCAGCCTGTCCGCGCCCGGCGCCCGGGCGCCGCGGCTGATCTCCGCGGAAGATCACCTGGGCAGCCTGTCCTGCGATCATTCCGGCCAGGCCAGCGCCGTCGAGGTGTGCGGGACCGTGCACTGGCTGACACACCGCGAGGGCCCGGCGCGTGCGCTTTCGGTCGTCCCCGGGGTGCGGGCGCGACTGCCCCGGGTGCTCGGCAAGACCGGCCAGGTCGCATGGGTGACTGACGCGGAAGGCGCCGACGCGATCGAGGTCACGGCTGCCGACGGGCGGGCCAGCCAGACCCCGCCCCGGCGCCTGGCCGCCGGCGCCATCGGCTGGGTGGCCGACATGGCCCCGGCCCCGGACGGCAGCACGCTCGCGGTCGCGGCCCGCGACGGCAGGCTGCTGTTCGTCAATGTCGCGTCGGGCGGGGTGACCGATGTGACGTCGTCCGGCAACGGCGAGGTCACCGGGCTGGCATGGTCGCCCGACTCGGCCTGGCTGGCGTGGTCGCATCCCGGTTCCGTGCCGCTGCGGCGGCTGTGCATGGTCCGGGTCGCCGATCCCCGCACCGTCGTCGACATCACCGACGGGCGGTTCACCGACAGCGATCCAGCGTTCACCGCGGACGGCAAGTACCTGGCGTTCTTGTCGGTGCGCAGCTTCGACCCGGTGTACGACGCGCAGGTATTCGACTTGTCGTTCCCGTACGGCTGCCGTCCCTACCTGGTCTCCCTGGCGGCGGCGACGCCGTCGCCGTTCGCGCCGCTGCCCGGCGGCCGGCCGGTCGGCGGCCGCCATGAGGACGGTTCCGGGGAGGACGGCGAGCACGATGCCGTGCCCGCGCCGGTGGCCCTCGACGCCGAGGGCCTGGCCGGCCGGGTCGTGCAGATCCCGGTGGCGGAGTCGCGGTACTCCTCGCTGCGCGCGGTCTCCGGCGGGCTCGCCTGGCTCAGGGAGCCGCTGACGGGGAACCTCGGCGAGGGCGGCCCCAAACTCGGCGATGACGTGCCGCGGCCGAACCTGGAGCACTTCGACCTGGACGCACAGCGCTGCACCGAGCTGGCCGACGAACTGGACTGGTTCGAGGTGAGCGGCGACGGCAGCCTGCTGGTGATCAGCGACCACGGGAAGCTGTACGTCGCGCCCGCCAGCCGCAAGCCGGACCCGGACAGCCCGGCGGACCGGGTGACCGTGGACAAGTCCCGGGCCAGGTACCTCGCCGATCCCGCCGCGCTATGGCGCAACGCTTACGACGAAGCGGGCCGCCTCATCCGGCACGACTTCTGGGTGCCCGACCTGGCCGAGGTGGACTGGGACGCCGTGCTCGAGTCCTACCGGCCGCTGCTGGACCGGATCGCCGGGGCGCAGGACTTCGCCGACCTGATGTGGGAGGTGTTCGGCGAGCTCGGCACCTCCCACGCGTACGTGGTGCCCGCCGACGGCGATGACGGGGGTGACGATCCCGGACTCGGACTGCTCGGCGCCGACCTTGAACGCGACGCCGACGGGCGGTGGACGGTGACCAGAGTGCTGCCCGGCGAGTCCTCAGACCCCCGGGCCCGGTCCCCGCTGGCCGCTCCCGGCGCGCAGGTCGGCCCGGGGGACACGCTGCTCGCGATCGACGGGCGGTCGCTGAACGGCGTTGGGCCCGGCCCGCTGCTGGTCGGCGCGGCGGGCAAGCCGGTGGAGCTGACGATCGGCCCGGCGGGGGGCGGCGAGGCCCGGCGGGCGGTGGTCGTCACGCTCGATGAGGACCGGCGGCTGCGCTACCAGGACTGGGTCGCCGGGCGGCGGCAGCGGGTGCGCGAGCTCGGCGGCGGGCGCGTCGGCTACCTGCACGTGCCGGACATGATGAGCGTCGGGTGGGCCGATTTTCACCGCGACCTGCATACCGAGATGGAGCTCGACGCGCTGATCGTTGACGTGCGGAGCAACGGCGGTGGGCACACATCGCAGCTCGTGGTGGAGAAGCTCGCCCGGCGGGTGATCGGCTGGGACATACCGCGCGGCCTGCAGCCGCAGACCTATCCGCGTGACGCGCCGCGCGGCCCGGTGGTCGCGCTCGCCGACGAGTTCGCCGGATCGGACGGCGACATCGTGACCGCGGCCATCAAGGCACTCGGCCTCGGCCCGGTCGTGGGAACGCGCACCTGGGGCGGGGTGATCGGGATCGACGACCGGCACGCGCTGGTCGACGGCACCCGGGTCACCGTCCCGCGCTACGCGTTCTGGCTGGAAGGCTACGGCTGGAACGTGGAGAACCATGGGGTCGACCCGGACGTCGAGGTGGTCCCGTCACCCGATGACCACGCGGCGGGCCGGGATCCGCAGCTGGAGACCGGGGTCCGGATCGCGATCGAGGCGCTGGCGGCAAATCCGGCGGTCACCCCTCCGGCAACCTCGGACCGCCCGTCCAAGCGCCGGCCGCCGCTGCCGCCCCGGCCCTGAGGCGCGCCCCAGCGGCCGACCGCGAGCGACGCCCGCAATGTCAGGCTTAGCCAGCTTCTGTACATACTTTTACATGATTAAAGCGCACAAAACAGGCAGACTAAGCGATCGTAGCCGACCGCTTAAGAAGTAAATAGATGAACAAAGCTTTACGTGCAGATGACTATCCCTTGATAGTTCGCTTCGGCTCTCGACACCGACATGTCGGCTAGAGACGCTTTCCGCGTGAGAAACGACGTAGTGCTGGTCCTGGTGGTCGTGGTAGCTCTCTCCTTCGACTTCACCAACGGATTCCACGACACAGGTAATGCAATGGCAACGTCGATCTCGACCAAGGCGCTGAGTCCCCGGGTCGCCGTCGCCCTGTCGGGGGTGCTGAATCTCGTCGGGGCGTTCCTCTCGCTCGCCGTGGCGGCCACGATCGCGAGCGGCCTGGTGGACACGAACCTGGTGACGCTGCAAGTGGTGGCCGCCGGCCTGGCCGGCGGGATCATCTGGAACTTGCTGACCTGGCTCCTCGGCATCCCGTCGAGCTCATCGCACGCGCTCATCGGCGGAGTCGTCGGCGCGACGATAGCCGCTGCGGGGGGCCACGCGATCCAGTGGCATGGCCTCGTCTCGAAGGTCATCATTCCGGCCGGCCTGTCGCCGATCATCGCCGCCCTGGTCGCGGCCACCGGCACGTGGCTGCTCTACCGGATCAGTCGCAGCCTCAGCGAGGGGGCCCGTTCGCACGGCTTCCGGATCGGGCAGATCGGGTCGGCGTGCATGGTGTCCCTGGCGCACGGCACGAACGACGCGCAGAAGACCATGGGCGTCATCACGCTGGCCCTGATCGTGAACAAGACGATCCCCGCCGGCTCGAACGCGCCGTTCTGGGTGATCCTGTCTTGCGCGCTCGCGATCAGCCTCGGCACCTACCTTGGCGGCTGGCGGGTCATCCGCACTCTGGGCAAGGGGCTCGTGGAGATCGAGTCGCCGCAGGGCATGGCCGCCGAGTCGGCCTCGGCCGCGGTCATCCTGCTGTCCAGCGGCTTCGGCTACTCGCTGTCCACCACGCACGTGGCCACCGGCTCGATCATCGGCAGCGGGCTCGGCAAGAAGGGCGGCGAGGTCCGCTGGAACGTCGCCGGCCGTATGGCCACGGCTTGGTTGTTCACCCTGCCTGCAGCCGGAGTAGTCGGGGCTGGCGCTTATGCGCTCGCCCAGGCGGTCAGCGGTACCCCGGGCGTGCTTGTGCTCCTGGTCATCCTGGCCGCGATCGCGGGGGTGATCTATTGGAGGTCGCGCGCCAGCAAGGTCGACCACAACAACGTGAACGCCGAGTGGACCGGGTCGGTCGTCCCGGCCGAGCAGCCCGAGCCCGCAAAAGCAGCCTGACCGACAGGGAAGCAGACAATGTCCTGGATCAACTTGCAAGCAATCTGGAAGATCGTGGTCTTCGGCCTGGTCTTGGGCGCCGGACTCCCTTCACTGTTCGCCGTCGGCCTGTTCTCGCTGTCCAAGGGCCCACGCCGGGCCGCGACCGAAGGCGGTGACTCCGACGTGCTGGTCGGCGGCAGCCCGCTGGGCATGGTCATCGCCGGCCTGTGTTTCCTGGTGATTCTGGCCGCCATAGCCTGGGGCATTTACGAGGTTTACAAGATCGGCCACCCCGCCCCGGCTCCGGCCAAGTAGACCCGTGACACACCTCATCGAGAGGCCTTGAGACATGGCGCTGCCACCCTTCCTGAGCTCGATTATCGGCTGGCTGCGCGCCGGATATCCCGAAGGCGTGCCCGACGTCGACTACATCCCCCTGTTCGCCTTGCTTGGCAGCCAGCTGACCGACAAGGAGGTCCACGAGATCGGCGAGGAACTGGCCAGCGGGTCCGACCCGGACTCGGCCCAGGCGATCCGCGACGCCATCAAGTCCGTGACCCACCAGCAGGCCAACGATGCCGACGTGGCCAGGGTCCGGTCCCGGCTGGCCGCGGGCGGCTGGCCGCTAGCCAAGTTCGAACCGACCGACTGGCCCTAACACCCGAACGGCCCTAGCCCGGAATGCTGGGCACCACCCACTGAATGGCCCCGACCCCGCCCGCGGTCGGGGCAGCCTGCATCACCACGCGCAGTTTGGTCGTGGTCACCGGGTCGAACGTCACCTGGTTGAAGGTGTTATCCGCCTCCGGATAGGAACTCGGGTCGCTGACGTTCACGAACGCGGTGCCGTTCCAGTACTGGACGGTCCAGGACGCGGGCAGCTGCAGCCCGCCCCCATCGTCGGCGAAGTAGACCGAGCTCCCGTTGGTCGTGACCGGCTGGCTCCAGTCGAGTTCCATGTACTGTGAGCCGGCCTCGGGCCAGGTGCCCCAGTACGGGGTCAGGTCGTTGTCGTCGTTCGACTGCACCGGGTAGATCCCGTTGTTGATCGCGGTCACCGTCGTCCACGGCGAGGTGTAGGACGCCGACGGCGTCGCGGTCAGCGCCAGGTCGGTCGCTCCCGGCGGCAGCGGCAGCGGCCGCTGCACGTGCATCCACTGCTCGGCGCTGGCCGAGCCAGCAGCGCCGAAGCCCGCTTCGTAGCTGGCCGACACGACCAGGCCGTCGCTGCCGTTCTCGTCGGCGGGCGGCGTGACCGACCACGTCGCGGTCTTGGTCGTGCCCGGCGCCACGGTGGCGAAGCTGGCCGCGGACGTCGCCGTCACGGTCCAGCCCTGCGGCGTCTGCGGGGTTAGCGTCACGTTGCGCAGGCCGGTGTGGCCGTTGTTGGTGATGGTGCCGGTCGCGGTGGTCGCGATCCCGGCCGTCAGGGTCGGCTGGGTGTGCTGGCCCGGCACGGTGCTAGCCACCTGCACGGCGAGCGACGGGCGCGCCGCGTTGCCCAACTGGATCACCGCTGACCCACGGCCCGGGCTCAGCGTGACCGTGTGCGTGGCCGCGTCGTAGCGGCCGCCGAGGACCGCGGTCACGCCCATGTCGGCGAACGCCGGCAGCTGGATCTGTACGTCGTTACCCGGGACGTCCCCGGTCAGGCTCACGGTGACGAGCGGCGCCCCCTGTCCGCGTCCGACGCTGATGCGCACGCCGTAGGTGTCCCGCTGGCCGTTGCTCTCGTCGTAAGACGAGGTCAGGTGGCCGACCGAGATGCTCTGGCCCGGGACGATCCACGCGTCGGGCACGCCGCGCCCGATGTACAGCGCGGTGCGGTAGGACACCGAGCTGTCCGGGTTCTTGTCGCTGACCAGGCCCTGGGCGACCAGCGACTGCAGGAGGGTCTGGGTCTGGCCTGCCATCGGCCAGGCGTAGGGGATCGCGCCGAACTCGGGCGCGGCGTGGCTGCCCTGCCAGGGGTTGTCCGGGTCCGGCGGCGAGCCGTTGGCCTCCCACCACGCGTTCGGGCCGCCGGTGGTGCTGGCGATCTGCCAGGCGTAGCTGGTGATCGGCAGGTCGCGGTACTCGTCGCTGTAGAGCCCCGCGGCCGCGTACGCGGTGTTCAGGGCGACGCTGTAGCCGGTGTAGGCGCCGAAGGACGGGTAGGGCACGCTTCCCTGCAGCCGGGCGAAGCCCATCTGGTACAGGCTGTCGGTCTGCGCCGGGTCGCCGAGGATGCCGTTGAGCTGGCCGCCCTGCAGGAAGATGGTCCACGGATTCTCGCCCCACAGAGCCTGGGAGGCCCAGTTGGCGTCGCTGGGGCTGTTGCAGCGGTCGGCCGTGACCGGCACGTTCACCTCGCACGGCAGGAAGTCGAAGTCGTTCGCCTTCTCGTTGGCGGCCAGTCCCGCGTTGGTCGCGTTCAGCAGGCTGGTGTATGCGCCCTGGGCCCACTGGGCTTCGGCCTGGTCGCCGATCCTGGTCGCGATGTACGCGTAGGCGGACAGGCCGGCCAGCGCGGTCTCGTCGTCGAACAGCCAGGTGCCGCCGGAGTCGTTGTCAAAGGACGACTGCAGGTAGCCCGTGCTGGGGTTGAGCTGCGACAGGTAGTCGGTGTGCATCATCGTGTAGAGGCTCGGGCCCCACTGGCTCGGCCCGTTCGCGTCATCGTGGAAGTACTTCTTGACGAACGCGACGTCGTTGGTGCCTTCCAGGTACTGCGCCCACGCGACCGGGGTCCGCCACACGCCGTCCCAGTACCAGTTCGCACCCTCCTCGTTGAAGCTGGGATCCTCCGAGATCCGGCCGACCAGCAGCAGGTTCTGGGCGTCGGTGTAGTCGCCGAGCGCGAACCGGTTGGCCAGCATGCCCGGCAAGTCGTGGTTCAGCAGCCAGTCGTAGTTGTTCGCCCCGGAGAACGGCGCGCTGGCGACCTGCACGATCCTGGTGTAGACGAACGCCGCCTTGTACGCGTTGTCGATCGCCTGGCCGGGGTCGGCCAGCCCGGCGGTGTCGGGCAGCGTGATGTTGGGCAGCGACAGCGTGGGGATGGCCGACAGCCGCTGATTCCAGTAGCCCGCCATGTGCCCGAACGCGCGGTCGTAGGACAGCGCGTCGGAGGTCAGCGTGGCCGTGCCGGGCAGTGCCTGCCCGGAGCCGAAGGTGTCCACCGCGGCGACGAAGTCGTGCTGCACGGTGGCGCCCGGCGCGACCGCATCCGGGTTGCTGTCCAGTTCGACCAGGCCCGGCCCGGACTGGCCGGACGGCACGGTCACCGCCGCCGTGCCCTGGTTGGTCACGGAGACCCGGGTGTAGACCAGCTCGACCGGGTTCCCGGCGATGATCTGCTTGTCGGCGAAGTCAGTGATCGAGACCTTGACGCTGTTGCGCACGAACGAGGTGGTCAGCGCCGGCAGGTATCCGTCCGCCATGGTCCATTGCACCGAGCCTGGCGCCGGGGCCTGCCCGGCGGCGAGCCCGTAGTCGTACACCCCGAACGAGTACATCGCGCCGCAGTACGACTGGCCCTCCTGCTGGTACGTGTCCGGCACGCCGCGGGCAAAGTACGACCCGGACAGGTAGGCGAACGGCGAGTAGTAGTTCCCCTCCCAGCCGATGACCGTCTGGTTGGCGAAGCCGAAGCCGTTCGGGTCGTCCGGGACCGGGAAGTTCGTCCCGAAGTCCTGCGGCAGGCTGCTGTTGTGGCACGCGTTGACCGGGAGGTTCGGCAGCGGCAGTAAGGTGGCCGCCCCCGCACCCGGCGGCTGGCTCGCGATCGCCGCGGCCTGGGCCGGGACCGACAACGCGAACAAGGTCGTCATGGCGGCGGCAAGGGCGGCGCACCTGCGCCAATTCTTGGTCATGACCAGGTCCCTAGGTCAGTGGCCCGCAACGCCCGTCAGGGCGTGCGGAACGCCGACACGTCGGCGCGCGTGCCCGTGTGGACCGAGACGAGTCTGCCGTCGAAAAGGAAGGAAATCCTTTTCCGAAAAGGAACATAGAGCGGCACCAGAAGCCGGTCAACCCCTACCATGGCGCCTTCGTCCCGCGCCCGCCCCGCCTCGGCCCGCCTCAGCCCGGCCCCCGGCCTCGTCTGGCGTCACCCGGAGGGGGGTGCGGAACCATTCAAAGCCGCCCGAAACGACCTCGTTCCGGCCTTGACCTGCTCTGATTCACGACCCGCCGCCTAGGAAGCCACTCCACCCAGCGCCGCGGCCTGCTCCGCGACCACCTTCGGCAGCGGAGCCCGTATCGCGGCAGAAAATTAAGAAATCCTTTTCCGTCCCGCCGCCAAACCCGCAAGCCGACGCTTCTTGGCCCTGGGACGACAAGGGATGAGCCGGGGCCCGGACTGGGAACGGCAAGGATGGAGTCGAAACCGTCCGCCGGCCCAGGCGCTCCGCGAGGTGAGCCAAAAGCAGAGCGGATGCTGCTACGCTCCTCCCATGCGCGCGATCCTGACCGCAGGCTGGTGGCGCCGCCCCTAAGGCGGTTCCTGGCTCGCGCACGCAGATCCTGATAGCGACCGCCCGGCAGCCGGCGGTCGCTTTTATTGTCCGCACCGCCTGGCTTCGGGCCTTACACCGAGGCGAGTGCCGACATGGGCGAGAAGCAGTTCGATACCGCGGGCGGGGTCCGGGTCCGCCGGAATGACTCCCCGTTCGACCCGGCCCTGCTGGACGACGTGACCCGGCAGGTCGAGGCCCGCCGCGGCGGGGTGCTCAGCTCCGGCATGGAATACCCGGGCCGATACAGCCGGTGGCACATGGCGTACGTGGACCCGTGCATCGAGCTGGTCGCCCGGGGGCGCCAGATCACCGCGACGGCGCTGAACGAACGTGGTCAGATCCTGCTGCCCGTAATCGGTGACGCGATGCGCCGTGCCGGTGATGAGGTCGGGCCTGGCGCGCCCGCGCAGGTCGAGGTGGTCATACCGGAGCCCGTTGGCACGTTCACCGAGGAGGAGCGGAGCCGGCGGCCCACGGTGTTCTCGGCGCTGCGCCAGATCATCGCCGCGTTCTCCGGGCCGGACCCGCACCTGGGCCTTTACGGCGCGTTCGGGTACGACCTGGCGTTCCAGTTCGAGCCGGTGCGGCTCCGGCACACCAGGCCAGCGGACCAGCGTGACCTCGTGCTGCACCTGCCCGACCGGCTGTACGTGCTGGACCGCAAGCGGGAAACCGCGACCTGCTTCAGCTACGAATTCGAGGTGGCCGGCGCGTCGACCGAGGGCATTCGCCGAAGCGTCGACCAGCCGGTGGCGTACGAGATGGGGGAGGGGCGTCCCGTTACGGGCACTGAACCTCCCGGCGACCCGCGGCCAGGGTCGTTCGCGCGGGTCGTGGAGCAGGCGCGGGAGCGGTTCGCCCGCGGTGACCTGTTCGAGGTGGTACCCAGCCACGTCTTCCACGGGACCTGCGGCTCGCCCGCGGCCTTCTACGAGCGGCTGCGGCAGCACAACCCGGCGCCGTACGAGTTCTTCCTCAACCTGGGGGAGGGCGAGTACCTGGTCGGCGCGTCGCCGGAGATGTACGTGCGGGTGACCGGCGACCGGGTCGAGACCTGCCCGATCTCCGGGACGATCGCCCGCGGCGGCGACGCGCTGGCCGACGCCGAGAACATCCGCGCCCTGCTCACCTCGGCCAAGGAGGAGTCCGAGCTGACCATGTGCACGGACGTGGACCGCAACGACAAGTCCCGGGTGTGCGTGCCGGGCAGCGTCACGGTGATCGGCCGGCGGCAGATCGAGATCTACAGCAGGCTGATCCACACCGTGGACCACGTGGAGGGGCGGCTGCGCCCCGGCTTCGACGCGCTGGACGCGTTCCTGACCCACATGTGGGCGGTGACCGTGACCGGTGCGCCCAAGGCCTGGGCCATGCAGTTCATCGAGGACCACGAGGACCGCCCGCGGCGCTGGTACGGCGGCGCTGTCGGGATGATCGGCTTCGACGGCGGGATGAACACCGGGCTCACGCTGCGCACCGCGCACATCCGCGACGGGCTGGCCGCGGTCCGGGCCGGGGCGACGCTGCTTTTCGATTCAGACCCTGAGGCGGAAGAACGGGAGACCCAGCTGAAGGCCAGGGCCCTGCTGGAGACGCTGCGCGAGCCGCAGCCGGAGCCGGCCGCGGCGGCGGCGGCGCCCGGACCCGCGGTGTCACGGGCTGAGGAGGAACTACGGGTGCTGCTGGTCGACCACCAGGACTCGTTCGTGCACACGCTGGCCGGGTACTTCCGCGAGGCGGGCGCCGAGGTGACCACGCTGCGGGCCGGGTTCGACCCGGCGCTGCTGGACAGCTACCGGCCCGGCCTCGTGGTGCTCTCGCCGGGCCCGGGCCGTCCGTCGGACTTCGGCTGTGACGCGCTGCTGACCGCGCTCGACGACCGGGGGATCGCAGCGTTCGGCGTGTGCCTGGGGATGCAGGCGATGGTGGAGCACGCGGGCGGGCAGCTCGGCCTGCTCGACTCGCCGGTACATGGCAAGCCGGGGACGGTGCGGGTGCTCGGCGGCCCGGCCACCTCCGGCCTGCTGGCCGGCCTCCCGGCCGAGTTCACCGCCGGGCGGTACCACTCGCTGCACGCCACTGCGGCCGGCGTCGAGGGCGGGTTCTCGGTCACGGCGGTCACCCCCGACGGGGTGGTGATGGCGGTCGAGGACGACGTGGCCGGGCGGTGGGGAGTGCAGTTCCACCCGGAGTCGATCCTCAGTGCGTCCGGCCGGGCCGGTCACCAGGTGATCGGGAACGTGCTGCGGCTGGCCACGGCGCGGTCGCGGGACGCGGTCGTCAGCACGGTCTCCTGAGCGGTCGCCGGTACCGTCTCTTGAGCGTGCTGCTGGCCTGAGCGGCGCGCCTCGTTGGCCGGGGCGCCCGGATTCATTACCTTTGCCCGCGAGGGCGGTGGGAATGGCACGGGCAGGCACGCGCCGGCGGCGGGACTGATGCTGGGGCACTCGCATGCGCTGTCCGGCGCGGTCGCCGGCGCTGCCGCGGGCATCGTGCTGCATTTGCCCGACCCGCGGCTGGCGGCGCTCGCCGGGTTCACCGCGGGCATGGCGCTGCTTCCCGATCTGGACAAGTGCGGGTCGTCCCCGGCTCGCTGCCTCGGCTTCCTGTCCGAGACGATCGCCTGGATCACCGGGCGGCTGACCGGCGGCCACCGGCACGCCACGCATTCCGTGCTCGGCATCGCCGCCTTCACGGGGCTGGCGTGGGTGTCCTGTCACTACCGCGCCGACTGGGCGGGCAAGGCCGGGCTCGCGCTGCTGATGACGCTGAGCGTCTCCGCGGCGCTCGAGGCGCTGCACATCGCCAGGGGGCACCTCGCCGACCTCATCGGGATCGCCGTCGCGGCCGCGGAGGTGCGGTTCGGGTACGGGCTGACGCTGATCCCGCTCGCGACGGCGATCGGCTGCACCGCGCACCTGGTCGGTGACATGCTGACCGACTCTGGCTGCATGTTCGCGTTTCCGCTGTCCAGGCACCGGTTCCACCTGCTGCCCGAGCCGCTGGCGTTCACGACCGGGACCAGCCCGGAGATCCTGCTCGTTGACCCGGTGCTGACCGGGGCGCTGCTGGTCCTGGGCGGCTGGGTGATCGACCCTGGCTTCGTCACCGCGCACTGGCACTCGTTCACCCAGGCGGCCACGCGCTAGCCGGCGCGCCCCGGTAGAAGATTGACGGTGGCTCCTAGCAGAATGACGACCGTGCCGGACATTACCTTCCGCAGCGACATGACTGTCGAGCTCGTCAAGCATGCAGCCTCCGACGCCGACGTGATCTGGGCGGCGCGGGTCTCTACCAAGGGTGAGCAGTCACTCGCCGACGTCAACGCTGATGCCGAGCGCTCCGCGGGCCTGATCAACTTCCTGATGCGCGACCGCCACGGGACACCGTTTGAGCATTCGTCGATGACGTTCTATGTGAACGCGCCGATCTTCGTGTTCCGCGAGTTCATGCGGCACCGCACGTTCAGCTACAACGAGGAGAGCGGACGCTACCGCAAGCTTGATCCTGTCTTCTACGTACCGGGCACCGATCGCAAACTGGTGCAATCAGGCAAGCCGGGCGCGTACGTCTTCACCGCTGGGTCACCTGAGCAGCACGCGCTCGTGACCAAGACCATCGAGTCGTCGTGCAGCCAGTCCTATGCGTCCTACCTGGAGATGCTGGAAGCCGGCGTGGCCCGCGAGGTAGCGCGCTCGGTGCTGCCGGTCGGCCTCTACTCGTCGATGTATGCCACCTGCAATGCGCGGGCGCTGATGAATTTCCTGTCGCTGCGGGTAACGCACCCGGACTCCGCGTTCCCTTCGTTCCCACAGCGCGAGATCGAGATGGTGGCCGAGCAGATGGAAACGCTATGGGCGGGTCTGATGCCGCTGACCCATGCGGCGTTCGAGCGGAATGGCCGGGTCTGCCCGTAGCCAGTGATCGCTGAGCTGATGCGGGCCGAGGCGCCGGCGCTGTTCGGCGACTACCCGGTGACCGACGGCGCCTGGATACCGCAGTGGCGCAAGGTATGACAGTGTTTGCCGCATGCCAGCGATTTCGTACCAGGTAGCCGACCGCACGACGCGCGGGTACCTCGCGGTTCCGCCGGCCGGAGCGGCCCCGGGCCCGTGGCACGGCGTGGTAGTGATCCACGAGGCGTTCGGCCTGAACGACGACATCAGGAACAAGGCGGACCAGTTTGCCGCGCACGGGTACCTGGCCCTCGCCCCGGATCTCTACGACGGCAAATCCTGGGTGCGCTGCGTGGTCGGCGCGGTCCGCCAGCTCCGGGCCCGGTCAGGGCCCGCCTTCGACATGCTGGAGGCCGCGCGCAGGTACCTGGCCGCCCGGGACGACTGCACCGGGCGGACCGGCGTTATCGGGTTCTGCCTGGGCGGAGGGTTCGCGCTGCTCTGCGCACCGCGCGACGGCTTCGATGTGGCCTCGGTGAACTACGGGGAGGTGCCGGAGGACGCCGAGAACGTGCTCCGCGGCGCGTGCCCGATCGTCGCGAGCTACGGCCGGCGGGACCCGATGGGCACCAAGCACCCGGAGCGGCTGCAGCGCGCCCTCACCGTGCTGGAGATCCCGCACGACGTGCAGGTCTATCCCGGCGTGGGGCACCGCTTCCTGACCGAGCCGTCGGGCGCGATGGCGGTGCTCTCGAAGTTCGCCAGGATGAACTACGTCGAGTCCGACGCGGCCGACGCGTGGCGGCGGATTTACGCGTTCTTCGGCGAGCACCTGGGCAGCTGAGCCTTCCGATCCGCAAGATGCAAAATGAGATTGCATGACAGGCAATTGCAGCCCTTAGCATCTCCGTGGGATTGCATCTGGCGTAATTTTCCCAGGTCGATGCGTGAGATGGGATTGCACGCGGTGGGTGGCGCGGGATAGCGGCAGGAGGTCCCGTGGGATTGCACGGGGCACATTTGCGTCACCGGCCGGCTACCTCGCCGACGCCGACGGATCGTAGCGGATCTGGCCGGGCCGAACCCGGTCTGCGAGAAGCGCAACCGTCCGCCGCACCATGAACTCTGGGCCGCTTACGAAGATTTCCCTGCCCTCGCATTTCGCGTAACGCGCCGCGACATCGGGGAGCGACCCGCTGATGCCATCAAATTCTTCCTGCTGCGCGACAACGGGAATCACCGTCAGCGCCGAATAGATCCATTCGAGGACGCGAAGGTCGGGCAGGTCGTACAGGTCTTCGGAGGACCGTGCGCCGAAGAACAAGACGATCTCCCGGCGGCGGCCCGGCTTGCTGGCGTTGATCACTCCCTCGATGATCGCCTTGATGGGAGCCAGCCCGGTGCCGCCGGCGATGCACAGCAAGGGGGCCTCGGGGTCGGCGGAGGCGGTCATCTCGCCGCACGCCTGGCCGAGCAGCAGGGTGTCTCCGGGCCGGGTGTTGTGCACCAGCGAGCCGCTCACCATGCCACCGCGTACGCCCCGGACATGCAGGTCTACCAGGCCGTTCTCGCGTGGTGCGTTGGCAATCGAGAAGTTGCGCCAGACCCGTGGCCAGCGCGGCACCTGCACGGCCACGTACTGGCCCGGGGTGTAGTGCAGCGGCTGGTCCGGCTTGATCGTCAGCACCGCGAGGTCGGGCCGGCGCTGGTCGTGCTGCACCACCTCGCCGACCCACCAGGGCGGCTGCAGCGCCGCGTCCCGCTCGGCGGCGGCCAGCATGGCCGACGAGACGCGACCGAGAGCGGCGTCCCACGCGGCCTGCGTCTTGGCGGTCCAGTTATGCCCGTTGAAATGCCGGACCGTTTCGGCTAGCACGGTCAGGAAAGGCTCATAGTGCCGTTCCTTGACGCCGAATTTCCGGTGACCGCGGCCCAGTCGGCTGAGATAATCAATCAGCGAATCCGGGTTGTCAATGTGCCACACTATCCGGGCTAGGGCGTCGAATACCCGCTCCATATGGTCATGCATTGCATGTGGAAACATTGAGCGGATTTCTGGATGGCACACAAAAAGGCGCGCATAAAAGTGCTCCATTGCCAGGCCGGGATTCTCGGTGAGGTGCGAGAAGGATTCCTTTACCAGCCGGGCATCGAAATCCCTGGCCTCCGCCGGGCGTTCCTCGGACTCGCTCGAGGCGGGCCACTCTTCTGGTCGCGCAACTTCGCCAATTGCGTCAGAGTCAGCAATTCTTGCTGAAAATAGCCGATCGGGATGTGTTAAGGAAAAAAGTCGTTCATGATGCGCCGCGCGACGCCGCCCGAAGGGCGAGCGAGCCTGCTGACCTGCGAAGTTGACTAGAGGAGTGTCGTCAGGGTAGCCGCCGTCCAGCGCGATCGCCATAGTCTGAGTGTCGCATCCTGACATGCTATATACAACCTTTTTCGGCGTGCTTACGCGAGAGAATACGCAGAGTAGCGGAATGCCGTTCGGTCAACTTTCGCGATCATGCCTAGTAGCAGACGCTGGATTATCGGCCGCTACGCCACTTTGGCGTTAAGGGCGCCGGAGTCGAGCGCCGGGCGAGTTATTCGGGGCGTCACCGACCGTGTCCGCCCGCATGAGGTCGTTTGGCCCCGCCAGCAGGCCGCGGTGGACCATCATGGGCTCATGACTCGCCCGCTCATCGGCATCACCAGCGAGATGGCCGCCGCCGGCTGGGGCGATCGCGTGCGGGAAGCGGTGTTGCTGCCCGCCAGCTACGCCCGGGCGGTGGAACGGTCCGGATGCATCCCGGTGCTGCTGCCATCGGCGCCGTATCACGCAGCTGACCTCGCGTCAGGGCTCGACGGAGTGGTGTTCTCCGACGGAGCCGACATCGACCCCGGGCCCGGCGCTGCCGGGCAGCAGGACGGGGCTGGCCAACTGGACCCAGCGCGCCAGCTGGACCCGGCGCGCGACGCCAGCGAGTTCGCGCTGATGCGGGCGGCGATGCTGGCCGGGCTCCCGCTGCTCGCGATCGGCCGCGGCATGCGGGTGCTGAACGCGGTCCGAGGCGGCTCGCTCACCGACCGTCCCGGCGCCGACGGCACGGCACCGCGGCCGGTGACGTGGATCGCCCGCGACGTGCGGCTCAGCCCGGACAGCAGGCTCGGCCGGCTGCTCGGCCCGAGCCTGACGGCGCCGTTCGCGGACGTGCCGGACGGCCGGCAGCAGACGGTGGACCGGCTCGGCAACGGCGTGACTGCCGTCGCCTGGGCAGACGGCGAGTCCATCGAGGCGATCGAGCTAGCCGGGCACCCGTTCGCGCTCGGCGTGCAGTGGCATCCCGAGCAGGACGAGGACATGCGGATCTTCGAGGGGCTGCGGGCGGCCGCCGGGAGCCGTTCGGCCGCCGCCTGATCGCTCCCCGGAGAATTGGGCCAGCACCGGGCGAACCGCAACCTGCGCCGCGCAACGTGCGTGCAGGAGGGCGGGGCGCCTGATCCATCCCGCGCTCTAGATGGGCGCGGAGTATCCCTGAACCCAGTGGACCTGCAGCCAGGTGATCGCGGCCGACCAGGCCCCGGTTACCTCGAGCACCCCGACCAGCACGAGCAGGCCGCCGCCGATCCCGGTGATCAGGCGCGCGTGACGGCGGGCGAATCCGAACGCGCGCATGCCGCGCTGGAACGCCAGCGCCACGATCAGGAACGGGATGCCAAGGCCAAGACAGTAGACGAACGCGAGGAACGCGCCGCGGACCGCGGTGCCCGAGGTCTCCGCCAGGGTGAGCACCGCGGTGAGCGTCGGGCCGATGCAGGGGGACCAGCCGAGCCCGAACAGCAAGCCGAGCAGCGGAGCGCCCGCCAGCCCGGCTCGCGGCCGCAGCGACGGCCGTATGATCCGCCCGGTGAACGTGAACCGGTCGAGCACCCCGGCGAACAGCAGGCCGAGCACGATCGTCAGCGCGCCGAGCACCTGCGTCAGGACCTGCTGGTGCGCCTTGAGCGCGGTGCCGAGACCGCCGAACGCCAGCCCATACGACGTGTAGAGCGCCGAGAACCCGAGCACGAACAGCGCGGTGCCGGCCACCACCCGGCTGCGCGGCGGCGGCGCCGGCCCGGCCAGGGACGGCCCGCCGACGCTGACCGGCGCGGCCCCGGCGCCGGCCAGGCGGGCCCCGGCGGACTGGACGCCGACGGCCTGGGCGCTGGCCAGCCGCGCCGCGGCGGGCTCGGCGCCAGCCTGGGAAGCGCCGGACCCGGCGGAACCGGCCCCGGACATCCCGGTCACGTAGGAGAGGTACCCGGGGACCAGTGGCAGGCAGCACGGGGACAGGAACGTGACCGCCCCGGCGGCCGCCGCGACCGGCACGGCCAGGATGAGCGGCCCGGAACTGACCAGGCTCCCGATGCTCACGGTCCTCCCATCGAGCGGCGGCGCGCACCAGACACGCGCCCGATGCCGCCCAACCTACCTCCCGCCCCCCGACCCCGCCGGGGCACCACCCGAGAGGGCCGCCGTTCGGCCGCGCGGCATTGACGTACGCGGCCGGGCCGCATAACGATGGCCGCTATGCGCAGCACACCGCCGTTCCGCGCCGACCACGTCGGCAGCCTGCTCCGCCCGCCGCAGGTGCACGCGGCGCGCGACGATTTCGCGGCCGGCCGCATCGACTCGGCGCAGCTGCGGGCCGTCGAGGACGACGCGATCCGTTCGGCCGTCGCGATGCAGGAGGGGCTCGGCCTGCAGTCGGCCACCGACGGCGAGTTCCGCCGGGCGACCTGGCACATGGACTTCATCTACCAGATCGGCGGCATCACGAAGGCGCCGGGCCGCCTGGCGGTGCAGTTCCGCAACGCCTCGGGCACGATCGAGTGGACCCCGGCGGCGCTGCACGCGGCGAGCAGACTGCACCTGGATCACACGATCTTCGAGCCCGACTTCCGCTATCTGCAGTCGGTCGTCACGACCGCGACGCCGAAGCTCACGATCCCGTCCCCGAACATGGTTCACTACCGCGGCGGCCCGGCTGCCATCGATCCCGCCGTCTACCCGGACATCGAGGAGTTCTGGTCCGACCTGGCCGCGACCTATGCCGAGGAGGTGCGGCGGCTGGCCGGCCTGGGCTGCACCTACCTGCAACTCGACGACACCAGCCTGGCCTACCTGAACGACCCGGCGCAGCGCGCCGAGATCGCCGCGCGCGGCGAGGACGCCGATCACCTGCACCTGCGCTACATCCGGCAGGTCAACGCCGCGATCGCCGGCAGGCCCGACGGCATGGCCGTGACCACGCACATGTGCCGCGGGAACTTCCGGTCGTCCTGGGCAGCCGAGGGCGGCTACGACTTCGTGGCCGAGGCCCTGTTCGGCGAGCTGGCCGTTGATGGGTTCTTCCTCGAGTACGACGATGAGCGGTCCGGCACCTTCGAGCCGCTGCGGTTCGTCCCCCCGGGCAAGATGGTGGTCCTCGGCCTGATCACCACCAAACGCGGCGAGCTGGAGAGCAAGGATGCGCTCAAGCGGCGGATCGACGAGGCGGCCAAGTACCTGCCGCTGGATCAGCTGTGCCTGTCGCCGCAGTGCGGGTTCTCATCCTCGGTCGAAGGCAACGTGCTGACCCCCGAGGAGCAGGCCGCCAAGCTCCGGCTGGTCGTCGAGACGGCGGGCGAGGTCTGGGGCGCAGCGCCGTCCCGCTGATATCCTCGGGCCGTGCTTACCAGTCGGTCGACCACCGCAGGCCTCCGGCGTCTGGACGCCGGACTGCAGCAGGCCGGGCCGGGGGCCGAGCTCGTCGTTCCGGGCCACCGTAGGGTGGCCTGACCCGCGATCTGCAGTCGATCCGCCACGCGCGGCGCGCGTAGGCCTGGACATCGTGCCTTAACGGTTTCCCGCGCGGCTGATCCCGCCGTCATCGCCACTCTCCGGTGTTCGCAGCGCTTTCGCACGCCTGGAACACGTCGAGGAGACCAAGATGACCGGGAAGCCCCGGAGCCGGACGCTCCGCGCCGGCATACGCCGGCTGGGAGCGGATCTCACACCGCTGCGCTCGTCGCGTGACTTCCGGCTGGCCTTCGCCAGCCGCACGGTCACGCTGTTCGGCAGCCAGGCCACCGCGGTGGCGCTGCTCGTCCAGGCACGGCAGCTCACCGGGTCGGCGACTGCCGTAGGGCTGCTCGGCGTGGCCGAGCTGGTGCCGCTGGTGGTGTTCGGCCTGTACGGCGGCGCGCTGGCGGACCGGCTCGACCGCAGGCGCCTGATCAGGTGGTGCGAGGCCGGCCTGTGCTGCTGCGCGGCGGTGCTGGTGGCCAACACATCGCTGCCGCATCCGCAGGCATGGCCGCTGTTCGGCGCGGCCGCGGCGATGATGGGGCTGGCCGCGCTGCAGCGGCCGTCGCTCGACGCCTCTGTTCCCCGGCTGGTCGGCCGCGACCAGCTCACCGCCGCGTCGGCGCTGCTCGCGCTGTCGTCGAACGCGAGCTTCATCGCCGGCGCCGCGGTCGGCGGGGTGCTGGCCGCCGCGCCCGGTCCCAGGGCCGTCTATCTTTTGGACGCCGTGACCTTCGCGGCCTCACTCGGGTTCCTGGGGCGGCTCGGCCCGGTTCCGGCCCCGGCGAGCGCGGGCGAGGCGCACCGCAAGGGGCTGCGCAGCCTGCTGCCCGGGCTGAAGTACGGGCGCAGCCGCCCCGAGCTCGTCGGCTCCTACCTGGTCGACCTGGCGGCGATGACGCTCGCGTACCCGAACGCGCTGTTCCCGTTCCTCGCGGCCGACCTGCACGCGGCCTGGGCGGTGGGGCTGATGTTCGCAGCGCCGGCGGCCGGTGCGGCAGCCGCCTCGGCGCTGAGCGGCTGGACCGGCCGGGTCCGCCGGGCAGGCCGGGCGATCGCCCTGGCCGCGGCCGCCTGGGGCCTGGCGATCACCGGGCTCGGGCTGGCCCCGGACATCGGCGCGGCGCTGGCGTTCCTGGTCCTGGCCGGCTGGGCAGACATGCTGAGCGGGATATTCCGGGACACGCTGTGGAATCAGACCATCCCGGACGCGCTGCGGGGCCGGATGGCGGGCGTCGAGCTGCTCAGCTACGGGCTCGGGCCATCCGCCGGCCAGGTCAGGGCGGGCGGGATGGCCAGCCTCACCACGCCCGCGGTCTCGGCTTGGTCTGGCGGGCTGATGTGCATCGCCGCTGTCGCCGCCACCTGCGCGGCGCTCCCCGGGTTCGTGCGCTACCGCGCGGGCGCGGTGCCGCCGCGTCGCCGGCCGGAAGCTCGCTCAGCGCGTCCGAGACCGCGCGGTGAAAGGTCGGGAAGGCATAGATCATCTCCCGCAGGCGCTGAACCGGCACCGCGGCGTGCACGGCGAGCACCAGCATGCTGAGCACCTCGCCGCCCCACGGCCCGGCCGACGTCGCCCCGACCAGGACGCCACGGGAGTGATCCTCGACCAGCTTGATGAACCCGTCGTTGCCGGCCTTGTGGATCCAGCCCCGGGCGGAGGTGGGTATCTGCGTCAGGCCCACCCGGACGTCCAGCCCCCGCTCCCGGGCCTCGGCCTCGGTCACGCCGACGCGGCCGACCTCGGGATCGGTAAAGGTGACCTGCGGCACCGCGTGGTACTCGGCCGGGGTGTGCTCCCGGCCGAGGATGTCGGCCACGACGATGGCCGCGTGGTATATCGACATGTGCGTGAACTTGCCCTTGCCGACCACGTCGCCGATCGCCCACACCCCCGGCGCCGCGCGCATGTGCCCATCGACCGGCACCGCGTGCTGGGACTCGTCGATACCGATGCTGCCGACGCCCACCGCGGCCAGGTCGGCGCGCCGCCCGGTGGCGACGAGCAGCGCGCTCCCGCTGACTTCACCCCCGCAGGCGAGCGTCAGCGTGAACCCGGCGGCCGGGCCGGGACCGGGCTCGTGGCTTACCTGCCCGGCCTTCACCCCGGCCCGTACGTCGATGCCCTCCCGCCGGAACACCTCCGCGATCAGCTGGCCGGCCTCGGGCTCCTCGGTCGGGAGCAGCCGGCCGCTGTCCTCGACCATGGTAACCCTCGCGCCGAAGCGGGAGTAGACCTGTGCGAGCTCCAGCGCGATCGCGCCGCCGCCGAGCACGATCAGCGACTCCGGCACCTGCTCGGCCTCGATGGCATCGTGGTTTGTCCAGTACGGCGTACCGGCCAGCCCGGGGATCTCAGGGATCGCCGGCACGGTGCCGGTACTGATCACGATCCCGCGCCGGGCCCGCAGCACATCGCCGCCGACCGCCACTCGTCCCGGGGCGATGATCTTGCCGTGTCGGCGGAACAGCAGGCCGCCCTTGCCGGTGAACCGGTCGGCCGCCACCTTGTCGTCCCAGCCGTCGGTGGCCTCGTCCCGGATCCGGAGCGCGACCGGCGCCCAGTCCGGCTGTACCGCAGACGCCCCCGCCATGCCGGGGATGCGGCGGCCCTCGGTCACCAGGTTGGCCGCGCGGATCATCATCTTGGACGGCACGCAGCCCCAGTACGGGCACTCGCCGCCGACCAGGCTGTCTTCCACGCCAGCCACGGTCAGCCCCGCCTCGGCGAGTTCTCCGGCGGCGTACTCGCCGCCCGGGCCCAGGCCGATGACGACGACGTCTACCTCGTGCTCGGTCATGGGGCCTCCGGACGTGTGCTCGAAGGCCCATCAAAGCGCGGATCTGCGGCCCCCGCGAGTTACCCCTTGGATGCTCAGTCGTCGGTCCGCTTGACCAGCACAACGGGGCAGTGCGCGGTCGCCGCGGCTCCCTGGCTCACTGAGCCGAGGAGCAGCCCGGCGAACGGAGAGCGGCCGCGGATGCCGAGGACCAGCAGGTTCGCGTCTTTCGACGCCTCGACCATCGACTCGGTCGGGTCGCCCTCGGCCACAAGCGTCTCCAGCGGCACGGCCGGCTTGGGCGCGATCGCGCTCACGGTCTCGATCAAGAAATTCTTGTACGCGTTCTCCAGCTCGTCCCGGTCGAACGCGCCGGGGAACGATAGGAACGGCACCTGCCAGGACAGCACGGCGGTGACCATGCCGTCGGAATGGGCCTCGGCCTCGGCGAGCGCCCACCGCAGCGCTGCGTTGCTGTGTTCCGACCCGTCCACGCCAACCACGATGCGGTACGTCACCGGATTCGCGGCATGTGCCGCTTCACCTCCTCGGTGATATCAGGTTCGCCGGGCTGCTGCCCGGACGGGGTCAGGCGGGCTGAACCCGGAGCTTGCTGGGCGCAGCTTCGAAGGCGCTCTCCTCCAGCTCTTCCAGGCTCTTGCCCCGCGTCTCGGGCAGCGCGAACGCGGTCAGCAGCAGGCCGACGGCCGCCACGACCGCGCAGATGGTCATCGCGCCCCGGAGGCCGAGGTGCGAGCCGAGGATGTCGGGGAACAGGAAGGCGCCGATGAACGCGCCTATCTTCCCGGCCCCGGCGGAGATGCCGTGGCCGGTCGTTCGCACCTCGGTCGGGAACAGCTCGGCCGGGTAGATGAACGTCGTCATGTTCGGCCCGAACTCGGTGAAAAAGTAGCTGATGCCGTACAGGATCAGGAACGGCGCGAGGGTGGTAGACACCGCCGGGATGACGCCGATGAGCAGGAACATCAGCGCCATGATGGCGAAGCCGAGCATCTGGATGGTCTTGCGCCCGATCCTGTCCAGCAGCAGGATCGCCACAATGTACCCAGGCACCGCGAACACCGCCACGATGGCCAGCTGAAGCAGGATCGTGTGCAGCTCGCTGGCATGCGGGTTCGCCAGCTTGATGATCTCCGGCTGGGAGATCGTGTTGCCGTAGTAGCAGAAGTCCAGCAGCATCCAGCAGCCCGCGGCGCCGATCAGCCAGACCAGCAGGCGCCGGTTTTGGATCAGTTCGAGGAAGCCATCGGCCACACTGTGCGGGGTCTTCGCGGTGGACTCACCCGGGGCCACCTTTCCGGACCCGCTTCCGGTAGCGTCAGCGATCGCCGCCGCGGCTTCTTCATGGGCGCCGCCCGCCAGGGCGAACCGCGGCGTCTCGTGGATCTGGCGGCGCAGGTAGAACACCGCCAGGCCGGGGATCGCGCCCAGGCCGAGCAGGAGCCGCCAGGTGAGGTTGTCGCTGACGCCAGTGCCCAGGAAGATCGAGGCGACCAGCGGCCCGACGACCAGGCCGGCGCCTTGCATGGCGAACACCATCCCGACCATCTTGCCGCGCGACTGCTTCCCCGAGTACTCGCTCATGATCGTCGCCGAGACCGGGTAGTCGCCGCCGATACCGATCCCGAGCACGATCCGGCTAACCAGCAGGAAGGTGTAATTTGGCGCGAACGCCGACGCGATCGCGCCGGCGGCGAGGATGAGCACCTCATATCCGTAGATCCGTTTGCGGCCGAGCATGTCGGCGATACGGCCGAAGATGATCGCGCCAAACGCCGACGCCAGCAGCGTGGCAGAGTTCAGCCACGACACCTGGCCGGTCGACAGGGACCACTGCGTCTTGAGCAGCGAGACCACGATGCCGATGACGAACAGATCATAGGCGTCGGTGAAAAAGCCCATGCCGGAGACGAACATGGTCTTGATCTGGAACCTGGTGATCTTCGAGTCGTCGAGCGCCTGAAAAGCGTTGGGGCTCGCGGCGGCCGAGGAGTCAGCACTCATACCGTTTATGAGCGCAGCGCGACCTTGCGACCGCTCTACGTCAAAGTGGCGTTATGGGATACTCCGGGTGAACACTGCTGAATTTCGGACATCTGGCCAGGGCTCACTTTTGATCGGTCACCTTGACCAAAACCACAGGGCAGTGCGCGGTGGCAGCGGCGCCCTGGCTCACCGAGCCGAGCAGCAGCCCGGCGAACCGCGACCGGCCCCGGATCCCGAGCACCAGCAGGTTCGCGCCCTTGGACGCTTCGACCAGCGACTCGGTCGGGTCGCCTTCGGCGACCAGGGTCTCCAGCGGAACGGCCGGCTTGGGCGCGATCGCGCTGACGGTCTCGATCACGAAGTTCTTGTACGCCTTCTCCAGCTCGTTCCGGTCGAACCCGCCCGGGAAGGACAGGAACGGCACCTGCCAGGCGACCACCGCGGTCACCGTCCCCGAGTGGCACTCGGCCTCCTTCAGCGCCCACCGCAGCGCCGCGTTGCTGTGCTCCGACCCGTCGATGCCAGCCACGATCCGGTACGTCATCGCGCAGTCTCCAGCTTGAGTTCACGGGGAGCGTAGGCATCCGCCGACAGCTCTTCGAGAGTCTTGCCCTTCGGCTCGGGGAGGAGCGCGATGGTGAGCAGCATTCCGGCCGCTGCCACCACGCCAGCCACGATCTCGGCCCCGCGGACGCCCAGCGATGACGCGAGCATGTCGGGGAACAGGAACGCCCCGGCGAATGCGCCCATCTTTCCGGCACCCGCCGAGATGCCGTGACCGGTGGTTCTGACCTCCACGGGGAAGATCTCGGCCGGGTAGATGAACGTGGTGGTATTGGGGCCGAACTCGGTGAAGAAGTAACTGACCCCGTACAGCAGGACGAACTGCAAGGCCACGGTCGTGACGCTGGGGATGAAGCCGATGAGCAGGAACATCAGCGCCATCATCCCGAACCCCAGTATCTGGATGCCGCGCCGCCCGGTCTTGTCCAGTAGCAGGATCGCGACGACGTAGCCGGGCACCGCAAACACCACGAAGATCCCCAGCTGGACCAGCGTATTGTGCAGCAGCGAGGCGTGCGGGTTGAGTAGCTTGAGGATCTCGGGCGTGGAGATCGTGTTGCCGTAGTAGCAGAAGTCCAGCAGCGCCCAGCAGCCCGCGGTGCCAATCAGCCACAGCAGCATCCGGCGGCTCCTGGCCAGGATCATGAAACCGCCGAGCACACTCTGCGGATTCCTCGCCTTCGATTCCACGGCCGACCGCGGGGCCGGGGCGCTGCCGGTCGCCGCCCCGATCGCGGCAGCGGCCTCCTCGTGGGCGCCGCCCGCCGCCGCGAACCGGGGCGTCTCGTGGATCTGGCGCCGCAGGTAGAAGACCGCCAGCCCCGGTATCGCGCCGAGCGCGAGCAGAATCCGCCAGGTGTAGTCGTTCGATATGCCGGAGCCGAGCAGGATCGAGGCCACCAGCGGGCCGACGATCAGGCCCGCGCCCTGCATCGCGAACACGAGGCCGACCATCCGGCCCCGGGTCTGCTTGCCCGAGTACTCGCTCATGATCGTCGCCGACACCGGGTAGTCGCCCCCGATGCCGATCCCCAGGATGATCCGGCAGATCAGCAGGAACGTGTAGTTCGGCGCAAACGCCGACGCGAGCGCCCCGATGGCGAGGATCAGCACCTCATAGCCGTAGATGCGCTTGCGGCCGAGGATGTCGGCGATCCGGCCGAAGACGATCGCGCCGACCGCCGAGGCCAGCAGCGTCGCCGAGTTCAGCCAGGAAACCTGGCCGGTGGAAAGATTCCACTCGGTCTTCAGCAGCGCTACGACGATGCCGATCACGAACAGGTCGTAGGCATCGGTGAAGAACCCCATGCCCGACACGAACATGATCTTCAGCTGGAACCGGTTGATCTTGGCGTCATCGAGCGAATCGAACCTGCCCGGTTCGGCCGATCCTGGTTGCGCCCCCATGAGGCCATGCTACGGATAGCAACATTGCGAATACTTAGAGTGATGAAGGCTATTAGGGATACAACTGGTGAACGTTCGGTTAAATAGCCTGGTCGGTGCCGTGCGGCAGGTCGTCCGGCACGCCGCGGGCCATCTTGTGCACCGAGACCGCCTCGAGCCGGAGCGACCGGGTGAGCCCGGAGATCACGGCGTCGCCGTCGATCCCGCCGCAGCTGAACAGGTCGATCGCGATCAGGTCCTCTTCCGGCCAGGTGTGAATCGACAGGTGCGACTCGGCGAGGATCAGCACCAGCGTGATCGCGCCGTTCGGGAAGATCACGTGACTCGCGTCGAGCACGTGGCCGTTGCCCGCCTCCACCGCGGCGGCCGTCAGGGAGGTCAGCCGCGTGATGTCGGCCACCGGTGAGGAACGGGCGAGCCTCGCGTCGACGGCGTAGAGGAACTTCGGCGCGAGTGGCTCCTGCCTGGGCAGTTGCCGGTAGCTGCGAGCCGCGTCGATGCCGGGCATGATGAGGGAGGATACCGTACACCCTCATGGACATGGACT
Source organism: uncultured Actinomycetota bacterium (assembly GCA_963833885.1). Classification (GTDB taxonomy): domain Bacteria; phylum Actinomycetota; class Actinomycetes; order Streptosporangiales; family Streptosporangiaceae; genus JASHPR01. Next base: position 250,928 of record CAWHZU010000031.1, on the reverse strand, counting down.
CGGTCATCGCCGACGTCGCGTCGGCTGTGGGCCTGGCCGAGGGACCTTCCGGCGTTAGTGACGTGCTGCGCGCCATCGCCCGCAGCGAGCCCGTGGCGGTCCGCGAGGTGAGCCGGATGGCCGAGCTGCCGGTGCCCATCGTCGCCGCGGTCTGCAACGAGCTGCGCCGGCGCGGCGTTGTCGACCGGGCCAGGCCGGTCCGGCTGACCACCACCGGCCGGGAGCTGCTCGCCACCTACCACGCGGACCTCAGCGTGATCTGCCCGGAGTGCGCGGGCAGCGGGTTCGTCGTCCCCGCCGCCCTGGCCGGGCTGGCCGCGCTGCTGGACCGGGCGGCGGCGGGGGCTCCCTCGGCAAAGCCGGAGCTGGACCAGACGCACTGCACGGTCGCCACGAAGATCCGGCGGGTGCTGGCCATGCACGAGGCGGGCGCGCTGCTCGGCCGCAGGATCCTGCTGCTCGGCGACGACGACCTGATGTCGGTGGCGATCAGCGCCTTCGCCGCTGCCGTCGGTGCCACCGCCGGGATCGAGCGGCTGACCGTCATCGACTCCGATTCCGACGTGCTGGCCTGGGCCGCTGACCAGATCTCGGGCACCGGGATCGACGCGGAACTGGTCGAGCATGACCTGCGCCGTCCGCTGCCCGGCGGCCTGGCCGACGGGTTCGACGTGGCCTGCACCGACCCGCCGTACACCGTCGCCGGGGCAGAGCTGTTCTTGTCCCGCGCGGTCAGCGCGCTGGCGCCCGAGCCCGGCAGGCAGGTTTTCTTCTCGTTCGGCGCCCGCAGGCCCGACGAAACGCTGCACGTACAGCAGCTGATCGGCTCCATGGGGCTGGCCGTGCGTGCGCTGTGGCCCAACTTCAACGAGTACCTGGGCGCAGGCATCCTGGCCGGCACCAGCCACCTGTACTATCTGCGCAGCACGGCGGCTGCCGCGCCGCTCATCGAGGGCGACGCCGCCGGGCCGCTGTACACGGCCGAGGTCCGGGCGACCGCGGCCCGGCCGTACCGGTGTGCAGGCTGCCGGGCCGTGCACGAGGTCGGCCCGGGTGGCCGGTGGCCACGCATCGCGGCGCTGCAAGAGGCCGGGTGCCCGCAGTGCGGCGGCTCGGTGTTCCGGCCGATGCCGCTGCGGGCGCGTACGGGAACGGAAACGGAAACGGGAGCGGAATGAGCGGCGAGGCAGGTCCGGGGAGTTCCGGCCTGCCCAGATACCTGGTCCGGGAGGCCACAGCCGACGATCTCGACGCGATCGCCAACTTCGAGGTGGAGATCGCGCAGGTGTCGTTCGGCGATGAGGCGGTCACCGACGCCGGGCTGCACCGCAGGCGGGTCGGCGGTGCGCTGGGCAAGCCGGGGGAGATCACGCTCGTGGCAGCCGCCGAGGCGGCGCCGGACGAGCCGGTCGGCTGGGCGTGGCTGTCCGGCAGGACCAACTCGCTGACCGGCGCGCGGTACGGGAACTTCAGGTCGCTGGCCGTTGCCGACGTCCCCGGCCGCAGCCTGATAGGCGAGCTGCTGCTGGCCGCCGTGCTGCGGGCGGCCGACGAGGCCGGGCTGCGCCAGCTCACCGGGAAGGTTCACGCGAGGAACCTCGGCATGCGGGCGCTGTACCGGAAGTTCGGTTTCGAGGCGACGCACGTCACGATGGAAAAGCGGGTGGCCAGCTCACACGGGGAAGGCGGCAACGCATGATGATCAAATGCGTCATTTGGGACCTCGACAACACGATGCTGTCCGGGGTGTACCTGGAATCCGGCTCCCAGCCGCCACCGCCCGATCCGGCGATGGTCTCGGTCGCCGCCGAGCTGGCCGAGCGCGGCATCCTGCACGCCATCGCCAGCAGGAACCCGCAGGAGGCGGCCGAGTACGCCGAGAAGGCCACCGGCCTGCAGTTCGCGGCCGTTGAATGCGGCTGGGACCGCAAGTCGGACGCGGTGAGCCGGATCGTCGCCGATCTGGCCATGGCACCCGAAGCGGTCGCGTTCGTCGACGACGACCTCTACGAGCGGGCCGAGGTCTCGTTCCGGGTGCCCGAGGCCCTGGTGCTGTCGCCTGAGGACATGGCGGACGCCGTCGGCTGGCCGGAGTTCAGCCCTCCGGTGGTCACGGACGAGGCCCGCCGCCGCGGCGAGATGTACGCCGAGCGGCGGCTCCGGCAGGAGGAGGCCCGGGCGTTCGGCGGGTCCCGGGACGAGTTCCTGCGGTACTGCGGCACCCGGGTGTCGATCGCCCATGCCACGCCCGCGGACGTGCCGCGGCTGCACGAGCTGTCGGTGCGCACGCATCAGTTCAACTCGGCCGGCCGGGGCATGACCGAGGCGGAGCTGGCCGGGCTGACCGGCTCGCCAGCGCACCGGGTCGCTACGGTGCGGCTGCACGACAGGTTCGGAGACGACGGGCTGGTCGGCGGCTGCGTCGTGGAGACCGCCGAGGACGGCTGGACGGTCTCGCTGCTGATGATGTCGTGCCGGGCCATGGGCCGCGGCGTCATCGAGGCACTGCTCGCGTGGCTGGCGCGGTCGGCCGCCCAGGACGGCGCCGCGACGCTGGCCGTCCCGTGCCTGGTCAGTCCCAGAAACGTGCCGCTGCGGCTGGCCCTGGCCGGTTCCGGCTTCCGGGCGGCCGAGGGCGGCACGCCAGACCAGCCGGCCGCGGTGTTCACCCGGGTGCTGGACGGGCCGCTGCCCGAACTGCCCGAGTGGGCGTCGGCGGCCTGACGGCGGGGCGGCGGGGTGACCGGGCGGTGAGACGCGGCGGCGGGCCCGAGATCATCGCCGAACTCCGCGAGATCCTGGCCGAGGCCACCGGGCGCGCGGAACTGGCCGACGTGGGCGAGCAGGTGCCGCTGTTCGGGGCCGGAGTCGGGCTGGACTCGCTGACCGGCACGCTGCTGCTGCGCGAGGTGCACCGGCGATTCGGCGTCGATGTCGCCGACGAGGACCTCAACCTCGACGCGCTGGCCACCCTCGGCACGCTGGCCGCCTTCATCGAAGAGCACACCGCGTAGCCCGCGTATGGCCGCTGGCCAAGAGCGCCACCGACGGTACATTCAAGACATGAGCGGCATGAACACGGTCTTCGCAGTCGACGCGTGCCGGACCCCGGTGGGCAAGATCAAGGGAGCGCTGGCCGGGATCCGCCCCGACCACCTGACGGCAGACGTGATCCGGGCGCTGGCCGCCAGGAATCCGTGGCTTGATCCGGCCCGGATCGACGACGTGTACTGGGGCGCGGCCAACCAGGCCGGCGAGGACAACAGGAACGTAGCCCGGATGGGCGTGCTGCTCGCCGGGCTGCCGGTCGAGATCCCCGGCGCGACGGTGAACCGCCTCTGCGGGTCGGGCATGGAGGCGATCTCCGATGCCGCGCGGGCGATCGCCGCTGGCGACGCCGACATCTGCCTGGCGGGCGGGACCGAGTCGATGACCCGGGCGCCGTTTGTGCTGCCCCGCGCGGCCGAGCCGTTTCCCCGCGATGCGGGTCTGGCCGACACCAGGCTCGGCTGGCGGCTGGTGAGCCCGCTCATGCAGCAGCTCTACCCGCCGATCAGCCTCGGCGAGACCGCGGAGAACGTCGCCGAGCGCTACGGGGTGGACCGGGAGCGGCAGGACAGGTTCGCGCTGCAGAGCCACCAGCGGGCCGGGCGCGCGGTGGCCGCCGGGGTGCTGGCCGAGGAGATCATCCCGGTGACCGCCCCGGGTGGTGAGGTGACCGCAGACGAGGGGATCCGCGCGGATCTGACCCTGGAGGACCTGGCCTCGCGCAAGCCCGCGTTCCGCACTGGCGGGACCGTGACCGGGGGTAACTCATCGCCACTGAACGACGGCTCAGCAGGCCTGCTGCTGATGTCTGAGCGGGCGGTGGCCGACGCGGGCGTCCGGCCGATCGCCAGGTACGCCGGGGCGGCGGCGGCCGGGGTGCACCCGGACTACATGGGGATCGGCCCGGTGCCCGCGATGACCCGGCTGCTGGCCAGGGCCGGGTGGCAGGTGGGCGACCTCGGCCTGGTGGAAGTCAACGAGGCCTTCGCCGCGCAGGCGGTGGCGGTCATCGACGAGCTCAAGCTCGACCCGGACCTCGTGAACGTGAACGGCGGCGCGATCGCCATCGGGCACCCGCTCGGCTGCTCGGGCGCCAGGATCACCACCACGCTGCTGCACGAGTTGCGGCGGCGTGGCGCGGCGCGGGCTGCCGCGACCATGTGCATCGGCGTCGGCCAGGGCATCGCCACGCTATGGGAGGCCGCCTAGCCGTCCGCGCGGCCGGGCCACCGTATCCTGGGCGCACCGCCCGCGAGCGAAGGGCCGGCCCGGGACCAGCGAGGCAGGGCAGCGAGGCAGGATGGCAAAGGCAGCGGCCGAGGACGTGGCCGCAACCGACGCACAGGACCGGGTCCTGACCATCCCGAACGCGATCAGCCTGGCCCGTCTCGCCGGAGTACCGGTTTTCCTGTGGCTGGTGCTTGGCCTGCGGACCCAGACCGGGGACTGGTGGGCGTTCGGGCTGCTGATCGCCTCAGGCGCTTCTGACTGGCTGGATGGCAAGATCGCCCGCGCACTGAACCAGCAGAGCAGGCTCGGCCAGTTGCTCGACCCGACGGCGGACCGGGCCTACATCGTGGCCACGGTCATCGCGCTCGCGGTCCGGGCCATCATCCCGTGGTGGCTCGTCATCCTGCTCGCCGTCCGTGAGCTGATGCTCGGGATCGTGCTGCTCGTGCTGCGACGGCACGGCTACGGCCCGCTGCAGGTCAGCTTCGCCGGCAAGGCCGCCACGGCGACGCTGCTGTACGCGTTCCCGCTGCTGCTCCTCGGCGCGCACACGGCCGTCTACTCCGAGGTCGCCAGAATCGCCGGTTGGGCGTTTGCCATCTGGGGAAGTGCACTGTACTGGTGCGCCGCCGTGTTGTACGTGGAGCAGGCGCGACGCATACTTCGGGGGGAATCGGGGGGGCGTTCTCCTATGACAACGCAGCGGGGGGATCGACAGACTCGTCCCCCCGGGTAACCCCGGGGGAAACAGGGAGGCTGGGTCGCGGTGAAGGCTGTCGTGATGGCGGGCGGGGAGGGCACTCGGCTGCGCCCGATGACCGCTAACCAGCCAAAGCCGATGCTGCCCGTGGTCAACCGGCCGATCATGGAGCACGTGCTCCGGCTGCTGCGGCAGCACGGCTTCGACGAGACCGTGGTCACCACGGCCTTCCTCGCCTCGATGGTGCGCAACTACTTCGGCGACGGCGAGGACTTCGGCATGAGCCTGCAGTACGCCACCGAGGAGGCCCCGCTCGGCACCGCCGGCAGCGTGAAGAACGCCGAGGACGCGCTGCGGGACCAGCCGTTCCTGGTCATTTCGGGCGATGCCCTCACCGATATCGACCTGTCCGAGCTTGTCCGGTTCCATAAGGACAGCGGCGCGCTGGTGACCGTGGGGCTGACCCGGGTGCCCGACCCGCTGGAGTTCGGGATCATCATCGTCGACGACGACGGGCGGATCCAGCGCTTCCTCGAGAAGCCCACGTGGGGCCAGGTGTTCTCGGACACCGTCAACACCGGCATCTACGTGATGGAGCCCGAGGTGCTCGCCGAGCTTTCCCCGGGCGAGGTGGCCGACTGGTCGGGCGACGTCTTCCCCCGGCTGCTCGAGCGCGGCGCGCCGCTGTACGGCTGGGTCGCCGACGGCTACTGGGAGGACGTCGGCACGCATGAGAGCTACCTGAAGGCCCAGGCCGACGTGCTGGCCGGCCGGGTGCAGGCGCACATCGACGGCTTCGAGGTGTCCCCGGGCATCTGGATCGCCGAGGGGGCCGAGGTCGATCCGGACGCGACGCTCAGCGGCCCGCTCGCGATCGGTGAGTACGCCAAGATCGAGGGCGGCGCCCAGGTGCGCGAGTACAGCGTGATCGGCAGCAACGTGGTGGTCAAGGAGGGCGCGTTTCTGCACCGGGCGGTCGTGCACAGCAATGTCTACGTCGGCAGCGGCGCCACCCTGCGCGGCTGCGTGGTGGGCAAGAACACCGACGTGATGCGATCGGCCCGGATCGAGGAGTCCGCCATCGTCGGCGACGAGTGCGTGATCGAGCCCGAGGCGTACGTGTCCGCCGACGTCAAGGTCTACCCGTTCAAGACGATCGAGGCCGGCGCCGTGGTGAACACCAGCGTGATCTGGGAGTCCCGCGGGCAGCGGACGCTGTTCGGGCCGCGCGGGGTGTCCGGCCTCGTCAACGTGGAGATCACTCCTGAGCTTTGCGTCCGGCTCGCGAGCGCCTACGCCACGACGCTGAAAAAAGGCACGACCGTCACCACGTCCAGGGACGTGTCGCGCGCCGCGCGGGCGCTGAAGCGCGCGGTGCACAGCGCGCTCAACGCGAGCGCGATCAACGTGGTCGACCTGGAGGCCCAGCCCCTGCCGGTGGCCAGGTTCGAGACCGCGCGCAGCGAGTACAGCGGCGGGATCGCGCTGCGGACGACGCCGGGCGATCCGCAGTCCATCGACATCATCTTCCTCGACTCCGACGGCGCCGACATGTCGCAGACCGCGCAGCGCAAGCTGGAGCGCGTCTTCTCACGGCAGGAGTACCGGCGCGCCTTTCCCGGTGAGATCGCGGAATTGACCTACCCGCCGCGCGTGGTCGAGGCCTACACTCACGCGCTGCTCCGGGGCATCGACATGTCCGGCGTCCGCGGCGCAGGCCTGAAGGTCGTCGCCGACTGCGCAGGGGGGACCGCGTCGCTGGTGCTGCCCGTGCTGCTCGGCACGATCGGCGTCGACGTGCTCACCGTGAACAACCGGCTGGACGAGGCGTCGCCGACGCAGTCGCTCGCGCAGATCCGGGCCGGCCTGCACCGCCTCGCCGAGCTCGTCTCGTCGTCGCGTGCCGACTTCGGCGTCAGGTTCGACCCGGTGGGCGAGCGGATCACGCTGGTCGACGACAAGGGCTCCCTGGTCAGCGACGAGCGCGCGCTGCTCGTCGTGCTCGACCTGATCGCAGCGGAGCGGCGCACGGGCCGGGTCGCGCTGCCGGTGACCACCACCAGGGTCGCCGAGCGGGTCTCCCGGTTCCACTCGGTGAAGGTGGACTGGACAGCCACCTCGCTGTACGGGATCTACGAGGCGGCCGCCGCCGAGGACATGATCTTCGCCGCGGACGGCCGCGGCGGCTTCGTGATGCCCGAGTTCTCCCGCTCCATCGACGGGATCGCGGCGTTCGCCCGCCTGCTCGGCCTGGTCGCCAGGACCAGGCTCACGCTCAGCCAGATCGACGCCAGGATCCCAGAGGCCCACCTGCTCAAGCGCTCCATGCCGACCCCGTGGGCGGCGAAGGGCAGCGTGATGCGGACGGTCGTGGAAGCGGCGGGAGACCGGAAGGTCGACACCACCGACGGGGTGCGTGTTGAGCAGCCCGAAGGCGGGTGGATTCTGGTCTTGCCCGACCCGTCTGACGCGGTCACGCACCTCTGGGCAGAGGGCACCGACGACGACACGGCGCAGGCGCTGCTCGACGAGTGGGCCGCGGTAGTTGCCCAGGCCGGGCGCTGAGCCGCGGATCGCCCGGTTCCTGCCGCTGTCTGAGCTGCACTAGAGTGACGGCGCGAAGAGCGCCCGCATGAGAGAATCGCTGAATTGCAAGTAGCGGAGGTGCGGCCAGAATGTGGCGTAGGCGTCGCGAGAAGGCGCGTGCGCGAGCCGCACGGCCGGACGCTGGCGCGTCTGGCGGTGCCGGGGCCGGGGCGCCCGGCGCCGGGGATAAGCACTCGCCCGGCCGGATTCCGGCTGGCCCGCCGGGGCAGGCACGGCGCGCGTGGCGCATGGACCGGCGCGGTGCGGCGCGGGTAGCGTTGACTCCACCAGCGGAGTTCTCGCGGCGAACCACCCAGGATCAGTCGGCTGACATGGTTCCCGCCCCGGCCGGATGGCCGGCGAATGGGAGGCTAGGCAGGAACATGGCCAGCGTGTACTGCATCCGGTGCGGTCAGGAGAATCCCGAAGGGGCTCGCTACTGCTCACACTGCGGCAACCCGCTCGCACCCGTGGGCCGTGGCTCGGGGGAGGGTTCGGCGGAGACAACCTCCGTGATCTCCGCCGTCGGCATCGACGCTGGTGACACGGAAGTCGGCGACGAGCCGGTCGCCGATGCCGCGATGCTCGACACGCTCCCGGCCGGAACGGCGATGCTGGTCGTGCGGCGCGGGCCGAACGCCGGCAGCCGGTTCCTGCTGGACAGCGACCTCACGCTGGTTGGCCGCCATCCGGACAGCGACATCTTTCTCGATGACGTGACCGTGTCGCGGCGGCACGTCGAGTTCTACCGGTCCGGCAGCCGCTTCACCGTCCGCGACGTCGGCAGCCTCAACGGCACGTACGTGAACCGGGAGCGGATCGAGGAGACGGACCTGACCGGAGGCGACGAGGTGCAGGTGGGCAAGTTCCGCCTGGTGTTCCTGCTCGGCCCGTACTCGCAGGCGGAGCATGGCGGCGGAGGCGCACAGGTCGGGGGATGAGCGCACAGCCTGCTCGCGCGTACCTCGGCATCGGCGAGGTGATCGCCCGTCTTCGCGCGGAGTTTCCTGACGTCAGCGTGTCCAAGATCCGGTTTCTGGAGTCGGAGGGGCTGATCGAGCCGGCCCGCACGCCGTCCAACTACCGCAGGTTCGACGAGGCCGACGTGGAGCGGCTGCGGTACATCCTGACGGCCCAGCGTGACGAGTACCTGCCGCTCCGGGTGATCAAGGAGCGGCTGCTGCCGTCTGCGGTGGACCCCGCGGACGCTGGCCCCGCGCAGGGGGCGTGCGCGAGTGCTACCGGCCCGCTGAGCCGCAGCGAGCTCCTGGCCGCCGCGGGGATCGACGAGAAGCAGCTTGCCGAGCTGGAGAACTTCGGGCTGGTCCGCCGGACCGGGCGGGTGTACCAGCGGGACGCGCTCCAGGTCGCGTCGGCCGCCGCCGTGCTCAGCAGGTATGGCGTCGAGGCCCGGCACCTGCGGGCCGTCCGGGCCGCGGTCGAGCGCGAGATGTCGTTCATCGAGCAGGTAGTCGCGCCCACCCTGCGGCAGCGCAACCCGGAGGCGAGGGAGCAGGCCGGGCGCACGGCCCGGGAGATAGCGGCGGTCAGCATGCGCCTGCACGGCGCGCTCATCGAGGCCGCCCTGGCCGAGGCCGGGTTTGCCGGCGGCACCGGGCCAGGCGCCGGGCCAGGCACCCCAGCAGGTGCCGCCGGTGCGTGAGTTCGGCCACGGGTCAAGCGGCAGCGCCTTTCGGTGAATTCAATTGGGGCGCGGGCGGGCACGTCTGGATAGCGGGTGTACGTTGACAAAGGGAGTGCCCTTTGAGCAGGGTCCAGAAGTGAGGCAGCGCGTCAGGCGCACGTAAGGACGGAGCCGCCGTGAGGCAGATGGAGGTCGTAGGCGTCCGGGTCGAGATGCCCACGAACCAGCCCATCGTCCTGCTGAAAGAGACGCAGGGGGAGAGGTACTTGCCGATATGGATCGGGCCGATGGAGGCGACGGCCATCGCCTATGCTCAGCAGGGCCTGGTGCCGGTGCGGCCGCTGACCCATGACCTGCTGCGCGACATCCTGGAGGCGCTGGACGTCCAGCTGCGCACGGTGAACATCACCGCGCTGCGCAACGGGACGTTCTTCGCCGACCTGATCTTCTCGAACGGCAAGGAGGTCAGCGCACGGCCGTCGGACTCGATAGCCCTGGCCCTGCGCACCGGTGCCACGATCTTCGCGGCCGAGGAGATCCTCGAAGAGGCCGGGATCGCGATCCCGGACGAGCAAGAGGACGAGGTCGAGAAGTTCCGTGAGTTCCTTGACACGATCACTCCCGAGGATTTCGGCCGCGCAACCTGAGTGCCTGCAGTTCGCCAGTCCGGGGGATGCTTTTGTCGTGACTCATTACTGTTACCGCGACGCGCCGTGGCAGATCGTTGACGACCTCGGCGCGGGCAGCCTACGGTTCGAAACGAGTACCCGGGGGCTCGGCGTCCCGGGCCGGAGGTGCGCGTGGCGGTAATCAAGGGCAACGGCCAGGCCCGTCGGGGTGGCGTGCCCGGCGGTGACGAGCAGGGCCTGCTGTTCGGCGATGAAGTGCCGCCGAGCCCCGAGGACGTCGGCTACCGGGGCCCGACAGCCTGCATGGCCGCCGGGATCACCTACCGCCAGCTTGACTACTGGGCCAGGACCAAGCTGGTCGAGCCCAGCGTCCGGCCGGCCAGCGGCTCCGGGTCGCAGCGGCTCTACGGTTTCCGGGACATTCTGACGCTCAAGGTGGTCAAGCGGCTTCTCGACACCGGGATCTCGCTGCAGCAGATCCGGGCGGCGGTCGACTACCTGCGGGACCAGGGAGCGGACGATATCACGCAGGTCACGCTCATGAGCGACGGCGCGACCGTCTACGCGTGCACGTCGCCGGACGAGGTGGTGGACCTGCTGCAGGGCGGCCAGGGCGTGTTCGGCATCGCGCTCGGCCGGGTCTGGCAGGAGGTCGAGGGCACGCTCGCCGACCTCCCCGCCGAGCGGGCCGAGGATGCCGGGACCGCGGCCGAGCCCGGCACGCGGGTCGGCCTGGCTTCGGCTAGCCCTGATGAGCTTGCCCGTCGGCGGGCAAGGAAGACCGGCTAAAAACCGCCCCGGAAGACTGCGCCGGAGCGGCTGACCCGGCCGCCGGGATGCGCAGCGTCTCGAGAACGTCGGGGCGCAGTTCCCGTTCCGCGGCGTCGACAACCCCGAGATCCGCCCGTATGTGCAGTTCGGCCGCTGTGACCAGGAGTGCGGTCACCGGTGATTGCGACGCGACGCCGCGCGCGGCGGCCAGGCTGCGCAACTCAGTGAGCAGGTAAGCCCGCTGGCGGCGCAGCACGGAGGACAGCGCGGCCGGGTCCCCGGCCTGCGCAGCGGCCATCACCTTGAGGAAGAAATCGTCGCGGTAGCCGCGGGTCCGGGTGCTCGGCTCGTTCAGCCAGCGGTCCAGTTCCTCGCGTCCCGCCGGCGTGATGCGGTGCACCAGCCGGTCCGGCTTGACCGGCTGCGGCTGACGCTCGGACTCGATCAGGCCGTCGCGGGCCAGCCGGTCCAGGACCTGGTAGAGGTGGCCGATGTTCAGCCCGCCCCACTGCTCGCCGACCGCCTGCTCGAAGCTGCCCTTCAGCTCGTAGCCGTGCGCGGGCTTGGCCGCGAGCAGGGCCAGCACAGCATGATGGAGCGCCATGTCCTCGATCTCCTGCCTGGCCGGCGCAATGGCCTTGCCTAGTCGCTAGGTAACGCGCTTGAATTGTCACTAGGTAGGGACCAGCCTAGCCGCGTCCGCCAAGGAATAGCCATGACCGACCGCACCCCCGCCCGCGCGACCGAGCCCGGCGGCATCGAGCTTCGCGATGTCACCAAGCGCTACCGGACCGGCAGCGACCGGCCCGCAGTCGCCGCTGACGGCGTCAGCGTCCACATCGAGCCCGGCGCCCTGGTCGCGCTGGCCGGCGCGTCCGGATCGGGCAAATCTACTCTGCTGCACCTGGTCGGCGCGATCGAGCGTCCCGATTCCGGCACGATCATCAATGGGTCCGTGGAAGTGACCGAGCTGCACGGCAGCGCGCTGGCCGCCTACCGGCGCACCGTCGGATTCGTTTTCCAGCGCTACAACCTGCTGCCCGCGCTCACCGCTCTGGACAACGTCATCGCCCCGGTGCTGCCCTACCGCACCGGCTGGGACAAGTCAGCCCGCGCCCGCGAGCTGCTGGACGCGGTCGGCCTGGCGGGCCGTGAGCGCTCCCTGCCCGCGCGGATGTCAGGCGGCGAGCAGCAGCGCGTCGCCATCGCGCGGGCCCTGATCAACGCCCCCGACCTGCTGCTGGCCGACGAGCCCACCGGCAACCTGGACTCCCACACCGCCGCCGCCATCATCGACCTGCTGACCGAGACGCGTGAGATGCGCCACGACCGCCCGATGACCGTCATCATCGCCACCCACGACCCCCAGATCGCCGCCCGCTGCGAGCGCATGATCCGCCTCAAGGACGGCGTCATCGTCGACGACATCCAGCTCGGCGACGGCGACCCCGCCGACGAAGCCATCCGCAGGGCCGGCCAGTTGGCTGAGTCACGCCCGCTCTCCTGACGGGCGCTCCGCCGGAGCCCGGCGAGCCCCGGGACTGCGCGTTACGGCCTGTTAATGTGGCGGGCGTGCCGGCGACCATATCCGTACGTGACCTGCGGAAGTCATACGGAAAGGTCAAGGCGGTCGACGGGGTCAGCTTCGAGGTCCAGCGTGGTGAGTTCTTCGGCATCCTGGGGCCGAACGGGGCCGGCAAGACCACGACGCTCGAGATAGTCGAGGGCCTGCGCCAGGCCGACGGCGGGACGGTGAGCGTGCTCGGCCTGGCCCCCTGGCCGCGCAACCCGGCGCTGCTGCCCAGGATCGGCGTTCAGCTCCAGGCGTCGTCGTTCTTCGAGCGGCTCACCGCGCGGGAGCAGCTGCAGACCTTTGCCATGCTGTACGGCGTCCCGGCGCGGCGCGCGGACACGATGCTCGGCGTCGTCGGGCTCGACGACCAGGCGGGTACCCGCACCGAAAAGCTGTCCGGCGGCCAGGCGCAGCGGCTGTCTATCGCGTGCGCGCTGGTGCACGACCCGGAGGTGCTGTTCCTCGACGAGCCGACCGGGGCGCTGGACCCGCAGGCCCGGCGGAACCTGTGGGACCTGCTGCGGCAGATCAGCGCCGAGGGGCGGACCGTGGTGCTGACCACGCACCACATGGACGAGGCCGAGACGCTCTGCGACCGGGTGGCGATCATGGATCATGGAGTGATCCTCGAGGACGGGCCGCCGGCCGCCCTGGTCCGGCGGCTGGACCGGCCGCTGCGGGTCAGCGTGGAGTCCGGGCTGCTGTCCGCGGACGCCGCCCGCGGCCTCGCCGGGCCCGGGGCCGCGCCGGACAGCGTGACCGACGACGGCGTCTCGCTGACGATCGCCACGCGCGATCCGGGCGTCGTGCTGGCCGGGCTGGCCGACCGCGGGGCCCTGGCCGGGCTGCGGGTGTCCGGCGCCACCCTCGAGGACGTGTTCCTGCACCTCACCGGGCGGGAGTATCGCGGATGAGTCCCGAAGCCAGCGAGGTGCCTGCCGGCGCCCCTCCGCCGCGAAGCACCGCGAGGGCGGCGCTGAGATGAGCGGCGCCGCGTTCCGCAGTCTGTCGCTGGCCATGTTCCGCGGCTTCGTCAGGGACCGGGTGGCGCTGGTGTTCTCGATCCTGATCCCGGTCCTGTTCCTGCTGCTGTTCGGCTCGATCTACAAGGACACCGGAACGCCGCGGATCAGCGTGATCGAGGTCGGCCGGGTCAGCCTGCTCGACCAGGCCAGCGCCGGCAGCCACGGCCAGCTCGGCAAGGTGATGACGATCACCAGGAACGGAAGCCTGGCTAAGGCGTTGCAGGACGTCAGGGCTGGCACCGACGACGCCGCGGTCCAGCAGCGGGGCAGCAGCCTGGTCGTGCACTACTCCATCGCCGACCAGGTCACCGCCGGCGTGGTCCAGGCGGTGTTCGCGTCGCTGGTCCAGCAGGCCAACCAGGCGGCGTCCGGGCGGGCTCCGGCGTTCCAGCTGACCACCGCGCAGGTGGAGGACAAGTCGCTGAAGGCGATCCAGTACATCGCGCCCGGACTGCTCGGCTGGGCGATCGCCTCGGGTGCCGCGTTCGGCGCCGCGATCACGCTGGTGACCTGGCGGAAAGACAAGCTGCTGCGCCGGCTCCGATTGGCGCCAGTGAGCACCGCCTCGGTGGTCACCGCGCGGGTCGGGGTCAGCCTGGCCGTCGCCATGGTCCAGCTGGCCGTGTTCCTGGTCATCGCCACCCGGCCGTATTTCGGCCTGAAGCTCACCGCATCCTGGTGGATGGCGATCCCGGTGGTGGCGGCCGGGACACTTGCGTTCATGTCGATCGGCCTGCTCACCGGCGCGGTCGCGAAGTCCCAGCAGGCGGCTACCGCCATCGCCAACCTGATCATCCTGCCGATGGCGTTCCTCGGCGGCGCGTTCATCCCGCTGGACTTTGCCCCCGCCTGGATCCGCGATGTCTCCTACGCGATGCCGCTGCGCTACCTGGTCACCGGCATGCAGGACGTGATGGCGCGCGGGGAGGGACCGGCGTCAGCGCTGCCCGCGATCGGCATCTTGCTCGGGCTCACCGCCGCGCTCACGCTCATCGCCGTCCGGGTGTTCCGCTGGGACGACATCTGACCGCAGCGGCCTGATCAGGGCGAGCCCGGCCGCGATGATGAGCAGCGCGCTGACCGCGAAGATCGTGCGGACCGGCACGGTCGCGGCGAGCGCGCCCGCCGTCGCCATCGAGGCGATGTTGGCGACCTGCTGGATCGGGTTGAACACCGACATCACGCGGCCGATCAGCCGCTGCGGGATGCTGGCGAGCAGCAGCGGCGGCGCGGCCGCGTTGAGCGCGCCAAAGGCGATGCCGACCAGGCCGATCACCCCGGCCGCCACCGGCAGGCTGGTCAGCCGCGAGTAGCCGAGCAGGCCGGCCCGCCGGCCACCAGGCCGAGCCAGAACACCCGCGCCGCCCCAATCCGGCCGGCGGCCCAGCCGCCCAGCAGCGCGCCGGCCACCGCGCCGGCTCCAACGGCCGCGTACAGCACGCCCAGCCACCGGGCGGCCGCGTGCAGGTCGTCGCGCAGGAAGAACACCTCGAGGGCGTTCAGCGCGCCGGTGCCGAGCGTGGTGACCACCACCCCGGCGCTCAGCGCGACGAGCACCCGGCTGCCCGCGAAGAACCGCAGCCCGGCGGCGAACTCGGCGCGAAACCCAGGCCCGCGCACCGCCCGCGCTGCCGCTTCGGCGGGCAGCCGGATGAGCCAGATCGCCGCGAACGAGAAGCAGAACGACACCGCGTTGATGATCAGCGCCCATTGCGGGCCCGCGGCGAACAGCAGCGGCGCGGCCAGCAGCGGCCCCGCGATCGCCGCGCCGCTCGAGGTGGCCTGCAGCATGCCGCTGGCCTTCGCCCGGTCCGCGGACGGCACGACCAGGCCGAGGATGGCGAGCCTTGACGGGTTGAAGAACTGGGCGAGGCAGCTTTCCGCGGCCACTGCCGCGTAGACCAACCCGATCTGGCCGACCGGCGCGAGCCTGCTGCCGAGCGTCGGCACCGCCACCAGCGACGCGACCACCGCCGCCCGGCACGCGTCGGACGCCAGCATGGTCCGGCGCCGGTTCCACCGGTCGACCCAGACCCCGGCCACCGGGCCCGCCACGAGCACCGGCATGGCCGCCGCGATCAGCACGCCGCTCGCGGCGGCCGGGGCCCATGGCCGGCCCTTCGCGAGCACCGTGACGACCCACAGCAGCACGGTGATGTCGAAGACGTTGTCGCCGGTCAGCGACACAGCCTGGCCGATCCACAGCAGGCGCCAATTGCGGTTGCGGGCTAATGCCAAGACTGGCCTGAACGCTGCGCCGCCCGCTGGCCGGGCTCGGCCTGCGGATCTGGTGTGAGGGCGATCGCGGCGATCATCCTGGCCTGCCGGGCGCCCTGCGGGCGCTGCGACGGGTCGGTCCCGCGGCCGGAGTACCGGTCCATGATCGCTTCGACCTCGGTGGCGGCCTGCCGGACCTCGTCGGCGGTGAGCCAGGTGACCGCGCCCACGATCTTGCTGGCCGGAGCCGGGGTGGCGGCGAGGCTCTCCTTTATCCGCGCCACCGCGTGGTCAAGCAGTGCCGCCGCCGCGATGCGCGCGGCCACGGCTGGTTCGGCCCCAGGGTCCAGGCCCCGTGCCGACAGGTCCAGGCCGGGCCCGGCAAGCTGCCATGGCTTGTCGCGCCCTGGCCCGTCCGGGGCGCGGGTGATGTACCCGTACTTGGCCAGGATGCTCAGGTGGTAGGAGCAGGTGGCGGTGGACTCGCCAAGTGCCTCCGCGCAGCGGGTCACGGTCGCGGTCCCCTCGGCGGCGAGCAGGTCGATCAGCTTCCAGCGGACCGGATGCGCCAGCGCCCGCAGCGCCCTGGGATCGGTGACGTGCAGCGCGCTGGAATCGTCCGCGTCCGCTCTCATGTGCCCAACAATACGTGCCCAAGAAACCTTGGGCAAGGAACTTTGGCCTGAGCGTCCGCCGACGCTCTGCGTTAGTGGTTCAGGAATGTCCGGTGCCGGAAAGACATTTGTGAACCACGGAACTCGGCGCGCGTAGCGAGCGCGGCGGGAGCGCGCGCAGCGGGTGCAGTGGGGCGCGCGTTGCGGGCGTGGCGGCTGGTCGTGTCTTGGGGCAGGTTGCAGGGTGCTCGGGTAAGCTCGAGTGCGCTGACGACACCGCCCGGGAGAGTCCTCGCGCAGCCAGCCGCGGGGCGCCGAAGGGGCAACATCCCCGGAACCTCTCAGGCATCAGGGACCGGGCGGGACAAGCGGCTCTGAAGCTGCGCGCGGATGCGGCGACAGAGGGGGACTCCGGCCAACAGCAACGCCAGGCAGCCCGGTGGCGGGCCGCCGAGGAGGCTCCCATGAAGTTCGCGCAGCGTCACATCGGGCCGTCCGATGACGATCAGGCGCAGATGCTCAAGTCGGTGGGCTACGCGTCGCTCGACGAGCTGACCTCGGCGGCGCTGCCCGCCGGGCTCGCCGCCGACCGCGAGCTGAACCTGCCGGGGCCGCTGACCGAGGAGCAGTCGCTCGCGGAGCTGCGCCGGCTGGCCGGCCGCAACGAAGTGCTCACCTCGATGATCGGCCTCGGCTACTACGGCACGGTCACGCCCGCGGTGATCCGCCGCAACCTGCTGGAGAACCCGGCCTGGTACACCGCGTACACGCCGTACCAGCCGGAGATATCCCAGGGCCGGCTCGAGGCGCTGATCAACTTCCAGACCGTAGTCGAAGACCTGACCGGGCTGCCGGTGGCCGGGGCGTCCATGCTGGACGAGGCCACGGCCGCGGCCGAGGCGATGACCATGGCGCGCCGGGTCGTCGGCAAGGGCCGGATCTTCATCGCCGACGCCGACTGCCTGCCGCAGACGCTGGCGGTGCTGGCCACCAGGGCGGAGCCGCTCGGCATCGACCTGGTCGTCGCGCCGGTCACTCCGGAGCTGGTCGCCGCGCAGCCGGACGGGGAGCTGTTCGGCGTGCTGCTGCAGTACCCCGGCGCCAGCGGCGCGGTGCGAGACCTCGGCCCCGCGATCGATTCGGCGCACGGCCGGGGCGCAGTGGCCGCGGTGGCAGCCGACCTGCTGGCGCTGACCCTGCTCCGGCCGCCGGGGGAGTTTGGCGCCGACATCGCCGTCGGCACCGCGCAGCGGTTCGGCGTGCCGATGGGTTTCGGCGGACCGCACGCCGGCTACATCTGCGTCCGCGACGCGCTGAAGCGGCAGCTGCCCGGCCGCCTGGTCGGCGTCTCGGTGGACGCGGACGGCCACCCTGCGTACCGGCTCGCGCTGCAGGCCCGCGAGCAGCACATCCGCAGGGAGAAGGCGACCAGCAACATCTGCACCGCGCAGGTGCTGCTGGCGGTGATCTCCGCCATGTACGCCGCCTACCACGGCCCGGACGGGCTGACCGCGATCGCCGAACGGGTGCACCGCCGGGCAGCCACGCTGGCGCAGACGCTGCGCGACGAGGGCCTCGGCGTCGAGGCCGGTGAGTTCTTCGACACGGTCCGGGTGCTGCTGCCCGGCGCCGCCGCCGGTGCGGTGGCACGGGCCCGCGAGGCCGGCTACAACCTGTACCAGGACGGCCCGGACGCGGTGCAGGTCGCCTGCGACGAGACCACGACCGAAGACCAGCTGCGCGCGGTCGCCGCCGCCCTGGCCGGCCGGGACCTGGAGCTGGCCGGGGAGGTGCCCGACGCGCTGCCCCACGCGCTGCGCCGGGACAGCGAATTCCTCACCCACCCGGTCTTCCACTCCCACCGCAGCGAGACGGCGATGCTGCGCTACCTGCGGCGGCTGGCCGACTTCGACATCGCGCTCGACCGGTCGATGATCCCGCTCGGCTCGTGCACGATGAAGCTGAACGCGGCGGCCGAGATGGAGCCGATCACCTGGCCGGAGTTCGCCGGGCTGCACCCGTTCGCCCCGGTTGAGCAGACCGCCGGCTATCTAGAGCTGATCGGCGGGCTGCAGGACGCGCTGGCCGAGATCACCGGGTACGACGCGGTGTCGCTGCAGCCCAACGCGGGATCCCAGGGGGAGCTCGCCGGGCTGCTCGCGATCCGGCACTACCACGCCTCCCGCGGCGAGCCGGGCCGCGACGTGTGCCTGATCCCCGAGTCGGCGCATGGGACGAACGCGGCCAGCGCGGTCCTGGCCGGCCTGCGGGTTGCCGTCGTCAAGTGCGGCCACGACGGCGCGATCGACGTGGGCGACCTGCGCGCCAAGCTGGACGCGCACGCCGGGAGCGTCGCCGCGATCATGCTGACCTACCCGTCGACCAACGGCGTGTTCGAGGAGACCGTCGGCCAGGTGTGCGCCGAGGTGCACGACGCGGGCGGGCAGGTGTACGTCGACGGGGCGAACCTGAACGCCCTGGTCGGGCTCGCCAGGCCGGGCACGTTCGGCGCCGACGTATCGCACCTCAACCTGCACAAGACCTTCTGCATCCCGCACGGTGGCGGCGGTCCCGGGGTCGGCCCGGTCGCGGTGCTGGAGCACCTCGCCGAGTTTCTGCCGGGCCACCCGTTCCTCGGCCAGGCCGACGGGCCCGGCCACGTCGGGCCGGTCGCCGCCGCGCCCTACGGGTCAGCAGGGATCCTGCCGATCTCCTGGGCGTACATCCGGATGATGGGCGCCGAAGGGCTGCGCCGCGCCACCGGGGTGGCGATCCTGTCCGCGAACTACATGGCCAGGCGCCTGGATCCGCACTTCCCCGTGCTCTACACCGGCCGGGACGGCCTGGTCGCCCACGAGTGCATCCTGGACCTGCGGCCGATCACCAGCCAGACCGGCATCACCGCCGAGGACGTGGCGAAGCGGCTGATCGACTACGGCTTCCACGCGCCGACGATGTCCTTCCCGGTGGCCGGCACCCTGATGGTCGAGCCGACCGAGAGCGAGGACCTGGCCGAGCTCGACCGGTTCTGCGACGCGATGATCGCGATCAGGCAGGAGATCGCCAGGGTCGCCTCCGGTGAGTTCGACGCCAAGGACAACCCGCTCAAGAACGCGCCGCACACGGCGGCCATGCTGCTCGCCGCGGACTGGGCGCACCCATACGAGCGGGAGCAGGCCGCGTACCCGGTGCCAGGTGACCGGAGGTCCAAGTACTGGCCGCCGGTCCGCCGGATCGACCAGGCCTACGGCGATCGCAACCTGGCCTGCGCCTGCCCCCCGCCGTCCGCGTTCGAGAGCTAACCGGGGGCGGAGGGCCCCTTCAGGCGTCATTTGGTGAGGTACCAGTCTTCCGGGGTCAGGCTCTCGATCGGGCTCTGCGGCATGGTGCCGTGCAGGTCCTTGCTGATCTCGGATATCTGGTACACGGGCTGCGGCATCCACAGCACCGGGATCTGGTCGGCGGCGTAGTTCTCGTACGCGGTGAGCGTGCCGGGGCCGTGCACGGTGGCGGCGATGATCTTGTCCGCCTCCGGGCTGGAGTAGTTGCTGGCGTTCGAGCCCGAGCCGGTGGCGAACAGCTGGTCGCCGGTCGGGTACGGGTCCACCCCGTAGGTCCAGCCGCCGCCGTAGTCGAGCATCTGCCAGGAGCAGGAGGACTCGGTCTTGGTGCACGGGGCGAGCAGGCTGATGATCGAGTCGAACGGAGCCGAGGTCAGGCTGACCTGGATGCCAGCCTGGGCGAAGCTGGACTTGAGCGCCTGCATCTCCTCGCTCACCTGGAGAATGCCGTTGGCGTACTGCAGCGAGAAGCTGAGCGGGGTGCCCGCGGCGATGCCCGCTCCGCAGTGGCCCGCGCCGGATCCCGGTGATGTGCAGGTGGTCACGCCGCTGCGCTTGACGGCCCAGCCGTGGCTCGACAGCAGCTTGACCGCGGTGGCGGGCGAGTACGGCCACGGGCCCTTGGCCTCGTACGCGTCGATGTACGGGTTGGACGGGATCACCGGGACCGGGCCGTAGTCGGTGTGGCCGTAACCCTCCAGCGGGCCCTTGAGGTACGCGGGCTCGTCGATCAGCGACTGCATGGCCTGCCGGAGGTAGGCCTGCGCGATGATCGGCCCGGTCTTCGGGTTCTGGAAGTTCATCAGGAAATAGCTCGTGCCCCAGCCCTGCCACTGCACGGTGGTGTAGCCGTCCGAGGCCAGCTCCGAGGACTGCGACGCGTCCTCCGTCGGCAGGTAGCCGTAGTCGATCGTCGTGCCGGAGCGCAGCACGTTGAGCTCGGAGGTGTCGCTGGTGTACGGCAGCTCAACGAAGTAGCTGAGCCTGGGCTTGCTCGGGCCCGCGTAGGCGCGGTTGGCGGCGAACTTCGCGTAGCCGGTGGTCTGGTAGCTGACCAGCTTCCACGGCCCGTCGACGACCTTCCAGAGCGGGTTGCTGCCGTAGCTGGCGACGTCCTTCGACTGCGCGGTCAGGAACGCGAACACCGCCTTGGCCCCGGCCGTCGTCATGTCGTAGCTGCCCACCTTGCCCGACGCCGACGTCTTGTCCATTACCTGGGCGGGCAGCGGGGTGATCTGTGACAGCTGGTCGTAGGTGAACCAGGTCGGGTTGAAGGACCCGGTGAGCGTGAGCACGATCGTCTTCGAGTTGACGATCTTGTAGCTCTTCAGGTTGTCCGGGAACTCGCCGGGGATGTAGGCGGCGAAGTCTGCCTTGTTGGCCCGCAGCAGATTGATCCAGAACGCGACATCCCGCGTCGTCACCGGCTGCCCGTCGGACCAGGTGTAGTTGCCGAGGTGAATGGTCACCACGGAGTCGTTGTCGCTGTAGACCGGCAGCGCGGCGAGGCTGAGCGCCGGGTCGACGACCGGCTGGCCCTTGCCGTTGCCGATCCAGTACAGGGACCGGAACGACAGCCGCTGGAACTCCTCGATGTTGGCCACGCTGTAGTACGCCCCGGTGAGCATCGGGAAGATGTAGTTCGGCGTGACGCCCGGCGGCTCGGCGAAGGTCGCCGTCCCGCCGGTGACCGGCTTCCCGCCGCTCGCTGACGTGCCAGATGACGAACTGCACGCCGCAGCGAGAAGCGCCGCTGCGGCGACCGCGATGCCCAGCCGAACGCTGCGTCTCATCGTGACCTCCGGTGCCGTGTCCCCCTCCTGTCCCTACTTTGATCATTTCCAGGTATTTGGAGGTTATGCCGCATACGGCATGCCAAAGGTGAGCGAAAATGCCCGGGCCGGACGGTATATCGTGACGGCCGGGAGGGCGCAATGAAGATCATCGGCGATGCCGGGCGGTTCACGCCGCCGTCTGGCCAGGCGGGCAACCACTGGGTCGAGCAGTTCCGGGTCGCGGACCTGAGCGTCGGCACCTACTCGATCCCGCGCGGCGGCATCGACGACCAGGAACCGCACACCGAAGACGAGATCTACGTGGTGACCGCGGGCCGGGCGGTGCTGTGGGCCGGGGAGGACAGCGCTGCCGTGGAACCTGGATCAGTAATCTACGTGGCAGCGGGCGAGGAGCACCGGTTCACCGACGTGGCCGAGGACCTCGCGGCGATCGTGCTGTTCGCCCCCGCCGAGGGCGCCAGGAGCCCAGCGAGCTAGTCGCGCTGGCCCGCCGGTATCGTCCGGCCTTTCCACTGCCCGCCCCGGCCCAGGTGGTACCGCCGGGCCGAGTCGGTGGTCATCGCCGCGTACAGCATCGCAATCAGCGGCAGGCACGGCGCCCGCAACGGCGACAGCCGGTACAGCCGCAGGATCGGGACGTAGCTGACCGCCATGATCGCCCACCCGGCCAGGCCCGCCGCGGCCAGCCAGGCTGCCGCCACGCCCCCACCCACCTCCCCTTCCCCCTTCAAGGCCAGCCAGGCCAGCCCGCCGAGCGCGGCGGCCGGGGGCAGGGCGTAGAGCCACAGCAGGCCGGCCAGCGTGCCCGCCAGCGCGGCGGGCGAGTAGCGCAGCTGCGTGTAGGCGCTCCGGGCGATCATGTCCCACAGGCCGGCCAGGCGCGGGTACGGCCTGCGGCTGACCACGCTGGTGGTCAGGCCGAGCCAGCAGCGCACCGGATCCGGCGGGCTCTTCAGCAGCCGGCCGAGCGCCACGTCGTCGATGCGGGCGCCGCGGATGCGGTCCAGGCCGCCCGCCGCCTCCAGCGCCTCGCGGCGCACCAGCATGCATCCGCCCGCGGCGGCCGCCGTGCGGGCGCCCGGCTTGTTGACCCGCTGGAACGGGTAGAGCTGGGCGAAAAAGTAGACGAACGCCGGGACCAGCAGCCGCTCCCAGAACGTGGCCGCCCGCAGGAGCGCCATCTGCGATACGAGCCCGCGGTCGTCTGCCTCGGCCGCCCGGACCAGCGCGGCGACCGTCCCCGGGGCGTAGCCGATGTCCGCGTCGGTGAACAGGACGTACCTGGCGTCGCCCGCGGCAAGGACTCCCTGCTGCATGGCCCACACCTTGCCCGCCCAGCCGGCCGGTGTCGGGCGACCAGCCACGAGGTGTAGCCGTTCCGGCCCGATCTCTTGAGAGAGCGACCGGGCGACGGACCCGGTCGAGTCGGAGCTGTCGTCGTCGACGAGCACGACGGAGAAGGCCCCGGGGTAGTCCTGCCCGAGCAGGGTAGGCAGGGTGCCGGGCAGAACCGCGGCCTCGTTCCTGGCCGGCACGACCGCAGCCACGCTCGGCCACGCGGCCGGGTCGGCGGCCGCGTACGGCAGCCGCTGCCCGGTCCGCCAGTAGCCACCGTGGCCTGCCAGCAGGTACACCCAGGTGATCGCGGCGAGGATGCAGACGGCGGCGAGTATCGGCACCGGCACAGCGTGGCATACCGTGATCCGGCGCCTGCCGCCTGCCTCGTGCAACTCCGGCAAATTCGGCACCTGCTTACCGACCCGCCGCGGCGGCTCGCCGTTCGACTCCGGCGGCGCGCATAGAGTTGCTGCGTGGCAGATCCGGCGACCTACCGGCCGGCCCGGGCTCGATTCCCGAGTCCCCGGGCGTTTACCGGTTCCGCGACGAGCGAGGCCGCGTCATCTACGTCGGCAAGGCCAAGAACCTCCGCTCCCGGCTCAACTCCTACTTCGCCGACTTCGCCGGGATGCACCCGCGCACTCAGTCCATGGTGCGGTCGGCGGCCGCGGTGGACTGGACCGTGGTCGGCACCGAGGTGGAAGCGCTCCAGCTGGAGTACTCCTGGATCAAGGAGTTCGACCCGCGGTTCAACGTCAGGTACCGCGACGACAAGAGCTACCCGTACCTGGCCGTCACCATGGACGAGGAGTACCCGAGGGTCATGGTGATGCGCGGCGCGCGGCGCCGCGGGGTGCGGTACTTCGGCCCGTACTCACACGCCTGGGCGATCCGGGAGACCGTGGACACGCTGCTGCGGGTATTCCCGGTGCGGACCTGCTCGGCCGGGGTGTTCAAGCGGGCCGGCCAGATCGGCAGACCCTGCCTGCTCGGCTACATCGGCAAGTGCTCAGCGCCATGCGTGGGCCGGGTAGACGCCCTGTCCCACAGGCATCTGGCCGAAGAGTTCTGCGACTTCATGGCCGGCCAGACCGGGAAGTTCATCCGGCGGCTCGAGACCGAGATGCGCCGCGCCTCCAACGCCGAGGAGTACGAGCGCGCCGCGCGGCTGCGCGACGACATCCAAGCGCTGAACCGGGCCTTGGAGAAGCAGGCGGTGGTGCTCGGCGGCGGCACCGACTGCGACGTGATCGCGCTGGCCGAAGACCAGCTCGAGGCCGCCGTGCAGATCTTCTACGTGCGCGGCGGGCGAGTGCGCGGGCAGCGGGGCTGGGTGGTCGACAAGGTCGAGGAGATCACGCCGGGCGAGCTCGTGCAGCAGTTCCTCGGCCAGGTCTACGGCGAAGACCCGGTGGCCGGGCAGAACGGGGCGCGAGGCGGAGAGAGGCCGCGTGACCAGCGTGCCGAGCGCGGGGGCCAGCGGCGGGCGATCGGCGACACGAAGCGGCCTGACGCGCCGGTGCCGCGCGAGGTGCTGGTGCCGGTGCTGCCGCCCGACGCCGAGGCGCTCGAGGAGTGGCTCGGCGAGCGTCGCGGCGGCCGGGTCAGCCTGCGGGTCCCGCAGCGGGGAGACAAGAAGGCCCTGCTCGACACCGTGGCCAGGAACGCCGCCGAGTCGCTGGCGCTGCACAAGACCAAGCGCGCCAGCGACCTGACCACCCGCAGCCGCGCGCTGCACGAGATCCAGGAGGCGCTCGGTCTTGACGAGGCGCCGCTGCGGATCGAGTGCTACGACGTCTCGAACCTGCAGGGCACGCACGTCGTGGCGTCCATGATCGTTTTCGAGGACGGCCTGGCCCGCAAGTCGGAGTACCGCAGGTTCAGCATCCGCGGCGTGGACGGCACCGACGACGTCGCCTCGATCCACGAGGTCATCTCCCGCAGGTTCCGGCGCTACCTGGAGGAGCGGGAGGAGACCGGCGAGCTCGACGTCCTCGGCGACCGGGAAGAAAACGACGAGCCGCCCGGCGTGGTCACGCCGCCGCGCCGGAAGTTCGCCTACCCGCCGAACCTGGCGGTGATCGACGGCGGGCAGCCGCAGGTGGCGGCCGCGGCCCGGGCGCTGGATGAACTGGGCATCGACGACGTCTCGGTCTGCGGCCTGGCCAAGCGCCTCGAGGAGGTCTGGCTGCCCGGCGAGGACAGCCCGGTGATCATGCCGCGTACCAGCGAGGGGCTCTACCTGCTGCAGCGAGTGCGGGACGAGGCGCACCGGTTCGCGATCACATACCACAGGAAGAAGCGGTCGGCGGCCCTCACCACCAGTGAGCTCGACGCCGTTCCCGGGCTTGGCCCGGCCAGGAAGGCCACGCTGCTGCGGCATTTCGGCTCCGTCCGCCGGATCGCGGGAGCTAGCGTGGACGAGATAGCTGGCCTGCCCGGCATCGGGCCGCGCATCGCCGGGACGATCGCGGCGGCCCTGCACCCCGGGGCGCCGGAGACCCCGGCCGAGCCAGGGACGGCGACAGCCAGCGGGGGAGGTGGGCCGTGAGGCCGGATGACCCGGCGGACGCGGACAGCAAGACGCCTGAGATCGTCATCATCACCGGGATGTCGGGCGCGGGCCGGAGCACGGCGGCGAAGTCTCTCGAGGACCTTGACTGGTTCGTGGCCGACAACCTGCCGCCGGACCTGCTGCCGACGATGCTGGATCTCGCGCGGCGGGCCCAGGGCACTGTGCCCAGGATCGCCGCGGTCGTCGACGTGCGCAGCCGCGCGTTCAGCACCGACCTGAAGTCGGTCGTCGGCGACCTCGAGGCCAGGGGCACCCGGCCCTACGTCGTGTTCCTCGAGGCCAGCGACGAGACCCTGGTCCGCAGGTTCGAGAGCGTGCGCCGCCCGCACCCGCTGCAGGAGGGCGGCCGGGTCGTGGACGGGATCGCCGCCGAGCGCGAGCTGCTGCAGGGGGTCCGCGGCGAGGCCAACCTGGTGCTGGACAGCTCCCGGCTCAACGTGCACGAGCTGCGGGCCAGGATGCGGGACACGTTCGGCGGCGACGCGGACACCGCACTGCGCGTGAATGTCGTGTCGTTTGGCTTCAAGTACGGGCTGCCCGTCGACGCGGACATGGTGGCGGACTGCCGGTTCCTGCCGAACCCGCACTGGGTCGCCGAGCTCGCCCCGCTGACCGGCCAGGACGATGAGGTCAAGGAGTACGTCCTCGGCCAGCCCGGGGCTGCCGAGTTCCTTGACTCCTACGTCCCCGCGGTGCGGGTGACCCTGGAGGGCTACCAGCGCGAGGGAAAGCACTTCGTGATGCTGGCGGTGGGCTGCACCGGCGGGAAGCACCGCAGCGTCGTGATGGCCGAGCAGATCGCCGCCCGGCTGATCGGCTCGGGGGCGACCGTACGCGTGGTGCACAGAGACCTTGGGCGCGAGTGAGCAACGGAATGGCGGATCGCCCTGGGCGGCCGGTGAACCCCAAGGTGGTCGCGTTCGGCGGTGGCCACGGCCTGTTTGCGTCGCTGTCCGCGTTGCGCAGGGTCACCCGCCAGCTCACCGCGGTCGTTACCGTGGCCGATGACGGGGGCTCCAGCGGCAGGCTGCGCCGGCAGTACGGGGTGCTGCCGCCAGGTGACCTGCGGATGGCCCTGGCGGCGCTGTGCGGTGACGACGCGTGGGGCACCACGTGGAGCCGGGTGGTGCAGCACCGGTTCACCGGCGAGGCCGAACTCGGCGGGCACGCGGTGGGCAACGTCCTGATCGTCGCGCTGTGGGAACTCCTCGGCGATACGGTGCAGGGCCTGGACTGGGTCGGGCGCCTGCTCGGCGCGCACGGGCGGGTGCTGCCGATGGCCTCGGTCCCGCTCGATCTCGCCGCCGAGGTCGAGGGTGCAGACCCGGATCATCCGTACGAGACGAGCACCGTTCGCGGGCAGGTGGCCTGCGCGACGACGACCGGGCGGGTACGGTCGATGTCGTTGATTCCCGCTGACCCGCCCGCGTGCCCCGAGGCTGTGGCCGCGGTCGGGGCGGCGGACTGGGTGGTCCTCGGGCCCGGCTCCTGGTTTACCAGCGTGCTGCCGCACCTGCTGGTGCCAGGGCTCGCCGAGGCGCTGGTGACCACGCGGGCGCGCAGGCTGGTCGCGCTGAACCTGGCGCCGCAGCCGGGCGAGACCGAGGGGTTCTCGCCGCACGCACACCTGGAGGTGCTGGCCGACCATGCTCCGGAGCTGACCGTAGACGTGGTGCTCGCTGACCGCGGCGCGGCTAGCGGATCCTGGGCCGAGCTGGAAAAGGCGGCCGCCATTCTCGGCGGCAGGCTGGTGCTGGCGGACCTGGCCATGGGGGACGGGTCGCCGCGTCACGATCCGCGGCTGCTGGCAGGCGCGTTCGCGCAGATTTTCGAGGGGGAGTGACGCCGATGGCCATGACTGGCCTGGTAAAGGATGAGCTCAGTCGGATCACAGTGCTGAAGCCCTGCTGTCGCAAGGCAGAGGTGTCCACGTTGCTGCGGTTCGCTGGCGGGCTGCACCTGGCCGCGGGCCGGATCGTGGTCGAGGCGGAACTCGACACCGGCGCGGCGGCGCGGCGGCTCCGCAAGGACGTGGCCGAGGTGTTCGGCCACTCCTCGGAGCTGATCGTGCTGGCCCCGAGCGGCCTGCGCAAGGGCAACCGCTACGTGGTGCGGGTGACCAAGGACGGTGAGAGCCTGGCCCGCCAGACCGGGCTCGTCGACGCTCACGGCCGCCCGGTCCGGGGGCTGCCCCGGCAGGTGGTGTCCGGCACCACGTGCGACTGCGAGTCTGCGTGGCGGGGGGCGTTCCTGGCGCACGGCAGCCTGACCGAGCCCGGCCGCTCGATGTCGCTCGAGGTCACCTGTCCCGGCCCGGAGGCCGCCCTGGCCATGGTCGGCGCTGCGCGCCGGCTGAAGATCCACGCAAAGGCCCGCGAGGTGCGCGGGGTGGACCGCGTCGTGATCAGGGATGGCGATGCGATCAGCGCGCTGCTGACCAGGCTCGGCGCCCACGACTCCATGCTCGCCTGGGAGGACCGGCGGATGCGGCGCGAGGTCAGGGCGACGGCGAACCGGCTCGCCAACTTCGACGACGCCAACCTGCGGCGCAGCGCGAGGGCCGCGGTCGCCGCCGGCGCCAGGGTCGAGCGGGCGCTTGAAATCCTCGGCACCAGCGCACCCGACCACCTGATCGTGGCGGGCGAACTGCGGATCAAGCACCGCCAGGCAAGCCTGGAGGAACTCGGCCAGCTCGCCGAGCCGGCGCTGACCAAGGACGCGATCGCCGGGCGGATCCGCAGGCTGCTCGCGCTGGCCGACCGGCGCGCCATGGATCTCGGCATCCCGAGCACCGAGGCGCACCTGACCGCGGAGATGCTCGCGCCCTGATTGGTCCTGCCTTAACCTTTCCGTTCCTGCACACGCGCATCCCTGGCGCCGCGCGGCAGGCGCCGGCCAAGCCGCTGCGGTCGTGCGGGCGGTGTATCGTTCGGTCGGGCGGGCGGCGCGGCCTGGCCAGTCGACTGGACGAGCAAACACGACAAGGAGAGCGCTGCGGTGACTGTCCGGGTGGGCATCAATGGATTTGGCCGGATCGGGCGGAATTTCTGGCGGGCGGTGCACGCCGGCGCGGCTGGCGCGGCCGGCCTCGAGATCGTCGCGGCCAACGACCTGACCGACGACACGACCCTGGCGTACCTGCTGAAATACGACACCGTGCTGGGCACCCTCGACGTGGACGTCTCGGCCTCGGGTGACGTGATCAGGGCAGGCGACCAGGAGATCCGGGTACTGGCGGAGCGGGATCCCGCGGCGCTGCCGTGGGGAGACCTGGGCGTCGACGTCGTGATCGAGTCGACTGGCCGGTTCACCAAGGCGGACGCGGCGAGGGCACACCTCGCGGCCGGTGCCAAGAAGGTGATCATCTCCGCGCCGGCCACCGGCGAGGACATCACGATCGTGATGGGCGTGAACGACTCGGCGTACGACCCGGCGGCGCACAACATCATCTCGAACGCGTCGTGCACCACGAACTGCGTTGCGCCCATGGCCAAGGTGCTGCACGACAGCTTCGGGATCGTCAAGGGCTTCATGACCACGATCCACGCCTACACCAACGACCAGGTCATCCTGGACTTCCCGCACAAGGACCTGCGCCGGGCCCGGGCCGCGGCGCAGAACATCATCCCGACCACTACCGGTGCGGCGAAGGCGACCGCTCTGGTGCTGCCGGAGCTGAAGGGGAAGCTGGACGGGCGCGCGATGCGGGTACCGGTCCCGGACGGCTCCGTCACCGACCTGGTCGTGCAGCTGGAGCGCGAGACGACCGTCGACGAGATCAACGCGGCGTACCAGGCGGCCGCCGACGGATCGCTCAAGGGGTACCTGTCCTACACGGCCGACCCGATCGTGTCCTCCGACATCGTCGGGACCCCATGGTCCTGCACGTTCGACTCACTGCTCACGATGGCGCAGGGCGACCAGGTCAAGGTAATCGGCTGGTACGACAACGAGTGGGGCTACTCCAACCGGCTCGCCGACCTGGCCGCCCTGGTGGGCGCCGGGCTGGCCGGCCGCGGCTGAGGGCGGCGCCGTGCGGGGGATCGATGACCTCGACGTCGAAGGCAAGACCGTACTGCTGCGTGCTGACCTGAACACACCGCTCGACGGGACGAGAATCACCGACGACGGCCGGATCCGGGCGAGCCTGCCCACCATCACCAAACTCCTCGGGCGGGGAGCCAGGATCTTGGTCATCGCGCACCTGGGCCGTCCGTCGGGAGCCGATTACGCCGAGCGGGCCGCTGGTGGCCCGTCGCTGCGGCCGGTCGCCGAGCGGCTGTCCGAACTGCTGGGCCAGGAGGTGCCGCTCGCGGCCGACGTAGCCGGGGAATCCGCCGCCTCGGTCGCGGCCGGCCTGGCCATGAAGGGGGATGGGGAGGCGGGCGGGGGCATCGGGATGGTGGAGAACATCCGCTTCGAGCCGGCCGAGACCAGCAAGGACGATGCCGAGCGGGCCGGGCTCGCCAGGCGGCTCGCGGCGCTGGCCGGACCGGATGGGCGGTACGTGGCTGACGGGTTCGGCGCGCTGCACCGCAAGCACGCCAGCGTCTACGACCTGCCGGAGCTGCTGCCGCACGCCGCCGGGGACCTGGTGCTTGACGAAGTCGCGGTGCTGCGCAGGCTCACCGATAGCCCGGAGCGGCCGTACGTTGTTGTGCTCGGCGGCGCGAAGCCCTCGGACAAGCTGGCGGTGATCGACAACTTGCTCGGCAGCGCCGACCGGCTGATCATCGGCGGCGGGATGTCCTACACATTCCTCAAGGCGCAGGGGCACGAGGTCGGCAAGTCGCTGCTGGAGGAGGAGATGATCCCGCGGGTGGCCGACGTGCTCGCCGAGGCCGACCGGCGCGGGGTCGAGGTGGTGCTCCCGGTAGACCTCGTCGCGGCGACGCACTACGGCCCGGACGCCGAGCACGAGATCATTCCGGTCACCGCTTTCCCGGCGGACCGGGAAAGCCTGGACATGGGCCCGGCTACCAGGGCGCTGTTCGCCGAGAAGCTCGCGGACGCCAAGACGGTGTTCTGGAACGGGCCGGTCGGGGTGTTCGAGTTCCCCGCGTTCTCCCAAGGCACCCGGGCTGTGGCGGAGGCGATCGGCAGGGTGGCCGGGCTGACCGTGGTTGGCGGCGGTGACTCGGCGGCCGCGGTCCGGATCCTCGGGATTCCCGAGGACTCGTTCACCCACATCTCGACCGGCGGCGGGGCGAGCCTCGAGTACCTCGAGGGCAGGCCGCTGCCAGGGCTCGTGGCGCTCGATGACGGGACGGCGGCGTGAGCCAGGCGAGTGGCAGGAAACCGCTGGTCGCCGGCAACTGGAAGATGCACAACAACCATTTCCAGGCCATTGCGCTGACCCAGAAGCTTGCGTTCAGCCTGACCGGCAAGGATTTCGACGCCGTCGACGTGGCCGTGCTGCCGCCTTTCACCGCGCTGCGCAGCGTGCAGACGCTGATCGAGGGCGACAAGCTCCGGCTGCAGCACGGCGCGCAGGACATCTCGCC
The DNA here is from genome assembly GCA_963833885.1 of uncultured Actinomycetota bacterium. Classification (GTDB taxonomy): domain Bacteria; phylum Actinomycetota; class Actinomycetes; order Streptosporangiales; family Streptosporangiaceae; genus JASHPR01. Next base: position 220,336 of record CAWHZU010000031.1, on the reverse strand, counting down.
GCACGACGACGGCGCGTATACCGGTGATGTGTCGGGGTCGATGCTGGCCAAGCTGGGCTGCCACTACGTGCTAGCCGGCCACTCGGAGCGGCGAAAGTACCACGGCGAGGACAACGCGCTGGTGAACGCCAAGGTGAAGGCCGCTCTGAGGTCCGCCATCACCCCCGTGCTGTGCATCGGCGAGCCGCTCGAGGTACGCCAGGCCGGTGACCACATCCCGTATACGCTCGCCCAGCTGGACGGCGGCCTCGCCGGTCTCAAGGGCGAACAGGTCGGTGGCATGGTCATGGCCTACGAGCCGGTCTGGGCGATCGGTACCGGCGAGGTAGCGACGCCGGAGGACGCTCAGGAAGTCTGCGCCGCCATTCGCGGCCGCGTTTCCGCCGTTCACGGGGACGGAGTGGCGGCTGGTGCGCGTATTCTGTATGGCGGGTCGGTGAAGCCAGACAACATGGCCGCGATCATGGCGCAGCCGGACATCGATGGGGGCTTGGTGGGAGGGGCCAGCCTCGATGCCGGGGATTTTGTCAGGATCTGCAGGTATCGTGATCTGAGCGCCATCACCTGAGCGAAACGCCCGGAGGGGACCAGAACCAGCAGTGACCATCGCAATCTCTATCGTCCTGATCATCACGAGCCTGCTCATGGTGGTGCTCGTGCTGCTGCACAAGGGCAAGGGCGGCGGACTGTCCGACCTTTTCGGCGGGGGAGTCTCGTCATCTCTGGGGTCGTCGTCGGTTGTCGAGCGGAACCTGGACAGGATCACGGTCTTCACCGGGATCCTGTGGTTCCTCTGCATCGTCAGCCTTGGCCTCCTGCTTAGTCACTAAGCGGTGGCGGCCAGGCCGACAATCTCATCACGCACGCCAGCATTCACCGGGTCATGGAGCAAGAGGTGAGCAGTGAGTAGTGGCAACGCCATCCGCGGCAGCCGGGTCGGCGCAGGTCCGATGGGCGAAGCAGAGCGCGGTGAGGCCGCGCCGCGAGTACGAGTGTCGTTCTGGTGCTGCAACCAGCACGAGACCGTGCCCAGTTTCGCCAGCGACGCTGCGGTCCCCGAAACGTGGGACTGCCCGCGGTGCGGATTCCCGGCTGGCCAGGACCAGGAGAGCCCGCCGGCGCCGCCGCACGCGGAGCCTTACAAGACGCACCTGGCCTACGTGAAGGAGCGTCGCAACGACACCGACGGCGCGGCCATTCTGGCCGAGGCCCTTGACCGGCTCCGCAGGGGCGCCTGAACACGGCAGGTGCTTGAGGCAGGCTCTCCGGTAGGTGCTCCTAGGCGTGCGCAGAACCCTCGACGCCAGCGTCTCTTCACCGGCGCGCCAGCTTCTCCTTCACCGGCGCCAGCGCGTCCTACCGGCTCGGTATCGCCCTTCACGCGATGTATGTGGCTGGCTGGGTCGTGTAGGTGCGGCCGCTTGGCGCGGTCCATTCGAACCAGCCCGGTTTGACCTGGGTTAGCTTCCAGCGGGGATGCTGTTTGAGCTGGTGGTCTCGTCGGCATGCACCGCCGAGGTTGCAGCTGCAGGTCTGCCCGCCCTGTTCCCATGGGATCGTGTGGTCCAGGTCGGCGCGCGAGGCGGGCTGGCCGCAGACCGGGTTGCGGCAGGTCAGGTCGCGGGCGATCACGTGCTCTCGCAGCCGCGGCGGTGGCCGGTAGGCCTCGGATGCGGCGGTATGCGCGCACCCGCCGACGGCGCTATCGGCTTCGGCTTGGATCAGGGCACGCCGCAGCGCCCGGTCCGCGGTGCGCAGCGCGGCCGCGATGATACGGTCCAGCGGCCCGGTACCTTCGCCCAGTCCCGTACCGGCGGCCGGCCCGGTGCCGGCGGGCGGCTCGCTACTTCCAGGGCGCACGGCGGTGATGGTGTCCTGGCTGATGGTAAGCGTGAGCCGCCCGGCAGGCCCGGGTCCGGCAGGCGGCCCGTCGCGGGCGGGTGAGCGGGACCGGTCGCGTGTCCGGCTGGCGGGGCGGCGGATCCGGGCGACCGCGATGGCGTGGCCGGCCGGGCTGGTAACGATTACCCGCCACTGAGCAGCTGGGTCGCCGGCGGCGGCGAGCGCGAGCTGGCGGGCCTGGGCCGGTGTGATCGCCCCGATCCTGCCGAGCATGCCCGGCCGGTCGGCGATCCCAGCCAGGGTGACCCAGGGCAACGTCACATCGAGCAGTCCCGCGGCCGGTGGTTTCCCGTCGGCCGGGGCGGGGCGAGCCAGCCCGGGCGGCAGCGGGCCGAGCGGCGGCCATGCTGCCACCTGGCCGGTGCCGTCCAGGTCGTCGTCCTCCCACGGGTCGAAGCCGCGGCCTGGATCCGTGTCATCACCGGCGCCGTCCAGCCTGTCGCCGGCGTCGAGGCCGTCGGCGGCAGCGTCCCGTTCGTCGGTGGGCAGGGGCTCGTCCGGCGGCGGAGGCAACTCGTCCAGCGGCAGCAGCGGGCCGGGGTCGCTGGCGGGGGGTGGGGGCTGGTCGGGCGGAGCCTCCTCGGCGGGGGATGTCGGCGGAGGCGTGCCCAGGATCAAGCCTAGGAGCACCTGCGCCCGGTGCAGGCCCAGGCTGCCCGGCAGCCCGGCGGCCTTGCGCGCCCGGGCCATGGCATTGATCCTGGCGAACCCCGATGCGGTCTCGATCTGCGGCAGCTTGTCCGCCAGCAGCGTCGCTGTCTGGTCATCGTCTGCGTACAACCGCACGTTCGCGTCACGCTCGGCCTTCTGACGGCGCTCCTCGGCCCCGTCGGGATCAGCCGCGATCACCAGCTGACACAACCAGGCCCGCAACTGGGCGTAGGTCCGCCACCGAGCCTCGGGCACGACCTTCGCCTCAACCACCCGGGCGGCCTCTTCGCCCAGCACGGAGGTGGCCCGCGCGATGATCTCGGCGCGATCCAGATCGATCCATCCCGAGGCCAGGGCGGCAAACGTCCTCGGCAGCCGCCAGGTCATGGTGAGCGCCAGATCCGCCCACGCCTGGGCGCCGTCATGGGACAGCCGCAGCGCCATTTCAAGCTGCCCTACCGCGTCGCGGCAGACCCGCGCCGGACGGCCCTCATTGCTCACGCCGACTCGGCGGTCAGCGGCCGCAGCACGCGACGTGATCTGGGCTACGGCGGTCAACTCGACCCCATGCGTGTGCGCGGCCTGCTTGCGCGCGGCAATCGCCAGCCCGGTCAGGCCATTCTCGTCCAGTGAGGTCGCCGCGCCCGCAGCAACCTCCAGCCACCCAGCCAACGCCGGCCCGGGTTCCATGTACTCGACAGTTAGGGCAGCAAGCTGGGCCGGCTCCAAGGGCGGACCCATCCGTCCGTCCCTCTCGGCCTCCAGCTCGTCCGCAAGCTCGGCGTCCTGGTTGTCCGGATCGCCGTCGAGCATTCCGCTGGCGGCCAGCGCGTTCAACAACGCCTGCCAGTCCAGCTCGGCCGGGGCACTACCGGCCCGATGGCTGCCGGGCAGCGCCTCTGGCGGTACCGGGCCGGACAGCTCATGGCCGTCCTGCTCGCTGCCGGGCACCCAGGTGAACCGCGGCCCGCCATCCTCACCGCGCGGCTGCGGCTCGTCCGGCCCCGGCTCTCCCTCTGGACCAGGTTCTGGCGTGTCGGCGGGCATTGGGTCCACCTCCTCCCGCGTACTCGGGCGGCCTTGGTCAATGACCACGCTATCGCCCGGTACCGACAAAATGACCGAAGATACCAGACGTCAGGCGAGATTGTTCGAAACTTATTTCGTCAGCTTGTATAGCCCGCGAGGCAGTGTGACTTACCGAACCCGCGGCCGGCCGAGCCTCGACGTGGCGCGGGCCGGTGAGTGGCTGAGCGGCCGGGCCGAACCTCACCGTGGCGCCGGCCACTGGGGGGTGATGCGGCCGGGCCGAGCCTCGACGTGGCACGGGCCGCTGCGGGAGTGATGCGGCCGGGCCGCGCCTCGATGGGCACGGATGGGGCGGGTGGTGCGGGCTAGACCCGGCGGGACGGCGCTAGTGGGCGAAGCCGCTGCGGTCCTGCGTTGTCCCTGGCATCAGTGGTGCCGCTGGGTGCGGCTGTGACTCGAGTAGCTGCACTTGCACCTTGAGGTCATCGATCAGAGACTCAGCCAGGTCCTGGCTGAAGCCGTTCCTGACCACGATCCGCAGCACGGCGGTGTCCTGCATGTCCTCGGGGAACGTGTAGGCCGGCACCAGCCATCCGCGCTGCCGCAGCCGTTCGGACACGTCGAAGACCGTGTAGCCGGCAGCAGCCGGGTCCCGCAGCCTGAACGCGAACACGGGCAGGTCGCTGCCGTCGGTGAGCAGCTCGAACGGACCGATCGCCGCGATCTCGCTGGACAGGTACTTGGCCACGTCCTGGCATGCTTGCTGGATGCTCCGGTAGCCGGAGAAGCCGAGCCTGAGGAAGTTGTAGTACTGGGCAGCGACCTGGCCGCCAGGCCTGGAGAAGTTCAGCGCGAACGTCGGCATCTCCCCGCCCAGGTAGTTGACCTTGAAGATCAGATCCTCGGGCAGCGCCTCGGAGTCCCGCCACACCACCCAGCCGACCCCGGGGTAGACCAGGCCGTACTTGTGGCCCGAGGCGTTGATCGAGGCCACCCTGGGCACCCGGAAGTCCCACAGCAGGCCCGGGTGCAGGAAAGGCGCCACGAACCCGCCCGACGCGCCGTCCACGTGAATCGGGATGTCCGGGCCGTTGGCGGCCTTGAGCTTGTCGAGCTCTTCATTGATCTGCAGCACCGGCTCGTAGCTGCCGTCCATCGTGGACCCCATCACGGCGACCACGCCGATCGTGTTCTCGTCGCAACGGGCCGCCGCCTCGGGACCGGTCAGGTGGAGCCGCCCCGGCGCCATCGGCACCAGCCTGGGCTCGACCTGCCAGTAGCGGCAGAACTTCTCCCAGCAGACCTGGACGTTCGAGCCCATCACCAGGTTCGGCTTGGTGGCGTCCCCCGCCCGCCTCCCCATCCCCCCTTCACTGGCGGCACGGCGAGCCCGCCAGCGCCACAGCAGGGCCATCCCGCCGAGCATGCACGCCTCGCTCGAGCCGGTGGTCGAGCAGCCGACGCCGGTAGCGATCGTGGTCCCATCGGGTCGGGGCTCGCAGCCGGGCGCGTGCCACAGTTCAGCAAGGATGTTCACGCAGCGCCGCTCGAGCTCGGCCGTCTGCGGGTACTCGTCCTTGTCGATCATGTTCTTGTCGAAGCACTCGGCCATCAGCTGCCGGGCCTGGGGCTCCATCCAAGTGGTCACGAACGTGGCCAGGTTCTGCCTGGCGTTGCCGTCCAGGATCAGCTCGTCGTGGACCGTCTGCAGCGCCGTGTCCGGCAGCATGCTGTGCTCGGGGATCCGGTTGCGCGGCACGTGCAGGTGCAGCTCGCGGACGTACACCGGGTTGATGTCAAGCTCGGAGTCTGCTTCGGCTTCGTCCACCTTGCGGTGCAGTGCCATTTTCGCTCCCGATCCCGCCCCGGCGGGACCGCCTCCCGCCGCCGTCGGGGCCACGCTATCCGTTCAGGCTCCGGCCGCGGTCAGGATCGCCGTTGCCCGGGCCGCGGCGGCCCGCACCCGAGGCACCGGGTCGGTGCTCATCTCCGCAACGACGGAAAGCGCATCGCCGATCTTGCGCCTGGCAACTACCTTGGCTGCCATCTCGCGCACCCGCCACGATTCGTCGGCCAGCGCGGCCAGCACCGCGGGCTGCGCACTGTCGTCCCACGCGTACAGCAGGGCGCGGGCCGCCCACACTCGGAGGAAGTAGCGCTGGTCCTGGCGCGGGTGCGGGCCGAGCACCGACTCCGCGGCCGGGCCGCCGATGGCGAAGACGAACGGGCGGTCCACGTCGCCGCCCGCGAGCAGCACGACGCAGGCGGCCACCACGTCGGCCTCGCCGCGGCGGGCGCGCTCCCGCTCGACGCTCTGCCGGGGAGTCATATCCCAGGGTGCGCTGCTGTCCATGGCCCGCTGCCGCCGGTCAACCGGTGGCCCGCAGGTACCGGCAGAGCAGGCTACCGTCGTCCTCGAGCACGTGCGCGAGCCCCAGCCTGGCCACCGGGCCGTTTCCGGCGGCCGCGGGGGGTGGGGCAAGGATCCGGCCAGCCATGCCGCCCTCGAGCACCGGGCTGAAAGTCAGGCACAGGTCGTCGAGGAGGCCGGCCTCGGCGATCTGCCTGAGCAGCGCTGGGCCGCCCTCGAGGAGGACGTTACGGTAGCCGCGGCTGGCCAGATCCTGCACCGCGGCGGACGGCGGTACCGTATCCCGCCCGATGACGACCACATCCGCATGCACGGACGCGGCCGCACGGCGGTCGGCCGGGGCCGCCTTCGTGGTGAGCAGGATCGTGCGGGCTCCGCCGGGTGCCCCGGCCACCAGCGGGCCGTCGAGGTCCAGGTCAAGCTTCCTGGTCACGACCGCTATCGGCGGCGTGGGCTGCTGCCGTTCACCGCGAAGCTTCGGCCAGATCTCCTGCTCTCGGACCGGACGGTACTTCTCCGCCCTCGCCGTACTCGCCCCCACCAGGATCACGTCGGCGAGGCTGCGCAAAACAGCGAACACCAGCCGGTCGGCGTCGCCGGACAGGCCGGCGGAACGCCCGTTGAGGCTGCCGGCGCCGTCGATGCTCTCGATCATGTTGGCACGCAGCCACGGCGCGTCGGACGGGCCAGCGGGGTAGGCGTAGAGCTCAGCCAGGGCCTCGACGTCGTCCGCCCGGATATCGGGCGCGGCCGGGTCGGCCGGGAAGATCTTGCGCACGGCAAGCAGTCAACCAGACGGCCGGAAACGGGCGTCCGGCAGTGCCGCGAGACCACCGGCGATCCGCCACAAAATGGCTGGCAGGCCTGATGGCGAGCTGGTTTCGGCCGATAACCGTCCACACTGTCACGTGAAATCGAGTCCTTGCATCTTCTCGCGTCGAATAGAGCAAGATGTGCTGCCAAGGCACGACGTGACGGGACTGCGGCCGGGGTAGGAGAGCATGCTGAAGATCGTTGCCACGGTGATCTGGGCCGCCACTGCCTGCTTCGGTCTGTACCTGCTCGGCGTCTGGCTTTCGCACGGTGGCCTGCGACAGCAGGCCACCAGGGTCACGGTTTTCCCGGCCGCGCTGATCTTCGCGCACCCGGTGCTGGCCAGCACCGGCCTGTCATTATGGGTGGTCTTTCTGCTGACCCACTCGACGGTCTACGCGTGGTGCGGGTTCGGGGTGCTGAGCGGGTCGGCGATGCTCGGCTTCGTGATGCTGACCCGGTGGCTGGTCGGCCGGGGCGGCAAGCTACGCCAGGGGAGCCGAGCAGCACTTCCCCGCCCGGGTGGTGGCGATGCACGGCGCCGTCGGCCTGACCATGTTCACGCTGGTGCTGATCGCGGCCACGCAGGCTAGCCGGGGCTAGCCGGGCCGTCCTCGATCCCGCGCAGCACCATGATCGAGCGGCCGGCCAGGTCGATGCTGCGCCCCGGCCGCGCGGTGATCGTCCCGGTGGCGCCGGGAGCCGCGGCGCCGACCGCGGTGGCCGTGCTGATCACCACCTCCCAGCCGGGACCGAACCGGACGCCGGGCACGGTGAACGTGACCGGCTCCCGGTTGGCGTTGAACAGCAGCAGGAAGCTGTCGTCCCGCACGGTCTCGCCGCGCAGCCCGGGCTCGGTGATCGCGTCCCCGTTCAGGAACACGGTGAGCGACCTGGCGTAGCCCGTCTGCCAGTCGTTGTCGGTCATCTGCCGCCCGGCCGGGGTGAGCCAGACGATGTCCTGCAGGCCGTCGGCCGCGGCCCGGCCGCTGAAGAACCTGCGGCGGCGGAACACCGGGTGCGCCCGCCGCAGCTCGGACAGCATGCAGGTGAAGTCGATCAGGTCCTGCTGCTTGGATGCCGCCTCCCAGTCGATCCAGGACATGTCGTTGTCCTGGCAGTACGCGTTGTTGTTGCCGCGCTGGGTGCGGCTCATCTCGTCGCCCGCCAGCAGCATCGGGACGCCCTGCGAGCAGAACAGCGTGACCAGGAAGTTCCGCACCTGCCGGGCCCGGAGCTCGTTCACCGCCGGATCGTCCGTCGGGCCTTCGGCCCCGCAATCCCACGACCGGTTGTCGTCGCTTCCGTCGCGGTTGTAGTCGCCATTCGCCTCGTTGTGCTTGCGGTCGTAGCTGACCATGTCCCGCAGCGTGAAGCCGTCGTGGCAGGTGATGAAGTTCACCGAGGCGACCGGCCGCCGCGCGCTCGTCTCGTACAGGTCGCTCGATCCGGTCAGGCGGGACGCGAACTCCGGCAGCGTGGCCGCCCTGCCGCGCCAGAAGTCGCGCACGGTGTCCCGGTACTGCCCGTTCCACTCCGTCCACAGCGGTGGGAAGTGGCCGACCTGGTAGCCGCCCTGGCCCACGTCCCAGGGCTCGGCGATGAGCTTGACCTGGGACACCACGGGGTCCTGCTGCACCAGGTCGAAGAACGCCGACAGCCGGTCCACGTCGTGCAGTTCGCGCGCCAGGGCCGCGGCGAGGTCGAACCGGAACCCGTCGACGTGCATGTCCAGGATCCAGTACCGCAGCGAGTCCATGATCAGCTGCAGCGGATGCGGGTTGCGCACGTTGAGGCTGTTGCCGCATCCGGTGTAGTCGAGGTAGCTCTGCGGGTTGCCGGGGGCGAGCTGGTAGTAGGCGGCGTTGTCGATGCCGCGGAAGGACAGCGTCGGGCCGAGCGCGCCGCCCTCGGCCGTGTGGTTGTACACGACGTCGAGAATCACCTCGATGCCGGCCGCGTGCAGCGCCTTGACCGCCGCCTTGAACTCGGCGACGTGGCCATAAGGCGTGCCGGACGAGGAGTGCCGGTTGTCCGGGGCGAGGAACGCGATCGTGTTGTAGCCCCAGTAGTTGGTGAGACCGCGCCGCACCAGGGCGGGCTCGGGCACGCACTGATGAACGGGCATCAGCTCCACGGCGGTCACGCCGAGCCTGGTCAGGTGGTCGATGACCGCGGGATGGGTCAGGCCCGCGTAGCTGCCTCGCTGCTCGGGCGCTACCTCGGGATGCCGCATGGTCAGGCCGCGTACGTGTGCCTCGTAGATGAGCGTTTCGTGGTACGGCGTGCGCGGCGGCCGGTCGTCGCCCCAGTCGAAGTACGGGTTGATCACCACGTTCCGCGGCATGTACGGCGCGCTGTCGTCGGTGTTCAGCACCGACGGGTTGCCGTGCTGGTAGGAGTACACGGCCTGGTGCCAGGTCACCTGCCCTTCGACGGCCTTGCCGTAGGGGTCGAGCAGCAGCTTCGACGGGTTGCACCGGTGGCCGTGCTCTGGCTGGTACGGGCCGTGCACCCGGTACCCGTAGCGCTGGCCGGGCTCCACGCCGGGGAGGTAGCAGTGCCAGACAAGTGCGTCCACCTCGGTGACCGCGATCCGGGTTTCCTCGTCCTCGTCCGCGTCGCCGGCGTCGAACAGGCACAGCTCCACCTGCTCCGCGACCTCGGAAAACAGCGCGAAGTTGGTGCCCGCACCGTCCCAGGTAGCGCCGAGCGGATACGGAGTTCCCGGCCACACTTCCATCCGCAGACCCTACCCGCGGACGCTGACACTGGCCCGGCCGATCACCGGGTCAAGGTCCAGTCCGTCCGGGAGCGTGCCGAACGGGCCACCGGGGCCGGCCGAGAGTTCGGAGCCGAGCCGGGACCCGCAGAACGCGTCGGCGACGGCCGCCGGAGCGTGCCGCACCAGCAGCGATCCCTGCAGGGTCAGCGTGATCAGCCCGGCCAGCCGCCTGGCCCCATACTGAGCCCCGTCCCCGTCCGCAGCCCAGGCTTCCTTCAGCGCGCAGCGCAGCCGCTCCGCAGCGGCGTCCAGCCGCCGGTCGGCGCCGGCCGCGAGATCGATCTCGGCTAGCAGCGTGTCGGCCGAACCGGGGGAGCGGGTCAGCGCGCGGAGCACGTCCAGGGCGGTGACGTTGCCCGAGCCTTCCCACACCGAGTTCAGCGGCGCGTCCCGGTACAGCCGAGGCATGCCCGACTCCTCCACGTACCCGTTCCCGCCCAGGCACTCCAGCGCCTCGGCTGTGACCATCGGCGCGCGCTTGCACACCCAGTACTTGGCCGCGGGCAGCGCCAGCCGCAGCAGCGTGGCCTCGGCGGCATCGCCGCGCGAGGCGCGGTCGGCGGCGCCGGCCAGGCGCATTGCCACGGTCGTGGCGGCTTCGGACTCCAGCGCGAGGTCGGCGAGGACCGCGGCCATCAGCGGATGCGCGGCGAGCGTGGTCCCGAACGAGCGGCGGATGCCGGCGTAGTGCACGGCCGTGACGCATCCGAGCCTGATCGCGGCCGCGCTGCCGATGACGCAGTCCAGCCTGGTCGCGCTGACCATCTCGATGATCGTGGCCACGCCCCGACCTGGCTCGCCGACCGGCCAGGCGAACGCGGCGTCGTACTCGACCTCCGACGAGGCGTTCGACCTGTTGCCCAGCTTGCCCTTGAGCCGCTGGATGCGCATGGCGTTGCGGGTGCCGTCGGGCAGCACCCGGGGGAGCAGGAAGCAGCTCAGCCCCTCAGGGGCCTGGGCCAGGACAAGGAACAGGTCGCACATGGGCGCGGAACAGAACCACTTGTGCCCAGTGAGCTGGTAGCCGTCGCCGGCCGGCACCGCCTTGGTGGTGTTGGCCCTGACGTCGGAACCCCCCTGCTTCTCGGTCATGGCCATGCCGGCCAGCAGGCCGGCCTTCCCGTCCGGAACCCGCAGCCCGGGATCGTAGCTGCAGGAGCCGAGCAGCGGCTCGAACCGGTCGGCGAGCCCGGGGGCGTGCCGCAGCGCCGGCACCGAGGCGTAGGTCATGGAGATCGGGCAGCCATGCCCGGCCTCCGCCTGCGTCCACACATAGAACCTGGCCGCTCGTGCGACGTGCCCGCCCGGGCTGCGGTCACGCCACGGCGCGGCGTGCATCCCGTGGCCGACGGCGACAGCCATCAGCTCATGCCACGCGGGGTGGAACTCCACCTCGTCGATCCTGTTGCCGCGGGAATCGTGCGTGCGCAGCACCGGGGGATGCTCGTTGGCCAGCCGGGCGAGCTCCTGCGTCGCGGCGGAACCGGCCCGCTCGCCGAGTTCGTGCAACTCGCGGCTACCGTCTCCACCGTCGGCACCCTCGCGCTGCAGCGCCTCGGTGAGGGCCGGGTCGTCGGCCACGTCGTAGTCCGCCAGCGGCGGGACCTGATTGAGCACTTCGTGCGTGACATGTGGCGCCGCGCGTGTCATGAGGACCTCCCTGCGGGGGCCCCGCCCCCCGCATTCCCTCCATAGAACCCTTCCCTGCGGGGCCCGCCCCCGCATCCCCACAGGGCCTTTCCCTGTCCCCATTTTCAGTGTCTTCACGCGCGATGGCGAACGCGCAGTACAGCATCCTCGCAAACGGCTTGTTGATAACGCTCGATCACCACGTCGGCCACCTCGGGGGCGGCACCGAGCGGGCCGCTGACAACGGCGGCACCGGCGGCCAGCGACCGCTCACGTACCTGATCGGCGAAGACGCCGGGGGCCAGCAGATAGGTGGCGACGACCACCCGGGCGGCTCCCGCGCGCAACAGCCCGGCCACTGCCTCGGCAGGCGACGGCGCGGCCGCCGACGCGTACGCGGGCACCACGCTCTGCCAGCCCCTGGCCCGCTGCCAGGCCACGGCGGCCCGGGCCACGGCGGCGTTCGCGGTGAGGCGGCTCGACCCGGCCGCGGCGAGGACCACAGCGGTGCCGCCGGGACCTTCCGGGCCCGGGCCGCCCGCCTCGACCAGGCGGCGGTCGAGGGCGCGCAGCAGGCCAGGGTGCGGCCCGAGCGGCTCGCCGTAGCTGATGCGCAGCCGCGGCAGGCGGCGGGTGGCCTCGCCGAGCAAGGCCGGCAGGTCGGCGTCGCTGTGGTAGGCCGCGGTGAGCAACAGCGGCAACACCACGGCGGCCGGAGCGTCGCGTTCCTGGTGGTCATCGGAGAGGCTGCCGTACACGGCCTCGAGCACGTCGGGAACCGAGGGAAGTGCGTGACCGAGGAAGGCCGCGCGGGCCTGCAGGCCCGCCCGAGCCTGGACCAGGGCCATCAGGTCGGTGACGGCGGCCGCCGCCCGGGGATCGCTGCTGCCGTGCGCGACAGCAATCAGCGGGGGCCAGGCGCGGCGCTCGGTCAGAGGTGGATGCCGCATTCGGTCTTGCCGGTGCCGGCCCAGCGGCCGCTCCGGGCATCGCCGCCGTCCTCAACCCGGACGGTGCAGGTGGCGCAGCCGATCGACGGGTAGCCGTCGTAGACCAGCGGGTTGACCAGCACGCCGTGCTCGGCGACGTAGGCCTCGACCTGCTCCTGGGTCCAGTCGACGATCGGGTTGACCTTCACCATCTCGCGCCTGGCGTCCCACTGCACCACGCGGGTGTCGTTCCTGGCGTCGGTCTCCTCCTTGCGGACCCCGGTGAACCAGGCGTCGTAGGGCTCGAGCGCCCGCTCCAGCGGCACCACCTTGCGCAGGTAGCAGCAGAGATCCGGGTTGCGGCTGTACAGCCGGGCGGCCCATCTGCTCGTCCTGCTCGGCCACGGTCTGCTCGGGGGTGACGTTGATCACATTGACCGGGTAGACCGTGGAAACCGCGTCCCTGGTGCCGATCGTCTCGGCGAAGTGGTAACCGGTATCGAGGAAGACGACGTCGACGCCCTCGCGCACCTCGGACACCAGGTGGACGAGCACGGCATCGGTCATCGACGAGGTGATGCAGATCCGGTCGCCGAAGGTGTCAAGGCCCCACCGGACCACGTCATCGGCGGGCGCGCCTGCCAGCGCTTCGGCCGCTTCGTTGGCCAGCCTCTCCATGCGGATGGCTTCCTCCCGACCCGCGGGCGTCGTCTCGTCAGTATCCGCTGATCCTGCCCCGATCACGTCGCGGCTCACCGGTGCCCTCCCGGAATGGCTCCGGTTCCCGCAAAGCGTAGCCGGAACGAGCGCACGCAGCTGCGGCAACGCCACTCGCCGTCCGCTTCCTGGGGCTCCAAGTCTTCCTCGCCGCAGTAAGGGCAGTAGAACGGGACTGCGCGCTCTGCCGGAAAGGCCTGAATGCTCACTTTATGTCCTCCTCCGGAGCCCTGGCTACCCATGTGGCGAACGTCTCACCTGGTGTCCTGGTCGCCTCGAAGCGATGCAGCACCCGCTCGACGTAGTCGGGAAGACCATCGGCGGTGGTCTTGAGCCCGCGCACCTTCCGGCCGAAGCCCGAGCCTTCGCCGTCACCGCCGTCCAGGCTGCCGCCGAGGTGGACCTGGAATCCCTCTACCTGTTCGCCCCCGGGAAGGGTGATCAGCGTTCCCTTGAGGCCGATGTCGGCGGTCTGGATCCGGGCGCACGAGTTGGGGCAGCCGTTGACGTTGATCGTGATCGGCTCGGTGAACCCGGGCAGCCGCCGGTCCAGCTCGGCGATCAGGTCCGAGGCCCGCTGCTTCGTTTCGACGATCGCCAGCTTGCAGAACTCGATGCCGGTGCACGCCATCGTGTGCCGCCGGAACACGCCCGGCGCCACCGGCAGGTCGGCGGCGGTGAGCTCGGCGGCCAGCGCGGCCGTCCGGTCCTCCGGGACGTCCAGGATCACCATCTTCTGCTCGGTGGTGGTCCGGACCCGGCCGCTGCCGTACTCCAGGGCCAGGCGGGCGACCAGGTCGAGTTTGTCGGCCGACATCCGGCCGACCCGGGGGGCGAAGCCGACGTAATACCGGCCGTCCCGCTGCATGTGAACGCCGACGTGGTCGCGCTGCCCGCTACCCGGCGCCTTCGGCGCGGGCCCGTTGGCCAGGGGGTGGCCCAGGTAATCCCGCTCGAGCACCTCGCGGAACCGCTCCGGACCCCAGTCGGCCATCAGGAACTTGAGCCGGGCGCGGTGCCGCAGCCTGCGGTAACCGTAATCGCGGAAGATGGACGTGACGCCCGCCCAGACCTCGGGGACCTGGTCCGGCCGGACGAAGGCGCCCAGCCTCTTGCCGATCATGGGGTTGGTGGAGAGCCCGCCGCCGACCCACAGGTCGTAGCCCGGATCGCCGTCCGGCCCGATCACGCCGACGAACGCGATGTCGTTGATCTCGTGGATCGTGCACTGCGCCGCGCAGCCGCTCATCGCGGACTTGTACTTGCGCGGCAGGTTGGAGAACGCGGGGTCACCGACGTAGCGCGCGGCCGTCTGGCGGATCTCCGGCGTCGCGTCGATGATCTCCTCGGCGTCGATGCCGGCCAGCGGGCAGCCCAGGATCACCCGGGGGGTATCGCCGCAGGCCTCGGTGGTGGACAAGCCCACGGATTCCAGCGCATCCCAGATCTCCGGCACGTCCTCGATTCGCACCCAGTGCAGCTGGATGTTCTGGCGGTCGGTCACGTCGGCCGTGCCTCTGGCGAACCGCCGGGAGACATCCGCGACCGTGGCCAGCTGTTCGCTGCTGAGCTGGCCGCCGTCGATGCGGACCCGCATCATGAAGAACGTGTCGTCGAGTTCCTCGGGCTCCAGGACGGCGGTCTTGCCGCCGCTGATGCCCGGCCGGCGCTGGGTGTACAGGCCGAACCAGCGAAACCGGCCACGCAGGTCGGCCGGGTCGATCGAGTCGAAGCCGCGCTTGGCGTAGACGTTGATGATCCGGTCGCGGACGTTCAGGCCGTCGTCGTTCTTCTTGAGCTCTTCGTTCTTGTTCAGCGGCTCGCGGTAGCCAAGTGCCCACTGGCCATCACCGCGGCCCTGGCGGCGGCTTCGCTGGCTCCTGGCGTCGGGCAGGGCGGACTGAGCGGGCTGCTGGGCGGACTGAGCGGGCTGCTGGGCGGGCTGCGCGGTGGGCTGGGCGGGCTGAATAGATTGAGGGGCCGTTGTGCTGCTCGGTGCTGGCATGTGCTGCGTCCCTTCGGTCACGGGGCGCGTGCCTGGACTTCTGCTGGCGGCAGCTTGTGCGGGCGTATTACTCCCGCTTACGTCCGGCCGACTGGCGGGAACGCTGCTCGCGGCACGCGCCCGTCAGGAATGACGGACTGTGGTCAGCGGCGGCGCGAGACAGAGCGCGCTTGTGATGCGAAGGAAATCGACGTGCCTGCGGGTGACGAGCAGCGGATCAGCGGCGGTGAGCGCCGCAGCAGCAGCATGTGACGGTCGCCTAGCCGGTTCCCGAGACAAAGCGCTGGCTCCCATGTGTCAGGTCAACTTCGCGGCAATCGTGACTATTCCGCCCGGAGGCGGTCAGCCTTGCCGGACCCAGCCAAGCTTCGGCTCGACGTCGGCGTCGGGCTGCCGATGCTGGCAGTCGCACCAGGTCCCGCCAGGGCACTTCTCATGGTGCTGCTGACGGCACGACAAGCAGATCATGCTTCCATTGTCGCGCGCCATGGGACAAGTGTTGCGGCGGCGGGGCTGGCGGGTGCGGTGGCTGCGGGCTTACGCGACGCCCGGTCGGGTCGGGGCAGGTCAGGCCGCGTTCGCGCGACGCATCCTGCGACGCCGCTCGGCAGACCGCTCGTCCTCGTTCAGCCCGCCCCAGGTGCCGTACTTCTCCGGACGGCTAACTGCGTAATTCAGACACTCCGCCCGGACCGGGCATGCGGCGCATACGGCCTTGGCCTTCCGCTCCCGGATGTCCCGCTCGGGCTGGCGCTCGCCATCTGGGCCGAAGAAGAGCACGGTGTCCTTACCGCGGCAGCCGGCGTCGTCTTGCCAGCCCCAGTTCGGCCGCGGGATCAGGACCGCCTGACGGCGTACCTCAGACATGAACAACTCTCCTCAACCAGCTCACCGTGTAGTTCCTCGCCTAGCCGAGCGTCCGGCTCGCTGGACGCATAAATTCTCGCATGATGCGGCATTCGCCCCGTCGCAAGATTGAACGTCTTACGTGGCCGTAGTGTTCCCGCGAGCACAGGGCATGGCCGGGTGCGCGGTGCGGTGGCTATGCCGCCGACCGTCAGCTAGCCGACGCACAATCATGCCATCTGCGCCACGGCTCATGCAGGCTAGATCACGAAACTGGCCAGGGCGCCGCGCCGCGGCTGCCCCGGCCGCGGCATTGCGAGTGTCGCGATCAAGGTAGACAAAGGCGTTGCTTCAGCGTAACCATGGGCACCATGTCCGCATCGGATGCTGCCCCGCTGCCTCGTCTGGGCGAGGTTTTCTTCGACGTACGGGGCAATTCCCGCAGCATGCGCCTCAGCTGGTACGCGGACACCGGAGTGGCGGTCCTGAGCATCTGGCAGGGCGGGATGTGCACCGGCACCTTCCGGCTCGCCATTGCCGACCTGCCGAGAATGGTGCAGACGCTGCAGCGTGGCCCGGACGGGCAGCAGCCCGGATGGGACGGCCAGGCGCCAGGCCAGGCGTTTGCCGACCCGCCCGGCGACGCCACGGCGCAGGTCCGCGCGATGGGCCCGATGTCCGGCCAGATGATGCAGCCCGCTTCTGCTGACTTCCGGGATGATGGGCCAGGTACACCTGACCAGGGAAGATACCGGAACGGGACGACGGACTACCTGGCCGAGCCGCTGGACCACCGGGATCAGGCTGCCGATCACGTACCCGGGCCTGCGCCTGTGGGGTACCCGGGTGAGCCGCTGACCGCTGACCCGCGGGGCGGAACCCCTGATTACGCGGCCGAGCCGCAGGGCCCGCGGACCGGGGCAACCGAGTACCCGGCCGCCCCCACGGGCCGCCGGGGCCGTTCGGGGCAGTACCCGGCGGAGCCCCCGCGCCCGATGCCGGAACCGGCGGCTGGACCCGTGGAATACCCGGGTGAACCGCAGCCGCCGGAGCGTCGGGGCCGGGCCCCCGACTACCTCGCGGACCCGCTGGACGTGCTCGGCCAGCTCGGGGTGCCGGAGACCCCCACGGCGCCGGCGCCGTACCAGAACGGTGCGCCTGAGTACCTGGCCGCGCCGCCACCGGAGCAGGCCAGGCCGACGGAATACCTGACGGAGCCACCGCCGGACCAGCGGCCCAGGCCGGCCGACTACCTGGCCGCGCCACCGCCGGAGCAGCCCAGGCCGACGGAATACCTGACGGAGCCACCGCCGGACCAGCGGCGCAGGCCAGCCGACTACCTGCCCGCGCCACCGCCGGACCAGCGGCCCAGGCCAGCCGACTACCTGCCCGAGCCACCGCCGGACCAGCGGCCCAGGCCAGCCGACTACCTGACCGGACCTTCGGGCTACCCGGCCGGACCGCCCCATCAGGGCACCGGATACCTGGCGGATTTGCCCGCCGCCCCGAATGCGGAGCGGGCTGGTTACGGTGCCGACTTCCATGCCGGCGCCAGCCCGGGCAGTTCCTATCCGGGCGCCGGTGACAGCGGGGCTTATCCGCGTGGCACCGGCAACCAGGGCTCTTATCCAGGCGAGCCAGCGAGCGATCCGTACCTAACCGGCACCGGCCCGATGGATTATCAAGGTGAGGCGCCTGTATCGCATTACCCGGGCGTAGGTTCAGCACCCAGATCTGACCCCAGATCGAACCCCAGATCGGCGCCCAGATCTGGACCTGGCTCAGCGGCGCAAGGGGATGCTCTCGGTCCAAGTACTGCCGATTACCCGGTGCATTACGGCGCCGCCCTTACCGATGACATGGCGGATGAACCGCCGCTGGAATCGTTCCCCTACCAGCCACGTCGTGGCAGCCGCTGAGCACCGAACACGGCGCTGAACCAGGCTCGCGTTAGGCGGATGCGGTGCAGTTTTCCCGCGCCAGATAAGCATTCCAAAGGCGCCCTGGAAACCCGCAGCCAAGGTGCCGTTACAGATGCCATGTGCCTGGGGATATATTCGCGTCGGGGGAAGGGGGAGTACAAGTGGCACAGAAGGTCTCAGTCACATTCGCGTGCGACTACGACTCAAAAGAGATCCCGGACGGCGAGCACATGACGCGCGCGTTCAGCCTGGACGGCCGGGATTATGAGATCGACCTATGCGAGAAGCACAGCGAGAAATTCGATGAGGTATTCCGGCGGTTCGCCGACAGGGCCCGCAAGGTAACCGGCAGGGTTGGCCGGACCAAGCGCAGAACGGCGGCTCACCGCCAGCACAGCGCGGAGGTTCGCGCCTGGGCCAAGCGCAGCGGGATCGACGTCAGCGACCGCGGCCGGATTCCCGCGCAGGTCATCGCGAAGTACGAGGCGAGTCACCGCTAGAGCGCCGGCCAACCAGCCGCGTTCGGGAGTTACGCGGTTTCTCCTGGCGCCTGGCGGGCCGCCGCCTCTAGGAGGGCGGCCCGCTATTTCATGATCGTGATAGCTGACCCGCGAATAGCGCGGCTCAACTACCTAGCTCATGGAAAACCGCCGCCGCCATGAGTTGGCGGCGGTCCAGGCGGCACGGGCCGGGGGCGGCCGGGCAGCAGACGACTAGCTGGCCGGGGTGCCGCTCAGGATGGCTGACGGCCGGCGTCGCGCCCGGATTCCGATCCTTCCGGCGCCGGCTCCGCCGGGCCCGGGGAACCTGCCGGCGCTTCAGCGGCGCCCGGGGATGTCTGCGCTTCGGCAGTGGCCGGATGGGCTGACGCTTCGGCAGTAGCCGGATGGGCTGACGCTTCGGCGGCGGCCGGATGCTCCATGGCTGGCGCTCCGGCCGCTGCCGCCGTTTCTGCCGGTGTCAGCAGGACAGCGGTTGCCGCTGCCGGCCCGGCCTGGGCGGCCGCTCCCTGGCCGGCCGACGTGGCGGCCTGCCCGGATGGTGGCGGCACCGCACCGGCCGGGCCCACGGCCGCCGCCAGAACCTGGGAGTTCGGGATGTGGACCGGGCCGTTGGGCGTCTCCAGCCGCACGTAGGTGATGCTGATCTCGCTGACCATCCCCTCGAGCAGGCCGGACAGCGCCCCGGACCGGACTCCGATCTGATCACCGACCCGGAACGGCCTCGCCATCAGCAGCACGATGCCGGCGAAGACGTTGGCAAGGGACTGCTGTGCGGCGATGCCGAGCAGCACGCTGGTCACCACGCCGCCGACGATGAGCTGCGTGACCGCGACGTTAAACAGCTCAAGCGTGATGATCACCGTGACGAGGGCGCCGGCCACGAGGATGACGAACCGGACCACCGTTGCGTGCGCCGAGCCAACCGATCGCTCGAGGACCTCCCGGGCCTTGTTGCCGAGTCCGAGCGTGCCGGCGCTGGCCAGCAGGCAGAATGCGATCGCCGCGCCGTAGGACAGGCCAAGGTTTCCGGCAGACCCCAGCGGGGCCAGCACCGACTCGCTGCTACCACCCTTCTGCGACAGTTCGTGGGCAACGTAACGGGCCTGAACGGACACGGAAGCGGCGACTATGGCGAGAATGATGGCGAAGATGTACCGCCACGGCCTGGTGCGCGCCTTAACCTTGGCCACTTGCTGCCGCGCCGCGTCTAGCTGAAGCCTTTCCTGCAGATCCACCTGCCCTAAGGTATCGGTGGTCCGCAACGCAAGGTCCCGGGGACCTGACGGTCCCCGGGACCTGACGAGGCACTCGGCCTGGCCTGCTGGTCAGAGGTTGAACAGCGGCTTGCCGACCGGGAAGACCTGCCTGCCCTTCAGCCCGTTCATGACGCCGGCCGCAGAGGTGTACCAGGCAACCACTGCGGTGAGGACCCCTACGTAGCCGCCGACCTGGATCAGCCCGGGTAGGGGAGTGATGTTGAACGGCGGCAGGGCTGGGTTCTTGGTGACGAAGTTCCCGATAAACAGGAGGATCTCGGTCACCTCCAGGGTTAGGAAGACCAGGAACACGGCCATGTTCACCTGGCTGCTGATGATCAGCATGTACGTGTTGAAGATCGCGAACGCCAGCAGGATCCAGCCCAGGTCACGGTTCAGCGAGACAAGAGCGGTGACTCTGACGGTTGCCGGTATGAAATGCAGCCACAGGCCGAGGCCGATCCAGAACCCGCCGTAGGTGGAGAACGCCGTCGCGCCGAACACGTTCCGGTTGCGGAACTCCCACATGCCGGCCAGCAGCTGGCCCAGGCCGCCGTAGGCGATCGCGTAGCTCCACCAGTCACTGCCGGTCGAGCTCTTGGCCCAGCCCGCGTTGATGGCGGACAGCAGGAACGTGGTCAGGGCGAAGGCCGCCAACCCGAGCGGCGCCGGATCGGCTACGGGGCTTACCCATGCTGCCGGGGCGGGAGCATCATCTGTGGTGCTCAAGTGATTCCTCCTGTGGACTTGCGCCGCCCGGACCTGGAGGCATTGTCGCCCGCGGGGCAGGGCAGGCGCACGGATGGACGGAAGGAACATGGTTGGCCGGCCGCGCTGAACTCGTCGCCTGGCCGGGAAGCCCAGCCTGCGGCCAACGCAATAGCGAATGGCGCAAATACGGCCATATACGGACCTTCCTTCTCTTCACAGATGGCTCAGCAGAACCAAACGGAAGATCTGTCCTGAGCGTAACTCCGCAATCGATCTTTGGGGAGACCCAGTTTCCGGGGGCATCGCGCGACCGGCGGTTACCGGGAGCGGCAGCGGGCGAGGACCCGGCCGAGCCCGGCCCTGGTGGCCACCACGACCAGCCGGTCGCCGGGCCTGAGCTCGTTGCCGGGCCGCGGCGACCAGTCGACCGCGGTGCCGGCCCGGCGCCGGAGCGCGATCAGCCGTACGTCGCTGCGATCGTGCACGTCGTCCACGCGCCGGCCGGCCAGTTCGGCGCCTTCGCCGACGGCGGCGTCCGCGATGAGGAGCACGTGCCGCCCTACCGGGATCGTGCGCAGCACCTGGTGCTCCAGCATGGCTCCGGCGAAGGCCGGCGCCGCAAGGTACGAAACCGACCGCGAGATCGTGTTGCTGACGTTCTTCTGCACCCGTTCGGCGAGATCGTCGTCGTACAGCCGCACCACGATGCGGGGCTGCTCGGCGAGTGCCCGCGCGTGCAGGGCGGTCTCCAGGTTCACGATGTCGCTGTCGGTCACCGAGACCAGGGCCCGGCAGGTGGTGATGCCGGCCGCCAGCAACGTCTCCTCACGGTGGGTCTCGCCAGTGACGAACTTCAGGCCGAGGCGGCGAGCCATCGGCACTCCGGCGGCATTCTCGTTCTTGTCCACGCAGACGACGTCGATGCCCAGGTCGTGCAGCTGGCCGACGACGCGGGTGCCGACGTTGCCGAGCCCGGCGACGATCACGTGGTCAGTCACCGGCCGGTTCGCGCCCCGCACCGAGCCGGTGAGCCTGGCCCCGACCACCGCGGCGGTGACCAGCGGCAGGAAGGCCAGGCCGTCGAACGTCAGCAGGATCTGCGAGACCTTCTCGGGGGAGCTCAGCCCGGGGTTGCTCACGGCCGCCCCGGCGGCGTCGAGGAAAGTCAGGTAGACCGCGTTCCCCATCGAGTAGTGCACGGCCGTGGCGAGCAGTGCGAAGCCGACGCCGAGGATCGCGATCAGGCACCCGAACGCGGCGCCGAACCGGTGCCAGAAGAGCCTCCGGAACAGCCTGCCAGCGGCCCGCAGCGGGTTTCGGCGCTGCTCGGTGAGCGGGTTTCGCGGCGTACCGTCGGCCACCGCCAGCACCAGGCTCGAGGTGCTGCCCTTCGGGGCCGCCAGGCGTGGGGAGCCCCCGTCGGTGTCCGTGGTCAGCCCGCAGATCACGTGCTCGGAGTCCGTGTCGTCGCGCCTGGCCACGTACAGCGTGCGTCCGGCGAGCCGGACGTGGCTCGGTGTGGGCTCGCCGAGGGCCGCGGCGACAAACGACGGAGCGGCCATCGAGGAGTCGGACAGGACCGCGCAGTCGGTGAAGAACGTTTGGATCCGCTCGCCGAGGCTGGTGTTGAAGATGGCGACGACCAGGCGCAGATCCGGGTTGAGCTCCTGGGCGCGCAGCGCAGCATGGAAGTTGCCGAGATCATCCTGGCGCAGCAGGGCGAGCGCCCGGGCGGCCGGCACACCAGCGGCGATAAACGCCTGGTCGTCGAGGCCGGCCCGCTCGATGAGCCGGACGCCAGGCAGCCGGGCCATCATCAGCCCGTCTCTGCCCCGGGCCGAAGGCAGGATCACGGTGACTTCTTCGCCGTACCTGACGGTCAGCTCCTCGACCATGCGCAACGTGAGAGCGTCATCTCCGCATACGACAAGGTGATCGCGACCGCCACGCACGCGGGGATCAGTGGCCACGGCGCGATCCTAGCCAGGCCGGGTCATACCAGCCAGAACGGGTCATCAGCGCCATCACAGTTAGCTGCGGGGAGCCGGTCAGGGTGAGGCGAGCCGCGGGCGTCGGTCAGGGTAAGGCGAGCCGCGGGCGTCGGTCACGGTGAGGCGAGCCGCGGGCGTCGGTCAGGGTGAGGCGAGCCGGCCGAGCTGCGCGGGTACCGCCGCAGCGGCGGCCCGGTCGAGCAGGAACAGGGTCTGCTGCCTGCCCCGGGCGCCGGCCGCCGGGACCTGGACCGGCCCAGCCCCCGACAGCGCCAGCCGGATCGCCCCCGCCTTGTCCTCGCCAGAGGCGATGATCCACACTTCGCGCGCCGCGGTGATGGCAGGGAACGTCAAGGTCAGCCGCGTCGGCGGCGGCTTGGGCGACCCGTGCACCGCCACCACGGTCCGCTGTTCCTCGTACAGGGCCGGCATACCGGGGAACAGCGACGCTACGTGCGCCTCGGGCCCGATGCCGAGCATCAGCACGTCAAAGGACGGCACCTGGCTGTGGTCCTCGGGCTGCGAGGCGGCCAGCAGCCAGCCCGCGTATCGCGCGGCCGCCGCTTCCGGGCTGGCGCCGTCCGGGCCGTCCGAAGGCGGCATCGCGTACACCCGCTCCGGGCTGACGTCGACGTGATCAAGGAGCGCCGCCCTGGCCCCGGTCTCGTTGCGTTCCGGGTCGCCGGACGGGACGAACCGCTCGTCCCCCCACCAGATGTCCAGGTGCCGCCAGTCGACCGCATCCCTGGCCGGCGCGGCGGCGAGCTCGGCGAGCACCTGGGTGCCGATCCCGCCGCCGGTCAGCACCAGCGAGCCGTGCCCGCGGGCCGCCACGGCGTCCACCAGCCTGGTCACCAGCCGGGCGGCCACGGCCTTCGCGAGGAGCTCTCCGTCACGGTGAATGATCACCTGAGGCGGCGCGTTGATGGCGTTACCTCCGGGCGGCCGAGGAGAGGCTGGCCAGCGTCTCGCCATAGACCTCGTCCGGGTTGAGCCTGCGCAGCTCTTCGGCGAGCAGTTCCGTGGTGTCCCTGCGGTGCAGTGCCACCCGGCGGTCGGGCTGGTCGGGCCGGGTCAGGGTGGCCATGCGCCCGTCCGGGCGGGTGATCGTGATGTCGCCGTCGGAGGTGACGAACCGCACCTCGGTGATGCCGGGACCGGGCGACTCGTCGCGGGAGAACGGCTGGTCGAGCCGACTGGTCAGCCACGCCGCCAGCAGGTCCGCCGTCGGGTTGCGCGGCTCTGCGGACACCGAGCCGCTGCTGATCTCGCCGTGCGGCTGGTCCAGGGTGGCGGCCAGCAGCGAGCGCCAGGCCGTGGCCCTGGTCCAGCTCAGGTCGGTGTCGCCGGGGCGGTAGCCCTCCGCGAGCGCTTCAAGGGTCCGCCCCGGCGCGCCGGAGGACGCGGCGTCGGTGACCCGGCGCTGCGCCAGCAGCCCGAGCGGGCTGCTGGACGGCGTGGCGGGGCCGCCGCGCGGCCACCAGGTGACCACGGGGGTGTCGGGCACCAGGAGCGGCAGCACCACGGAATCCGAGTGCAGCCCCATCGGCCCGTACATACGCAGCAGAATGGTCTGCCCCGGGGCGCCCTCGCCGGTCCTGATCTCGGCGTCAAGCCGCGATTCGGCGTTCGGGTCCCTGGCGATCACCCCCAGCACGCGGCACGGATGCTCGCGGCCGGCCTGCGTCGCCGCGCGGACCGCGTCGTACTGGGCGGCCTCGTCGGTCATGATGATCAGGTTGAGCACCATGCCGGTGGTCGGGCCGCCCAGCTGATCCCTGGCCCGGGTGAGCGCGTCGTGGATGGCCCTGGTGGTGGTGTCGGTCAGGTCAATCATCATCGCATTCTCTCCCGGGGCTAGAGCCGGCGCCAGGCCCGGCCGTCGCGGGCGATCATCGCGTCCGCTGCCACCGGGCCCGCCGTGCCCGCCGGGTACTGCTCCGGCTTGCCGTGCCCGGCCCAGTACTCCTCGATCGGGTCGAGGATCCGCCAGGACAGCTCCACCTCGCGCTGCCGCGGGAAGAGGGGCGGGTCGCCGATCAGCACGTCGAGCAGCAGCCGCTCGTAGGCCTCGGGGCTGGACTCGGTGAACGACTCGCCGTACGCGAAGTCCATGTTCACGTCGCGGACCTCCATCGCCGAGCCAGGCACCTTGGAGCCGAACCTGACCGTGATGCCCTCGTCCGGCTGCACCCGGATCACCAGGGCGTTCTGGCCGAGTTCCTCGGTATCGGTCCTCGCGAACGGCAGGTGCGGTGCGCGCTGGAACATCAGCGCGATCTCGGTCATCCGGCTCGGCAGCCGCTTGCCGGTGCGCAGGTAGAACGGCACCCCGGCCCACCGCCTCGTGTCGACCTCGAGGCGCAGGGCCGCGTACGTCTCGGTGATCGAGTCCGGCGCGATGCCGTCCTCCTCGAGGAAGCCGCGCACCTCGATGCCGCCCTGCCAGCCGCTGGAGTACTGCCCGCGGGCGGTGCCCACCGCGAGGTCCTCGGGGATCGTGATCGCGGAGAGCACCTTCTCCTTCTCCATGCGCAGCGAGTCGGCCTCGAATGACACCGGCTCCTCCATCGCGGTGAGCGCCATGAGCTGCAGCAGGTGGTTCTGGATCACGTCCCGGGCCGCGCCGATCCCGTCGTAGTACCCGGCCCGGCCGCCGATGCCGATGTCCTCCGCCATCGTGATCTGCACGTGGTCCACGTAGCCGCGGTTCCAGATCGGCTCGAACAGCGTGTTGGCGAAGCGCAGCGCCAGGATGTTCTGGACCGTCTCCTTGCCCAGGTAGTGGTCGATGCGGAAGACCGAGGACTCGGGGAACACCGCGTTCAGGATCGCGTTGAGCTCCCGGGCGCTGGCAAGGTCGTGGCCGAACGGCTTCTCGATCACGACCCGGCGCCACGGCCGCTCCCCGTTGAGGCTCTCCGGCGGCGTGGACAGCCCGGACCGCTTGAGCTGCGACACCACCTGCGGGAAGGCCTTCGGCGGCACGGACAGGTAGAACGCGTAGTTACCGCCGGTCCCGCGCTCGACGTCGAGCTGGGCGAGGCAGGAGGCGAGGCGGTCGAACGCCTCGTCGTCGGCGAACTCGCCGGGCACGAACTTCACGCCCTCGGCCACCTGCCGCCAGACGGTCTCCCGGAACGGCGTGCGCGCGTGCGCCTTGACCGCGTCGTGGGTGAGCCGCTCGAAGTCCTCGTCCTGCCAGTCCCGGCGGGCGAAGCCGACCAGGGAGAAGCCCGGCGGCAGGAGCCCGCGGTTTGCCAGATCGTAGATGGCCGGCAGCAGCTTCTTGGTGGCCAGGTCGCCGGTCACGCCGAAGAGCACCAGCGCGCAGGGCCCGGCGACCCTCGGGATCCGGCGGTCGCGGGGGTCGCGCAGGGGGTTCGATGTCATCCGGTTCCTCCGCCGGTCCGCCTCGTCACTTCTTCGCCGCGGCCATCTGGGTCTTGATCGTGTCGAGCAGCTCGACCCACGATGCCTCGAACTTCTCCACGCCCTGGTCCTCCAGCACCGCCGTCACGTCGTCGTAGGGGATGCCGAGCGCCTCGAGCTGCCGGAACACCTGCCGGGACTCCTCGTACGTGCCGTCGATCGTGTTGCCGTGCAGCTGGCCGTGGGCCGCGGTGGCGTGCAGCGTGGCCTCCGGCATCGTGTTCACGGTGTCCGGGGCGACGAGGTCCACGACGTACATGGTGTCGGCGAAGCTCGGGTCCTTGACGCTGGTCGAGGCCCACAGCGGGCGCTGTACGTGCACACCGCGCTCGGCCAGGGCCTTCCACCGCGGAGTGGCGAGCCTCTGCTCGAAGAGCTCGTAGGCGAGCCGCGCGTTGGCCACGGCGGCCTTGCCGCGCAGCGCCTCGGCCTCGGGCGTGCCCAGCTTGTCCAGCCTGTCGTCGACCTCGGTGTCCACCCGGCTGACGAAGAACGAAGCCACCGAGGCGATCTTGCTCAGGTCCCGGCCGGCCGCGGCGGCGCCCTCCATCCCGGCCATGAACGCGTCGATCACCTCGCCGTAGCGCTGCAGCGAGAAGATCAGGGTCACGTTGACGCTGATCCCCTCGGACAGGCACTGGGTGATGGCCGGGATCCCCGCCTCGGTCGCCGGGATCTTGATGAACAGGTTGGGCCGGTCGACCATCCACCAGAGCGCCCTGGCCTCGGCGGCCGTCTTGCCCGTGGTGTCCCTGGCGATCCGCGGGTCGACCTCGAGGGACACCCGGCCATCGACGCCGCCGGACTCGTCGTAGACGGGCCGCAGCACGTCGCACGCCCAGCGGATGTCGTAGGTGGTGATGTCCCGGCTGGCCTCCTCGACGCTGACGCCGCGCAGCGCCAGGTCGGCCACCTGGTCGTTATAGGCATCGCCCTGGGACAGGGCCTTCGCGAAGATCGTCGGGTTCGACGTCACCCCGCGCACGTGCATGTCACGGACCAGGTCCTTCAGGTTGCCGGTAGTCAGGCGCTCCCGGCTGATGTCGTCGAGCCAGATGGACACGCCGGCGTCGGTGAGCTGGGCAAGTATGTCGGGCTGAGGGTTCATGGCTTTAGCTCCTTGCGCTATCTGGCCCTTACCCGGGCCAGGCTCGCCTTCGCGGCCGTGACCACGTGCTCGGCCGTGATTCCGAATTCCTCTGTACAGAGTCTGATAATCCGCTGATTCGCCAAAGTGCTCCAGGCCCACGCACTCGCCAGCGTCACCGACGAACCCCCGCCAGCCGAGGGCAATCCCCGCCTCGACGCTCACCCTCGCCCGGACGCGGGTCGGGAGTACCTCCTGCTGGTAAGAAGCATCCTGCTCGGCAAACCATTCCACGCAGGGCATGGAAACCACCCTGGCCGCGATTCCGTCCTGCTGCAGCGCCTCCCTGGCGGCCAGCGCGATCTGCACCTCGCTGCCGGTGCCGATGAGGATGACCTCGGGCTGCCCCCCACCCGCCTCCCCATCCCCCCTCACTGCCTCCGCGAGCACGTACCCGCCGCGGGCGGTCAGCTCGGCGCTGGCCAGCCCAGATGCCCCGGAGCGGTCGAACACCGGCACGTTCTGCCGGGTCAGGCACAGCCCGGCCGGCCCGTTCGGCCGCTCCAGGATGGCCCGCCAGGCCACCGCGGTCTCGTTGGCGTCGGCTGGCCTGACCACGTCGAGGCCGGGAATGGCGCGCAGCGCCCACAGGTGCTCGACCGGCTGGTGGGTCGGGCCGTCTTCGCCGAGGCCGATGGAGTCGTGCGTCCAGATGAAGGTCGACGGGAGCCTGGACAGCGCCGCCAGCCGGACCGCCCCCCGCATGTAGTCGCTGAACACCAGGAACGTGCCGCCGTACGGCCGGGTCAGGCCGTCGGCGGCGATCCCGTTCAGGATCGCGCCCATCGTGTGCTCGCGGATGCCGAAGTGCAGCGTGCGGCCGTAGATGTTGCCGGGGAACATCTTGGTCTGGTGTTCCGGCGGGATGAACGACGGCTCGCCCGCCATCGTGGTGTCGTTGCTCCCGGCGAGGTCGGCCGAACCGCCCCAGAGCTCGGGGAGCACCGGGGCGAGCGCGTTCAGCACCTCGCCGGACGCCTTGCGGGTGGCCACGCCTTTGGCGTCGGGCTCGAAGACCGGCAGCGCAGAGGCCCACCCCTCGGGCAGCTCGCGCGCGGCGAGCCGGTCGAGCAGCGCCTTGCGCTTAGGCTGGGCCGCGGCCCACCGCGCGAACTGCTCGTCCCAGTGCGCGTGGGCCCGCTTGCCCCGGTCGGCTACGTCGCGCGCGTGGTCCACCACGTCGTCCTCGACCGGGAACGAAACGGCCGGGTCGAAGTGCAGGATTTCCTTGGTCGCCGCGACCTCGTCGGCGCCGAGGGCCGAGCCGTGTGCCGCGCCGGTGTTCTGCTTGTTCGGCGCCGGCCAGCCGATGATGGTGCTGAGCGCGATGAACGACGGCGCCTGCGTGTGGTCCCTGGCCGCCAGCAGCGCCCGGTACAGGGCCTGGACGTCCTCGTGGTAGCCGCCCGGCTGGCGGAAGCTGACCCGCTGCACGTGCCAGCCGTATGCCTCGTACCTGGCGCACACGTCCTCGGACTTGGCGATCGCGGTGTCGTCCTCGATCGAGATGTCGTTGTCGTCGTAGAGCACGATCAGATTGCCGAGTTGCTGATGGCCGGCCAGCGAGGAAGCCTCGTGGGTGATGCCCTCCTCCATGTCGCCATCGGAGGCGAAGGCGTAGACGTGGTGGTCGAACGGGCTCGTTCCAGCCGGAGCATCGGGGTCCATGAGGCCGCGTACCCGGCGGGCGGCCATCGCCATGCCGACGGCGTTCGCGAGCCCCTGGCCGAGCGGACCCGTGGTGATCTCAACGCCGGGCGTGTGATGGCGCTCGGGATGCCCCGGCGTCCTGCTGCCCCAGGTGCGCAGCTGCTCCAGGTCGCCGAGGGTCAGTCGTAGCCGGACAGGTAGAGCTGGATGTAGAGGGTCAGGCTGGAATGACCACAGGACAGGACGAACCGGTCCCGGCCGATCCAGTCTGCGTCGGCGGGATCATGCCGCAGCACCCGCTGAAACAGCACGTACGCGGCCGGAGCCAGGCTCATGGCCGTTCCCGGATGCCCCGATTCGGCCTTTTGCACGGCGTCCATGGCCAGAACTCTGATCAGGTCGACCGCTCTGGCGTCCGCCGGCGACCAGGAGAGGGCGTCGTCTTGCTCGTTCCGCTCGCTGCGCTGAGTCGCGGGGTCGCTCAAGCGGGCACACTCCTTTGCGTGCAATAGGGCATCAGGTTGACCCTATCCGCATCGCGGCGAACCTAACCTGCCCCGCTCGTTAAGCGCAGATGAAGTCCTGCACGAGTAGCCCCCAGGGGGGTCAGCGCGGCCGGCGCCGCTGGTCGGACGAGTGACGTCAGCTCACCTGGGCGCCTTCGTGAAGTACCACTCCTCCGGATCGATGAATCCGTAGGCGTTCGGCGAGAAGCCGCGCAGGTTCGACTGGACCGTGATCAGCGTGCCGGGGCTGGGCTGCCAGAAGTCGGGGAGCTGCAGCCGGGCCTGGTCGGCGTAGGCGTTGAGCGCCGCCTGCGCGCCGCTCGCCGACGTCGTGGTCGTCGCCGTGATGAGCTTGTCGATGGCCGGGTCCGAGTAGTTGTTCACGTTGCCGAGCGCGCCGGTCTGGAAGATCTCGTCGCCGGTCGGGTAGTGATCCGGCTCGAACAGCCACGCGGTGCCGTACTGGCCGATCTCCCAGCTGCATGCGGGCGACGAGGACGAGCACGGCTCGATGGTCGCGGCGATCGTGGCCTGGGTCACCTGGTCCAGCGAGATCTCGATGCCCACCTGCCTGGCGACCGACTGCAGGTCTGCCATTGAGGCGTCGGTGTACGGCAGGCCGCTCGGGTACATGAGCGTGAACTGGAGCGGCTGGCCGACCTTGACGCCAGCGCCGCACTCATCCGCGGCGGTGCCCGGCCTGGCGCAGGTGGTGACGCCGCCCGGGACGATCTTCCAGCCGTGCGCGGAAAGCAGGGCTTTCGCGGCCGGCACGCTGAACGGATACGGGTTCACCGAAGCCTTGGCGTCCGAGTAGGGGTTGGCCGGGCTGGCCGGGACCGGGCTGTAGGTGGGCACCCCAAGGCCGTTGTAGTAGGCGTGGATCCATCCGGTCTGGTCGACCAGGTGCTGGAACGCCTGGCGGAAGTACAGCTGCCGCAGGATCGGCCCGACCTTCGGGTTGTTGAAGTTCGGCTCGAAGTAGTCGAAGCCGAACGGGTAGTCCGCCACCAGCCGGTAGCCCTGGGCTTTCAGCGAGGGCTGCTGCGGCAGGTCGTTGTCGGGCACGTAGCCGACCGAGATCTGCTGGCCGGAGCTGCCTGGCCCGCCGCTCGACGGCCCGGCTTTGAGCACCGAGAACTCGGCTTCAGCCGAGGTGAAGGGCAGCTCCACGAACTTCGCCAGGTGCGGCCTGTCCGGGCCGGAGTAGCGCCGGTTGGGCACGAACGTGGCCATGCCGTCGCTGGTGAGGCTGGCCAGCCGCCACGGGCCATCGACCACCGACCAGAGCGGGCTGGAGGCGTAGCCGGTCGTCTTCGTCGCCTGGCCGTTCAGGAAGCTGTACACGGCCTTCGCGCCCGTGGACGTGGTGTCGGGCAGATTCCCCTCGTCCGGCGACGGGACGGCTGCGGACAGCGAGGTCCGGTCCCACGCGATCGGCAGCGGTGTGATCTGCGAGAGCTCGTTATAGGTGAACCAGGACGGGTTGTAGCTGGCGTTGAGGCGCAGCCGGATGGTGGTGCGGCCGAGCGCACTCCAGGACACCACGTTGTCGGGGAATCCGCCGGGGACGTAGTTCGCCCAGTCCACCTTGTTGACCTTGAGCATGTTGATCCAGAACCCGACGTCGCGGGCGCTGACGATCTCGCCGTCGGACCAGGCGTAGTGCTTCAGCGTGATCGTGACCACCCGGTCGCTGTCGCTGTAGACCGGCGGGTTGCCGATCGACAGCGGGTAGTCGATCGACGCCTTTCCCTTGTCCCCGTACCAGTAGAGCGGCAGGTAGAGCAGGGTCTGCAGGTCGCTGGTGTTCGCGGTGGTGAAGTTCTCGCCGGACACCAGCGGGAAGATGTAGGTCGGCGGCGCCAGCGGCTGCTCGGCGAAGTACGCGGTACCGCCGCTGACCGGAGCGCCGCCGACCGAGGCTCCGGGCGCGCTGCCCCCGGCGCAGGCGGCCAGGCCGAGGGCGGCCGCGGCGGTGAGCACGAGCGCTGCCAGCGCCGTGCGATGGTGCGGGTATCTGGCCGCGGTCATGGCTGACTGCCTCCCTACGCCGGCATTACCCGGTCAGGTTCAAACGGTCGGTGGCGCGACGGCGATGCGGCCAGCCACCCTCTCAGCCCGGTCAGCCCGAGCTCCCGTGAAGTTTGCGTTCATGCTACCCCGCCGCCACCGAAGGCGCCGGGCACGATCAGGTCGAACGACGACGGCGGCCGGGTCAGGAAGTACTCCCGCTCCGCGCGCAGCCACTCGTCGTCCCATTCCTCGGGCGCGATCCTGCCGCGCAGCCGGCGCGTCCGCTCGGGTTCCGGTGTGTCCACGAACACCGCCCGGTCCACCTGGCCCGCGAGTTCGGGTGACGCCGAGAACACGCCCTCGACCACGATCAGGCTGGCGGGATCGACCGTGACCACGCCGTCCAGCCCGCTGCCGGCTTCCCAGTCAAAACGGCGGAACGACGCAGGGCGCCCGGCGCGCAGCGGCTCGAGCGCCTGCATCCGCAGCCGCCGCCACTCGTAATAGCTCTCCATCGGCCAACGCGTGCCCGGCTCGGGGCTGGCACCGGTGAAGAAGTCGTCGGTGTGCACGAGCGCGGCCCCGGTCGCCCGGGCGACGGCCGCGGCGATCGTCGACTTTCCGGATCCGCCGTGCCCGTCGATGGCGAGCACGAGTACCCCGGGCACCGCCTTCTGCCACCCGGCTGCCGCGCTGATCACGCCGGTGGCCGCCGCGGGCCAGGGGTCGCCGCTACCGCAGCCGGGCATCCTGGGGCAACGGCGCGCCGGGCGCGACCGCGGCAGGGGAGCCGTCCGCGGAGCCCGCGGCGCGCGTCCCCATGGTGCCAGCCTGGCTCTGCGTGGCAGCCGGGCCCCGGTCGCGCAGAGCGAAGAGCAGCAGCAGCGCGGTGACCCAGATCACCACCGAGTCGGAGACGTGCACCCAGACCAGGCCGGCGGGCAGCCCGCTGAAGTACTGCGCGTAGCCGATGGCACCCTGCGCACCGATCAGGGCCAGCAGCAGCCAGCTCAGCCTGACGGCCCGGCGGGGCGCGCCGACCAGGCGGAGACCGACGACCAGCGCGATCACCAGCCCGCCCAGCAGCCAGCCGATGTCCGCGTGGAACTGGGTCACGCCGCCGAGCGGCAGGTGAAAGCGGGGGATGTCGCCGGCGCTGGCCAGCGGCCCGGTACCGGTCACCACGGTGCCCGCCGCGAGCATGAGGCCGAGCACGCCCACGGTCCCGAACGCGCCCAGCCGTATCTCACGCGGGACCAGCAGCCGCGTGGGTCCCCGGCCCTCCCTGCAGTGCACGTACAGCGCGACCGCCGCGGCCACCAGGGCCATCGAGAGCAGGAAATGGATCGACACCCAGACCGGGTCGAGCTTGGTCAGCACCACGATCCCGCCCAGGGCGGCCTGGGCGAAGATCCCGGCCGGCTGCAGCGAGGCGAGCCACATCACGTCGCGCCGGCGGGTGCCCTGCTCGCGGTAGCGCCAGGCCGCGACGAAGACGAGGACGGCGACGACGAAGATTGCGAGGGTTACCAGCCGGTTCCCGAACTCCACCCAGCGGTGGATCAGCGGGTCGCCGGTGTCGCCGCCGGCCACGATGCTGGTCGCCGTGCACCTCGGCCAGTCCGGGCAGCCGAGGCCGGACTCGCTTAGCCGGACACCCGCGCCGGTCATCACGATCCCGGCGTTCGCCACGACCCCGGCCAGCGCGATCCGGCGCATCGACGTCGGCGACGGCGACAGCAGCACGTTCGCGAGGCGGCCAGGCACGGATCTCATCGTAGGAGAGAACCCTTTTCGTCCGTCGGATGTCACGCCCAGAGTACGTGGGTACATATTTCCGCGCCGGGCTGCACCCGGGCACAGCTATCCCGGGTTAGGCGGGACCGGATCGCCCGGGGCCGAAACGCCGCCACGACCGCCGAGTCCCGCTACGCCCGCGCCCGGACCAGGTCGCGTACTGCCCGGGCCAGGCCCCTGCCACCGAACGCCGCCATCGCGGCCGCAGGCTCCGGCTATTCCCAGCGAAACGTGCGCACGGCGAGTCCGATGCCAGCGACCGCCCAGACCGCGAGCACCAGCAGGTCCCGCACGGGCAGGCCGCCGCCAAGCTGCAACATCGACCTCAGGCCGTCGGACAGCGCGTCTGCGGGCAGCAGCTTCAGCAGCGGGCGCGCGCCCGCGGGGAATTTGGTCAGCGGGAACACCACGCCGCCGATTCCGAGCATCACGAGATAGACCAGGTTGGCGGCCGCCAGGGTGGCCTCGGCACGGAGCGTGCCGGCCATCAGCAAGGCGAGCCCGCTGAACGCCGCGGTGCCCACCACCATCAGCACCACCGACCACGCGGCCGCGGCAGCGCCGCCGTGCGGATTCCAGCCGAGCGCCAGCGCGACGATCACGATCAGCGCCGACTGCAGCACTTCGACGGCCAGCACGGTAACGGTCTTCGCCGCGATCAGGCCGCGGCGGGACAGCGGCGTCGCGCCGAGCCGCTTGAGCACCCCGTACCGGCGCTCGAACCCGGTGGCGATCGCCTGGCTGGTGAACGCGGTGGACATCACCGCAAGCGCCAGGATGCCCGGGGCGAGGAAGTCGATCCTGCTGCCCGGGCCGTAGCTGACGAGGTCCTCCTGGCTGAACGCGGCGATCAGCAGCACCGGGATGATCAGCGTCAGCACCAGCTGCTCGCCGTTGCGCAGCAGCGTGCGCAGCTCGAGCGCGGCCTGGGCGCCGACCATTACCGGCAGCGGCGCGGCGCCGGGTGCCGGAGAGGGCCACGGGACCGGCGGGCCGGGCAGGGTCCGCGCGGCCTCGGTCATGAGCGGAGCTCCCGGCCGGTCAGCTCGAGGAAGACGTCCTCGAGCGTCCGGTTCTCGATCCGCAGGCTCTGCGCGAGCACGCCATGCTCCGCGCACCACGCGGTGACCGCGGCGAGCAGCTGCGGGTCGACCCGGTCGTGCACCTCGACCACGTAGTACCCGGCCGGGGATTCCTTGGCGGCGCTGCCCGGCGGCAGCGCGGCGATCAGGCTGTCGGTGTCCAGGCCGGGCTCGGCCCGGAACCTGAGCTGGCCCGCGGTGCCGGTCAGCTCGGCCGGGGTGCCCGCGGCGACCAGATGGCCGTGATCGACGACGGCGACCCGGTCGGCGAGGCGTTCCGCCTCCTCCATGTAGTGGGTGGTCAGGATCACACCGGCCCCCGCGTCGCGCAGACCTCCGATCAGGCTCCAGGTGGCGTGCCTCGCCTGGGGGTCGAGGCCGGCCGTCGGCTCGTCGAGGAACACCAGCTCGGGACGGCCGATCACGGCAGCGGCCAGCGACAGCCGCTGCTGCTGGCCGCCGGAGAGCCGGCGGAACGGGGTGCGGAGGCAGCCTCCCAGGCCTAGCCGGTCGATCAGCAGCCCCGGGTCGATCGGGTTGGCGTGGAAGCTGGCCATCACCCGCAGGTACTCCCCGGGCCTGGCGGCGGTGGGGATGCCGCCGGACTGCAGCATCACGCCGACCTTCGGCCGCAGCTTCTTGGCGTCCCGGACCGGATCGAGGCCCAGCACCCGCACGATTCCATCGTCCGGCCGCCGGTATCCCTCGCAGATCTCGATCGTGGTGGTCTTGCCGGCGCCGTTCGGGCCCAGGATGGCGGTGACCTGCGCGCGCTCCGCCTGCAGGGACAGCCCCGCCACGGCGACGGTACGCCCATAGTGCTTGACCAGGCCGCTGATCTGGACGGCCGGAGCGGAACACACGCGTGCGAGTCTACGGGTTTCGGGCGGTGCAGATCGTTGTGGCCAGCATCTCGCCAGCCGCGCGCAGGTCACGGGCGCCGCGCCACCCCGCAGTACAGCCAGCGCGAGTCATCGGTGTCGGCCACAGCCGGATCCTCGGCCCCCCACAGGCCGACGTGGGTGACCGCCGGCCCGGCGCCAGCGTAGGGTTCGACCAGCTCGAGCCCGTCGAAGAAGCGCTCGACCTCGGCTTTCGACCGGAAGTGGATGCTCTCGGTGCCGCGGTTGTACACATCCACGCTCTCCTCCACGGCGCGCACCGGCTTGCTGTCGGCGGTGAGGTGCGACAGCGCCAGGTAGCTGCCCGGAGCGATCGCCGCCTTGTACGTGTCGACCAGGCCCCAGGGATCCGCCTCGTCGGCCACGAAGTACATCACCCCGGTCATCAGCAGCCCGGTGGGCTCGGCAAGGTCGATCAGCGCGCGCAGGTCCGGGTGGTTCAGCACGGCCCCGGGATCGCGGAGGTCGGCCATGACGATCTTCGTGTTCTCGGACCCGCCGAGCAGCGCGGTGCCGTGCGCCAGCACCATCGGGTCGTTGTCCACGTACACCACCCGCGCGCCGGGCGTGATCTGCTGCACCAGGTCGTGCGTGTTGCCCTGGGTGGGCAGCCCGGCGCCGATGTCGATGAACTGGCGTATCCCGTGGTCCGCCATCCACCGCGCCGCGCGCTGGTGGAACGACCGGTTCGCCCAGGCCGAGTCGCCGATCTCAGGCACCAGTGCCTTGAGCCGCTCGCCGAGCTCCCTGTCGGCCGCAAAGTTATTGGTCCCGCCGAGGAAGTAGTCGTACATCCGGGCGGGTGTCGGCTTTCCCGGATCTACCCCTGCCGGGAGCGCATCGGTCATGGGACATAGTGTCCCATGACGGGGCGATCCTCCGGGCCGATGCGGTCAGGCGGGCGCTGGGACGGAGGCGCGATCCCGCGCGGCAGCCACGAACGCGCGGAACAGGCTGGGGTCGTCACCCGCCTCGGGGTGCCACTGCACCGCCACCAGGAACGGGCCGTCCCCGCCTTGGTCCGGCTCGAACGCCTCGATGGTGCCGTCCTCGGCCCATGCGGTCGCGATGAGCCCGCTGCCCAGCTTGTCGATGCCCTGGTGATGGTGCGTGGGCGTGGCGAACGACAGGTCAGCCCCGTCGCGGCCCAGGATCTGGCTCAGCCTGCTGCCGGTCTCGACCCGCACGGCGTGCGACCCGAACGCGCCGGACACCGGGGCGTGGCTGGCGTTGCCGACGACGTCGGGCAGGTGCTGGTGCAGGGTGCCGCCCCGCCCCACGTTGATGACCTGCATGCCACGGCAGATGCCGAGAACCGGCAGGTGCCGTTCCTCGGCCGCGGTCAGCAGCGCGAACTCCGCGGTGTCCCGCTCCTCCCGCACGCTGGTGAGCTCGGGAGCCGGATCGGCATCGTAGCGCGCGGGGTCGATGTCCCCGCCGCCGGAAAGCAGCAGCCCGTCGAGCCGCCCGAGCGCCTCCTCGATGCCCGGCACGGGCGGCAGCAGCACCGGGATCCCGCCCGCCGCCGCGACCCGGTCGGCGTAGCGCCGGGGCAGCACGATCGCGGGCTGGTCCCAGACGCCCCAGCGGGCCTGCTCGCAGTAAGCGCTGATCCCGATCAGGGGCGCGCCGACCCGCCCACCTGCCCATTCCGCCTTCACTGCCACCTGTGAACCTCCCCGTCCCTGGCCGCTTACAGCGGTGTCACGTAGGCGCCGGAAATCCCGCCGTCCACGAGGAACTCCGACGCCGTGATGAACGACGCATCGTCGCTGGCCAGGAATGCTACCGCTGCGGCGATCTCCTCGGGCTCCGCGAAGCGGCCGATCGGGATGTGCACGAGCCGCCGCGCGGCGCGCTCGGGGTCCTTGGCGAACAGCTCGCGCAGCAGCGGCGTGTTCACCGGGCCCGGGCACAGCGCGTTGACCCGGATGCCCTCCCTGGCGAACTGCACTCCCAGCTCCCGGGTCATGGCGAGCACGCCGCCCTTGGACGCGGTGTAGGAGATCTGCGAGGTCG
Organism: uncultured Actinomycetota bacterium; assembly: GCA_963833885.1. Taxonomy (GTDB): domain Bacteria; phylum Actinomycetota; class Actinomycetes; order Streptosporangiales; family Streptosporangiaceae; genus JASHPR01. The sequence continues at coordinate 183,725 of CAWHZU010000031.1, read as the reverse complement.
CCGCGCCGAGCACGGCGACGAACGACGCGGTATTGATGATCGAGCCCTTGGCCTGCCGCTGCATGTACGGGATCACGTGCTTGCAGCACAGGTAGACCGAGGTGAGGTTGACCTCCTGGACCCGGCGCCAGGCGTCGATGCCGGTGGCCAGGATGGAGCCGTCCTCCGGGGGGGCGATGCCCGCGTTGTTGAACGCGACGTCGATGCGCCCGTGCCGCTGCGCCACCGACTCGTAGAGCCGCTGCACGTCGTCCTCGTTGGACACGTCGGCGGCGATGAACGTGCCGCCGGTCTCCTCGGCGACGGCCTTGCCGGCCGCCTCGTCGATGTCGACCGCTACCACGACGGCCCCCTCATCGGCGAGCCTGCGCGCGCTGGCCCGGCCGATGCCGCTGCCGGCCCCGGTGATCACCGCGATCCGGTCCTGCAACCGCTGCATGCCGCGTTGCATGCCATGGCTCCCTTCGGTGCCCAGCGAAACTGGGTTCGTCAATCGGTGGCGATGAAGACGTTCTTGGTCTCGGTGAATGCGTCCGGCGCGTCCGGTCCGAGCTCGCGGCCGAGGCCGGACTGCTTGAACCCGCCGAAGGGTGTCCAGTAACGCACCGAGGAGTGCGAGTTCACCGACAGCGTCCCGGTCTCCACCGCCCGGGAGACCCGGATCGCGCGGCCGACGTCGGAGGTCCAGATCGACCCGGACAGGCCGTAGGGGGTGTCGTTGGCGATCGCGACCGCGTCGGCCTCGTCCTCGAACGGCGTGACGGTGACCACCGGCCCGAACACCTCCTCGGTGTAGGCCGGGTCGTCGGTGCCGACCGGTGCGAGCACGGTCGGCGGGAACCAGAACCCCGGCCCGTCCGGCGCGCTGCCGCGGAACGCCACCGGCGCGCCGTCGGGTACGTAGGACGCGACATGCTGGCGGTGCGCCGCCGAGATCAGCGGGCCCATCTCGGTGCCCGGCGCGGCCGGGTCGCCGACCGCGACGTTCTTGACGGCGGGCTCGAGCAGCTCCATGAACCGGTCCAGCACCGAGCGCTGCACCAGAATCCGGGACCTGGCGCAGCAGTCCTGCCCGGCGTTGTCGAACACCGCGTAGGGCGCGGTCGCGGCGGCCCGCTCCAGATCGGAGTCGGCGAACACGATGTTGGCGCTCTTGCCGCCGAGCTCCAGCGTGACCCGCTTGATGTGCCGGGCACAGCCGGCCATGACCTGGCTGCCGACCTCGGTGGACCCGGTGAACACGATCTTCCGCACCTGCGGGTGGTCGACCAGGCGCTGGCCGACCACGCTGCCCTTGCCGGGCAGCACCTGGAGCACGCCCTCGGGCAGCCCCGCTTCGAGCGCGAGTTCGGCGATCCTGATCGCGGTCAGCGGCGTCAGCTCGGCCGGCTTGGTGACCACCGTGTTTCCCGAGGCGAGCGCCGGCGCCATGCCCCAGGAGAAGATCGGCATCGGGAAGTTCCACGGCACGATCAGACCCACGACGCCGACCGGCTCGTGGAACGTGACGTTGAGCCCGCCGGGCACCGGGATCTGCTTGCCGATCAGCCGCTCGGGCGCTGCCGAGTAGTAGAGCAGCACATCGCGCACATGACCGGCCTCCCAGGTGGCCTGGCCGAGGGGATGGCCCGAGCCGGCCACCTCCAGGTCGGCGAGCTCGCCGATGTGCGCGTCCACCGCGGCGGCGAAGCGGCGCAGCAGGGCAGCCCGGTCGCCGGGCGCCACAGCTCGCCAGGCCTGCTGCGCCGTGACCGCCCGCGCGATCGCGGCGTCGGTTTCCTCCGCACCGGGCTGGGCCACGGTCGTGACCGGCTGCTCGGTGGCAGGGTTCAGCACCGTGAACTCAGACATGCGCTGGTTTCACCTTCCCTATCGAATCCCTTAGCGAGGCGAGGCGGGCCGGCGGGGCCCGCGAGACCTAGAGGCGCTCGAAGCAGCGCCGTAGCTCCCAGTCGGTCACCGCGGCGTCGTAAGCGGTCAGCTCCACCTTGGCGTAGTTGGCGTAGTGCTCCACGACGTCAGGCCCGAACGCCTGCCGGGCCAGGTCGCTCTTCTGCCACAGCTCGAGCGCGTCGCGCAGGGTGTGCGGCACCTTTGCGGAAGTGTCGAGGTATGCGTTGCCCTCGACGGCCGGCTCCAGCGGCAGCTCGTCGTCGATGCCGTGCAGCCCGGCGGCGATCATCGCGGCGACGGCCAGGTAGGGGTTCACGTCCCCGCCGGGGACGCGGTTCTCCACCCGCAGCCCCGCGCCGTGCCCGACCAGGCGCAGCGCGCAGGTCCGGTTGTCCGGGCCCCAGCGGACCGAGGTCGGCGCGAAGCTGCCGGGCACGTACCGCTTGTAGGAGTTGATGTTGGGCGCGTAGAAAAGCGTGAACTCGCGCATCGCGGCGAGCTGCCCGGCCAGGAAGTGCTCGGCGAGCTTGGACATGCCGTACTGGCCCTGGCCGGCCATGACCGGCTCGCCGCCGGCCCCTCGGATGGACAGGTGGATGTGGCAGGAGTTGCCCTCCCGGGCGTTCGGCTTGGCCATGAACGTGATGCTGGACCCGTCCTGCGCCGCGATCTCCTTGGCCCCGGTCTTGTAGATCGAGTGGTTGTCGCAGGTCGCCACCGCCTCGGCGTAGCGGAAAGCGATTTCGTGCTGGCCGAGGTTGCATTCGCCCTTGGCCGACTCGACGTAGAGCCCGGCCCCGGCCATCTCGTTCCGGATCCGGCGCAGCAGCGGCTCGATCCGGGACGTGCCCAGGATCGAGTAGTCCACGTTGTACTGGTTGGCCGGGACCAGGTCGCGGTAGTCCTTGGCCGCGGCCTGCTCGTAGGAGTCGTTGTAGACGACGAACTCCAGCTCGGTGCCGACCATCGGGGTCCACCCGCGGTCGGCCAGCCGCTGCACCTGAGCCCGCAGGATCTGCCGCGGCGAGGCCACCACCGGCGAACCGTCCAGCCAGGTCAGATCCGCGATCACCATCGCCGTGCCCTCGTGCCAGGGGACCCGGCGCAGCGTGGCCATGTCCGGCACGAGCACGAAGTCCCCGTAGCCGCGATCCCAGGACGACATCTCGTACCCGTCCACGGTGTTCATGTCCACGTCGATCGCGAGCAGGTAGTTGCAGCCCTCGGAGTAGTGCTCGGCCACCTCTTCGAGGAAGAACTCCGCGGACAGCCGCTTCCCCTGGAGCTGGCCCTGCATGTCGGTGAACGCCAGCACCACGGTGTCGATAGTGTCGTCGCTGGCCTCGACCCGCAGTTGCTCCATCGTCAGCATGCCGCGCTGGCGGCGCTGTGGCCCCGGGCCCCGGTATTTCGTCGGCATTGACATCCCATCAGGTTAGGCGGGCAGGCCGGGGCCGACGGCGATCATGTGGAGAGCTCCTGCTCGATGGCCGCCAGCTCCTCCGGCGTGCCCTGCACCTTCGGCCCGGTGAACCAGTTGCGCGCGGACACCAGCCAGTAGATTCCGGCGAAGCCGATCACGGCGAGCACGGCCACGATCGTGTAGTTGAAGTTGCCCCAGCCGATCGGGCTCGCGGTGGGCAGCATGAACAGGATCGTGATGAAGATCACCCAGACGACCGCGACGGTGCCGACCAGGTAGCTCCACCTGCCCAGGTGCCACGGCCCGCGCTGGAAGCTCGAGCCCTGCCGCAGCCGCAGGAAGGTGGGCGACACGTACGCGATGTACAGGCCGATCGTCGCGATCGAGGTGACCGCCGCGTACGCCGCGCCGTTCCACAGGTAGGGCAGGCCGAGGATCAGCGCGCCGGCCGCCGCCAGCCAGATCGCGTTGGTCGGCGTCCTGGTCCGCTTGTTCACTTTGTGCCACACGGCGGAGCCGGGCAGCGCCCCGTCGCGGGAGAACGCGTAGATCATCCGCGAGTTCGCGGTCACCGACGACATCCCGCAGAACAGCTGGGCGCCGATCGCGATCAGCAGCAGCAGCTTCGCGCCGGTGTCCCCGATCGCGGTGGCGAAGATCTGGGCCGGCGGCACCAGCGCCCCGGTGTAGAGCGAGTAGTGCGCCTTCTGGATCGCGAACGTGATCCCGATCAGCAGCAGCCACCCGGCGAACAGGGACACGACGATCGACATCACGATCCCGCGGGGGCCGCTGCGGGCCGCGTTGTGCGTCTCCTCGGTCATGTGCGCCGACGCGTCGTAGCCGGTGAACGTGTACTGGGCCAGCAGCAGCCCGAGCAGCAGCACGTAGAACGTGCTGTGCCAGCCGGTGTTGTTGACGATCCCGGAGAACACGTAGGACGCCGACGCGTGGTGCGACGGCACGAAAACGAGGACCGCCACGATGATCAGAACGCCAAGGATGTGCCACCAGACGCTCACGTCGTTCAGCAGCGCGACCAGCCGGATGCCGAACTGGTTCAGCAGGCCGTGCACCAGCAGCACGCACGCGAAGATCAGGATCGTGACCCCGTGCGCGGTGCTGACGCCCCACTCCAGGCTCAGGAACGCGTTGATGAAGAACGCGCAGCCGAAGTCGATGCCCGCGGTGATCGCCACCTGGCCGAGGAAGTTGAACCAGCCGGTGAACCAGGACCAGGCCGGCCCGTGCGTGCGGGCCAGCTTCGCCGACCAGTAGTACAGGCCGCCGGCGGTGGGGAAGCTGGAGCAGACCTCGGCCATGGCCAGGCCGACCATCAACGTCATGACGCCGACGATCGGCCAGCCCCAGACGATGATCGCCGGGCCGCCGGTATTCATGCCGTACCCGTACAGGGTCAGGCAGCCGGACAGGATCGAGATGATCGTGAACGAGACCGCGAAGTTCGAGAATCCCGACATCCGCCTGCGCAGCTCCTGGGCATAGCCGAGCCGGTGGAGTTCTTCCTCGTCGCTGCTGAGCGCTTGCTCGTTTATGGCCACGGCGTGCTCCTCGGATCAGGGGGGTTTGTGCAGTTCGCCGCCTCATCGCTGGCCGGCCGCCAGGATTAATGGTTCAATATCGAACCAATGATGGACGCGTGCCACGGAATGTTCAAGACCCCGACGGACTCGATTCGGAACATCCGCCCCTGGGGTACCGGCACGCGGGCAAGGGGGGACCCGCGTGCCGGTTACCCCTCGGCCGTAGAGTCAGCGGGATGGCGCCGGTGCGGCCGAGCACCGGTCCCGCCGGAGGGCGATCGTGGCGAGCAGCGGGCTTGACCTGACCGGCCTGCTCCGGCCGGTGCGCGAGGGTCTCGCTTTCGAGGAGACCGTCGAGCGGCTGCTGACCCTCATCAAGCTTGGCGTGGTCGGGCCGGGGGAGCGGTTCCCCGCCGAGCGTGAGCTCGCGGTCCAGCTCGGCATCAGCCGCCTGACCCTGCGCGAGGCCCTCGGCGAGCTGGCCCGCGCCGGCTACGTCGAGTCACGCCGCGGCAGGTCCGGTGGCACGTTCGTGACCGGCGCGCCGCCCGCCCCGGACCGCGGTGAACTGCGCCGCCTGGCCCAGGATGACGAGGGGAAGCTGGCCGACGCGCTCACCTTCCGGCAGGCGGTCGAGACCGGGGCGGCCGAGGCCCTGGCCCAGCTCGTGGCCCATTCGGCGGCGCGGCCCGACACCAGGCAGGCGCTGCTTGCCAGGCTCGCCGAGGTGAACGCCGCGTGCCCGCAGGACTACCGGCGGCTGGACACCCTGTTTCACCTGTCGATCGCCGAGCTCACCGGCTCCAGCCTGCTCACCGCCGCCTGCGGCGACGCGCGGATGCGGCTGAACGACCTGCTGAACGCGATCCCGGTGCTGCAGCGCAACATCGATCACACCGCCGGGCAGCACGCCGAGATAGTCAACGCGATCCTAGACGGCGACGGCGCCCGGGCGCGGCGAGCGATGGCGGAGCATATCGCCGGCACAGCCGCGCTGCTACGGGGTTTTCTCGCCTGACATCTGCGCCCGCCGCGCCTCGGCTACCGCCCCGTTCAACCCGCCAGCCAGCACAAAGACGCCATGCCCCGACTGGACGCCGATAACGAAATGACCCGGCCTCGGCCACTTTTTGATTCCAAAGCGTTACCTGTGTAGTCCTCGCCCGCTATGTGCACCCGCGAATATGATCCCCGGGAACGTGAGGCATCGGCGAGAGATTTCACCGCCTGGAGGCGTCAGATGAGGCTAGTGCGCTCGGCTGCAACACATCAGGTGCGCCGAATGCGGCGCCGTCCGCTGCTGTACGCGGGCGCCGCGCTGACCGCCGTGGCCCTGGCGCTGGCGGGCTGCGGCGCCAACTCGTCGTCGCCGAGCACCAGCAGCTCGGCCAAGGGGCACAGCGGCGGGGTGTTCACGATCCTGGCCAACTCCTCCTTCGGGGTGGCCGACCCGGCGCAGAACTACACGCTGCAGGAGTGGCAGCTCCTGATCGACACCGGCGACGGCCTGACGGCCTTCGCGAAGGTCGGCGGCGTGCCGGGGACCAAGGTCGTGCCCGACCTGGCCACCTCCATCCCGCTGCCCACCAACGGCGGAAAGACCTACGTCTTCCACATCCGCCACGGGATCAAGTTCTCCAACGGCCAGACGCTCAAGCCGAGCGACTTCGTGACCACATTCGAGCGCCAGTTCACGGTGCCCGGCCCGACCAGCTTCTACTCCGGCATCGTCGGCGCGAGCGCGTGCTCGACCAAGGGCTGCAGCCTCAGCAAGGGCGTCATCGCCAACGACTCCGCGTACACGCTGACGATCAACCTCACCGCGCCGGACCCCGAGATCATGGACCAGCTGACGCTGCCGTTCGCCTACGCGGTACCGGCCAGCACCTCGCTGAAGCTGACCGGCAATAACGTGCCGCCGGGCACCGGCCCGTACATGTGGAAGTCGTACAACCCGAACACCGAGGCGGTGCTGGTCCGCAACCCGTACTTCCACGTGTGGAGCAAGCTGGCCCAGCCGGCCGGCTACCCGAACGAGATCATCGAGAAGTACGGCCTCCAGGTCTCCGACGAGGTGACCGAGGTGGAGAACAACGAGGCCAACGAGGTGTTCGACGGCGACCAGATCCCGTCTGACCAGCTGACCCAGCTGAACAGCGCCAAGTACGCGAGCCAGGTGCATGTGAACACGCTCACCGCGGACTGGTACTTCGCGCTCAACACCAGGACGGCGCCGTTCAACAACCTGCAGGCCCGGCAGGCGATCAACGACGCGGCTAACCGGACCGCCTACGTCAAGATCGCCGGCGGCCCGTCGCTCGCGGTGCCCGCGTGCCAGATCCTGCCGCCGAACTTCCCCTCCTACAAGGCGTACTGCCCGTACACCACCGGCAAGCAGACCGTCTGGTCCGGGCCCAACCTGGCCAAGGCGAAGGCGCTGGTCAAGGCGTCGGGCACGCTCGGCGACAAGGTAGTCGTGGACGGCACCAATGACCAGGTCGGCACCGCGCTGGCCGAGCAGATGGTGTCGGACCTGAACTCCATCGGCTACAAGGCGACCACGCAGCTGCTCAGCACGGGCGCGCAGTACCCGTTCATTCAGAACTCGACGAACTCCGCCAAGTGGAACGTCGCCTGGTCGGCCTGGTACCAGGACTACCCGGCGCCGGCCGACTTCCTGAACGTCCTGCTCGGCTGCAACACCATCCACCCGAACAGCGACGCCAGCCCCAACATCGCCGCCTACTGCAGCAAGTCCACCCAGGCCCAGATCAACAAGGCCGAGTCGGAGGAGGCGGCCGACCCGAGCGCGGCCGCCGCGCTGTGGACCCAGATCGACCACGAGGACACCAACGCCGCGCCCTGGGTCGACCTGTACAACCCCAAGCAGATCGACTTCCTGTCCAAGGACGTCCACGGCTACGAGTGGAACCCGCAGTGGTACATCCTCATTGACCAGCTGTGGCTCTCATAGGCAGGCCGCCGCGGGGAGACGCTGATGGCGACGCTGCTGGAGCAGGTTGAGCCCGATACCGGGTTGCGGCCGGAAATCGTTGGCCGCAACCCGTGGGCCCTGGCGGCCCGGCGGCTGCGCCGCAACCGCATCGCGCTGGCCGCGCTGGCGCTGTTCCTGCTGCTCGTGCTGCTGAGCTTGCTGGCGCCGGTGTACGCGCACGACGTGGCGCACATCAGCAACCCGCTGGCGCCGAACCTGAACGGCACCACGGTGGTAGACGGCAAGGTCGTTCCCGTGATGCAGCAGGGCGCGGGGCTGCTGAAACTGGGCGAGACCCCGATCGGCCCCACCTGGGACCCGCAGCACTACTTCCTCGGCGCCGACAACCTCGGCCGCGACGTGGCCTCGCTGCTGCTGTACGGCGGCCGGTCCTCGCTGCAGATCGGGATTTCCGCGGCGGTGATCTGCTGCGCGGCTGCGACCGTGATCGCGCTCATCGCCGGGTTCTTCGGCGGGATCGTGGATGCGGTGCTGTCCCGGATCATGGACATCATCTGGGCGTTCCCGGTGTACCTTCTCGCGATCAGCATCGCGACCGAGCTGCTCACCCACTCCAACGGCATCCCAGTCGGCCCACTGCGCCTCAACGCGGGGAACTTGTGGGTGCCCACATGCATCATCGCGTTCGCTTACGTCTCGTACGTGTACCGGCCGATCCGCGGCCAGGTGCTCGCGGTGATCAACAAGGAGTTCGTGGAGGCGGCCATCGCCCAGGGCGCGTCCAACATGCGGCTGATGTTCTCGGAGATCCTGCCGAACGTGGTGTCCACGGTGATCGTGCTGCTGCCGCTGATGATCGCCACCAGCATCCTGACCGAGTCCGCGCTGTCGTTCCTGTCCGTCGGCGTGCAGCCGCCCAACGTCAGCTGGGGCACGATCATCGGCGACGGCGAGGACCTGCTGTACACCAGGCCCTGGGTCTCGCTCGCCCCCGGGATCCTTATCGTGCTCACGGTGCTGGCGCTGAACGTGCTCGGCGACGGCGTCAGGGACGCGCTCGACCCGCGTGCCAAGCTGCGGGTGGACGGGTAGTGACGGCAAGCCGCGCCGGGGGACGGCGCCGATGCTGACCTTCATTGTCCGGCGCGCCCTGTGGACCGTGCTGGTCATGTTCGTGATCACGGTGATCGTCTTCTTTATCTTCTTCAAGACGCCCGGCGTCGACCCGGCCCGGGCGATCGCAGGGCGCAACTCCAACCCGCAGATCCTGGCCGAGATCCGGGCTCAGTTCGGGCTCAACAAGCCGCTGTGGGTGCAGTACGCGGAGATGATGAAGAGCCTGTTCGTCAGCCGCAACCTGGTGTCCTACTCGGACCAGGGCGTGCTGGTGGTGCCCGAGATCGGCGCCGCCGCACCGGCCACGCTGTCGCTGGTGTTCGGCGCCGCGCTGATCTGGGTGATCGTCTCGATCGCCATGGGCGTGGCCGCGGCGCTGCTGCGCGGCACAATCCTCGACCCGCTGCTGATGATCATCGCGCTGATCGGGTTCTCCACGCCGCCGTTCTGGGCGGGCACGGTGGCCAACCTGATCACCCAGGGCGGACTGCACAATACGTTCCTGTTCAGCTGGGTGCCGCCGCTCGGGTACACATCGTTCACAACCAGCCCGGGGCTCTGGTTCAGGGGGCTGATCATTCCGTGGCTGACGCTGTCGTTCCTGTACATCGGGTTCTACGCCCGGGTGCTGCGGGCCAACCTCATCGAGATCCAGAACGAGGACTACGTGCGCACTGCCCGCGCCAAGGGGCTGCGCGAGCGGCGTGTCCTGCTCCGGCACGTTCTGCGCAACTCGATGGTCACGTTCGTCAGCCTGTTCGGCCTCGACTTCGGCGCCCTGGTCGGCGGCGGGGCGATCCTGACCGAGGTGGTGTTCGGCATCCACGGCATCGGTTTCCTCACCTACGAGGCGCTGACCAACCTGGACCTGCCCACGATCATGGCCACGGTCGTGTTCGGCGCGTTCTTCATCGTGCTGGCCAACGCGGTCGTGGACGTCGGCTACGCCTGGCTCGACCCGAGGGTGCGGCCAACCTGATGGCCCAGCCGCTGCTCGAGGTGCGTGACCTCAAGGTGTCCTTCCGCACGGAGGACGGGCTCGTCAGGGCCGTGGACGGGGTGTCCTTCGACGTCGCCGAAGGCGAGACGCTGGGCATCGTCGGCGAGTCGGGATCCGGCAAGAGCGTGACGATGATGTCGGTGATGCGGCTGATCAACGACCCGAACGCGCGCTTCGAGGGCGAGGTGATCTACAAAGGCCGCGACCTGATGACGCTCTCCCAGGACCAGGTGCGCGAGGTCCGCGGCGCCGGGATCGCCATGATCTTCCAGGACCCGATGACCTCGCTGAACCCCGTGTACCGGGTGGGATGGCAGATCACCGAGCAGATCCGGGCGCACGAGAACATCTCCAAGCAGGCCGCGCGCGACCGCGCGGTGGAACTGCTCGCGGCCGTGGGCATCCCGCACGCGTCGGAACGGGTCAACGACTACCCGCATCAGTTCTCCGGCGGCATGCGGCAGCGGGTGATGATCGCCATGGCGCTGTCCTGCAGCCCGGACCTGCTGATCGCGGACGAGCCCACGACAGCGCTGGACGTGACGATCCAGGCGCAGATCCTCAAGCTGATCAAGAATCTGAGGGACGAATACGGCACCGCGGTCGTGCTGATCACCCACGACATGGGCGTGGTGGCCGACATCGCGGACCGGGTGGCCGTGATGTACGCGGGGCGGGTGGTGGAGCAGGGCAGCCTGCGCAGCCTGTTCTACGACGCCCAGCACCCGTACACCTGGGGCCTGCTCGGGTCCATCGCGCGGCTGGACCGGCCCAGGCCACGGCGGCTCTCCGCGATCCGGGGCATGCCGCCGTCGCTGATCAGCCTGCCCGAGGGCTGCGCGTTCGGGCCGCGCTGCCCGCACCGATTCGACCAGTGCGCCGACATCCCGCCGCTGTCCGACAAGGTCGGCGACGGCCACCTGGACGCCTGCTTCCTCGAGCCCGCCCAGAAGAAGCGGCTGCGCGACAAGACCATCCGGCCAGACCTGGCCACCCCGCAGGACCTGGCCGCCACGGGGGAGGCGCAGTGAGCGCGACCTGGGATCGCGACGTCCTCCTCCGGGTGGACCACGTCAAAAAGTACTTCCCGATCAGGAAGGGGATCCTGCAGCGCGAGGTGGCGCGGGTGCACGCGGTCGACGACGTCAGCCTCGAGGTGCGCGCCGGTGAGACGCTCGGCCTGGTCGGCGAGTCCGGGTGCGGCAAGTCCACGCTGGCCCGGTGCATCGCCCGGCTGTACGACCTGACCGAGGGCACGATCACCTTCGAGGGCCGCGACATCTCTCGCCTGTCGCGCCGCAAGCTCCGGCCGATCCGGCGCGAGATGCAGATGGTGTTCCAGGACCCGTATGCGTCGCTGAACCCGCGCAAGCGGGTCGGAACGATCCTCGCCGACCCGCTGCGCATCCATAAGTACGGCGACCGGGCGAAGATCTCCGGCCGGGTACGGGAGCTGCTCGAGCTGGTCGGCCTCTCGCCGGAGCACGTCAACCGGTACCCGCACGAGTTCTCCGGCGGCCAGCGGCAGCGGATCGGCGTCGCCAGGGCGGTCGCGCTGCACCCCAAGCTGATCATCGCCGACGAGCCGGTGTCCGCGCTTGACGTCTCGATCCGCGCTCAGGTGATCAACCTGCTGGACGATCTGCAGGACGACCTCGCCCTCACCTACGTCTTCATCGCGCACGACCTGGGCGTGGTGCGGCACGTGTCCGACCGGATCGCGGTCATGTACCTGGGCAAGATCGTCGAGGTCTCACCCGCCGAGGAGCTCTACACCCACCCGGTCCACCCGTACACCGAGGCGCTGCTGTCCGCGGTCCCGGTGCCCGATCCTGACCTGTCCGCCCGGCGGGAGCAGATCGTGCTCGAGGGCGACGTGCCGAGCCCGGTGGCGCCGCCGTCCGGGTGCCGGTTCCACCCGCGCTGCCGGTACGCGACCGATATCTGCAGGCAGACTGAACCGCAGCTCGAGGTGCACGGGAGCCCGGGACACGTGGCCGCATGCCACCATCCGCTGAGCCTCAGCCAGCCTCCCGCGGTCGCCGAGGCGTCAGCTCCAAGCTCCTAACGCCCGGAAGGCTTGATACTGGCGAAGCCGACGGTCAGCGACGCCGGGCCGCGGAGATTGAGGTTCGGCTTGTACGCCAGTCCCGCCGGGTCGAGCTCCGGATCGGCCAGCCGGGTCGCGAATGCCTGCACCGCGATCGTCGCCTCGAGCCTGGCCAGCGGCGCGCCGAGGCAGAAGTGCGGCCCGGCCGCGAAGGCCAGGTGGCCGGCTGCGCCGCGCCTGATGTCGAACCGGTCCGGCTTGGCGAACACCTCGGGGTCGCGGCCGGTCGCCGCGATCAGGAGCATCAGCACGGCGCCGTCCAGCGCGGTGACGCCGCCGACCTGCATGGCGCCTCGGGCGACCCGGGCGGTGAACTGCACCGGCGCGTCGTAGCGCAGCGTTTCCTCGACCGCGGCGGCGGCCAGGCCGGGGTCGGCGCGCAGTGCCGCAAGCTGGTCCGGGTGCCGGAGCAGGGCCAGGATCGAGTTCGAGATCAGTGACACCGTGGTCTCATGGCCGGCCACGAGCAGCAGCACGCAGGTGGCGATCAGCTCCGCCTCGGACAGCCGCTGGCCGTCATCCTCGGCGCGGATGAGCTCGGACAGCAGGTCGTCCGCCGGGCGGGCCCTCCGGGCGGCGATCAGCTCGCCGAAGTAGCCTGCGAATTCCTGCCTGGCCTGGTCCGCCGCGGCTTCCAGACTGAGCCGTCATTCCCGAGGAATCTCGGCTGCAGCGAGTGCGCCAGGCTGGCCGACCACCCGGCGAACCGGGGGTGATCGCCCGGCGGAACCCCGAGCAGCTCGGAGATGATCCGGACCGGCAGGGGATAGGCGAGCTGGCCGACGACCTCGATCCGCCGGCCGGTGTCCCCGTCCGCATCCGCTCCGGCGGCGGTCAGCAGCTCGTCGGACACCTCGCGGATACGGGGGGCGAGCCTGGCGATCACCCGCGGGGCGAACGCCTTGGAGACCAGACGGCGCAGCCGGGTGTGGTCCGGCGGGTCCATCGAGAGAAACGACTGCGGCCGCCGCTGCCCCGGCTCGGGCGCCAGCAGCGACCTGCTGCGCTCGCTGCTGGCCCGCGGGTCGCGCAGGATCGCCGAGCAGTCCTCGTGCCGGCCGACCACCACCAGCGACCCGTCCGCCCGGCCCCTGACCGCCTCGGCGAACGGCGACGCCTCGCGCAGGCGGGCAAGGACCGGGTACGGGTCGGGCAGCACCGCCGGGTCGGCGAGCGCGGCCAGCCCCGGCCGGGCCCCGCTCGCGGCTTGACCCGCCCGTTCCGCTCCGTTCATGGCCTTCTTCACCTCAAGATGTGGAAATATCACTGGTTGAGACGAACGGCAAGTCGGTATTCGTGCCGCGCCTGGTGTCGTCTGCCGCCACCCCGGGCACGCTCTTCCCCGCCAGCCTCGTCTGCCTCCGGGTGCAACCAGAATCACTGGCGAATCCGGCGATCCGGTTTGCGGTGACGGAAGTATTTACGGCACACTGATGTTGTGAAAAACGTGGGACTGGATAACGCCGTGCACGGCACCACTGGTGGTGCCGGGTTCGCTGCTGCCTCCAGTGCCGCCCCGAGCCAGCCTGCGGCGGGCCATCCGGGCGCCGAGCGGGCCGAGCAGGGCACCCGCGCCAGGATCGCGCGGCTGATCCTGGAGAACGGGCCGCTCACGGCGGCCGGGCTGAGCGGCAGGCTCGGCCTGACCCCGGCCGCGGTCCGCCGTCACCTGGACAACCTGCTGGCCGAGGGCATGATCGAGGCCAGGGAGGCGCGCTGCTACGGCAGCCGGGGCCGGGGCCGCCCGGCCCGGCTGTTCGCGATCACCGACGCAGGCCGCAGCGCCTTCGAGCATGCCTACGACGACCTTGCGGCCAGCGCGCTGCGGTTCCTCGCCGAGACCGTGGGCGACGAGGCGGTCGCCGAGTTCGCCCGCAGGAAGATCGCCGACCTGGAGCGCCGGTACCGGCCGGTCGTCGACGCCGCGCCCCCCGCGGAGCGGGTGCAGGCGCTGGCCGAGGCGCTGTCGGCGGACGGCTACGCGGCTGCCGCGAGCGTCGCGCCGGCCGCGGTGCGGGGGACGGGAGTGAAGGGGGATGGGGAGGTGGGTGGGGGGGAGCAGCTCTGCCAGCACCACTGCCCAGTTGCCCACGTGGCCGCCGAATTTCCGCAGCTCTGCGAGGCGGAGACGGAGGCATTCGGCCGCCTGCTCGGCACTCCGGTGCAGCGCCTGGCCACGATCTCCCGCGGCGACGGGATCTGCACCACCCATGTGACAGCGCCGTCGCTCGCGCACAGCCGTAACACCCAAAGTGGCAGTGACATAACAACAACAATCGGAGGAATCTCCGTATGACGACCATCGCGCGCCCGGAGCTCGAGGGGCTGGAGCGGTACAAGTTCGGATGGGCCGACTCGGACAAGGCTGGCGAGTCCGCGCGCCGCGGCCTGAACGAGGAGGTCGTCCGCGATATCTCGGCCAAGAAGAACGAGCCGGAATGGATGCTGGACCTGCGGCTCAAGGGCCTGAAGCTGTTCCGGCGCAAGCCGATGCCCACCTGGGGCTCGGATCTGTCCGGCATCGACTTCGAGAACATCAAGTACTTCGTCCGCTCCACCGAGAAGCAGGCGGCCAGCTGGGACGATCTGCCCGCCGACATCAAGAGCACCTACGACAGGCTCGGCATCCCCGAGGCGGAGAAGCAGAGGCTCATAGCGGGCGTCGCGGCGCAGTACGAGTCGGAGGTCGTGTATCACAAGATCCGCGAGGACCTCGAGGAGAAGGGCGTCATCTTCGAGGACACGGACACCGCGCTCAAGAATCACCCGGAGCTGTTCCAGGAGTACTTCGCCACGATCATCCCGGTCGGCGACAACAAGTTCGCATCGCTGAACACCGCGGTGTGGAGCGGCGGGTCGTTCATCTACGTGCCGAAGGGCGTGCACGTAGAGATCCCGCTGCAGGCCTACTTCCGGATCAACACCGAGAACATGGGCCAGTTCGAGCGGACCCTGATCATCGTCGACGAGGACGCCTCCGTGCACTACGTTGAGGGCTGCACCGCGCCGATCTACTCCTCCGACTCGCTGCACTCGGCGGTCGTGGAGATCATCGTGAAGAAGGGCGCCCGCTGCCGCTACACCACGATCCAGAACTGGTCGGCCAACGTGTACAACCTGGTCACCAAGCGCGCCGTGGCCCAGGAGGGCGCGACCATGGAGTGGATCGACGGGAACATCGGCTCCAAGGTCACGATGAAGTACCCGGCGGTCTACCTGATGGGGGAGCACGCCAGGGGCGAGACGCTGTCGGTCGCGTTCGCCGGCACCGGGCAGCACCAGGACGCCGGCGCCAAGATGGTGCACTGCGCGCCGAACACCTCGTCCCAGATCGTGTCGAAGTCGGTGGCCAGGGCGGGCGGCCGCACCTCCTACCGGGGCCTGGTCCAGGTCCAGGAGGGCGCCGCGCACTCCAAGTCCACGGTGAAGTGCGACGCGCTGCTGGTGGACACCGTCAGCCGGTCCGACACCTATCCCTACGTCGACGTCCGTGAGGACGACGTGGAGATGGGCCACGAGGCGACGGTGTCGAAGATCTCCGAGGAACAGCTGTTCTACCTGATGAGCCGCGGCATGACCGAGGACGAGGCGATGGCCACGATCGTCCGGGGCTTCGTGGAGCCGATCGCGCGCGAGCTGCCGATGGAATACGCGCTCGAGCTGAACCGGCTGATCGAGCTGCAGATGGAAGGAGCGGTCGGCTGATGTCGGCGCTGCAGGGGGCGGTCGAATCCGGCGCCCCCGTCTCAAGGCTGCACGAGCGGCAGTCGTTCGATCTTGCGGACTTCGGCGTGCCGTCGGGGCGCGAAGAAGAATGGCGCTTCACACCCCTGCGGCGGCTGCGTGGGCTGCACACTGACGGTGATCTGCCTCCGGGGAAGGTGCAGGTGGCAGTCGATGCCGCCCCGGGTGTCACCGTTGAGAGGCCCGAACACGGCGACCCCCGGCTCGGCACCGCCTTTGTCCCTGGTGATCGGGTTAGCGCGCGGGCGTTCGCGTCATTTGCTGACGCGACAGTCCTCGACGTCGCAGATAGCCCGGAACGGGTAGCTCCTACGTGGGTCAACGTCCGAGGCGAAGGCGCGGATGGTGCGGCGTTTGGGCATCTGGTGGTCAATGTGGCGCCTAATGCGCGGGCGACTGTGGTTCTTGAATACACGGGGTCGGCTACTTATGCGGACAACGTGGAGTTGGTCGTGGGGGATGGGGCGGCGCTGAGTGTGGTGTCGCTGCAGGAGTGGGCTTCGGATGCGGTGCATTTGTCGTACCACCACGCCAAGCTCGGCAAGGATGCGTCGCTGGTGCACACGGCGGTGACACTGGGCGGCGGGGTGGTTCGGCTGGCGCCGTCGGTTCGCTATGCGGGGCCCGGGGGAGACGCGGAGCTGCGCGGGCTCTATTTTGCCGACGCCGGGCAGCACCTGGAGCACCGGCTGTTCGTCGACCACGCCGAGCCCAACTGCCGCAGCCGGGTCAGCTACAAGGGCGCGCTGCAGGGCGAGGACGCGCACGCGGTGTGGATCGGCGACGTGGTCATCCGGGCGACGGCGACCGGCACCGACACCTATGAGTACAACCGGAACCTGGTGCTGACCGACGGCACCCGGGTGGACTCGGTGCCGAACCTGGAGATCCTCACCGGCGAGGTGCTCGGCGCCGGTCACGCCAGCGCGAGCGGGCGGCTCGAGGATCACCACCTGTTCTACCTGATGGCCCGCGGGATCCCGTTCGAGGAAGCGCGGCGCCTGGTGATCAAGGGCTTCTTCGGCCAGCTGATCGGCCAGATCGAGGTTCCCGAGATCCGGGACCGGGTCACGGCCGCGATCGAGGCCGAGCTGGCCGGGACCACCGAGCGTGCCGCATGACCGAGCCAGCCAGCTATGTGCGTGCCTGCGCGCTGGCCGACGTGCCCGATGAGGGCGCCATCGGCGTTGAGGTGCAGGGCACGCCGGTCGCGATCATCCGCGCCGAGGGGGAGATCTTCGCGCTGCACGACGTGTGCTCGCACGAGGAGGTCCCGCTGTCCGAGGGCGACATCTACGACCACACCGTGGAGTGCTGGCTCCACGGATCCTGCTTTGACCTGCGCACCGGGAAGCCCACCGGCCCGCCAGCAACCAAGCCGGTGCCCACCTACCCGGTGAAGACCGAAGGCGACGACGTCTACGTCTCGCTGCCTGATCAGGAGAGATGATGGCTCAGCCCACCCTTAAGATAAGCGACCTGCACGTCAGCGTCGCCGAGGCTTCCGGCGCCAGCACAGAGATCCTGCGCGGCGTCGACCTGACGGTCTCGGGCGGCGAGACGCACGCGATCATGGGGCCGAACGGCTCCGGAAAGTCCACCCTCGCCTACGCGATCGCCGGCCATCCCAAGTACCAGGTGACCCAGGGCTCGGTAACCCTGGACGGCGAGGACGTGCTGGCCATGAGCGTGGACGCCAGGGCGCGGGCCGGCCTGTTCCTGGCCATGCAGTACCCGGTGGAGGTGCCGGGCGTGTCGGTGTCGAACTTCCTGCGCACCGCGGTCACCGCGGTCCGCGGCGAGGCGCCCAAGCTGCGCACGTTCGTTAAGGAACTGCGCTCGAGCATGGACGCGCTGTCGATCTCGCCCGACTTTGCCGAGCGGAACCTGAACGAGGGCTTCTCCGGTGGCGAGAAGAAGCGGCACGAGATCCTGCAGATGGAGCTGCTGAACCCGAAGATCGCGATCCTGGACGAGACCGACTCCGGCCTCGATATCGACGCTCTGAAGGTCGTCTCGGAGGGCATCAACCGGTTCCGCCAGGAGCCCGGCCATGGCGTGCTGCTGATCACCCACTACACCCGGATCCTGCAGTACGTGCAGCCCGACTTCGTGCACGTGTTCGTGAACGGCCGGATCGTCAAGGAGGGCGGCGCCGAGCTGGCCGAGGAACTCGAGGCCGAGGGCTACGAGAAGTTCCTGAACGCGGACGCGGTCGCATGACCACCACTCCCACCCACCTCCCCGGCTCTCTCCAGGCCACCCGCCCGCTCGACGTCTCCGGCATCCGCGCGGACTTCCCGATCCTCGGCCGCGCCGTGCGCGGCGGCAGGCCGCTGGTCTACCTCGACTCCGGGGCCACCTCGCACAAGCCGCGCCAGGTGCTCGACGCCGAGCGCGACTTCTACACGATCCACAACTCGGCGGCGCATCGCGGCGCTCATCTGCTCGGCGAGGAGGCCACCGACGCGTACGAGGCCGCCCGGGCCCGGGTCGCGGCGTTCATCGGCGCGCCTGCAGGCGAGATCGTGTTCACCAAGAGCGCGACCGAGGCGCTGAACCTGGTCGCGTACGCGATGAGCAACGCGGCCACCGCCGGGCCGCAGGCCGCGCGGTTCCGGGTGGGCCCCGGCGACGAGATTCTGGTCACCGAGCTTGAGCATCACGCCAACCTGGTGCCCTGGCAGCAGCTGTGCGAGCGCACCGGCGCCACGCTGCGCTGGTTTGGGGTGACCCCGGATGGCCGGGTGGACCTGTCCGACGCGGACACGCTGATCACGGACCGGACCAGGATCGTCGCGGTCACGCACCAGTCCAACGTCACCGGCGCGGTGCCCCCCGTCGCCGAGATCGCTGCCATGGCGCACGCTCGCGGCGCGCTCGTGGTCGCCGACGGTGCCCAGTCGGTGCCGCACCGTCCTGTCGACGTCGGGACGCTCGGCGCCGACTTCCTCGCGTTCTCCTCGCACAAGATGCTCGGCCCGTCCGGGATCGGCGTGCTGTGGGGCAGGCGCGAGCTGCTCGAGGCGATGCCGCCGTTCATCACCGGCGGGTCGATGATCGAGGTGGTCCGGATGGAAGGCTCGACGTTCCTGCCGCCGCCGGAGCGGTTCGAGGCCGGCGTCCCCGCAGCCGCCCAGGCCGCCGGGCTGGCCGCGGCCTGCGACTACCTCGACGCGCTCGGCATGGAGAACGTGGCCGCGCACGAGGACGAGCTCACCGCGCACGCGCTCGAGTCACTCGGCGCCATCGAGGGCGTGCGCATCCTCGGCCCGCTGACCACCGAAGACCGGGGCGGTGCCGTATCGTTCACGATCGACGGCGTGCACCCGCACGACGTCGGTCAGCTGCTGGACGAGCTCGGCATCGCCGTGCGTGCCGACCATCACTGCGCCTGGCCGCTGCACCGCGCCCTCGGGGTGCAGGCCAGCGCGCGGGCGACGTTCTACGTGTACAACACCCACGACGAGGTCGAGGCGCTGGCCGAGGGCGTGCGCCAGACACAGAAGTTTTTCGCGGCGACATGATGCGCGGCAACGGGGGGTTTGGGCGGGAACATCCCGCCCACGACATCGCGTTGGAGGCGGTGTTATGGAAGTCGAGTCGCTGTACCAGGAGATCATCCTGGATCACTACCGCCACCCGCACAACAAGGGACTGCGGGAGCCCTACGACGCCCAGGTGTACCACGTGAACCCGCTGTGCGGTGACGAGGTGACGCTGCGGGTGGCGGTCAAGGACGCGGGCGGCGAGCCCGCCGTGACCGACGTGTCCTACGACTCGCTCGGCTGCTCGATCAGCCAGGCGAGCGCGTCGGTGATGACCGACGCGGTGATCGGCAAGACCGTGCGCGAGGCCATGGACATCAGCGCGGCCTTCCTGGAGCTGATGCAGTCCAGGGGCACGGCAGACCCCGACGAGGACCTGCTCGGCGACGCGGTGGCGTTCGAGGGCGTGTCCAAATACCCGGCACGGATCAAGTGCGCCCTGCTCGGCTGGATGGCCTGGAAGGACGCGGTTTCTCAGGCCCTGGACGGGCCTGCAGGCACACCAGCAGGTGGGGAGCAGACATGACGACCGATGAGACTTTTAGCCCGCCCAACCCGGCCCCTCAGCCGAGTCCCGATACCGAGGACCTGCTCGAGGCGCTGCGCGACGTCGTCGACCCCGAGCTCGGCGTGAACGTCGTCGACCTCGGCCTTGTCTACGGCGTGAACCTGGCCGAGGACCGCATCGCAACCATCGACATGACGCTGACCAGCGCCGCGTGCCCGCTCACCGACGTGATCGAGGACCAGACGCGCGCAGCACTGGACGGGCTGGTCGCCGACTTCCGGATCAACTGGGTCTGGATGCCGCCGTGGGGCCCGGACAAGATCACCGAGGATGGCCGCGAGCAGCTCCGCGCGCTCGGCTTCAACGTCTGATCACGTCGGCGATCTCCTCGAACGGCGTTGCGTGCCCGGCCGCGTACTCGGCAGCGAACGCCGCGTCGCCCATGGTGGCGCGCAGCCGCTCTCGGTCGGCGTCCCGCAGCCTGGCCTCCAGAGACTCCAGGGTCTCGCCTAGCGCCGCCAGCGCCTCGTCGGCCGCACCATGCAGCCGCGCCGACCTGACCGGGTCGTCGCCGCTGCCGGCCATGGCCAGGCCGATCAGCGCGTAGGCCGTCCCGGCGTGCATCTGCACGCTTCTGGCCAGGTCGAATGACTCGGCGAACAGTGCCGCGGCAGCGCCGGGCGAGTCGTTGAGGTACTCGGCAAGGCCCAGGTTGAAGGTCACGTAGACGACGCCGTAGCTGTCGTCGAGCTCGCGCGCGATGTCGAGTGATTCACGCAGGTGGCCGCGCCCCCGCTGCAATTCACCGAGAGACAGCTCGGCATACCCGAGGTTGCCGAGCATGGTGCCGACCTCGCGGCGGTCACCAGCACGGCGGAACAGCTGCAGCGACTCGGCGGCGTCGGCGGCCGCCGCCTCGTGGTCGCCCTCGAGATCCACGGCATACGACCGGGCCGAAAGCAGCCGGGCGGTGAGGTGCGGATCGCCGAGCCGCCGCGCCAGACCGAGGGTCTGTGCGATCAGCGGCAGCGCCGCAGCCTGCTGGCCCCGGCGCACCAGCACGAACGCGCGGATGGCCGCAGCGTCGGCGGCCAGCCAGTCGTCGTCGGCCGACCGGGCGATCGCCAGCGCTTCGTCGCAGTACTCCGCGGCGGTCGCGTAGCCGCCGGTCTGCTCGAGCAGGTAAGCGGCGCTGGCCAGGGCGGTGCCGCGCAGCACGGTTGCGCCCTGGGCGCCCGGCAGGTCCAGCAGCGCCCGGAGCGCTTCGGCTCCCTCCGATGCGTGGCCCCTGGCCTTCCAGAAGATCCGCAGCGACGCGGCAAGACCTATGCCGGCCGTCGCGTCGGCTCGCCGGAGGCTGAACGCGATCGCGGCGCGGAGGTTGTCCAGCTCGAGATCGAGCCGGTCCAGCCACTCCGGCTGGTCGCGTGCGACCAGCCGGGGGGCCGCGGCCCGCGCCAGGGCCAGGTAGTGATCCCGGTGGGCGGCGGCGACCTCATCCGCGGCCGCCCGGTCACGTCCTTGCAGGCGGCGCATCGCGTACTGCCGCACGGTTTCCAGCAACCGGTGCCGGACCGGACCGTCGCCGGTGCCGCCGGAGATGCCGGTGTCAAAATGCACCAGGCTCTTGTCGACGAGCGCGGCGAGGTACCCGAGAACCTCGACGGCCAGCACGATCTCACCCCCGGCCACGGCCTCGGCGGCGGCCAGGTCGAACCCGCCGGCGAACACCGACAGGCCGGCCAGCACGTGACGCTCGGCGGCCGTCAGCAGCTCCCAGGACCAGTCGACCATGGCCAGCAGCGTCTGGTGGCGGGGCAGCGCGGCGCGCGAGCCCCCGGTGAGGATCGAGAACCGCTGGTCGAGGCGAGCGTCAAGCTCAGCTACCGGCATGACCCGCAGCCGGGCAGCGGCCAGCTCGATGGCCAGCGGGATGCCGTCGAGCCGGCGGCAGATGCGGCCGGCCACCTCCGCAGCCTCCGGGTCCCAGCTGAGCCGGGCACCCTGCTGCCGGGCGCGGTCGGCGAACAGCCGCACCGCCTCCGCGCTCCTGATCACGTCCACGCCGTCGCCCTCGGCCGGGGTGACCATGGACGGCACCCGGTAGACCTGCTCGCCGTCGATGCCGAGCGGCTCGCGGCTGGTCGTGAGCAGCATGATGTTGGGGCAGCCGCGGAGCAGGGCGTCCGCGAGCTTGGCGCACGCGTCGATGAGATGCTCGCAGTTGTCCAGCAGCACCAGCAGGCTGCGGTCGCCGACCGCATCGACCAGGGTCTCGGTGATCGGCCGGCCCGGGTCCTCGCGAATACCCAGCACGCTGGCGGTGGCGGCCGCGGCCAGATCCCCGTCCTGCAGCGGGGCGAGGTCCACAAACCACACCCCGTCACCTGACCCGTCCGCCAGCCCAGCCGCGGCCTGCAGCCCCAGCCGGGTCTTGCCAGCGCCGCCCGCTCCAGTGAGTGTGACCAGGCGTGATCCGTCGAGCAGACGGTGGACCTCGGCGAGCTGGGCGTCGCGGCCGATGAAGCTCGACGCCTGCGCCGGCAGGTTGTTGCGCAGCTTCGGGTTGTCCAGGGACGTCAGCGGCGGGAATGCCGTGTCCAGCCCGTCGGCGTCGAGCTGGAAGAGCCGCTCCGGCCTGCCGAGGTCCTTCAGCCGGTGCAGGCCCAGGTCGCGAACTGAGGCACCGGCCGGCAGCGAGTCGGACAGCAGCGCGGCCGCTGCCGCCGACAGCACGATCTGGCCGCCGTGCGCGACGGCGGCGATCCGGGCCGCCCGGTGCACCTCGAGCCCGACCAGGCCGACCGGCGTCTGCGCCGCCTCGCCGGAGTGGATGCCCATGCGGACGCGGACCGGGTAATCGGCCGGCCAGCGGTGCGCAGACAACGCCCGCTGCATCTCAACGGCCGCGGCAACACAGGCGCTGGGCGCCGCGAACACCGCGAAGAACGCGTCGCCCTGGGTGTCGACCTCGCGGCCGTGGTGCGCGGCGAGGCCGGACCTGATGATCTCGTGGTGGCCGAACAGCACCTCGGCGTACGAACCGCCCAGGCGCTGCAGCATCGCCGTGGAGCCTTCGATGTCAGTGAAGAGGAAGGTCAGCGTCTGAGCGGCCGACCACGCGGGATCCACCTTGTGACCACCCCCCGCAGGCAAGTATTCCCTCCGTCCCGGCTGGCCGTGGGCCCGGCTCGCGCCTCGGGGCGGGAGTCGGCTAGCATAGCTGGGTCATGATGATGCGCAGGCTGCTCCTTCGCGGCCGCGGCGAGGCCCGGTAACCAGCCCGGTCGGCCCCTCGCCGCGGGTCGTTCTGCTGCGCCGGCCGAATCCAGCCCGGTCCTCCCTGTCAGGAGCAGCAACGTCATGAGCAACCCAGGTAATCAGCGCCCGTCCGGCATGCCGTGCTACCGCTATAGCCCATTCCCCGCGGTAGACCTGCCGGACCGGCAGTGGCCGTCGCGCACCATCACCGCCGCGCCGCGGTGGCTGTCGACCGACCTGCGCGACGGCAACCAGGCCCTGATCGACCCGATGAACCCGCCCCGCAAGCAGGCCATGTTCGACCTCCTGGTACGCATGGGCTACAAGGAGATCGAGGTAGGTTTCCCGGCCGCGAGCCAGACCGACTTCGACTTCATCCGCGGGCTGATCGAGAGCGGCTCGGTACCCGACGATGTCCGCATATCGGTGCTGACCCAGGCCCGCGAGGAGCTGATCGAGCGGACCGTGCAGTCGCTGGCCGGCGCGCGCCAGGCCACCGTGCACCTCTACAACGCTGCGGCGCCCATCTTCCGCCGGGTCGTGTTCGGCTGGGACGGCGACGGGCGCGCCGACTGCCGGGCGGTGGCCGTCGAGGGCACCCGCGCCGTGATGAAGTTCGCCGAGACCTACCTGCACGGCACCGACTTCGGCTACGAGTACTCGCCCGAGATCTTCATGGACACCGAACTCGACTTCGCGCTGGAGATCTGCGAGGCGGTCATGGACGTGTGGCAGCCCGAGCCGGACCGGGAAATCGTGCTCAACCTGCCGTGCACGGTCGAGCGGTCCACCCCGAACGTCTACGCCGACCAGATCGAGTGGATGAGCCGCAACCTGACCAGGCGTGCGCACATCGCCCTTTCGGTGCACACCCACAACGACCGCGGCACCGCGACCGCCGACGCGGAGCTTGCTGTGCTGGCCGGCGCGCAGCGCATCGAGGGCTGCCTGTTCGGCAACGGCGAGCGGTCCGGCAACGTGGACCTGGTCACGCTCGGGCTGAACCTGTACAGCCAGGGCATCGACCCGATGATTGACTTCAGCGACATCGACGAGATCCGCCGCACCGCCGAGTACTGCACCCGCATCGACGTGCACGAGCGGCATCCGTACGCGGGCGACCTGGTGTACACGTCGTTTTCCGGGTCGCACCAGGATGCGATCAAGAAGGGCTTCGACGACCTGGAGCGGCAGGCCGCCGAGGCGGGCAAGCCGGTGAGCGAGCTGCCGTGGGCAATGCCCTACCTGCCGATCGACCCGAAGGACGTGGGCAGGTCCTACGAGGCGGTCATCCGGGTCAACTCGCAGTCGGGCAAGGGCGGCGTCGCCTACATCATGAAGAGCGACCACCACCTTGACCTGCCCCGTCGCTTGCAGATCGAGTTCAGCCACGTGATCCAGCGCCACACCGAAGACGAGGGCGGCGAAGTGGACGCGGCGCTGATGTGGCAGATCTTCGCCGACGAGTACCTGAGCGCCGGCGCGTTCGAGCTGGTCAAGTTCGGCTCGGTCAGCCAGGAGGGCGTGGAGCAGATCACCACGACGGTCCGCGCCTTCGGCCAGGAGCACGTCCTGACCGGCACCGGCAACGGCCCGATCGCCGCGTTCTGCGACGCGCTGTCAGGGACCGACCTGGGCCTTGAGGGTGGGGGGGCGGGCAGCACAGTCCGCGTGCTCGACTACTCCGAGCATGCACTGACCGCCGGGCGGGACGCCGAGGCCGCCGCCTATCTGGAGATCGCGGTCGGCGACCGGGTGCTCTGGGGCGTCGGCGTCAGCGAATCGATCGTGAACGCATCGCTGCGCGCGGTGATCAGCGGGCTCAACCGCGCGGCCCGCTCGCTCGGGCGGGCGTAGCGGGCCCGGGTTCCGCACCGGCGTCAGTCCCTCCGGTAGAACGGGGTCGCGAAGGCTGAGACCCACTCGTCCACCGGATCGGGCATGCTCGCCCCGCCGCTGTACTCGCCGGGGAAGGTGACGTCGATCGGGAAACGCGGATCGGTGGGCGCCGCCAGGGCGGCCCGCTCGACGACTCGGACGACGGCGTCCTTGGCGTCGCCGTCGCCCGGGTCATCGAGCGTCACCGAGATCACCAGTCCCTCGCCCGCGAACTCGACCGCCAGCCAGGCCGCCGCCGCCTGGCTGGCGGCGGCCACCGCGGCCAGGCCAGCGCGGATGCCGTCGAGCAGGCCGTCCGGCTGGACCGGCAGCGGTCCCACGCTGATCCGGCCGCGCGGATCCGGGGCGTGCGCCGAGGCCAGGTACGAAACGCCTTCGGGATAGACCGGCACGCTCTCGCCCGCGCCGGGGTTCAGGGCGATTCCGACGTCGGCCGGCAGCAGCCGGGCGAGCGCCGCGACCGGGACGACGATATGCGGTTTGATCGGCGGGAGGGCGTGCACCCCGGACGCCCGGGGTACCCCGGATATCCCCGGCCCCGATGGCAGCGGCGCCCTTGGTCGCGGGACGGTACCGCGCAGCCGGGCGGCCGACGTGAACCCTGGGACGAACTCCGCGCCCAGGTACTTCAGCGTGGGCAGGCGCACGGCCGTGCCATCCGTCACCGGCTGCCCGTCCTCGGGCAGCGGCAGCCACAACCTGCCCTGGCTAAGCTCGTCGAGCAGGTTCCCGAGCTTGCTAGAGTCCCTGACAGCCTCGGCCAGCGCCCGTTCCATCGCGTCCTCGGCGTGCTCGCCCGCGTGGCCGGCGCCGCTGTGATCGGCAGCAATCATGATCTGGGTCCCCCCGAAGGCGTATCACGGATGGTAGGCGTTTGGAGGCGTTGCGTAGTGTCAAATGGCACAGCTGACGACGTGCGATGGATCGAGGTGAGCCCGGAGCGCCTCGCAACCTGGCTGGAATCCTTCGCCCAGCGGCACGGCAACGTCGCCATCAAGGCAGAACCGGCCGTGGTCACGTACCGCGCCGAGGATGGGGCGGTAGCAGAGTGCCACGTGCCGTTCCCGCCGCTGCCGCAGGGCGCGGGCCAGGCGGCCGATACGATCGCCGGCAGCGCCGAGCGAATCAGTGCGCACGCGCGTTCCGCGCGGACGGTCGGGGTTCTCCTGGTCCGGCTCGGCGGCTACGCCGCCGGGGTCTTCACCGGCCCCGAGGCACGCCTGGCCGCCTCCAAGGTGGGCTCGCGGCTGGTGCACGGGCGCAGCGCGGCCGGCGGGACATCGCAGCAGCGCTTCGCCCGGCGGCGGGAAAAGCAGGCCAGCGAGGCACTCGGCGCGGCGACCAACACGGCGGCAGCGGTGTTCGCCCCCTACGCGGGCAAGCTCGACGCCGTGGTGCTCGGCGGGGACCGGCGCACGGTCGCCGGGCTGCGCGACGACCCGCGGCTGCAGCCGTACCTGAAGCTCGCCGTGGACCGCTTCCTCACCGTGCCCGATCCGCGCCTCGCCGTGCTCCGCAGCGCGCCCCGCCAGTTCCGGGCGATCCGGATCCGGCTGACCGCGCCGCAGCCGCCGGCGGCCTGAGCAACCGCGTGGCCTGCCCGTGCGGGAAATGCCTTTGCCGTGGGGCGGAGGGTCTCGGGTAGGGTGGAGCCATGCAACCGCTCCTGGTGTGACGGGCCGCCATGGGTCCTGTGTGGACGTGTGGTCTCTGGTGTCCGTTCTATACTGTTATGGAGCATTTCTCCGATGATCCGGGTTGATGATGTTGAGCTGCGCGCCGGTGCGCAGCTGCTGCTGGCCGGCGCGACGTTTCAGGTGGCGCCCGGCGACAAGATAGGCCTGGTCGGCCGCAACGGCGCTGGCAAAACCACGCTGGCGCGGGTGCTCGCCGGCGAGTCGGCACCGGCCGCGGGATCGGTCCGCAGCAGCGGGTCCGTTGGGTACCTGCCCCAGGACACGATGGTCGGCGACCTGGCAGGCCTGGCCGTCGACCGGGTGCTGTCGGCCCGTGGCCTGGACACGCTGCTGGCGGGCCTGCGCGAGGCCGAGGTCGGCATGGCCGACTCCGATCCGGCCAGGCGCGACGCCGCGGTGCGCAGGTACGGCCAGCTCGAGGAGCGGCTCACGGTGCTGGGCGGGTACGCGGCCGAGGCCGAGGCGGCGTCGCTGGCATCGAGCCTGGGGCTGCCGCCGCAGGTGCTCAGGCAGCAGCTGCGGACCCTGTCCGGCGGGCAGCGCCGCCGCATCGAGCTGGCCCGGATCCTGTTCGGCGGGGCGGACACCATGCTGCTCGACGAGCCCACCAACCACCTCGACGCGGATTCGGTGTTCTGGCTGCGCGATCGCCTGCGGGCCTTCCGCGGCGGGCTGGTGGTGATCAGCCACGACACCGCGCTGCTCGAGGCCGTCGTCAACAAGGTGTTCTATCTCGACGCCGACCGCTGCGAGCTCGACGTCTACAACCTCGGCTGGAAGAACTACCTGGAGCAGCGGGACACCGACGCACGGCGCCGCAGGCGTGAGCGCGTGAACGCGCAGCGCCAGGCGACCGCGCTGCAGTCGCAGGCCGACAAGATGCGGGCCAAGGCGACCAAGGCGAGGGCGGCGCACAACATGGAGCGCCGGGCGGAACGGCTGCTCGCCAGCGTCAGCGCGGACCGTGCGCCGGACCGGGTGGCCCGGATCAGGTTCCCGGTTCCCGCGCACTGCGGTCGCACTCCGCTCGCCGCTCAGGGCCTGACCAAGTCGTACGGCTCAAACGAGGTGTTCACCGGCGTGGACGTGGCGGTCGACCGCGGCGCGCGGGTGGTCGTCCTCGGCCTGAACGGCGCGGGCAAGACCACGCTGCTCCGGCTGCTGTCCGGGATCGAGCAGCCGGACGCTGGCGAGGTCAAACCCGGCCACGGCCTGCGGCTCGGGTATTACGCGCAGGAGCACGAGACCCTGGACACCGGGCGGACCGTGCTCGAGAACATGCGGTCGGCAGCCCCGGACCTCACCGAGGCCGAGCAGCGCCGGGTCCTCGGGTCGTTCCTGTTTTCCGGCGACGAGGTGGCCAAGCCGACCAGCGTGCTGTCCGGCGGCGAGAAGACCAGGCTCGCGCTCGCGCTGCTGGTCGTGTCGGGCGCGAACGTACTGCTGCTCGACGAGCCGACGAACAACCTGGATCCAGGGAGCCGGGCGGAGATCCTGTCCGCGCTGCGCCGGTTCCAGGGAGCGATCGTTCTGGTCACGCACGACGAGGGTGCCGTCGAGGCGCTCGCGCCCGAACGGGTCGTGCTGCTCCCCGACGGGGTCGAGGATGCGTGGAGCGAGGAGTTTACCGACCTTGTGGCGCTGGCCTGAAACAGCGCCGGCAAGCCTCCGGGAACGGTCTTCAGCGGCGCTGAAAAAGAGGAGATCTTTTGATGGCGTGTGGGTAGCCGATCACGAGTTCTTGCGTGATCATGGCGAGAGACGGTAACGCACCGGTCACTTAAGTTCACCGGGAGGTACCCGTGACCGAAACCCTCAAGAAAGGCACCCGGGTGACCGGTGCCGATCGCACCAAGCTGGCGGCTGATCTGAAGAAGAGATACAACGCCGGCGAGAGCATCCGCTCACTGGCCGGCTCGACCGGCAGGTCCTACGGCTTCGTGCACCGGATCCTGACCGAGACCGGTGTGTCGCTGCGCGGCCGCGGCGGCGCCACCAGGGGTAAGGCCAAGCGCTGAACAACGGCCCCGCTCTTTCCTCTGCCGAGCTTGCCGCGAGCGGGCTGCGCCTTGACATCGACGACGCGGTCGCCACGGTCACGCTGAGCAGGCCGGAGCGCCGGAACGCGATGACCCCGCAGGTCTGGCGTGGCCTTGCGGCGATCGGGGCCGACCTGGAGTCCCGGGTCCGCGTGGTGGTTGTGCGCGGCGCCGGGCCATCCTTCTGCTCCGGGATCGACCTGCGCATGTTCTCGGCTGAGGGGGTTCCGGGCGAGGACCCGCCGCCAAGCGCCGCAGACCCCGGGTTCGAGTCGTGGATCGCCAGCTGCCAAGAGGGCTACCTATGGCTGCGCGATCCTGGCATCGTGTCGATCGCCGCGGTGCAGGGACACGCCATCGGCGCAGGATTCCAGCTCGCCCTGGCGTGTGATCTGCGCATTCTGGCCGACGATGCGAAGCTGTGCATGAAGGAGCCCGCCCTGGGGCTGGTTCCCGACCTCACCGGGACCAAGCCACTCGTCGACATCGTGGGGCTGCCGCGGGCGATCGAGCTGTGCCTCACCGCGCGTACCCTGTCGGCGGGCGAAGCCGGGTCTCTGGGCCTGGCCGAGCTGCTGGTTCCGGTGGCCGAGCTGGACGCCGCGGTGGCGGATCTGACCGCGGCGCTGCTGGAGATCGACGCCGAGACCGCGCGGGCCACCAAGCGGCTGCTGCGCCAGGCCGGCGGCCATACGCTGGAGCAGCAGGCCGCCGCCGAGCGCGCGGCGCAAGCCGCGCTGCTGCGGGCGCGCCTTGCGCGCTCCTAGGCTTAGTTTACCCGCGCTGGGAGCGGTCTTGACTTTGGGGGGTTCGCGGGGGTGTCCCCGCGAGTTCGCCCGTAGCTGACGCGGGAAGAACGAGCGCAACCAGGGGGTTCTCGGCGTCATGTACGCCAGTCAGTGGCAAGCGATGCGCGGTTTTTCCCGCGATCCGTCAGTGACCAAGCAGCGGCTGAAGCCGGGCACGGTCCGCCGGATCGCCGGATACGCGCGCCCGTACCGGCTGGATCTCGCGATCTTCATCCTCGCGGCCGCGCTGGACGCGGTGGTCACCGTGTCGTACCCCATACTGCTCGGCCTGATCATCGACAAGGGCATCCTGCCCAAACGTACCGATGTGGTGCTCGAGCTGGCCGGTGTCGTCGTCGGGCTCGCCGTGTTCGACGCGTTCCTCACGATCGTGCAGCGGTATTTCACCTCGCGAGTCGGCGAGGGCCTCATCTACGACCTGCGCACTCAGGTATTCAGCCACGTGCAGCGGCAGCCGATCGCGTTTTTCACCAGGGCGCAGACCGGATCGCTGGTCAGCAGGCTGAACAGTGACGTGATCGGCGCCCAGCAGGCGCTCACCTCCACGCTGTCGTCGGTGGTGTCCAGCACGCTGCAGCTGATCCTGGTGCTGATCGCACTGTTTTACTACTCCTGGCTGGTCACGGTCATCGCACTGGTCCTGCTCCCGGTGTTCCTGGTCCCCGCACGCTTGGTCGGGCGCAGGCTGCAGCGGCTGACCAGGGAGGGAATGCAGCTCGACGCCGCGATGGGGTCGACGATGACCGAGCGCTTCAACGTCGCCGGGGCGATGCTGGTCAAGCTGTTCGGCAAGCCCGAAGCCGAAAGCCAGGTGTTCACGGGCCGGGCTGCGAAGGTCAGGGACATAGGCGTGGTGCAGGCCGTGTACGGCAGCACGCTGTTCATCGCGCTGTCGCTGCTCGCA
Source organism: uncultured Actinomycetota bacterium (assembly GCA_963833885.1). Lineage (GTDB taxonomy): Bacteria > Actinomycetota > Actinomycetes > Streptosporangiales > Streptosporangiaceae > JASHPR01. Next base: position 153,274 of record CAWHZU010000031.1, on the reverse strand, counting down.
TCGCTGGCCACGGCGGTCGTCTACGGGGTTGGCGGCAAGCTGGTCATCGACGGCGCGTTCCAGGTCGGCGCGCTGGTTGCGATGGCGGGCCTGCTGCAGCGGCTTTACGGGCCGATCACGGCGCTGTCCAACGTCCAGATCAACGTCATGACCGCGCTGGTCAGCTTCGACCGGGTGTTCGAGGTGCTGGACCTGAAGCCGCTGATCGCGGACAAGCCGGGCGCGATACCGCTGGTGGTGGCCGGCCAGGCCAACGGGTCGGTTCCCGCCGGACCGGCCGCCGACATCGTCTTCGACCATGTCTCGTTCCGCTACCCGTCCCCCTCCGAGGTCTCGCTGGCTTCGCTGGAGTCCATCGCCCTGCCGCAGCCGGAGCGCACCGACGCGAGCCTCGGAGTGCTGCACGACGTGAGCTTCACCGCGCCGGCCAGGCACCTCACGGCGCTGGTCGGGCCGTCGGGCGCGGGCAAGACGACGATCACCAGCCTGGTGTCGCGGCTGTATGACCCCGACGAGGGCAGCGTGTGCATCGGCGGGCACGACATCAGGGATGTCACCCAGGACTCGCTGCACGACGTGGTCGGGGTGGTCACCCAGGACGCGCACCTCTTCCACGACACGATCAGGGCCAACCTGGCCTACGCGCGCCCCGGGGCGACGGAGCAGGAACTGGCCGACGCCTGCCGTGCGGCACAGATCTGGGACCTGATCTCGGTGCTGCCCGACGGGCTGGACACGATCGTGGGCGACCGAGGCTACCGGCTGTCCGGCGGTGAGAAGCAGCGGGTTGCCCTGGCCAGGCTGCTGCTGAAGGCGCCCGCCGTGGTCGTGCTCGACGAGGCCACCGCCCACCTGGACTCGGAGTCCGAGGCCGCCGTGCAGCGGGCGCTGAAGACCGCGCTGTCCGGCCGCACCTCGCTGGTGATCGCGCACCGGCTGTCCACGATCAGGGATGCCGACCAGATCCTGGTCATCGACGATGGCCAGATCCGTCAGCGCGGCAGGCACCAGGAACTCCTCGCCGCCGGCGGCCTGTATGCCGAGCTGTACCGCACTCAGTTCGCCAGCCAGGAGCCCGCCGCGCTGGCCTGATCCCGGCGGGCCCGTATTGTGCTGCTGTGCACAGCCGTCTTCCTTACCTGCGTTATGACGACCTCGACGCCGATGGCCGGGCGGTGTGGGACGGCGTGGTCGGCTCGCGGGGCGGCGACCTCGTCGGCCCGGAGGGCGGGCTGATCGGCCCGTTCAACGCGTTCGTCCACGCTCCGGGGGTCGGCCGGCGCCTGAGCTCGCTCGGACGGGTCCTGCGGTTCGAGACCTCGATCGAGCGCCGGCTGAGCGAGGTCGCGATCATCACCGTGGGCGCCCGGTGGAAGGCCGAGTTCGAGTGGTGGGCGCACGCCCGCATGGCCCGCGAGCACGGCGTGCCGAGCGAGGTGGTGGACGCCATCGCCGACGGAGAGGATCCCCCGTTCGAGGCCGACGACGAGCGGGTCGTCTACACGGTGGCGCGGCAGCTCACCGCCGACGGCCAGCTCGACCACCGTGCCTTCGCCGCGGCTCAGCGCCTGCTCGGGGACGCCGGCGTCGTGGAGCTCGTATCCCTGTGCGGGTACTACACGCTCGTGTCGTTCCTGCTGAACGGCTTCACGGTGCCGTTGCCGGAAGGCGCGGCGGCAACCTGGGACGACCGCGAGCCCGGCGGGGATCAGGCGCCGTAGCCGACGCGGCGCAGGTCGATCCCTGCCACCTGCTCGACGTCCGTGACCTGCTGCGTGCTTAGTGAGCGGCGCCAGCCACCCGACTGGACGGTCACCGGGCCCGTGCGCCCCCGCGCCCGCGCGCCGATCGCGGCCAGGTCGGCGTCGATGAAACCGGACACCGCGCGCGTTGCGGCCCCGGGCTGCCGGATCAGCTGTTCATAGCGGAGCGTGGTCAGCTGCTCCGGGCGCATGCTGCTGCGCAGCCTGGCCATGGTCCGGACCGATCCGCGCCAGCGCATCGCGCACTTCCCGGCGAGCGACAGACCCGGCCAGGCGGCCAGATCCGATGCCGTCTCGATGCCGAAGAACGGATTCGGGAACTCGCTGTCCACGTTCGCCACGCCGGGCTTGAACCAGGCCAGCGACTCGGCGTCGGCGAGCATCGCGGCCACCACGTCCCTGCCGTCCCTGATGATCTGCACGATCCGCGCGTCGGGAAAGGCGTCGACGAGTCCCTCGGCGCAGTACATGAGGTCCGGGCTCGCGTCACCGTACCTTCGGATGTCGCGCTCGGCGATGCAGGTTCCGCTGCCGTTCAGCTCGCTCGCGTCCCGGCAGGCCTGGGAGCAGGCCATGCAGCCGTGCGGGGTGACTTGCCAGGCCTGCGCGAACGCGTCGCGCAGCACGGTCGCCGCCGCCTCACCGCGGCCGCGCTGGATGGACGGGCTGCGCGCGAACGCGTACACCACGCTCATCACGCTGCGCTGCCCGACGGTGACGTGGAACCCGGAGGATTGCTTGAGCGCGCGCGCCAGGAGGTCCGCTCCCGAATGCGGGGCGCCGATGACGAAGACCGGCTGGCGGACCTTGCGGCCGTTGACGACCAGAATGTGGGGACGCGGTGCCATGACTAAGCCACAAGTGTGGCATCAACCGCCTTGTGATGTTGGCCCGGCCGCGCGCCGGGTGTGGTGGCCCGCGTGCTGCTCCAGATTGAGCGCCGACTGGATCAGCGGCATGTGGCTGAATGCCTGCGGGAAGTTGCCGACCAGGCGGTTGTAGCGCGGGTCGTACTCCTCGCTGAGCAGGCCGACGTCGTTACGCATGGCCAGCAGCCGCTCGAAGAGCTGCAGCGCGTCGTCGTCCTGGCCGATCATGTGCAGCGCGTTCACCAGCCAGAAACTGCAGGCGAGGAACGCGCCCTCGGAGCCGGTGAGGCCGTCGACGTTATTGTCCTGCGCGGTCGGCTGGGTGTACCTGAGCACCAGGCCGCCGCTGGTGAGCTCCTTTTGGATGGTCTGCACTGTGGACACCACCCGCGGGTCGTCCGGCGGCAGGAACCCGACCTCCGGGATCAGCAGCACCGCCGCGTCGAGCTCGGTGCTGCCGTAGTACTGGGTGAACGTGCCGCGCTTGGCGTCGTAGCCCTTCTCGCATACTTCGGCGTGTATCTGGTCGCGGATCTCGCGCCACCGGGTCTCGGCGCCCGGCTTGCCCAGCTCGGCCACGCGCACCGCCCGGTCGAAGGCGACCCACGCCATCACCTTGGAATGCACGAAGTGCCTGCGGGGCCCGCGTACCTCCCAGATGCCCTCGTCGGGCTGATCCCAGTTCTTCTCGAGGAACCGGAGCAGGGCCCGCACCAGGCTCCAGGTGTGGCCGTCGAAGGACAGCCCCGCCTGGCTGCCGAGCGTGATCGCGTCGATCACCTCGCCGTAGACGTCGAGCTGCAGCTGGCTGACCGCGGCATTGCCGATCCGCACCGGCACCGAGTTCTCATAGCCGGGCAGCCAGTCGGCCTGCCACTCCTCGAGCCTGCGCTCGCCCGCCACGCCGTACATGATCTGCACGTCCCGCGGATCCCCGGCGATCGTGCGCCCGAGCCACTCCCGCCACGCCGACGCCTCCTCGGTGTAACCCGTTCGCAGCAGCGCCTCCAGGGTGATCGTCGCGTCGCGCAGCCAGCAGTACCGGTAGTCCCAGTTCCGCACGCCGCCGAGATCCTCGGGCAGCGAGGTCGTCGGCGCCGCCACGATCCCGCCGGTCGGCGCGTAGGTGAGCGCCTTGAGCGTGATCAGCGACCGGATCACGGCGTCGGCGTACCGCCCTTGGTAGGTGCACTTGGCAACCCAGCCGGACCAGAACTTCCTGGTCGCGTCCAGCGCCTCGAACGCGTCGACCACGGGGGGAGCACCCAGATGCGACGGGGTCCAGGAGAAGACGAACGGGACCCGCTCGCCTGCCCGTACCGTGAAGCTCGCCTCGTGTGCCAGGTCGTGCCCGATCAGCTTGACCGGTGTGCGCAGCCAGACGGAGTCGGGCCCGGCCACCGCCACGATCGCGTGATCGATGCGCCGCACCCACGGCAGGACCTTGCCGTAGTCAAAGCGCAGCCGCCACACGCACTCCATCTCGACCGCGCCCTGCACGCCCTCCACGATCCGGACCAGGACCGGCGGCTCGTCGTCGCGCGGCGGCATGAAGTCGATCACCCGCACGGTGCCGCCGACCGTCTGCCATTCGGTCTCCAGGATCAGCGAGGAGTCCTCATACCGCCGGGTCACCTGACCGCGTCGCTCTTGCGGGCCGTCCGCCGCCGTCGGGCTGATCCGCCACTGGCCGTTGCCGGCATCGCCGAGCAGGGCGGCCAGGCAGGCGGCCGAGTCGAACCGGGGGACGCACAGCCAGTCGACCGAGCCGTCGCGGCTCACCAGGGCGGCGGTGTGCATGTCCCCGATGAGCGCGTAGTCCTCGATGAGCGCGGCCATGATCCCTCCACTATCGGTGGATGCCGACGTGCCCGGCCGGAAGACGGCGATATTCCGCGGCGCACTAAGCTGACAGGCGTGCCAGAGTCTAGCCGGGCGGTCCGCCGCGTTCTCGCTGCCACGGGGGTCGTGGCGCTCGCGGCCGGCCTGGCCGGGGGCCTGGTCGGCTGCGCGAAGTTCGATGCCGCGCTGGGCCAGCAGTGGGTGACGGTCGACTTCCAGCCGACCGCGTCGGTCGCGACCATGATCAAGGTGCGCGCGGCCTGCTCGCACATCCCGAATGTGGTGCCCGAGGCACTGCCGCGCAAGCGGAACGTGGTGACCATGAGCGGCGCGGTGACCTACCAGACGAACAACGCCTCCGACGCCAACCTGGCGCAGCTGCAGCAGTGCCTGCAGCGGTTCCCGTCCGTTGCCGGAATGGACCCCGAGGACTCCGGCGCCGCCGGCAGCTGACGCGGACTGCGGGCAGGCAGCAAAACGCCATCGAAGACACCCTCACCGCCGCCACCACCGGCGCGAGCGCGTCTGCAAGGTGCCTGCATGGTGTCCCGAAGGTGTCTGTGATATAAAAGGTTGCCTACTAAGCCGATAATTTTGATCGAAAAGAACGAAGAGAACAGGCGGACGATGAGAAAGACGCTTATCGCCGCGGGGGCGGGCGCCGCGATCCTGCTGGCTGCCGGGTGCAGTTCATCCGGCTCCTCGAGCACGTCGAACTCGACGACAAACGCGGGCGGCTCCTCGGCACCGGTCACCCTCCGGCTCGGGTTCCTCGAGAACATCACCCACGCCAGCGCGCTGGTCGGGATCAAGCAGGGCTACTTCACCAAGGACCTCGGCAAGAACGTCACGCTGAAGCTGTATCCGTTCAGCACCGGCACCGAGGAAGCCACCGCTCTGCTGGCCGGCCAGCTGGACGCCGCCTACGTCGGCCCGAACCCGGCCATCAAGGCCTGGCAGACCTCTGGCGGCAAGCTGATCAGGGTGATCTCCGGCTCGGCGTCGGGCGGCGCCGAGCTCGTGGTGAAGAAGAGCATTACCTCTGCGGCGCAGCTCAAGGGCCAGAAACTCGCCTCCCCGTCGCTCGGCAACACCCAGGACGTGTCGCTGCGCTACTGGCTCAAGCAGCACGGCCTGACCACCTCCTCGACCGGCGGCGGAGACGTGCCGATCACGCCGATCACGCCGAACTCGGACGCGGTGCTCGCGTTCGAGTCCGGGTCGATCGCGGGCGGCTGGGAGCCCGTGCCTTACGACGCCGAGATGCTGGCGGACGGCGGCCACGTGCTGGTCAACGAGGCCAGCCTGTGGCCGAGCGGCCAGTTCGTCACGACCGAGCTGGTGGCGACCCAGTCGTTCATCTCCAAGTACCCGACGGTGATCAGCGGGCTGCTCAAGGGCCAGATCCAGGCCAACAGCTTCATCAACAGCGACAAGTCGGCCGCTGAGACCGCGGCCAACGCCGAGCTCGCCACGATCAGCGGCAAGTCGCTCAAGACGAGCATCCTGTCCGCGTCGTTCGCGCAGGTCACGTTCACCAACAACCCGGTCGCGTCGTCGCAGATCGCCGACGCGCAGCACGCGGTGACCCTCGGCCTGCTCAAGCCCGTGTCGGACCTTACCGGGATCTACGACCTCGGGCCGCTCAACAAGTTGCTGGCCGCCGACGGCCAGCAACAGGTGGGTTCGTGAGCATCAGCAACCGCCAGGCAGCGCCCCCGGGGATCGCCCCGGGGGCTGCTGCCGTTGGCGGCGCGCGCACCGGGCCGACCGGGGCCGGGAGCCAGCCGGCGGTCACGCTGACCGGCGTCTCGAAGCGCTACGGAACCGGGCCGCGCAGCGTTCTCGCCCTGGACCAGGTGTCGCTCACCGTGGGCCGGGGCGAGTTTGTCTGCCTGATCGGCGCGTCCGGCTGCGGGAAGAGCACGCTGCTGTCCGTCGTCGCCGGGCTGGATTCGGCCACGTCGGGCCAGGTGGCCGTCGGCGGCCGGGTGGCCATGATGTTCCAGGAGCCGGGTCTGCTGCCCTGGCTGACGGCGGGGGCCAACGTCGAGCTCGCCCTGCGGGCCAGGAAGGTTCCCCGGGATGACCGGCGGCGCCGCGTCGACGAGCTGCTGAAGCTCGTGCGGCTCGACGGGTTCGGCCCAAAGCGACCGCACGAGCTCTCCGGCGGCATGCGGCAGCGCGTCGCTCTGGCCAGGGCCCTGGCCCAGGACGCCGACGTGCTGCTGATGGACGAGCCGTTCGGCGCGCTCGACGCGATGACCCGCGACCTGCTGCACGACGAGCTGGAACGAATCTGCGCCGAGCAGACCCTCACGGTCTTGTTCGTGACCCACAACGTCCGCGAGGCCGTCCGGCTCGGTGACCGGGTCATCGTGCTGAGCAGCCGGCCGGGCCGGGTCATCGACCAGTACCCGGTGCCCACTGATGGGCCGCGCGGGATCAACACGGCGCAGAACGCGGCTCTGGCCAACACCATCACCGAACGGCTGCGCGAGGAGATGGGTCGGCATGGCAACTGACCAGGCGCTGCATGGGCTGGACCAGCTCGAGCTGCAGTCGGAGCAGGAGGCGGCGGCGCCTAGCAGGTTCGGCGGCCGGGTGTGGGCCGCGACGTGGCCGAAGCTGCTGGCGATCGCCCTGGTGCTGGCGTTCTGGGAGCTGGTGGCGCTCAGCGGCTGGAAGCACTACGTGCTCAAGGGACCCGCCCCGGTGCTCTCGAACCTGTGGAGCCAGCTGCTGCACGGCCAGCTCTGGGGCATCATCGGGGATACGTTGCAGTCCGCGGTCGTCGGCTACGCGGTGGCGCTGGTCATCGGATCGGTTCTCGGGCTGCTGGTGGCGCGGATCCCGCCGCTGCGCGCGGCCGTCGGCTCCATCATCACCGGCCTGACCACGATGCCGTCGGTCGTCTGGGTCCCGTTCGCGATCGTTATCTTCGGCGAGAGCTACCAGGCGATCCTGTTCGTGGTCATCCTCGGCGCCGCCCCGTCGATAGCCAATGGCCTGATCACCGGCGTGGACTACACGCCGCCGCTGCTGCTGCGCGCGGGGCGGACCATGGGCCTGCGCGGCTTCGCCCTCTACCGGTACCTGGTGCTGCCCGCATCGCTGCCCGCGTACGTGGCCGGGATGAAGCAGGGCTGGGCGTTTGCCTGGCGCAGCCTGATGGCGGGCGAGATCGTGGTGCAGATCGTCGGCCAGTTCTCGATCGGCCAGGCGCTCAGCGTCGACCAGCAGAACCTGGACTTCACCAGCGTGTCGTCGCTCATGATCGTCATCCTGGTCATCGGGATCGTCGTGGACGCCCTGTTCAGTCAGGTTGACCGCACGATCCGCAGGCGCCGCGGCCTGCTGGACGCCGCAGCGGCTGGTTAATGCCGTGCCCCGGCGACGCGCCCGGGGTAACCTCAAATTGTGACCGCGACGCGCCGATTCGGCTGCCTCCCGGCCCATTACGGGCCATCGGGAGGCGTCGGCGCGCGCTAGCGAGTGACTCCAATCCGATGGCCGGGCCGGGAGGTGCCTTCCCCGCCCGCCGTCGAATCTGAGGAGTCCCGATGCCCGCCGTGCTCAACAGCGCGCAGCTTGCGCGCGATCTTGCAATCACCGACCTGTCCGATCCGGCCGAGGGGCCGCAGCACGCCATCCAGGTCCTTGCTGAGCTGGCGGTCTCCGCGCTGACCAGCGCGTGGGGCTGCGCGGCCCGCTGGTGCCGCGGCCCGAGGATCGTGACCATCGCCGACAACTACGACCACCTGGGCTACCTGGCGTCGGCCGTCACACGCGAGGCCTCGTACACCCGCTACGTCGACGACACCCGCGTGCTACGCAGCCACAGCACCGCGATGGTGCCGTCCGCGCTGCGCCAGCTGGCCGCCGACCCGCTGGACGACGTGCTCCTCGTCTGCCCGGGCATCGTGTACCGCCGGGACGCGATCGACTGGCAGCACTCATCCGCGCCGCACCAGCTGGACCTGTGGCGGATCAGCCGCAAGCCGCTCGGCGAGGCCGCCATGCACGAAATGATCACCGTGCTGCTCTGCGCGCTGGCGCCGGGCCGGGAGAGCATGCAGCAGCGCCGCGATCACCCGTACACGATGGCGGGGCGGCAGGTCGACGTGGCGCACCCCGGCGGCTGGGTGGAGGTCTGGGAGTGCGGCCTGGCCGATCCCCGGGTCCTCGCCGGAGCGGGCCTGGCCCACCGCAGCGGCCTGGCGCTCGGCATGGGCCTGGACCGGCTGCTGATGCTGCACAAGGGAATCCCGGACATCCGGCTGCTCCGGTCGGCCGACCCGCGGGTGGCCAGCCAGATGCTGGACCTGGCGCCGTACCGGCCGGTGTCGGCGATGCCAGCGGTCCGCAGGGACCTGTCCGTGGCCGTGGACCCGGAAACCGACGGCGAGATCCTCGGTGACCGGATCCGGGAGGCGCTCGGCGCGGACGCCGACGCCGTCGAGGACGTCGCGATCCTGTCCTCGACGGCGTGGGAGGACCTGCCCGGCGCAGCGGCCGCACGGCTCGGGGCCCGCCCGGGCCAGCGCAACGTCCTGGTGCGCGTCGTGCTCAGGCACCTGGAGCGGACCCTGACCGACGAGGAAGCCAACTCGCTGCGGGACCGCATCTACGCGGCGATCCATCAGGGGACCAGCTACCAGTGGGCCGTGGCGCAGCGCCCGCGCGTGCGGAACGCCCGGGCAGGCGCCGGCGCCGGGCGCAGACCGTAGGATCGAAGCATGTCGGACACCGCCGGTATCGTGCTAGCCGGCGGCCGGTCGTCCCGGATGGGCACGCCCAAGGCGGCCCTGGAGTGGCATGGCTCGACGCTGCTGCGCCGGACCGTTGGCATCGTGGCGCGGGTCGCCGACGGGCCGGTCGTGGTGGTCCGGGCCCCCGGCCAGTCCCTGCCGGCGCTGCCGCCGGCCGTCGAGGTCGTCGACGACCCGCGCGAAGGCCTCGGCCCTGTGCAGGGGCTGGCCGCGGGCCTGGCGGCCGTGGCCGACCGGGCCGAGATCGCGTTCGTCTGCTCCACCGACATGCCGTTCCTGCACCCGGCGTTCGCACGCCGGGTGCTGAGAGCAGCGGCCGAAGGACCGGACGTGGCCCTGCCCGTGGCGCGGGGCTACCCACAGCCGCTGGCCGCCGCCTACCGCACCGCGCTGGCACCGGTCGCCGAAAGGCTGGTGCGCGAGCAGCGGCTGCGGCCGGCGTTCCTGTTCGACGAAGTCGTGGTCGTCCGGCTGGATGACGCCGCGCTGCGTGCGGACCCGATGCTGGCGGCGCTGGATCCGGACCTCGACTCGGTGCTGAACGTAAACGAGCCGGCCGACTACGAGGCGGCCCGTGCGCGCCCGGCACCCGAGGTGACCGTCCAGCGGTTCGGCGCGCTTGCCGACGGTCACCGCGGCCCGCAGCCGGTGCGGGCAGCCACCGTGGCCGGCGCGGCGGCCGCGGCCGGGCTTGCCCTGGACGGGCACGTGGTGGCGGCGCTGAACGGCGACCAGATCACCAGGGACGGCGAGCTGCCGCTGGCCAGGGGCGACACGGTCTTCTTCCTCAGTGCGGACGCTGGCGGCTGATCCGGGTGGCGGCCGGCGGCTACTTCGGGCGGGCCCTCGTCATCGACGCGGGGACCGCGGCGTCCTCCGTGCTGCCGCTCAGCGACGACCTGCTGCGCGCCTACCTCGGCGGCGCGGGGCTTGGCGCCTGGCTGATGCACCGCCTGGCGCCGCCCGGAGTCGATCCGCTGGCCCCCGAGGCGCCGCTTGCTTTTGTGTTCTCCCCGCTCGTCGGCACACCGCTGACCACCAGCGCCAAGTTCGCCGTGGTCGCGAAGTCGCCGCTCACCGGCATGCTGAACGACGCGCTGTCGTCCAGCCACTTCGCGATCTCCGGCAAGCTCACCGGCAACGACGCGATCGTGATCCGCGGTGCCTGCCGCCGGCTGTCGGCGCTGCTCGTCGATGGCGACGGCGTCCGGCTGGCCGACGCGGCGGACCTGTCCGGGCTGCCGGCCGCCGAGGCCGAGCGCAGACTCCGGGACCGGCTGGGCAGAGGATGGCGGATCGCGGCGATCGGCCCCGCAGGCGAGCGCGGCGTGCGCTACGCGACGGTCTCGCACGACGGGCGGCACGCCGGGCGCGGCGGGCTCGGCGCCGTGCTGGGCGCCAAGCGGCTGAAGGCGGTCGCGGTGCGCGCCTCGGCCAAGGTCCCCTCGGCGGATCCGCAGGCCGTGCTGGGGGCGGCCCGGGACCTGCGGGCCCGCTCGTTCGGCCCGGCGACGGCCAAATACCGCGAGCTCGGCACGCTGGCCAACCTGCTCGCGTTCAACGCGATCAGCACGCTGCCCAGCCGCAACTTCCAGACCGCGACGTTCGAAGGGGCGCCGCAGCTGGCCGCGGAGGAGCTGGCGCAGCTGCGCACCGTCACCCGCAACAGCTGCGCCTCGTGCACGATCGGCTGTGAGCACATCTACCGGGCGAAGGGAGGCAAGCAGGCCCGCGTGGAGTACGAGAACGTGTTCGCGCTCGGCCCGATGTGCGGTGTCTCCGACCCCGACGCGGTGCTCGCCGCCAGCGGCCGGTGTGACGAGCTAGGGCTCGACACGATCTCGGCCGGCGGCACCATCGCCTGGGCGATGGAGTGCGCCGAGCGCGGCCTGATCGACGCGCCGTGGCTGCGGTTCGGCGACGCGGACGCCCTGATCAGGGCCCTGGACGAGATCGGCGCCCGGCAGGGGCTGGGCGAGCTGCTCGCCGAGGGGACGAAGCGCGCGGCCGAGCGCGTCGGCGGCGGGTCGGCCGCGTTCGCAATGCACGTCAAGGGCCTGGAGCTGCCCGGATACGAGCCCCGCACGCTGCAGGGCATGGCGCTGGGCCTGGCCGTGAACTCGCGCGGAGCCGACCACAACCGCTCGGGCGCGTACGAGGCCGACCTCTCCGGAGACTACGACCGGATGGCCGGCGGGGACGCGCAGGTCGCCGGCGCGATCGAGACCGAGGACCGGGCGGCGATCATGGACTCGCTGATTCTGTGCAAGTTCCTGCGCGGCGTGTTCACCGAGCCGTTCGACGAGTGGGCGGCGCTGCTGTCCGCGGTGACCGGCTGGGACACCGACGGGCCCGAGCTGCGGCAGACCGCCCGCCGGATCATCCTCGCCAAGCGGGCATTCAACATCCGCGAGGGCTGGCAGCCGGAGGACGACTGGCTGCCCGAGCGGCTGCTGTCCGAGCCGATAACGATCGCGTCCGGCCGGGTCGCGGCGCTGACGCCGGGCCGGCTGCGGGGCATGATCGACGGCTACTACGCCGCTCGCGGGCTGGACAGCGAGGGCCGCCCGGCCCAGGCGAGCGTCGCTGATCTGCACCTGACTAACTGAGCCAGGTACACGCTGGTCAAATCTGCCGGTAAGGGATGGATACTGGGTTATGGTCATTCACGCTCCAGCACCGACCCGGACGGTCACGCTGACGATCAATGGAGCCGCGGTGACCGTGCCGGAGGGCACGACCATCTGGGCCGCGGCCAAACAGGCCGGAATCGAGATCCCGGTCCTGTGCCACGACGAGCGCTACGACCCGGTCGGCGTCTGCCGCATGTGCGTGGTGGACGTCGGGGCGCGGGCTTATGCCGCCGCGTGCGTACGCCCGTGCGAGGACGGCATGGAGGTCAAGACCGCCACGCCCGACGTCGAGCGCAGCCGCGCGACCCTCACCGAGCTGCTGCTCTCCGACCAGCCCGCCGCCGGGCAGGATCCCAAGCAGACGACCACCGCGGACAACGAGCTGCTCGTCCTCGCCGAGCACTTCGGCCTCAGCGGGGAGGTTCAGCGAAATGGAGGGCCGGCACTGCCCGACGGCCCGGGCCGCGGCGCGGACCTGTCCAACCCGGTCATCGCCGTCAACCACGACGCGTGCATCCTGTGCGACCGCTGCGTCCGCGCCTGCGACGACATCCAGGGCAACGACGTCATCGGCCGCAGCGGCAAGGGGTACAGCACCAGGATCGCGTTCGACCTGGACGACCCGATGGGCGCGTCGTCGTGCGTGACCTGCGGCGAGTGCGTCGCGGCCTGCCCGACGGGCGCGCTGACCAACAAGCCGATCCGGAATATCCCGATCCGGCCGCGCAGCGAGCTCGAGCAGGTGGACAGCGTCTGCCCGTACTGCGGCGTCGGCTGCGCGCTCACCTACCACGTCGACCGGGAGCGCGGAGCGATCGCGTTCGCCGAGGGCCGCGATCAGCCCGGCTCGAAGTCACGGCTGTGCGTCAAGGGCCGGTACGGCTGGGATTACGCCGCCTCACCGCAGCGCCTCACCGTGCCGCTGATCCGCCGCGACGAGGCCTACCCCAAGGGGGCGCTGTCCGCCGACGTGCGCGGCGAAATGAACCGCGGCGAGTACCTGGAAGACACCGAGCCCCGGGCCGAGCGCAGGCGGCTCAGCGCCGGCCACGACGTCAACGCCAGCCGCGGCGGCCGCAACGGCAACGGCAGGGGCGGCAACGATGACGGCGGCCGCAACGGCAACGGCAGGGCCGGCAACGGTGACGGCGGCCGCGACGGCAAGCGCCGGCGCCGCAGGCCGGGCGGGCTGGTCGACTATGACGAGGTGCTGCCGCACTTCCGCGAGGCCACCTGGGACGAGGCGCTGGACCTGGTGGCCCGACGGCTGAGCGAGATCTTCGCGGCGAGCGGGCCCGGCGCGATCGCCGGATTCGGCTCGGCCAAGTGCTCCAACGAGGAGGCGTACCTCTTCCAGAAGCTGATCAGGACCGGCTTCCACACAAACAACGTGGACCACTGCACCCGGCTGTGCCACGCCTCCAGCGTGTTCGCGCTGTTCGAGGGCATCGGCTCCGGTGCCGTCTCCACCACCTACGGCGACGTGCTGAACGCCGACGTGGCGATCGTGACCGGCAGTAACCCCACCGCGAATCACCCGGTCGCGTCCTCGTTCTTCAAGCAGGCCCGCCGGCGGGGCACGACGATCATCTACGTCGACCCGCGGGCCGACAAGATGGCCGACCACGCCGACATCTTCTGCCAGCTCAAGCCGGGCACCGACGTCGCGTTCTACAACGGCGTCATGCACGAGGTGATCAGGCTCGGGCTGACCGACCGCGAGTTCATCGCGAACCGCACCAGCAATTACGAGGCCCTCGCCGACACTGTCAAGAACTACCCGCCGGAACGGGCCGCGCAGATCACCGGCATCGACGCCGCGGTGATCCGGCAGGTCGCGAGGGCCTGGGGCGAGGCTGGCGCGGGCGTGATCTTCTGGGGCATGGGGATCTCCCAGCACACCACCGGCACCGACAACGCCCGCTGCCTGATCGCGATGTGCGGGATTACCGGCAACATCGGGAGGCCGGGCAGCGGGCTGCACCCGCTGCGCGGCCAGAACAACGTGCAGGGCGCCTCGGACATGGGCCTGATCCCGATGTACTACCCCGACTACAAGAAGGCCGACGACCCCGAGGTCCGGGCCAGGTTCGAGCGGATCTGGGAGACCGACAACCTGGACCCGAACAAGGGGCTGACCGTCACCGAGATCATCGGCTCGGTGCTCAAGGGCGGCGTGCGCGGCATGTACATGATGGGGGAGAACCCGTTCCTGTCCGACCCCAACATCAACAAGGTCCGCAAGGCGCTGTCCGCGCTCGAGTTCCTCGTCGTCCAGGACATCTTCCTAACCGAGACCGCCGAGTTCGCCGACGTCATCCTGCCCGCCACGTCCTACCTGGAGAAGGACGGCACCTACACGAACACCGACCGGCGGGTGCAGCTCGGCCGCAAGGTGATGGACCCGCCGGGCCAGGCCCGGCTGGACTGGGAGGTCGTGCAGGACATCGCGAACCGGATCGGGCTCGGCTGGGATTACGCCTCGCCGCGTGAGGTCTTCGAGGAGATCGTCGCGGTGATGCCCAACTACGCCAACCTGAGCTACGACAACCTGGGCTCCACGGGCAAGCTCTACCCGAACTCGGACCCTGAGCACAGTGACGGCACCGTGGTCATGTTCGGCGAGACGTTCAAGACCGATGACGGGCTGGCGCACCTGGTGCCCGCCGAGTGGATGCCGGCCAAGGAACTGCCCAGCGACGAGTACCCGATAGTCCTGTCCACCGGCCGGCTGCTGCAGCACTGGCACACCGGCTCGATGACCCGCCGCTCCTACGCGCTCGATGCGATCAGCCCCAGGGCCGAGGTGTACCTGCACCCCGACGACGCCGCCGAGCTCGGCCTGGCCGACGGCTCACCGGCCCGGGTGACCTCGCGCCGGGGGACCATAGTGCTGGCGACCCGCTACTCCTACCGGGAGAGCCGCGGCAGCTGCTTCATCCCGTTCCACTTCCGCGAGGCCGCGGCCAACCTGCTGACGATCGACGAGATCGACCCGTTCGGCAAGATCCCCGAGTTCAAGTTCTGCGCGGTGCGGATCGAGCCGGCGACCGGGTCGGAGCTGGCCGGGTCCGCCAGTGAGGCCGTCCCCGAGACGCAGGGGCGCTGATGGCCCGAGCCCAGGCCCGGGCGGCGGGCGTCGAGGCGCGCGCGGGCAAGTTTCCCGGCCCGAGCCTGATCCCGGCGCTGCAGGCCATCCAGGAGCGGCTCGGCTGGCTGCCGCGCGAGGAGCTCGAGGCGCTGTCCAGGGACACCCGCCGGCCGCTGTATGAAATACAGGGACTGATCTCGTTTTACCCGCACTTCCGCAGCACCCCGCCGCAGCCGGTGACGCTGCACGCCTGCCACGACCTTTCCTGCTGGCTGCGGGGCGCCGATGAGCGCCTGGCCGCGCTGCGGGGCCGCTACGGCGACGACGCCGAGGTCGAGTTCACCGAGGTGTCCTGCATCGGCCGGTGCGACGTGGCGCCCGCGGTCGCGGTCAACGAGGTCCCGGCCGCGGCCGACGACGCCGACGCGCTCGTCACCGCCGCCCGGACCGGCCACCGGGCCGACCCCGTGCCCCGTGCCTATGGCGGCGGCGCGCCCTGGCCCAACGACCCCTACCCGCCGATGGCGCACGCGGGTGGGCGGTACGCCGCGTTGCGGAAAGTGCTCTCGGGCGAGCTGGGGGCCGATCAGGTGATCAGCGCCCTCACCGCCTCCGGGCTGCGGGGGATGGGCGGCGCCGGCTTTCCCACCGGGCGGAAGTGGGGCCTGGTCGCCGCGCAGGAGGCCAGCCCGAAATACGTGATCTGCAATGCGGACGAATCCGAGCCGGGGACGTTCAAGGACCGGCAGATCCTCGCCGAGCAGCCGCACCTGGTGCTCGAGGGGCTGCTGCTCGGGATGGCCGTGGTCGGAGCCGAGGAAGGCTGGGTATTCATCCGGCATGAGTACGGCCAGGAAGAGGCGGTGATCCGCGGTGAGATCGAGGCGCTGCGGGCGGCCGGCCTTGTCGGGCAGACTGTGCTGCCCGGGAAAGGCGTGGCGGGCAGCGGCCGACGGCTCTCGGTCGAGGTGTTCACCTCGCCGGGCGGCTACATCCTCGGCGAGGAGTCGGCGCTGATCGAGTGCATGGAGGGCCACCGCGGGGAACCGCGCAACAAGCCGCCGTTCCCCGGAACCTACGGCCTGTGGGGCCAGCCGACGCTGATGAACTCGGTCGAGACGTTTGCGCACGTCCCGGTCATCGTGGCGAACGGGGCCGACTGGTGGAAGGCACAGGGCACCGGCGACGGCACCGGGCTGAAGTTCTTCGCGGTATCCGGCCACGTCGAGCGCCCCGGGGTGTACTGCGTGCCAATGGGCACGACCGCCAGGCAGCTGCTCGAGCTGGCCGGCGGGGTCAGCGGCGGGCGGCAGGTTGGCGCGATCCAGCCGGGCGGCGCGTCATCGAACTTCCTCGGGCCCGACCAGCTCGACGTGCCGCTGAACTTCGACACGCTGGCCGCGGCCGGGTCGATGCTCGGCTCGGGCGCCCTGGTCGTGATGGCCGAGGGCACCGACCTGCTCGCGGCGGCAACGAATGTGCTGCGTTTCTTCCGGAACGAGTCGTGCGGCAAGTGCGTCCCGTGCCGGGTCGGCTCCGCGAAGGCGCACCGGATCCTCAGCGACCTGCTGGCAGACGGCGGCGGCGTGGCCGAGGTGGACGGGCGCATCAGCGAGCTTGAAGAGACCCTGCGCAGGACCTCGATCTGCGGGCTCGGCCAGGTCGCCCTAGGCCCGGTGGCAAGCGTGCTCAAGCTTGGAGACCAGCGACGGAGCCCATGACGCCGACGCCCCGGGGCCGTGAGTTCTTCGCCACCCGGACCGTTGCGGAGGCGCTGGCAGGTTTCCGGCCCGCGCGGCGAACACCGGCCGAGACCATACCGCTCACCGACGCCCTGCACCGGATCCCGGCGGCGCCGGTCACCGCCGCGCACCCGCTGCCCGGCTTCGCACGCTCGACCGTGGACGGCTATGCGGTGCGGGCGGCCGACACCTACGGGGTCTCGGAGGGGCTGCCCGGCTATCTCGATGTGGCGGGCGCGATCCGCATGGGCGCCGCGCCGGACGTCGCGGTCAGCCCAGGGACGGCGGTCGCGATGCCGACCGGCGGCATGCTGCCGCCCGGCGCCGACGCGGTCGTGATGATCGAGTACACCGCAGAGGCGATGTCGGGAACCATCGAGGTTGTCCGGCCGGTGGCCCCGGGCGACGGCGTCATCCGGGCCGACGAGGACGCCGCTCCCGGGACCGCGATCGTGCCGGTCGGCCGGCCGCTGCGGGCCCAGGACCTGGGCATGCTCGCGGCCGCCGGGGTCACCAGCGTGACCGTCCACGCCCGCCCGGTGGTGACGGTCTTCTCGACCGGCGACGAGGTGGTGCCACCGGACACCGCGGCCCTGATGCCCGGGCAGGTGCGGGACGCGACCGCGGTCGCGCTCGCCGCGCTGATCACCGAAGCGGGCGGCGACCCGGTCCCCGGCGGCATCGTCGCCGACGACCCGGGCCTGCTCGAGGCCGCGCTGCGGCTCGCGCTCGACGGCAGCGACCTGATCGTGGTCTCGGCGGGCTCGTCGGTTGGGGCGCGGGACGAGACCGCCGCCGCCGTTGGCCGGCTCGGCGAGCCGGGCATCTGGTGCCACGGCCTGGCGATCAAGCCGGGCAAGCCCACGCTGCTCGCGGAGTGCGCGGACGTGCCGATCATCGGGCTGCCCGGCAATCCCCGGTCCGCTCTCGTGGTCTTCCGGCTGATCGGGATGCCGCTGGTGCGGCTGGTCGCCGGGTGTACCCTGCCGCCAGCCGAGGCCACCGTGCGGGCCCGGCTCGACCGCGACCTGGCGTCCGCCACGGGCCGGCTCGACGTGGTCCAGGTACGGGTTTCGGGCGGCTGCGCGAGTCCGGTTTTCGGCATGTCGGCACTGCTGTCCGTGCTCACCACGGCCGACGGCTACGTGATCATCCCCGAGGAGGCGACCGGGCTCGCCGCCGACACGGAGGTCGACGTCACGCTGTACCGTTGATCGCGGTCATGAGCAACAGCCCATTTATCCGCGATGTCCCGGCTGCCGACGCCCTCGAGGCGTGGCGCAGCGCGCGAGCGGCCGGGGGCTGCCCGGCCCGGCTGCCCGCGATCCGAGTCCGGGTCGAGGACGCCGCCGGCCGGGTCACCGCCGAGCCGGTGTGGGCCACCCGCTCCTCGCCGCCGTTCGACGCCGCGGGGATGGACGGGATCGCGGTGCGGGCCGCCGACACCCTCGGCGCGAGCGAGACCACCCCGGTCTACCTGGAACCGGACGCGTACGACGTCGTGGACACCGGCGACCCGATGCCCGACGGGCGCGACGCGGTGGTCATGCGCGAGCACGTGCACTACCGCAGCGCCGCCGCCGAGCTGCGCGCCGCCGTCCCGCCCTACCAGCACGTGCGCTCGATCGGCGAGGACATCTCCGCCGCTGAGCTGCTGCTGCCCGAGGGCCACCGGCTGCGGGCCGTCGACCTGGCCGCCGCCGCTGCCGCCGGGGCCACCCACCTCAGCGTGCGGCGCGCCCCGGTTGTCCTGATCCTGCCCACCGGCGACGAGGTGCGGCCGATCGGCACGCCGACCGGACCGGGGGAGATCCTCGACACGAACTCGCTGATGCTCGCCACCCAGGCGCGCGAAGCCGGCTGCGAGGCCCGCTGCCTGCCGATCGAGCCCGACGACCCGGCCGGGCTGGCCGGGGCCGTCCGCGGCGCGGTGGCCGGCTGCGACCTGCTGATCATCGTCGCGGGCTCGAGCGCGGGCCGTGACGACTACACGGCCTCGATCGTGGCCGAGCTCGGCACCCTCGCCGTGCACGGCGTGGCGGTGCGGCCCGGCCACCCGGTCGTGCTCGGCGTCGTCGAGGGCACGCCCGTGCTCGGCGCCCCCGGCTACCCAGTGTCCGCCGCGCTGACCTTCGATATCTTCGCCGGGCCGCTCCTGGCCGACCTGGAGGGATCGATGCCCCGCCGCCGCCCGCGGGCGCGGGCACGGCTGGCCCGCAAGCTGGCATCCCCGCTCGGCATGGACGACTGGGTGCGGGTGCGCCTGGGGATGGTGGGCGGCACCATGGTCGCCACCCCGCTGCCGCGCGGCGCTGGCGTGCTCACCTCGCTGGTCCGGGCCGACGGGCTGCTCGTCGTTCCGGCCGGCCTGGAGGGGCACCACCCCGGCGAGGAGGTCGACGTGGAGCTGCTGCGCGGCCTTGACGAGATCTCCGGCACGATCGTCGCGATCGGCTCGCACGACCTGGTCCTGGACCTGGCCGCCTCGGCGCTGCGCGCCGACGACCCCCGGGTCACGCTCGCGTCGTCGAACGTCGGCTCCCTCGGCGGCCTGGTGGCCCTGCGCGACGGGCTGTGCCACATCGCCGGGTCGCACCTGCTGGACCCGGCCACCGGCGAGTACACCCTGCCCTACCTCGACCGCATCCTGCCCGGGCAGGACGTGTCCGTGGTCCGCCTGGTGCACCGCGACCAGGGACTGATGGTGGCCGCCGGCAACCCCCTCGGCCTGAAGGGCATCGACGACCTGGCCCGCCCCGGCGTGCGCTATGTGAACCGCCAGCGGGGAGCGGGTACCCGCGTCCTGCTCGACCATGAGCTGCGGAATCGGGGGATCAGCCCCGACGCGATCGACGGCTACCCGCGTGAGGAGCCGACTCACCTGGCCGTGGCGGCCGCAGTGGCGGCCGGGCGCGCCGACGCCGGCCTGGGCATCACCGCGGCCGCGCGGGCCTTCGGCCTCGACTTTCTGCCGGTCACGCGCGAGCCTTACGACCTCGTCGTCGGCGCGCACGATGCGGACAGCCCGCGCCTGGCCCCGCTCTGGGAGCTGCTCGAGTCCGGCCGGTTCCGGGCCGCCGTGCAGGACCTGGGCGGTTACGGCACCGAGGAGATGGGCCGGCGCATCAGGTAGCCGTCGCGGGCCCGGTTGCGCCAGGCCGCCGTCGCCGCGGCCAGCAGTCCGGTGAAGATCACTAGCCCGGCGAGCACGTACAGGTTCCAGCCGATGAGCTGGGCCCCGTGCAGGTGGAAGATCTCACTCATCGGGTGCTTCCTCGTGTTGAAGCCCACCAGGCCGTGCGGGACGAAGGCGAGCGGGCCGGTCCATCTGGTCGGCCAGTCGGCGAACACCGCGAACAGCGCAACACCGAGCGCGAGGTACGCGGCCCTGGCCGCGCCCCGGGCCCGGACGGCGGCGTCGGCCAGCAGCGCCAGCACCGGCACGATCCACACCCAGTGGTTGTCCCAGCTGATCGGCGAGACCAGCACCCCGGTCACGGCGCAGGTCACCCAGCCGGCGGTCGGACGGCCTGCCCGGGCCAGCAGGGCCGCGGCGGCCAGGCCCAGGCAGGCGATGACCACCGCGGCAGCCAGCCACAGCGCGGTAACCGAGCCAGCGCCCTCGGGCGTCCTGGTGAGGAGCGCGAGCACGGACTGGTTCAGCAGCGAGCCGAGGCTCTGGTTCGTGAAGTTCCCGGCATGCAGAAAGTAGCCCGTCAGCCACCACTTCACCGACTCGCCGGGCAGCACGGCGAAGCCGATGACCACGGTGACGGCAAAGACGGCCGTGGCGACGGCGGCCTGGCGCAGCTTCCCCGCCAGGATCAGGTAAGGGATGAAGATCAGCGGAACCAGCTTGATGCCGGCCGCCAGGCCAACACCGGCCCCTTTCCACCGCCGGTGGTCGGGCTGGCACATGTCCCAGGCGATGAGCGCCATCAGCACGAGCTCGATCTGGCCGACGTGGACCGAGCGCAGTACGGGCTCGGTCCAGAGCGCGACCGCGGACACGGCGAGCACCGCGGCCCCGCGCCGCTGGCCGTGCCAGCCAAGCTGGCCGAACGTGACCCAGACCGTCGCGACCATCGCGGCCAGGCTGACCACGGTCATCAGCCATTTCAGCACCGCCCAGGGCAGCAGCGATCCGGCCGCGAACCCCATGGCGGCGAACGGGGTGTACAGATACTGCACGCCAGGCCGGTACTGCCAGGTGTAGAGCCTCGCCGGCGCATGCCGCGTGATCAGGCCCGCGTGGTTGTAGATGTTCAGGTCGAACCAGTCCAGCGTCAGGCCCAGCCGGTGGGTCGCCACTTGCCCCGTCGGCGCAGGCGTGCCCACTACCCGTTACTGGCTAGCGCAATCCCCGAGTGCGGCACAGCCCCGCAGGGCGGGCGCCAGCGTCGCATAGCCGAAGGCCATACGCTACCGAGGATCCCGGCAGCCCCGAGTCATGTGCGAGTCATGGCTCGGTCAAGGTTCCAGGTGACTGGCTGACTCTTACCCGTCACGCGCTGTGTCCAGGCCGCACCGATCGCGACAGCGAGCAGCGCGAGGCCGGCCAGCACGAACAGGTTCTCGCTGATCCACCGGAGACCGCCGGGCAGCGGATGCAACTCGCCGAGCGGAAGCGGGCCCCACGCACCGAACAGTGCCGCCGTGACGGCGGCCAGCGCCCACCATCTCCAGCGTGCCGCGCCCGTGGCCCGCAGCGCCGTGGTGGCGAACAGCGCTATCGCGGGCACGACCCAGAGCCAGTGATGGTCCCAGCTGATCGGGAAGATGAGCAGCGAGGTCAGCTCGCACGTCAGCCAGCCGGCCACGGTGCGTCCGGCGCGGTCGAGGATCGCGGCGGCACCCAGGCCGAGCATCACGATCACGGCCGACAGGACGAGCCAGACCGGCGTGGCGTGACGCACACTGTGAATCGACCGCGCGACCACACCGAGTACCGACTGATTCAGCAGGGATTTGACGTCCCCGACATTGCTGGCATGCAGAAAGTACCCGGTGAGCCAGTATTTGACGGACGCGTGCGGCAGAAACACGAAGCCAATAGCGACCGTAACGGCAAAGGCGGCGGTCACGACCACGGCCTGGCGCCGTTTCCCCGCCAGGAACAGGTACGGGATAAAGACCAGCGGCGTCAGCTTGATGCCGGCGGCCACGCCGATGCCGATCCCTTTCCACCGCCGGTGGTCCGGCTGGCAGATATCCCAGACGATCAGCACCATCAGCAGCGGCTCGATCTGGCCCAGGTGCAGGGCGCGCTGCACCGGCTCGATCCAGAGCGCGACGGCCGCCACAGCGGCGAGCGCGGTCGCCCGCCGGCGGCCCTGCCAGCCAAGCGCGCCCAGGGTCAGCCAGATAGTGATGCCGATGGCCGCCATGCTGGTCACGGTCATCAGCCATCTGAGGGCCGCCCAGGGCAGCAGCGAGCACGCGGCGAACAGCAGCGCCGCGAACGGCGTGTATGTGAACTTAATCCCGCGGCGCAGCTGCCACGTGTAGAGCCGGTGCGGCGCGTTCCTTGCGATCAGGCCGCCGTGGTTGTAAACGTTGAGGTCGTACCAGTCCAGCAGATGGCCGGGGCGGTGCAGCAGGACAGCGTCGACGAGGTACGCCGCAAACGCCACCGCGCAGACCGCGGCCGCCACCGGCAGCGGCCAGCGCCGCTGCCGGGGCAGGAACGCGGTGCCACTGACCCGCTTGAGCCCGGGCCCGGCAGCTACCATCGGGCATCCCTTCTGGTCTGGCTGCGGCCCGGTACAGCTGTCCAGTGAACGCGGATATCCAAAGAACGCGGTCACGATACCCGCGGCAAAGCTGAAGAAGGGTCAAGCCCAAGTCAGGGTATGGACAGGGTGTAACCGGCTATCAGTCATCGACTGGGCAAGGGTCATTCGGCAAACGATCGGCGCCAAGCCCGCGGGCCCGTCGTGACCCTGACGCGCCGCCCGTCTTGCGGCGCGGGCGGCCGGCATGGTGGCATGCGTACGAGCAGGTTTCCTGCGGCGCGGGGTCGGTGTCTAGGAGGTAGGGCGTGACGGCAGAGATCTTGGGCCAGCGGGCGGAGATAGAGCAGGCGGCCTGGGGCGACGCGGGCGCGACCGTGGCTGCCCGCCTCGCGGCCACGGCGGAGCGCTGGGGCGGCGAGCCCGCGTACTCCGACCGCGACGACGGCGGGGCGTGGCAGACGATTACCTGGGAGCAGACCCGCCAGCAGGCATCCGAGCTGGCCGCCGGGCTGATCGACCTCGGCCTGGAGCCCGGTGACCGGGTGGCACTGATGCTGCCGAACCGGGTCGAGCACGTGCTGGCCGACTTCGCGGTGATGCACGCCGGGGGAGTACCGGTCACGTTCTACGCCACCCTCGCCCCCGACCAGGTCCGCTACGTGGCGGCCGACTGCGGCGCCACGATCGCGGTGCTCGACGGCCCGGCGGAGCTCGCGCGCTGGCAGCCGGTGCTGTCCGAGCTGCCGGGCGTGAAGAAGGTGATCGTCAGGGACGCGGCCGCGTGCCCGCCCGGCGACCAGTACCTGACCTGGGCGGACCTCTTCGAGCGAGGCCGGGAGCGGCTGGCCGCTGCCCCCGGGGCGGTCGCCGACCGGGTGGCGGGAATCGATCCCGATGACCCGGCGACCGTGCTGTACACCTCGGGCACCACGGGGAACCCCAAGGGCGTGATCATCACCCACCGCAACGTGCTCTACGAGGTCGCGACTGGCGACGTAACCGGCTTCATCGAACCGCGCACCCGGTGGGTGTCCTACCTGCCGCTGGCGCACATCGCCGAGCGGATGTTCACGATCTACCTGCCCGTGCACTACGCGTGGCACGTCCATTTCTGCCACGCAACCACGGACCTGGTCGCGACGCTCGGCGCGGTCAAGCCGACCGCGTTCTTCGGGGTGCCGAGGGTCTGGGAGAAGATCCAGGCGGGCATTCAGGCGCTGCTGGCCGCCGAGCAGGATCCGGCGAAGCGGGCCGTGGTCGACGAGGCGATGGCGGCCGGCCGCAAGTACGTGAAGAGCTGTGAGTTCGGCAACACCACCCCCTATGACCTGGCCGAGGAGTTCCGCCAGGCCGACGAGAACGTGCTGCGGCCGATCCGGTCCCTGCTCGGCCTCGGCGAGGCGACGATGGTGGCCAGCGCGGCCGCGCCGCTGCCGCCCGACGTGGCGGAGTTCTTCGCCGGGCTGGGCATGAAGATCCTCGACGTCTACGGGATGACCGAAACCACCGGCGCGTTCACGACCAACACCCCCGACGCGTTCCGGCTGGGGACCGTGGGGCGGGCGGTGCCCGGGGTGGAGGTCTGGATCGCGGACGACGGTGAGATCCTGACCCGCGGGCCGCTCAACACCCCCGGCTACCTCAACCTGCCGGAGCGGACGGCCGAGCTGATCGACGCCGACGGCTGGCTGCATACCGGCGACATCGGCTCGCTCGACCCGGACGGATTCCTGTCCGTCGTAGACCGCAAGAAGGAGCTCATCATCACGTCGGGCGGGGAGAACATCTCCCCGGCCGCGATCGAGAACCTGCTGGTCGCCCACCCGCTGATCGGCCAGGCGCTGAGCTTCGGGGACGGGCGGCCGTACGTGGTGGCGCTGCTGACCCTCGACGGCGATGTGGCGCCCGCGTGGGCCAGGGCGCACGGCATCGAGGCGTCCTCGCTGGCCCAGCTTGCCGAGGAGCCCGCGGTGCTCGAGGCGGTGGGCGAGGCGGTGGCCACCGCCAACCAGCACCTGGCTCGGGTGCAGCAGGTGAAGAAGTGGCGGCTGCTGCCGGTCGAGTGGACCGCGGAAAGCGAGGAGCTGACGCCGACGCTGAAGCTCAAGCGCCGGGTGGTGCACGCCAAGTACGCCGACGTGATCGACGCCCTGTACGAGACCTGAGCCCGGCTATTTACGGCCGGAAGACAAGGCAACTGCTCGTCGCGTGCGCATACAGCTTTCCCTGGGCATCGGTGAGCCGGGCCTGAGCGAGCGCAGTGCGGGAGCCGAGGTGGATGACGGTGCCCTCGCACTGCAGCGGCCCGGTCGACCCGGTGATCGGGCGCAGGAACTTCACGCTCAGGTCCTGCGACGTGTAGTAGGCCCCCTTGGGCAGCATGCTGTGCACGGCACAGCCGCACGCCGAGTCGCACATCGTCGCGTAGACACCGCCGTGCACCGAGCCGATCGGGTTGTAGTGGAACTCAGCGGGCGTGAACTCGAAGACGACCCGGCCCGGGTCGGCGAGAACCATGGTGAAGCCGAGCGTGGCGGCGACCGGGGGAATCGGGAGCGCGCCGTCGAGGAGCGCCCGGAAGAAGTCGATGCCCGCCATCGTCGGCGCGACCGCCGCCGAGATGGCCGGATCCTGCCACTCGTAGCTGCGCTGCCGCTGCGGGTCCGGCCCGCCGTTGCGCTCGGCGAGCCGTGCGCCGTCCGGCGGGGCGTCACGCGGCCCGGAGATCTGCGCCACCGCAGGCTCCCTTCGCTGCAGGCACGCCGGGCAGGTACACCCGGGCGGTCACCGCGTCACCGGCGAACCGGTACCCGGCGCCTGCCCACCGCCGGCAGATCATCGCCAGCATCTGCTTGTTCTCCGGCAGCACGTCCATGACCAGCACGCTCACGCCCCGCGCGGTCGCCCGAGCGACCACCCGGTCCAGCACCTGCGAGCCGATGCCCAGGTTCTGCCAGCGGTCCGCCATCACGACGCCGATGTCGCTCACCAGGCAGCCCTCGGGGCTGAGGCTGTCCGCGGCCATCCCATGGCCCACGATCACGCCGTCGTGCATCGCGACGATCGCGTCGGTCGTGCGCCCGCCGCCGCACATACCGCGCAGCACCGCGGGGCTCGGCGGCGACGCCGGGGTGAAGAACCGCAGGAACCGGGTGCGGAGCGAGAGCCCGGTGAGGAACGACAGCATCGCATCGCAGTCCGCCGCGACCACGCTCCGGTACTCGACCGCGCCTCCAGGGCGCGCGGCCACCGGCCGGTCCAGCTCTTCCAACTGAGTTCGGTTCACAGACCCAGCCTGCACCGCCGTTGCTAAGTCTGTCAACCAGACTTAGCATGTGGAGATGAACCGGCCCTGGATCCTCGACTACGACGCGGAGAACTGCACGATCGGCGCTGCACTGGCGATCGTCGGCGAGAAGTGGACGTTCCTGGTGCTCCGGGAGGCGTTCAACGGCGTCCGCCGGTTCGACGACATCCGCCACCGCATCTCCGCGCCGCGGCAGGTCCTCAGCGACCGGCTGGCCCGCCTGGTTGACGAGGGGCTGCTGCGCAAGGTGCCGTACCGGGAGCCGGGCCAGCGCTCACGCAGCGAGTACCGGCTGACAGAGAAGGGGCTGGCGCTGTTCCCGCTGATGGTGGGGCTGCTGGAGTGGGGCAACACATACGCGGTAAGCCCGGACGGCCCGGTGGTCGAGCTGCGGCACCGGGACTGCGGC
Organism: uncultured Actinomycetota bacterium; assembly: GCA_963833885.1. Taxonomy (GTDB): domain Bacteria; phylum Actinomycetota; class Actinomycetes; order Streptosporangiales; family Streptosporangiaceae; genus JASHPR01. The sequence continues at coordinate 127,111 of CAWHZU010000031.1, read as the reverse complement.
TCACCGGTGCACCTCGAGCTGCGCTGCGCCGAGGACCACCTCGTCCCGTCCCCCCGCGAGATAACCCCCATCCCCGGCCCCGGCGCCCGCCTGATCGCCTGACAGGCCGCCGCTCGCACGCGCTCGAACAGTGTGAAGGGTCCCAAGCTGTTGTTCTAGGAACAGCTTGGGACCCACCACACTGATGGGCGGCGGCTGAGCGGGGCCCAGCGCCGCACAGCGGGCGTGGTGGTGGAAAGATGGCGGCGGTGAACGGCAGATTCCGGGGACGGATGCGGCAGGCGCTTGCGGTGCTGGCGGCACTGACCGCACTGACCGCGTGCGGCACGGCTGCGTCCAGTCACGCCGGGATGCCGGCCATGGGACAGCAGCACGCCGCCGAGGCCAACCCCGATCTGGATCCGGGTACCTCGCTCGGCGGCGCCGCAGCGCCCGACTTCCGGCTGACCAATCAGTTCGGCCAGCAGGTCTCGCTCAGCGCGTTCCGCGGCAAGGTCGTGATCCTGGCCTTCACCGACTCCGAGTGCACCACGGTCTGCCCGCTCACCACGATGAGCATGGTGGAGGCCAAGCAGCTGCTCGGCCGGGCCGGCCAGAACGTGCAGCTGCTGGGCATCGACGCGAACCCCGACGCCACCGCGGTGTCCGACGTGATGGCCTACTCGCGCTCGCACGCCATGGTGAACCAGTGGGACTTCCTGACCGGGTCGCCAGCCCAGCTGCACGCCGTCTGGAAGGCCTACCACATCTACGTGCAGATCCAGTCCGGCCAGGTCGATCACACCCCGGCGCTGTTCGTCATCAACCAGCGGGGCCAGGAGGAGGAGGTCTACCTGACGACGATGGCCTACGCCAGCGTCGGCCAGTCGGCCCAGATCCTGGCCAACGAGGTGTCCGGACTCCTGCCCGGGCACCCGCGCCTGGCCAGCGAGCGCTCGCTTTCCTACATCAGCGGGATCTCCCCGAAGACACAGATCACCCTGCCGGCCGACGGATCGGGCTCGGTCACCCTCGGCCCCGGCAAGCCGCGTCTGGTCGTGTTCTTCGCCACCTGGCTGACCGAGACCTCCGACCTGCGCGCCGAACTGCTCGCGCTCAACGGCTACACGCAGGACGCGCGGAACCGTGGGCTGCCCGCGGTCACCGCCGTCGACGAGGCCGTCATCGAGCCCGGCGTCGCTGCGGTGCGGAGCTATCTGGCCGGTCTCGGCCAGCCGCTGCAGTACCCGGTTGGCCTCGACGAGACGGGCCGGCTCGCCGACGGCTACGGCGTGCAGGACCAGCCGTGGCTCGTGCTGGTCTCGTCGTCCGGCAAGATCCTCTGGAGCCACGACGGCTGGCTCACGCTGCCCGCGCTAGAGGCCGCCGTCGCCAGCCGGTCCTGACGGCTGGTCGTTCAGCCGCTTCCACTCGGCCTGCGCCGCCGCCGACCAGCGTGCATGCAGGCACCCGAACAGCCGGGCCGCCTCGAGCCCGCGCCAGCCGGCCGGCAGCAGCTCCCGCGGCAGCGCCGGGTCGATGGCCGGGAACCGACGCCATGCGTGCACCAGCTCGACCTGCCTGGCCAGCACGTCGCCGGGCTCGGCGCCGGAGAACTCGGCGATGAACCGCTCGTACTGCCGCTCGATGGCGTCCAGGTCCCACGCCGCCCGCACCATGTCGGCCGCGCCGTCGAGCCCGGACCGGGTAGCGATGAACAGGTGCGCGTCGGCGACGCCCGCCTGGCTGAGCACCCGCGCGACCTCGGCCTCACGCTCCGGGTGGGCGCTGATCCACAGGCCGGGGCCCAGCCAGCCGAGGCCCGCCCAGCCCAGCCGGGTGCGCACGGTGTGCCGTGTGCTCCGGTCGCCGTCCGGGATCCGCGCCGCGACCAGCAGCCAGCGCCGGTCCCAGTTCTCCGCGGCGGACGTGAAGGAGTAGATCCGCTCGGCACCCTCGGTCAGCAGCCGCCGTCCGGAGCCGGTGAGATGCCACTGGGTCAGGCGGCCGGTCTTCTCGGCGCTGAGCCAGCCGTCGACCGCGGTGCGCATCAGCGCCTGCCTGGTCGCCTTCTCCGCGATGCCGAGCCGCGCGAACGCGGCGATCACCGCCGACGTCCACGCGACGCCGCCGCCCGGCAGCACGAACTCGCCGAGCAACGTGAGCAGCAGCCCGCGCGCGCTCGGCGCACCCGCGGCGTGCCGGCGCGACAGGGCAGGCGGTCGCTCCGTCGGCATGACGGCCAATATTCTACAGCTACTTGACTAAAAGCGATGAACAAGTAGAGCATGAGGAAGATGGCTGTGGATGAGATCCTTGAACGCTCAGCGCCGGGGCCGGTCGGCGAGGCCGGGCGGGTCAGCTTCCAGGTGGAGCCGGGCAGCTACCGGCACTGGCGGCTGACCTTCGACGGGCCGGTGGCCACGCTGGCCATGGACGTGGACGAGCACGGAGGGCTGCACGACGGCTACGAGCTGAAGCTGAACTCCTACGACCTCGGCGTGGACATCGAGCTCTACGACGCGGTGCAGCGGCTCCGGTTCGAGCACCCCGAGGTGCGCACGGTGGTGCTGACCAGCGCCAAGGACAAGATCTTCTGCGCGGGCGCCAACATCAGGATGCTGGCCGCTTCGCCGCACGCGTGGAAGGTGAACTTCTGCAAGTTCACCAACGAGACCCGCAACGGCATCGAGGACGCCTCGGCCAACTCCGGACAGACGTACCTGGCGGCGCTGAACGGCACGGCGTCCGGCGGCGGTTACGAGCTCGCGCTGGCGTGCGAGCACATCATGCTCATCGACGACCGCTCGTCCGTGGTGTCGCTGCCGGAACTCCCGCTGCTCGGGGTGCTGCCCGGCACCGGCGGGCTGACCCGGGTGACCGACAAGCGGCTGGTGCGCCGCGATCTGGCCGACTACTTCGCGACCCGGTCCGAGGGCGTCGGCGGGGCCAGGGCCACGGCCTGGCGGCTGGTGGACGAGGCGGTGCCGCGGCCGCGATGGGACCAGGCCGTCGCCGAGCGCGCGGCTCAGTTTGCTGCCCGCTCCACCCGCCCTGCCCGCTCCACCCGCCCAACCCGCTCCGGCCGTCCGGACGCGAGCGGGGCGGATGGCATCGCGCTGACGCCGCTGGCCAAGCGGCGCGACGACGACAGCATCGGCTACCAGTACGTGACCGCGGCGCTGGACCGGCCGGCCGGCACGGCGACGATCACCGTCGCGGGCCCGGAGCAGGACCCGCCGGACGTCGGCGCGATCGCCGCGGCAGGCGTCGCGTTCTGGCCCCTCGCGGTCACCCGTGAACTCGACGATCTGATCCTCGACCTGCGCACGAACGAGCCCGAGCTGGGCACCTGGGTGCTCAAGACCATCGGGGACCCGGGCCGGGTGCTGGCCTACGACCGGCTGCTGCTGGAGCACTCCGGCGACTGGCTGGTCAACGAGATCGCGGGTTACCTCAAGCGCACGCTGAAGCGCCTGGACGTTACCAGCCGCAGCCTGATCGCGCTGATCGAGCCGGGCAGCTGCTTCGCCGGCTCGCTGTTCGAGCTGGCACTCGCCGCCGACCGCTGCTACATGCTGCTCGGAGTGTTCGAGGATGGCGACCCGGATGTGGGCCCGGCCACCGTGACGCTGGACGGGATGAACCTCGGCCCGCTGCCGATGGGCAACGGGCTGACCCGGCTGCAGACCCGTTTCCTGGGCGACGCCGCGGCGCTCGCGGCGGCCAGCGAGGCGGCCTGGCCGCTGCAGGCCGACCAGGCCGAGGAGCTCGGCCTGGTCACGTTCGCGCCCGACGACATCGACTGGGACGACGAGGTCCGCATCGCGGTGGAGGAACGCGCCAGCTTTAGCCCTGACGCGCTGTCCGGACTCGAGGCCAACTACCGGTTCGCGGGACCGGAGACGATGGAGACGAAGATCTTCGGCCGGCTGACCGCCTGGCAGAACTGGATCTTCAACCGGCCCAACGCGTCCGGGCCCGACGGCGCGCTGCGCCGGTTCGGCACCGGGCAGCGGGCCCACTTTGACCGGAAGCGAGTCTGAGCCATGACCACCCCCGACTACGCCGAGAAGATCCCGAACAACGTCGCCCTGCGTACCGACCGGCGGCTACAAAGGGCCCTGGAAGCCTGGCAGCCCAACTTCCTGTCCTGGTGGGAGTCGATGGGCCCGACGCTGCCGACCCAGGACGTCTACCTGCGCACCGCGGTCAACGTGGGCCGCGAGGGGTGGGCGCACTTCGGGCACGTGGCCATGCGCGACTACCGGTGGGGGATCTTCCTTTCGGAGCGCAACCCGGACCGGCGCATCGGCTTCGGCGAGCACAAGGACGAGCCGCCCTGGCAGCAGGTCCCCGGCGAGTACCGGTCCGACCTGCGCCGGCTGATCGTCATCCAGGGCGACACCGAGCCCGCATCGGTCGAGCAGCAGCGCAACCTGGGCGCCACCGCGCCGAGCCTCTACGACCTGCGCAACCTGTTCCAGGTGAACGTCGAGGAGGGGCGGCACCTGTGGGCGATGGTGTACCTGCTGCAGGCCTACTTCGGCCGGGAGGGGCGCGAGGAGGCCGAGGAACTCCTGCACCGCAACTCCGGCAGCCAGGACGCGCCGCGGATTCTGGGCGCGTTCAACGAGGAGACCCCCGACTGGCTGTCGTTCTTCATGTTCACGTACTTCACCGACCGGGACGGCAAGTACCAGCTTGGCACGCTCAAGGAATCCGCGTTCGACCCGCTGTCGCGCACCTGCGAGTTCATGCTCAAGGAGGAGGCGCACCACATGTTCGTGGGGACCACCGGCGTGGACCGCGTGGTCGAGCGCACCGCGGAGCTGATGACGGAGCATGACAGCGACGAGGTGGCGGCGCGGGGCGCCATCCCGCTGCCGGTGATCCAGAAGTACCTGAACTTCCACTACTCGGTGTCACTGGACCTGTTCGGCGGCGACACGTCGACGAACGTGGCCAACTACTACACCGCCGGGCTGAAGGGCCGCTGGCTGGAGGACCGCAGGCGGGACGACCACCGGCTCACCAGCGAGTCGATCATGGTAGACGCGCTCGACGACGGGGAGATCGGGCAGACCGAGGTCGCCGCGCTGGTCGGGCTCAACACCGACCTGCGCCGCGAGTACATCGCCGACTGCCAGGGCGGCGTCAAGCGGTGGAACCGGATCCTGTCCAGCGCAGGCCTCGCGCCAGTGCTGAAGCTGCCGCACGTGGCGTTCAACCGCAAGGTCGGCGCGTTCGCCGCGATCGAGGCAACCCCAGACGGGCAGCTGCTCACGGCCGACGAATGGGAGCGGCGCAAGGGGGAGTGGCTGCCCACCGACCTGGACAAGACGCACGTGCGCTCGCTGATGCAGCCGGTCCACGAGCGCGGCAAGATCGCGGCGTGGATCGCCCCGCCGCGCAATGGCATCAACGGCAAGCCGTTCGACTACGACTACGTGCACCTGGCGTAATCTGCGGTAGCCGCTGCTGCCGAGGAGGGACTGCCAGATGCTGGACGGCCTGCTGCTTGTCGACGCGCACGTGCACGCCGCCAGGCTGCCCACGCTCAAGCCGGCGTGGCAGGAATGGGCCGCCGATTTCGGCGACGAGTCGGTGTTCGGGCAGGTCTACGACTCCCGTGGCACGGTCGACCCGGCCCGGTTCAACGCGTACATGGCCGAGCAGGGCGTGGACGTGGCGCTGGTGCTGGCCGAGTACAGCCCCAAGGTGACCGGCATCCAGCCGGTCGAGGATCTGCTGCCGCTCACCGAGCTCTTCGGCCGCCGGTTCCGCATGATCGGCAACATCAACCCGCACCTGCACTACCCGGTCGACGAGGAACTGGAGCGCCAGATCGCGCTCGGCGCGGTCGCGCTGAAGATCCACCCGGTGCACGGCGGGTTCGCGGCCAACGACCGGGCGCTGTACCCGGCGTACGCGATCTGCCAGGACGCGAGGATGCCGGTGGTCGTGCACTGCGGCACGTCAACGTTCCCCGGCTCGTCGAACTCGTTCGCCGACCCGGTCCTGCTCGACGACGTGCTGCGCGACTTCCGGCGGCTTGACGTGGTGCTGGCGCATGGCGGGCGGGGCTGGTGGTATGACGCCGCCGCGTTCATGGCACTGTCCAGCGAGCGGGTCTGGATCGAGCTTTCCGGGCTGCCGCCGTCCCGCCTGCGGGACTACTACGCCGGGCACAACTGGGCGCGGCTGACCCGACGCATGATCTTCGGCACCGACTGGCCCGGCGTGCCGGGCATCGCCCGCAACGCCAGCGCAGTGGCGAAGCTGTGCCCGGACGAGGAGACCGCGTCGCTGGTGCTGGGCGGCAACGCCTCCCGGGTCTACAACCTCAAGGTGGAGGCGTGATCTCGGTCAGCCCGATGACCTGGCCAGCAGCGAAGAGGTGAGATCCCGCGATGAGTCCACCACCAGGCAGCTGATCCGCCGCTGGCCGGAATCCCAGGCCAGCTGGCGCGGGAAGATGAAGTGCAGCGACATCGCGGACGTGATCTTCGACTGGTCGAGGTGCCCCGTGATCCGGGCGTTGCAGCCGTTGTCCGCGCGGCGCTCCATGGCCGCCGTGCCGGGGAAGCTGGTGCCTTTGACGTTGAACTGCGCGAAGACCTGCGCGTTGTGAGCCGTGATGCAGGAAATGGGGGTAACCGAGTTGATGGAGAACAGGTTGCCCGACGGGTTGTCGAAGCACGTGCCGACGGGCAGCGAGAAGACGTTCACGCTGGCCGGTGTGCTGGCCTGAGTCGTGGCCGGGCTGTGGCTTGCCGAGCTGGCCGGCGCGCCCGACGGGGGGTTCGACCCGCCCGAGTCCCCGGTGACGGCGCCAAGCACGATCAGCCCGACGATCGCGGCGACCCACACCCCGGACAGCGCGAACCCGGCTATCGCGAGGCCCCTGCCCCGCCGGCCGCTGCGGCGGATCTCGGCCATCGCGGCGATGCCGAGGATCACGCTCAGCACCGCGGTCAGCAGGAACGCGCCAAGCAGCCCGAGCACGAACGATGCGATCGCGAGCCCGCTGACGCCCTGGCTCGGCGGCGGCCACGTCTCACCGTACTGAGCCGCACCGTACTGATATGGGCCGGCGCCAGCGCCGTACGGCCCCGCACCGCCGTAGGGCGCTGTGATGCCATCCGCCGGGTAAGCCGACGGCGAAGGCGCGGCAACCGGCGACGGCGAGGCGAAAGGTGACGCTGCGGCGGGCGCGGGTGACGGTGTTGCGGGCGCAGGTGACGGTGTTGCGGGCGGAGGCGGCGAGGCGGGAGCGGATGACGGTGTGGACGAGCCGTCGGCGGGCAGCCAGAGCTGCCACCCAGGGGGTGGTGCCGGCCAGGAGGGATCCGGCTGCCAGCCCGGTGCCGGAACAAAACCGTCTGGCACGGGCGGCCAGCCCGGAGGAGGGTTGAGCCGGTAACCCACGTGGGACCACCCCAGGAGTCGACGCTTGCAGGGACACCAAGGGTAGATCAGGTGATAAGTCAGACAAGGCGGATTTCGCCATGTTGGCCCGGCTCCGTCCGGGCTTGGCCAGATCCCGCGGGCCGGCCTAGCTGGGCCCGCGAAGCCGGCCGGTGCCCGACGGCGGCGTCTGCCCGAACGGGCTTGTCGTCGTCGGGTACTGCTCGGACGATGTCGCGGGATGCTGGTCGGACGACGTCGTCGGGTACTGCTCGGACGATTCCGTCGGCTGTTCCGGCGGGAACTGGGTGCCGCCCTGACTCGGGAACGGGCCGGTCGTGGTCGGGTAGCCGGTGTCGTCGGGACCTTGATCCTGCCTGGGAGCCTGGCCGTAAGCGGACGGGTAGCCCTCCGTCGGCACCCCCGACAGGATCTGCTCGGCCAGCGCCGCGTCCTTGACGCCCACCACCGAGAACCGGCCCAGTGCCAGCGCGCCGAAGAATAGGATCAGGACGCCGATGCCGGTGAAGAAGGCGAACTGCTCGAGGAACAGCCTCGTCGCCGCCGAGAGCGACCCGAGGGACCCGGTCAGCCGGGCTCCGGGGCTGATCGAGCCGCTCTTCACCGCCAGCGCGATGACCGGGCCGCCGACAATGAACCAGGCACCGCCCAGAGCGGCGATGAACGCGCCAAAGCAGCCAACCGCTCGATGCGCGGCGCCGGTCACGAGCAGCCCGCCGAGCACCGCGGCCGCGCCGGGCACGATCGAAAGCCATAGCCGGCCAGAGGTATACGCCCAAGCCTTGTCCGGCGTGTATGCAAAGCGGAAGTAGGGGCCAACGAACGGAGCCAGGCCGCCCCACGCGCCGATGAGGATCAGCAGGACCCCGCTCACACCACCGCGACTGCGCGGAACGCGGGCCACGACAGCCATAACGCTCACTCCCTCCGTAATCGGAGGATTAAGACTCGCACAAGTTGCGTACCCGGTGGGCTGCCCATTATGCAAAGCGCTGGTAAATGCGCGGATACTCCCCTCCAAGGACACGCCTATCCGGGGCGTCCGGCAGGTATGGTCGCGCTCGTGGCTGGCATGCGGATCTTCGCGGTGGCCGGGCACGGAGATCACGGCAAGTCGACCCTGCTGCAGGCGCTCACCGGGATGTATCCCCACCGCGGGGAGGACGGGCATCCCGGCGATCCGGCCGCCGAGCCGGGGTACGCCTGGCTGACCCTGCCGTCAGGCGGCCGCCTCGCCTTTATCGACGTGCCCGGGCACGAGCGTGCGCTCCCGAACATGATCGCCGCGGCGGGGCCGGCCCCCGCGGTGCTGTTCGTGGTCGCCGCCGACCAGGGCTGGAAGCCGCAGTCGGCCGAGCACCTGGCGGTTATCGACGCGCTCGGCATCCGCCACGGCCTGCTCGTCGTCACCCGGGCGGACCTGGCCGACCCCGGTCCCGCCCTGGCCGAGGCCTGGCTGATCGCCGCCTCCAGCCTGGGCGAGGTGGAGGCGCTCGCGGTGAGCGCGGCCACCGGGGAGGGCATCCCCGCGCTGATCGACGCGCTGGCCCGGCTGGCCGACCGCCTGCCGGAGCCCGACCCCGGCGCCCCGTTGCGACTGTGGGTGGACCAGGTGTCCTGCACGGCGGCGGGCGAGGTGCTGGTGACCGGCGGGATGTCCGCCGGGACCGTGCGCGTGGGGGATGAGCTGGTCGTCACTCCCGCCATGCGGCCGGTGCGGGTAGCGGGCATCGAGGCCCTGGGCGAGGCCGTGCCCGAGCTCGCCGGGCCGGCGCGGGCTTCGGTCATGCTCCGCGGCGTCAGCCAAGAGCGGCTCGGCAAGGGCATGGCCCTGGTGCAGCCGGGACGCTGGACGCTGACCGACGTCATCGACGTGCGGATCGCCGCATCCGCGGAACCGGGCGCCGCGGATGCGGCCGGGAGGGGTGCGGCGCCCCGCTTGCCCCGCACGGCCACCGTGCACGCCGGGCCCGCGCGCATGGCCGCCAGGGTCCGGATGCTCAGCGACAGGATCGCGAGGATCAGCTGGCGCGAGCCGATTCCGCTGCACGTCGGCGACCGGGTGCTGATGCGCGAGCACGGTGAGCGGGGTGCCCGCGGCAGGCCGCCGCGGCCGACCGATCTCGTCGCGGCACACGGGGGCGGCTCGCAGCCGGGCGCGGCCTCCGTGGCTCGGCCCGCCGGCCCGGCAGCACGCGGCCTGATCGTGCTTGACGTGGCGCCGCCGTCGCTCGGCCGACGCGGCTCCAGCACGTCCGCCGCCGAACTCGAGTCCTGGCCTGACCCGCCGACGGCCGCCGACTTGCTGCGTCGGCACGGCCTGCTGCGGGCGAGCGCCCTGCTGGCCATGGGCGTCACGGACCACCCCGAGCCCGTGGTCGGCGAGTGGCTGGCCGACCCCCGGCACTGGGCGGATCTGGCCGGCCGCCTAGGCGAGGCGGTCACCACGCAGGCGGCCAGGGACCCGATGGCTCCAGGCCTCACGGTCGAGGCCGCCAAGACGGCCATCGGGCTGCCCGACCGCCGGCTGGTCGACGCCCTGGTCCGCCCGCCGTTGCGGCTCCGTGACGGCCTGGTGCAGGTCAGCAACGTCGGCACGGTCAGCGACGCGCAGCTGTCGGCCGCCGTCGCCGCGGCGGTGAAGATTCTGCTCGCCGACCTGGCGGCCGCGCCGTTCGCGTCACCCGATGCCGACCGGCTCCGCCACCTCGGTCTCGACCTGCGGGCGATTGCCGCAGCCGAACGGGCCGGCCTGCTGCTGCGGGTGAGTGACCAGATCGTGCTGGCTCCCGGTGCGGACGCGCTGGCGAGCCGCGTCCTGGCCGATCTGCCGCAGCCGTTCACCGCCGCAGACGCCAGGCAGGCGCTGCAGACCACGCGCCGGGTCGCGATACCGCTGCTGGAGTTCCTTGACCGGGCCGGCGTGACCGAGCGGCTCCCCGATGACCGCCGCAGGCTGCTCCGGCCGCCTACCGAGTGAAGCGCGTCGCCGCCCAGGTGCCAGGCTCTGCGGGCGGCTGGCCGGCCGAGATCCAGCGGGCCAGCACCGCGGCGGTGGCGGGCGCGTTGAGTATCCCGGTCCTGAAGTGCCCCGAGGTAAGCCAGGCATTGTCCAGGCCGGGGATGTGATCGATGACCGGCCGCCGGTCGGGGTGCCGGGGCCGGAAGCAGCACCACTGGTAGGCGATGCCGAGTCCTTTCGCGGCGGGCAGGGCCGCGACGAGCCCGTCCATGATCGACGCAATCACGTCGGGCTGCACGGCGGGGTCCTCGTCCCCGATGTCGAAGGTGCCGCCGGCCAGCAGCCGCCCGTCCTCGAGCTGGGTCGCGACCGGCGCCACGATGCCCGGCAGCCGAACCGGCGTGGGGTCGGTGACCAGCAGGTGGCCCTTGACCCGGTCGGACGGAATGCTCAGCGGCAGGCCGTCGAGCACCGGTGGCTGGCCGGTGGCGAACACGACGACGCCGGGCTCGACGTCACCGGCCGAGGTGGTCACCGTGACCACCCGGTCACCACGGATGGTGACGCCCGTGGCCGCGACCCCGGTGGCGACGGCCGGCAGGCCCTCGGCCAGCCTGGCCACCGCGCGCAGCGGGTTCACCCGGGCCTGCCCGCGGATCATCGCGCCCTCCATTGACCGGGCCAGGCCGGGAACCAGCTGCTCCACCTGCCCGGGCGCCAGCCACTCCACCGACGGCGGCTGGTGCGCCGCGAAGCCCCCGGGATGCGGCGCCAGGCCGATCCAGTCGATGTTGGTGAGCCCCACCCCGTGCGGCAGCCGCCGCTCGAGTTCGCGCCACCGCTCCAGGCTGGCCCGCTCCAGGTCCACCAGCGGCTCGGGATCGCTCCACCGGTGCGGCTCGGGGATCAGCAGCCCGCTAGCGCCGCCGGTGGCGCCGGTGCCCAGTCGGCCGGTCTCGATCAGCAGCACCGAGCCGAGACCTGCCTCATGGCACGCCGCGGCGGTCGTGACGCCCATGATCCCGCCGCCGACGACCAGGATGTCCGGGTGCCGGTCGGGAATGGTCGCGTGCCCGCGGCCGAGCTCCGCCCGCTCGGCTGCGGTGAGCTGATCGCGCCAGATCGCGCCGTCCACAGTCATGACCCTGTTATAGCGGTTACGGCATCCGGACAGCGCCGCCGGCGCCGTGAGATGCGCCGCACAGCGGCGTGGGAGGAGGGCCTCAGCCGGGGGTGCCCAGAGCGCCGAGCAGTGCCTCGACCTCGGGTCGCCAGAACCGGTAGAAGCGCAGCGTCATCGGTTTCTCCCGGCCGGGAATCTGGCAGGTGAACCAGCCCATCTGCCCGCCCAGCCGGGCGCCGGTCACCCGCACCTGCCACCGGGGGGCGACGATCGGCACCTGGATCGGCTTGCCTGTCCACGCCGACATCCAGCAGAACAGGACGTGCTGCTCGGTCAGCGCCACGTAGTAGGGCCTGCCGAACATCCTGGCGCCGGGGGACAGCAGCGCCCATCCGCGGCTCACCCCGCTGATCACCTGGGCGCCAGCCAGGATCTGCTCCTGCGGAACCGGGGCCGACGCGATGAACTCCCACGCCCGCTCGCTGATCTTCTGCTTGGCTCGGTCGCCTGCTGCCATAACCCGCTATGTTGCCGTATTCCGCCGGATAACGGGCGCGCGCCTCAGCGGTCGCTTTGGCGCTGCCACCGGAACGTGGTCAGGCATAGCACCAGCCCTGCCGCGATCCAGGCCGTCAGCACCAGCGCGATGCGGCCGTGCTCCCACGTGCCAGCGGGCTCGAGCGAGGCCGCCTGGGCGGGCAGGAAGACCGAACGAAGTCCCTGGCAGATCCACTTGAGCGGGAAGATCGAGCCGATGTCGCGCAGCCACGGGGGCACCAGCGTGAACGGCACGTAGACCCCGGAGATGAACTGCAGCACCACAAACGGGAGCGTGATGACCGCGGTGGCGCTGCGCGCCGAGCGGGGGATGCTGCTCGCGGCGATCCCGAGCAGCGTGCACGCGACCGTGCCCAGCACGAACACCCAGGCAAACGTCCACCAGCGGCCGGCCGAGGCCGGCAGCCGGAGATGGTCGACCAGCATGCCGACGACGACAAGGATCGCCGTCTCGGCGATGGTGGAGATCAGGACCAGGCCGGTCTTCCCGATGAAGTACGCCGCACCGGGCATCGGCGTGCCGCGCAGCCGCTTGAGCAGGCCCAGCTCGCGCTCGGTAGCGATGGAGATGCCCAGGTACTGGAAGCTGGTGGACATGATCCCGCCGCCGATGAGCCCGGCGGCGAACAGCTCGCCCACCGAGAACCCGTGCCCCGCTGCCTGGCCGCGGAAGATCGAGCCGAGCAGCACCAGCAGGACGGCCGGCAGCGAAAACACGAAGACCACGGACTGCTTCTCGCGGAAGAACGCCCGTAGTTCCACCCCGACCCTCGCTGCGCCGACGCGCCAGACGGCGGGCAAGGCTGCCCCGGCACCCCTGTGTGCCCCCGCAGCGGCGGCCGGCTGCGCCGTCATCGCTGGCCCCCGATCAGGTCCAGGTACACGTCCTCGAGTGTGGGGCGGGCCACCGTGAGCCCCGGCACCTCGCCGCCGAAGCGCTCGGCGAGTTCACGGACCACACGGGTCGGGGTGTCGCTGCGCACCCGGCGCGGGCCGTCGCCATCCTCCCAGCTGACCGTTGCCGTGGCCGTCGCACGGCCGCCAAGGTTGGCCGGCGTGCCGGTCTCGACGATGCGGCCGCCGGAGATGACCGCGACCCGGTCGGCGAGGGCCTCGGCCTCGTCCAGGTAGTGCGTGGTAAGCAGGATCGTGGTGCCCACGGTCCGCAGGGCGCGGATCAGGTCCCAGAAGTTCCGCCGGGCCTCGGGGTCGAACCCGGTGGTGGGCTCGTCAAGAAACAGCAGCTCCGGCCCGCCGACGATGCCGAGCGCGACGTCGAGCCGGCGGACCTGGCCGCCGGAGAGCTGGTGGATCCGTGACTGCGCTTTCGCGGTGAGGCCAACCAGCTCGATCACCTCGCCCGGGTCGCGCGGCCGCGGGTAGAACCCGGCGAAATGGCAGACCATCTCGCGAACGGTCAGCTCCGCGGCCTCGGCCGGGAAGGCCTGCTGGGGAACGATCCCGATCCTGGCGCGCCACGCTCGTCCGGCCCGCTGCGGATCCTCGCCGAGCACCGCCGCCGTGCCGCCGTCCCGGTGGCGGTAGCCCTCGAGGATCTCCACGGTGGTCGTCTTGCCCGCACCATTGGGCCCGAGCAGGGCGAACACCTCGCCGTGGCGGATCGCGACGTCGACCCCGGCCAGCGCCGCTACATCGCCGTACCGCTTGCGCAGGCCGTCGGCCCGCACCGCGGTGTCCGTTCCCGGCGGAATTGTCATGGCCATACCATGCCGTACAGCGCCCCGCTGCCGCGCCGGCGGGGCCGGCCACACCCTCGTCATCCGTTCAACGGACGGACCGTGGGTAGTCTGAAGTCTTGCGCGGCAGAAATACCCAGATGGGCAGGGAGGTGACGCCGTGCTTGCCGATTCGTACGGGCGCGTGGCGACCGACCTGCGGGTGTCGCTCACCGATCGCTGCAACCTGCGCTGTGATTACTGCATGCCCGCCGAGGGACTCGACTGGCTGCCCAAGCCGGAACTGCTCAGCGACGACGAGGTGGTCCGCCTCATCCGGATCGGAGTCGAGCGGCTCGGCATCGCCGAGGTCCGCTTCACCGGCGGCGAGCCGCTGCTGCGGCGCGGGCTGCCGGACATCGTCGCCTGCACCGCCGAGTTGCGCCCGCGCCCGGAGATATCGCTGACCACCAACGCGATCGGGCTCGACCGGCTGGCCACACCGCTGCGCGAGGCCGGCCTGGACCGGATCAACGTGTCCCTGGACACGCTGCGGCCGGAGACCTTCCGCACCCTCTCCCGTCGCGACCGGCTCGGAGACGTGCTGGCCGGCCTGTCTGCGGCGGCCGCGGCCGGGCTCGGCCCTATCAAGGTCAACACCGTGCTGATGCGGGGCAAGAACGACGATGAGGTCGTGCCGCTGGCCCGGTTCTGCCTGGAGCACGGCTACCAGCTCCGGTTCATCGAGCAGATGCCGCTGGATGCGCAGCACGGCTGGCGCCGCGCCAACATGGTGGCCGCCGACGAGATCCTGGCCGCGCTGTCGGCCGAGTTCACGCTCACGCCCGATGACCCGGCGGCCCGCGGCTCGGCCCCGGCCGAGGCGTTCCTGGTCAACGGCGGTCCGGCCAGGATCGGCGTGATCGGCTCGGTGACCAGGCCGTTCTGCGGCTCCTGTGACCGGGTCAGGCTCACCGCCGACGGCCAGGTCCGCAACTGCCTGTTCGCGACCACCGAGAGCGACCTGCGCGGGCCGCTGCGGGCCGGCGCGAGCGATGCCACGATCGCCGCGCTGTGGCGCCGGGCGGTCGCGTCCAAGCTGCCCGGTCACGGCATCAACGATCCCGGCTTCCTGCAGCCAGCCCGGCCGATGTCGGCCATCGGCGGCTAGCCGGCACCGTCTGTTACCCCGTCACGGGTTCGGCAATCACGAACTCCTGCCAAGGGTTTGCCATCACGAAGTTAACGATATATCTTTGAGCTATCTAGACAGTCCGGCGACAGTCCAGGATAGACCTGAACCAACGGCGCCGGAACACCAGAACAGGAGACAACCGATGCGAGAAGAAAACTGGCAAGGACGAGGCGACGACGAGGACTTTGGATGGCGGCGGCACGGCCGTCGCGGCCATGGCCGCGGGCCAGGCTTCCCCGGCCGTCCGCCGTTTCCCCCTGGCCCGCCCGGGCCGGGAGGACCGCCGATGTTCGGGATGTGGGCCACCGAGCCCGGCCGGCGCGGGATGCGCGGGCCGCGGGCGAAGCGGGGCGACGTCCGGGCGGCGGCGCTGGCGCTGCTGGCCGAGGGGCCGATGAACGGCTACCAGATCATCCAGGCGATCAGCGAGCGAAGCGACGGTGTGTGGCGGCCCAGCCCGGGTTCCGTCTACCCGGCGCTGCAGCAGCTCGAAGACGAGGGGCTGATCAGGGCGGAAGCCGACGATGGCGGCCGCAGAGCCTATCAGCTCACCGACGAGGGCCGTGCCTACGCCGAGGCGCACCCTGACGAGCTCAGGGCGCCCTGGGACGTGTTCGCCGGCGCCGTGGGCGACACCACGAGAGAAATGCGCAGCCTCATCGGGCAGGTCGCGATGGCCGCGTACCAGGTCATCAGCGCGGGCACCGAGAGCCAGGCCACGCAGGCCCGGCAGTTGCTCACCGACACGCGCAAGGCGCTGTACCGGCTGCTCGCCGCCGACGACGACGAGACCGCCGCCGGCACAGGCGATTGAGCCAATGGGCGCACCACGCTGTTCGCGGCTAGGCTCGACGCGACGAGCAAAGGGAGGCAGTGGCGTTGGTGACGCACACCAGCACGAACACCGATGATGCGGCTGCCCCGGACGGGGCAGCCGCATCCCGGGAACCGGTGATCTCGGTCTCCGGGCTGACCAAGCAGTACGGCGAGGTTCAGGCGGTCCGGGGCATCGACTTTGAGGTGGCCAGGGGCGAGACGTTCGGGTTCCTCGGGCCGAACGGAGCAGGCAAGACAACGACGATCAAGATCCTCTGCACGCTTGCCAACGCCACGTCCGGCGCGGCGCGCGTCGCGGGCCACGATGCGATGACGGAGCGAGACGCCGTCCGCCGCAACATCGGCCTGGTCTTTCAGGACACGACGCTGGACACCTACCTGACCGCCGAGCAGAACCTGCGCTTCCACGCCGAGCTCTACGGCGTGCCCAAGGCCGCCGTGCAGCCCCGGATGCATCAGGTGATGGACATGGTCGGGCTCTGGGAGCGCAAGGACAGCCTGGTCAGCACCTATTCCGGTGGGATGCAGCGACGGCTGGAGATCGCCCGCGGCCTGCTGCACGCGCCGCACGTGCTGTTCCTTGACGAGCCCACGGTCGGTCTGGACCCGCAGACCAGGTCCTCGATCTGGGCCTACATCAACGACCTCAAGCGACGCGAGGACATCACGATCTTCCTCACCACGCATTACATGGACGAGGCCGAGCACTGCGACCGGATCGCGATCATCGATCACGGCAAGATCGTGGCCATCGACACCCCCGAGGCGCTGAAGGCCAGCATCGGCAAGGACCGGGTGCAGATCCAGACCGCCGACGACGAAGCGGCCATCGCCGCGCTGAAGGATACGTTCGGCATCGAGGCCGCCATGCGCGAGGGCGCGGTGACGTTCTCGGTGGCGGCCGGCGAGCAGTTCGTGCCGCGTCTGTTCGCGGAGTTCTCGGTGCCGATTCGTTCGGTGAGCGTGTCACGCCCCTCGCTCGACGATGTCTTCATGTCCTACACCGGCACCACGATCCGCGACGCCGAGGCGTCGGGCACTGACGCGATGCGCCAGATGGCCCAGCGCTTCCGGGCCGGCGGGAGGCGATGAGCGATGGCCACTCAGACCACGGACGTTACTGCCGCTCCGGACGCCGACCGGCTGGCCGGCCAGATCCGGGTCGCGGTTCCCGAGCGCGGCCTGCGGCACGATCTGCGCGCGGTAAGCATCGTGTGGCGGCGCGAGCTGATCAGGTTCCGCACCGACCGGCTGCGTGCCATTACCGCGTTGATCCAGCCGATCCTGTTTCTGTTCGTGCTCGGCACCGGCCTCGGCGCGCTGGCCGGCCGGGGCCTGCCGCCGGGAATCGACTTCAAGACGTTCATCTACCCCGGTGTGCTGGCAATGTCGGTGCTGTTCACTGCCATTTTCTCCGCGGCTTCGATCGTCTGGGACCGGGAATTCGGCTTCCTCAGAGAGATCCTGGTCGCGCCCGTCAGCAGGGGGGCCATCGTGATCGGCAAGTGCCTGGGCGGGGCGACGATCGCGACCTTCCAGGGAATCATCTTCCTGATCCTTGCCGGGTTTGCTCACGTTCCGTATAACCCGATACTCATTGTTACGTTGATCGGCGAACTGCTGCTGCTGTCGTTCACGCTAACCGCGTTCGGTGTGATGATGGCCGCAAGGATCAAGCAGTTCCAGGCCTTCATGGCGCTGACGCAGATGCTCGTGCTGCCGCTGTTCTTCCTATCCGGAGCGCTGTACCCGCTCAACGGCCTGCCCGCGTGGCTCAGCGTTCTCACCCGGATCGACCCGCTCACGTACATTGTCGGTCCCATGCGGCACGCCGTGTTCAGCCACCTGACCATGCCCGCAGCGTTCGAGCAGCACCTGGCGCCGCCCATCACCTGGGCGGGCTGGCCGGTGCCGCTGGGCCTGTCGCTCGGCATGGTGGCGATCATGGGACTGGGGATGACGCTGATCGCGATCGCCGAGTTCAGCAAGACCGAGTAAGGCAGTGGGCGCGGCCCGGACGGCAACATCGGTTTTCTTGTTAGCTATCCGGGCCGTCCCAGAAAAAGATAGAGCGACGCCGGGTGGCTACGGGGGCAAACCACCCGGCGTCGCATTCATCGGCGCTCCGACGGGGGCCCGGAACGCCGGCAACGGTGCCCCGGCGGGGGACCAGAGCACCGGCAAACATGTTACACCGAACCCCCCCCTTGTACGTCAAGACCGGATTACAAGCGAATCTCGGCATGGACGTCCGCTGATCGCCGCCGATCCTCTGTTTTCCTGTGACCTTTCGTAGCCGGTTCAGCCGCTGCGCGGAGGCGCGCCGGAGCTGCCCGGAATGTCGGTACCGCCGGGCTCAGCCGTGCCCGGCTGACCGCCGTTGCTGCCGCCGTGCGGCTCGCTGGCCCCGGCCGGGGACTGGTACCGCTCTGGCACATTCGGCTCGTAGGGCTGGAACCGCTGACGGCCCGCCGGCTCGCGGCCGCCGTTGGCGAACACGACGGCGAAGTACGGGATGGCGATGGCCCCGACGGCGGGAATCGCGGTAAGCCATCCCCCTCCGTTGACGAAGACGACCACGGCGATCACGAAGCAGACGAGCCGGATGCCCATCATGATCAGGTACCGCTTCTCGCGGTAAGCGATGTCCTCCGACATCGGGCGCGGGGCCTCGGTCACCAGGTGGGGACCGTCCTGGCGGCGGCGCTGGGTGGATCTCACCCTCCCAAGGTAGGTCAGCGCGGGACCACGCCGCCACAGCGGCCCGTCGCGGCGGCCGCGGGCGCCGAGCCCGCAGAGCCCGCCAGGCCCCCGGCCGGGCGCGCGATCCCGGCAGCGTCAGCGACCGATGCCGCCCCGGCCAGAGCCATGGCGTAGGCCAGGTCGTCGGTCAGCCCGGCCAGCAGCGACCGGACGCCATCGGCCCCGCCGCACGCCAGCGCCCACAGCGGCGGCCGGCCCAGGAACACCGCCCGGGCGCCGAGCCCCAGCGCGGCGAGTGCGTCCTCCCCGGAGCGGATCCCGCCGTCGGCATAGACCTCGCACGCCCCGCCGGCGCGCAGCGCGCCGGCCACCTCCGGCAGCGCCGCGGCCGACGGCCGCGCGCCGTCGAGCTGGCGGCCGCCGTGGTTGGAGACGATGACGCCGGCGGCGCCGTGCGCGCGGCAGGCGCGGGCGTCATCGCGGTGCAGCACACCCTTGACCACGACCGGAAGCCGGCCGCCGGCGCCCGCGGCATCGCCCAGCCACCGAATGTCGGCGAAGGTCAGGTCGGCCGCCTGGGTCGCCACGGTCAGATCTTCCAGCGGCCCGAGGTTGACGAGGAAGTCCCGGTCGCTGATCACCTCGGCGGAGTTCCGGCGCTTGCGCCCCAAGACCGGCGTGTCCGCGGTCAGCACCAGCGCTGCCGCGCCGGCCGCAGCGGCGCGCCGGACCAGCCCGGCGGTCAGCTCCCGGTCGCGCATCAGGTAGACCTGGAACCACCAGGTGCCGCCCGCGGCCGCGACCACGTCGCCGACCTCCTCGATCAGCTTCGTGCTCCTGGTGGAGAGCACGAACAGCGCCCCGGCCGCGGCGGCGCCCGCCGCCGTGGCGAGTTCGCCGTCGGGGTGCGCCAAGCCGTGGTAACCGGTCGGCGCCACGCACAGCGGCGTGACGAACTCGGCTCCAAGCAAACGGGTTGTCGTGTCGACGGCCGACACGTCGCGCAGCACCCGCGGCGTGATCCACACATCGCGCCACGCGTTCTCGTTCGCCCGGAGGGTCCGCTCGCGCCCCGAGCCCCCGGCGTAGTAGTCGTAGACATTACGCGGCAGCAGCTTCCGGGCACGGCGCTGCAACTCCGCGGGATCATGAGTCACTGAGTCCCAGTATGGAGGCTGACATGAGCGAACGGACCTACCGGGTAACCGAGATCGTCGGCACGTCGCCGGACGGCGTGGAGCCCGCGATCCGCGGCGCGCTGCGCCGCGCCGGGCAGACCCTCCGGCACCTCGACTGGTTCGAGGTGACCCAGATCCGCGGGCAGATCGTGGACGGCGAGGTCGCCCATTTCCAGGTAGGCATGAAGGTCGGCTTCCGCCTGGAGGATGCGGACTAGTTTGCCTGGCTGACCGAGGACATGTTGAAGCCGTCTACCCGCAGCGGGGGCATGGCGGAGCGGGTGAAGTTGTCGCTCCACTCCCGCGGCAGGGCCGGGACCGTGGCGCCGGCCTCGGTGATCCGGCCCAGCATGGCGACCGGGCTCTCGTTGAACCTGAAGTTGTTCACCGCCCCGGTCACCTCCCCGTTCTCAACCAGGTAGACGCCGTCCCTGGTCAGCCCGGTGAGCAGCAGGGTCTGCGGGTCCACCTCCCGGATGTACCAGAGGCAGGTCAGCAGCAAGCCGCGACCGGTGCTGGCGACCATGTCGTCCAGCGATGCCTCAGCGCCGGGCACGTCCAGGATCAGGTTGTCGACTGGCGGGGTCACCGGCAGACCGGACAGCCGGGCCGAATAGCGGGTCTGGCCCAGCGCCGCGAGCTCGCCGCGGCGGATCCACTCGGTCGGGCCGAGCGGCAGGCCGTTGTCGAACACGGAGGATTCACGGCCCGATGCATGCGCGATCACGAACGGCGCGCACTCGAGCCCCGGGGCTCCCGGGTCGCTGCGCAGCGTGGCCGGAACGCTCGCGAGGCCCTCACCAATCCGGGTTCCGCCGCCGGGCTTGCTGAACACCGTCCGGCCGTCCACCGCGTCCTTGGCGCCGCTCGACCAGTACAGGTAGACGAGCATGTCGGCGACGGCCGTCGGGGGCAGCAGCGTCTCGTACCGGCCCGCCGGCAGGTCCACCCGGCGGGCTCCCCAGCCCAGCTGCCGCGCCAGCGACGACTCCAGCACGGCCACGTCTACGTCGGTGAAGTCGCGGGTCCCGGCGCCCGCCCAGGCCGACCGGGTCAAGTCCGCCGTCTTCGCGTTCAGCTCGACCTTGCCCGACGGCTGGTCGTGCCGCAGCCGCAGCCCGGTCGAGCTGCCAAGAAACAGCGATGTCATCGTGTGCTCGGCGAACCCGTAGAGCCGCCGGCCGCCAGCAGCCGCCACGCCGAACGCCTCGCCGAGCGACCCGGCGAAGCCGCGCAGCACCCCGATCTCGGTCCGGGCAGGCGGGTCGTCCCAGCCTGCGCCGCCACCAGAGACTTGCCCGAACGTGACGCCATCGGCCGGGCCCGGCAGGTCAGCGGCGTCCTCCGCCGGGGAGCTTTCCGCCGCGGCCCGCTGCGCCTCGGCGACGATGTCGCCAATCTGCGCCGCGCCGACGCCCGCCCTGGAGACCACGCCGGCCCTGGCTGCCGACCCGTCCCGGACGATCGCGATCACGGTAAGCCTGCGCGACGAGGAGACGCCGTTCGTGGTGAGGGTGTTGCCTGCCCAGCGCAGGTTGGCCTCGGCGGTCTCCTCCGCGATCACCACGCAGTCGTCGCACGTCGCGGCCTGCAGCGCCCGCTCGACGGCATCCTGCGGGGAGAACCCCGTCATTGCTGTGCCTCCTGCGCCGCGTTGAGGATCCGGATCCCGCGCATGAGCGCTGCCGGGCACCCGTGGCTTACCGGCGCGATCTGGCTGGGCTGGCCTTTGCCGCAGTTGAACGCGCCGCCGAGTACGTAGCTCTGCGGCCCGCCGACCGCCTCCATGGCGTTCCAGAAGTCGGTGGTTGTGGCCTGATAGGCAACGTCGCGAAGCTGGCCGGCCAGCTGGCCGCCGGAGATCTCGAAGAACCGCTGGCCGGTGAACTGGAAGTTGTACCGCTGCATGTCGATCGACCAGCTCTTGTCGCCGACCACGTAGATCCCGTGCTCCACGCCGGCGATCAGCTCGGCGGTGGACGGGCCGCCGGCGGCGGGCTGCAGCGAGACGTTCGCCATGCGCTGGATCGGCATGTGGCTCGGCGAGTCGGCGAACGCGCAGCCGTTGGAGGCGGCGAAACCCTGCTTCGTCGCGATCCGCCGGTCCAGCTGGTACCCGGTCAGCACGCCGCCGGAGATCAGGTCCCAGGACTGCGCGGCCACCCCCTCGTCGTCGTAGCCGACGGTGGCCAGGCCGTGCTCCGTCGTGCGGTCCCCGGTCACATGCATCACCGGCGAGCCGTACTGCAGGCTGCCCAGCTTGTCCGGGGTGGCGAAGGAGGTGCCCGCGTACGCGGCCTCGTAGCCGAGGGCGCGGTCGAGCTCGGTCGCGTGCCCGATCGACTCGTGGATGGTCAGCCACAGGTTCGACGGGTCGACGACCAGGTCGTAACGGCCCGGCTGCACCGAGGGCGCGGTCAGCTTGGCGGCCAGCAGTTCCGGAAGCTCGGCGAGCTCGGCGGCGAAGTCCCAACCCGCCCCGCCCGCCGCGCCGGGCCCGGCCAGGTACTCGTAGCCGCGCCCGGCCGGGGGAGCAAGAGTGCGCATGGTGTCGAACCTGCCGTCGGCCGCGATCGCGACCGCGGTCACGCTCGGGTGCAGCCGAACTCGCTGCTGGGTCGCGGTCGTGGCGCCGTCGGTGAAGAACTTGCACTCCTTGACCTGCAGCAGCGACGCGTCCACGTGGTCGACGGCGTCGCTGGCGAGCAGGCCGGCGCTCCATACGGCCAGCAGCGCGATCTTGTCGCCGACGGCAACGGCGAACGGATCGGTTTGGTAGGCGGACACCCACGTCACGTCGCCGTGGGCGGGCTCGGGGGCCAGCTCGATCCGCTCGGTGTTGACCGCTGCAGCGACCCTGGCGACGTCGACGGCCGCGTCGGCGGCGCGCGCCGCCGCCTCCGGAGTGAGGTCCACCGCCGCGGCGAATCCCCAGGTTCCCTCGACGACGACGCGTACGGCCAGGCCCAGGTCGTCGGTGTCGTAGAGGGTCTCCAGATTGCCATCGGACAGGCCGATGTGCTGGCCCCTGACCCGTTCCGCGCGGAAGTCGGCGTATTCTGCGCCAAGATCGGCAGCCCGCTGCAGCGCGGCATCCGCGAGCTGCCGCAGCGGGTACGCGGTGAACTCGGGATCGACCTGGTGCTTCCCGGGGTGCGCCGTCTGGTCTGCGCTATGCGTCACGGCAGGTCAATCTATCCTGTGCATCGAGTCCGCGATCATTGCCACCGGAAGGACCCCGAGATGAGCCGATCCGCCCTCGTTACCGGCGGGAACCGCGGAATCGGGCTGGCGATCGCCCGGCGGCTGGCCACCGACGGCGACAAGGTCATGATCACGTCTCGATCCGGCGAGGACGTGGCGGGTCTCTCCGTGGCCCGCTGCGACGTGCGCGACCCGGCGTCGGTCGACGCGGCCTTCACCGCCGCGGAGGCGGCGCACGGACCGGTCGAGGTGCTGGTGGCCAACGCCGGGATCACCCGGGACCAGCTGCTCGCCCTCATGTCCGAGGACGACTTCGGCGCGGTGCTCGACACCAACCTGACCGGCGCCTACCGGGTGGCCAAACGCGCCGTCCGCGGCATGATCCGGATGCGGCGGGGACGGATCGTGTTCATCTCATCGGTCGTGGGCCTGCTCGGATCGGGCGGCCAGGCCAACTACGCCGCGTCCAAGGCCGGCCTGGTCGGCATGGCCCGGTCGCTGGCCAGAGAGCTGGGCACCCGATCGATCACGGTCAACGTGGTCGCGCCGGGCTTCGTGGACACCGACATGACCGCGGCGCTGCCCGAGGACCGGAAGGCGGGGATCCTGGCCAGCGTGCCGCTCGGCCGTCTCGCGTCCGCGGATGAGGTCGCGGCTGCCGTCGCATTCCTGGCCTCGGCCGACGCTGGGTACATCACCGGGGCGATCATCCCGGTGGACGGCGGCCTCGGCATGGGGCACTGACGGGCGGGCCAGCAGGCACCGGCCACGGCGAAAGGTGACGCGATGGGGATCCTGGAAGGCAAGCGGATACTGGTGACCGGTGTGCTCACCGACGCGTCGATCGCGTTCCACGTGGCGCGGATCGCGCAGCTGGAGGGTGCGACCGTGGTGCTCACCGGGTTCGGGCGGCTCACCCTGGTGCAGCGCATCGCGCAGCGGCTGCCGCAGCCACCGCCTGTCCTGGAACTGGACGTCACCGACGCCGGGCAGCTCGCCTCGCTGGCCGACCGGGTATCCGAGCACACCGGCGGGCTCGACGGGGTCGTGCACAGCATCGGCAACGCCCCGCAGTCGGCGCTGGGCGGCAACTTCCTGCAGACGGAATGGCCAGACGTCGCCGCCACGCTGCACGCCTCCACCTACTCGCTCAAGGCGCTGGCCATGGCTGCGCTGCCGCTGATGGGCGCCGGCGGCGCCATCGTCGGAATGGACTTCGACGCCCGGGTGGCCTGGCCGGGCTACGACTGGATGGGCGTGGCCAAGGCCGGCCTGGAGTCCTGCGCCAGGTACCTGGCCAAGTACCTCGGCCCGCAGGGGATCCGGGTGAACCTGATGGCGGCCGGGCCACTGCGGACCATGGCGGCCAAGAGCATCCCGGGCTTCGACAACTTCCAGGACCTGTGGGAGCAGCGCGCCCCGCTCGGCTGGAACCTGTCCGACCCGGAGCCGGCCGCGCGCGGCTGCGTAGCCCTGCTGTCCGACTGGTTCCCGGCCACGACCGGCGAGATCGTGCACGTGGACGGCGGCGTGCACGCGGTCGGCGGCTGAGGCATGCGGGCGCGGATTCTTCCATGCGGCGCCGTCGCACGCATCAGGTTTTTTGTCCCCGTTTCGATCGGCATGCGGCTTGCGGGACCCGCGCCCGCCGGCCCTGTGCCGCGCCCGCCGGCCCTTGTACCTGCCCTGGCCCCCCAGCAAGATGCGTAACAATGGTGCCATCGTTACGTAACGTACATGTGACGACCGACAACACTTCCGGTGGCCTGGCGTGATATCGATAGGAAGTTGTGACATTTACTGCTGGTATCTGTCACCGCAGCGAAACTACGCTCTGAGCGAATCGTAGCCAGGACAAAGTGTCGCTGGCGCGCGATGGGCGGTGCCAAAGGCGCGGGACGGGGCCGGGTAGCGCCGACAGAGAGGCGGCGAGCGGTGTCACGATCAGCGTCGCGCGACGCCTACCGCGGCGGCTCGAAGCCGCGGCTTCCGGATGATCTGGCCTGGGGCTGGGTCAGCCTGCGTGCGCACGGCTTAACCGGGCGCCTCCGCTTGAACCGGATGGTTCACACGCGCGCACGCGCGCCAATGACGAAGGAGCGTAAATGAAGTTTTGGAGACGTAAGCTGCGTCTCGCGGCGATTGCCGTGACCGCAGCGGTCGCCCTAACCGCTGCGGCGTGCTCATCATCGGGCACCAGCAGCACATCGGGCAGCAGCACGTCCGGCACGCCGGTGAGCGGCGGGACGGCGTCGGTCGCGCTGCCTGCCGGGGTCACCTACAGCTGGATCTTCCCCTTCTACGCGATCACGAACGCGAGCGTCTACAACGACGAGCAGTTCCAGTTCCTGATGTACCGGCCGCTCTACATGTTCGGCGGCAACAGCAACACCTCCGTGTCCGTCAACTACCCGCTGTCCCCGGCCAACCCGCCCGTTTACAGCAACGGCGGCAAGACCGTGGTGGTGAACATGAAGGGCTGGAAGTGGTCGGACGGCGAGACCGTCGACGCCCAGTCCCTGATCTTCTTCCTGAACATGGCCAAGGCGGAGAAGACGAACTGGTACGCGTACTCCGCGGGCCTGATGCCGGACAACGTCGTGTCCTACAAGGCCACCGGGCCCAACCAGGTGACCATGCAGCTGAACAGCGCGTACTCCAGCATCTGGTACACCTACAACCAGCTCGCCGAGCTCAACCCGATGCCGCTGGCCTGGGACGTCACCAGCCTCGGCGCAAAGCCGGGCAGCGGCGGCTGCAGCACCGACACCGCGGCCGATGGCTGGGCCAAGTGCAAGGCCGTCTACACCTTCCTGACCGCCCAGTCGAAGATCGCCTCGACGTACGCGACCAGCCCGCTGTGGTCGGTCGTTGACGGGCCGTGGAAGCTGTCCAGCTTCAGCACCGCGGGACAGGTCACGATGGCGGCGAACAAGGACTTCTCCGGCACCCCCAAGCCGAAGCTGTCTGCGGTCAAGTTCGTGCCGTTCACCTCGGACACCGCCGAGTACACGGCGCTGAAGACCGGGCAGGTCGACGTGGGATACATCCCGACGCAGGACCTGTCGCAGAAGCCTGTGAACTCGTCGCTGCCGTCGGTCAACCCGCTGGGCAGCTCGTACTACCTGGAGCCGTTCTTTGACTACGGCATCCAGTACGCGCAGCCGAACTTCAACAACCCGCAGGTGGGCTTCCTGGTCCGGCAGCTGTACATCCGCCAGGCCATGCAGTACGCCGAGAATCAGCTCGCCATCGACAAGGACATCTGGCGCGGGTACGCCGTCCCGACCTCCGGGCCGGTCCCGACCGTGCCGACGAACCAGTTCGAGCCCTCGATCGAGAAGGAGAACAGCGGCCAGGGCCCGTACCCGTTCAACCCATCCAAGGCCAAGGCGCTGCTGACCAGCCATGGCTGGTCGGAGGTCGGTGGCGTGATGCAATGCCAGGACCCGTCCAAGTGCGGCAAGGGCATCACCAAGGGCGAGGCGCTCAAGATGACGTTCGTCTACTCGACGGGCGTGGCGGCCGCCACGGCGACGTATCAGGCGATCAAGTCCGAGGAGTCCCAGATCGGCATCGACGTCACGCTGGTCGGGCAGTCGTTCGACACGATCATCGGTGAGAGCGCGCCATGCTCGCCGATGAGCTCGAAGTGCAACGTCCAGGTGTTCGCCTACGGCGGCTGGAGCTTCGACGGACCCGGCTTCGAGCCGACCGGCGAGCCGCTGTTCGCCACCGGCGCCGGGTCGAACTCGGGTAACTACTCCGACCCGCAGATGGACAAGCTGATCACGGAGACGCACACCAGCAACAGCCTGGACGTCTTCCATCAGTACGCCACGTACGGGGCGCAGCAGCTTCCGTTCATGTGGGTGCCCGAGCCCAACCCGTTCGGCATCCAGGCGATAACCAGCAAGCTGAAGAACGTCACGTTCAGCCCGCTGTTTAGCCTGGTGCCCGAGTACTGGTACTTCACCAAGTAGCCGGATTGCTCCGGGTGCCGTCCCGCCGTCGGGCGGGACGGCACCCGGAGGCCAATACGGCTATAGGCATAGGAGAGACGATGTGCTGGACTGAGACCGCGGGCACCGTCCCAGCAGGCGAAGGGGGGATGGCGCGATGATCGGGTACCTCATCCGGCGCATCTTGCAGACCATCATCGTCTTGTTCTTCGTGACGGTGTTCACGCTGTTTCTGGTGCACCTGTTCCCGGGCGGGCCGATCAAGGCGATGCTCGGCCAGCGGGCCACACCCCAGCAGGTCAACTACTACAACCACATCTACGGGTTCGATCAGCCGTTCTACGTGCAGTACATCAAGTGGATCGGCCAGCTGCTGCACGGCAACCTCGGCTTCTCCAACAAGCTCAACATGTCGGTGGGCGCCCTGATCGCCCAGGACCTGCCCAAGACGATCATCCTGGTGCTGCTCGGCACGTTCGTCTCGCTGGCTTTCGGCATCCCGCTCGGCCTTTACCAGGCCGTGAAGCGCTACACGGTCGGCGACTACGTGCTGACCGGCGTGTCCTTCCTCGGCTACGCCACCCCAACGTTCTTCGTCGGCCTGCTGCTGGTCGAGTGGTTCTCCGTCGACGTCCACCTGCTGCCGCCGTTCGCGCCGCAGGGCACCTCGGTCGGCCAGATCCTGTCCCAGCCCAAGGCGCTGATCCTGCCGGTGCTGTCCTACGCGTTCGTGCTCTACGCGCTGTGGAGCCGGTACATGCGCTCTTCGGTCATGGACAACCTGGTGCAGGACTATGTCCGCACCGCGAGAGCCAAGGGCGCCAGCGAGCGGCGGGTGCTGTGGGGGCACGTGTTCCGCAACTCGCTGATGTCCATCATCACCCTCCTCGGTCTCTCCCTGCCGACGCTGGTGGCGGGGGCGATCTTCATCGAGGTCGTCTTCAACTATCCCGGGCATGGGGCTGGCGTTCTACAACGCCGCGCTGAACGTCGACTATGAGGTTCTGCTCGGGTTTACCGTGATCGCCACGCTGGCGACGATCCTGGGGAACCTGCTGGCGGACGTCAGTTATGCGGTACTCGACCCGAGGGTGAGGTACAGCTGATGGCCATGATTCCGCCTGGCGCCGAGTCCGGGCAGCAGCTCGGCCGGTCGGCCACGGTTCTGGAGCCGACCCACGCGCCGGACGGCGCGGGCCCCCTCGGCGCGGCGAAGCCACGCAGCATGCTGCGCCGCGGCTGGGAGGTGTTCGCCGAGAACAAACTCGCGCTGGCCAGCGTCGTCATGATCGTGTTCATCGTGCTGTTCTGCTACATCGGGCCGCTGATCTACAAAACGAACCAGGTCAACACCAACCTCAACGACACGCTGTGCCCGCCCAGCGGCGCACACCTGCTCGGCTGCGACAACCTTGGCTACGACCAGGTCGGCCGGCTGATGCTCGGCGGCCAGACGTCGCTGGAGGTCGGGTTCGCCGCCGCGATCGTCGCGGTCCTGTTCGGCACCCTGTACGGGGCCTTCTCCGGGTTCGTCGGCGGCATCGTCGACTCGTTCCTGATGCGGATCGTCGACGCCGGCCTGTCCCTCCCCTCCATCATGGTGATCATCATCCTGTCGGTGGTCTTCCACCCGAACACGATCATCATGGTCTTCATCATCGCGGTGTTCTACTGGCTGGGCGTGGCCCGGCTGGTGCGCGGCGAGACGCTGACGCTGCGCACCCGGGAATACGTGCAGGCTGTCAAGATCATCGGAGGGCGCACGTCCCGCTCGATCGTGCGGCACATCATCCCGAACGCGATCGGCACGATCATCGTGCAGGCCACGTTCGCGGTCGCCGACTCGATCATCATCCTGGCTGGCCTGGGCTTCCTCGGCCTCGGAGTGCAGCCCCCGGCGACCGACTGGGGCGACATGCTGTCCGGCGGCCTGACCTACCTGCAGAGCGCCCAGAACTACTGGTGGCTGATTTACCCGCCCGGCTTCGCGATCATCCTGACGTGCATCGCGTTCAACTTCATCGGCGACGCGCTCCGCGACGCGTTCGAGACCCGGCTGCAGCGCCGGTAGGAGGGGACCTAGTGGCGCCGCTACTCGAGATCACAGACCTGCGCACAGACATCAACCTGAAGCAAGGGGTGGTGCACGCCGTCGAAGGCGTGTCCATCCACGTGGAGACCGGCGAGACGCTCGGCATTGTGGGCGAGTCGGGCTGCGGCAAGACGATGACCGCGCTGTCGATCATGCAGCTGCTGCCCACCGGCGGTCACATCACCGGCGGCAGCATCACCCTGTCCGGGCAGGAGATCAGCTCGTTCTCGGCCGACGACATGCGCCGGATCCGGGGCAACGAGATCGGCATGATCTTCCAGGACCCGCTGACGTCGCTGAACCCGACGATGACCGTGGGCAAGCAGATCGCCGAGGCGGTCAAGCTGCACCGCGGCGCCAACAACGAGCAGGCCATGGACCGCGCCGCCGAGGTGCTCAACCTGGTCGGGCTGCCGCAGGCCAAGGAGCGCATGACGGAGTACCCGCACCAGTTCTCCGGCGGCATGCGCCAGCGCGTGATGATCGCGATGGCGCTCGCGTGCGAGCCGAAGCTGCTCATCGCCGACGAGCCGACCACCGCACTGGACGTGACCATCCAGAAGCAGATCCTGGAGCTGATCGACGACCTGCGCCTGCGGCTGGGCATGGCGGTCATCCTGGTCACCCATGACCTCGGGGTCATCGCCGGCCGCGCCGACCGGGTCGCGGTGATGTACGCGGGGAAGATCGCCGAGACCACCGACACCGCCACGCTGTTCGGCAACCCGCGGCACCCCTACACCGAGGCACTGTTCCAGTCGCTGCCGGACAAGGCGGCGGAGAGCAAGGAACGGCTGTACTCGATCCCGGGCCTGCCCCCGGACCTGATGAACCCCCCGAAGGGCTGCCGGTTCGCCCCGCGCTGCCGGTACGCCACCGACCAGTGCCGGGCGGAGGACCCGGAACTCGGCGGCGAGACGGTCGGCCACCGCTTTGCCTGCTTCTTCCCGGTGGGCGAGCCCGAATGGAGCCGCACCAAGCGCACCGTCGAGCACGTCGGCCCGCGGCTGCCCGAGCTCGCCCCTCCCGAGGGCGACTCCTCGGTGCTGCTGAACGTCGAGCACCTGGTCAAGGACTTCCCGGTGACCAAGGGAGCCGTCCTGCAGCGGCGGGTCGGCTTTGTCAGCGCCGTGGCCGACGTGAGCTTCGCGATCCGGGCCGGCCAGACGCTCGGCGTGGTCGGCGAGTCCGGCTGCGGCAAGACGACCATCGGCAGGCTCGTGGTCGGGCTGGACAAGCCGACCAGTGGGGCGATCAACTTCGACGGCAAGGACCTGGCCCGGAGCAGCGGCCGGGAATACCGCCGGGAACGCCAGGACATCCAGCTGATGTTCCAGGACGCCTACGCGTCGCTCGACCCGCGGATGCGGGCCGGCACGGTGCTGGCCGAGCCGCTCGTCGTGCAGCACATCGGATCTCGCGCCGACCGGCGCCAGAAGGTGGCGGAGATGCTCGACCACGTCGGGCTGCCGCGCACGGCGACCGAGCGGTACCCGCACGAGTTCTCCGGCGGCCAGCGCCAGCGGCTCGGGTTCGCCCGCGCCCTGATGCTCTCGCCGAAGCTCATCGTCGCCGACGAGCCGGTCTCCGCGCTCGACGTCTCGATCCAGGCCCAGATCCTCAACATGATGCGCGACCTGCAGCGGGAACTCGGCCTGACCTACCTGTTCATCTCGCACGACCTGGCGG
Source organism: uncultured Actinomycetota bacterium (assembly GCA_963833885.1). Classification (GTDB taxonomy): domain Bacteria; phylum Actinomycetota; class Actinomycetes; order Streptosporangiales; family Streptosporangiaceae; genus JASHPR01. The sequence continues at coordinate 96,522 of CAWHZU010000031.1, read as the reverse complement.
TGGTCCGCTACCTGTCCAGCCAGATCGGCGTCATGTACCTGGGCAAGCTGGTCGAGATCGGCGCCGCGGACGACGTGTACCTGCGGCCGGCTCACCCGTACACCAAGGGCCTGCTCGACTCGGCGCCGGTGGCCGACCCCGAGGCCGAGCAGGCCAAGGTCAAGGCGGGCATCACCGGTGAGCTGCCGAGCGCGATCCACCCGCCGTCCGGCTGCAGGTTCCGCACCCGCTGCCCGCTCGCCGAGGAGATCTGCGCCGAGGTCGAGCCGCCGCTGCGGGCGTTCGGCGGGACCGGGCACGTGGCCGCGTGCCATTTCCCGCTGCAGAACCCGGAGCCGACGGAGAGCCAGACCTCCGCTACCTCCGCCGCCGAGGCGTAGCCGCGCCGGCGGAGCCGCGGTAGCGCCGTACCTCCTGCTCGCCTCCGGCCGCGGCCGCTGGCTGGTTCGGCCTTCTGCTTGTGTCCGGTCGACCCGGACCCGATACTTCTGGCTATGGGCGCATTTCGCAGCCGGCCAACCGACGGTGCGCCCGGGGTACGGGTCGGCGATGCCGACAGGGACCGGGTCATCGCCGAGTTGCGGGAGCGTGTCGCCGACGGCTCCCTGGCGCACGAGAGCTTCGTGTTCCGGGTCGATGCCGCGCTGCGCGCCCGCTGTCGCGGTGATCTCGCAGAGATCGTGTCCGACCTGCCCGCGCCCCGGAGGTCGCCGGCGCGCGCCGTTCTCGGCCGGGTCGCCGAGGCCGGCCGTACCGCCAGGCGGCGCGTGGTCAGCTACCTGGAACCGCCGCAGCCGCTGGCGTTCGTGCTGCCCTCCGGCGCCCAGGACAGCTTCACGATCGGCCGCGACGCAGCCTGCGATCTGGTTCTCCTCGACATGACCGTGTCCCGGAGCCACGCCGGCCTGCGCCGCGAGGCGGGAGGCTGGCTGCTGAGCGACGTGGGCTCGACGAACGGCACCAGGCTCAACGGCTGGCGCGTCACCGGGCCGGTGCCGCTCCGGGCGGGGGACAAGATTACTTTTGGCTCGATGACCATGGTCGTCACCGAGCATGCCCAGTCGGCCGGCGCAGCCTTCAGCACCCCGTAGAGTCGGTGCGTGACCCTGGTTCTCTTGGTGCGCCATGGCCTGACGGCGACCACCGGCAGTGTCCTCACCGGCTGGACGCCGGGCATCCCGCTGGATGACCGGGGCCAGCAGCAGGCCGGTGCCCTCGCGGCGCGGCTCGCGCCGCTGCCGCTCGACGCGATCATCAGCAGCCCGCTGGAGCGGTGCAGGCAGACGGCGGACGCGATAGCCGCTGTTGGCGAGGGCCGCCCTGGGGATGTCCTTCAGGACGAGCGGCTCGGTGAGTGCCACTACGGCGACTGGACCGGCCAGCCGCTGAAGCAGCTGGCTAGAGAGCCGCTGTGGCGCGTGGTGCAGGCGCATCCGGGTGCCGCGCGGTTTCCCGGCGCCGGCGGAGAATCCATCCTGGACATGCAGCACCGCGCGGTCAGCGCGATCCGGGACTGGAACTCCCGGCTCGGGGCCAAGGCGACGTACCTGATCTGCTCCCACGGCGACGTGATCAAGTCCGTGATCGCGGACAGCCTCGGGATGCACATCGACATGCTGCAGCGGATCCAGGTTGACCCCTGCTCGCTCACGGCGATCCGCTACACGCCGCTGCGCCCGTTCCTGCTGCGCATGAATGACACTGGCGGGGGAGTATCCAGTCTCAAACGGCCGGAGCCACAGCGATCACGGGCGGCGGAACGCCGGGAGACCGACGCCGCCGTCGGAGGTGGAGCGGGAGGATAGGGTCCATGGCGGTGTATACATACGACCCACCGGAACGGTTCGTCGCTGGGACGGTCGGGCAGCCCGGAGAGCGCACGTTCTACCTGCAGGCCAGCGGCAAGGGCCGGGTCACCAGCGTGGTCCTCGAGAAGATCCAGGTGAGCCGGCTCGCCGAGCGCCTCGACGAGCTGCTCGACGACGAACTCCGCAACAGCGGCGGAAAGTCGTCGGTGCCCGCCGTCGCGCCCGCCAGGCTCACCGATGACGGCCCGCTCGACCTGCCCCTGCTCGAGGAGTTCCGGGTTGGCGTGATCGCGCTGGCGTGGGACGGTGAAGGCGAGCGCGTCGTGATCGAGGCGCAGGAGGAATCGGAGACGCCCGTCGAGTACCTGTCAGAAGACGTTCCCGAGGACGGCCCCGGCGTGCTCCGGGTACGGATCACCGCTGCGACCGCGCGCGCGTTCACTCAGCGCGCGCTGCGGATCGTGAGCCAGGGCCGGCCGCCGTGCGCGCTGTGCGGCCTGCCGCTCGACGCCTCGGGGCACATCTGCCCCCGGCAGAATGGGCACCGAGTCAGCAATGCGTGAGTCGGCGCAGCGCAGCGAGCGGGAACCGCCGCGGCGACGGCTCGTCACGCCGGCCAGCGGCGGTGGCCCTGCCGACCCGGTCAGCGCCGGCGAGCACCGCGTGCCCGGGGATGACGCGGCCGCGCTCCGCCTGCTCGCGAACGGCAGCCTGGACGTGCAGGGCAGGCTCGTCGTGGCGTCGAACGCGACGTTCTACGCCACGGTGAGCGACGCCGGCAGCCAAGCGGCCTGCGTCTACAAGCCCGTGGCCGGTGAGCGCCCGCTCTGGGACTTTCCGGTCGGCACCCTGGCGGGCCGCGAGGTTGCCGCCTACGCCGTGTCCGCGGCGGCAGGCTGGCATCTCGTTCCGCCGACCGTGTTCCGCGACGGCCCGTTCGGGCCCGGCATGTGCCAGCTGTGGATCGAGTCGGACGAGACCGTCGACGTCATCGCGCTCTCCCGTAGCAAGGACAACACGGCGCTGCGGCAGATGGCCGTCTTCGACGCGGTCGTGAACAACGCCGACAGGAAGATCGGTCATCTGCTGCCCGACTGTGGCGGAAACCTGTACGGATGCGACCACGGGGTCTGCTTCGGCGAGGAGTACAAGCTCCGCACGGTGCTCTGGCAGTGGCGGGGCCGCCATCTGCCCAAGACCGCCGTCGAGGCGCTGCTCAGGCTGCGCCACGCGATGGCCGGGGACGAACTGGGCGCCGCCTTCGACCGGTGGCTTTCGCCGACCGAGGTCGAGGCCACCCGGCAGCGGGTCGAGCTGCTGCTCGAGCACCGGATCCACCCGCTCCCGCCGGACGACTGGCCCGCCGTCCCCTGGCCACCGTATTAGCCCGGGCGTTACCGCTCGCCGCGGTCGCCGCGGCGGCGCAGGTAGCGCTCGAACTCGCGGGCGATCGCGTCGCCGCTGGCCTGCGGGTCGTCGGTCGCGTCCCGCGCCTCCTCGAGGGTTCGCACGTACTCGGCCACCTCGGTGTCCTGGTCGGCCAGCTCATCCACGCCGCGTTCCCATGCCCGCGCGTCGTCTGGCAGGTCGGCCAGCGGCAGCGTCACATCCAGGATGTCCTCGACGCCGCGCAGCAGCGCCAGCGTGGCCTTGGGGCTCGGCGGCTGGGCCACGTAGTGCGGCACGGCGGCCCACAGCGATACCGAGGGAACGTCGGCGGCGATGCACGCGTGCTGCAGGACGCCGACGATCCCGGTTGGGCCCTTGTAGTCGACCGGATCGACGTGCAGCCGCTCGGAGAGCTTGTCGTCGGACACCGCGGCGCTCACCGGCACCGGCCGGGTATGCGGCGAGTCGGCGAGCAGCGCGCCGAGCAGGATCACCAGTTCGACGCCGAGCTCGCTGAACGCGGCCACGAGCTCGTCGCTGAACGCCCGCCACCGCATGTTGGGCTCGATGCCGTGCAGCAGGATCAGATCGCGGTCGATTCCCTCGGGCCTGGCGAGCGTCAGCCGGGTGGTCGGCCAGACCAGCCGGTCCGTCCGCCCGTCAGATACCTCCATTACCGGACGAGTTACCTGGAAATCGTAGAAATCCTCCGGATCGATGGCGCCGACAGGCGTGGAGTCCCATGTGCTAGCGAGGTGGCTGATCACCCCGCTGGCAGCCTCGCCGGCGTCATTCCACCCCTCGAAGGCAGCGATGACCGCGGGCGAGCTGAGCTTTCCGGTGCCGTCGAGCTCGATCTCCACCACCTCCTGAAGTTCCTCGTGCTCCAGGTTACGTGCAGGACCATGATCACCGCGTAACGTGGCCGGCAGGTAACGGAAGGGCCGCCCCGTCCTGGCCGTGACCGTCCGGGGCTGCCACTTAGAATTGGCCCCACTATGACCTTCGACACCCAGCCTCCCGGCGCGGCTGACCTGGCTCCCTCTGCCCTGCGAGCGGCGATCAGCGAACGGCTGCTGATCGCGGACGGGGCGATGGGGTCCATGCTGCAGGGCTGCCCCCTCACGCTCGATGACTTCGCAGGCCTCGAGGGCTGTAACGAGATCCTGAACGTCACCAGGCCGGACATCGTCCGGTCGATACACGACGGCTATCTCGATGCCGGGGTGGATTGCATCACCACAAACACCTTCGGCGCGAACCTTGGCAATCTCGGCGAATACGGCATAGCGGACCGGATCGAGGAGCTGTCCGAGGCCGGTGCGCGGATCGCGCGGAAGTCCATCGACGACCGGGCGAGCGGCAGCAGCCAGAATCGCCCACCGCGTTGGGTCCTCGGGTCCATGGGGCCGGGCACGAAGCTGCCCACGCTCGGCCACGTGACATTTGCTGAGCTCCGGGACACCTACCAGGCCAACGCCGCTGGCCTGCTGCGCGGCGGCGCCGACGCGCTGATCGTGGAGACCTGCCAGGACCTGCTCCAGGCCAAGGCGGCGATCGTCGGGGCCCGGCGGGCGATCACGGCCTGGGCCGCCCAGACCGGCGCCGACATCATGCTGATCGCCCAGGTGACCATCGAGACAACCGGGACGATGCTGCTCGGCTCCGAGATCGGTGCCGCGCTCACCGCGCTCGAGCCGCTCGGCATCGACGTGATCGGGCTCAACTGCGCGACCGGGCCCGCCGAGATGAGCGAGCACCTGCGGTACCTCGCCGCGCACGCCGCGGTGCCGCTGTCCTGCATGCCGAACGCCGGACTCCCGGAGCTGACCGCCGACGGCGCCTACTACCCGGTGACCGCCGGCCAGCTCGCCGACGCCCACGAGGGATTCTGGGCCGAGTTCGGCCTCGCCCTGGCCGGCGGCTGCTGCGGCACCACACCGGAGCACATGGCCGAGGTGGTGCGGCGACTGCACGGCCGCCCGCTCACCCCTCGCGAGTCCCGTTCCGAACCGGGGGTGGCCTCGCTCTACCAGCACGTGCCGTTCCGCCAGGACACCGCGTTCCTGGCGATCGGCGAGCGCACCAACGCCAACGGCTCAAAGGCGTTCCGGGAGGCGCTGGTCGCCGAGCGCTACGACGACTGCGTCGAGATCGCCCGCGCGCAGACCAGGGACGGCGCGCACCTGCTCGATGTCTGCGTGGACTACGTGGGCCGGGACGGCGCCGGCGACATGCGCCAGGTGGCCGAGCGGTTTGCCACGGCCGCGACCCTGCCGCTGGTGCTCGACTCCACCGAGCCCGAGGTGATCCGGGCCGGCCTCGAGATGCTCGGCGGCCGCGCCGTGGTGAATTCGGTGAACTACGAGGACGGCGACGGGCCCGGGTCACGAATCGCCCGGATGATGCCGCTGGTCAGCGAGCACGGCGCCGCGGTGATCGCGCTCACCATCGACGAGCAGGGCCAGGCCCGGACCGCCGAGTGGAAGCTCGCCGTGGCCACCCGGCTGATCGACGACCTGACCGGCAACTGGGGGATGCGGCTGTGCGACATCATCGTCGACTGCCTCACGTTCCCGATCGCCACCGGGCAGGAAGAGACCAGGCGGGACGCGATCGAGACCATCGAGGCGATCCGCGAGCTCAAGCGGCGTTGCCCCGAGGTGCAGACCACGCTCGGCGTCTCCAACGTCTCGTTCGGCCTCAACCCGGCAGCGCGCGCCGTGCTCAACTCGGTGTTCCTCGCCGAGTGCGTAGCGGCCGGACTCGACTCGGCGATCGTGCACGCGTCCCGGATCATGCCGATATCCCGGATACCCGAGGACCAGCTGGAGGTGGCGCTCGACCTCGTCTACGACCGGCGGCGCGACGGGTACGATCCGCTGGCGCGGCTGCTCGATCTGTTCGAGGGCGTCGACGCCGCGGCGGTCAAGGCCAGCCGGGCCGCCGAGCTGGCCGGGCTGCCGCTGTGGGAACGGCTGAAGCGCCGGATCATCGACGGCGAGAAGAACGGCCTGGAAGCCGACCTGGACGAGGCGCTCGCCGAGCGGCCCGCCCTGGAGATCGTCAACGACGTGCTGCTGGACGGGATGAAGACCGTCGGCGACCTGTTCGGCTCCGGCCAGATGCAGCTGCCGTTCGTGCTGCAGTCGGCCGAGGCGATGAAGGCCGCCGTCGGTTACCTGGAACCGCACATGGAGCGCTCTGGCGATGCCGGAAAGGGCAAGATCGTGCTGGCCACGGTCAAGGGCGACGTCCACGACATCGGCAAGAACCTGGTCGACATCATCCTGTCGAACAACGGCTATGACGTGGTCAACATCGGCATCAAGCAGCCGATATCGGCGATCCTCGAAGCCGCGGAATCCAGCCGCGCGGACGTCATCGGCATGTCCGGCCTGCTGGTGAAGTCCACCGTCGTGATGCGCGACAACCTGGCCGAGCTGAACTCGCGGCACCTGGCCGGCCGGTGGCCGGTGCTGCTCGGCGGCGCCGCGCTCACCCGCGCCTACGTGGAGCAGGACCTGGCCAGCCGGTTCGACGGCCAGGTCCGCTACGCTCGCGACGCGTTCGAGGGCCTCGCATTGATGGACGCCTTCATGGCCGTCAAACGCGGCGAAGACGGCGCGCAACTGCCGGCGCTGCGGGAACGGCGGGTGCGGCAGGGAGCGAGGCTGCGCCTCACCGAGCCCGAGGACATGCCCGCCCGGTCCGACGTGGCCGCCGACAACCCGGTGCCGGCCGCGCCATTTCTCGGCCACCGGGTCGTCAAGGGCATCCAGCTGGCCGACTACGCGGCCTTCCTCGACGAGCGCGCGACGTTCATGGGCCAGTGGGGGCTCAAGCCGTCGCGGGGCGCGGGCGGGCCCTCCTACGCGGAGCTGGTCGAGACCGAGGGACGGCCGCGGCTGCGGATGTGGCTGGACCGGATCCAGACCGAGGGCCTCATGGACGCCGGCGTCGTCTATGGCTACTTTCCGGCGGTCAGCGAGGGTGATGAGCTGGTGATCCTCGCGGAGGATGGGAGCCAGCGGGAACGGCTCACGTTCCCGCGGCAGCGCCGTGACCGCCACCTGTGCCTGGCCGACTTCTTCCGGTCCCGCGAGTCGGGTGAGACCGACGTGGTCGGCTTCCAGCTGGTCACCGTCGGATCTCGGATCAGCGAGGCGACCGCGGAGCTCTTCGCCAAGAACGCCTACCGCGACTACCTGGAGCTGCACGGCCTGTCCGTGCAGCTGGCCGAGGCGCTGGCCGAGTACTGGCACGGCCGGGTCAGGCAGGAACTCGGCATCGACGCCGACGACCCGGCCGACCTGGACGAGATCCTCAAGGTGCGCTACCGGGGCTGCCGGTACGCGTTCGGCTACCCGGCCTGCCCGGACCTGGAGGACCGGGCCAAGGTCATCCGGCTCCTCGAGCCGGAACGGATCGGGGTCACGCTGTCGGAGGAGTTCCAGCTGGCGCCGGAGCAGTCCACCGACGCCCTGATCACGCATCATCCCGAAGCCAGCTACTTCAGCACCTGACGATGCTGCGCCAGCCAACGGAACCGGCCGGCCCAGAGCCTGCCGCATCCGCCACCAGCCAGACGCTGCAAGGCGTCCTGTTCGACATGGACGGGCTGCTCGTCGACTCCGAGCCGATCTGGTTCGAGGCCGAGTGCGCGGTCATGGCGCGGCTGCATGGCGAATGGAGCGCGGCCGACCAGCATGCCCTGGTCGGCGGCTCGCTGTCGCACACCGTCTCGTACCTGCTGGCCAGGGCAGAGCGCCCGGCCAGCCGCGAGGAGGTCGGGCGGTGGCTGGTGGAAGGCATGACGTCGCTGCTGATGTCGCGGAACCTGACCATGCTGCCCGGCGCCCGCGAGCTGCTCGCCGAGGTGCGCGCGGCCGGGCTGCCGCACGCCCTGGTCACGTCGTCCGAGAGGCCGATCATGGATGCCGTGCTGCTGCAGCTCGGCGTCGGCTTCACCGCCACAGTCTGCGCCGACGACGTTGCCGCCAGCAAGCCCGCCCCTGACCCGTACCTGCTGGCCGCTTCGCTGCTCGGCGCCGATCCGCGGTCGTGCGTGGCACTCGAGGACTCGCCAAACGGCGTCGCGTCGGCTGAGGCGGCCGGCTGCAGGGTGGTCGCGGTGCCCAGCCTGGTCCCGATTCCGGCCCGGCCGGGCCGGGTGGTTGCCGCGTCGCTCCGCGAGGTCGACCTCGCCCTGCTCCGCAGGCTCGTGACCTCGGGCTAGATCAGGCCGCCGGCGGCCGGCCCCGCGCCGCGGTGGCCTGAGCGCGCCCGGACATGTGCGACGATGGACAGACACGCCTGAGCCGCGCCTCCAGCAGAGCGTTCGGAGCAACGCGGCACGAGGGAGGCGGGCATGAACACCTGGAACAGCATCGCGTGGTTCCCGCTCTGCGCCGGGCTGACCGGCGTCGGGCTGGTCCTGTCCTGGTTCACCTGGCGGCGCAGGGGACTCCGGCGCGGGATCCGGGCCGTGGCCTGGTCCCTGCTGCCGATGGCGCTCTATCTCACCGGTTCGATCCTGCTGGTCGGGCGGATCGGCTCGGCCGTTGTGCAATTCGCCAGCTCGTTCGTGTTCTCGCCCAAGACCTGGGCGGGCGTGATCCTCCTCTGCCTATCTGCGGCGATCTTCCTGACCTCGGGCGGGGTTCCGCGGCTGCGGAGGAAGAAGCGCGGCGGCAAGGACGACGAGAAGGAAGTCAGCCAGAAGCCAGGCGCGCCGGCCGTCACCACTGCGGGCAACCGCGCCGTTGCCCAGGTGGGCGCCGCACCCAAGCAGGCCAAGCCCGCCAAGCAGGGCAAGGGCGGAGACGACGCTGGCCTCGACCCCGAGGTCGCGGCGATCCTGCGCCGCCACGGGATCAGCTGACACTCCCGCGCCCGGCCAGCGAGCGCCGACACGCCGCGTATGCCCGCTTCTGATGATCTTGGAGCCCACGGTGCACATGCTGCACCCAAGCCTCCTAGATCATGACAAACCCGGCTCTGACCCGGGCGACGGCGCCGACGGCGTGAGGGTGGCCTCTGCCGACTGGCCGGCCTGCGCCGCCGGCACTGGGGCCACATCGGGGCCCCCGGCGCCAGGAGCCGCGGCGGGGGCGGGGGCGGGCACGTCGTCGTGCGGCGGCCCGTCGGCCTGTGGCGGCACCGCGACCGCGGGGCGCTCCGTCTGAGCTGACGTCGCTGGCTCCGGCGCCTGCTGCGGGAGTGGCGGGGGAGTGCCCCCGAAAGCGGGGCATATCGCCTGGTGCGCGCACCAGGAGCAGAGCCGGCTCGGGCGCGGCCGCCAGTCACCCGTGTTGCGCGCCCGCTCGATCGCCCGCCACAGCGCATCGATCTTGCGCACCGTGGCGCGCAGGTCGGACTCGTCCGGCGCGTACCGCACGATCTCGCCGTTCCCCAGGTAGATGAGCTGCAGCAGCGCAGGCACCTGCCCCTGAGTGAGCCAGAGCACCACTGCGTAGAACTTCATCTGGAACAGCGCCCTGGCCTCGTACTCCTCCTTGGGCGCGGTGCCGGTCTTATAGTCGACGATCCGGATCTCACCGCCGGCGGCGACGTCAAGCCGGTCGATGTAACCCCGCAGCAGCAGGCCCGACTCGAGGACCGCCTCCACCGCGTGCTCCCGGTGCCGTGGCTCGAGCCGGGTGGGATCTTCCAGGGCGAAGTAGCGGTCCAGCATGTCTCGCGCCTCGGCGAGCCACACGCCTCGCTGCTCGTCATCGTCGAAGAGCCCGGCGAGCTCCGGCTCCTCCGCGAGCAGCCGATCCCACTGCGGCGCGAGCAGCGCCCGCGCGGTCTCCGGCGTTCGGCCCGCCGCTGGCTCGTCAAAGAGCCGTTCCAGGACGGCGTGCACCAGCGTTCCGCGCGCCGCCGCTGGGCTCGGCGGCTCGGGCAGCCGGTCGATCACCCGGAACCGGTAGAGCAGCGGGCAGGTCAGGAAGTCACCGGCGCGCGAGGGCGACAGCGACCGCCGGGTGCCTGACCCGGAAGCGCCGCCATCGGCCGGGTTCGCTTCCGGCGCCTGCCCGCCCGACATCTGTGCGATGGTCTCGTTGCCCACTCTCGGGAGACTAAAGGACGGCACTGACGATTGCGGCGTTTAGCATGTTGGCCGGCGCGTCAGAAACGCGTGTCTGCGGAGCGGTTCAACGCGCCCGGCAGCACGTAGCATCGACTACGTGTCAGGCCTCAGCCCCGAGCAGGATCGCCAGCAGGCGCAACCGCCAGGTAGCGCGCCTGCGCCGGGCCAGCGGCGCGACGCGCGGTATGGCATCGTCATCGCGCGGCCATTCGGCGTGCCGGTTTACATCTCGCCGTACTGGTTCGTGGTGGCCGCCTTTGTCGTTGTCTTCTACGCCAACAGCCTGCCGGAGATACACCCGACCTGGGTCCGCTACGCCGTGTCCGCCACGTTCGTGATCCTGCTGTACGCGTCGGTGCTGGTGCACGAGCTCAGCCACTGCGTGGTCGCACGGGCGTTCCATCTGACGGTGCGGCGCATCCTGCTCTACCCGCTCGGCGGCTTCTCCGAGATCGAGCAGGAGCCGCCGACCCCCGCCAAGGAGTTCAGCGTCTCCGTGGTCGGGCCGCTGACGTCGCTCGCCCTCGCTGGCATCGGCATCGGGCTGGACTTCGCGTTCAACCTCCGCGGCATCCCGCGGGTGCTGATCGATCAGCTGATCCTCGCCAACCTCGTCGTGGGGGTCTTCAACCTGCTGCCGGGGCTGCCGCTGGACGGGGGGCGGATGCTGCGTGCCGGGGTGTGGAAGGTAACCGGGAAGCCGGGCGCCGCCACGATAGCCGCCGCCTGGGCCGGCCGCGGCCTGGCCGTGCTGCTGATCCTCGTGCCGGTCGCGCTGCTCGGCACGAAGCTGAGCCTGACCAGCACCTACGTCCTATGGTTCGCGGTCATCGCGGTGTTCATGTGGTTCAGCTCGGGGCAGGCCATCAGGGTCGCGAAGGTGCGCGACCGGCTGCCCGGGCTGCAGGCCAGGAGGCTCGCGCGGCGGGCGATCGCGATCCCCGGAAACGTGCCGCTCGCCGAGGCGATCCGGCGCGCGGATGAGGCTCAGGCGCGCGCGCTCGTGGTGGTCGACCACGAGTCCACGCCGATCGCTATCGTAAACGAGACCGCGGTCATGGCCACCCCGCCGCAGCGCAGGCCGTGGATCGAGGTCGGCTCGCTGGCACGGGCCATCGAGCCGGGTCTGGTGCTGTCGGCCGACCTGTCCGGGATGGAGCTGATCGAGGCGGTGCAACGCTCGCCGGCCACGGAATACCTGCTCATCGAGCCCTCTGGGCAGATCTTCGGTGTGCTGGCGACCAGCGACCTCGACCACGCCTTCGCCGGGGCCTGATGCAGGCCGTTAGCCTTGCGGGCGTGATCAAGCAGCCACGCGGCCCGCTCGCCCCTGGCGACCAGGTTCAGCTCACCGACCCCAAGGGGCGCCGCCACCGGCTGGTCCTGGAGCCCGGGCGGTCCTTCCACACGCACCGCGGCTCGCTGGCACACGACGACCTGATCGGCAGGCCGGAGGGCAGCGTGATCGTCTCCTCCGGCGGCACCGCCTACGTGGCCCTGAGGCCGCTGCTGGCCGACTACACGCTATCCATGGGCCGGGGCGCGGCGGTGGTCTACCCGAAGGACGCCGGGCAGATCCTGGCCATGGCCGACATCTTCGCCGGCGCGCGGGTGGTCGAGGCCGGGGCGGGCTCGGGCGCGCTGTCCTGCTGGCTGCTCCGGGCGGTCGGCGAGGGTGGCCTGGTCGTCTCCTACGAGCGCCGCGCCGACTTCGCCGAGATCGCGCTGCGGAACGTGGAGGGCTATTTCGGCGGGCCGCATCCGGCCTGGCGGCTGGTGACCGGCGAGCTCCCGGCCGAGGGTGCCACGGGAATCCTGGACCCCGGCGAGGCGTTTGACCGAATCGTGCTGGACATGCTGGCGCCGTGGGAATACGCGCACGCGGCGTCGAGGTCGCTGCGCGAAGGCGGGCTCGTGTGCTGCTACGTCGCCACCACCACGCAGCTGTCGCGCACCGTGGAAGCGCTGCGCTGCGAAGGGAGCTTCGATGAGCCGGCGGCGTGGGAAACGCTGCTGCGGGGCTGGCACGTGGACGGCCTGGCGGTCCGCCCCGAGCACCGCATGGTTGGCCACACCGGCTTTCTTGTGACGGCGCGTAGGCTCGCCGACGGGGTTACACCGCCACCGAGACGCCGGCGCCCGGCCAAGGGCGCTCAGACTGAAGAAACAGGCTCTGAGGAGCGAATATGAGGCTCAGGGAAGCACGGAAGACGCCCGGCTGTTCCCGGATCGTAACGAGAGAAAGCCGAGCTGAGGCCGGCCATAGGTTACGGAAGCTTCTCGGATAGGTAGGGTCAAGGGTAAATCGGCTCTCGGGAGGGGGTGAGGGGCATGGCCTCTCGCGACGACAGCGCGCGCGCCGGACGATATGACGACGAGGTCAAGGTCCTTACCACGCAGATCTCCTTCCTCGAGGAGGAGATCGCCGCTCTGCGCCGCAGGCTTGCGGACTCGCCACGGCAGACCAGGCTGCTCGAAGAGCGGCTTCGGGAGGCCGAGACGAGCCTGGCCGGCGTCAACGGACAGAACGAGCGGCTCGCGGGGACCCTGCGCGAGGCGCGCGACCAGATCGTGGCGCTCAAGGAGGAAGTCGACCGGCTGGCCCAGCCGCCGTCCGGCTTCGGGATCTTCCTCGAGGCCACCGAGGACGGCAGCGCGGACGTGTTCACCGGCGGCAGGAAGATGCGGGTGAGCGTCAGCCCGGGGATCGACGTCAGCGAGCTCAAGCCCGGCCAGGAGGTCGTGCTCAACGAGGCGCTCAACGTCGTCATCGCCCAGGGCTACGAGACGATCGGCGAGGTCGTCATGCTCAAGGAGATCCTTGAGGGCGGCGACCGGGCGCTGGTGATCTCGCACGCCGACGAGGAGCGCATCGCCCGGCTGGCCGAGCCGCTGCGGAACAGCACGCTGCGCGGTGGCGACTCGCTGCTGCTCGAGCCCCGCTCGGGCTACGTGTACGAGCGCATCCCCAAGGCGGAGGTCGAGGAGCTGATCCTGGAGGAGGTGCCGGACATCACCTACTCGGAGATCGGCGGCCTGGCTCCCCAGATCGAGCAGATCCGCGACGCGATCGAGCTGCCCTACCTGCACGCCGACCTGTTCCGGGAGCACCAGCTCAAGCCGCCCAAGGGGGTTCTGCTGTACGGGCCGCCCGGATGCGGCAAGACGCTCATCGCCAAGGCGGTGGCGAACTCGCTGGCCAAGCAAGTCGCGGCCAGGACGGCCGAGCAGGCCAGCAAGGACGGCGCGACCGCGGCCGGCGAGGCCAGGGAGGGCAAGAGCTTCTTCCTGAACATCAAGGGCCCGGAGCTGCTGAACAAGTACGTCGGCGAGACCGAGCGGCACATCCGGCTGGTGTTCCAGCGGGCCAGGGAGAAGGCCAGCGAGGGCATGCCGGTGATCGTGTTCTTCGACGAGATGGACTCGATTTTCCGCACCCGGGGTTCCGGGGTGTCCAGCGACGTCGAGAACACGATCGTGCCGCAGCTGCTGTCGGAGATCGACGGCGTCGAGGGCCTGGAGAACGTGATCGTGATCGGCGCGTCGAACCGGGAGGACATGATCGACCCGGCGATCCTGCGGCCGGGCCGGCTGGATGTCAAGATCAAGATCGAGCGGCCCGACGCCGAGGCGGCCAAGGACATCTTCTCCAAGTACGTGGTGGGCGGCCTGCCGCTGCACCCCGACGACCTCGCCGAGCACGGCGGCTCGGCCGCGGCCACCGTGGACGAGATGATCCAGCGCGTCGTCGAGCGCATGTACGCCGAGAGCGAAGAGAACAGGTTCCTCGAAGTCACCTACGCCAACGGGGACAAGGAGGTCCTGTACTTCAAGGACTTCAACTCCGGCGCGATGATCGAGAACATCGTGGCCCGCGCGAAGAAGATGGCCATCAAGGAATTCCTGGAGACCGGGCAGAAGGGCATCAGGATTGCCCACCTGCTCGCCGCCTGCGTCGACGAGTTCAGCGAGAACGAGGACCTGCCCAACACCACCAACCCCGACGACTGGGCCAGGATCTCCGGCAAGAAGGGTGAGCGGATCGTTTACATCAGGACCCTGGTGTCCGGCAAGCACGGTACCGAGGCGGGCCGGTCCATCGACACGGTGGCCAACACCGGTCAGTACCTGTAGCCGGCGGCGGGAATTGGAGCCAGGAATGTGCCGGCACGGTCACGCATGGGCACGATGGCGGTATGTCGGCACTAGGCTCTGAATCATGAGCGTGCGTCGGGTCATAGGTACGGAGACCGAGTACGGGATCTCCGTACCCGGTCAGCCGGGCGCGAACGCGATGGTGACCTCCTCTCAGGTCGTCAACGCCTACCAGGCCGCGAGGTCTGCACGTGCGCGGCGGGCCAGGTGGGATTTTGAGGAAGAGAACCCGCTGCGCGACGCCAGGGGGTTCGACCTGGCCAGGGACGCGGCCGACTCGGCGCAGCTGACCGACGAGGACCTGGGCCTCGCCAACGTGATCCTCACCAACGGCGCCCGGCTGTACGTGGACCATGCCCATCCCGAGTACTCGGCGCCCGAGTGCACCAACCCGCTCGACGCCGTCATCTGGGATAAAGCGGGCGAGCGGGTCATGGCGGAGGCCGCGGCCCGGGCCGGGCAGATGCCCGGCGGCGCCGCGATCCAGCTGTACAAGAACAACACCGACAATAAGGGCGCATCGTACGGCTGCCACGAGAACTACCTGATGAGCCGCGCGACGCCGTTCGCCGACATCGTGCGGCACCTCACCCCGTTCTTCGTGTCCCGGCAGGTGGTCTGCGGGGCCGGGCGGGTCGGCCGGGGTGCCGACGGCAGGGACGAGGGCTTCCAGATCAGCCAGCGTGCCGATTTCTTCGAGGTCGAGGTTGGCCTGGAGACCACGCTGAAGCGGCCGATCATCAACACCAGGGACGAGCCGCACGCCGACCCGGAGAAGTACCGCCGCCTGCACGTGATCATCGGCGACGCGAACATGAGCGAGATCTCCAGCTACCTCAAGCTGGGCACGACCTCGCTGGTGCTCGCGATGATCGAGGACCGCTTCCTCGGCTCCGATCTCGCGGTGGAGTCGCCGGTCGCCGAGCTGCGCGCGATCTCGCACGACCCGACCTGCCGTCACTTGGTGACGCTGCGCGACGGGCGCCGGATGACCGCGGTCCAGCTCCAGCTCGAGTACCTGGACCTGGCCCGCAAGTACACCGAGGACCGCTTCGGCGCGGATGTCGACGACATGACCAGGGACGTGCTCGATCGCTGGGATTCGGTGCTGACCCGGCTCGGCGAGGACCCCATGCTCTGCTCGCGGGAGCTGGACTGGGTCACCAAGCTCGAGGTGCTCGAGGGCTACCGGACGAGGGACGGGCTGGCCTGGACCGACTCCCGGCTGCAGCTCGTCGACCTCCAGTATGCCGACATCCGGCCCGATCGCGGCATCTACAACCGCCTCGTCGCCAGGGGCAGGCTGATCCGGCTGGTCGACGAGCAGGACGTGGCCAGGGCCGTCGAGTACCCGCCCGAGGACACCAGGGCCTACTTCCGCGGCCGCTGCCTGCGCAAGTACCCGGACGCGGTGGCCGCGGCGTCCTGGGACTCGGTCATCTTCGATATCCCGGGCCGGGAGTCGCTGCAGCGCGTCCCGACCCTGGAGCCGCTGCGCGGCACGAAGGCGCACGTCGGAGAGCTGCTGGACCGCTGTGAGACAGCCGGCGAGCTGGTCGCGGCGCTGACCGGCCAGGGCTGACCCCGCGCACCACGGCGGGTTCACGGAACATCAGCGACCAGATCCCGGTTCGGTACCAATGCCAGATCGCATGATTGGGCAGGCCGCGCGTGGGCGAGGATAGCGTTGAGACTGCGGGGCGGCTCCCGCGGATCACGGAGGTTTCGGCATGGCGACAGCAAAGGACACCGGCGGACAGCGTCAGGCTCCGCGGCGCACCGAGGAGGAGCAGGACAGCGCGCCGCAGGGAACCGAAGACGTCAAGGAGCGGCAGGACAAGCTCACCGACGACGTCGATGCGATCCTGGACGAAATCGACGAGGTGCTCGAGGAGAACGCCGAGGAGTTCGTCCGGTCGTACGTGCAAAAGGGCGGCGAATGACGTAAGGCCGCGTTCTCGCGGCGGCCACCGCGGCAGTAGGGTCGCTTCTACCAGACGGGTACAACGGAAGGATCCGCGTGGGCGCTGATTCCTACGGACGGGGGGCCTTCGGGCCATTTCTAGGCGCAGGGACCTCGTCGTTCACCGACTTCCTCGCCACCGCGGCCCCCGAGCTGATGCCGGGGACGGCTGCGGCGGCCGGAACGGCCACCACGGTCAGTCCGGCCGACGGGACCGCGTCAGGCTCGTTCGCGCGCGGCCTGACGCACGGCACCACGATCGTCGCCGCCGCGTGCGACGGCGGCGTGGTCATGGCCGGCGACCGGCGGGCGACGGCGGGGAACATGATCGCGCAGCGGCACCTGGACAAGGTCTTCCGCAGCGACGACTTCTCCGCGATCGGCATCTCCGGCGTGGCCGGCACCGGGATCGAGCTGGCCCGGCTGTTCCAGGTCGAGCTCGAGCACTACGAGAAGCTCGAGGGGCACGCCCTGTCCCTCGACGGCAAGGCCAACCGCCTCGCGAGCATGGTCAGGGGAAACATCGGCGCGGCCATGCAGGGCCTGGTCGTGGTGCCGCTGTTCTGCGGGTACGACGAGGACGCCGGCTTCGGGCGGATCTTCAGCTATGACGTGGCCGGCGGCCGGTACGAGGAGCACCGGTTCTACGCGATCGGCTCCGGGTCGGTCTTCGCGCGCGGCTCGCTCAAGAAGCTCTACGCCGACGGCATGTCGGCCGACGACACCGCGCTCGTGTGCATGCAGGCGCTCTACGACGCGGCCGACGACGACTCGGCGACCGGTGGCCCGGACGTGTCCAGGCGCATCTACCCGGTGGTCGCGACGATCACGGCCGACGGCTACGAGCGGCTGACCGACGAGCAGGCCGGGGTGTATGCGCAGACGGTCATCGAGGGCAGGCTGACCGACCCCGACGGCCCGCCTGCTCCGCTGCACCAGGCGGGCACGCCGAATGGGGGCAGGAACGCACTGCCATCGGGCTAGCCGAGCCAGCGACCGGTCCGATGTAACGTCCACACCAGCACCATCCGAAGGGAACCCCAGCGGTGACGATGCCGTTCTATGTCTCGCCCGAACAGGTGATGAAGGACAAGGCGGACTACGCGCGCAAGCGCATCGCGGGTATCCGCAGCGGCGTCGTGATCGCCTTTGAGGCCGGCATCCTGTTCGTCGCGCCGAACCCGTCCCGGGCGCTGCGGAAGTTCAGCGAGATCTACGACAGGATCGCGTTCGCGGCGGTCGGCCGGTACAACGAGTTCGAGAACCTGCGCAAGGCCGGGGTGCGCTACGCGGACCTGACCGGGTTCTCCTACGACCGCCAGGACGTGACCGCGCGCGGGGTGGCGAACTACTACGCCCAGGTTCTCGGGGCCATCTTCACCGACAGCCAGAAGCCGTACGAGGTGGAGATCGTGGTCGCCGAGGTGGGGAAGACCCAGGACGACGACGAGATCTACCGGATCACGTTTGACGGCTCCGTGGCCGACGAGCGCAACTTCGTGGTGATGGGCGGCCAGGCCGACCAGGTCGCCGCCGTGCTCAAGGACCAGTACCGGGACGGCATGACGCTCGCCGAGGCGTTCGCCGTCGCGATCGGGGCGCTGTCCAGCCAGGGCAACGGCGACCGCTCCGAGATCGTGGCCACCCAGCTCGAGGTGGCGCTGCTGGACCGCGGGCGGCCGCACCGGCTGTTCCGCAGGCTTACCGGTGCCCGCCTGGAAGCGCTGCTGAGCGGCGCACTCCCGGGCAAGAAGGAGACCGGGGCCATCGCCGACGCGACGGCCGAACCCGGCGAGGGCGCTGAAAGCGCGGAGAGCACGGACTAGGCCAGTGTCCATGCTGCGGGAATCGGGCATGGCCGGGCTGGGCCATAGCCGGGGTAGTGTCAAATGCATGCGGAGGGCTGCCAGGCTGGCCCGGCATGGGGAGGTATCGTGACGGCTGACCTCGCGAGCATCACCGGCATGCAGGTGCCGACGTCGCTGCTCATCGGCGGCGAGTGGACCGACGGCCAGGCCGGCGTGCTGCCGGTCGTCGACCCGGCCACGGAGGACCCGATAGCCGAGGTCGCGAACGCGAGCGTCGAGGACGCCCTGGAGGCGGTCACCGCCGCCCACAACGCCCTGCCGCGCTGGGCGGCGACCCCGCCGCGGGAGCGCGGCGAGTGCCTGCGCCGGGCCTGGGAGCTGATGATCCAGCGGTCCGACGCGCTGGCGCGGCTGATGGTTCTCGAGAACGGCAAGGCGCTGAAGGACGCGAAGGCGGAGATCACCTATGCCGCCGAGTTCTTCCGCTGGTACGCCGAGGAGGCGGTGCGGAACGACGGCTCGCTGGTCACCGCCCCGTCGGGGGCCAACCGGATCATGGTGCAGCACCAGCCGGTCGGGGTCAGCGTCCTGGTGACCCCGTGGAACTTCCCGGCGGCCATGGCGACCCGCAAGATCGGGCCGGCGCTCGCGGCGGGCTGCACGGTGGTGCTGAAGCCGGCCAAGGAGACGCCGCTGTCGGCGTTCGCCGTCGCCGAGATCCTGCGCGAGGCCGCCGTACCGGACGGGGTCGTGAACGTGCTCACCACGGTCAAGGCCGGCCCGCTGGTCGCCGCGATGCTGGCCGACCCCCGGGTACGCAAGCTGTCCTTCACCGGCTCCACCGAGGTGGGCCGTTCGCTGCTGGCGACGGCGGCGCAGACCATTACCAACTGCTCGATGGAACTGGGCGGCAACGCGCCGTTCCTGGTGTTCGAAGACGCGGACCTCGACGCTGCCCTGGACGGCGCGTTCCTGGCCAAGATGCGCAACGGCGGCGAGGCGTGCACCGCCGCGAACCGGTTCTACGTGCACGAGGCGGTCGCGGACGAGTTCAGCTCCCGGTTCGCCAAGCGGCTGGCCGGCCTCAAGGTCGGCCCGGGCCTGGACGACGGCACCGACCTCGGCCCGCTGGTCAACGAGGACACCAGGACCAAGGTGGCCGACCTGGTCGATGACGCTGCCAAGACCGGCAGCCGGGTGGTGACCGGTGGCCACGCTCCGGACCGGCGCGGCTACTTCTACGAGCCGACGGTGCTCGACAACGTCCCGGCCGACGCGGGCATCCTGTCCGAGGAGATCTTCGGCCCGGTCGCGCCGATCGTGCGGTTCACCGACACCAGCGAGGCGATCGCGCTGGCCAACGGCACCGAGTACGGCCTGGTGTCCTACCTGTACACACGCGACCTGCGCCGGGCGCTGCAGGTCGCCGAGGCCCTCGAGGCCGGCATGGTCGGGATCAACCGCGGCGTCGTCTCCGACCCGGCGGCGCCGTTCGGCGGGGTGAAGCAGTCGGGGCTCGGCCGCGAGGGCGCCCACGAAGGGCTGCTGGAGTTCACCGAGACCAAGTACATCGCGGTGGACTGGTAACCCGGGCGCACATGGACAGGCGAATCTTCGGGCTCGAGAACGAGTACGGCGTCACCTGCACGTTCCGCGGGCAGCGTCGGCTGTCCCCGGACGAGGTGGCCAGGTACCTGTTCCGGCGGGTGGTGTCGTGGGGCCGCAGCAGCAACGTGTTCCTGCGCAACGGCGCCCGGCTCTACCTGGACGTGGGCAGCCACCCCGAGTACGCGACCCCGGAGTGCGACAACCTGATCGACCTGGTCACGCACGACAAGGCGGGCGAGCGGATCCTGGAGGGCCTGCTCGTCGATGCGGACCGGCGGCTGCGGGAAGAAGGCATCGCCGGCGACATCTACCTGTTCAAGAACAACACCGACTCCGCGGGGAACTCCTACGGCTGCCATGAGAACTACCTGGTCGGCCGGCACGGCGAGTTCGGCAGGCTGGCCGACATCCTGATCCCGTTCCTGGTCACCCGGCAGATCATCTGCGGGGCCGGGAAGGTGCTGCAGACCCCGCGCGGCGCGGTGTACTGCGTCAGCCAGCGCGCCGAGCACATCTGGGAGGGCGTGTCGTCGGCGACCACCAGGTCGCGCCCGATCATCAACACCCGCGACGAGCCGCACGCCGACGCCGAGCGGTTCCGGCGGCTGCACGTGATCGTCGGCGACTCGAACATGAGCGAGACCACGATGCTGCTCAAGGTCGGCGCGACGGACCTGGTACTGCGGATGGTCGAGGCCGGGACGGTCATGCGCGACCTGACGCTGGAGAACCCGATCCGGGCGATCAGGGACGTCAGCCACGACATGACCGGGCGGCGCAAGGTGCGGCTGGCCAACGGGCGCGAGGTGAGCGCGCTCGACATCCAGCAGGAGTACCTGTCCAAGGCCAGGGACTTCGCCGACCGCAGGGGCCCCGACCCGATCACCGAGCGGGTGCTCGCCTTGTGGGAGCTGACCCTGCGCGCGGTGCAGAGCGGGGATCTCGGCCTGGTGGCGCGGGAGATCGACTGGGTCACCAAGTACCAGCTGATCGAGCGGTACCGGGCCAAGCACGACCTGCAGCTTTCCCACCCGAGGGTGGCTCAGCTCGACCTCGCCTATCACGATGTGCACCGCGGCCGGGGCTTGTACTATCTGCTGCAGCGCCGTGGCGCCGTGGAGCGCGTCTGCCGGGATCTGGATATATTTCAGGCCAAGATGGTGCCGCCGCAGACCACCAGGGCCCGGCTGCGCGGGGAGTTCATCCGGCGGGCGCAGGAGCGGCGCCGCGACTTCACGGTGGACTGGGTGCACCTGAAGCTGAACGACCAGGCGCAGCGGACCGTGCTCTGCAAGGACCCGTTCCGCTCCGTCGACGAGCGCGTGGAGAAGCTGATCGCCGGCATGTAAGGGACCGGACGGGAAGATCTGATGTCGGTTTCGGAACGCGACGCCGCCGGGTTAGCCGAAGACGACGCCGAACCCACCGCGCCGGTGCCGCAGGCGCGGCTGCCGCGCTGGGCGGGGCCCGCGCTGTTCGCGGCTGCCGCCGTCGTGGCCTTCGCCTGTTACCTGCGGATATCGCTGACCGTTGCGACGAACTCGGACGGGGCCTCGAACGCGCTGCAGGCGTGGGACATGCTGCACGGCAACCTGCTGCTGCACGGCTGGTCGCTGTCGGATGTGTCCTTCTACACCACCGAGCTCCCGGAGTACATGCTGGTCGAGCTCGCGCATGGGCTGAACGCCGACGTGGTGCACATCGGGGCGGCCCTGAGCTACACCCTGCTCACGGCGCTCGCGGCGCTGCTGGCCAAGGGCAGGGCGACCGGGCGCGAGGCGTGGGTTCGCATGCTGATCGCGGCGGGCCTGATGCTGGCGCCGCAGCTCGGCGTCGGCACGCAGGTGCTGCTGCTGTCGCCCGATCACGTCGGCACGATGGTGCCGGTCCTGGCAGCGTGGCTGCTGCTGGACCGGTTCGGGCGCCGGTGGTGGGTGCCGGTTGCGGTGGGCCTGCTGCTGGCCTGGACGCTGGTGGCCGACGCGATCGTGGTGTACATCGGCATCGTCCCGCTGCTCGCGGTGGGCCTGATCCGGGCCTATCACGAGATCGTGCAGGAAGGGCGCCGCCCGGCGGAGGCGTGGTACGAGCTGTCCCTGGCCGGCGCGGCGCTCGCGGCGCTCGTGGTGGGCCTGAAGGTGCCCTCGCTCATCCACGCGATGGGCGGCTACAGCATTGTGCCCGCGCCGCAGAGCTTCGCGCAGATCCGCGCCATGGCCGGCCAGACGTGGCTGGTCGGCGCCGGGCTGCTGCTGCTCTTCGGCGGCGACTTCTTCGGCCTCAGGTTCGGCCTGCATACCGGCCTGGTGCTGCTGCACCTGGTCGGCGTCGCCGTCGCGGCGTGGGCCGTCTGGGCCGCGGCCAGGCGGTTCCTGCGCGACAGCGACCTGGTGGCGGAGCTGCTCGTGATCGGCACGCTGATCATCGTCGTCGCCTACCTGTTCTCCCAGCAGGCGCTCGGCATCGGGTACTCGCACGAGATGGCGCCCGCCCTGCCGTTCGCGGCGGTGCTGGCCGGCAGGCTGCTCGCTGGCCGGCTGATCTCCGCCCGCCTGGTCCCTGTGGCGGCGGCCGTTTTGCTCGGCTACGTGCTCACCCTGGGCAGCAACGCCCTGGCATGGCCCGCGCCGTCCGAGGACCCCCGGCTCGCATCGTTCCTGGCCGGGCACCACCTGCGCTACGGCCTGAGCGGCTACTGGCAGGCCGACGCGCTGACGCTGGCCAGCGGGAACCGGGTCCAGATCAGGGCGCTGCAGGTGAACCCGGGCAGCGTCGGCGCCAGCCACTGGGAGTCGGACGCTTCCTGGTACGACCCGCGGCTGCACGACGCCAACTTCGTGCTGCTGTTCGCCGGGAAGCCCGGGTTCGCCGGCGAGGCCGGCCTGAGCCCGTTCGACCCGGTCCGTCAGATCGAGGCCACGTTCGGGCGCCCGGCGCAGACCTACGACCTCGGCCGCTACCGGGTCCTGGTCTGGCGCCAGAACCTGTTGCGCCGCCTTTCCTGAACGCCGCAGAGGGGCCGGAAACGGAGCGGGTAGGCTGGCTGCGCTCATGACCCGACTTCGAGGATTCTCATGCGACGCATCGCTGCTGCGCTCTTGCTACCCCTGATCGCCGCCCTGGCCCTGGTTGGCTGCGGCTCGTCATCAACGCCGCCCTCGAGCCCCAACGGCTCGGTGACCGCGGCCGGAACGTTCGGGAAGGCGCCGAACGTCAAGATCCCGTCCACGAAGGCGGGCAAAGACCTGTTCGTCAAGACCGAGGTCCAGGGCAGCGGCCCGGCCCTGGCCAAGAGCGACGCGTTCCTCACCAACTACGTGGTCTATGTCTGGAGCGGGAAGACGCACAAGCTCGCGCTCAGCACGTACACCAGCACGCCGCAGGTGCTCTCGGGCTCACTGCTGCCCGGCCTGGAAACGGCACTGGAGGGCAAGAAGATGGGCAGCCGGGTGCTTGCGGTGCTGCCGCCGAAGTACGGCTACGGATCCCAGGGCAACTCTCAGGTCGGCGTCACCGGCAGCGACACGCTCGTGTTCGTCGTCGACATGATCAAGTCTTACTCGGGGACCGCGTCCGCGTCCGGCACGCACCTGTCCAACGGGGGCGGCAGCCTGCCGACGGTGACCCCGGCGACCGGCAAGGCGCCGACGGTGACGATCCCCAAGACCTCACCGCCCACCTCGCTGGTGGTCAAGACGCTGATCAAGGGGACCGGGCCGGCGGTGGCCAAGGGCCAGGAAGTCGTCACCCAGTACGTCGGCCTGAACTGGCGGACCCGCGCTGTCTTCGACTCCTCCTGGTCCAGGGGCGCGCCGTTCGGCTTCCAGATCGGCGCGACGCCGGAGCAGATCATCCCCGGCTGGGACAAGGGCCTGCTCGGTTTGCCGGTGGGCAGCCGGGTGATGCTGATCATCCCGCCGAAGGACGGCTACGGGTCGGCCGGCCAATCGTCGGCCGGCATCAAGGGCACCGACACCCTCGTATTCGTCGTGGACATCCTGGACGCGGTCAACGGCTCCAAGTAGGTTCCCCGCCCGCCTCCCCGGCCCCCCTTCGGGCGGGCCCGGGAGCGGCGGGTGGGTCAGGAACCGTGGGCGGGTCAGGAGCCTGGGTGCGTAAGGAACCTGGGTGGGTCAGGAGCGGTCGGTGAGCCCGTCGATGGTGAGCCCGATGCCGATGCCGAGCATCCACACGTCCTTGGCCAGCGGGGTGCCCTGCTGGCTGGGCCGGATGCCGTCCTCCTTCGTCATGCCGGGAGTGCGGGCGTAGAGGCCGAGCAGCCCGGCAGAGAACGCGGTCAGGCCCGCCCCGGCAACGGCGGCGGGCACGACCGGCAGCAGCAGCGCCGTGCCGAGCGTGATCTCGCTGACCGACAGCAGCCGCGCGAAGTCCCTCGGCTTGAGCTTGGCAAGGAACGGGTAGGTGCCCACGGCCATGCCGTGCAGCCTGGCTGCCGTCTCCTCGTTGGCCGACCACTTGCCCAGGCCCGCGTTGAGGATGAACGCGCCGGCCGTAACCCGTCCGGGCAGCCGCCTTGCCTTCGCCGAGAATCCCATCAGCCCTGCCTTTCGTGTCACCGGAGTTTGCGGTTCGTGGTTCATTGTCCCGCGGCGCGGCCGCCGGCCAGCGCCGCTGCGTGCCGCCCGGCCGCCGCCGCGGCCAGGAAGTAGGCGAGGTCCTCGTCCAGCCCGCGGCCCATGGTGGACAGCCGCACCGGGCAGGCCCGCAGCGCGTCAGCCAGCCCGGCCACGCTCACCAGCACCAGGTTGTGCCGGGCCGCCAGCGGCGCGGCGGCGGCGGTGACCCGCTCGCCGAACTCGCCGGGCAGCGCGGGCAGCACAACGTCGGCCCGGGCCAGCGCCACCCGCCCGTAGCTGGTCAGGCTGTGATGCGAGATGCCGCGATGCCGCTCCCGCGGGTCGGCGTCGCTGATCCGCAGCGACGCCACCGGCCTGCCGCCGAGCACGGCCGCCGCGTTGACCGCCTCGCCGGCGGCGACCCCGGAGAACCCCCACCTGGTGCCGGTGCCCAGGTTTCCTGGCCCCTGGGACACCACGACCAGGTCGGCGCCGAGTACATGCCGCGCCGCCAGCAGCCCGCTGTGCAGCGTGACCGCCTCCAGGTCGCCACCGAACGCCTGGCCCACCGTCACGGTGGCCGCCAGCCAGCCGACGTCCCGCAGTGCGGCGGCGGTGCGGGAGAACCACGCGGGCAGCGCGGCTCCGTCCAGCATGACGTAGACGGCCCGGCGGGCAGCGAACCCGCCCTCGCCCCGGTACCCGGCGAGAACCGCGGGCAGGGCCGAGTGCAGGTCGGCCACCACGACCGGGATGCCGTCCAGGTCGTCCGCGTCGCGCAGGATCTCGTGGTGCGGGGAGCCCTGCTCGTCGGCGCCGAGAACGGTGGCCTGCAGCGGCGTGTACCGCGCCTTGATCAGATGGCCGGGGCCGTCATGGTCCGGCGGCAGCCGGTCCGGCAGCGCGACGACCAGCGCGTACCCGCCGGTTCCCAGGCCCAGATACAGCGCGCCGGTATTGAGCAGCACCCGGTCCCCAGGCTGCGGGCGGCCGGTGAGCTCGGGGTAGGCGAGCGCGCTGACCGCTGCGCCGTCGACGGCCACCTCGACCTCGACCGCGCCGGCCCACTCCCGCCGCAGGGCGGACACCACCCCACTGCGCCACCTGATCACGAAGGCAGGGTAGTGGACGCGGGTTCACGGCGGCGTATTACCCGGTGGCCAGGAAACCGCGCCAGTGCCTCACCTGAGCGCTGCGGCAGGGTACGGTCGGTGCCAAGGGCGGGCGAGGGCGGCTGGGCAAGAGCAGAGCGTGCGCAGGCGGGGATGGCGGAGGTGGGCAGGGCGAGGGTGGGCAGGGCAGGAGAGGCCGACATAGGGAAGAACGCGAGCATGTCACGGCGGAAGACGGAACGGCTGCTGAGCTTGGTCGTCTGCCTGCTCTCGGCCGGCAAGTACCTCACCGCGTCCCAGATCAGGGAGGCGGTTCCCGGCTACCCGGAGTCTTTCGACGCGTTTAAGCGCATGTTCGAGCGCGACAAGGACGAGCTGCGCGAGCTGGGGATCCCGCTGGAGACCGGGGTCAGCGCGATCACGGACAGCGAACCCGGATACCGGATACCGCGCCAGGCGTACGGGCTGCCCGAGATCAGGCTGGAACCCGACGAGGCCGCGGTCCTCGGCCTCGCAGCCCGCGTCTGGCGGCGGGCCGAGCTGGCCGGGGCCGCAGCCGGCGCCCTGCTCAAGCTGCGGGCCGCCGGGATCGACGCGGAGGAGACCACGCAGCCCGGCATCGAGCCGCGGCTGCAGACGGGTGAGGCGGCCTTCGGCCCGCTGTGGGAGGCGGTGCGCGACCGGCGCCCGGTCTCGTTCAGCCACCGCGCGGCCGGCCGCAGCGCGTCCCAGCAGCGCCGGCTCGAGCCGTGGGGCGTGGTGAACCGGCACGGCCGCTGGTACGTGGCGGGCCTGGACACCGACCGCGGCGAGACCCGCGTGTTCCGGCTGAGCCGCATCGACGGCCCGGTGACGTTCAGCGGGCCAGCCGGCACCGTCACCGTCCCGCCCGGCACCGACGTGCGCACGCTGGTCCGCGAATGGGACAACGAGCCGCAGGCCCGCACGGCGGTACTGCAGGTGCGGCAGGGCGGCGGGTACGGGCTGCGGCGCGGCGCCAGCGCCGTGCGGGCCGACCCGCAGCGGCCGGGATGGGATCTGGTCGAGGTGCCGTTCTCGGACGTGGGCTGGCACAGCGAGCAGCTGGCCTCGTTCGGTGCCGACGCCGTGGTGATCGAGCCAGCCGATCTGCGGGATGCCGTGATCGGGCGGCTGAAGGGGGTGCTGGCTTGACATCCGCCGAGTCGAAGCAGCGGCCGGCAGTGCCGCCGCGGGTGGCGCCGGCCACGGACCGGCTGCAGCGGCTGCTCGCCCTGGTTCCCTACGTGGTGAGCCGGAAGGTGGTGGGGCTGGCCGACACCGCGGCGGCGTTCGGCATCAGCGAGCGTGAGCTCGTCGACGACCTGAACATGCTGTGGTGCGTCGAGCTGCGCTCGCCCGACCCCTACTGCCCGATCGACCTGTCCTACGAGGGCGGCGAGATCGTGGTCAGCGAGGCCGAGTCGTTCGACCGCCCGCTGCGGCTCGGCGTCGACGAGGCAAGCGCGCTGCTGGTCGCGCTGCGGATGCTCGCCGAGCTGCCGAGCCTGGAGGAGCGCTCCGCGCTCAACCGGACGATCGCCAAGCTGGAGGCCGCCGCCGGTTCCGCGGCCGCGGTAAGTGCCCAGGTAGCGGTGCAGCTCGACGACCGTGGCACCAGAACCGCAGCGGCGCAGGCACGGGACGCCATCGAGCGAGGCAGGCGGCTGCACCTGTCGTACTACGTCCCCGGCCGCGACGAGGCCACCGAGCGGGACGTGGACCCAATGCGGCTGCTGGTCGTGGAGGGCAGAACGTACCTGGAGGGCTGGTGCCTGCGCGCCGAGGCGGTGCGGCTGTTCCGGCTGGACCGGGTGCTGGACCTGGCCGTGCTGGACGAGCCCGCGTCGGTACCGGCCCAGGCCGAGCCCAGGGATGTGGACCAGGGGCTGTTCCGGCCGTCCGCCGACGACGTCGAGGTGGAGCTCGAGCTGTCCGCCGCGGGCCGCTGGGTCGCCGAGTACTACCCCTGTGAGCGGGTTACCGACCTCGGTGACGGCCGGCTGCAGGTCGGGCTGCGCACCCCGGATACCCGGATGGTCCGGCGGCTGGCGCTGCGGCTCGGCGAGGACGGCCGGGTGACCTCGCCGGCGGACCTGGCGGCCGAGATCCGTGAGGATGCCGCCGCCGCGCTCGCCCAGTACGCCTGAGCAGTGCCCCCGGGGGCTGTCTTGTGTAGACTTTCGATGCAAGCGACCCAAGGCGCGGGGACGCGCTTCCCGCCTGAATGGGGACTCAGATGAACATAGGTGACCTGTTCGACAGCCCACTGAAAGTGCTGATTATCGCGATTGTGGTGCTTGTCCTGTTCGGCTCCAGGAAGATGCCTGACGCCGCCCGGTCGCTGGGCCGATCCATGCGCATCCTCAAGTCCGAAGTGTCGAAGATACACGACGACGACGATCAGCCAGAGCCGGCGCCGCAGGCCCAGGCGCTGACAGCGCCGGCGCAGCAGGCCCAGATCGACGCGCTGCAGCAGCAGATCCGCGACCTGCAGCAGCAGCCACAGCCCGTGGGCGAGGCGGTCGGCAACGGCGCCCCGGTGACAGAGGCCCCGCGGACGCAGCAGCCCAGCTGAGCCCGTCCTCCTACCCCGGTAACGGACCATGCCAAAGCTGGCTGACACCATCACGGGTGCGCGCCTGCTGGGCGGCAAGATCGCCCAGTCGCAGCGGCAGCCGAATCCCGATGGGCGCATGCCGCTCATGGATCATCTCCGTGAGCTGCGCAACCGGGTGATCAAGGCCGTGGCCGCGATACTGGTCGGCCTCGCCGTCGGCCTGATCCCGGCGGTCCACGACCGGCTATGGACGTTCGTCTACCATCCGTTCAAGGCCGCCGCGTTCGCCGACCACACCAAGCTGATCGTCATCGGAGTACTTGACCCGTTCACGATCTGGCTGCAGCTCGCGTTCTGGTTCGCGCTGATCGTCACCTGCCCGTACTGGCTCTACCAGGTGTGGGCGTTCATCGCACCCGGGCTGTACCGGCGCGAGAAGCGGTGGACCTACGCGTTCGTGTTCACTGCCGCGCCGCTGTTCCTGGGCGGCGCATCCCTGGCCTACTTCGTGATGAGCCGGGGACTGAAGTACCTGCTCGCGCTGGCCCCGAGCGGGATCCAGGTCGCCCCGACGGTGTCCAACTACCTCGGCTACTTCCAGGCCATGATCCTCGGCTTCGGGCTGGCGTTCGAGCTGCCGCTGCTGCTAGTGATGCTGAACCTGGTCGGCGTGATCAGCCACGAGCGGATGAAGAAGTGGCGCCGCATCATGATCTTTCTCGTGTTCGTGTTCGCTGGCATCGCCTCGCCGAGCCCGGACCCGGTCACGATGCTGCTGCTGGCCGTGCCCTGTGTGGTGCTGATCGAGGTCGCCGACCTGCTGATCTGGATGAACGACCGGCGGCGCGCGAGGATCCCGTCCCCGTACGCGGGTCTGTCCGACGACGAGGCGTCACCGCTCGATTTCGATGTGCCCTCTGGTGACGGCGCCGACATCGGGCGGCCTCCTGGATCAGCCGATTGACCGAGGACGGGCCGGAACTCGCCGCGTTCCAGGCACTGTATGACTTCAGCTTCGACCCGTTTCAGCTGGACGCGTGCAGGGCCCTGAGCGCTGGGCACGGTGTCCTGCTGTGCGCGCCGACCGGCTCGGGCAAGACGGTGGTCGGGGAGTTCGCCGTGCACCTGGCCCTGGCCGAGGGGCGCAAGTGCTTCTACACCACGCCGATCAAGGCGCTGTCCAACCAGAAGTACGCCGACCTGGTCCGCAGGTACTCAGCCGCCAAGGTGGGCCTGCTGACCGGGGACAACAGCATCAACGGCGAGGCCCCTGTGGTGGTGATGACCACCGAGGTGCTGCGGAACATGCTGTACGCGGGCTCGCCGACGCTGGCCGGGCTCGGCTACGTCGTCCTCGACGAGGTGCACTACCTGGCGAACCAGTTCCGGGGCGCGGTGTGGGAAGAGGTGATCATCCACCTGCCCGAGTCCGTGCGGCTCGTCGCGCTGTCGGCGACGGTGAGCAACGCCGAGGAGTTCGGCGACTGGCTGTCGCACGTCCGCGGCGGCACCACTGTCATCGTGGACGAGGTGCGCCCGGTGCCGCTGTGGCAGCACATGCTCGTTGGCTCGCGCCTGTACGACCTGTTCTCCGGGCCTGAGCACGCCCGCGGCACCGGGCCGCAACCCGCGACCCCGAAGGTCAACCCGGAGCTGCGGCGGATCGCGCAGCGCAGTGACGAGGGGCGGGGCGGCGGACGGGGGAATGGGGAGGGACGGGGAGGTACGTGGGGCAAGGCGCCCGGCCGGCCCGCCCGTGGCAATCGGCGCCCGGCCAGGTTCCGGGTGCCGAGCCGGCCCGACGTGATCGGCCGGCTGGACACGGCGGGGCTGCTCCCGGCGATCACGTTCATCTTCAGCCGGGCCGGGTGTGACGCCGCCGTGCTGCAGTGCCTGGACGCCGGGCTGCGGCTGGCCACGCCGGACGAGGCCAGCGAGATCACCGCGGTGGCCGAGCGGCGGACCGCGGACATCCCCGACGAAGACCGGCAGATCCTCGGGTTCGGGGACTGGCTGGCCGGGCTGCGGCGCGGGATTGCGGCACATCACGCCGGGATGCTGCCGACGTTCAAGGAGGTCGTCGAGGAGCTGTTCGCCGCCGGGCTGATCCGGGCCGTGTTCGCCACCGAGACCCTCGCCCTCGGCGTCAACATGCCGGCCAGGACGGTCGTCATCGAGCGCCTGGACAAATGGAACGGCGAGAACCACGCGGACCTGACGCCGGGGGAGTACACCCAGCTGACCGGCCGGGCCGGCCGGCGCGGGATCGACGTCGAGGGGCATGCGGTGGTGCTCTGGCAGCCCAGCGTGGATCCGCTGGCAGTGGCGGGCCTGGCCGGCACCCGGACCTACCCGCTCAGCTCCAGCTTCCGGCCGTCCTACAACATGGCGGTCAACCTGGTCGGCCGCGTCGGCAGGCGGCGCGCCGCCGCGCTGCTCGAGTCGTCGTTCGCGCAGTTCCAGGCGGACCGCGGGGTGGTCGGCCTGGCCCGCAAGGCGCGCCAGATCCGGCAGTCGATGGAGGAAATCGAGGTTTCCTGCGACCGCGGCAACTTCACCAGCTACCTGGCCATCCGGCGGCAGCTGTCCGAGCGGGAGCGGGAGCAGGCCCGGGCCCGCTCAGCGGCCCGGCAGGCCGAGGCGGTGGCGTCGGTCGGGCAGCTGCGCCGCGGCGACATCATCCAGGTGCCCGGCGGACGGCGGGCCGGGATCGCTCTGGTCCTCGAATCCCCGGCCGCCGACATCCCCGCGCCGCTCGTGCTGACCGTCAACCGCCAGGTCAAGCGGCTGTCGCTGGCGGACTTCCCGGTTCCGGTCGAGCCCATCGACCGGGTGCGGATACCGAACTGGTTCAGCCCGCGATCGGCGAACCACCGCAGGGACCTGGCCTCGACCATGCGCAACAAGCTGGCCTCCCGCGATCTGAGCAGGCCGCGGCGGGCCGGCGGCAGGCAGAGCAGCACGGGCGAGGGAGGGCCGGGCGAGGGAGGGCTGGGTGGGGGGAATAAAGCAGCGATCGAGAGCCTGCGCCGGCAGCTGCGCGAACACCCGTGCCACGCCTGCCCAGATCGCGAGGAGCACGCCAGACGGGGCGAGCAGTACCTCCGCCTTGAGCGCGACACCGAGGCCCTGGAGCGCAAGGTGGGCGGCCGGACGCACGTGATCGCGCGGACGTTCGACCGCGTCTGCGCCGTGCTCGACCAGCTCGGCTACACCGACGGCGACACGGTGACCGAGGAGGGCAGGCGCCTGGCCGGCCTCTACACCGAGCTCGACCTGCTGGTCGCCGAGTGCCTGCGCCGGGGCCTGTGGGACGACCTGGCGCCCGCCGAGCTGGCGGCCTGCGTTTCCGCGCTGACCTTCGAGTCACGCAGGCCCGATGACTCCAGCCCGCCGCGGCTGCCGCACGGCCGCTCCCGCGAGGTGCTCGCGGAGATGGTCAGGGTGTGGGGCGAGCTCGACGGCGTCGAAAAGGAGCACCACCTGTCGTTCCTGCGCGAGCCGGACCTCGGGTTCGCCTGGACCGCGCACGTCTGGGCCAGAGGGCGGCCCCTGGAGCAGGTGCTGTCGTCCGACCTCACACCCGGCGACTTCGTCCGCGCGGTCAAGCAGCTCATCGACCTGCTGGATCAGGTCGCCGCCGCGGCCCGGGCGGCGCCGGTCGCCGACACCGCCCGGCGGGCTATCGCGGCCCTGCGCCGCGGCGTCGTCGCCTACTCCTCAGTCGGCTAAACGCCCGCCCCGTTACCTCGATCGGCTGCCGTGGACGATTCTCGGTCGCATCCGCCGAAAATCGCCCTTAGAGATCTTCGGGATGCAGGGGCCACGAGTGGCGTCCTCGCCGGTGGAGGAATCGCCGGATACGGTTCTCGCCCGCTAGGGGCGACGCCACCTATGCTGTGGCGCTGGTGGCGGGGGCATCGTGAGTCGGGGGGCAGCTGTGCCACGATGGTTTATCGAGAACGTCTCGGTATGGTGGCAGACCGCGATAGCTCTCGTCTGCCTACCCACCTTGACCGTGGCACTGCAGTGGCTCATCCGGCGCCGTTCTCCTGACCGTATT
The DNA here is from genome assembly GCA_963833885.1 of uncultured Actinomycetota bacterium. Lineage (GTDB taxonomy): Bacteria > Actinomycetota > Actinomycetes > Streptosporangiales > Streptosporangiaceae > JASHPR01. The sequence goes on along the minus strand of CAWHZU010000031.1, from coordinate 64,362 downwards.
GATGGCCACCAGAACACGGCGGTCGGTTACCTGGGCGGGGTCGTCGGCTTGGTGTACGCGATCATTGTCGGGTTCATGGTGATCACGCTGTGGGGGCAGCATGCCAGTGCCGCCAATGCCGTTCAGACGGAGACCCAAGACCTGGGCGACCTCGTGCAGTTCAGCAAGGCGCTGGGACCCGCTGCCCACAGCCGGGTGAAGGACCAGGTGGCCGCCTACGCCGGGTCGGTGGCCACATCGGAGTGGCAGGCGATGAACCGCAGCACGAGCAGCCCGGCGACGCAGCAGGACTTCGACCTGCTCCTCGGCACCGTCCAGCGGCTGAGGGTGCGAAACCTGTCCGAGCAGGAGTTCGAGGATAGCGTGCTGACGGAGATTAATGACATCGGTGAGGCACGCCAGCAGCGGCTTGATCTCGCGAATTCGGGCATACCGGGCGTGCTGTGGCTTGTAGTCATCCTGTCCAGCCTCGGCACCCTTGGGTTCAGCCTGCTCCTGGGCATCGACAGCGCGCGCCTGCAGTACTTCATGGTGGGCACCGTGGCCATCCTGATCGGCGCCAGCCTGGTGCTGATCCTGGAACTCGAGTACCCGTTCACCGGCAGCCTGGCGGTGCACCCGGAGCCGTTCAAGCAGATTGCCCTCGAGCTGGGACGCTAGCCGACGGCCACCGGGAGGTCGTAGGTGCGGCGCACGCTGGTACCGAGGCGCTCGATGTCGGCACCGTAGATATGCACCGAGATAGCGACCTCGCTGCCGTGGTTGCGTACCCGGTGGATGTCGCCTGGGGGCGCGAAGCCGCTCACGTCCCCGGTCCCGTTGACGTTCCTGCCGACCTCGGCCAGCGTGGTCCCGCCGTCGCGCAGCGCGAACAGCTCTTCGTACTCGGCACCCTGCACCACGCCGGTCACGCACCAGGCGACGTGGTCGTGGATCGTCGTCTGCTGCCCGGGCCGCCACACCAGCGCGCAGACCGAGAACGACCCGTCCGGCTCGGTGTGCAGGGTGTGGCAGACGTACCCGCCGGCGCTGCCCTGGCGCTCGGTGGCGGTCAGGATCTCCGGGCCGGGCAGGTGCAGCCGAAGCTGGCCGGCGACCAGCTCGGCCGTCTGCTGCCAGTCGGCGTGCTGTCCGGTCGCACCGCGTATCGCGGTCACCAGACCGGCGGGACAGCGGGTCCGCACTGCGCTTGCCTGGATCAACCGTGCCTCCCCGGGAACCAGAAGGAGATTAAAACGATGGGTAAAGCCTAGAGATCACCCCGCCACTGGCTCCAATGCCAAAGCCCTCGCATACCCATAGAGCAATTGCATAGATGCGGCCCCGCGCCCTGGTTCGCCCGGGCGGGGCAAGCCTCGCCTGGCCCGCGGCCTGACAGCCAAGGGGCAGCCTGGCAGGATGGCCGGGGTGGGCTCGCTGATGCTGCTTGACTCAGCCTCGATGTACTTCCGGGCGTTCTACGGCGTCCCGGACACGGTGACTGCGGCCGACGGCACGCCGGTGAACGCCGTGCGCGGGCTGCTCGACATGATCACCCGCCTGGTCCGGGCGCGGCACCCGGCCCGCCTGGTCGCGTGCATGGACGCGTCCTGGCGGCCGGCATTCCGGGTGGCGGCGATCCCGTCGTACAAGGCGCATCGGGCCAACCCGGACGGCACCGAGCAGGTGCCCGACGGCCTCACCGTCCAGATACCGGTGATCCGGGAGGTGCTGACGGCCGCGGGGGTGGCGATGGCCGAGGCCAGCGGATACGAGGCCGACGACATCATCGGCACGCTCGCCGGGCGGGCTGAGGAACCCGTCGACGTGGTCACCGGCGACCGAGACCTGTTCCAGCTCGTCGATGACGCGCGCCAGGTGAGGATCGTCTACATCGCCCGCGGCGTGTCCAGGTTCGAGGTCGTGGACGAAGCCGCGGTCAACGCCAAGTACCAGATCCCCGGCCGGGCCTATGCCGCCTTCGCGACGCTGCGCGGCGACCCGAGCGACGGGCTGCCCGGCGTGCCGGGCGTGGGGGAGAAGAGCGCCGCCGCGCTAGTGCGGGTGTTCGGCTCGGTCGAGGCGATGCTGACCGCGATGGACGCCGGGCACGGCGGCTTTCCCATGGGCACAAGGGCGAAGCTGGTCCAGGCCCGGGATTACCTGCAGGCGGCGGTGCCCGTGGTGCGCGTGGCCGACGACGCGCCGCTGCCCGCGGTGGACGGCCGGCTGGGCAGGCCCGCGGGCGACCCGCAGCTGCTGGCCGAACTCGGCGAGCGCTGGAACCTCGGGTCGTCGCTGCGCCGCGCCGTCGCCGCGATCGCGGAGCCCAGCGCGGACTAGAGCACCCGGACGGGCGCCAAAGCAGACTAGACCTGGAGCGCCGCCAAAGCGGACTAAAGCACCTGGACGGCCACCAGGCAGGTGTCGTCTTCGAGGTCGGTCGCGCCGAGGGCACTCAGCGAAGCCTCGATCGCCTGCTCCGGATCGCTGATCCCGCGCACGGCGGCGGCGAGTATGGCCGGGCCGTCGGCCACCGACCAGTCCCGGCGCTCGATCAGCCCGTCGGTGTACAGCAGCAGCAGGTCACCGGGGGCCAGCGCCAGCACGGCGGCCGCGTACTCCTCCTGTCCCGCGCCAAGCAAGATCCCGGCCGGCGGGTCGAGCGGCCGTGCCCACGAGCCGCGGACCAGTATCGGCGGCGGATGGCCGGCCTGGGCCCAGGTCAGGGTGCGGCTCGCGGGGTCGAAGTAGCCGGCCACGACCGACGCCGTGTGCTCGGGCGCGACGTGCCAGACCAGGTCGTTGAGCCAGCCCACCAGCCGCTCCGGCGGCGACCCGGTGATCGCCAGCCCGGCCAGGGCCCCGCGCAGCCTTGCCATGCCCGCCGCCGCAGCCAGGCCGTGCCCGGCGACGTCGCCGAGCGCGATCAGCACGTGGCCGCCGGGCATGTCGGCCGTGATGTACCAGTCACCGCCCACCCGGCCCGCCCGGGACGCCGGCAGGTAACGCACCATCGTGCGCAGGCCCGGCAGGTCGAAGGCCTCGTCGTGCAGCGGCAGGATGGCCCGTTGCAACTCGAGGGCCACATGACGCTCTTCGGCGAGTTCGGCCGCCAGCCTGGCCTCGGCCGCGAGGCCGGACTCGGCGCCGTTTCCCGGCGGAACCGCGAGGCCGGGCACCGCGGCGGCCGGGTGCGCCGAAACCGCTGTCCTCGTCGGGCGGTCTGACGGAACTCTCATGGCGTTAATTGTCATCGCGGGTGGCGTGTGGTCAGCTTGCGTGCACTTAGCGTGAGGCATCCGGTACCCCGCTGTCTAGGTGCGTGCACAATTCTCACGGGTGAGATGATGCCCACGCAAGAGAACTGCGGACTTGGCCGTCAACGCGGAGCGGAGAGCGTGATGGGAACCGACCGGGCCGATACAGACCTCTACCCGGCGGACCGGGTAGAGCGAGCCGCCGCGGCTGCCGCGGAAGCCGGCCTGGCCGCGCTGCTGCTCACCCCGGGCCCGGACCTGCGGTACCTGACCGGATACGACGCCCATCAGCTCGAGCGGCTCACCTGCCTCGCGGTACCGGCGGCCAGCGGGGCGGGCCACGAGCCGTTCCTGGTCGTGCCCAGGCTCGAGTTTCCGGCCGCCCAGGCGTCGCCAGCGGGCGGCGTGGGCTTCGAGATCATCCCCTGGGACGAGACCGACGACCCTTATGCGATCGTCACCAAGCGCCTCGGCGCGGTGTCCGGCCCGGTCGGCCTGTCCGATCGCATGTGGGCCCTGATGGTGCTCAGGTTCCGCGACGCGCTGCCCGGCGTCGGCCAGGAACTGGCCAGCCTCGCGCTGGGCGCGCTGCGCGTGCGCAAGACTCCCGCTGAGGTTTCGGCACTGCGGGCGGCGGGCGAAGCCATCGACCGCGTGCACGCGCGGGTGCCGGGATGGCTGCGGGCGGGCCGGACCGAACGGCAGGTCGCGGCGGACATCGCCGACGCGATCATCCAGGAGGGCCACGCGCGGGTCGACTTCACGATCGTTGGCTCCGGCCCGAACGCGGCCAGCCCGCACCACGAGGTCTCCGACCGGGTCCTGCAGCGAGGCGACGCGGTCGTCGTGGACATCGGCGGGACCATGCCGAGCGGCTACTGCTCCGACTGCACCAGAACCTACGTGATCGGCGAGCCGCCGCCGGACTTCGCGGCCTACTACCGGGTGCTGCGCGACGCGCAGCAGGCATCGTTCGCCGCTGTGCGGCCCGGTGTGACCGCCGAGGCGGTCGACGCCGCCGCGCGCGGGCCGATCGCCGCCGCGGGCTACGGCGAGTACTTCGTGCACCGCACCGGCCACGGGATCGGCCTGGAGACTCACGAGGATCCCTACATCGTGTCCGGCAACGCCGAGCCGCTGCAGCCGGGCATGGCGTTCTCCATCGAGCCGGGCATCTACCCAGGGCCACACGGCGCCAGGATCGAGGACATCGTGATCTGCACCGAGCAGGGCGGTGAGCGGCTGAACAACGCCAGCCGCGAGCTGGTCTGCGTGGACGTCCGGTGACTGGTCGTGCCGGAGGCGCGCAAATGTTTCGTACCGGAGGCGCGCAAATGAGTCGTGCCGGAGGCGCGGAAATGATGGGGGAGCGAGCTTGAAGCTGATCGAGCGGGACTGCCCGGATGAGGAGACCCGCGCCCTGTTCGAGCTGACCGCCGAGCTGGCCGATGAGGTGCTGCGCCCGAGGGTCGATGCGGCCGAGCGGGACGGGTCGTTCCCGCGTGAGGAGTTCCGGGTCCTCGGCCGGGCGGGCCTGCTCGCGCTGCCCTACCCGGAGCGGTTCGGCGGCGGCGGGCAGCCGTACCAGACCTACCTGCAGGTCGTCGAGGAGCTGTCCCGGGCGTGGCTGGCCGTAGGGCTCGGGGTGAGCGTGCACACGCTGGCCTGTTTCCCGCTGGTGACCGCGGGAACCGCGGAGCAGCAGGACTGGCTGCCGGACCTGCTTGGTGGGGAGCGGCTCGGCGCTTACTGCCTGTCCGAGCCTGCCAGCGGCTCGGATGCGGGGGCGATGCGGACGACCGCCGTTGCTGACGGCCCGGATTACGTCCTGGACGGGGTCAAGGCCTGGATCTCGCACGCCGGCCTGGCCGATTTCTACACGGTGTTCGCCCGGACCTCGGGCGAGCACGAGGGTCCGGACCGGGCCAAGGGAATCAGCTGCCTGCACGTGCCCGGCGATACGCCGGGGGTGTCGGCCGCGCCCGCCGAGCACAAGATGGGCATGCGCGCCTCGGTCACCGCCCAGATGATCTTCGATGGTGCCCGGGTGCCAGCCGGTCACCTGGTCGGCGGCGAGGGCAACGGCTTCTCCCTGGCGCTGGCCGCGCTGGATTCCGGGCGCCTGGGCATTGCCGCGTGCGCAACCGGCGTGGCCCAGGCCGCGCTGGACGCCGCGGTCGGCTGGGCGCGTCAGCGGCGCCAGTTCGGACGGCCGATCGCGGACTTTCAGGGCCTGTCGTTCCTGCTCGCGGACATGGCCACGGCCGTCGAGGCGGCACGTGCGCTGTACCTGTCCGCGGCACGCCGGAAGGACCAGGGGCTGCCGTTCGGGCCGCAGGCCGCCATGGCCAAGCTGTTCGCGAGCGACGCCGCCATGCGGGTCACCACCGATGCGGTGCAGGTGCTCGGCGGTTACGGCTACGTCGAGGACTTCCCGGCCGAACGGCTGATGCGCGAGGCCAAGGTGCTGCAGATCGTCGAGGGCACCAACCAGATCCAGCGCGTGGTGATCGGCAGGTCGCTGACCCGGGAGCCGCGCGCTCCCGGGTTGTCCCGAGCCTGAAGAGCCCGGCCTGCCCGGTCAGGAAATGGCCTGGGGGTGACCGATCGACAGCCCGCTCTCCGGGTCGAAGAACTGCAGGTTGGACGTGTCGACGGCGAGCTCGATGGGCTGGCCGGTCCGCACCTTGCTTCGCGCGGCGACCCGGGCGGTCCACAGCGACCGGCCGCCATCCAGGGGGATGGCCTCGTCCTCGTCGCTGCCTGAGGTCGCGTCGGTGATGCCCGAGTGCTGGACCTGTGGGGCGTCGACGGTGAACAGGACGTGGATCTCGCTGCCGAGGTCCTCGGTCACCCCAGCGGTCACCGGCATCCGTGCCCACCCGGAGTCGGCCAGGCTCGCGTCCTCGAAGTCGGACGGCCTGATGCCGAGGATCACTTCCCGCCCGAAGTAGCTGTCCAGGCCGGGCCTCGCGGTGATCAGGTCGTCGGGCACCGAAAGCCGGTGGTCGGCAAACGTGACCGCGGGCCCGTCGTCACGCGCCAGCCGCGCGGTGACAAAGTTCATCGCCGGCGACCCGATGAAGCCGGCCACGAACAGGTTCACCGGGGCGTTGAACAGCGTCTGCGGCGTGTCGGCCTGCTGCAGCCTGCCCTCGCGCAGCACGCAGACACGCTGCCCGAGCGTCATCGCCTCCACCTGGTCGTGGGTGACGTACACCGTGGTCACGCCCAGCCGCTCGTGCAGCTGGGACAGGGAGGCCCGCATGGACACGCGCAGCTTGGCATCCAGGTTGGACAGCGGCTCGTCCATCAGGAACGCCTGCGGCTCGCGGACGATGGCCCGGCCCATCGCCACCCGCTGACGCTGGCCGCCGGACAGCGCGGCGGGCTTGCGCTTGAGGTAGTCCTCCAGGCCGAGCATCTTGGCCACCTCGGTGACCCGGCGCCGGATCTCGTCCTTGGGCGTCTTGCGCTGCTGCAGCCCGAACGCCAGGTTCTGCTCCACGGTCATGTGCGGATAGAGCGCGTAGTTCTGGAACACCATCGCGATGTCGCGATCCTTGGGCGGCAGGTCGTTGACGACCCGGCCGCCGATGGAGATGGTCCCCGAGGTGATCTCGTCGAGGCCGGCGATCGACCGCAGCGCGGTCGACTTGCCGCATCCGGACGGCCCGACGAGCACCATGAACTCACCGTCGCCGATCTCCAGGCTGAGCCCGTCGACCGCCTTTACCCCGCCTGGGTAGACCTTGTCCACTGTGTCCAGAACGATCTGCGCCATTGCGCTGCTCCGCTCCTCTCGCTGCTCGTCCCGCCCGCTTCGCGGGCTCGGCCGTCCCGAGCTGCGCCCGTGTCTGCCGGAGCGTATCCCGTTTGTTACCTGGATGTTAAGGTCGGCGAGGCTGGTGTTACGAGAGCGTAAACCCCGATATCGTCCCGTTACCTGCGAAACGCGCAGCGTTTCGCAGGAGACCCAGTGCAAGGGAATGCAAGGAAGGCTCACCCTCACCAGCGCGGGGTTTGGTTTTGCTGTCTGCGAGGGCATCGCGGGAGCGCACACGCCACGCCAGGTGCGGGTTTGGGGGGATCGCGGGGGGCAGCGCCCCCCGCGGGTACGGTATCCGGGTGGAGGAGATCAACCGCACGATCATCTCGCTGCTGGCCCGCGATGGCAGGATGAGCTTCACCGAGCTGGCCAAGCGCACTGGGCTCTCGGTGTCGGCCGCGCAGCAGCGGGTGCGCCGACTCGAACGGCGTGGCGTGATCAAGGGGTACGCGGCGGTCATCGATCCGGAGGACGCCGGGCTACCGCTGACCGCATTCGTCTCCATCAAGCCGTTCGACCCTGCCGCTCCCGATGACGCGCCGCAGCGGCTAGCGCACCTGACCGCGATCGAGGCCTGCCACAGCGTGGCCGGGGAAGAGAACTACATACTCAAGGTCCGGGTGGCGACCCCGGCCGACCTGGAAAACCTGCTGCAGGAGATCCGGACGGCTGCCAGCGTGTCTACCCGCACCACGGTGGTGCTGAGCACTCCATACGAGAACCGGCCCCCGCACGTGTGACCCCGGTGGTGGTGACCCGCAGCGTGAGAGCGCCGCATGGCGGGCAGCCGCGGCCGCTATGACGCAACGGCGAACACCCGCAGCCGCTCGCCGGCGCCGACAGCCACGCTGCCCGCCGCGATCATCGCGGTGCCCTGGTAGACGTCGGCGGCCGTGATCAGCTCATCGGCACTCGCGGCGACCACGGTCGCGCCGCAGAGCAGGGCGTGGTCGAGCAGCGCCGTGTACGACCGGCCGTCGCCGACCGGCGGAGCGGCGAGGACGACGTCCTTCTCGCAGACTCCCGCCTCGATCTCCAGCCGGCGCAGCAGGCCGGACATGTCGTGATGGCTGACCGGCGCCGGGCTGAGCATTCCGTCCGGGTTGCGCGCGTACGGCAGCAGCGCCGGGTCCTGCGCCCAGCCGACGGCCGGCTGCAGGGTGCCCATCCCGAGCAGCGCCCGGAACTGGATCGTGCCAGGGGACTCGCCGAACGAGATCACCTGCCGCACCCAGGACCGGTCGGCTGCGGCGAGCGCGGAGCTGGCCAGCGGCGGCGCGGTGAGCAGCATCCGGGCGCCGCAGTCAGCGAGCTGGCCGGCGATCTCCGGCACGGTCAGCCCGGTGGCGATGGGCGTGGGCACGCCCCCGGCAGCCCGGATGGCGTGCGCCGCGAGCACGTAGCAGGCCGCGTCGGGAACGTAGACCCCTATGACGTCCCTTGGCTGCAGCCCGCGCCAGGCCAGGCCCGCCGCTGCCGCCTGCACGGTCGCCGCGAGCTCCGCATAGCTACATGCCGGGTCGGCTGGGCCGCCCACGAGGGCCCGGTGCTCTCCGCGAGACGGCGCCTGGGCGAGCAGCCGCTGCGTCACCGTGACCTCGCCGAGCGGCGCCTCACTGGCCGTCGTCATGAGCTGGGAACCTCCAGGTGCGGACAAGGCTCAGCCCCCCGTTTGGCCCGACGTTACGGCTCGGTAGCGGGGCGCCGCATCGTCAGGACTATGTAGTCGGGTATGTAGCCGCCGCCGGCCCGGCGCCCGTACGGGCCGGTGGCGAGGGCGCTTGCGGGCCCGGCATGGGGTGCCCGGGCCCGCTTGCGGAGTCTGGCCACGGCCGGACATCCCCCTCCTGATGGCCGGAGCAAGTCCAGATCCCGCGTTAGCGCCCTGAACATGACGTTAGGCAACCCGATGCAATTTCACATGCCCAGAATTGGCCATCCGGATGTGCATTTCCGCGGCACGCCGGATGTGTACGCCGACGGCGGATATGTATGGAGGCGTGCGCAGGCGGCTAGCCGGCGCGCCCGGACTCGCGCTGCACCGCCCACGCGGCGACCTGTGCGCGCGAGGTGAAGCCGAGCTTGCCGAAGATGTTGGCGACGTGCCTGGCCGCGGTGGCCGGGCTGATGACCAGCTCGTCGGCGATGCCCCGGTTGGACAGCCCCCGGGCGATCAGCGCGGTGATCTCGAGCTCGCGCGGGGTCAGCGTGGTCTCGGCACCGGAACCGGCCGCCTGCAGCGGAACCCGGAGCTGGGCCGCAACGCCGGACGCATCGCCCGCGGAGACGGCGGCGAACCTGACCGCCTCGTGCGCGCTCATCGCCGCGCCCTCGGCCAGCAGCGCGGCCGCGGCCGGCTGGCCAAGCTCCCGGCCGGCGGCCTCGACGAGACCGTCAAGCCGGGACCGGGCCAGCGCCGACGGCGGGTGGCCAGCCGCCTCGCGCAGCCCGAGCGCCGCTCCCTGAAGCTTCACGGCGCTGCCCGGCTGGCCGTCCGCCACGGCGAGAACGGCAAACGCCTCTAGCTCACGGGCCACCGCCAGGCGCTGCCCGGTGGCGAGGCTGAGCTGCAGGCTCTCGGTCAGGCTGGAGCGCGCCAGCCGCAGGTCGCCCTGGGACAGCGCCACCCAGCCGATCCCGGTCAGGCACCGGGCAATCTCCGGGCGGGCGTCGATCTCGCGGTAGAGCGCGAGCGCGTCGCGGAAGTGGCCAAGCGCCGCAGCGTGATCACCGCGCGCCCTGGCCAGGCTGCCGAAGCCGTACAGGGCCTGCGCCACGCCCCAGCCGTTGTTGTCCCGCAGCACCGCGAGCGCATCGGTGAACGCGCGCTGCGCGTCGTCCAGCAGGTTCTGGTGAACCAGGATCGTGGCCCTGACCGCCAGCGCCAGGCCCTCCTCCCACTCATCGCCGTCGCCGCGCGCGGCCTGCGCCGCGGCCTCGATGCTGGCGATCGCGTCCTCGTGCCGCCCCGCCCGCAGGCTGACCACCGCGAGCACGCGCAGCGCGGCCGCCGCGCCGGTGCCTCCGGCTGCCTGGCTGAGGTCGAGCCCGGCCTGCGCGAAGTCGCGCGCGGCCGGGTAGTCCTGCTGCTCGAAGGCCAGCTCGGCGCGGGCCATCAGGGCCCGGGCCCGGACGCACGCGGACACTTCGCCGTCGCCTTCTGCGGCGAGGAACCGGTCGAACCAGCCCGCCCCTTCGGTGGCGTCGCCGTAGGCCACCCACACGCTGCGCAGCCCGGTGCTCAGGCGCAGCCCTAGTTCCGTCTCGCCTCTGGAGACGCAGGTGGCCAGCGCAGCGCGGCAGTTGGCGCGCTCGGCCAGGGCCCTGCGGTACAGGGACACGCGCACCGGCCAGGGCGGGTCGCCGCGCACGAACGCGACCTCGACGATGCCATCCATCAGCCGCAGCATGTAGTCGCGGTGCCGCAGCCGTATCGCGGGCCCTTCCCCGGACGCGTCGAGCCGGCCGGTGGCGTACTCCCTGATCGTGTCCAGCAGCCGGTAGCGGGCGTCACCCTCGAGCTCGCCGTCGAGCGTGACCAGCGACTTGTCGATCAGGGCGGCCAGCAAGTCGAGCACCTGCTCGGCGGGGATGGCCTCGTCGACGCAGACCTGCTCGGCCATATCCAGGTTCCACCCGGCGAACACCGCCAGCCGCCGCAGCAGCAACTGCTCCGGCTCGGTCAGCAGCTCGTAACTCCAGTCCACCGCGGCCCGCAGCGTCTGCTGGCGGACGGGGGCGGTGCGGTCGCCCGAGGCCAGCAGCTGGAACCGGTCGCCGAGCCGGGCGGCGATCTGCTCGACCGAAAGGGCCCCGACCCGCGCCGCGGCGAGCTCGATCGCGAGCGGCATGCCGTCCAGGGTCCGGCACAGCCGCACCACGGCACGGGAGTTGTCCGCGTCCAGCGCGAACCCTGGCCGCACGGCGGCCGCCCGGTCGGTGAACAGCCGGATCGCCTCGTGCTTCTCCAGCTCCGCGGCACTGAGCTCACCGGTGGCGAGGGGCAGCTCGAGCGGCGGAACCCGCCACACCGTCTCGCCGCGGACCCGCAGCGGCTCGCGGCTGGTCGCGATCACGCGCAGGCCCGGGCAGCCCGCCAGCAGCTGCTGCACCAGCGCCGCGCTCCCGTCGACCACGTGCTCGCAGGTGTCCAGGATCAGCAGCACCCGCCGCGGCCGCAACGCCGCGGTCAGCGTCTCGACCAGCGGCCGGTCGGGCTCCTCGCGCACACCGAACGGTGCGGCCACCCGGCGCGCCACGAACGCAGCGTCGTCAGTATCGGCGAGCTCGACGAACCAGGCACCGTCGGGAAAGTCCGGCACGACCTCGCACGCCAGCCGCAGCGCGAGCCGCGTCTTGCCGATGCCGCCCGGGCCGCACAGGGTCAGCGCGCGGACGTCACTGAGCAGCCTGGCAAGCTCTGCCAGGTCCCGCTCCCTGCCGACGAAGCTGTTTGGCTCCGCCGGGAGATTCCCGTCACTAATCGCGGTCTGGATGGCCATCGTCCTTTTGTGCTCGTCGCGGTCACCGCCAGGGTCTCGATGGTGGTCACCGACAGTTTCTCATCCGCGCGCCGCCGGCGGTAAGAGATGGGGTGAGCATGGGCATATCAGCTGACGAGTCCGCCGAAGTCGACCGCGATCATGACAAAACTATCCGGCGACAACCGTGACCGATGCCGACTCGCTGTAACGGGCCCGGCCGAAGTACATCACCTTGACCAGCGCCCACCAGTGCTGCCCGGGACGCGCCGTCGGCGGCACCGTGACCGTGACGCCCAGGGTGAGTTCGCCGCCCGGTTCGGCGGCGAAACCCTGCGTCCAGGGCCGCGCCTCGGCCCAGCTGCCGAACGGCGAGACCAGCTGTGCCTCGCCGCGGATCTGCGCGGCCGTGGTGTTGCCGAGCCGGACCGCGATCTCGCCGCGCTCGCCGGGCCGCAGCCGCAGCTGCGGGGTCAGCAGCGCCAGGTCGAGCTCGGCGGCGAGCTTCTGCTGGTCGGCCACGTAGAGCGGGAACAGATCGTTCAGCGGCAGGTCGAGAGCGGGCGCGGCGGGCTCGCCGACGCTGACCAGCACCGCGTCCTCGAAGACCTGGCCGCCGTCGGCGATCCGCGCGGCCACGAAGCGCCGGCCGGAGGCCGCCCCGGGCAGCGCCCGGACCGTGAGGTCCCAGCTCGCGTGGCCCCGGGCGCCCAGGTCATAGCGCAGCGGCCCGGCGGGCTCCAGCGCGAGCTGCGCGCCGGGGTCCAGGTGCACGGTGCCCGAGGCCGGCGCGGTGCCGCAGGCCACGGTCAAGCGCAGCCCGGCCGTGGCATCCCCAGACCCCTCGGCGGCGCCGGGCAGCAGGGCGGTCCGGGCGGGGGAGAGGTGCACGGCCACCGGCAGGTTCCCGGCCGGGGCCGGCCCCTTGCCGTGCAGCCAGTAGCGGGTGAACACCGGCTGCACGGGCTCGGGCGGCGCCGGCTCAGGCGGCGAAGCGGGTGCCGCATCGGCGGCAGCCAGCGGCCGGTCGGGGGTCAGCACCATGGTCACGGTTCCCGCTGGCGGCAGCTCCGCCGCGGCAACGCCGTCGCGCACCGGCAGCGGCAGGCCACCGGCTTCCTCGCACGGGCCGGTGCCGCTGGCCGCCGCGATCCCGGTGAACAGCGCCACCGACGCGCTGGTGGGCCCGGTCCGCCCGGACACGTCGCGCAGCCGGGCCACCACACCGTCCCGCGGTCCGGGCTGGCCGGCCGCCGCGGGATACAGCGGATTGCCGAGCGGCTTCAGCGCGGACAGCACCGCGGTGGGCGGGTCGGCGGCGGCCAGGCTCGCGGTGGCCGGAAGCGGCCCGTCGTGCAGCCCGGTCTCGCAGGCCAGCAGGTCATGGTTGTAGTCCACGCCGGCCAGCGGGAACCCGGCGCTGCGCCAGTCACCGGGGCCGGCGGCCAGGGCGTACTCGAACGTGTGGCTCCAGTGCTGCCAGGCGAAGCTGCTGCCGTCCGGCGTCGCGCGCTTGTCGCCGTCGATCCACACGCCGCACGGCCAGCTGCTGCACGACCGCATCAGCGAGATCAGCAGCGTCCCGTCCGGGGTCACCAGGCTGCCCGGCGTGCCCCGGTTGAGCAGCGCGACCGAGAGGTCAGCGAGTTCCTCGCCGCCGCCCTCGGCTGCGCCACCGCGCGCCTCGATCACCGCGTCGGCCAGGTCCGCGGCCAGGCCGGTGATCGCCGCTGGAACGTCGCCGCCGGCCACGACGAGCACCGGAAGGTCGGTCACCCCGCGCAGGTCGCTGCCGGGCGCGAAGGCGTCCCGCCTGCTCCTGGCCGCCGGTACCCAGAACACGCCCGGGCCGGCCAGCGCCGGGGCGCCGGACGCGGGTCCCCGCCCGGCCGCGGCGAGCACCGCAGCGGTGAACGGGTTCTCGGCCGGGCCGCCCAGCGCGATGCGGACGTCGGGGAGGTTGGAGTCCACGTCGATCGATCCGTACCGCGGGCCGTCCGGCCGCGCGCAGGTCGCGGTGACCCCGGCGCGGGCGAGCGCCACCATCAGCTCCCTTACCGCCTCTTGACACCCGTCGAGGAACTTCGGCGTGATCACCTCGGCGACGCCGATCGCGTGCATGCGGCGACCGCCCGCCGGGCCGGAAACGGCCACCCGGGCTGTGGATCCGACGCCGAACCACTCGTGTGCGGGATTGTCCAGCGTGTAGTCGTGCTCGGCCACGTCGGTGTCGGCCGAGCCGGGCGACCGCCCGATCACCGCGAGCGCGGTCTGGTACAGCGGCAGCCCACCGGGCACCCGGGCCGGGAACCGGACCCGAAGCAGCCGGTCGTGGCCGACCGAGCCGTCCACGTGGGTGCGGAATTCGACCCGGTCGGCGCCGTCCCACAGCAGCGTCTCCTGGGTGATCCGGAGGTCGTCGACGACAAACTTCGCAACGACGCGTGAGCCGACCGGGCAGCGCTCCGCGCGGACGGCCGCGGCCAGGCCGGCCGAGCCGCGGCCCGGCCCCTTGGGGCAGAGCAGCCACGGGCCCTCGTTCCAGCGCGGGTGGTTGTCGTATTCCTCCTGGAGCACGAGCTCGTTGCCCGGCCCGGCCAGCAGCTCGGCGCCGGAGCGCTTGTCCAGCAGCCTGGCCAGAGTGCCGCCGCTCGCCGGGTCCGCCTCGGCCAGGAACGCCGCGTTCTCGATCACCGTTCCCTCGGCGGGCTGCCACCCGGCGCCGCGTTCTGGCCCATCGGCAGGTACCGCGAGGTACGTCCGGTATCCCAGGGCGGGCACGTCCTGGGCCCGGAACGTGAGGGTGAGGCCGGCCAGTGTCCCGTCCGGGTGCCGGGTGACGCCCTCGGCCAGGCAGGGCACCTCGCCGCCGGCGTCGTCGTGCAGCACGGCCCAGCCGGGCCCCGGCTGAGCGAACTCCAGGGTGACCCTGGCCAGGCCCGACCGTGGCTGGGAGAGCGTGTTGAAGACCGCGACCGCCCGGGCCTGCGGTCGGGCATCCGGGCCGGCCACAGCCGCGGTGGCCGCCAGCCCGGCCAGGTGGCGCGCGGCGCCCAGCCGCGCCGCGTCGCCGCGCTCGAAGGCCTCCCGCCACCCGGCCAGCAGGTCCAGGTAGGTCTGGTCGCCCTCGACGCCGGTGATCGCGTCGTGGTGCGCGCCGAACACCAGCTGGCGCCACGCCTTGTCCAGCGACGCCGCCGGGTACTCGGCTCCGGTCAGCCAGGCCAGGGTGGCCAGCCGCTCGCCGTCCGCCGTCGCGGTCTCCGCGGCCCGCTGGGCCTGCTTGGTGTCGATGTAGGACACATCCTTGCCGGTGTACACCGGGTTCATGTCCCTGGTCTGCGGGGTGATCCAGACCTCGCGCTCGGCCGCGTCCTTGCGCACCGCCGCGAAGAACTCCGACGGCAGGGCGGTGACGAACCGCGGCCAGACGTAGCGCTCGTTCCAGTCGCGGTGGATCCCGGTGACCCAGCGCGACGGGATGACGTGGTCGGCGCCGACCGGCAGCAGCACGTTGCGGGTGGCCGCCACCGGGGCCAGCTGGCTGAACTGCTCGTAGGCGGCCTGCTCGGCCGCTTCGAGGGTGGCGGCGGTGTTGGTCACCCAGCCCGCGCCGTAGTGGTTGGCCATGTAGCTGGTCAGCAGGCCGCGACCGTCCGGGGACAGCCACTCGAACTCGGACGGGAACTGCATCCGGCGGTTGTCGCCGACCATCCGGTTCGGGCCCCACTGGTGGAACGGGCCCCTGGCCCACGACGACTCGGTCATCCCCGCCGCCGCCATCAGCCCGGGGAAGGCCGGGTCCAGCCCGAACGCGTCCAGCATCCACGCCGTACTCGGGTCGGCGCCGAGCACCTCGCGCTGGAACGCCAGGCCGTGGACCGCGTTGCGGATCGTGGACTCGGCGCTGGTCAGGTTCGTGTTCGGCTCGTTGTAGGTGCCGCCCACGATCTCGATCCGGCCTGCCTTGATGAACGCGAGCAGGTCCGCCCGGTCCTCCGGGTGCGCGTCGAAGTGCGGCTTGAGGTAGTCGATCTCGGCGAGCACGAACTTATAGTCCGGATCCCGCCTGGCCTCGTCGAGGTGCAGCCGGACCAGCTCGAACGCGACCCGCGTGTCCGGCACGTGGCCGTCGGCGTCGGGCAGGAAGATCCGGGACTCGGTGAACTGCCCCTGAGTGCTCCACCAGACCGGGTCGTAGTGGAAATGGCTGACCATCCACATGGTCCAGCCCGGCTCGCCGGTGCTGACCGTGGCCGCCCGCTCGGCCCGCAGGGCCGCCGCCGGGTTCTCAGCGATGACGGTGACCTGCACCGGGACGCCCGCCGCGTGCGGGGCCGCGACCTCGATCCCGACCTCGACGTCCAGGCGTTCGCCCGGTCCCGGCCCGGTTACCACCGCGGGCTGCGGGGTGGTCACCGCGGGGCCCTCGACCCGGACGGTGACCTGGCTCTCGGCACCCGGGGCGGGCCCGGCGGTGCCGCTGTCCTCGCCGTCCAGGGTCACCCGCACGATCGCGAGGGGCCGGGCTGGGCTGCCGCCGAATAGCTCAGTCGAGGTCACGTCGCTGATCTGCATGCCTCATCGTCCCACGAACCCGGGCGGCGGCCGAGATCGCTTGTCAAAACAAGTGTTTCGAGCGTATTGTTTCGAAACATGTCTTCCGAAGAGCCTCCGACGCCGGCCCGGGCGGACCTTCCGCACATCGAGGTGCGGGACCCGAAGGTGATGCGGGCGCTGGCCCACCCGCTCCGGATGGCCCTGCTCGAGGCCATCGGCGACGCCGAGACCAGGACGCTGACCGCGACCGAGGCCAGCGAGCTGCTCGGCGAGTCACCGGCCAACTGCGCCTTCCACCTGCGCACCCTGGCCAAGTACGGGTTCGTCGAGGAGGCGGGCGGCGGCCGGGGCCGGGAGCGGCCGTGGCGGCTGAGGTACCGCGGCCTCGAGCTCGCCCCGCCGTGGCAGGACACCGAGACCAGGCTCGCCGCGCACGCGGTCGCGTCGGTCTGGATCGACCGCTGGCTGGCCCGGGCCAGGGAGCGGCTGATGCGGATCATCGGCTACCCGGCCGCCTGGCAGGAGGCGACGCTCGCCTCCCAGATGGACCTCTACCTGACCGCCCAGGAGGCCAAGGACCTGGGTACGGCCATGCACGAGCTGGTCGAGCCGTACCAGGAACGGCGGGATGACCCGTCGCTGCGGCCGCCCGGTGGCGTGCGCTACGAGGTGATGCTCTTCGGCTACCCGCTCGACGACCCGGACGCGCCAGCACCGGACGCCGGGCCCGCCGCCCCCTCCGATCCCGCCCCGAGGAGCTGACATGCGCAGGCTCATCACCCACCGCGATGCCCGCATCTACATCGCCGGGCAGAGCTTCTCCATCATCGGCGACAGCGCCCTGTGGCTGGCGATGGGGATCTGGGTCAAGATTCTTACCGGCAGCAACAGCGCGGCCGGGCTGACCTTCTTCGCGTTCATCTGCGGCTGCATGACCGCGCCCCTGTCCGGGGTGGTCGTGGACCGGCTGCGGCGCCGGCCGCTGCTGATCGTGGCCAACCTGGGCGGCGCCGCGCTGGTCTGCGTGCTGCTGCTGGCGGGTGGCAGAGGCCAGGTCTGGCTGATCTACGCCGTGATGTTCGGCTACGGCGCGGTCAACGGCCTGATCACGGCGGCGCAGACCGCGCTGCTCACCGTCCTGGTCCCGGGCGATCTGCTGGGTGAGGCCAATTCGGCGCTGCAGATGCTGTCGCAGGGCCTGCGGCTGGTCACCCCGCTGCTCGGCGCCGGCCTGCTGGCCCTGGCCGGGGCACGGCCGGTCATCCTGCTCGACGCGGGCACGTTCGCGGTCGCCGCGGCGGCCGTGCTCGCGCTCCGGCTCCGCGAGCCGCGGCCGGACCGGGCGCCCGCCCGCTGGCGGGCCGAGTTCACCGCCGGGCTCCGGCACGTCGCCGACACCCGCGCGCTCCGGCGGCCGCTGATCGCGTGCGTGATCGCGGTGAGCGCGTTCGGCTTCTTCGAGACGGTGCCGTTCGCGGTCGTCGGCCAGGGGCTGCACCGCAGCCCGGAGTTCCTCGGCGTGCTGAACAGCCTGCAGGGAGCCGGCGCGCTGATCGGCGGTGCGCTGGCCGCGCCGGTGATGCGGCGCACCAGCGAGCGCGCCCTGATGGCCGGCGGCCTCGCGGCCTGCGCGGCGGCCGCCCTGCTGCTGATCACCGGGTCGCTGCCGCTGGTGCTGCTCGCGATGGCCGGGGTCGGCCTGTGCGTGGTCTGGATCAACGTGGGCGCGGTCACCCTGATCCAGCGCCGCACGCCGGGCCCGCTGCTCGGCCGGGTCGACGCGGCGCTCGAGTTCGCGGTCGTGGTGCCCCAGGCGGCCTCGATCGCCCTGGGGGCCGCGCTGATCGCCGCGGTGAACTACCGCATCCTGCTGGTCGCCATGGCCGCGGTGATCGGGTTCTCCGCGGCCTACCTGGCCGGCAGGCGCGAACCAGACGGCCGGAACGACGCGAGCGCATTGCAACAGGCAGATAGCATGCCGAGGGAGTCAGCGGGAACATTCTAGGGAGCATCTCCCGCGAAGAGCGGAGCGTGAACGGCCGATGCCTGATGCCCCAGTGACCCTGAGGGACGTGGCGGTTCGTGCTGGCGTGCATCCGGCCACCGCCTCCCGCGCGCTGAACCCCGAGACCAGAATCCTGGTCAGCGAGGACACCGCGCGGCGGGTGCTCGACGCCGCCGAGGCACTCGGCTACAGCCCGAACCCCGTGGCCAGGAGCCTGCGCACGCGGCGCTCGCACACCGTCGGCGTGCTGATACCCGACCTGAACAACCCGCTGTTCCCGCCGATGGTCCGCGGCCTCGAGGACCGGCTGGCCGCCGCCGGCTACGTGGCGCTGATCGGCAACACCGATTCCGACGACAAGCGCGAGCGCATGGTCTTCGACCAGATGCGGGCCAGGCACGTGGACGGCCTGGTGCTGGCCACCGCGCGGCTGCGCCACCCCCTGCTCGCCGAGGCCTCCCGGGCCGAGATCCCGGTGGTGCTGATCAACCGGCTGGCGCAGGACTACAGCTTTCCTTCGGTCACCGTCGACAACGAGCGCGGGGTCCGGATGGCCGTCAGCCATCTGGCCGGGCTTGGGCACCGCCGCATCGCCCACATCGCGGGCCCGCAGGAGATGTCCACCGGGCTGTCCCGGTACCGCGGGTTTGTCACGGCCATGGAGTCAAGCGGCCTGCAGGTCGACAGCGAGCTGGTGATCTTCGCCAAGGCGTTCACGGTCGAGGAGGGACTCCGGTGCGGCCGGCTGCTGCTCGAGCGCGGCGGCGGTCAGCCGGGCCAGGCGGGGCAGGCTGGGCGGGCGGGCTGCACAGCCATCGCCGCCGCCAACGACATGCTCGCGGTCGGCTGCTACGCGGCGCTCGACGAGTGCGGCCTCAGCTGTCCCGAGGACATCTCCGTGGTCGGCTTCAACGACATGCCGTTCATCGACCGGCTCCGGCCGCCGCTGACCACGATCCGGTTTCCGCACTACCAGGTCGGCACCGAGGCCGCCCAGCTGCTGCTGGAGCGGATAGCCGACCACTCGAGCCCGGTGAAGATCCTCTACCTCGCTCCCGAGCTGATCATCCGGGGCTCCACAGCCCGGGCGCCGGCGCGGCCCAGCTGACCGCATTTCGGGCTGGTCACCGGCCGAGCTGGCGGGCCATCCAGTCGGCGGCGTAGGGACGGTGCCGGTAGGCGACATTGGCGCAGCCGTGGCCGCCCTCGTCAAGGAGCAGAAACTCCACCGGGCCCGCCGCCTCGTCCGCGAGCCGACGGCCCTGCTGCCAGTTGGTGAGCCGGTCCCGCCGGCCCGCCACGACCAGCAACGGCGCCGTGATCCGGCCGGCCCGGCTGGCCAGGGTCAGCTCGGCGGCGCGGCCGGCCGCCTGGTCCGCGCTCGCCGATTTTGAGCGCACCCGGAACGCCTCGCGGGTCAGCTCGGGACGCTCATCCCATCCCTGCCCGAAGTCGTACGGGCCGGACAGCGCGATGCACGCACGGACCCGGCGGTCGCCACTGGCCAGCCGCGGGGCGTAGTACCCGCCGAGGCTGACCCCCCACAGCCCGATCCGCTGCCCGTCGATGCCGGGCATCTCGCTCACCGCGTCAAGAATCGCCTCGCCGGGCGCCTCCCAGTCCGGCCGGATCGCGAGGTCGTACTCGGCCTCGCCCTGGCCGGGGCCCTCCACCGAGAACGTCGCCAGGCCGCGGTCCAGGAAGACCTGCTCGACGGCGCGGAACTCCTCCTTGGCCGAATCCAGGCCGGGGATCAGCACAACGACCGGATGCGGGCCGGGTCCGGCGGGACGGCGCAGCACCCCCACGAGCACCGCTCCGTCGAACGGGATCTCGGCCCGCTCGCCGGGCGGGCTCAGGTGCGGCAGCGCGTCGTTCAGGCAGCGCACCGCGGCGCCGTGAGCCGCACGCAGCTGGCCGGGATCCTGAACAAACAGGAACTTCGCGAAATGGTAGTAGAGGGCCGCCTGGGCGAGGTGGCCGCCGCCAGACAGCCGGCGGCCATCCGCCAGCGCCGTCCGGCCGAGATCCTCGTGAACCGCGGCAGCGCCGGACCACACCCGGCACCATTCGTCCCACCCGGCGATCGCGGAGGTCACCCTCGCAAAGTCGGCCGCATCAACACCATTGGCAACGAAGCGGGCAGCCCAGTGCTCGATCGCCATCGCCACCCGCCGGTCCGCCACCGGCTCATTGTTGCATCCGATTGCGGCTATTCCGGGCCCGCTCGTCTCCGGCCGCGGATTTCAGGCAACCGTTTGGCTACAGGCGTTGACAATCAGGCGCTGGCTGCGCCAGGCTCGATGGTGCAAACGATTGTAGACGTGGGCAGGTGATGAGATGGCGGATCAGCGCGGGGACCGCCGGCTGGGCTGGCTGGGAACCGGGCGGATGGGCGCTCAGCTCGCCCGCCGATTGCTGGGCGCCGGCCACGACGTCTCGGTCCACAACC
Source organism: uncultured Actinomycetota bacterium (assembly GCA_963833885.1). Classification (GTDB taxonomy): domain Bacteria; phylum Actinomycetota; class Actinomycetes; order Streptosporangiales; family Streptosporangiaceae; genus JASHPR01. The sequence goes on along the minus strand of CAWHZU010000031.1, from coordinate 43,796 downwards.
GGACGCTGGCCAAGGCACAGCCGCTCGCCGCGCTCGGGGCCAAGGTCGTTGACTCAGCCGCCGACCTGGCCAGCTGCGAAATCGTCTTCGCGATGGTCGGCACGTCCGAGGACCTGATCGACGCAGTGCTCGGCGCTGACGGGCTGCTGAGCGGTGCGGCGGCGCCGTCCATCCTGGTGGACTGCTCGACCGTGTCCGCCGAGGCGTCCGCGCAGGTCCGGGCCGAAGCGTCCGCCCGCGGCACCGCGCTGCTCGCGGCGCCGGTGATGGGCAACCCGCGGGTGGCCGGGGCAGGCAGGCTGACCCTGGCCGTCTCCGGGCCGCGCGCGGCGTTCGACGACGCCGAGCCCTACCTGAACCTGCTCGGCGCCGGGTCCACGTACGTGGGCCCGGGAGAGCTGGCCCGGATCGTGAAGCTGTGCCACAACCTCTTCCTCGGCACCGTGGCCCAGTCCATGGCCGAGATCACCGTCCTGGCCGAGAAGAGCGGGGTCAGCAGGCAGGCGTTCCTCGCCTGCATCAATTCCAGCGTGATGGGCTCGCTGTTCACGCGGTACAAGACGCCGGCGTACGTCAACCTCGACTTCACGCCCACGTTCACCGCCGCGCTGCTGCGCAAGGACTTCGACCTCGGTCTGGCCGCCGCCAGGGAACGCGAGGTCCCCCTGCCGGTGGCCTCGCTGGTGCACCAGATCGTGCAGGGCCTGGTCGGCCGCGGCCACGGCGGGCAGGACTTTGCCACGCTGCTCCAGCTCGAGGCCGAGTCCGCCGGCCTGAGCCTGGTCAGCGAGAACGCCGAGGTCTCCGATGGCCTGGAGCCACCGCAGGCCGACGAGGCTGAGCACACCGGGGGATGAGCGGACCGGGGGGATGAGCACACCGGGGGACAAACCACGCACCGACTGGGCTTCTGCAGAACCGGAAGGAGGGCCGGGATGAGATCTCACCGCGCCCGGTTACTGTCCCTCAGCGCTGCTGCCATCCTCGCTGCCTCGGTGGCGACTGGCTGCAGCTCAAGCAGCAGCGGCACCGGCGCCAAGCCGCCCATCCTCATCGGCGCGTCGCTGTCGCTGACCGGCGACTTCTCCACCGATGGCCAGGCCTACGAGCGCGGCTACGATCTCTGGGCCCACGACGTCAACGCCAGCGGCGGCCTGCTCGGCCGCAAGGTGAAGCTGGTGATACTCAACGACAACAGCAGCCCGACGCAGGTCGACACCAACTACACGGACCTGATCACCGTGCATCACGTGGACCTGACCTTCGGCCCGTTCTCCTCGCTGCTCACCGCGCCCGCCGCCGAGGTGGCGCACCGGTACGGCTACGCGTTCGTCGAGGGCGCCGGCGGCGCGTCGCTGGTCTTCAGCGAGAAGCTGCCGAACGTCTTCGACGTGAGCCTGCCGGTCGCGAACGAGCTCGACCCGCTGGTCGACTGGATCAAGTCGATGCCGGCCAGCCAGCGGCCGGCCACCGCCGCCTACCCCATGGCCGACGACCCGTTCGCCACCCCGCAGGTGCAGCTGGCCCAGAGCAAGCTGGAGCCACTCGGGGTCAAGACCAAGTACTCCAAGATCTTCCCCGAGGAGGTCCCCGATTATGCACCCAACGCCGACCTGGTCGCCGCGACCGGCGCGCAGATGGTGGTGCTCGGCTCCACCGACGTGCCCACGGTGGCGTCGTTCATGAAGGCGTTCGAGCAGCAGCACTACAACCCGAAGATCTTCATCGCCGCCGCGGGGCCGGACCAGGGCGGCGCGTTCACCAGCGCGGTCGGGGTCGGCAACGCCAACGGCATGATGGTCCCCGACGCCTGGTACCCCGGCTACCCGAACGCATCGAGCCAGGCCATGGTCAAGGAGTACGTGGCCAAGTACGGCGGGACCGCGTCGGATGTCAACGCCGACGTCGCGGAGGCGTACTCGGTGGGTCAGGTGACCGCGGAAGCGGTGAAGGCGACCGGCGGCACCACCGGTTCGAAGATCATCTCGTATCTGCACAGCGGGGTCATCCTGGCCAGCGTGCAGGGCCCGGTGAAGTTCAACTCGCTCGGCCAGAACGTCAAGGCGATCGCGTTCGTGTTCCAGTGGCAGGACGGGAAGTTCGTGCAGGTGCTTCCCGCCGCCGCGACTGGCTCGGTGAAGATCATCAATCCCAAGCCGGCCTGGTCAGGCTGACCCGGCCCGCGGAACGCACGGAGCTGGGATGGGACGGCAGATCTACGAGGCCATCGCCGATGGCATCCTCGGCGGCGGGGTCTACGCGCTGATGGCCGTCGGGCTGACGCTGATCTTCGGCGTGCTCGACATCATCAACATCGCGCAGGGCATCCTCGTGGTCCTCGGTGCCTATCTCAGCTACGTGCTCTCCGTGCACCTGCACATCGACCTGTTCGTCGGGCTGCTGATCACCGTCCCGGCGATGTTCGTGATCGGCGTCGCGATCCAGTGGCTGTTCATCAGGCCGCTGCGTGGGCGGGACCGCGCGTCGATGTCGCTGCTCGCCGCGTACGCGGTGGCGCTGATCATCGAAGGGCTGCTGTACCGGATCTTCGGGCCCAACTACGTGGTGCTCAACGCGTCGTATGTCACCTCGAGCGTGCATCTGTTCGGCTTCTACCTGCCGGACATCTACCTGTACGGGTTCACCCTCGCCGTCGCCTGCGTGGCGGCGCTGTACCTGCTGCTGTACCGCACCAGGTTCGGCCGCAGCGTGCGCGCCACCATGCAGGACCAGATGGCCGCCCGGCTGATCGGGATCAACGTCAACCGGGTCGCGGCGGTGACGTTCGGGATCGGGGTGGCGGTCACCGCCGTTGGCGGCATGATGTTCGGCGCCACGAGCGGCGGCTTCAACCCGAACAGCGGCTACGACCTGATCTCCCGGCTGCTCGCGATCATCATCCTCGGCGGCCTCGGCAGCATCGGCGGGGCGCTGGCCGCTGCCATGTTCATGACCACGGCCGAGGCGCTGGTCGACATCTGGTCGCCGGACTGGGCGGTGGTGGTGTTCTACGTGGCCCTGGTGCTGGTGCTGGCGATCCGCCCATCCGGCCTGTTCGGGCGGGCCCCGGCGAGGGCACAGTGAGCGCGCAGGCGGCAGGTACCGTAATCCAGCGCGGCGGCGGCGCCCTTGTCGTCCTCGCGGTGCTCGCCGTGTTCCCGCTGGCCGTCAGCAACGCAACCATAACCACCATCGCCGTGGACACGCTGATCTTCGCCGCGGCCGCCGTGGCCTGGAACATCTTCTCCGGCTACTCCGGCTACATCTCGCTCGGGCACGCGGTGTTCTTCGGCGCCGGGGCCTACACGGTCGGCATTGCCGCCAGGGCCTGGCAGCTGAACGGGGACCCGGTCTTTGCGCTGCTGCCGCTGGCCGGCGGCGTGGCGGCGGCGCTCTCGGTGCCGCTGGGGCTCATCGCGCTGCGGGTCAGGCGGCACACGTTCGTGGTGATCACGATCGCGTTCTTCTTCATCGCGCAGCTGACCGCCACCAACCTGTCCTGGACCGGCGGATCCAGCGGCATCCTGGCGCCGTCACCGAACTGGGCCGCCGCGACGTTCAACGACCCGTTCTACTACATCGCGCTCGCCCTGCTCGTGGCCACGACCGCGGCGTCCTGGCTGATCCGCAGGTCGCGCTTCGGCCTGCAGCTGCGGGCCATCAGGGATGACGAGGACCGGGCGGCGGGCCTGGGCGTCCGCCCCATGCCGGTGAAGCTGGCCGCGTTCGTAATCTCGGCGATCGTGACCGGGATGGCGGGCGGGCTCTGGTTCTACTTCATCGGCCAGGCCATACCCCAGTTCGCCTTCGACCCGCTGTTCGACCTCTCGGTCGTGGTGATGGCGTTCTTCGGCGGGCTCGGCACGCTCTCCGGGCCGCTGCTCGGCGCGCTGATCATCGAGCCAACCCAGCAGTGGCTCACGCTGCAGTACACCAACGAGTACCTGAGCGAGATCCTGCTCGGCGTGCTGTTCCTGGCCGTGATCCTGGGTCTGCCGCGCGGTGTGATACCCACCGCGGCGGAGCGGATCGACGCACTGCGAGCCCGGCGCCGCCGGGCACCCGCCCGCGAGGCAGTGCCCCAGGCCGGGCACGCCGGGCAGGCCGCGCCGTGACCGCCCTGCTCAGGGCCGAGGGCGTGGCCAAGGCTTTCGGCGGCGTCCAGGCGCTGCAGGACTGCACGGTCGAGGTCGAGCAGGGCACGATCGCCGGCCTGATCGGGCCGAACGGATCGGGCAAGACGACCCTGTTCAACATCATGACCGGGTTCGAGCGGGTCGACTCCGGCGACGTCTACCTCGGCGACAAGAAGATCACGAACCGGCCGCCGCAGCGGGTGTTCGCGCTCGGCATCGGCCGGACCTTCCAGCTCACCCGGATCTTCCCCCGGCTGACCGTGCTGGAGAACATGCTCATCGCCGCGCAGCACGGCGTGGCGCGTACCCGCAACCCGCTGGCCAGGGCGGGCGGCAACGCGGAGCGGCGGCGCGCCATCGAACTGCTGGAGTTCACCGGCATCGCCGACCACGCAGCGGCGCTCGCCGACACGCTGTCCTACGGGCAGCGCAAGCTGCTCGAGCTGTCCTACGTTCTGGTGGCCGATCCCGCGATCGTGCTGCTCGACGAGGCCGGCGGGGTGAACCCGTCGCTCATCCAGCACCTCGCCGGGCGGATCCGGGAGCTCAACGCGGCGGGCAAGACCTTCCTCATCGTGGAGCACAACATGGACTTCGTGATGAGCCTGTGCGGCCACGTCACGGTGCTGGACTACGGGACCGTGGTGGCGTCCGGCCCACCCGCGATCATCAGGAGCGACCAGCGGGTTCTCGACGCCTATCTCGGCATCACGGAGGAGGACGACGATGCCGGCCCCGGGTGAGCCGGCTCTCGTCGTGGACGGCCTGGTCTCCGGGTACGGCGGCGGGGACGTGCTGCACGAGGTGTCGATGACCGTGGCGGAGGGCGGGATCACCTGCGTCGTCGGGCCGAACGGCGCCGGGAAGTCCACCCTGCTCGCGACCATCAGCGGGCTGCTGCGGCCCCGCCGGGGCAGCATCACGTTCCGCGGCGAGCCGCTGGTCGGCAAGAGCCCGCGGCAGATCCTGGACGCCGGCCTGGTGCACGTGCCGCAGAACCACAGCCTGTTCCGGGACATGACCGTCCGGGAGAACATCGAGCTCGGCGGCTACACGATCAGGGACCGGGCGCTGATCGCCCGCAGGCGCGCCGACATCGAGCAGACGTTCCCGCAGGTCGCGTACTGGAGCCGGAAGAAGGCGGGCGCCCTGTCCGGCGGGGAGCAGCGGCTGGTGGAGTTCGCCCGCTGCCTGATGCTCGACCCGGCGCTGGTGATCCTGGACGAGCCGTCGATGGGCCTGTCCCCGAAGGTGCTCAGGTCCGTCTTTGACGCCGTCCGGATGATGAACGCCCGCGGCAAGACGATCCTGCTCGTCGAGCAGAACGCCCGGGCCGGCCTGCGGCTGTCCACGCACGGCGTGGTCATGGAGAACGGGCGGGTGCGCCTCGCCGGAACCGGCGAGCAGGTGCTCGGGCATCCGGAGATCGGCGCGCTCTATCTCGGCGGGTCCCCGGCGGCCTGATCCGGCTCCTTGCCGACGGGCGCCTGGCTGGCCACCGCGTCCAGCGCCGGGCCGGCCAGGCGCTGCACCGTCCACTCGTCCATCGCGGCCGCGCCCAGCGCCCGGTAGAAGCCGATCGCGGGCGTGTTCCAGTCCAGCACCGCCCACTCGAACCTGGCGTAGCCGCGTTCGACGCAGATCCTGGCCAGCTCGGCGAGCAGCGCCTTGCCGTACCCGTGCCCGCGCAGTTGCGGCGTCACGTACAGGTCCTCCAGGTAGATTCCGTGCCTGCCGGTCCAGGTCGAGAAGTTGAGGAACCACAGCGCGAACCCGGCCACCGCGCCGTCGTGGACGGCCACGTGCGCGAACACCGCAGGCTGCTCGCCGAACAAGGCGCGCCGCAGGTCGTCCTCCGAGGCCACAACCTGTTCCAGGGAGTTCTCGTACTCGGCGAGCTCGCGGGCCAGCCGGTGGATCGCGGCGACGTCACCGGGGCGAGGCCTGATCACGGCTGACCGCCCGCGGGCTCGGCGAACCGGTACCTGAGCCGGAACCTGTCCGCGGCGATGACGATCTCCCCGGCCTCGACCGGCTCGCCGGACGCCAGGTGCAGCCGCTCGATGACCAGCGCCGGGGCCCCGGCGGGCAGGCCCAGCGCGGCAGACTCCGAGCGCAGCGAGGGCCGCACCGACACCTCCTCGACGACCTCGTCCACCTTGATCCCGATCGAGGCCAGCCGCTCGATCACCCCGCGCCCGGCGAGCGGGCCCTGCTCCGGCAGCGCGACCGGGGTGTCGGCGGTGATCCGGTCGGGCTCGTAGCTCGTGGCCAGCTGCACCGGCTCGGCGTCGGCGGTCAGCAGGTACCTGGTGGTCATGACCCGGTCGACGCCGGGCTCCAGGCCGAGCCGCCGCGCGATGTACGGCGGCGGCACCACGTGCTCGGTCTGATGCTCCCAGGCCAGCCGGCGCGCCGAATGCGGCCCGCTGCCGCCGGTGTCCGGGGCCCGTTCATCCAGGCCGAACGGCGAGCCGGGGAAGTGCAGCCGGTCGTGCTCCAGGTAGCTGGCGGCAGGCGCCCGGCGCACGTACGAGCCCGACCCGGTCCTGGCCTCGATGAGGCCCTCGCTGGCCAGGACCTGCAGGGCGTGCTTGGCGGCGGTCTCCCCGACGCCGTAGTTGGCGATGATCGCGTTCCGGGACGGCACCCGCGCACCCGGCGGCAGCACGCCGCCGCGGATCCGCTCGCGGAGGTCCTCAAGCACCCGGAGATACACCGGGTCGGTAGGGGCGCTCATAGTAGACGTCTAGCCCTCCTGAGGCATACCCGAAGGCGAGACGCCATTCTGCCGGACGCCGGGGTGAAGCTGTGGCCCAAGTGACGTCTTGTGATCAGATCTTTCCTGGCCGGGGCGGCTGAGGCCGCCTGAGCCGCCAGGCCCGGCTCAGCCGTCGGGCCCGGCTCAGCCGTCGGGCCCGGCGCAGTGGCCGTCCGGCGGCGGGACGTCGAGTGCCGGGTTGCGGTCGAAGAAGCCGGTCGGCTTCAGCGTGAACCCGCACCGGGCCACCGGCATCACCGGCCAGTCCTCCGGGCGCGGGAAGTGCGTCGGCCCGAACGTGTGCCACAGCACGATGTCCGCGCCGTCGATGTCCCGGTCCGCGGCCACGTAGGCGGGCAGGCCCGCCCCACCCGGATGCTGGTTGACGAAGTCGCCCGCCGGGTACCGCTGCGCCGGGTCGTACCTGGTCACCCACAGGTGGTTGGCGGCGAAGCCGGCCCGCGCGCGCAGCGGCGACGACGGGTCGGCCAGCAGCACCGGCGCGCCCTCCGGGTACAGCGTGTAACCGGTGGGCCGGCCGTACCGGTTGACCCGCTCAGTGCTGACCACCCGCCAGGTGCGCGCCCGCGCCGCGTCGCACCGCCGCACGGCCTGCGCCTCGCTGTGCAGCCGGGTCACGGTCCGGGCGATGGCGTTCCCGTACGGGTTTTCCGGGCCGACCGGCAGACCGCTGAGATCGACCTCGTCGACGGCGTTGGCCACGCCGTCTACGGTCATGTCCAGCCGCGCGCAGAACAGGTGCTGGTGCACCGGCCCGCCCAGGCCCGGGGCGACCTCCTCGGCGTGCCGGTCATCGCCGCCCGGGTAGGCGGCGGTGAACAGCGCGCCGGACATCTTGACCTCGTGCTCGATAGTGCCGTCCAGGTAGAAGTACCAGTAGAAGCCGTAGTCGTAGTTGCCGACCGTGGCCCACGACGAGACGACCAGGCGGCGCTGCCGGCGGGTCTGCGCGGAGCCGTTGAAGACGTCGGTGTGCTTCCAGAGGATGCCGAAGTCCTCCTCGTGGATGCAGATCGCGTTGCGGATCTCCTGCGGCTCGCCGAAGTCGTCCGGCAGCGTGGCGTCCAGGTACGCGATCTCGCCCAGGCAGTCGCAGCCGCGCTGCAGCGAGTTGGTCCACTTGCCGAGCAGGTACTCGCCCGCGTCGAAATACGTCTGCCAGTACCGGAACCGCGGATCGCCGTACGGCACGACCAGTTCCGCGATGGACGCGCGGTAGGCGACCGGCCGGGCCCGGCCGGCGTCGTCCAGGCTGATCTGGTGCAGGATCAGGCCCTCCCGCGCGTCGAAGCCGACCCGCATGGACCAGCCCTGCCAGCGCAGCCGGTGGCCGTCCAGGGTGAAGCTGGGCCCTTCTGGCTGGGTGATCTCGATCGGCCGCAGGCCCTCCCGCAGCGGGCCGCGCACCGCCGGGTCGTCGTAGTCGCCGGATTCGGCGGGCACGGGGCGCTGGAACTCGTCGGCGACCTTGAACACCTTGCGCTCGACCAGGTCGACGTACGCGGCGACCCCGTCCACGGGATGCGCCCAGATGTAGTCGTGCTCCTGCTCCTGGCGGAACGCCAGCACCCGGACGAACCGGCGGTGGTCGTCGCCCTGGCCGAACGCCCCCGCGGTCTGCGGCAGCGCCCGGATCTTGCTGACGTCGGTCAGGCCGCGCCTGGCCATCGCTGCCCGCCACTCCGGGTCGGCGCGGACCACGTCCTCGATCACGCCGAAGTCCTCGTTGATGATCGGCAGCTGGCCGTCGGCTGCAGTGTCGAGCACCCGGTGCGACACCACCCGGCCCTCGCCGAGGGACACGACCACGTCCGCGGACCGGCCGGTCGCCACGTTCAGCAGGAACGCCCGCAGCCGCCGGTCCGGCCGACCGGCCAGCACCTCGTCCTTGGGCGGCTCGGCCAGGCCGTAGTAGGCGAACCGGTCCGAGTCGCCGAGCAGGCCGCCCGCGGCGAGGATCTCCCGCCCGGCCAGGAACTCGGCGCCGGTCGCCGGGTCCAGCGGATGCGCGGGCACCTCGGGCGTCTGCGGTCGGCCGGATCTCGGTGTCGGTCATCGGAACCCCCAAGAGTGCCTGTTACGCAACGCCTCCGCCCGGTCCGGCTCGGCCGGGCGGCCTGGTGCCGCGGGTTATTCGTCGGCGACGATCGAGCCGACCCGGTCGCCCAGGCCCGGGTCGCGCCTGACCAGCCAGATCGAGTAGAGGACGAACACCACGATGAGGCCCACGGCGACCCACGGGAACCAGTCGTACGGCTGGGGCTGCGGCGGCTTGAACAGGTAGTAGATCGGGACGGCGACCACGACTATGGCGAGGACCGGCAGCACGAGGTGCTTGATGATGTTGAACTCGGCCGGCCGGTACTTGCGGTAGTAGAACGGCAGGGCCACGTTGGCCGCCAGGTACACGAACAGAATCAGGATCGTGCCCATCGTGCTGGACTCGAAGAAGAAGGTCAGCGCGTCCAGGCTGTTGCCGGTCCCGCCGATCCAGTGGCCGAGCGCCCAGACCAGGGTGATGGCCCCGGCGATGCCGACGAAGGCGATGATGGCGTTGACCGGCGTCCGGCGGACTGGGTGGACGTAGCCGATCCAGCGCGGCAGCAAGCCCTCGCGGCCGGCGTTGAAGATCAGCCGGCACTGGGAGTTTACCGCGGCAATGAGCACGCCCAGGGTGGAGGTCAGCCCGGCCAGGTACGCGATGAAGGCCAGCCAGGCCGCCACGCTGTGGGCGACGGCGATGAACGGGATGAGGGGTGCCTCGAGCGCCGTGGCGTTGTAGTGGAAGCCGGTGACCGTGGCGTAGGCCACCAGCAGGTACAGGACGGCCATGAGGGCGATCGACAGGAACACGGCCCGGGGCACGTTGCGCCGCGGGTTGGTGGTCTCCTCGGCCAGCGCCGCCGAGTTCTCCCAGCCGATGAACAGGTAGATGGCCAGCGGGAAGGCGAGGGCCAGGCCGCTGAAGTGGTTGGTGATGTGGCTGGGCTGGAACGGCACGGAGCTGAGGTGGCCGCCGTTCTTGATCAGCACGGCGATGGACACGACCAGCAGCACCACCAACTCGAAGGCGAAGAAGAAGCCGGCCAGCTTGGTGGACACGGCCACGCCGCGGAACATCATGAACATGGCGCCGGCGGTGAAGATGGCGGAGAAGATGATCCAGGGGACGTTCGTGCCCGTGTAGAACTTGATCATGATCGACAGGAACCCGCCGGAGATGACCAGGACCGACGAGATGGCGATGATGTACCCGGCCCCGGCCACCAGCGCGGTGGTCACCGCGCTGGTGCCGCCGAACGTCTTGCCCACGAAGGTGATGAACCCGCCGGTCGACGGCTGCGCCCGGGAGAACTGCGACAGCGTGTTGCCGAGCAGCGCGATGGCGACGGCGGCGACGAGCACGACCAGCGGCGAGGCGAGGCCGGCCGCGATTACGATCCCGGCGAAGGCGAAGTAGAAGCTGTAGGCCGGGCCGATGTTCGCCATCGTCGAGGCGGAGATGTCTACCAGGCCGAGGGCGCCGCGGTGCAGCCGCTCCGGCGATTCCGGGGCCTTGGTCTCCGAGAACGGAACACTCATGTCATAGCCTTCCTCGCCCGGGCCGCGTGGTCAGCGGTACTGCCTGAAATTGTGTGACGATGCGCGGCACATGGGAAGGGCCGCGACACACCCGTTATCGGGGGTGATAGCGGGACGTAGCTGAAGCCCTGGTCGGCAAGCGCTTTCCAGGATGGGGCGAAAGTACCCCACAGCCTGCGCCAGCGCAAGACCGGTCAGCCACGCGGGCTGCGGGGGACCGTGCTGTCGCGCATGATCACCTCGCCGGGCACGGGGACGATCAGCGGCAGGCCCGGCCGCCCGCCGGTGAGCACCATGTTCGCGGCCATCTCGCCCATCTGCGTGAGCGGCAGACGGACCGTGGTCAGCGGCGGCGTCACGTCACGCAGGGTCACGATGTCGTCGAAGCCGGCCACCGCGACGTCGCCGGGCACGGACATCCCGGCGGCGCGCAGCCGGGCCAGCGCGCCGACCGCCATCACGTCGTTGACCGCGAACACGCAGTCCGGCAGCTTCCCGCCGGACGCCAGGATCGCGCTCATCGCCTCGTACCCGCCGTCCCTGCTGAACGCCGCGTGCACGACGCCCGCCGGGTCAAGGCCGATGGACCAGGCGGCGAGCCCGGCGCGGAAGCCCTCGATCCGGTCCTGCACGGTGATCGATCCCCGCGGCCCGGCGAGCACGGCGAACCGGCGGTGGCCGAGCGCGGCCAGCGCCCGGGCCAGGGCGTCGGCGCCCGCGACGTTACCCGGCACGATCGTGTCCACGCCGAGCAGCGGCTGCCCGACGCAGACGGCCCGGCCGCCCTGGCGGGTGAACGCGGCGACCTCCGCGCCCAGCGCGGCGCGCTCAGCGGCGTCGTCGGTCCTGCTGCCGATCAGGATCACCGCGCGGGCCCGCTGGGCCCGCATCAGCGACACGTACTCGCGCTCGGCCGCCTCGTTGGCCGCCGCCGCCGACATGCAGACCAGCAGCTCGCTGCGGCTTGCCATCTCGATAAGCCCGGCCGCGATCGAAGAGAAGTACGGGTCGGCGATGTCGTGCACGACCACACCGACCATGCTGCTGCGCCCGGTGGCAACGGCCCTGGCCTGCAAGTTCGCGGTATACCCGAGCTCTGCGGCGGCCCGGTGCACCCGCTGCGCCAGCTGCGCGCCGACCCTGCGCGTTCCGTCGTTAACCACCCGCGAGGCCGTGGTGATCGAGACGCCGGCGCGGTCAGCAACGTCCTGCAGGGTCACCCGCGACCCGGGCCAACCGTCACCCACGCCGCCACCGCCCCCTCAGCCCCGGACGCGCGCCATCAATGTACCGATGGGCGGGTTAGAGGCCGCCCTTTGGTACATTCACGCGATCCGTTCCAGCGGTTGACCTAGCATTTCGGCTCAGCCTACCTTGGAAAGGGGTTTCCCAAGCGGCCGGCCCGGGGGCGGCACGGCAGGCACAGTCGGGGTGGCGGACGGGGCGGCGCGGAAGGGTGGTCGATGGCACGCAAGGTCCTGCTCGTTGCCCTGAACGGTGCCACCGGGCGGATGGGCTACCGGCAGCATCTGGTCCGGTCGCTGCTGGCCATCCGCGAGCAGGGCGGCGTGCGGCTGGCCGGCGGCGGGACCGTCTACCCCGAGCCGGTCCTGGTCGGCCGTAACGAGGCGCGGCTGCGCGAGATCGCGGAGCGGCACGGCCTGCCGAAGTGGTCGACCAGCCTGGATGAGGTGCTGTCCGACCCGGCCGTCGAGGTGTACTTCGACACGCTGGTCACCAGCGCGCGGGTGGCCAGCCTGGGCAAGGCGATCGCCGCCGGCAAGCACGTCTACACCGAGAAGCCGGTGGCGGACTCGCTGGACGGCGCCATGGCGCTGGCCCGCGCGGCCCGCGAGGCCGGGATCATCAACGGCGTTGTGCAGGACAAGCTGTTCCTGCCCGGCATGATCAAGCTGCGGCGGCTGGTCCGGGACGGCTTCTTCGGCCGCGTGCTTTCGGTGCGGCTCGAGTTCGGCTACTGGGTGTTCGAGGGCGACCAGATCCCGGCGCAGCGGCCGTCCTGGAACTACCGCGCCGTTGACGGCGGCGGGATCGTGCTCGACATGTTCCCGCACTGGCACTACCTGCTGAAAGACCTGTTCGGCCCGGTGACCGCCGTGTACGCGCGGCAGGCGACGCACCTGCCGCGGCGCTGGGACGAGGCCGGGGCGCCGTACGACGTGACCGCCGGCGACGCGGCGTATGCGGTGCTCGAGCTGTCCGGCGGGGTGATGGCCTCGGTCAACGCGTCCTGGGCGGTCCGGGTCAACCGGCGGGAACTGCTCGAGCTGCAGGTCGACGGGACGCACGGCAGCGCGGTCGCCGGGCTGCGGCACTGCGCGGTGCAGCACCGGGCCGCCGCCCCGCGCGCGGTCTGGAACCCGGATCTGCCCGACCCCGTCGACTACCCGGCGCAGTGGGCCGACGTCCCGGACAACGCCGAGTTCGACAACGGGTTCAAGGTCCAGTGGGAGCAGTTCCTGCGCGCGGTGGCCGAGGGCACGCCGCCGCCGTGGGACCTGGCCGAGGGGGCCAGGGGAGTGCAGCTGGCCGAGCTGGCGCTGCGGTCCTCGGCCGAGGGCCGCCGGGTCGACGTGCCACCGCTGACGGCGACATGACCCCCACGATCTTGCTGCCCGGCCGCCCGGAGCCGCTGCAGGTTGCCGAGCCGGGCTGGGAACGCGGCTATCCGCCCCCGGTGTCACGGAGCGTGTACGCCGCGGCCCACGTCGCGGCGACGCCGGACGGGGAGATCGACTGGGAGTCCACGATCGGCTTCAGGGACTTCCTGTGGGACCACGGGTTCGGGGTCGCAGAGGCGATGGACACCGCGCAGCGCGGCATGGGCCTGTCCTGGGCGCAGGCGCGGGAGCTGATCGCGCGTTCGGCGGCGCGCGCCGCCGGGCGGGGCGCCGTCATCGCCTGCGGTGCGGGCACCGATCAGCTGCCGCCGGGCAGGCATCCGCTGCCGGACGTGGTCAGGGCCTACGAGGAGCAGCTGGAGCTGGTGCAGTCCACCGGGGCCGACGTGATCCTGATGGCCAGCCGGGCGCTGGCCGCGAGCGCCCGCTCGTCCCGCGACTACCTGGACGTCTATTCGCACCTGCTGCGCCAGGCAGGCCTGCCGGTGATCCTGCACTGGCTGGGCGCCGCGTTCGACCCGGCGCTCGCCGGGTACTGGGGCGCCGCGGAGTTCGGGCCCGCCGCCGAGCTCGTGGCCCGGCTGGCCGAGCGCGCGGACGGGAAGGTGGCCGGCGTCAAGCTTTCGGTGCTCGACGCCGGCCGCGAGGCGGCGCTGCGCCGTCGGCTGCCGCCCGGGGTCCGCCTCTACACCGGGGACGACTTCCACTACGACGAGCTGATCCGCGGCGACGCGGACGGGCACAGCGACGCGCTGCTCGGGGCGTTCGCCGCGGTGACCGCGCCGGCCGCCGCGGCGCTGCGCGCGCTGGACGCCGGGGACCTGGCCGGCTACCAGGCCGCCATCGGGCCGACGATGCCGCTGAGCCGGGTCATCTTCGAGGAGCCCACGTTCCACTACAAGGCCGGCGTCGCGTTCCTGGCCTGGCTTAACGGGCTGCAGCCGCACTTCGCGATGCTCGGCGCCCTGCAGCGGCGGCGAAGCCACGACCACCTGATCCGGGTCTTCGAGTTCGCCGCCGCCGCCGGTGCGCTGCTGCACCCCGGCCTGGCGGTCAGCCGGATGACCCAGTACCTGGCCGAGGGGCCGCCGTGAGCGCCGCAGCGGGGGGTGCCGAGGCAGGCGGGGGAGGGCTGCACGGGCTGTCGCTCAACCAGGCGACGGTGCGGCACCTGGCGCTGGGCGAGGCCATCGCGCTGTGCCTGCGGCACGAGATCCCGGCGATCGGGCTGTGGCGCGACAAGGTCGCCGAGCACGGCCTGGCCCGGTCGGCTGCCGCCGTCCGCGGCGCCGGGCTGCACGTGTCAAGCCTGTGCCGGGGCGGGTTCTTCACGCACGCGGACCCGGGTGCTCGCGCGGCCGCGCTGGCCGACAACCGCGCGGCGCTCGCCGAGGCCGCCAGGCTCGGGGCGGACACGCTGATCCTGGTCTCCGGCGGGATGGTCCCGGGCAGCCGGGACCTCGCGCTGGCCCGCCGGATGGTGGCCGACGCGGTCGGTGAGCTGGCCGGCGACGCCGAGCGGCTCGGCGTCCGGCTCGGGGTGGAGGCGCTGCACCCGATGTTCTGCGCGGACCGGTGCGTGCTGTCCCGGCTCGGCGACGCGGTCGACCTCGCGCTGAAGTTCCCGCCGGCCGCGGTCGGCGTCGTGGTGGACGCCTACCACGTCTGGTGGGACTCACAGCTCGCCGCCGAGATCGGCCGTGCCCGCGGCCGGATCGCCGCCTTCCAGCTCGCCGACTGGATCCTGCCGCTGCCCGCCGACGTGCTGCTCGGCCGGGGCCACCTCGGCGACGGGCACATCGACCTGGCGCAGATCACCGCCCAGGTGCTGGCGGCCGGCTACCGCGGCTACGCCGAGGTCGAGATCTTCAACGCCGAGATCTGGGCCGCGCCGCCCGACAGCACCGCGGCCACGGTCCGGCAGCGGTTCCGCGAGCTGCTCGGCTGAGCAGGCCGGGCCGCCGTCAGCCGCTGCCCTCCTCGAGCAGCAGGTGATACCCGTTCGGGGTGCGCGCGTGCAGCACCCGGTACTCCCAGTCCGCCGCCGGGCTCATCACCTCCTCCCGGTACGCGACGCCGGCGTCGGCCAGGCGTTTCTTGGCCAGATCGATGTCCGAGACACCGATCTGCCAGGTCAGCACGTGATCCGGGGCGCCGGCCCGGAACCCCGGGCGGCGCTCGATGCCGAACTCGATTGATCCGTGGCCGAGCGAAGTAAAGTCGGGGTACTCAGGCCCCTCATAGGTCACGTGGAAGCCCAGCCCGAGGTAGAAATCGCGCTCGGCTGCAAGGTCGCCGACGAACAGGATCGGAATGATCCGGCTGAACAATGCCGCCATAATCGGGCATCGTAGCGATCTGGTCGCGCCAGGGTGGCCGAGTGTGATCACGGGAGTGCAACCTTTTGCCCCGAACACGGCCTGCCAGGGGAAACTGAGGCTTCCGTGACAGATGTGACTGCCGCTTCGGGCGCGGCCCGGCGGGCCGCGCGGTGCGGCCCGATCAGGAAGGGGCGCCGCGTTCCAGGCGGTCTTTCAGGGCGGCCACGGCCTTGCCGAAGTACCGGTGACCGGGAGGGCGGGTCAGGAAGTCGGCGAGCGCGTACAGGTCGAGCGCCTCGCTGATCTCGCGCCAGCGCTCCGGCAGCTGGCCGCCCGCGTCGCGGTACCCAGCGACGAACCCCCCGGCGAAGCCCGGCGGCCCACAGGCGCGGAACCGCAGCATGTTGCCGACGTCGGTCAGCGGGCTGCCGCTGAACGCGAACTCCCAGTCCAGCACCGCCGAGATCGACCAGCGGCCGTCGCCGCCGACCGCGAGCAGGTTCTTGCCGTTGTAGTCGGAATGCACGAGCTGGCGGGCCCGGCCGACGCTGCGGGCCAGGGGATCGGCGGCGGCGGCGAGGGCCCGCAGCCGGCCGATCTCGGCAGGGGACAGCGGGCCGGCCGCGTTGCCGGCTCGCAGGCAGGACTCCAGGAACTCCGGCAGGCTCGCGGGCAGCGCCTCCGGCGAGGGCACCAGGTCGGGACCGGTGAACGCGCCGCCGCCGGGGAACGTGACCGCGCCGATCGCCGCCAGCGCCCGCCCGGCCGCCGCGCCGAGCCCCGCCGCCGCCGCAGGCTCCCGCGCCACGGCCTCGCTGACCATGACCCCGGGCATATGCCTGGCCAGCAGCAGCGGCAGCCCGGCCGCGCCGCCCTCGGGGTCGGCGGCGATCACCTCGGCGGCCGGCACCGCCTCGGCGGCCAGCCGGACCGCGAGGGCGGCCTCGATCGCGCAGGTCCGGGCCGCGTCACCGCGAAGGTAGCGGCGCAGGACGTAGCTGCCGCCGTCGGTGACCAGGCGGATGTTCTCGTTGCGGTAGCCGCCGCCGAGCGGCTCGGCCGCCGTGATGCGGCGCCCGGGCAGGACACGGCGCAGCCAGGCCGCGTCCGCCGGATCCAGCACCGTGCCGCTCACCGCGGCCACGCTACCGGGCTGCGCCGGCCCTCCGGCCGCGCAGCCCGGTAGCCAGCGCCGCTCAGGACTCGGTGCCGAAGTTCTTGATCTCCGCGAGCTCGATCTCGGTCAGCTCGCGCGGCACCTGGTTCTTGGCCACCTTCTCGGTCTGCACCTGGTGCCGGATGCCGTCGACGATCTCCGGGTTGGCCAGCGTGGTCACGTCGCCGACATCGGTGAAGTTGGAGACCGATGCGATGACCCGACGCATGATCTTGCCCGACCTGGTCTTCGGCATGTCGGGCACGATCCACACGTTCTTCGGCCGGGCTATCTTGCCGATCTCGGTCTCGATCGCTTTGCTGACCTTGGCCTGCGACTCCGGGCCGGCCTCGAAGCCAGGCTTGAGCGAGACGTACACCTCGACCATGCGGCCCCGGATGTCGTCGATCACTGGCACCGCGGCCGCCTCCGCGACCTCATCGACGGTCAGCGCCGCCGACTCGATCTCCTTGGTGCCCAGCCGGTGCCCGGCCACGTTGATCACGTCGTCGACGCGGCCGAGGATCCGGTAGTAGCCGTCCGGAGCCCGCACCGCGCCGTCACCGGCGAAGTACGGCCAGTCGTGCCAGTCCTTGCTGTCCGGATCCTTGTTGTACTTGGCGTAGTACGTGGACACGAACCGCTCGGGCTGACCCCAGATGGTCTCGAAGATCCCCGGCCAGGGGTTACGGATGCAGATGTTGCCGGCCTTGCCGTCCGGGACCTCGTCGCCGCTCTCGTCGTAGATGACCGGGAAGATGCCGAGCGCCGCAGGCCCGCAGCTGCCCGGCTTCATCGGCTTCAGCGCGGGCACCTCGGTGCCGAGGAAGCCGCCGGTCTCGGTCTGCCACCAGGTGTCGACGATGGCCGCCTCACCCTTGCCGACCGAGGCGTAATACCAGCGCCAGACCTCGGGCTCGATCGGCTCGCCCACCGTGGTCATGATCTTGAAGTGGTAGTTGTACTTCGCGGGCTCGTCCGGGCCGATCTTGCGCAGCTGCCGGATGGCCGTGGGCGAGGTGTGGAAGATGTTCACCCCGAGCTGCTCGGCGATCCGCCACGGGCGGCCGGCGTCGGGGTAGTTGGGCACGCCCTCGTAGATGACGGTCGTCGTGCCGAGCGCCAGCGGCCCGTAGACGATGTAGGAGTGGCCGGTGATCCATCCGATGTCGGCCATGCACCAGTACACGTCGTCCGGGTGGATGTCCTCGTAGTACTTGGACGTGCCGGCCACGTAGGACATGTAGCCGCCGGTGCTGTGCTGGCAGCCCTTGGGGCGGCCGGTCGTGCCGCTGGTGTACATCAGGAACAGCGGCGCCTCGGCGGGCTGGGACACCGGCTCGACGGTCGCGCCCTGGTGCCCGGCGAGCAGGTCGTCGGCAAACACGTCCCGGCCGTCGGCCATCGGCGTCTGTGACGCGTACTGCCCCGGATGACGGCGCCAGACCAGCACCTTGTCGACTTCCTGGCCCTGCTTGGCGGCCTCCGCGACCGCCTCGTCGGCCTTCACCTTGTGGTCGATCAGGCCGCCGGCCCGGTAGTAGCCGTCCATCGTGATCAGCACGCGGCTGCCCGAGTCCGCGATCCGGGTGCCGCACGCGTTGCCGCTGAAGCCGCCGAACACCTGGGAGTGGATGATGCCGAGCCGGGCGCAGGCCAGCATCGTGACCGGCAGCTCGGGAACCATCGGCATGTGCAGCGTGACCCGGTCGCCGGTCTTCAGGCCCAGCTCGTCGCGCAGCACGGCGGCGAATTCGTTTACCTGGCGCAGCAGGTCCGCATAGCTGATGTGCACGTGCTCGTCTTCCTCGAGCTCGGGCACGAAGACAATGGCGGTTTTCTCCGGGTTCGCCTCGGCGTGCCGGTCCACGCAGTTATATGAGGCATTCAGCTTGCCGCCGACAAACCACTTCCAGAACGGGGCGTTGCTGGTGTCAAGCATCGTGTCCCACGGCTTGTCCCAGGTCAGCAGGTCCGCGTATTCCTTGAAGCAGTCGGGGTAATTCTCCTCGCTAAACCTGTCGAAGATGGCCGGGTCGTTAGCGTTTGCCTGGTCGATGAAACTCTGCGGGGGATAGACGTACTCCTCCTCGCGCCAGTGCACCGCAATCTGTGTCTCGGACACCTGTGTCTCGGGACTTTCTGTCATTCCGGTCCTCCAGCCATTAATCCGGCAAAGCGGACAGCGTCGTTGTCGCGAGCCGAGCGGAGGCTCAATCGTATCGCCGCAGGACAAGAGGGAACAGGCCGCCCGCAGCGGTGATCACAGCATGATCGAAGCAGGCGACAACCGGTTGACAAGGCCGCGATGAACGATATGGTTCTGCGCAGTCCAGCACCGGGCCAGCCGGCCGGGGCGGTGAGCCGCCCCGACCGTGTTGTGTCAGGAGAGGGTCAGTTGGTCCTCTTGTGCCAGGCGCAGCAAGGAAGGGGGCTGCTCCTCAGGACCCGGCTGGGCGGGGGGTTGGACCCGGGAGGGGCCCGGGCACCCAGTAGACAACGGAGGACGAGCCCGTTGCCGACGGGACGAACTCCGGTCCGAAGGGATGCCCGGGCCCTCTTCCCTGCCGCGGATGGCCCACACGTTAGTGCCTGGTCAGGCGTACGCGCAGATATGCGATGTCGGCCCGGGCGGCGGGATCGAATATTCTTTTCGACCGGCGGGCTTGCCCGCTTCCGGACCGCAGCCCAGCTGAGGCAGGAACATTGAGCGAAACTGACCGATCCGGCGCGCCGCGGGGCCCGCTGGGCCGCGTAGCCGTGATCATCCCGACCTACAACGAGCGCGAGAACCTGGAGTCGATCGCGGCCCGCGTGCGCAGCGCGGTGCCAGCGGCCGACCTGCTGGTTGTCGACGACAGCAGCCCCGACGGCACCGGCGAGCTCGCCGACAAGCTCGCCGCGGGCGACCAGCAGATCCACGTGCTGCACCGGCCCGGCAAGGCCGGGCTCGGTGCCGCCTACATCGCCGGGTTCGGCTGGGCGCTCGACGCGGGCTACAGCGCGATGGTCGAGATGGACGCCGACGGCTCGCACCAGCCCGAGGACCTGCCCCGGCTGCTGGCCGCCCTGGAGGGCGCCGACGCGGTCATCGGCTCGCGCTGGGTGCACGGCGGCACCGTGCAGAACTGGCCGAAGTCGCGGGAAGCCCTGTCCCGCGGCGCCAATACGTACGCCCGGCTGATGCTCCGTGTCCCGGTCCACGACGCCACCGCCGGGTTCCGCGCCTACCGCGCGGAGACGCTGCGCGCGATCAGCCTGGAGACCGTGGTATCGCAGGGATACTGCTTCCAGATCGACCTCACGCTGCGCACGGTCAGCGCGGGACTGACCGTGACCGAGGTGCCGATCACGTTCAGCGACCGGACCAGGGGCGCGAGCAAGATGAGCCGGGCGATCGTGGTCGAGGCGTTCTGGCGGGTCACCCAGTGGGGCGTCCAGGGCTGGTTCCGCGGGCGGCCGAAGCCGCGCACCTGAGCAGCCGCGCCGACCGCAGTTACAGCTGAGGCCGCCCGCCTGGATCCGGGGCTGCGAGGCTCGCCGGGGTCAGGCGCTCTTGCGGTGGCGCGAGTGCGACGGAGCCGGCTCGCGCTCGCCCGCCCCGCGCTTTCCCCTGATCACGGCCAGCCGCTCGGCCAGCACCTCTTCGAGGTCGGCGACGCTGCGCCGCTCCATCAGCATGTCCCAGTGGCTGCGCGGTGGCTTGACCTTCTTGGGCTCGGGCAGGTCACCGGCGGCCGTGACCGCCGTAGCGCCGCAGATCCGGCACTCCCAGTTGACCGGGATCTCCGCCTCGGCAGCAAACGGCACGGTGAAGCGGTGGCCCTTCGGGCAATCGAAAGCCACCTCCTGACGCGGGGCCAGATCGGTGTTACGGTCGTTCTCATAGCTCGTGGCTCCGAGCCGGGTCCCGCGTAGTGCGCGTTCGGCCATGGTTTGCTGCCTCCCAGGCGCTCAGCCGTCCCTGATGACAACGGTGAGTTCCCGGACAAGATTCCCGCCAGCCGGGGATTCCAACCGCACAGTCTGAGCAGGATTGCAGAAATCGGTTGCCCGCCGGCTATCTGGCGGGCCTCGGGTGCCACTGCCCGCGGGCGACCAGCACGTCCCTGAGGGCCTCCGTCTCGTCGGTCATGATGCCGTCAACCCCCAGGTCAAGCAGCCTGGCCATGACCTCACGGTCGTTGACGGTCCACACGTGGACCTGCAGGCCCGCCGCGTGCGCCCGGCGGACGTACGACTCGGTGGCGACCCGGACCGGAATCTGAGTGCATCGCACCGCGGACCGGCGCAGCCGCGCGGCCGTGGCCCGGTGCGGCGTGCCGAGCCGCAGCGCGGCGACGCCGAGCGGGGAGGTGGCCATGCAGACCGGCCTGGGCAGCGCCCGCCGCACGGCGCCCAGCCGGTGCGCGGAGAACGAGGTGATGCAGACCCGGTCCCACGCGTCAGCCCGGCCGAGCACGTCGGCCAGCGGCCGCACGGCCGGCTCGTCCTTCACGTCGATGTTGAACCGCGCATCGGGCCAGGCGCCGAGCAGGTCCTCGAGCAGCGGGATCGGCTCAGTCCCCCCGATCCGGGCGGCGCTCACCTCGCTGTAAGGCAGCTGGCAGATCCGCCCGGCCCGGTCGGTGACCCGGTCCAGGGTCCGGTCGTGGAAGGCCACCAGGACGCCATCGGCGGTCGCGTTCACGTCGGTCTCCAGATAGGAGTAGCCGAGCGCGGCGGCGTGCTCAAAGGCCGGCCAGGAGTTCTCCGGGTAGTGCGCGGCCCCGCCGCGGTGCGCGAAGGCCAGGGGGCGCGGCAGGTCGAGGAAGTCACGCACAGCACTCAGTATGCGCCGCGCCCCGCGTTGGGGCCGGTCAGGCGCGCTGCCACTCCCTGCGGCGGGCCTCGGCCAGCGCGATCGCCGCGGCGGCGGCCACGTTCAGCGAACCGACCCGCCCGAGCTGCGGTATGTAGGCGACCACATCGGCCGCGGCGAGCAGCGCGGCCGAGCAGCCATGGTCCTCGTTGCCCAGCGCCAGGCACACGTCGCCGCCCAGCGGTGCTTCGTGCAGCGGCACCGCGTCGGCGGCCAGCTCGATTGCGATCACGCGCAGCCCCGCCGCGGCAGCGGCGGCGGCACCGGCGGCCGGGTCCGGCTCGCGCTCGAACGTGACCAGACGGCCGGTACCCAGGGCGGTCCTGCGCGCCTGGGCGTGGTCCGGCGCAGCGGTGTCGCCGCACAGCCAGATCTGCTCCGCGCCGAACACGGCAGCGGTCCTGATGATCGACCCGACGTTGAACGGCTGGCTGACCGAGTCCAGCAGCACCCCGACCCTGGCCTCGGCCCGCTGCCGCCAGGACCGGTTCAGCCGCTTGACGTCCGTCGGCCCCAGCTGCCTCGGTCCCGCCGGCCTGGACCCCGCAGCCGCAGCGGCCTGCAGGCGCCGTCCCGGCGCGGTCACCGGCCCGCCCCGTCGGCGGCGCCAGCGCCGCTGACCCGCAGGACGCGGTACCCGCCCCGTGCGGCGACGCGCTCGGCGGGCCAGCCCGACTCCGTCAGCCAGCGCTGCAGCGAGTCCGATCCCAGGTTGCGCTGGACCACCAGGTAGGCGGTGCCTCCCGGTGCCAGGCGGCCCAGCCAGGCCGACAGGAGCTTGTGCAGGGCCGCCTTGCCGATCCTGATCGGCGGGTTGGACCAGATCAGGTCGAAGGTGGCGGGCAGTGCGGGATCGCCGGGAGCTGCGCAGCGGACGTTCGGCAGGCCCGCGCGCGCGGCGTTCCTCGCGCACAGCTCCAGTGCCCGGGTATTGACATCCACCGCCCAGACCCGGGCGCTGGGGGAGCGGGCGGCCAGCACCAGCGCAAGCGGCCCGTAGCCGCACCCGAGGTCGAGCAGGTCGGCCTCCCCCTTCGCTGGCGGCTGCGGCGCCGTTTCCAGCAGCAGCCTGGTGCCGGCGTCCAGCCTGGCCGGCGAGAACACGCCGGAATCGGTTTCCAGCTCCAGGTACAGGTCCGGGGTGACGACATGCACCAATCCCGGGCGCGGGCGGGCGGCCGGGTGCTCGGCGAAGTACTGCTGGCTCACGCCGACTGCGCGGGGGCCTGCTGCACGGGGGGCTTTCCCGGAGCCACGCCAGCGGCGGCCAGCGCGGGATTGATGTAACGGCGCGTCACCCAGCGCTCCACCACGAACGTCAGCACCGGGATCGTCCCGGCCAGGAGTACGAGCACCGTCTGCGGGCTGGCCACCTTCATGCCCACCTGCCGCGTCATCAGGTACGCGGCACCGAGGTAGATCAAGTACAGGATCCCGTGCGTGGTGCCCACGTAGTTCACCACGGCGAGGTTGTGCGCGAAAACCTGGAGCGGGATCCCGACGAAGCACAAGACCATCAGCACCACGCCGGTCACATAGGCCATCACCCGGTAGCGGCGCACCGCGGTGACCAGCGCCTCTGGACGCACAGCCATGCCTCCTTACGATTGCTCTCCTGCGGGGCACCATCTGCTGCCCCGGCCCTCCGCATGGCCTCCAGCTCGGGGGACGCCTGCTAGCGCAGGCCGTGCCACCTGCCATGCCCCTTCACCTGGTCGTTCAGGCGGGCGAGGTAGGCGTTGTAGGCCACAAGCTCCGGGTCGTCCTCGTTCTCTTCCCTGGCCACCCGGGCACCCGGCCCGCTGGCGCGGCCACCCGAGCCGCCGCTGGCGTCCCAGCTTGCGCCGACGGCGGCGCTGGCGCCCGCTCCCGCTGGAAGCTCTACCTCAGGTGCATCGCCGGGATCGGTGTGCGGCTTGAATTCATCGCGGATGGTCTTCATCCAGAAGACCACGCCGAATACCGCGAAGATCGGCCATTCGAAGGTATAGGCCCAGCTCAGCGGGTTACCCGATTCGGCACGATGGAACTGCCAGTCGCCGAGCCACAGCATCCCTATCGTGGCGACCACCGCGAACGCATGCCAGCCGAGCCACCTCGGAGTGATGAGGAAGAACCACCGCGGCCTGGCCCGAACGCTGGACATGCACAGAGCCTAGCGCCGCGCCGATGCTGGCCGGCGCGGTGGATATGGCCTGACTGCCAGAGTTGCGTCACCCGGCCGGCCGGGCCACCCCGCGAGTCACTGCCAGGGTCACGCTGCTGATCAGCGATAATCACTGCATGTCTCTTGCCGAACTTCTCTCCGGACGCGTCGGGCTCGCCGGCCGCCTCCCGCAGCAGCTGGACGACCTGCGCGGCCCGTCCAAAGGAGTCGTCGTACTGCCGAGGCACCTGTCCTGGCCGGGCATGCGCGAGTTCGATGTGACCGACGACACCATCCGCCGCAGCATGTACGGCATCCTGCTGACCCAGGGCAGGCGCAACGAGGTTGCGCGCTTCCTCAACGCCCGGCTGCTGATGGAGGACTGGCCGCTGATCCGCACATCGCTGGATCCCAAGCTGCGCCGGTGGTGCGAGCGGCGGTTCGCGCTGCACAGCGAGGCGGAGGTCAGCGAGCAGCACGGCTAGCCCCGGCCAGCCCGGCCCCGGCCAAGCCAGCAGGCCCGCGGAAGCGCAGCCTGTGCGAGGGTATGTGCATGCGGAAATACGTCATCATGGGAGTGCAGGGCAGCGGCAAGGGCACGCACGCCGCGATGCTCGCCGCCGACCTGGACCTGGTGAACATCGGCGTGGGCGACATCCTCCGCTGGAACGTGCAGAACCACACGAAACTCGGCGCCCAGGTCAGGCGCACCATGGCGGCGGGCCAGCTGGTAACCGATGACCTGGTCGAGGGCATCGTGCAGGAACGGCTGGCCCAGCACGACTGGAACTACGGCTTCATCATCGACGGATTTCCGCGCAGCGTGCGCCAGGCGGAGTTCTTCCTGGAGAGCTACGACATCGACAGCGTGGTCTACCTCGACCTGCCCGACAGCGAGGTCCGGCGGCGGGTGATGGCCCGGCGGCTGTGCGCGGGCTGCGGCATGGACTACAGCCTGATCGACAACAGCCCCAAGGAGGACGGCCGCTGCGACGCCTGCGCCGGTGAGCTGGTCACCAGGGAGGACGACACCGAGGAAGCCCTCGCCGTCCGGCTGCGCGAGTATCACGAGAAGACCGACCCCGTGCTGGACATCTTCCGCAGGAAAGAATATGTGGTGACGGTCGATACCCGGCCGCCCAAGGAGCAGGTCCAGCAGACCATCCGCGCCCGCCTCGGCCTGCCCGCGTATCACCCGCCACAGCAGGCGGCCAGCTGACGGTGATGCGGGCCGTCGTCGCGCCCGACTCGTTCAAGGGCAGCATCGGCGCCCGCGAGGCCGCGGCGGCGCTCGCCGAGGGCTGGCGCCAAGCGAGGCCGGGCGACGACCTGGTGTGCCTGCCGCTCGCCGACGGCGGGGAGGGCACGCTGCAGGTTCTGGCCGCGACCGACGCCGCGGCCCGCTGGCATCAGGTCCGGGTCACCGGGCCAGACGGGCGCGCCGTGGCCAGTCGCTGGCTGGAGCTGCGGGACGCGACCGCCTGCATCGAGCTCGCCCTGGCCAGCGGGCTGCCGCTGATGGCGGCGCTGGACCCGCTCGGCGCGCAGACCACCGGAACCGGGGAGCTCATCGCCGACGCCGTTGAGGCAGGTGCCAGGCGGATCGTGATCGCCCTCGGCGGATCGGCGTCCACCGACGGCGGGACCGGCGCGCTGACCGCGCTGGGTGCCCGTTTCCTCGACCGAGCGGGCCGGCAGCTGCCGCCCGGAGGGGGAGCGCTGCGCGATCTCGCCTCGGCCGACCTGACCGGGCTCCGCCCGCCACCGCCCGGCGGGGTGACGTGCCTGACCGACGTGCGAGCGCCGCTGCTGGGCCCCGGCGGCGCGGCCGCCGTATTCGGGCCGCAGAAGGGCGCCGACGCGACGCAGATCGCGATCCTCGAGGCGGGCCTGGCCCGCCTCGCGCTCGTGCTGGGCGGCGAGCCGGGCGCCCACGGGGCCGGCGCCGCGGGCGGGACCGGCTACGGCTTCGCGGCCGCCTGGGGCGCCGGCATCATGCCCGGCGCGGCTGAGCTTTGCCGCCTCACCGGCCTTGATGAGCAGCTGCGCCGCGCCGATGTGGCGCTCACCGGCGAGGGCCGCTACGACGCCACCTCAGCAGATGGCAAGATCACCGGAACCGTGCTGGCCGCGGCGGCATGGGCCGGCGTCCGGGCGGGGCTCGCCGCCGGGGCGATTGCGGCCGACCCGCCGCCGGGCGTCGCGGCGGTGGCCCTGGACCGGCTGGCCGGCGGGAGTGCCGCGGCCATGTCCAGCCCAGCGCGCTGGCTCCGGGAGGCGGGCCGCATCCTGGCGGTCGAGCTGGGGAGGCCGGCCCGTAGCCTTGGCGCTGTGCGGGAAATCGCGGTCTTCAGCGGCAGCGCCCACCTCGGGCTGGCAGAGGAGATATGCGCGCATCTCGGGGTTCCGCTGCGCAAGGTCCGGCTGACCCGGTTTGCCAACGACTGCCTTGAGGTGCAGCTGCAGTCCAACTGCCGGGAGCGGGATGTGTTCCTGATCCAGCCGCTCTGCGCGCCGGTACAGGAGCACCTGGTCGAGCTGCTGCTGATGCTCGACGCCGCCCGGGGAGCGTCAGCGGCGCGGGTCACGGCCGTGATCCCGCATTACGCCTACGCCCGGTCGGACAAGAAGGCCATGCCACGAGTGTCGATCGGCGGCCGGATGGTCGCTGACCTGCTGGTCACCGCCGGCGCGAGCCGGATCCTCACGATGACCCTGCACGCACCGCAGGTGCACGGGTTCTTTTCGGTTCCTGTTGACCACCTGCACGCGCTCCGCGAGATCGCGGGCCACTTCCGCGGCCAGGACCTCGCCAACGCGGTCGTGGTCTCGCCGGACCTCGGCAACGCCAAGCAGGCTTCCGTGCTCGCGCGGATGCTGGACCTGCCGGTCGCCGCGGGCGCCAAGGAGCGGCACAGCGACGCCAGCGTGACCATCAGCTCGATCATCGGTGACGTGGCCGGCCGGGACGTGATCGTGCTGGACGACGAGATCGCCCGCGGCACCACGACCATGGAGCTGCTCGCCCGGCTGCGCGAGCACGACGCCCGCTCGGTGCGCATTGCCTGCACCCACGGGCTGTTCTGCGACGGGGCGCTGAAGCGGATCGCGGCCCAGCCGGAGGTGCTCGAGGTGGTCTGCTGCAACACCGTGCCGATCGCACAGAGCGAGAGCGATCCCAAGCTGCAGGTGATCTCGCTCGCTCCCGCGCTCGCCGAAGCCATCCGCCGCATCCACGTGGGGGAGTCGGTCAGCGCGCTGTTCGACGCCGGCGCCTAGCGAACATGCGGGTCAGGCCCCTCCGCCGGGGAGCCGTCCGCTGCGCCGCCGGACTCGCGAACGGCCCACGCGGCGATCTGGGCGCGCGAGCTGAAGCCCAGCTTCAGCATGATGTTGGCGACGTGCCGGGCCGCGGTTGCCGGGCTGATCACCAGTTCCTCGCCGATGGCCCTGTTGCTGTGGCCCTTTGCGATCAGGGCGGCGATCTCCAGCTCCCGCGGGGTCAGCCCGCCCCGGGCAGCCAGCCGCCCGGCGGGCGGCGCGGCGCCTGCGCTTTCGATGGCAGGCTGCGGGCCGCCCTCGAGCGCGAGCTCGACCGCGGAACTGGCGTCCAGGCCCGATCCCTGCTCCCACAGCCGGCCGACCTCGTCCTCGCCGAGGTCGCCGGCCGCGGCCCGGTAACGATCCGCCCACGCGGCAGGACGCGGCGGCAAATGAGCCGCCTCACGGAGCGCCGCCGCGGCCGCGGCCAGCCGCACGGCCCGTTCCGGCTCTTCCTCGGCGACAGCAAGCGCCGCGAACGCCTCAACTCCCCGGATCGTGCCGATGCGGCTCCCGATCGAACGGCTCAGCTCGATGCTGCGGGTGAGGTGCTGCCGCCCGACGGCGATCTCACCCTGGTCCATCGCGATCCTGCCGAGCCCCGCGAGGCATCGCGCGATCTCCGGCCTGGCGTTGACCTCGCGCAGGATGGCCAGCGCCTCCTCGTAGCGCCGCCGCGCGGCGTGTGGATCACCGGTCAGGCGGGCCAGGTCACCCAGGCCGAGCAGCGTCCTGGCGACCCCCCACTGCTGGTCGATGCCGCGCATGACCGCGAGTGCCGCCTCGCCGAGCCGCTGTGCCGCGGCCAGGTCGCCGCGCTGCCCGGCCGCGGCAGCCATGGTCCCGAGCGCGTATCCCTCGTTCCAGCGGTCGCCAGCCTGCCGCGCGACCGCGAGCGTCTCGTCCGCGCGGTCCGCTGCCTCGCCGCCCCGGCCGGCGTGCAGGGCGACCTCGGTGAGCAGGTTGAGGGCGGTCGCGGTCCAGAAGTCCGCGCCAGCCTCCCGGCACAGCCCGAGCCCCTCGGCGGCGCGTACCTGAGCCTGCACAGGATCACTGGCCAGGGCGAGCTGCGCGCGCCCGACAATCGCCGGGCCGAGCACCGCCGCTGGCACGGGTGCCGCCGGGCGGTCCAGGCCGAAGAACGAGTCGTACCATTCGGCGCCCTCGGCAGACGAGCCCCGCACGATCCATACCGGGCCCATGACCGTGCAGAGCCGGAGCCCGGCCTCGACATCGCGGTCGGCCAGACAGCGGCCGAGGACCTGCCGCAGGTTGCCGAGGTCGGAGTCGAACCGGCGGAACGTCTGCACGGTCACCGGCCAGGGAGCCTGGATCAGCCCCATTCCCATCTGCATCAGGTGCTCGGTCTCGAGCATCGCGTAGTCGCGCAGCCGCTGCTGCAGCATGGCCGCTTCCCCGGCCGCATCCAGCCGCGCGGCCGCGTACTCCCGGATACTGTCCAGCATCCGGTACCTGGTCTGCCCGTTGACTCCGCTGTCGACCACGACGAGCGACTTGTCAGCCAGCGCGGCGAGCAGGTCGAGGACGTCGGCGGCGGGGAGGTCATCCCTCGAGCAGACCTGCTCCGCCATCTCGAGTGACCAGCCGGCGAAGACCGACAGCCGGCGCAGCATGACCTGCTCCCGCTCGGCCAGCAGGTCATGGCTCCAGTCGATCGCCGCACGCAGCGTCCGCTGGCGCGCGGGCGCAGTCCGGTCACCGCTGGTGAGCAGGCGGAACCGGTCGTCCAGCCGGGTCACGATCTGCTCCACCGACAGCACGCGCACCCAGGCGGCTGCGAGCTCGATCGCCAGCGGGACACCATCCAGCGACCGGCACAGCGCGCTCACCGCGGACACGTTCCCGACCCCAAGGGCAAAGCCGGGGAGGGACGCCTCGGCCCGGTCGCCGAACAGCCGTACCGCCGCATAGCGGCTCAGCTCCTCGGGTGCCTCGGGTGCGCCGGGCTGCGGCAGTGACAACGGGGGCACCTGCCACACGGCCTCGGCTGCCATCCGCAGCGGCTCGCGGCTGGTCGCGAGCACGTGCAGCCCCTGGGAGCTCGCCAGCAGCCGGTGGCACAGGCGGGCGCACGAATCGATCAGGTGCTCGCAGGTGTCGAGCGCCAGCAGCAGCCGGCGAGGCCTGAGCGCGTCGGCGAGCGTGTCCAGCAGCGGGCGGCCGGGCTCCTCATCCACGCCGATGACCGAAGCGACCCTCGACACGACCAGATCGGGCTGGCGCAGCTCGCCGAGCTCGATGAACCACACTCCGTCGGGGAAGTCGTCGGCGAGTTCCGCGAGGACCCGCAGAGCCAGCCGTGTCTTCCCGATGCCGCCCGGCCCGCAGAGCGTCACGGCGCGCGCCGACGCCACGAACCGGCGCAGCTCGTCGAGCTCACGCTCGCGGCCGACGAAGCTGTTCGGCTCCTCGAAAACGTTGCGAACCTGATCGATGACCATTTGTCGAATCGGATCTCATGCGTCGCTAGGAGGCACTGAATAATGCGGTGGTCTTGGGGCGGGAAGAGCGCCGACAAGGCCGTCTGTGCGGCAGAGAGCCTGGCCCTTTCGGGCCGGCAACGTGGTCGCTCTTCCCGCCGGGGCCAGCCTGGCAGGGATGCGGGGGTGGTTGCAAGCGGCCGCTGGTGCCTGCCGGAGGTGGTCAGGCCAGCACCCATGCCCCGTTGTCGCGGGTGAGACCGCGGCTGATGAGGTTGCGCAGGTTGAGGGCTGCGGTGCGGTGCTTGAGCCAGGCGTTGTTCCTGGCGGTGCCGAGGTAGCGGAGTCTGAGGCGCCGCCCGCCGCGGCTGGCGATCTGGGAGATCACCCGTTCGACGTTGGGGCGGAACTTCCGGTAGTCCTCACACAGCCCAGGCTGAGCTGCCCAGGCGGCGCGCGCGGCGCGCAGCAGCGCGTCGTGCTCGTGCAAGATCAGCGCACGGCCGTGCTTGCTGGTGGTGCAGCGGGCGCGCAACGCGCAGCCGCAGCATGCGGCGCCGAAGGTGACGTTGCGGCTTGCGGTGACCGGCCGGGTGACGCCAGCCGGGCAGGTCACGGTGTGCGCGGTCTCATCGACGGTGAAGTCATCGAGGGTGAACCCGCCCTCGACCGCAGGCTTGAGCGGCCGGGGCTTGATCACCGCCGTGTGCCCGGCCTGCCTGATTGCCGCGCGCAGGTCCCCGGTGCCGTAAGCGGAATCGCCGTACCACTCACACGGCGGGCCGCCGCCGGCGGCCTGGCCAGCTAAGAACTCCCCGGCGATGGCGGCGTCGCTGTTCTCCTCCCCGGCTGCCCGGGTCAGCCGCTCACCGGTGATGATGCCGGTCTGCGGGCAGGCAGCCACGTGGGCGCGGTAGCCATCACGGCGGTTCTCTGGTGACTTGCGCGTATGCCGCGCCTCTGGGTCCACGGTGGAGATGACGCGGCCCCCGGCTACCTTCCGGGCGATCCGCCACCGTCCATCGGTCCCGTCCGATCCCTCAGCGGGCTCGACATCCTGCCCGGCGACCAGCGCCAGCAGCCCCACCGCGGAGGCGGCCCGCTCACCCAGTTCCCGGTCTTTCAGCGCCGCCACGAGCGCGTTCGCGTCGTTCACCAGGGCCGAGACGAGCGCGTCTTTGGCCTGCGGGTCGTCCCAGTCGACCCGTGGCTTGCCCGGCGCCGAGTAGTCATGCCCGGTGCAGGCCGCCGTGATCAGCTCCGCCGCCCCGGGCACTACCCGCCCCACCCGGCGGATCGCGGCGACCAGCTGGGTCACGGTGTCCTGGGTAGCCACCGCATCGGCCAGAATCGTCGAGTCCACCGCCCGGCGCGGCGGCCTTTCAGCACCCGGACAATGGCGGTGCCGGTCCGACTTGACAGCATAGTGACGTCGCCAAGCTGACCCGCCGCCCGATGCGGCGATGAAGCCCCAGACCTGATCTGGGTACGCGGATCCGGTGCGTATGCGATTCTGTCGGAGGGCCGCATTACGGTCGTGGACATGGCAACCATCGAGGAACGCATTGGGACATTAGAGATGCGTGTGAACAATCTGGAGACCTGGGCGGGACCCGGCCAGGCCGTGGCCCTGGCCGAGGGCCAGCGCCAGATCAGGGCTGATCTCGCCAAGATGCAGGCCGAGTTCAAGGCCGAGTTCGCCACGCTCAAGGCCGACTTCGCCACCCTCAAATCCGAATTCGCCCCGCTCAAGACGGACGTCGCCACCCTCAAGACCGACGTCGCCACCCTCAAGACCGACGTCGCCACCCTCAAGACCGACATGGCCGAGGTCAAGGGCACCCTGCGGGAAATCCTGCGTCGGCTGCCCGCACCGTCAGCTGAAGCCTGATCGTCACTCAGCCTGCGCCCGCCCGCCCGCGCGGCGCCGGTAGGCGCGGGACTTCGCGCGAGAGCCGCAGACGCGCATCGAGCACCAGCATCCGGTCCGGGTGGGGGAGCGGTCGTAGAAGGCCCACTGGCAGTCCGCTGCACTGCAGACCTTGAGCCGGCTCCAGGTCCCGGTGGTGGCAGCTTCGCCCGCGATCAGCAGGATCCGGGCCAGATCCGGGGTCACTCCGGAGCCGTCCGGCGCCGCCGCGACCTGCCCCTCGTCGCTGATCTCGAAACGTATCCGCAGCGGTGCCGCGGCCTTGCGCAGCTCGGCGGCTGCTACGGCCGGGCCGGCCCGGCCGCCAGCGCGATCCGGGCTCGCCGAGCCGTCCGGCTCGTTCCC
This sequence comes from uncultured Actinomycetota bacterium, assembly GCA_963833885.1. Taxonomy (GTDB): domain Bacteria; phylum Actinomycetota; class Actinomycetes; order Streptosporangiales; family Streptosporangiaceae; genus JASHPR01. The sequence goes on along the minus strand of CAWHZU010000031.1, from coordinate 12,133 downwards.
GGCCGTCACGTGCCAGCTCAGCACGCCGCGCAGCGCCTCCCTGAGCGAGACCGCGAGCGCGAGGTCGGCTTCGGTGACCGGGCCGCCGGGGTGCGCGTCCCGGCCTAGGCCACCCAGCCCGCTCTTGTCCAGCCAGCCGAGCAGCGCCCCGGGCGAGTCCAGCTCATCCGTGCCGCTCTCGATGTCCAGCGTGTTGACGAACTGCCGGACGATCTCCAGCATCCCCGGAGCGGGGCTTATCTCGGGCAGCTCGCTAGCCCGCTGCATCACCACCATTTGATGGTAGCCGGTTGCGCCGGTGTCGGCGAGAAGTCTATTGTCGTCACCATCAAATGGGATAAGCAGGTGACGAAGCTAGAGGAGGCGACGATGCACGACTGGGTGATGATCGGCGTTCCGACCAGCGCGGGTGCCCACTACGCAGGCCAGGACCGAGCCCCGGACGCGCTCCGGGCGGCAGGCCTCGCCGAACGCCTGGCGGCAGCGGGGGAGACCGTGCTGGACGCCGGGAACCTGCCGGGCGCGACGTTCGCGGTCGATCACGACCACCCGGGTGCCCGCAACCTCGCCGCGGTTACCCAAGTGGCGCGCGAGGTGGCCGACGCCATCGCCGCTGCCGACGACGGCCGGCTGCCGCTGGTCGTGGGCGGTGACTGCACCATCACGCTTGGCGTCATCGCCGGCTTCCGGCGGCGTCACCCGGACGTGGGGCTCGTCTACGTAGATGGTGACAGCGACGTGAGTGTCCCGGGCGACGGCGGCTCGGGCATCCTCGACGCCATGGGCGTATCACACCTGCTCGGCAGGGGAGCGCCCGAGCTCACCGGTCTCGGCGGCCCGGCCCCGCTGCTGGACGGAGCACGGCTGGCGATCGTCGGTGCCGACCCGCGGGAAACGGACGATGCGGGGCGCCGCTACCTGGCTGACAACGGCGTGAGCCTGCAGGAGGCGCCCTCGTTCCTGGCCGACCCGGCTGGCGCGGCGAAGCGCGCCATCGAGGCAGTCGCGGCGGCGAGCGGGCCGGTCGTGGTCCACTTTGACGTCGACGTGATCGACTCGGGCGACCTGCCGCTGGGCAACTTCCCGCACTACGGCTCCGGCCCGCGGCTCGAGGATGTGGTCGCCTGCCTGCGGGTACTGCGGGCGCATCCGTCGTTCGCCGGCCTGGTCGTGACCGAGGTGAACCCCACGCACGACGCCGACGGGAGCCAGCTCAGCCGGTACGTGGACGGCGTCGTCCGGTCGCTGGCCGCCTGACCACAGGGAGGGCGGGCGTGAGCGATCCCGCGGCGCAGTACCGCGCCGAACTGGACTTCGAGATCACCTTCTCCAACGGCGGCAGCCTGCGCGGGGAGGCATTCCGGATCGACATCGCCGGTTCCAGCCCCACCGAGGACGAGCTCGGCGCCGCGCTGATCGCCGACCTTGGCCTGCTGATGGCGGACCGGGTCGATATCCGCAGATACCAGATCCTCACCGAGCGGCACAAGCGGGCCGCCCCGCCGCCCCGCGCCGCCCCGGGCACCTCAGGCGCGGTGCTGCACCGGGCGGACCTCAGCCACCCGATCGAGCAGGGAATGGTCACCATCCCGGGGCTGCCGGCGCCGCGGATCATGGCCGACTCGGTGAGCGCGCAGCTGCCGCCCGGCCAGTACGCGCCGGGCGTCCAGTTCGCGATCGGGGAGATCACCCTGTGCGGTAACACCGGCACCTATGTCGACAGCCCGTTCCACCGTTACCCCGACCGGGCGGACCTGGCGGCGCTGCCGCTGGATCGCCTGGCCGAGCTGGACGGCGTGCTGGTCGACGTGACCGGCGCCGCGGCGCGGGCGATCGGCCGGGCGCATTTCATCCCATATCGGGTCGAGGGCAAGGCCGTGCTGGTCCGCACCGGCTGGGACCGGCACTGGGGGACCGGCGCCTACGCGGGCGAGCACCCGTTCCTGACCGCCGAGGCCGCGGCGCATCTGGTCCGGTCCGGCGCCCGGCTGGTCGGCATCGATGCGAGCAATATCGACGACACCCGCGACCCGGAGCGCCCGGTGCACTCGCAGCTGCTCGCCGCGGGCATCCCGGTCTGCGAGCATCTGACGAACCTGGGGGAGCTGCCCGGATCGGGGTTCCGGTTCAGCGCGGTGCCGCCACGGGTCGCGGGGTTCGGCACGTTCCCGGTCCGGGCGTACGCGACCTGGGAGGCAGCCCCGTGAGGACAAGCGCGCCAAGCGTTCCCCGGGGGCTCCCCATGACGAAAGAAGGTAATGCCATCAGCCCGCCCGGCGTCACGCGAGCGTCTGCCCGCTGACCCGCTGCTCGTGCGCGAGCAGAAAGCGCTTGCGGTCGATCCCGCCGCCGTAGCCGGTCAGCCCGCCGTCGGCGCCCACCACCCGGTGACAGGGCACGATGATGCCGATCGGGTTCTTCCCGTTGGCCAGGCCCACGGCCCGCGAAGCGGACGGCTGCCCGATCCGGTCCGCCAGCTGCCCGTAGGAGACGGTCTGGCCGTACGGAATGTCCTGCAGGGCAGCCCACACCCGCCGCTGGAACGCGGTGCCGTGCGTGGCGAGCTCCAGGTCGAACGCGGTGCGCCCGCCGGCGAAGTACTCCCGCAGCTGCCCGGCCGCGGCGGCGAACGGCGCGCCGTCCGGATCCTCGGCAGGCTCGCCGAATGCCTCGCTCGGCGGGAGGTGCCGCTGCTCGGTCATGTAGAGGCCGGCCAGGACGCCGTCGACCGCGACCAGGGTGAGCGGCCCCACCGGGCTGTCCACCACTGCGTGCTCCCGGCTGCCCGCCGGTGTGCTCGGCTTCACGCTGATTCCCTTCCTTCTTTGGCCTTCGAGGCCGGCCGGCGCGCAGACGGCCCGCCCGCGGGGATCCGGTTGATGGCGTGGTCACCGGTCGCCCAGAGATACTGCACCGCGTACGCGCGCCACGGCCGCCATCCGGCCGAACGCCTGGTCAGCGCCGCGGGCGTACCCGGCAGGCCGAGCGTCCGCGCCGCGGCGCGGACGCCCAGGTCCCCGGCGGTGAACGCGTCCGGATCGCCGAGACCGCGCATGGCGATCGTCTCCACACTCCACGGGCCGAGGCCGGGCAGCGCGCTCAGCGCGGCACGGGCCTGCTGCCAGTCGCTGCCCGGGCCGAGGTCGATCGCGCCGCTGGCCAGCGCGCTGGTCAGCGCCGCGAACGTGGCCTGCCGGGTCCGCGGCACGGCCAGCGTGGCCGGGTCCGCCGCGGCCAGCGCGGTCATGCTGGGGAACAGGTGCGTGAGCCCGCCCGCGGAGTCGTCGGCGGGCTCGCCGTGCGCGAGCACCAGCCGCGCGGCATGGGTGCGCGCGGCCGCGGTCGAGACCTGCTGGCCGAGCACCACCCGCACCGCGAACTCGGCGGGATCCACCGTGCGCGGCACGCGGCGGCCCGGCGCCTTCCGCACCAGCGGCCCGAGCAGCGGGTCCTCGCGCAGCACGTCACCCATGGCGACCGGGTCGGCGTCCAGGTCGAGCAGCCGACGGCACCGGCTGATCGCGATCGCCAGATCGCGCAGGTCGGTCAGGGCCAGCTGGCACCCGATGTACTCCGGCCCGGGCCGCAGCGCGACGATGCCCCGCCCGTGCGGCAGCCGCAGCGTGCGGCGGTAGGCCCCGTCCCGCCACTCCTCGACCCCGGGTACGGCCGTCGCTGCCAGGTGCCCGAACAGGTTGTCGGGGAACAGCGGCGCCCGGAACGGCAGCCGCAGCGACAGCCAGCCGGCCGCCGCGGCTGATTGCCCGCGGCCCGCACGGCGGCGCAGCTCGGTGGGGGAGAGCGCGAACACCTCGAGCACGGTGTCGTTGAATGCCCGGATGCTGGCGAAGCCGGCCGCGAACGCGATGTCGCCCATGGGCAGCGCGCTGGTCTCGATCAGCAGCCGGGCGGTCTGCGCCCGCTGCGCCCTGGCCAGCGCCAGCGGCCCGGCACCCAGCTCGGCGAGCAGCTGCCGCTCCACCTGCCGGATGCTGTAGCCGAGCCGGGCGGCGAGCCCGGGCACCCCGTCGCGGTCAATCACCCCGTCGGCGATCAGCCGCATCGCGCGCGCCACCAGGTCGGCACGCTCGTTCCATTCCGGCGATCCCGGGCTGGCGTCCGGCCGGCACCGCTTGCAGGCGCGGAACCCGGCCCCCTGCGCCGCAGCGGCGCTGGGATAGAACCGCATGTTCTCCGGTTTCGGCGGCACCACCGGGCAGCTCGGCCTGCAGTAGACCCCGGTCGTGACGACGCCAATGAAGAACCAGCCGTCGAAGCGGGCGTCCTTCGCCTGCACCGTCCGGATCCAGCGCTCCCTGTCGTCCTGCACCCGCCCAGCATCGGCCCCCGTCGCGCCCCAGGTCTAGCGAAAATCCGACATCGACGCCGGGAATCACACCGATGTAAGCCGCCCTGAACGGGCAGCCGCTAGGGATTGCGGCGGGCGTCGCGTACCTCGGAGAACATGGCGATCAGCTGCATCCGCTGCCCCTGGTCGAGGGACTGGAACCGGCCCATGGCCTCTTCCGGCGTCCGGCAGTCGGCGAAGGCCGCCAGCGGAGTGCCCGACTGGGCCAGCCGCTCCCGCTCGCCCGGGGTCAGCCCCTGCAGGAACGCCAGGGCATCCTCGACGCTGGTGATCCGGCTGATGCGGTCGATCAGGTCGTCCTGCGAGTGGTCGACGTGGCTGGGCAGCACCGACTCCGGGATCGCCGCCACGATGGCCAGGACCTCGCCAAGCCGCTCGGTGGCCTCGTCAAAGGAGCCGAACGGACCCCTGCTGAAGCAGCCGAGAAGGTAGCGCTCGGCGCAGAAGACCCAGTCGTCGCGGGCCATGATGCGCTGCTGCACCTCCGGCGTCAGCACCTGCCGGGCATCGCCCAGCGCCGCCACCGCGTTCACGATGAACCGCTGGTCGAACTCGGGGTTGCCGGTCGGGGCGGCGGGCATGCCGCCCAGCACCGCGTGAATCCGGCGGGGCTGCACGCAGAGGATCGGCAGCACCGACGGCAGCTCGACCACGCAGGCGCCCACGGCGCCGAAGCCCGGGTCCCGGCGCACACCCGGCGGCAGCAGCAAGGTCCAGGCGTTCGCCACCGTGACCATCCGGCCGTCGACGCTGCCGCGGAACGCGTCACGGAAGCTGGTGCCGGTGTTGTAGTTCTGCTGCTTAGGCTCGCCCCGGTTCATTCCCCACAGGCACGAGATGACGGCCGGCACCCGGCCTTCGAGGTGCCCGTCAAAGGGCTGGTCGCCGACGGGCTGCCAGCCCTGCGTGAAGGCCGCCTGCCCGAGACCGGAAGCGGCGTCCACCGGGCCGGGGAACCCGCCCGGCACCTGGCCGGGGGAGCCACCCGGGAATTCGCGGGGGATACCTCCTGGTATTCCTTGCGTGACGTCCTTGCGGCGGCCGAACAGCGCCATCTGGCCGTCCCCCCTTCAGCGGGTGCCTGCCCGAGGCACCCTCCGGCGGCGCCTGCCCGAGACGCCGCCCATCTTTACCCGAGACGATAACCCGACAGCACAGGTACTGGGCAGGCATCTGGTTCAAGATCCCGGCTCGCCCTGGCGGCGGGCTCGTACCGGTTCAGTCCGCGGGCCTGCGGGCCTGGCTCGCCTCGCGGGCGAGCGCCCAGGCGTCGGCCACCGGGCCAACGTGCCCGAGCTTGTCGGGGTTGCTCACCGAGCGGATGGCCTGGATCTGCCCGCCGAGCACGTCAAGCGCCAGCGTGAACACCACCCTGCCGTCCCGGTCGCGGAAGATCGCGCCCGGCTGCCCGTTGAGCTCGCGCGGCTCCAGCGTCACGTCGATCCGGGCGAGCAGGGGGAACATCGAAGCGAGCACCCGCGCCGCCTTCCCGGCGCCGGTGATACTCCTGGCCAGCGCCGGGGCCCTGCCGCCGCCGTCCGTGGACAGCTGGACGTCGGCGGCGAGCAGCTCCCGCAGGCCGTCGACGTCGCCGTCGGTGAGCGCGCCGAAGAACCGCGTGGCCAGTCTCTCCCGCTCCCTGCGGTCAGCGCGGAACCTCGGACGTCCTGCGTCCACGTGGCGCCGCGCCCGCACCGCGAGCTGGCGGCACGCCGCCTCGGAACTCCCGACCGCGGACGCGATCTCTGCGAAGCCGAACCCGAACACCTCCCGCAGCACGAAGACCGCCCGCTCGGGTGGGGTCAGCCGCTCGAGCAGCAGCAGGGCCGCCATCGACACCGAGTCGGCCAGCTCCGCCGACCGTTCGGGGTCCTCGTAGGGGTCGGTCAGCAGCGGCTCGGGAAACCATGGCCCGACGTACTCCTCCCGCCGGACGCGGGCCGAGCGCAGCACGTCGATCGAGATCCGGGTCACCACGGCCGACAGGAACGCCTTGGCCGACACGGGCTGCGTCGGGGAGGCCGCGTAGCGCAGCCAGGTCTCCTGGACCGCATCCTCAGCCTCGCTCACGCTGCCGAGGATCCGGTAAGCGATCGCGAACAGCAGCGGCCTCAGTTCCTCAAATTCCTCCGGCCTGCTCATCCGAACTCTTCCTTGAACCCCTGCCGCCACGACGGGTAGCGCAGCTCCCAGCCGAGCTCTCGCTTGGCCTTGGCGTTGCAGAAGCCGCGTCCCTCGGTCATCATGCCCACCGCCATGCCGCCGGCCAGCAGCCGGCCCAGCCACTTCGGGATCCGCCTCGGCGGCTTCGCCCCCGCGCACGCGGCAAGATACGGCAGCCACTCGCTGGCCGGGGCGGGCTCGTCGTCGACGATGTTGAACACGCCCGTCGCCTGCTGCTCCACCGCCCGGACGGTCGCGCCTGCCGCGTCCCTTGTGTGCACCCACGAGAAATACCCGGTGCCGCCCCCGACGAGCGGGAACATCCGCCTGCGCACGAGCTTTACCTGATCGTCTGTGGCGCCCGGCCCGTAGAGCGCCCCGTAGCGCAGGACCGCGCCGCCTGCCCTGACAACCACGTCCTCGAGGTGGTTGATCGCCTTGCTCCCCGCCGCCATGTTCGTGCCGTCCGCCGCCTCCAGCGGATCCTCCTCGGTCATGATCGATCCGCCCTCGCGTACCCCGTAGGAGATGGCGGCGCTCTGCGCGACGACGTTGCTGACGCCGATCGCCTGGGCGGCGGCCAGCAGGTTGTCGGTTCCCTCGCTGCGCAGCCGGTTGGTGCCGGCGAAGAAGCGGTCCGGATTCCTCAGGTTGGGCTTGCCGGCGTGCGCCTCGGACAGCGCCGTCATCTCGTTCACGATCGCGTCCGGGCGGGCCGCGGCTACCGCCTCACCGACCGAGGCCGCGTCCAGCCCGTCCATCACGACGCCATCGGCGCCCAGTTGCTGCAGCATGCCCAGCCTGGCCGCGCTGGTCGTCGTCGCCGTCACCTGATGGCCTTGCGCCACCAGCTGCGGCACCAGCTGCCGCCCGATGACGCCGGTACCGCCCGCCACGAACACCCGCATGACGATCACCTTCCCGATATCAGAATTGGCTCTCAACCCCGAGACGAGACAGCCCGGGCCATCTGTGACACGGAGATCAGCTGAAGAGCCGCCACCAGCGCCCGGACTCCACGACTCTTCACCGCGGGCGCGATGAGTTTCGGCCCCATCGCCGGTATGTACTGACGAGTTCGCCGGAATACCCCGGGCGAACCGATAACGAGGGAGAACCCGATGTCAGACAGTCGTGCGGCAGACGAGGCCGCAATCCAGGCCGTACTGGTCGACTCCTACAAGGCGTGGGAAGCTGGCGACGCCGACGGCATGGTCGCCGACTACACCGCGGACGCGACCGCCATCATGACCGGCTCGCTCCGCGACAGCCGTGACGTGGTCCGCGAGAACATGGCGCTGGCCTTCGAGGGGCCGCTCAAGGGCAGCTCGACCTACAACAAGCAGCTCAGCCTCCGGTTCGTCGGCAGGGACGCCGCGATCGTCGTCAGCGAATCCGGCATCCTGTTCGCTGGCGAGACCGAGGTTCCGGACGCACGTAAGGTGAACGCGACCTGGGTTTTCGAGAGGCGGGACGGCCGGTGGCTGATCGCCGCCTATCACAACAGCCCGGTGCTGGCGCCTGGGCAGTGAGCCTGATAACCGGCAGTGACTGTGTGTAGTGATGCACTCGCCGTACGCGTCTACGGCCGGCCCGGCGCTGGTGGTCCTTGATAGGAGCAGAGAAGGGGCGTGGGCGTGACGACGAAGATCGACGGCTTCGATCGCCTGGTCGAGCCGTTCCGGACGGAGCTGCTGGCGTACTGCTACCGGATGCTCGGCTCGGCTCACGACGCCGAGGACCTGGTCCAGGACACGTACCTGAGGGCGTGGCGGGCGCGGGAGCAGTACGACGAGACCCGCAGCTCGCTGCGCACCTGGCTCTACCGGATCGCGACGAACGTCTGCCTGACCGCCTTGGAGGTCCGTGGCCGCCGGCCGCTGCCGTCGGGGCTGGTGGCCGCGTCGGACCCGCTCGGGCCGCTCGTCCCGGGAGAGAACGTCACCTGGCTCCAGCCCTTGCCGGACTCGTTGCTGGCTGCGGTCGATCCGGCGAGAGCCGTGATCGACCGCAGCAGCCTGCGCCTGGCGTTCGCCGCCGCCCTGCAGCACCTGTCGGCGCGTCAGCGTGGTGCACTGATCCTGCGTGACGTGCTCAGCTTCTCCGCGTCCGAGGCAGCGGACATCCTCGGCACGACCGTCGTATCGGTGAACAGTTCGCTGCAGCGGGCACGTACCCGGATGAAGGAACTCGGGGTCCGGCAGGAACCTCTCAGCGAGCCGTCCGCAACCGAGCAGCGCGCCTGGGTCGATCGCTATATGAACGCGTTCGAGCGAGCCGACGTCGAGGGCCTCAAGCGGCTGCTCACCGAGGACGTGCTCATGGAGATGCCGCCGATGATCAACTGGTTCACCGGCCCCGGCAACTACGGCCTGTTCATGGAGTGGGTCTTCGGGGCCGCCGGAACAGACTGGCGCCTGACGCCTGTCGCGGCCAACGGCCAGCCCGGGTTCGCCGCCTACCGGCGCGTCGGTGACGGATACGAGCTGCACACGCTCCAGATCTTCACCGTCACCGTCGACGGCATCAGCCGGAATTCCGTGTTCCAGGATTCCGAGGTCTTCGCGTCTTTCGGCCTGGCGGCCGGACTCGACGCCCAGGGACGCACGCTGTGATGACTTGTCACTGGACTAACTACACCGATGTAAGCCCCGGCTGGCGCTCCTCCGGTTAGCCGATAATGTACATTATGTTAAGTAGCGATTCTGCGCCTAGCCGCCCAGTGCCGGCGTGCCCGTGCCGCATCCAAGGTCAATGGCACGGGCATGCCGGCATGGTGGACTATTTGGCGCTACGCCGGCGCCAGCCGAAACCGTCCGAGCGGGTCCGGGTAGCGGTGAAGGTGTCGAACTCGGCCGGGGTCGGGTACGGGCCCGAGCCGGACCACGCCGAGGTGTGGTAGTAGGTGAAGGTCATCGTGGTCTTGTCACCGGGGAAGCCACCGGGATCCACGTCGAACACGCCGATTCCCCACGGGTAGGTGGTGTTGGGGTCGGTGACCGCGGACCACGGCGCGTCCTCGGTCTCGATCTCGGTCCCGGAGACGTTGATGCCCTCCTCCGGCTCGCCCGCGGTGCCCGTCTCGTAGACGTCGTCGTGGCCCTTGGTGCCGCCGGTGCCGATTACCAGGTGAACGAGGCCCAGGTCGGAGTCCACGCTGTTCAGCTCCGTGCTCACAACGCGCGGCCGCAGGATGGTGCCGGGGTCGGTGCCCTTCACCACGTAGCTGCGCTCGTAGTCGTGGTCGTGGCCGGCGAGCACGAAGTCGACGCCGTACTTGTAGAACAGCGGCATCCAGTTCTGGCGGATGCCCAGGTCAGAGCCCTCCGCGTCAGACGTGGACATGGCCGGCTGGTGCATGACGGCGACGATCCAGTCGACCGATCTGTCGGTCGACGCCTCGCGCAGCGTCTTCTCCAGCCACCGTTCCTGCCCGCCGCCGGAGTAGCCGGTCAGGATCTGGTTGTCGCCGGTGCTCAGGTAGGTGCCGGTGTCGACCTGGTAGCAGACGTCGTTGTTGTCCAGCATGACGAACAGCACCGAGCCGATCTGGAACTTGTACCAGTTGCCCTCGAAGTCGGCGGAGCCGTTGTCCGGCAGGCTGAAGCGGGTCTGGTAGGACAAGTACCCCTGCGGGCCGTTGCCGGGCTCGTTCTCGTGGTTGCCCAGCGTCGGCATCCACGGCCGGTTCGCGGCCGAGAACTGTATGTTGTCGAAGTACTCCGCCCAGACCTGTGGCTGGTACAGCTGGTTGGAGTTGGCGTAGGACAGGTCGCCGTTGACTAGATGCACGACCGGGTCGAAGTGCTCGACGGACGCGGCGGTTGCCTCGGCATTGAGCGACGCCTTGGAAAAGGCGGTGTCACCGCAGGCGATGTCGCCGACGCTGGTGAAGCGGAACGGCACGCGGCCCTCGGGGGCCGTGCGGAACGCGCCGGAGACCTGGGTCTCGCCGCCGCTGACAATCCGGTACACGTAGGTGGTGTCGGGCCTCAGGCCCTCGATCCGGGCGTGCTGGGCAATCGTCTGGATGCCGTTGTTGGAGTCCGTGTACGTGCGGGTCTCGGCCGTGATTCTGCGACCGAAGCCTCCCGCCGCGCTGCCGACCAGCACGGTCGGGTTGGACACCGAAGTCGGGGTCACCCAGGACACGGCGACCTCACGTGCCGGGTCCTGGCCGAAGGTCAGGTGGACCTGCTCAGCTGTGACTGTGCCGGCCCTGGCGGCCTGCTGCCACAGGACCGGGCTGCTGGCTACAAGAAGACCGCCGGCAGTGACACCGACACCGCCGATGAACGACCGGCGCGAGACGCCGGCGCGCTCCATACTCTGCGTCATTACTGTCCTTCCCGGGCATCCGACAAAGCAAGGGAAATGCTCCCGGTCCGGGAGGTCGGCAAGCCAAACGGAAGGTTGACAGCCCGTTAAATGTCACAGCCGTTAGTAGTACTTTGTTAGGTTCCGGCGAGCGCGGCGGACAGCCGGTCGAGGGTTAAGGGCTGGCAGCACAGGGGGCAGGCGCCGAGGATGAGGGCCAGCACTATCTGCAGCTGGTGCAGGACCTGGTAGAGGGTCATCCCGGCGCAGGGGCTTACCTGTATCGGCTGGGCACCGCAAGCGGTTCGGGTTGAGCTGCTGGGTACGGGCGGCCTGGTTGCGGGCGTGCGCCACTATGCTCCTTACCTCGATAGCTGCCGGGTCTTGCGAGCGGGTGGGCGGGTCAAAGGAGCGCGTAGCGCCCGCATGGCGGCGCCGGAGGCGCCCTTGAGGCGGTTGCCCGGGGGCAAGATCATCGGGGCAGCGGGGGAAGGAGCGATCCCGGGGGGTGCGGGAGCCGGGTGGGGGCTGGCGTGTGTCCTTCCTGTCTGGGGTGGCCGGCCGTGGCGGCGGGGGGGATGGCGAAGCGGGGCAGCCAGGCTTACCTAGGCCCGCGGGCGCCGGGTGGCGCCCGGTGACATGATGATTGATCGGGTGTCCCCGCCTGCGAGGATGCGGCCGCTCAGTCTTTTCAGGCCGTCTGCGTGCCCTGCGCGGCAGGGCGGGGAGCAGCTGACAGCCGCTGCGGGAGCTGGCCGCGGTTGTGCCCCATCTGATGACTGCGGCTGCGGCTTGCCTGCCCGGCCGCGCGTCACGGGAACGGTCACCGGCTGGAACGGGTCCGGGCTCAGGCGGCGGTGAGCGCGTCGTCGCCGAGCTCGGCCAGGATGTGGCAGGCCTGGCGGATGAGCTTGCGGGCCTGGGCCAGGGCGGCGATCTTGCCGTCGGTGCGGTCCTTGACGGCCACGTAGTAGTCGTGGCCGGGGGCGCCGGCGCGGGCGTGGGTCTTGCCGCCCTCATACGCCACCCAGCGCAAGATCTCCGGGCCCTGCCGGGACAGGTGCCCGGGCGAGCGCCTGCCGTCGGAGGAATAGACGGTGACATCCAGCCCGGCGAACCGGACCGCCTTGCGCGAGGAGGAGAACCGGCCGGCGCCGCCGAGCCAGCAGGTCATCGCCAGGCCGGCCAGCGGCCCGACGCCATACAGCTGCGCTTGCAGCGCCCGGGCGCCGGCCAGGTGCCGGGCGGCGTGCAGCAGCTGGCCGCGCAGCGTATCCATCCGGG